>NZ_JHXK01000062.1 GCF_000621745.1 Clostridium beijerinckii HUN142 | reverse complement strand
CACTCCTTCCCATTCCGAACAGGAAAGTTAAGGTCTATAGCGCCGATGGTACTGCATGGGAGACTGTGTGGCAGAGTAGGACGTTGCGAGGTAAGTACAAAAGATAGTTGTAATGACTATCTTTTTTTATTTACATTTTTAATAAAAAGAAAACATTAAATCATTGTTAATAACAGAAGAGTCTAATCATTCTCATAACCCCTTCATTAAATTCATTTCTGGACTATATGATAGTAAGAACATTAATTCAAGCATTTTTTCCGTTAAAAAGGCATTTTTCTCGGCTGTCCTTTTATAAAACAGTTTTTTTGTATTAACTGATAATCCCTGATCATCTCATCATCTTCAAATAAAATAGTATCAACTAAATTATTAAGCAATTTTTTTAGAATTTCAAAATAATTTTTAAATTTTTCTTATTTTTCTTCATCAGCTTTTGCTAGCTCCGCCGGCGTAGTCAATATTTAATCCGGGTAATCCTTTAGATTTATAACTTTTTATATAAATTTAAGCAGTATGCTCACCTATATTTACCATTTTGGGTATTTTTCTATTTGTAAACCCGTCGAAATATTTAGGCAATACAGAATATCGTTAGTATAATCTTATATTCTTTGTACATTTTAAAGCATTTTTTTATTTCACCAATTTCATCTTCATGTTTGGTAATTTTATGCTCTTATAAGGTGAGTAATATCGAAAAATAAATTTTAATTCATATAAAATTATGTATTAATATAATTTTATCTTCATAAGTTTTAGATAAAATTAATTAGAATGTATGTAATATATTATCTTAAATAATAAATCTAATAAATTATTCAATTAAAAATTTCATTAATAAAACTTTATATAAGCATAAATATATGTAAATTAACGATAGTTAGAGTAGCAAGGATTAAGATATCTAATCTAAAAGAGATATACAAATATACTAGATTGGGTCAAATTAGAATGACAACTATTGCTAGCGTATCAATATGTATAAGAGCTAGAATAATGGTGAATTATAGAGAAAAGTGATAATAATTATACTTAATGATAAGAAAACAAATAATATGAAAATAGTAGAGGTGTTAAGATAAAACACGTCGCTAAGAGACATAAACAAAACAACTTAAAAGGAAAAAGATTTTCTAAAAAGGTTGTTGACAATGTCGAATGGTGATGGTATGATAAAGATCCTCGCTAAGAGACGCATAATTAGTAACTTATAAACTGATAGAACTGTCTAAAATGAAGTTCAGAAAGTTTTTAAAAAAAGTTATTGACAAGATTCGAAAGCGGTGATATACTGAGTAAGCTGTCAGAAACGACAGATAACAACAAAACATTACAAC
>NZ_JHXK01000061.1 GCF_000621745.1 Clostridium beijerinckii HUN142 | reverse complement strand
ATCACCATTCGACATTGTCAACAACCTTCCTAGAAAATCTTTTTCCTTTTAAGTTGTTTTGTTTATGTCTCTTAGCGACGTGTTTTATCTTAACATCTCTACTATTTTTACATTATTCATTTTATTGTCATTAAATATGCTTATTCCTACTTTTCTCTATAATTCACTATTATTCTAGCTTTTATGCATATTGATACGCTAGAAATAGTTGTCGTTCTAATTTAACCAAATTTATTATATTTATATGTCTCTTTTAGACTAGTTATCTTAATCCTAGCAATTCTAACTATCGCTAACTTACATATATTTATACTTGTATGGAGTTCTATTAATGAAATTTTTAATTGAATAATCTATTAGATTTATTATTTAAGCTAATAGATTACATACATTCTAATTAATTAAATCTAAAACTTGTAATGATAAGATTATACTGACACATAGTTTTATATAAATTAAAATTTATTTTCCGATATTTCTTAGCTTATAAATTTAGAGAAGAACGCTATGAAATACTATTATGTCTTTATTAGAAGTGAAATGAATTAAAAATAAAAAAGATATTATAATATTTGTTGATGATTATATACAAAATTCAAGTCCTCAATGATAAGATCTCTTATGATAATTAAGAACCCAAGTACCCATAGAAAAATAAATCTTTATCAAGAGTACGAATTTATACATGTAACAACACAAAATGCAATTAAAAAAACAAGTTTTTTAATCAATAAAACTTGGCCACCAAATTAATATGTACCATTCCAAATAGTTGGGTATAAAAATATGAAACTTTCAGTAAATTTCTAATGATAAGACGATACTTTTATGATTTAGTTCATATCATTTTATTTAAAGATCGATTAATTGTAAAAACTATTACGCTGGTTAAAAGTCTTACCTTACAAAACTATAAAATTCAAAGTATCTATTTTGCAGTTGATGTTCTATATTTTATCTTAATTAAATATTTGGCTTACTAAAATAATAAACGTAAGTTTATTATTGCAATATATAATTTACCTATATTAAAAATTCAGTTATAAAATCCGTAGGAATATTAGATTATAAACACTATTATAGACAGTGAATTAAGTTTACCTTAATTTATATTATTCTAGTATACTTGAAAAAAAGATCTTACATTGTATAATCTCTAATTAAATATTAGACCTTGCTTTGACATATGTTAAATTATTTGCTCAGTATTTTAGTTTACGGTTTTCCTTTCACTAAAAATGTAAACAAAAAAAAGATAGTCATTACAACTATCTTTTGTGCTTACCTCGCAACGTCCTACTCTGCCACACAGTCTCCCATGCAGTACCATCGGCGCTATAGA
>NZ_JHXK01000060.1 GCF_000621745.1 Clostridium beijerinckii HUN142 | reverse complement strand
TTCTGTATAACTTTTCCTTCTCATTCGGACACACCTCTCTTACTTTAATTATAATTTATTTCAAGAATGTGTCCATAAAACTATACTAGCATCAACACGAAACGGACAAATTAATACATTAAATGATAATAATATATATATTTGATTTATTTCACTAAAATAATATTTTTATTACAAAAAGTGTATCTTTTAAGCATAAAGTATAGATATTTCTGAATATCTATATTATTCCTCATATATACAAAATGCATTTTTTATTATTTATGGATTTTTTTACATAAGGATGATATACTTTTATTGAATTTTATACTAAAAACTAAGAATATAAATCAAGGAGAAACTATGTTTAAAGAAAATAAGTTCAACAATATAATTTTAACGCTTACACCAACTATTACATTTATAATTATATTTTCAATTATAAATAAAAATTATTTAGTCTCTGCAATGTATATAATATCTATATTAACAATTTTATACTTAATTAAAGACAAAAGTATTTATGATTTGCTTTATGCTATTTTATTAGTGTCTACATTTTTCGATTATTCATTATATATTCCACATAATGAAAAGATATATATATTTCACATAGTGCTTTTTATATTTACAATAATTTCGTTAAGGAGAGTTTTTAACGATAAAAGTATTTTTTTAAAATTAGATAAAAAAATTTTAACAATTTACTCAATTTGGTTTATATATATGTGTATCGGTATTACATGGGCATTAAATAAACAGTTAGCAATAAAATATTTAGCAATATATCTAATGATGTTTGCCTTTATTATAGATATAATAATATATAATATAAATAAAGAAAGACTAAAACAAACAATTAAGTTATTAGTATTCCTACTTTCATTAGTTGTTATTATTGGGGCAATTGAAGTAATCTTAGGACAACAATTACCTATAAAACACTATTATTATGATGGGATAAATGTACCTTTTATTAATGTAATAAGAGCTCGACCAATAGTATTTTCTTTTAATACTAATAATTTGGCTGCTACACTTGCTATGCTATCACCATTATTTTTTTATTCAATTTATAAATTTGATAATTTAATATTAAAAATTTATTTTTTCTTTGTATCGTGCATAAGTTTCTCACTAATAGTTATTACTACTTCAAGAACAGGTATTAAAGGCATAGAATTATCATTTGCATTATATTTAATTTATTGTATTTATAGCTTTAAGAAAACTGGGTTAAAAGGAATGATAATCCCATTGCTATTAATAATTAGTTTTACATTTTTAAGATTTAACAGCATAAACTTCATGAATATTGATTCTGCCAATAATTCAACTAAAAGTGAAGCAAATGATTTACTTCTAAACAAAATGGATTCGCTAGCTAATGAACAACTAGAAGTAGGAAATGCAGGATCTTTAAATATTAGGTGGACTATTATAGACGATGTTGTGGAGGGAATCTTAATTAAAGAAAAACGTTTATTGGGTTATGGTGTAGGTAATGTTGAACAATATCTAAAGACACAAAATAATACACATGGTGTTTTTAGCCCTCATTGCTATGCGATAGAGATATTTGGAGATTTTGGAGTTGTAGGGATTGTATTGTATGGAATTTATTACTTATACTTACTTATATCAAATATAATTATTGGTATAAAGAGAAAAAGTATTCCTTGTATTGCTTCAGCAACAGGATTAATCACATTTTCTATCACGAGCTTTGGTCCAAGCTCAATAACATATGTATTTTCATATTGGATATTAATTGCCATGTCAATATCATGTATTCAAGTGTATAAGTGTAAAAGTCCAATGATAAATATAAAAATAGACTAGACGAATTTCCTCTAGTCTATTTGGATCTAGGTCAATAATTTGGACACATTTTTATTAAATTATTCTCTTTACTAAATCCTCTTTCATTTGTGGAGTAATATAACCAATAGATCCATGAATTCTTTTACGGTTATACCATGATTCTATAAATATAAATAAATCTAGTTTTGCACTTTCAAAATCCAAGTATTGAACATTGTTCACTTGTTCTTTTTTCAAAATTGAATGAAAAGACTCAATACAGG
>NZ_JHXK01000059.1 GCF_000621745.1 Clostridium beijerinckii HUN142 | reverse complement strand
AGTTTTAATATAACTCCCTATGTAGTTCGTGCTTTGCACAAACTACTCCGGTCGTCCTCAATAAGGCTCTGCCTTAGCCGGAGGCTTATCCGTGTAGCATGTTATACTTCGCTAATCCGCGAAGATAACATGGCAGGAGCTCCGCCCCTACAACTCTGGCTCCCGCCCTGCACATTAACGGCAAGCGTTAATGTGCCGGTTGGGCAAAGTCCTTGGCTTTTCAACTCTACAACTTTCCTCTGGTGGTTTTAGCGACCGGAAGGGAGCTTACAGAGCGTGACACGCTCTGTTGGAAAAACCTTCGTTTCACTCAGTTTTTTCCTCGTAAACAGATAACAGAAGGGAAAAATCAAGAAATTCAGCATTTATGCGGGTTTCCGGATTTTTGAATGTTAATGCATAGGTTAACATTGAATGTTAATGCATGCATTAACATACCGATAACATGAGTGTTGATTTCCTTTAACATGTATGTTAATTTACTCAACTTTCCTTGGTGGTATCAGCGACCGTAGGGATAATGGCTACAGTATAGATAAGAGTAAATTTTTATCCAAAGGTCTGGAAACCCTTATAAATACTGGGTTTTTAGCACTTTTGCTTGTGTTGATTTTTAAATACGCTTGTGTAGATTTTTCAACACAAATGAATACGTTGACATCAATACATTTATGTTGTTATAATCAACACAAATGTATTTTGAAATTTCGGGGTAATCTTACCATATTAAAATTAAAAATAATCAAGGAGGTTATTTTAATGGGGAAAATAAAAGAACAGCATACTTCAAAAAAGGTAAGGTACATAGGTACAGAACAATTCATTAATGCAGAAACTGGAGTTGTTGAAGAATTTCAAGTTACAGATATTGAAGAACGAGATTTCAATTTCAGCAAAGTTTGGATGAGAAATTTTATTTCTACGCTTGATTTAGTAGGTAATCAAAAAACCCGCCTTGCATTTTGGATCATCGATCATCTTAATAAGGAAAATCAGCTTATTGCAACTTTTAGAAGTATGGCTGACGAAACAGGTATTAGTTTATTTACTGTTCGTGAAACGATGAAGATTTTACAAGACTCGGATTTTCTTCGAAAAGTTAGTAATGGAGTTTATACGATTAATCCCGACATTTACTTTAAGGGGACGAGAAATGCTCGTTTAAATATTCTCAGCCAGTATCATGAACTGGGTGAAACTAAGCCACAGCTGACTGATGAGCAGAAAATTGACCAAATACAAAAATCAATTGCTTTGCTCCAAAGAGAACTTGATAAGCTTACTTCAAAGAAATCTAATATTATCAATGCAGAGAGAGTTTTTGAACCATCGGAGGCTTTGGAAAATTGAACAAGTCTAAGCAGATACAAATACCGGAAGAGCTTTTTGCTGCCCTTTTAAGGTACTTCAACGGTGGTAATGATGAAAATACTGCCAAATTCATCAAGGACGGCTTAAACGCGAAAATCGATGCCATAATTGCCAGGGAATATTATTCCGAGTATAAAACAGCTCCAAGTCCTCAAAAGCGTGAGGAAGCCCGCCAGGACTATCTCAATCACAAGGGAATTCGCCAAAATTTCAGATGGTGACAGATGTATTGATTTTTAAATACGTTTGTATTGATTGAGCAACACAAAGGCATATACTTAAGGAGAATAGGACAATGATAATTAACTCAGAAGGGCTCTCTGAGGCTCAGGAAGCCCGCTTAAAGGTTTTTAAGGATAAACAGAGCCATAATCATGAAATAATGCGTCAAGTGACCGTTTTAGAGGAGCGTATGCTCTCAGCCATCGCAGATGATGACATGGATCTGCTCACCGAGTTAGGCGAACAGATTGATAAATTGCAAAGTCAGTATATCGCTTATTAAGTGAATACTCCGGAAGTGTCCTTCCGGAGTATATGGGGCGTTATATTAACAATACAGTTATTTTACCTTTTTACTATAACAAAAAATGGACGCACTTCATCATGCTTAGCGTGATGTATAAGTGCGCCCTTGGACGCAACTCCCCACATTAAGTGGGGTATAAGTTGCGCTCTTAGAGTTCCATTTCATCTCTTTGAAACAATCCTTGTTCTCTTGTTCTTGTTTTCTGCTTATTGAGCTTACTAAAATTTTGCCTAGTTATTCTAGCTAACTCGTCGTTGAAATCAAGGTCTATTCCAAGCCGTTTATGGCTCCTACAAAGGCTCATAGTGTCCTCAATGGATTTCTTCATTGTCTCCACTATTTTGCCTTCTGGAAGTCCAAAAGCTATTTCTATGCCTTCGAAAGCATATCTATCAACATTCTCATAGCTTTCGGCAAGCCCTTCGTAAACTTTATCTCTAAGCGGTTCAAGACCAGTTTCAATATCCTCTTCGAGGTTGTTTTCTTTTTCTTCAAGCTTTTCTACTCGCTCTTTTATTTCTGCTTCTTGTTTTTTTAGATGCCCTAAATTCTTGTTCTTGATTCTACTCTGCTCATCTAAAGAGTTTATGTATTCCCGCTTTTCCTTTCCTAGCGCCTCTAATCTATCATTTTCCGCCTTTTGAGCTTCTGCTTTGTCCATTTCTGCTTCAACGGCTGCTTTAGCGTTGCTGTACTCGATATACTGTTTCTTGTCCATATCATGATTGAGTCCCTTTTCTGACCGCTTGATTTCAGCTTCTATCTCAGGATATAGCTCATCAAGCTGCTTTTGAATGGCATCATGCATTATTTCTTGAAGATTTTTTAAGGAATCCCTTGTAAACACCTTGGTTTTAGCCACTTGTTTCTGCAATCCATGCGTATATCCTTCTGCTACCGGCACCCCTACAATGTGCATGTGTGGGCTTGATTCATCATAATGAACCACCGCAGAAGCAATCTTAAAGCCTGGCATTTGCTCCTGCAGTAATTTAATCTGTGCTTTCATGACCTCATCCATCTTAACTTGGTCTACCTCATGTTCTTTCCAGAATTTATGGGCTCCCACTTGAATTATCATTTCTGCAGCAACATCACTTCTGCTATCTGAGACATGCTGAAAATAGTCTTCAATCTGTCTATATGGCTTCTGGTTCTCATTATATTCCTCAAGAACCTTGTCAAATTCTTCGTGATATACTGATTTGACATCTTCAAGAATTGATCCGGATCCAATCAATATGCTGATCTGATCTCTATCGTATCCTTCTTTCAGTTTCTCATAGTCTCTTAAATTGTGCTTACTAACCCTTCCAAGTGTTTGAGCTGAACTAATTGCATGTTTTTTGGAAGATAAATGCAAGCTATAACTTATACTTACTTGGCTCACTTCAAAGCCTCCTTTGCCTTTAATTTTTATTTTAATATGGCAACAAGATTTAATTTAATGGCAAAGTGAAGTTTTAATATAACTCCCTATGTAGTTCGTGCTTTGCACAAACTACTCCGGTCGTCCTCAATAAGGCTCTGCCTTAGCCGGAGGCTTATCCGTGT
>NZ_JHXK01000058.1 GCF_000621745.1 Clostridium beijerinckii HUN142 | reverse complement strand
TGCTATGCCATGCGGCACTACAATCTTATGCGGTATTAATCTTCCTTTCGAAAGGCTATTCCCCTCTATGAGGCAGGTTACCCACGTGTTACTCACCCGTCCGCCGCTAATCCGTTCCCGAAGGAACTTCATCGCTCGACTTGCATGTGTTAAGCACGCCGCCAGCGTTCGTCCTGAGCCAGGATCAAACTCTCAATAAAAAGTTTAATCTTAGCTTACTCAAATAAAAATTGCTGGTTTACTTAAATGTATTTATATCATTCTGTTCAATTTTCAAAGACCAATTTTCTTTCTTACAACTACTGTTGTAATGTTTTGTTGTTATCTGTCGTTTCTAACAGCTTACTCAGTATATCACCGCTTTCGAAGCTTGTCAATAACTTTTTTAAAAACTTTTTGAACTTCATTTTAAACAGTTCTATCAGTTTATAAGTTACTAATTATGCGTCTCTTAGCGACGATCTTTATCATATCATCACCATTATTCGACATTGTCAACAACTTTCCTAGAAAATCTTTTTCCTTTTAAGTTGTTTTGTTTATGTCTCTTAGCGACGTGTTTTATCTTAACATCTCTACTATTTTCATATTATCTATCTTCTTGTCATTAAGTATGATTATTCCTATTTTTTCTCTATAATCCATCATTATTCTAGCTCTTATACATATTGACACGCTAGCAATAGTTGTCCAATGATTTAATATCGTTTATTATATATTCAAACATTTGTATTGTACTCTCATATCTCTTTAATAAGTCCTGATAATTTGAATTATGAAAATGCTATAACATCTTTATCTTTAATCTTTCTAACAAAGTTACTTATTTGAATCAAAAATGCATCACACATTCAACTTTTTATCATCCTTGAATGTCTTAACAATTTCTAAACAACACTTTTAATTTTGCTTTCCATATAATTGTCTCGTTCTGATTTCACAGAAAATATTTTTAAAACAAACATTAATATGCCTGAAATTATTGAAATAAAAAATATTAAAAACCATAATGTTTTATATCCATAAACTTGGATATATGCTCCAGAAAAAAAAGTACTAAGAGCTGTACCCAGAAATCTACCAAGATTCATTATTGCATTTAATCTAGCTCTATAATTGCTTGGACTATTATTTGCCAAATAAACACCTGAGCTTATTGAACTTAAAATTTCTCCTAAAGTCCATATTATTGTGGAAATAATAAAAAAATTGAAATTATCAATATAGCCTATCATTCCAAATCCTATAGCATATAATATTCCCGTAAAAGCCATATTAGTTAACTGATGATTTCTTTTAGTTATAAAACCTATAAAAATTGTAAGAATTAAAACAGTCACAGCATTTATACTCATAATGTAGCCTAAAAGTTTAGCACTTTCATTATTAAATTGAGCATTTAAAGTTATAGGCAGAGAAAACTTATGCTGAGCATAAATAAAGTTATATACCATATATAAAACTAGAAATAAACTTAATGCTGGCCTTTTCCAAAGCATTTGAAAAGTATTTCCCTTTTCTGCTATTTCAGCTTTACTTTCAAACTCTAATTTACTATTTACCAGATAAGTCTCTTTGATATTTTTCCACACCAAAAAGACTGCTATTAAAGAAGTTAGTGTATCTCCTAAAAATAGCAATGGTAAAAGATTATTAAATAAAAAACCTGCTATTATTGGTCCAATTGCAACTCCTGCATTTATCGCTAGGTAGTTAAGAGAAAATCCAGCTTGTCTTTCTTCCTTAGAAAGTATATCTTGAATCATTGATTGAAATGCTGGACGTACAAAACCATTAAAAAATGTGCTTATCAATAAACACATTATAGTAATTGAAACACTTTTAGTGAAAGCACAAGGTATTAATGTTACTGCTGCTATACTTTGTGCATATGTATATATTTTTTTTCTTCCAAACATATCTGATATTTTTCCACCTAAAATGGATGCTGGTATGCCTACAACAGATGATAATGTAACTATAACCCCAGTTGCTGCAGCTGTCATTCCAATTTTTTGAGTAAGATATAATGCGAGAAATGGTACTACAAAATCCCCAAGTCTGTTAATGAGTGTAGCAAAACATATCACATACATTTCCTTTGGTAATCCTTTATAATTATTAATGAAATCTTTCATTTGTTATGCCCCCTTTTCTTAATATATTTTACCTATAAAATTCTTAAATTTCAAAACATTCCTACTAAATAATTTTTATATAAATTACCACTTTAATTCTATAATTTTATCTATATTTCACTATTTTAGTTAAATATGATTATTATTTTTTTATTTATTGGATCCTATTTTATGAAATCTACATTAGAAGTATTAGGATAATATTTAGAATATTATTTTTTATCTGCTTGGATAAAATACATACGAATAAAAAATAGCTTTAGTCAAGAAGCTTTAGCACAATGCAATCTACTACCTTTATTTAGTTGCATACAAATATAATGATGAATACTTTTATGATGAAGTAAAAAATAAAATACGCCCTTACTATAAACACATTAATAAAGTTGATATTTCCAATGATATTAAATTAGAATTAATTAAATATCGTGAAAACAAAAGAACATATAAAGAACTAATGAATCTATAAATAGTTATATGATACTGTCTACATCAGAAGCTATCACTATCGGATTTTAATCCGATAGTGATGGCAGCCTCTCTTTGACACTAAGTAGTACTTAAAATTTCACAAAATAGTTCATCACAGATTTTTCTTTAAATCCACACGATTTATATAAATTAAGCGCCCTACTATTTTTATCAGCTACATCTAATTCTACTTGCTTTATATTTCTTTCACTTATTAATTTTAAAGCTGCCTTTAGTACTGCTCTTCCATAGCCTTTTCCTCTAAACTCTGGTAACACTCCAAAACCCAATATGAAAGCTGAGTCATCATTATATTCAATATGAATTTTGCCTATGACTTCATTGTTTAATTCAGCTATATAAGCATTCTTTATTCTTGATTCATCTTCCTCAATTTGTTCAGTTTCTTCTTCAGCTGAAACTCTGAAACTTTCATTTTCCTCCTTATCAGAAAAATAAATCAAGTCTTGTCTTGATAATTCCTTCTTATCTGATGCCTTTGCTTTTCTTAAATTAATAGGAAATAAATTTTCTAAAAAATGCTTACTTATTAATTCCATCCCATATTCAGAAAAATCGTATTCTCCTCCTACTGCTTTTATAAATTCATTTCCAGATTTAGATTCACCATCTGTTAATAATAATACCTTATTAAAACCATTCATACTACATTCATCTATTGCAAGGTCAAAGAGTTTTTTAAAGATACCTTTCCTCCTCCACTCTGGATGAGTCATTCCATTAAGCTCAGCCATATTTCCTCCAAAACATGAAATCCCAAGATAAGCAACTAAAACATCATCTACATAATATAAAAATTCATTTAATCTCTTCTTTGATGTTTCTGAATTTTTATTCATTTCTAATTTAAATTCTACTTCTAACTTTAAATTTACTTTATCCTTTGAAATGATGATTTCTTGAAGTTCATTTATATCTTTATATTCTTTTTCACCTATATATTGCTTCATAGTTATTATATGATTTACTTCTTTCATTTTAAAATCTCCTTTTTGCTTGCTTTTGAAATTTAGATATAGTTTTCCCCTTTTGATTGCTGCTCTTATCATATACTATTGATATTCCTTAATCTCTAAAAATGGGCAGAAAAATCCCGCAGACACAAACCTCTAAAATGATTTCTATCTGCGGGCATTATAAAAACAGGCAAAACTGTTATGATATTCGTCCTTAATAGTACACATATTTATGAAAGGTTATCTAAATTATGCGAAAATATAACACAAATAAAAGGTATAACTACCATAAGAATGCATTTCCGCCCATATTTAGTTTTAAACAGCAATCACCTTTACACTCTTTATCATATTACCATTTCTCCTTTCATAAGACTTACTATATTTTTACAATAAATCCTTCAATAAATTAACATTATCATATCCAAAAATATTTGTCAATTAATTCAAACTATATACATTTAATTCTTCATCAAGTTCTGAGTGACACTTCTTATATCAGAACCTAAAACTATTTTAAAATTCAAATTTGTTGTTCTATTCTTCATTAAAATTAGTAATCACATTTTTTATGCAAAATAAAAAAAGATAGTCATACAACTATCTTTTATCTTTACCTCGCAACGTCCTACTCTGCCACACAGTCTCCCATGCAGTACCATCGGCGCTATAGACCTTAACTTTCCTGTTCGGAATGGGAAGGAGTGTTACCTCTATGCCATCATCACGAGATCTATTCAATTTCAAAGATTATATTCCTTGAAAATTGCACACAGTTTTTTTAATGTATTACAACTTGACTATATTGGTCAAGCCCTCGACCTATTAGTATCAGTCAGCTAAATATGTTACCATACTTACACCTCTGACCTATCAACCTTGTAGTCTTCAAGGGGTCTTACT
>NZ_JHXK01000057.1 GCF_000621745.1 Clostridium beijerinckii HUN142 | reverse complement strand
AATCTTATGCGGTATTAATCTTCCTTTCGAAAGGCTATTCCCCTCTATGAGGCAGGTTACCCACGTGTTACTCACCCGTCCGCCGCTAATCCGTTCCCGAAGGAACTTCATCGCTCGACTTGCATGTGTTAAGCACGCCGCCAGCGTTCGTCCTGAGCCAGGATCAAACTCTCAATTAAAAGTTTAATCTTAGCTTACTCAAATAAAAATTGCTGGTTTACTTAAATGTATTTATATCATTCTGTTCAATTTTCAAAGACCAATTTTCTTTCCTACATTTTATTGTAGTTACTAATTATGTCACCCTTAAGCGACTTTCTTAGTATATCATCTGTTTTATAGACTGTCAATAACTTTTTTTGAATTTTTTCAAACTATATCTAAACATATTTTTACTAATTCATATTGAAGTTATTTATGTGTCTCAGCGACGTTTTTTATCTTAACATATATAATAATTATATTAATATATCAAATTATACCATTAAACGTGTTTATATCCACTATGATGCCAAATTTATATGTAATTCTCTCTAATGCTATTAGTGATACACTCGGCGTAGTTATATTACATAATGATGCGTAATTTCACTAATCATTATTTATTGATATTATATTTATATAAAAGAATTCAATATGCCATATATAAAAATAGCAAATCCTGATTGCAAATATTTTTGTAATCAGGATTTGCTATTTAAAACTTTATCTTTAGTATATTACTAATATATTAAATGATTTCTTTCTAATTGGTTTACGCATTAATAACTTATTTATTATTATACCCTATTCTCTCTAAAATAATTAGGGCAGTATCTTCAATAGCTCTTTCTGTAACATCTATAGTTTTGCATCCTATTTTCCTCATTATTTTATCTGCAAAATCAAGTTCTTCTAGAACTCTCGCATCTCCTGCATATTCGATATCTGATGTAATCCTATGAAACTTATCCAATCTTCTTTTCCGTATTTCAATTAACCTAAGTGGATTTATAGTTAATCCAAATATCTTTTTCCTATCGATTTCATATATCTCATCTGGAACCCCCACCTCAGGCATTAAAGGAATATTTATAGCTTTTACTCCCTTATTGGCTAGATACATGCATAGTGGTGTTTTGGAAGTTCTTGAAAGTCCAATTAATACAACATCAGCATTTTTTAATCCTCTATAATCTTTACTATCGTCATATTGCATAGCAAATTCCATAGCCTCTATTCTCTTAAAATACACTTCGTCTGTTTGCCTCATAGCGCCTGGATTGTATGTAGGATGTGTGTTCAATATAGTTGATGCTACATTTATTATTGGTCCTAATACATTCATAACCGATATATTTTTTTCCATTGCTTTTTGCGTCAAATGTTCTCTTACATTAACAGTAATTATAGTGGATACAATTATCACACTTTCGCACTCATTTGCAATATTCATTACATCCTCAACATCTTCTAAAGATTTTACATATGGAATTCTTTTAACATCTACCTTTTCTGTAAATTGGCTTGCCGCTGCAACGGCAACTTGGTTCGCAGTTTCTCCTATTGAATCTGACACCGCCAAAATTGTTAACATATTTATACCTTCTTTCTCATAATCTCATAGTGCTTTTTATACCTTACTCTTTTTTTATAAATATATACCTTGACCATAACCGACAATATTTTAATTAATTATGCATATATTTTTTTCCTATCTTTATATTAAACTAAATTTGCTTTATTTAACAGTAGTGAATTTTTTTTTACTATATGTTACACTTTAGTATAACGTAATACAATTACAGTTGGAGGTACTTTTATGAAAAATAAAAAAGTGTTAACTATAAGTATTCTTCCTTTGATGTGGACTATATATGTCTTATTCGAGCTTATCACTGGAAGAATTAATGATTTCAGAACAATTTTCTTTAACATTATACTAATTATATTATTTGCATTAGTTGGTCTATTTAGCTACATAATTGGAATTAAGCACGAACATGGATTTAAATCTAATATACTTGTAATTCTATTTTTGTTTCTTCTTCTATTTGATCAAGGAATAAAGATATTAATTAAACTCTTGTGGTTTAATAATGATTTTTCAATAATCCCTAACTTGTTATATTTTAGACCTATAATTAATACTGAAGGTTCTTGGCTAAATGCTAGATTTGGAGCATCTGTCAATTTTCCAATTTTAATAACTATAAATATATTTGCTATTATCATTTTTATTGAGGTATATAGATATTATTTATACAAAGGAAATAAGGATTTTTGGGCAGATATGTGTTTTATCTTTGTATGTTGCGGTGCCACCTGTTCATTAATTGACAAGATCTTTTATGGAGGTAGTTTAGATTTTATAGGAATAAGCAATTTATTTATTGCTGATATAAAAGACTTATATATTAATATAGGAATATTATTCTTTGCCCTTACTATGTTCAATAATGGATACCTTGCATCTAATGAAGATACATCGTTTAAAGAAGATATCCAATCATTGAAAAATTTCTTCTTATTTATAAAAAAAGATATTTCTCATAAGTTCAAATCCTTCTAAACACTTATATGATAAATTAATAATACCTATGAATACTTATTTGATATTATTTATTATATAAATTTGCAGTATACATGTTGCAATAATGAACTTACATTTAAAACTTTAGTAAGTTAAGTACTCAATTAAGACAAAAATATGAAGCTTAATTGCAACGTATATATAATATACTTAAAAACTTAATGAGAAAAATAAAAAAGAGTTTTACTCAAAGTAAAACTCTTTTTTTATATAAATACTAAGCAAGTTTTCAAATAAAATTACTTTTAATAAAGTAATTGGTGGCTCACCCGGGAATCGAACCCGGGACACCATGATTAAAAGTCATGTGCTCTACCGACTGAGCTAGTGAACCATCTTACCTCGCAACGTCCTACTCTGCCACACAGTCTCCCATGCAGTACCATCGGCGCTATAGACCTTAACTTTCCTGTTCGGAATGGGAAGGAGTGTTACCTCTATGCCATCATCACGAGATTTAAGCAATAATTGATAAATTCTTTATCTTTTGCTTTAAATTCATAAAATAATCTTTATAATAATTATTTATAATATCTTGTCGAAAACTTGTCTCAACAAGATATTATTATACATAGTATTATCTATTATGTCAACACTTATCTATAAATAAAATTTATTTATTTTATTTATTTTATTTTTTCTATATATTCTTTTATTAAATCTAAAGATTTTTTAAACTTACTCAATTCTTCTTTTGTCATATGGATTTCCACTACTTCTTTAACTCCATCAGCGTTTAAAACAGCAGGTACTCCACAGAAAACATCCTTTTCTCCATACTCACCATCTAATAATGTGGATACTGGCATTATTTTATTTTCATCATTTATAATCGCTTTTATAATTCCTACAGCTGCTGTTGCTATACCATAATACGTTGTTCCTTTTCTATTATACACTTCCCAGCCTGCTCTTGCTGTTTCTAAGACCAATTTATCTAAATCAACTTCTCCTACTCTGTCTTTATTATCTTTTAATATCTCATAAAATGACTTTCCTCCAACTGTAACGTGAGACCATGGAACCATCTGTGAATCTCCATGTTCTCCCATTGAGTATCCTTGCACACTACGCGGATCTACATTTAGTAGTTCTCCAATGAAATTTTTTAGTCTAGCTGAATCAACTGAAGTACCAGTGCCTATAATATGACTCTTTGGCAACCCAGATATCTTATAAACATGATATGCTATCATATCAACTGGATTTGAAATAACAATAAAGTGACCTTTAAATCCGCTCTTCATTATTGGCTTTACAATAGATTCTACTATTTTAGCTGATAACTCTAGTGTGTCTAATCTAGTTTGCCCTGGCTTAGGTGGTGCACCTGCTGTTATCACTACAATATCTACATCACCGCACTGCTCGTAGCTTCCTCTAACAATTTTTATATTTCTATTTAAATACTCAATACAATGGTTTAAATCCATTACTTCCCCTAAAGCCTTTTCTTCGTTTATATCAATCATTAATATTTCATCACATACACCTTGAGTCATCAAGCTAAAGGCTGTACTAGATCCTACTAATCCTGTTCCTATAATAGCAACTTTACTTTTTTTTAAACTCATATATAACTCCTTTTAAGAAATTTATTCTTACTCATATTATTATTTTTATTTTACAATCATTTATTCACCTATAATTACTTATATATGCACTATCAAATATTATGGATTATATTATACACTATCTCAACTTTATTCTAAAAATATAAAATCAATCTTAGTATTCAATATTTATCTAATTAATAAATTAATCAAACTTTTTATTCTCAAATGTTTATAATACAGAAAATAAATTATCTTATTAACAATTTATTTTAAAACAAAAAAGGTTGTTAATAAAATTAACAACCTTTGTTATGGTGCGTCATCAGGGATTCGAACCCTGGACACCCTGATTAAGAGTCAGGTGCTCTACCAACTGAGCTAATCACGCAAATCTTACCTCGCAACGTCCTACTCTGCCACACAGTCTCCCATGCAGTACCATCGGCGCTATAGACCTTAACTTTCCTGTTCGGAATGGGAAGGAG
>NZ_JHXK01000056.1 GCF_000621745.1 Clostridium beijerinckii HUN142 | reverse complement strand
ATGAGTATAGCCTTAAATTCACTATCTAAATACAAAACAAGAGATTTGCCAAGTTTAACTGAATATATAAAGAGAAAAGGTGTACTTCCTAAGAAGTTAGTATTCTCCCTTGCATCCTTAATAGAATTCTATAAAGGAAAAAGAGGAGAAGAAGATATTCAACTAGCAGATGATGAAGATATATTAGAATTATTTAAGGAATTATGGGAAAAACATGATGGAACAAAAGAAGGAATAAACAAAATTGTAACATCCGTTCTTGCATACGAAAAGAATTGGGGAAGTAATTTAAATGAAATTCCTAATTTAACTGATGAAGTTTCAAGATATCTAGAAATAATTGAAAAAGTAGGAATGAAAGACGCTGTTAAAGAAGTCTTATAATGAAGTTTATTACCATGCAATTAAATTTTCTTAATTGCATGATAAATAAATATATATAAAATATGAATAATAAGGAGGTAAATAAATGAGTTTTGATGAAAATTGTTTTTATTGTTCAAAGAATCAAGATTTAGATTCTTTAATGATTAAGATTTGTGATTTGGATGTATCAACAGTATATTTGTTTAAGGAACAAACTTATAGTGGAAGATGTAACGTTGTTTATAAGGAACATAAAAGTGAAATAGGGGATTTGACTGAAGAGGAAGCAGCAGCTTTCATAAATGATGCTAGAAAGGTAGCTAAAGCAATCCATAAAGCGTTTAACCCTGATAAAGTAAATTATGGAGCATTTGCTGATACGATGAAACATCTTCATCTTCATATTGTACCTAAATATGAAGGAGGTCCATCGTGGGGGAAAACTTTTGAGATGAATCCACAAAAAGTATATTTAAGCGATGATGAATACCAAAACCTAATTTGTAAAATAAAAGAGAATTTATAATATTGAATTAATGAATAAAAATTAATTAAATTAAAGATACGGAGGAAAAAGAATGTTAAATTCTGTTGACAAAAATGCACCAACTAATGCTAATAATGGAAACGTTAAATTAAGTTTAAGAGAAAAAATTTCTTATGGTTTTGGAGATTTTGGTAATGGATTTATGTTTGACTTAGGTCAATCATATCTGACAAAGTTTTTCATAGATACATGTGGAATTAGTGCTGGAGCAGTTGGAGGAATATTTGCATTTACAAAGATATTCGATGCATTTATGGATCCATTAGCAGGATCGCTGATAGATAGTAGAAAAGCAGGTAAATTAGGAAAATTTAGACCTGTAATGATGATTTCAAGTATAATTCTTGCATTGCTTACAATTATTACTTTTACTATGCCTGATATGCCACTTTCATCTAAGATTATATACGGTTATGCAACATATATGATTTGGGGTCTTGTGTACTCATTCACTAATGTTCCTTATGGATCGTTAGCATCAGTTATGACAAGGGATGTAGAGGATAGAAGTCAGTTGGCTACATTTAGACAAGCAGGTTCATTAGGAGCGCAATTAATAACAGGGGTAGCTTTTGTACCTATTCTTATGATGTTTAGTGATAAAAAAGTTGGTTATCCAGTTGCAGCTGCAGTTATGGCTGTTATAGGAGTTATTTCATTCTTTATCTGTTTTGCCAATACAAAGGAACACGTTGTAGTTAATAGAGAAGGCAAGTCAGAAAAAGCATCTGCTAAAGATTATTTCAGGGTTGTATTTACAAATAGACCATTACTATGCTTAATTCTTATGCAATTATTTACAATATCAGCTATGAACACTAATAACCAAATGATGATTTTCTTTTGTCAATATAACTTAGGGGATATTAAACTTCAACCAAAAGTTAATGGTATAATGATAGGATGTTCTGTAATAGGTATATTCGCTATTCCGTTCTTAGTAAAACATTTTGGTAAAAAGAAAACAGCGATTGCAGGACTATTGATTGGAATTGTAGCTAATGGATTGAACTTTGTAATACCAACAAATCCAACAACTTTTACGGTTCTTGTTACAATTGGATACGTAGCATTAGCTATTCCAAATGGAGTTACTTGGGCATTCGTAACAGATGCAATTGACTATGGTCATTGGCATACTGGAATACGAAAAGAAGGCGTAACTTATGCTGCATTTAACTTCTCAAGAAAAATTGCACAATCTATGGCAGCACTTGTTAGTGCAAGTGTATTAGGCATGACTGGATACGTTGCAAATGCACAACAAAGTGCAGAAACATTACTTGGAATTAAGGGAGCAATGACATTATATCCAGCAGTAGCTTTAGCTTTGGCTGCTCTTGTAGTAGGTATATTACACAACTTACCAGATGACAAGTATAGAAAAGTTGCTCAAGACTTACAAGAAGGAAAATGGGAAAAAGGAATTTTAGAATAATAACGACATAGATAAATACTCTGATATTTATTTATGAATAATAAAACACTATCAACTTATATTTTGAGAGTTGATAGTGTTTTATATTTTGTATTCAATAAAATTTAGATACTTGTAAAAAACTGTTAACGTTCACAAAAAAGTATTGCATATTTTTAAAATTGATATTATAATAGAAATATAACTTAAATAATTTTTAACTAAAATTGTTCACGTTAACAATTGTTCGACCTCTAATTGTTAGCGTGAACGAATATGGTTTATTGTATCAAAATACTTATAAATAGTAATTTGATATAGAGATTAAAGGAAAAATGTTTTGATATATAAATAAGCTATAAGACTTATTTAATATATAGCACAGTTCTTAAAAATACAGAAGATCAATAAGTATAGACTTTAAAATAATATAGAATTCTTCAAACCCATAATTTTCATACTATAATTTATTAATAATATTTTAAGTTAACCATTTTAAGAACTGTGTATTTAATTGATTATAATAACACAAAATAGGATCATTAAAAAATAAATACTGAAAGCTATACTATATAAGTATTCTAAAAAATTTAATTGATTAGAGTTTAATTTAGGATGTTAAGAATTTAAACTAAATAATTTTATTATCTAGAACTTTATATATTTATTATAAAAATATTAATCAAAAAAAGAATCTGAGGTGTAACAATGAGACGAGAAGAAATTTTGAAAAATATAAAAGAAGCAGGAGTTGTCGCAGTTGTGAGGGGAGATTCAAAAGAAGAAGCTCTTAAAATCGTAGATGCTGTTTCAAGAGGTGGAGTAAAAGTAATGGAGCTTACTATGACAGTTCCAAATCCTGTTGAAGTGATTAAAGAAGTCGCTGAAAAATATAAAGGCACAGATGTAACTGTTGGAGCAGGAACTGTATTAGACAGCGAGACAGCAAGAGCTTGTATTTTAGCAGGAGCACAATTTATTGTAAGCCCAAGTTTAGATATTGATACTATAAAGCTTTGTAACAGATATAAGATTCTAGTTATGCCGGGAGTAATGACTGTTAAGGATGCTATTACAGCTTTTGAATATGGTGTTGATGTGGTCAAAATATTCCCAGCTAATCTCTATGGCCCATCAGTAATTAAATCATTTAAGGGTCCGCTTCCTCAAGGGGATTTTATGCCAACAGGTGGTGTTAGCGTAACTAACTTACATGAGTGGATTGAAGCAGGAGCAGTCGTAGTAGGGACTGGAGGCGATTTAACTAAAGGCGCAAAAACAGGTGATTATGATTTGGTTCAGAGAACTGCTACAGAATTTATGAATGCATATAGAAAAGCGAAGGAGAATATCTAAAATGGATGTTTTAACTTTTGGGGAATCAATGGTTGTATTTAGTCCTAATATTAGTGGTCCGTTGAGACACGTTAATACTTTTTCTAAGTCACTTGGTGGTGCTGAATCAAATGTTGCTACTGCCATTGCGAAATTAAATCATAGCGCGGGCTGGTTCTCAAAAGTTTCAGATGATGAATTCGGAAGATTTGTTATAAGTGCCATAAAAGCAGAAGGAGTAGATACATCAAGAGTAATAATTGATAAGGAGAGAACTACAGGACTTCTTTTTAAAGAGCGTTATCAACGTAGTAATCCCAATGTATATTATTATAGAAAGAATTCTGCTGCAAGTAGCTTGTCACCAGAGGATATAGATGAAGAATATATTAAGCAGGCTAAAATTCTTCATATTACTGGTATAACACCAGCCTTATCAGAGAGCTGTAGAAGAACAGTGTATAGAGCAATAGAGATAGCCAAAGAAAACAATATACTAGTATCGTTTGATCCTAATATTAGACTTAAATTATGGACGATTGATGAAGCTAAAAAGACTTTGGTGGATATTGCTAGTAGGGTGGACATTGTAATGCCTGGATTAGATGAAGCAGAACTTTTATTAGGATTAACTAATGAAGATGAAGTAGCAGATTTTTTTTTAAAAAAGGAAGCAAAAATAGTCGCAGTAAAATTGGGTGCAGAAGGATGTTATATAAAAGATAAAAAAGAAGGAGTCAAAGTTTCAGGATATAATGTCTCAGATTTAATTCAAGATACAGCTGGAGCAGGCGATGGCTTTGCAGCTGGATTTTTAGCTGGATATTTAGAAAAACTACCACTAAATGAAATTGGACAATATGCTAATGGCGTTGGAGCTATGGCAACATTGGTGCAAGGTGATATGGAGGGGTATCCATATTATGAACAGCTTATGGAATTTATAGGAAAAAAGCAGGGCGTTGAAAGATAGAGTTTTATAAAATAAATAGCACTATATTTCTAAATATGGAAAATGTCAATGTTATTAAAAAGATTTTCTCCATATAAAATGCTAATTAGATTTAAGGATAAGTAAAGAGGATTATTTTGATAATTAAATTTTAAGTGTATTCTATCTCTAAATTATAAACTTTAAATAATATTTAAAATAAACTTTTACTTATCTTTAATAAGCTATAGATTCAAATTGCTATTAATGATTGAGGTGACTCAAATAGTAAAGTAATAATATTTGCATTGTAAATTGTTCATTGAAATTAGTTTAGGATATTTTTAATAAAGAAAAACTTAGGGGGAATAACTAATGAAATTAAATAAGGAACTATACAAAGATTTTAAGACTTATCCTGAGAAAGTATTACAATTTGGGGAAGGAAATTTCCTAAGAGCATTTGTTGATTGGCAAATTGACAAAATGAATGAAGAAGCAAATTTCAATGGAAGTGTTGTAGTAGTACAGCCCCAAGAAGGCGGACTAGTTAATATGCTAAATGAGCAAGATGGGTTATTTACTCTTTATCTTCAAGGTGTTCAAGGCGGAAAAGCTATAAAAACACATAAAGTAATCAATAGTATAAGTAGAGGGATTAATCCTTATAGAGATTATAATGAATATTTAAAAGTTGCAGAAAATCCAGAATTGAGATTTATAGTGTCAAATACAACAGAAGCAGGAATTGCTTTTGATAAGAATGATAAATTAAATGAAGGATGTCAAAAAAGTTTTCCGGGTAAGTTAACTTCATTTTTGTTTCGTAGATTTACTGCGTTTAATGGGGACAATAGTAAAGGTTTTATAATAATCCCATGTGAGCTTATTGATAGAAATGGTGAAAAACTTAAAGAAATAGTATTAAAGTATGCAGAAATATGGAAT
>NZ_JHXK01000055.1 GCF_000621745.1 Clostridium beijerinckii HUN142 | reverse complement strand
TTTAAATGGACCTCATACAGCAATGGTTCCAGTAGCATATCTTTATGGATTAGAAACTGTAGGAGAATCTGTTGATCATGAAGTTATAGGAAAATATGTTCATGATGTAATATATGATGAAATCATAGAAACTTTAGATTTACCTCATGAAGAATTAGTAGAATTTGCAGATGCGATTATAGAAAGATTTCAAAATCCATATGTAAAGCACTATTTGATGAGTATAGCCTTAAATTCACTATCTAAATACAAAACAAGAGATTTGCCAAGTTTAACTGAATATATAAAGAGAAAAGGTGTACTTCCTAAGAAATTAGTATTCTCCCTTGCATCCTTAATAGAATTCTATAAAGGGAAAAGAGGAGAAGAAGATATTCAATTAGCAGATGATGAAGATATATTAGAATTATTTAAGGAATTATGGGAAAAACATGATGGAACAAAAGAAGGGATAAACAAAATTGTAACATCCGTTCTTGCATACGAAAAGAATTGGGGAAGCAATTTAAATGAAATTCCTAATTTAACTGATGAAGTTTCAAGATATTTAGAAATAATTGAAAAAGTAGGAATGAAGGAAGCTATAAAAGAAGTTCTTTAAAAATAAAATTATAAATTAATACTAAAATATTTATGTAGCTATTAAATTTAAAGTTATACACAATAATTTAATGGAAGTAGGTAGAGAGCAATGAAAGAAGTTATAAAAATAAATGAAAAAGATAATGTTGTTGTAGCACTCAGAGATTTATCTAAAAGCGAAATTATAGAAGTTGAAGATAAAAAAATTGAAATAAAAGAAGACATAAAAAGAGGTCACAAAGTAGCTATATCGGATTTTAAAGTTAACGAAAATGTAATCAAGTATGGATATCCAATAGGACATGCTATTGAAGATATATCAATAGGAGGATGGGTTCATACTCATAATATTAAAACAAATCTAGATGGAATTATGGAATATAATTTTAATCAACAGCTAAAACAAGTTTCAATAGAAAATAGAAATCTCACTTTTGAGGGATATAAAAGAACAAATGGTAATGTTGGTATAAGAAATGAACTTTGGATAGTTCCGACTGTTGGATGTGTTAATGGAATTGGTGAGAGAATAATCGAAAAGTTTAAAGAAGATGTAAAACCTGTTGGAATAGATGGTGTTGAAATTTTTAAACATAATTATGGGTGTTCTCAATTGGGGGATGATCATGCAAATACAAGAACTATACTTGGAAATTTAGTAAAGCATCCTAATGCTGGAGGAGTATTAGTACTTGGACTTGGCTGCGAAAATAATACAATGGCTGAATTTATTGAGTCATTAGGGGATTATGATAAAACTAGAATTAAATTTTTAGTATCACAAGAAGTTTCGAATGAAATAGAGGAAGGCGCTAAGATATTGCATGAGCTTTATGAAAATATGAAAGATGATAGGAGAGAATCGGTGTCTCTATCAAATTTAAAAGTTGGATTAAAGTGTGGTGGTTCGGATGGCTTCTCGGGAATAACTGCAAATCCTCTTGTAGGCAGTTTTTCGGATTTCTTAGTTGCACAAGGTGGAACAACAATACTTACAGAAGTTCCTGAAATGTTTGGTGCAGAAACAATTCTTATGAATAGAGCTAAAGACACTGAAACTTTTGATAAAACTGTACATTTAATAAATGATTTTAAAGAATACTTCATGGCATATAATCAGCCTATATATGAAAACCCTTCTCCGGGAAATAAAGCTGGTGGAATTACAACACTAGAGGATAAATCTTTAGGCTGTACACAAAAATCAGGAGATTCAACAGTTGTAGGTGTATTAAAATATGGTGAAACTTTAAAAACTAATGGTTTAAATCTTTTAAGTGGACCAGGAAATGACTTAGTTGCAGCTTCAGCTTTAGCGGCAGCCGGTTGTCATATGGTTTTATTTACAACAGGCAGAGGAACACCATTTGGCACATTTGTTCCTACAATGAAAATATCAACAAATACTCCACTATACAATTTAAAGCCACATTGGATGGATTTTAATGCAGGAACTTTAGTTGAAGATAAAACTTTAAATGAAGTAACAAAAGAGTTTATAAAATACGTAATCGAAGTAGCTAATGGAAAATATGTAAATAATGAGATTAATAAATTTAAAGAGTTAGCAATTTTAAAACAAGGTGTTACTTTATAAAATTTGGCATAAGAAAGTATAGAAAAATATATTTAAAGTAAAAGTATGTAACAAATTTAGCATATTAAAAATTAATTTTGATTTTATAGATTAAAATTAATTTAATATGCTATTTTTATTATGCCAATTATAATTTGTATTTTATTTTTTTAACATAAAGAATTTAATTAATTATTTAATATAAACAAGATTAAATAATTATGATTTAATTTTGTTTATATGATTTTTAAATAAGAAGAGCAAGAGAAAATTTAATTTTGAAGTTTTGAATAGGACTATTATGAATGTATGTGAAAGAAAATGAATTGTTGTGATTGAAAATGAATACATTCTGTGATATCATAATTACAAATTAAAAAAGCGGAATGTAGAGCTTTTAGATAAATGTTTTTGAATATTAATTTTTCAGCGTAATATTAAAATAACAAGATTGTTTATTGATTAGGAATTTTAATAATTTGATTTATTTTAGTATATATTCTAGAACGAGATACTATTAGAATGTGTTTAAATATATATCATAAATATAGAATTAATCTAAAATATTTTATAGTATAAAATTTGAAGGAGTTTTGAATCATGGAAATTAGCTTTGTAAGAATTGATGACAGATTAATACATGGACAGATTGCTACTATATGGTCAAAAGCAAGTGGATGTAACAGAATTATGGCTTGTAGTGATGAAGTTGCTAAAGATGATTTAAGAAAACAATTGCTACTTCAAGTAGCATTAAAAGGAATCAAAGCTTATGTAATATCAATAGAGACTGCTATCAAGGCTTATAAAGATCCCAAATATAATAATTTTAAAACTTTATTTTTATTTACGAATCCAGCAGATGTGCTTCGAATGATTGAAGGTGGAGTTGATATTAAGTCTGTAAATGTTGGAGGAATGTGCTATAAGGATGGAAAAAAACAAATTACTGGTGCTATATCCGTAAATAATCAAGATATAGAATGTTTCAAGAAACTTTATGAGAAAGGCATTGAACTAGAGATAAGGCAGGTAGTGAAAGATAACAAGGTTAATTTAATTGACAGGTTAAAAGAATTGAAATTCTTATAGAGAATAACAGTGAAGTGCTATATAACCTTTATAGATAGGGATATAGCATTTTTTTATTAAAGGTTAAAATTATTAGGAAAGTATGATAAAAACAAAGTAAAAGTTCAAGTTGAATTCAATTATATGGTAATTAATTTGCCTGATTTGGGTATTAATACTATAATTTTTTACAAAGAAGTTGTATTTCAATTGAATATGACGAAGAATTAAAAAACTGAATATAAAAATATTTTAGAGAGGAGAAATCTATGAGAAAACCTATAAAAAGAACAGCTGTTTTACATGATCTATGTGGAATAGGAAAAGCGGCTTTAACCAATGTAATGCCTATTTTATCGACTTTGGGGGTTGAGGTTTGCCCGATACCCACTATGATATTAACAAGTCATACTGGAGGCTTTAGTCCAAACATAGAAAGATTGGATGGCTATATAAGTAAGGCGGCTCAACACTATCTTGAATTGAATATAAATTTTGAAAGTATATTTGTTGGATATTTAGGAAGTAATAATAATATTGAAGAAACTTTACTTTTATTAGAATCTGTAACCAAGAATAAATCATTGATAGTGCTCGATCCTATTTTCGCTGACAATGGTTCTTATTATAGTAATTTTAATAAGGAATATTCAGATGGCTTAAAAAGGATAATAAGATATTCGCATATCATTACACCTAACTTTACGGAAGCGTGTATTTTATGTGATGAAAAGATTGTAGAAGAAGTGAATGAAGAAAATCTATTAGTGATTTCTAGAAAATTATATAGTTTTGGGTGTGAAAATGTAATAATCACAAGTGTACCTGTTGGAAATAAAAAGAAGATTGGAATAACTATATATAATGGAGAAAACGATTCTTTAAAATTAATAATTAGGGATAGGATAGAAAGATCTTATCCAGGAACTGGAGATGTTTTTACATCAGTTTTGATTGGATTAATTATGGATAACAATTCATTAGAAAAGAGTGTTGAGGAATCATGCAAATTTGTTGAGAATTGTATTAAGGAAAGCAGTTTTTATGATTATCCAGTAAGAGAAGGATTGCTTTTAGAACCTATATTATATCAGTTAAATAACTTAAAACGGTCAATAAAAGAATAATATATTTAAATACGAATATAAACAATCAATAAAAATCAATACTTGTGAAAATAAATGAATTTTATTGAAATAAAATGATTGATTTTTATTGGAATATAAGTTATTATTATATCAGAGGAGTGATGATAATGTTTACAGAAGAAAGGTTTAATATCATTCTTCAGGAGTTGAAGGTAAAAGGAATAGTATCTGTTACTGATTTAGTAAAATTACTGGATGCTTCGGAATCTACAGTTAGAAGAGATCTAAATACACTTGATAGTGAGGGGCTCTTAAAGAAAATTCATGGAGGTGCAATTGCAATAGGGGAGAGCACATCTAAGCACGATTATAAAGTTAATGTTAGACAATCTTTGAATGTAGATGAAAAATCTGAAATAGCAAAGCATGCTGCTGCATTAATTGAAGATGGAGATATGCTCTACTTAGATGCTGGAACAACAACTGAGATCTTAATAGATTTTATTGAAGCCAATGAAATAATAGTTGTAACTAATGGAATAGTTCATGCCAAAAAGCTTTTGGAAAGAGGTTTTAAGACCTTTATTGTTGGAGGCGAAGTTAAAGCTATAACTGAAGCAATAGTAGGAAGCACTGTGGTTGAAGATTTAAAAAAATATAACTTTTCAAAAGGATTTTTTGGAGTAAATGGCGTGAGCAACGAGAATGGTTATACAACTCCAGATATGAATGAAGCAATGGTTAAAGCTCAAGCAATGAAAATGTGTAGAGAATCATATGTATTAGCGGATCAATCTAAATTAGAAAAAGTTAGTTTTATAACTTTCGGAGCAATAGCAGATTCAACATTAATAACAACAAAAATTGATAATAATATTAGTTATGATACTAATGTAATAGAGGTGATAAAAAATGATTAATACAATAACTCTTAATCCTTCTTTAGATTATATTGTTAAAGTTGATTCATTTAAAGTTGATTCATTAAATAGAACTGAAGAAGAAAATATTTATGCAGGTGGTAAAGGAATTAACGTATCAATAGTTCTTAAAAATCTAGGGGTAGCTAATACAGCTCTTGGATATGTTGCAGGATTCACTGGAGATGAAATTTTACGACAAATACAAAGTCATGGTGTAAATTGTGATTTCATAAAATTAAAAAGTGGATTTTCTAGAATAAACGTGAAACTTAAAAGTGATGGAGAAACAGAAATTAATGGTTCTGGACCATCAATAACTGATGAAGAGTTAAACCTTTTACATGAAAAACTTTCGCATCTGACAAAAGGGGATTATTTAATATTATCTGGGAGTATACCCAATAGTGTGCCAGATAATATATATGAAAGCATTATGAACAGCTTATTGGATAAAGGTGTAGAATTCATAGTTGATGCAACAAAAGACTTGCTATTAAAGGTATTAAAATATAAACCGTTTTTAATAAAACCAAATCATCATGAACTTGCAGAAATGTTTAGGGTAGAGATAAAAGATGATAAAGACATAATTAAATATGGTAGAAAACTTCAGGAAATGGGAGCAAAAAATGTTCTTACATCGATGGCAGGGGATGGAGCAATTCTATTACCTGAAAATGGAGATCCGATAAAAAGGGCTGTGCCAAAAGGCATACTTAAAAATTCAGTTGGAGCTGGAGATTCAATGGTAGCTGGTTTCTTATGCGGATATTTAAAAAACAAAAATATAGAAGAAGCGTTCAAGATGGGAATTGCTACAGGAAGTGCAAGTGCTTTCTCAGAAGAATTGGCAACAAAAGAACAAGTATATGAATTATTAAAGGAAATTTAATAACAAATTTATTCTAGTATGAGTTGAATCTTATTATATTTTAAAGCTTTAATATTGGAAATTTAATTAGTATTATGATTTTTACAAAAGTATAAAAAATATGTTTAAATTTTAGGAGGTCAAAAATGAGGATTGTAGATTTATTACACAAACAAGGTATAAACTTAAATTTTAATCCAAGCACAAAAGAACAATGTATTAATGAATTAGTTGATTTAATGGACAAGACTGGAAATTTAAATAATAAAGAAGAATATAAAAAAGCAATATTAGCTAGGGAAGAATTAAGTACGACTGGGATAGGGGATGGAATAGCAATTCCACATGGAAAAACAAGCGCAGTAAAGAAAGCATCTCTTGCAGCTGCAATTTGTAAAAAAGGTGTTGATTATGATTCATTAGATGGTCAACCAGCACATCTTTTCTTTATGATTGCTGTACCAGATAATAATGATAATTTACACTTAGAGGTATTAGCAAGATTATCTACTATATTAATGGATGAAGCACTTAGAACAAGCTTAATCGACTGTTCTGATAAAGAGGAGTTTTTAAGGTTAATAGATAAGAAGGAAATGGAGAAGTTTCCAGAAGAGGTAAAGGGGGAATTAGGGATGAATAAAAGTGGTTATAGAGTATTAGCAGTAACTGCATGTCCAACAGGAATTGCACATACTTATATGGCAGCAGAAAGTCTTGAAAGTAAGGGTAAAGATATGGGAGTCTCAATAAAAGTTGAGACAAATGGTTCTGGCGGAGCTAAAAACGTTTTAACAAAAGAAGAAATAGCAAATGCAGAATGTATAATTATAGCAGCTGATAAAAATGTAGAAATGGCTAGATTTGATGGTAAGAGAGTAATTAAAACTAAGGTAGCAGATGGAATACACAAGTCGACTCAATTAATTGAGGAAGCTATAAGTGGAAATGCTCCAATATATCATCATGCAGGTGGTGCTGATAACAGCGAAGATGTTTCAAACGAATCAGTTGGACGTCAAATTTATAAGCATCTTATGAATGGTGTATCACATATGTTACCGTTTGTAATAGGTGGTGGTATATTAATAGCTTTAGCATT
>NZ_JHXK01000054.1 GCF_000621745.1 Clostridium beijerinckii HUN142 | reverse complement strand
AATAGTAGAAATGGAAAAAGTACAAAGACTATGAAATCAAATTTAGGACTATTTGATTTAGATGTTCCAAGAGACCGCGAAGGCTCATTTGAGCCGGCGATAGTGAAGAAACATCAAACTGATGTATCACACCTAGAAAGTGCTGTAATTGGAATGTATGCAAAAGGAATGACTACAAGAGATATAGCAACTCAAATTAATGATATTTATGGAATGGATGCATCACCAACCCTTATTTCTAATATAACAGATAAAGTTATTCCAATGCTTAAAGAGTGGCAAAGCAGACCATCAGAATCAATTTATCCAATAATATTTATGGATGCAATCCATTTTAAAGTAAGAAAAGATAATGCTATTGTGTCGAAAGCAGCGTATGCTGTTATTGGAGTTAACCTTGAAGGTAAGAAAGATGTATTAGGTATTTGGGTTGGTGCTTCTGAATCATCAAAATACTGGTTATTAGTTTTAAATGAACTTAAAAACCGTGGTATAAATGATATTCTAATAGCATGTGTTGATGGTCTCAACGGTTTTAAAGAAGCTATTAAAGCAGTATTTCCTAATACTGAAATACAAAGATGTATTATTCATCAAATAAGAAATTCTAGTAAATATTTATCTTATAAGGATTTAAAAGCCTTTAATGCTGATTTGAAATCAGTATATAAAGCTCCAACAGAAGACGTCGCGTTAGCAGAATTAGATAATCTAGAAGAAAAATGGGGAGACAAATATCTAATAGCAATAAAAAGTTGGAGAAATAATTGGGATGAACTCTCAACATTTTTCAAACACCCACCTGAAATAAGAAAAATAATATATACAACAAATGCAATGGAGAGTTATAACCGCCAACTTAGGAAAGTTACTAAAAGTAAATCAATTTTCCCTAACGATGAGTCATTACTAAAGATACTTTATCTTGCAACTATTGATATAACAAAGAAATGGACGCAAGGAATTAAGGGTTGGGCTCAAATTTTAGCTCAATTATCAATCTTCTTCGAAGGTCGTTTAGACGAAGTTTTGTTTTAAAAATACAGGAACTTAAATCACTCAATCTATACATATATAATGTAATAATATTGAATAAATATGAAATTAAGGTTGGAAGTTTTATTCTACCTCCAACCTTATAAAATAAACATATTACTTTTTGAAGTTTACACAAAAGTCTTGACAGACTCTAAAATCGCCTAAAATAATTTAGTAATTAATTTGTTATCTAACTATAAAATCATTGAAAAATACCATGTTATGGTAATAAAATTTCAATTAATTATAAAAAGCAGTAAGTAAGTTTATTTTACACAAATCTATTTACTGTTCTCATTATTATACAAAACCACAATGTCTTTTAAATTTTGCTTAATAAAAACTCTAATGCAATTTTATATTTATTCAATATATTTTCATCATGGTCATACTCATCCCAAATCATTTCTATATTTTTTCACCTATTCATCTCTTAAATATTTTATAAGATTTCTCTAAAAACTTTGGAGTGTCTTTATGAATGGTAGTTTTCTTATAACCTTCTTTTCTACCTGCAATTACTATAAGCTTAAAATTATCATTTATTATATCTTCTTCTATAAATTTAATCCATTTTTTATACTATTGAGATGAACATATACTTGCAATTTTACTATAATTATTATTTTTATAACTTGAATACAAAGAAACTAATGCTCCAAGCGAATATCCCATGATCTTTCTGATGGCAAGTCCATTTTGTACAGACCTGACACATAGTTATGTTATTAATATTGATAATACTCAACTATATTATTTTCTACTAGGAGATTAGATGGGAATGCTAATTCAGGCACTTGTTCCCTCCATAAATTGTAATACCTTCCGCCTTGCTTTATAAGCTCATCGTGATTTCCGACTTCAATAATTTCTCCTTTATCCATAACGTAAATTTTATCACATCTCATTATTGTACTTAATCTATGTGCAATTATTATTATGCTAATTCCATTACTAAATTCATTTATTGTCTTATCAATAGCTCTTTCAGTTATAGAATCCAAATTACTTGTTGCCTCATCCATTATTAAAACATCGGGCTTTTTTAATATAGCTCTGGCTATAGCAAGCCTTTGCTTTTGTCCACCAGAAAAATTTGATGCATTTTCTTCTAAAAATGTATCGTATCTCGCTGGCAATGAATTTATGTATTCATGAATTTGAGCCTTTTTACAAGCGTCTACAATTTCCTCAAATGTAGCTTTTTCTGCTCCAAAGCTTAAATTTTCCTTTATTGATCCACTAAAGAAAAACATGTCTTGAGAAATATATGAAATTCTGTCTCTTAATATTTCTAAATTTATATCTTTAATATCATATCCATTAATTAAAACTTCACCTTTTTCACACTGATAAAAGTTAAGTAAGAGCTTAGAAATTGTAGTTTTTCCAGATCCACTTTCACCAACTAGAGCTATTTTTTCACCTGGTTCTATACTTATGCATATGTTCTTTAAAACAAGCTGTCTTGTGCCATATCTAAAATCTACATTATTAAATTCAATTTTTCCATTTAACTGTTTAGGTGATACCTTTTTTTCTTCATCAACACTTTTTTCAAGCTCTAAGTCTAATATTTCTCCAAGTCTATCAGCTGCAACAATTGCTGTTTGAAGTGTTGGCTGAAGATTTATTATACGTTGAATAGAATCAAGAAAATATGTAAGCAGTACATTAAATGTCAAAAGTTTTCCAATAGTCATATTTCCTTGAATTACTTCATAAGCTCCAATCCATAAAATTACTGTACCAAAAATAGCTTGTACAGCAGTTTTTATTGAACCTTGCATATTACTTACAAAACCATTTTTAAATATACTTCTAACAAACTTAATAAATCTTTTTTCCATTTCAAAGTTAATTTTTTTTTCACCATTAAAAGCCTTAACTGTTTCAATACCATTTAAAGACTCAACTAAATAAGAGGTAAGCTTTGCATTATCTTCCATAGTTCTTCTATTAACTCTTTCAATAACTCCATTAAAAGCCACGATAATGATTAGATATAAAAATACCGGGATAATTGTTATTCCAAAAAGCAAGTGATTTTCACTGAAAAGAATTACTCCACCAAAAATAACCATAAGAGTATCAATCATCATAGTTAATGCTACTCCCGATATAGCATCCCTTATTTTAGAAGCATCATTAAATCTTGATATAATCTCTCCTGTTTCTCTAGTAGCAAAGAATTTCATTGGAAGCTTAACTACATGATCATAATATCCAATCATAAGTTTTGTATTTATGTTCTGTCCTAAATAAATAAGTAATTGTGTTCTAAAAGCATCTAATAATACTTTAAATATATTCACACAAATAACTCCTAAAGATATTTCTATAAGAGTTTTACTTAAACTGCCTGGTATTATCGTGTCCATTAATGTTTGAAAATAGAAGGATGGTAGTATTCCTAAGGCTGTCAATAGTATTGAAACAAAGAATATATTTATAAGTAATCTTTTTTGAGGTCTCAAAAGTCCAAAAAATCTTTTGAATAATCCTTTTGTCTCATTTCCTTTTTTAAACTGAGCTGTAGGCGTCATAAGAATTAAGATTCCCGACCATATCTTAAAAAACTCTTCTGGCTTATATTTAATTATTCCAATTCCTGGATCTGCAATTAAAAGTTCATTTTGACTTATTTTATGTATAACTACATAGTGTAGTAATTTTCCCTCCATAATAACATGAGCTATAGCTGGTAGTAAAAATTCGCTAAATATGTCATTGGGATTGTTTACTTTCACGCCTTTAGCTGTAAAACCAATTTGTTCTGCAGCCTTAATTATTCCAAATACACTTGTACCTTGTTTATCTGTACCAGCTGTTTCTCTAATTTTTGTTATTGGAATTTTAAGTCCATATTGCTTTGAAATTGTAGCTAAACAAGCACATCCACAGTCTTTAATATCATGCTGCATTATGCATACATATCTTTTAAATATGTTTATCATTCCAAGCCTCCATTAAAATTAATACTTATTAGTCGCTTGCAGAATCTACAAGCGTTGATTTTTCTGATGTTACAAAAATTATACTTTTAATTTTCCTCCACTCACTTCAAAATTAAGCATATTCGCTTTATTTAATTTCTGTGGATTTGTGGATAAACTTTGTGGAATTATACTTTAGATTATTATTCCACACTGTAAACCCTTATAAATTCGTTTAAAACTCTTTATTTTTCTAAAGTTATCCACATTTTTATAAAATTTAATTCTGCAATCATCTAAATTAATACTTATTGCAATAGATATAAAAAATTATATTTAACTTTATAATTTATAGACAAAAAGCCGTTGTAGATACAACGGCTCAATTTGTGATAGTTAGAATAAATAATTATTTCTCACTATTGCTAACTAAGTGATTCAAATCATCTAGAGTAGTGTTATCACCAACCGTCATTGAAATAACTTTACCTTTTGAAAAAAGTGCAACTGTTGGTGTACCACCAAATTGATATGGGGTGGTGAAAGTATCATAAAAATCATTTATTTCTTCTTTTGATGCGTTCTTGAATGTCCCAGTAGGGCCATAATCCAAATAATATATTCGCTGATCAACATTTTTTAAGAATTTCTTCATAATAGGAGAAAAATTTCTACAGTGTGAGCACTCTTTAAAACCTATAAATACAATAAACTTCTCACCATTATGCACTTTATCCAAATACTGTCTTAGTGATATTTTGTGTACACCCTTAATGTTCTTTTCGTACTTTAATTCTGTTACAGTCGATGTTGTTTTGCTTGATGTTACACTGGTAGCTGCGTAAACAGGAACCGCATTACCTCCAATACCTACAAGAAAACTACACATAAGTGTTAAAATAGCCACTGAAACTATGCTTTTTTTCATATTTTTTCACGTCCTTTTAATTAAAATTACTTACTAGGCCACATATTTGAAATATTCAAAGTATTCATTTCTCCCCAAATTCCCTTTGAATGTGAGAAATTATCTATTTTTTTGAGAATATCAGCTTCTTCTTCATTTAATTTTATTTTGTCAACAAAACATATTGTGCAAATGTTTTGAAATACTGCTCGTGCCTCAAGCTGTGGTGTTTGACTTCTATTGGTAACTCGTTCAATTGCATAATTTAAAAGTTCTACAACTTGGGAATATCTATTATCTTGTGAACTCTTTTCTAAAATCAACTTTTTAAAAGTATCAAATAATATAATTGCTGTTTGTTCATCTTTTTTATCTTTCATTTTCTTTTCCCTTCCCCCCTTATAATAAATAAGGGATAGAAGTTTTCACTTCAATCCCCACATTAATATAAAATATTAGAGCAATTGATTAGCAATTACCAACAGGTGCTTTACCGCCACTAGCAACTTCTCCACCCCATCTATCAGCTCCACAAGACCAAGCTTTGCCCCAATCTACAGTACATTTCTTGTCGTCACAGCTAACGCCATTACCGTAATATGTTCCTCCAGATACCATTTCCATTTCTTTGTCTGTAAGTTCTGTAAATTTTTCCATTATAGACATCTCCTTCACGTCAAATTTAAATTTTAGATTTAGTAACTAGTAAGCTACATCCAACAATATATTAGTATAATTATCAAATTAAGTAAATAAGCTCTACTTAAAACGTACAAATTTAGGTATAAAATGTACAAATTTAGGTATAAAACTCAAATAATTTCCAAATTAATTCATTCTATTTTAAATATTTCTTTTAAATCACAAAAATGTACTACTTATGATACAAATATTAAACAGCCTTTAGTAATTCTAGTAGGATTATGACCATCAATATGCCCAACTACAAGAACTGAATGACCTACAAGCATTTCTTCAAGCTCTTCAGGCATAGTCATAATACCAGTTTTTTTTAATATGCTCACCTTTAAAACTTTCAAATACCTCTATGCCGAGTATTACAAGATTATTATAAGCTAATGCCTGTTTAATTCCTCCTAGACCCTTCACTAAATTTGTGTATGCATTAGAAATTAACTTTCACATAACGGTGCTCGGTCTTGTACTAGACTTTTTTCTCTTCTCTTATTAATGGAATAATCTAGTTTGCACTCATAATGAAACTTTATTAATAAATTGTTCTTTCCTCTATGTATAGAGCTAGACAGGCAATAACTTATCCCGTTGGCCTATGCGTGGTTGGCTCCAAGTATGGTGGCGGGTTGTGACAGGTTGCATGTCTTAAACTAATAGGGATAATCAATTCAAGACAAGCTTACAATGGTTTAAGGTCTTGAATATATAAATATAATTTTACATTGTTTTGCATACTGGAAGGGTATTTATATAAGAGATGAAAAGGAATTGGCTAAAGAGGTAATATACTTAAATAATAGTTTCGAAGAACCGTAAAAAGAGAATGAAGTTAATGCAATACTTAGATGTATACCAAAACAATAGATAAGTTTATATCTTATGATCAAATAATAAAAAGCGGAGAGCGTAAAAAAGTGACTAAAGGTATGAGATATAAATAAGATTACTGGCATAAGAACGAAACATTAATCGAGAGGTTAAATATAATAGAGCATGAGCAAAGTAAACTTAAAACCATTTTAGATACACAAGAGAAGTATAGAAGAAATAATGCGAAAAGAACTCCAAGGAATGGAAATAGATTAACCTCAAAACAACAGGAGTTAAAATACTAAAGAGTCTGTGAAGATTTTTGTGTAAACTTCAAAAAATAATATGGTAATTTGATAGGGTTGGAGGTAGAATAAAGCTGCCAACCTTAATTTTATATTTATTCAATATTATCACATTATATATGTATATAGGTTGTTGAATAACTAATTTTTACAAATGGTTCTTATAAGAAAATATTCTTAGAAATTATAGATTCCAAGGATATTTTCTAGTTTTTATTCCTTGCTGCTTTTTGTTAAATTCATCTATTAAGTACGCTAATAAGACCCATTTTATATGACGTTCGTATCGGGCTTGCCCATAAAGTCTTGGGTTTTCTAAGTTATATAATCCCTTTAATACAGAGAATAATTGCTCTATTTTCAATCTGTTTTTATATAATTTGGATCCTATAGGAGATTGAATAAACAAAGCATTTTCATATCGTTTATCAGTAAATGACTCAATACTTTTAGCCTTACGCATATTTATATCAGTTAACAAATTAAATTCTAAGCTAGAAGCAATTTCAAACCATTCTACTGAATCATATGCT
>NZ_JHXK01000053.1 GCF_000621745.1 Clostridium beijerinckii HUN142 | reverse complement strand
TCAAGTTGTAATACATTAAAGAAACTGTGTGCAATTTTCAAAGAATAAGATTTCTTTGAAAATCGATTAAGTTTGATTAGCAAAATCTTAAGTTTTGAATCTTACTTAAAATAGCGTTCCGCGATAGCTCAATGGTGGAGCACTCGGCTGTTAACCGATAGGTTGGAGGTTCGAGTCCTCTTCGCGGAGCCAAGATCTCGTGATGATGGCATAGAGGTAACACTCCTTCCCATTCCGAACAGGAAAGTTAAGGTCTATAGCGCCAATGGTACTGCATGGGAGACTGTGTGGCAGAGTAGGACGTTGCGAGGTAAGCTTAAAAGATAGTTATTATGACTATCTTTTTTTATTTTCTCAAATTTTGACTGAGTAATATATGAGCATATAAAAATATAATATTCTTGAAAGAGACATCTTAATTGTGTATCACATTAGATATCTTATTTTGAATAAATTATTGTAACTATGAAGAAGCATATAGTAATAGCTATAAAGAAAATATCATTGATAACGTGGAATATTAATGGATATTCTGTTAAAATATAGATGGAAGTGCTAAAATTTGCGTCGGCAAATATTTGTATTATATTTGTATATGTTACGAGAAATTTAATTCATCAAAGTTTATTTTAAGCCATAAGTTACATAAAAAAATAAATAAATTTATAAAGAGTGAATCATATTATTTAGAACGTACATAGTTGAAATTTCATTTAATAATTTATATAGTAATTAGATGGAATTTAGCGCAAGCTTAATGCAAATTTATTATACTCACTTTAAAGTGTGGTTGTGATGTACCATGCGAAAAATGACTATTAATTGATTTACAAAGGAGATAGATATGCCTAATATTTTTGACGGACTTAGAAAAATTTCAGATAATGATATTATTGAACAAATTGCATTACTTGAAACAATGAATGTAACAAATATATCAAAGCCAATTATACAAAGGGCAAAAAAAAGAACTATAAGTATAATTAACTTTATAGGGAGTAAAATAGGAAAAAATCGAGTATTTGAAGAACCAGAAGTAAAAGAAATATGGGCTTTGGTTGACGAAAAAAAAGAAGAATTGAAAAACTATACAAGGAATGAGTTAAACGAAAGATTGTTTAATGTTCTTACTGAAAAAACCAGTGATGATTTAAAGAACCCAACGGAAGATGAAGTGTCAATAGAGGTAATAGAGGAAGCAGCCAAATTATATAAAGTTCATAAAGACTTAATGCCAAGCCATAAGGCTGATATTATTTATTCAAAATATAACGAAAAGCTTAATGGTAAAGCAAAAGAATATATAAATGGACAAGCATTTGTGGATTTACAAGAAACCACAAAAGACATAGAAGAAATTATAGGTAGTATGGATGAGGAACAAAAAAGAGAGTTCACTCAGTCAGTAGATGTCGCAAGATTGACATTTCTTAATGTGTGGAAGAAGTTGGATAGGCAACATTTTATAAGACTTATATGGTTATGTGTTAAGGCTTATGGAGGTAGATTTACTGTAAGGGATGAAGAACTTCCGAGTTTTGTAGGAAATGAAGAAGAAGTTGAAGCTTTTAAAAAAGAAGAAAACTTAAGAAGGTCACAAGAGGAACTTTTGAAATTAAAAAAGCAAATAGAACTATGTAAGGATAAAATAAATTCTATTGAGAACAGTTTAGAGAGAGAAAAACGCCTGCTTAAGAATGCAATTAGAAGTAAAGATAAGGCTGAAGAGGATATAATAGATCTTGGGAAAATACATATTAAATTAACATCAGCCAAGAAATCATATGAAGATGAGTTAAAAGAGATTAAAGTCAAAATGGAAAATGCACCATTAGAAGAATTGGATTCATTGATGGAAGAATTTAAAATAGTTAAGTTTGAAGAAATTGATATAAACAATAAGATTTCTGATGCTAATATAAAGGCTACATATAAAAATGAATTAATAGATGATAATGCTAAAATAATATCGGATAAAGAGGAAAGTATTAAAAATATTGGTAGAGAATTTCAAGATTTAAAAGAGAAAGCACATGACTTAATAGATGATTATAATAAGAAGAAAAATGATGTAAAAAATAAAGAAGAAGAAAAAAAGAATGAAATTTTTAATAAATGGAGTCATTTCTTTAGCAAGTTTACGTTTAATTTTGATAACTTGGGTAATGTAGTAAAACTTACAAGAAAAGAATTACTTAAAATTGAGCAATGTTTATATGAATTACATTTTACAAATGATCCGATGGCTTTAAGCATGGGTGTAATAGAAAGCAAAAGCAATAAGAAAAAAAAGGAAGAATATGAATACATAGATATAAACTTTTTAGATGACTTTAAAATTGAAATTCAATTTAAGGTATTAGAAAATGGGGAAAAGACAATACATATAGACAATATTGCTCCAGAATTTTAAATTATTTCAAAGTTATTTTTTTACAAGTATTTGGATAAAATTATAATTGTAAAATAATTGCTGAGAATATAAGATAAAATGAGGAGATAATAAAATGAATAATAGTGAATTAACATTAGAAGATGTTAATAAGATTCTTGAAAAGCAAAGAGAATTTTTTAGTACTCAGGTTACCAAGAACATAGAATTTCGAATTAATCAATTAAGGAAACTTAAAGAAAGTATAAAAGATAATGAAAGTAAAATTACTGAGGCTTTAAGAATTGACTTGGGAAAACATGAATTTGAATCATATATAACAGAAATAGGATTCATATATTTGAGTATAGAGAATACAATTAATAATTTAAAGAAATGGGCAAAGTCTAAAAAAATAAAAACGCCAATATTTTTAAAACCTGCGAAAAGCTACATAGTTAGTGAACCTTATGGAAGCGTATTAATAATAGGTCCATACAATTATCCGTTTCAACTTGTTATTGAGCCGTTAATAGGTGCAATTAGTGCAGGAAATTGTATTGTAATCAAACCTTCAGAAATTTCATCAAATATTTCAAATATAATTAACGAAATGATTTCAAAAGCTTTTGATAAAGAATATATAAGATGTGTGGAAGGAAGTGTTAAAACAAACATTTCATTAATAAATGCTCCATTTGACTATATATTTTTTACTGGAAGCGTAAGTGTTGGAAAAATAGTTATGGAAGCTGCAGCTAAAAATTTGGTTCCAGTTACTCTAGAACTAGGCGGCAAAAGTCCAGTGATAGTAGATGAAACTGCTAACATTAAAATTTCCGCTCAAAGGATCATTTGGGGGAAGACTTTAAATGCAGGACAGACATGTGTAGCACCAGATTATCTTATGGTTAGCAAAAATGTTAAAGATGAACTTATTAAAGAAATGAAAAATGTTATAAAAGAATTTTTCGGAGACAATATTAAATCTAGTAAATATTATGGTAGGATCATAAATGATAAGCAGTTTAGCAGGATAAAAAATTTAATTAATAAAGATAAAAGAGGGATACTTTATGGAGGGAGTTATGATGAATCTGAAAGATTCATAGAGCCAACAATTATAGATGTATCGGCATTTGATTCAGAGAGTATGAAGGAAGAAATATTTGGGCCTGTACTCCCTGTTATTGAGTTTGTTAATTTTGATGATGTTGTGATGAGAATCAAAAGTATGCCTAAACCTCTTGCCCTGTATATATTTACAAATAATAAGAGAACACAGGAAAGAGTTATTGAAGAGATACCTTCAGGAGGCGTTTGCATAAATGACACTTTAAATCATTTAGCAAATAGTAATTTACCATTCGGGGGCGTTGGAAATGCTGGTATAGGAGCTTATCATGGGGAAGAGAGTTTTAAAACATTTTCGCATAGAAAAAGTATTTTAAATAAAGGAACAAAAATAAATATTAAAATGCTCTTTCCACCATACAGTAAAAAGAATATGATCTTAGTTAAAAGATTTCTTAATTAACACAATAAATTCTTAAGCCAAAACTAAGCTTTCGTGTTAATGAAAGATAGAAGACTAATATATTGCAGGCTATATGGAAGTAATTCCTTATAACAGTCTACAATATATTAAGGAATTGGTACAAACATTTTTTATAAGATACAAGTGTGCTAATATTTCGCAGGTAAGCAATTTGAATTTTTTATTATTTGGGAAATTATAATTAAGTTAAATATGTGGACAACTTGTATAATGGGCCATTTAAGAGGGCGTGAAAAGAACCGAAAGAATAAAAAGCAAATCTATTAGCCTGCCAAGTTTTTCCCACATTCCTTTGAAAAAGGCAGATGCGTGAAAAATCTACGGCTCCACAGTTGCCAGGGATTTTTGTTTATAAATGATGTAGTGAAAAATTAGGGCCATAGCCTCAAATATAAACCCTACTGAGCATACGCCTATCCAACCAAAATATTGCCAGCTCAAAGGTGCTAGAAATGATCCTAATGATCCACCAAGAAAATATGAAACCATAAATACCGTATTGATTCGGCTACGTGCTTCATCACCAAGTTCATGTATTCTTGCCTGATTAGAAACTTGACCAGATTGGGTTCCTAAGTCTAATAGTATAACACCAATAATTAAACCATAAAGTTTGTATCCTAAAATGAAAAAACAAATATATGATGAAGTGGAAAGAATAATCCCTATGCCTACTGTAAATTTAGGCGTTTTTTTATCAGCAATTCTTCCAACAAAAGGTGCAGCGGCAGCTCCAGCAACTCCTATTAACCCAAGCAATCCAGCTTCTCTTGTTCCCATATTATAAACTTTAGAACCTAATAGAAAAATAATAGAAGTCCAAAATGCACTAAAAGCGCCAAACATCAACGCTCCATTTATAGATGCTTCTCTTAAAGCTTTCTCTTGTTTAATTAGAGGAAATATGGATAGTATTAGCTTGGAATATGATATATTGGAGTTTGGTATACTTGTGGGGAAAAACTTTTTTATTAATATTGCAAAAAGTACCATCAAGAAGGCAGCGCAAAAATATACTGATCTCCAGCCAAAAGCTTGCCCGACAATTCCGCTAAATGTTCTTGAGAGTAATATTCCAATTAGAAGTCCACTCATGACATTCCCTATTATCTTTCCGCGTTCTGAAGGCTCTGCCAAATGTGCGGAAAATGCAACTATTAATTGAGGAATTATAGTTGTAAATCCAACTAATAGAGAAGCGATTAATAAAATTATGTAATTAGGAGAAATAGCAACTAATAGTAAAGAAAAAGCTACAACTATAAGCATTTTTATAATTAGATTACGACGTTCTTTTATATCTCCAAGTGGAACAAATAGAAATAATCCTAGAGCGTAACCTATTTGGGTCAGAGTCACAATAAATCCTGATTGAGATTCGGAAATGTTGAAGTTTGTGGAAATTTGTGTTAGTAAAGGCTGAATGAAATATAAGTTGGCAACTGTAGCCCCGCAAGTAATTGCCATAATTAATATTATAAACCTGTTTAATTCAAATTTTGATTCGTGAGTCATTTTGGTCCTCCATTTACTTTATAGATTTATGTATAGATACTATACATATAATATAAAATAAAATACCTCAAAAAAGGTATCTTATATTTTGTCTTTAAATTGTTTCAGAAAAGCATACAGAAATTCTTTATTTTCTTCACTAGCATTTCTCAATAATTCTTTTATAATAATATCGTATTGATTATGATAGTTTTTATGATTTTTATATGCCAACTCACCTTTTTCTGTAAGTTTTAATATAAGCTTTGAATTACTATCAGAACTTACCTCCTTAAATAGATAACCCTTGTTTTCTAATCTTTTTATAGTTTGTGAAACGGCACCTCTTGTAATCTCAAGCTTTCTTGCAATGGCTGAAATATGTAAGCCCTCATTTTCCTTTATACATTGCAGCATGTGTATTTCGGAATGATATAAATTTGAATCTGTTCCGAAATTTTTAGCTTTCAAGTCATTTTCAAAAAAAGTACATATTACTTCTAAAAATATTTCACTAATTTTTTTGTTGTCTAATAATTTATCCATAAATATTATTGTATAGGTGCTATACAACGTTGTCAAACATTAAATGTAATATATAATATTTTAATGCAAATGATAATAAATATAAAAATAGATCAATTAGCGTATATTAATTATAGTCAAAAAATATAATGATAATAATTTTATATCCGTACTTTAACTTATATATAATTTAAAATAAATTCAGATATAATGGGAGAAATTGATATGAATTATACTATTTATGATCTAATAGAGAGACTTGTTGATATTGAGAAGAATGCACTAGAAATATATGAAAAAATCGAAAGGGATGCAAAAGAAAGAAATTCTAAGAATATTGAGATTATTACAAGGGTAATTAAAAAGGAAGAGAGTAGGCATATTAAATATTATGAGGAATTAAAAGAAAAATTTAATTATGAACTTAATGAGACCATTGATTTTTACCTATATGATAAAGTTGTAAAGCTTCTATATGAATTTAAAAGTCAAATTAGGTTTCCTTATATAAGTAGTGCTCAGGATTTAATAAAATATTCATTAGAATTTGAAAAAAATAGTATAGGATTACTTCTAGATGTTCAGGGGAGATTACTTGGAAATTTAAATGATGTAAACAATAGTGTATATAAGATTATTTCAAAAATTATAGAAGAAGAAAAGAAACATGAAAAAATGTTTAGTGATTTGCTTTTAAAATAATATTTAAAATTTAATTTTTAAGATGTATCAATATTATTTAAGATGTATTGGAATGGAATAAGTTTATTGGTAAACTATTTCTGGTGTGTCGGTATAGATAAAATTTAGAATAATGACATATAACAGCGAAAAGTATGAATAATCTTATAAAATTAGGAAATAATTTAAAATGTAAGTGAGTTAGAGATGTTATGATAAAACACGTCGCTAAGAGATATAAAGAGAAAACACTCAAGTTTACAAAATATTTGAAATGTAAGATTACGAGTTTTTTGCAAAGTGTTGACAATATTAAATGGTAATGATAAGATTTAATTCGTTGCTAAAGAATATAAAATTCAATAACTTAAAGCTAATAGAACATCCAAGAAAAATGTTTGAAAAGTTTTTAAAAAAGGTTGTTGACAAAGTCTGAAAGCGATGATATACTGAGTAAGCTGTCAGAAACGACAGAAACTTGTAAAGCCTTGTAACAAAAGGTTTTCGAAAGAAAAATTGGTCTTTGAAAATTGAACAGAATGATATAAATACATTTAAGTAAACCAGCAATTTTTATTTGAGTAAGCTAAGATTAAACTTTTTATTGAGAGTTTGATCCTGGCTCAGGACGAACGCTGGCGGCGTGCTTAACACATGCAAGTCGAGCGATGAAGTTTCTTCGGGGATGGATTAGCGGCGGACGGGTGAGTAACACGTGGGTAACCTGCCTCATAGAGGGGAATAGCCTTCCGAAAGGAAGATTAATACCGCATAAGATTGTAGTGCCGCATGGCATAGCAATTAAAGGAGTAATCCGCTATGAGATGGACCCGCGTCGCATTAG
>NZ_JHXK01000052.1 GCF_000621745.1 Clostridium beijerinckii HUN142 | reverse complement strand
CGGCACTACAATCTTATGCGGTATTAATCTTCCTTTCGAAAGGCTATTCCCCTCTATGAGGCAGGTTACCCACGTGTTACTCACCCGTCCGCCGCTAATCCATTCCCGAAGGAACTTCATCGCTCGACTTGCATGTGTTAAGCACGCCGCCAGCGTTCGTCCTGAGCCAGGATCAAACTCTCAATAAAAAGTTTAATCTTAGCTTACTCAAATAAAAATTGCTGGTTTACTTAAATGTATTTATATCATTCTGTTCAATTTTCAAAGACCAATTTTCTTTCCTACATTTTATTGTAGTTACTAATTATGTCACCCTTAAGCGACTTTCTTAGTATATCACTCATTTAATGCTCTGTCAATAACCTTTTTTAAAACCTTTAAAGATATATTTAAAATATACATCTATCGATTTATTATTAGATTATTTGCATATCTCAGCGACATTTCTTATCTTATCACGTTCTAGTTGCAGTGTCAACACGTTTATTGAAAAATTATGTTATACCTATAATACTAGTCCCTTAGTATACATAAATAGTGAGATTATCTTATTGAATGTTGCTAATAGATACTAGAAAATATATGTTACAAAATTAAAATTCCAATAACAATTCCCAGTAAATCATACCAATCAATATAATTTGGCTAAACCGTTCTAAATATAATAAATCAATGAAGATCAGGAAAGAATAATATTAGAATACATCACACAAAATTTATACAGCTGTTTATAAATTAAGTTAGAGGTAAACCTGAATCGATCTTTTATCACCATATGATCCAAAGTTTAATCTAATAGATCTGGTGGGATGGTTGAAATCTTCTATTATTAATAATGTGTTTCACCCTTCTTTAGCCCGTCAGAAATACAATTCAGAAGTTAATTAACACTATAATAAGGTTCCTACTCAAACAACAGGCATACTATTAGTTCGAATGTAGAAACCAATTCACAACATATATATTAGAAAAGTAAGCACCTAAAAATTATACTTTGCTAATCTTATTTCGTAGTTATTCTATATACTATATTATTAAAATTCTGCATTTAATTTTCCTCATATAGTTAATCCCAACTCAATAAGTATCAAATTTAATTTCCTGATGCTTACCTAATAATCTTTTTACATTAACCTAATACTTTCATTCTAAAAATACTATTACCTATATGTCTTGTCTATTTGGTAATACTGCTTTTTTTCTTTATAACAAGAGGATACATTACAGATCCAATAAGTGTCTCACCACTTCTTATCTCACTGCCTTTATCTGCAATTACATTATCTAATACTGCATCATCGCCAATTCTACTATTTTGCATTATTATACAATCTTTGAGTTTTGTATTTTTACCTATATATACTCTTCTACCTATTATACAATTTTCAACAGTTCCTTCTATTCTGCACCCATTCGCTATTATTGAGTTTATAACACTACTTGTATCTGCATAATGAGTTGGTGCTTCATCTTTAGTTTTTGTAAAAATAGGTCTTTCATCATTAAAAATTTCTTTATTTACTTTTCTATTTAAAAATCCTACATTACTATCATATAAGGCCTTAATAGAGTTTATACAATCTAAATGTCCTTTAAATTCGTAAGCACTTGCTGTTAAAGTATTTAAGTTATTATGAATATACTCTTTGACCTTCCTATACATTCCGCTACTTACACATTCATTTACAATATTTATAAATAACTCGGTTTTTAATATATACATCTCCATGTTAATATTTGCTTTTAGGTTCTTCCCTATATTTTCTCCTACGCTTATAACACTTCCTGAGTCATCAAAATTTAATACTCCGCAATCACCAAAGGCTTCATCTGCATTGTTAACCTTCTTATATACCATTGTAATATCTTTACCTGTACTCTTATGGTATTCCAGAACTTCATTATAATCTATATTGCAAATCATATAGCTTGGAGCTAATAATACATATTCTCTTCTACTATGTGTTAAAAATTGTATGTTTTCAGCAAAATTATGAACATCATCATAAACCGGCTCGTCATTTCCAAAATTAAAAACCTTTAATCCATCTTTTTTTCTATTCAAATCCCATGGTCTTCCATTTGTCAAATGGTCTATCAGTGATCTTGACTTATTTTTCGTAAATATTCCTATACAATTAATTCCTGAATTTGTCATATTTGATAAAATAAAATCTATAACTCTATATCTTGCTGCAATAGGAACTGAAGCAAGAGATCTATTCACTACTAATTCTCCCATTCTGTTTTCATTTTCATCTAAGTTAATTATACCAATACAATTTTTCATTTCCTTCTCCCCCTTAGTGATTTTGCTAAACTGCCTTATTATTTTCTATAACTGTGCCCATTTTCACTTCTTCTTTTGCTGCAATAATAGCTATTTCATCACCTAAAGAAATTTTGCAATCTTTTCGAACTATTGCCCCACTTCCAACAATTGCTTTTTCAATAACCACATTATCGCCTATTTTAGCATCTGTCATAATTATCGAATCGCGGACAACTGAATTTTTTCCTATTTGAACTCCTTGGAATAATATTGAGTTTTCCACTTGTCCATTAACGACACAACCTTCAACAACTAATGAATTAGATACCTTTGCATTCTCTCCTATATATTGTGCCGGCCTTATTGGATTAACTGAATATATCTTCCATTCCTCATCATGTAAATCAAGTTCATTATCTTCTCTGATTAAATCCATATTTGCTTCCCATAGACTATCTATAGTACCTACATCTTTCCAATATCCTTTGAATGGATATGCAACCATTTTGTCCCCATTACCAAGCATACTTGGAATTATATTCATTCCAAAATCATTTTTTGAGGTCTTATCAGATTCATCCTCCCTCAAATATTTTTTTAGAGTCTTCCAATTAAAAATATATATCCCCATTGATGCTAGATTATTTTTAGGACTTTTTGGTTTTTCTTCAAACTCGTATATTGATAAATCTTCCCTTGTATTCATTATTCCAAAACGAGATGCTTCATCCATTGGTACCTCAATAACAGCTATAGTAGCCTCTGCTTGTTTTTCCTTATGAAAATCAAGCATCTTTGTATAATCCATCTTATATATATGATCTCCAGATAAAATCAAAATATATTCTGGGTCATATCTATCAACAAATTCTATATTTTGATAAATTGCATTTGCAGTACCTTTATACCATTCTCCACCTTTTTCTTCCTGATATGGTGGTAATACATGCACTCCTCCATGAGCCCTATCTAAGTCCCACGCTTCTCCTATACCAATATGCGCATTTAATTCTAACGGTTTATACTGAGTTAATACGCCAACTGTATATATTCCTGAATTAGAACAATTGCTTAATGGAAAATCTATAATTCTATATTTCCCTCCAAATGGTACTGCTGGTTTAGCTAACTTTTTTGTTAATACCCCCAACCTAGATCCTTGTCCACCAGCCAATATCATTGCTACAATTTCATTTTTACCCATAATATTATCTCCTCTCATACGTGTTTGTTCTCATTAGATAAATTTTATATTATATGCCCCTATGTTCAATACTATACTTATTAGTATATTTTTTTATTTAAGCGAACTTACAGCATATTATATTTTTAATAACTATTTTATAATATGATTACTTATGGAATTTATATTTATAGTTTTGCATACAGTATATTATACATTCATTTCCCATTAAATTCCATATAGACATATAATAAAATATTTGTCAATTTTTTATTATATAATAAAGTTTAATAAACTAGATCCTTCGTAATATTTTTAGATCATATGGAAAAATAGTTATAACGCTACTATTTCCTATAAACTTATATTTTTCATTAATACTAAGTAAATTTATATAATTTCCACTTAAATTAACTTCTTTAACTAACTTAGCTTCACTTGAAACATTTACTAAAATTATTATTCTCTCATTTTCATAGCTTCTTTCAAATGCAAATACGTCTGGATCTGTTTCAAAAATACTTAACTTCCCTTTTTTTAAACCATCTTCATTATTTCTTATATTAATTATTTTATGATAGAAATCAACAAGTACTTTGTTCTCTTTTCCCCATGGATAACTTTTCCTGTTATCAGGTTCTCTTCCACCTTTTAAACCGGCTTCATCTCCATAGTATATTAGTGGCACTCCTGGTAAAGTAAATTGAATTGCTATAAGTAACTTTAACAATGATATATTTTCATCTAGAACAGTTAAAATTCTTTCTGTATCGTTTGTACCTATAATATTTACATTTCCATAAAAACTCTCTCTTGGATAATTCTCATACAAAGACATGATCTTTTGCTTTAACTTATCTGATTTTATATATCCTTTAATAAAATTAATTAAACTTTCTCTTAAAGGATAATTAGTTGCAGCTTGTACTTCGTTGCCTTGTAAATATTTTCGTCTTTTCGAATAACTTATTTTATTAGATGCATCTTCCCATATATCGCCTAGAAGTACAATCTCCTCATTTATTTCTCGAATTTTTTTCCTTATTAATTCTATAAATTCATCCGGAAGCTCATCAGTAACATTTAAATTCCATCCACCAATACCCATACTGGTCCATTTGCTTATGATAGAATTATTTTCACTTATAATATAATTAATATATTCTTGTTGCATTGAGTCAATGTTTGGTCTTTCATCCATTCCCCACCAAGATTCATATCTATATGGGTATGTAATGAACTTATACCAATTATAAAATTTAGAGTTTGGTGAATTATAAGCACCAGTCTCATCGTAATTTCCTAGTTTATTAAAATATTTGCTATCAGAACTTGTATAGCTTAGTACAATGTCTAAAATAATTTTAATTCCTTTACTATTTGCGACTTTACATAATTCTCTAAATTCATCATTTGTGCCGAACATTTCATCTACAGTCTCATAGTCTGCTGTATCATATTTATGACAACTAGGAGACTTAAATATTGGACTTAATTTGATTATGTTAACTCCCAGTTCTTTTATATAATCTAATTTTTTTATTATCCCCTTTAGATTTCCTCCATAAAAATCCCATCTAACAATTTTTCCAAAACTATCTCTAATATACATAGGACTGTCATCCCATCTTCCATATATAAACGAGTTCTCTTTTGGATTATCTATAGTCTTATTTCCATTTCCATTGTAGAATCTATCTATGAGTATTTGATATATTACCCCTTCTTTGTACCAACTTGGTATGAATGACTTTTCATATACAGTTATTTGATACGGCACAGGATTATAAGTGTATATCTGGCCAATTCCCCCCAGGTGATCATCATTATTTCCATAATATACCCTATCATATCCATCTATTAAAATAAAATAGTATTCTAATATCCCCAAAGCATCAGAGGTATCAACTTCTACAGAATATTTAAATTCACCATTATTTAAATATTCCTTGTGCATTCCTATATTGATTTTAGTTCCATCAAATCGTATCAGTTCTATTGCTACGATTATCTCCCTATTAACACTAATTGACATCTTAACCTTTTGACCAACCTCTACAGCTCCAAAAGGCTTTCTAAATTTTATGCTTTGTGAGTCATGTAATACCTGTATATCATTCATTCAGTTAGTCCTCCTATAGATTCTTATAAATTACCTCTGATCCCCAAATACCAGTTGCATATTCTTCTATTGTTCTGTCAGATGAGAATATCCCTGAATGTGCAATATTAATTCCACACATTCTTTGCCATTTATTAGCATTCCTATAAAGAGTATCAATTTTATCTTGAGCTTTCAAATATGAATCAAAATCTTGCAAAACAAAAAATTCATCATTATAGTTAATTAAATTTTCATATATACTTCTAAATTTATTTTTATCACTATGATATTTTCCGTTTACCAAATCATCTATCACTCTCTTTACTCGACTATCATTATTGTATATATCTATAGATTTATATCCTCCATTTTGATAATAATTTAATACTTCATCTGCAGTTAATCCAAATATAACTATATTGTCATCTGTAACTTCATCTTTTATTTCGATATTGGCTCCATCTAATGTTGCTACCGTAATGGCTCCATTCATCATGAATTTCATATTTGACGTTCCTGAAGCCTCTTTAGTAGTTGTTGAAATCTGCTCACTTACATCTGTTCCAGGAATTATTTGTTCTGCCAGAGAAACTCTATAATTTTGAATAAAAACAACTTTTATCTTTTCATTTACTCTAGAATCATTATTTATTTTGTTTGCAACACAATTTATTAATTCAATAGTGTTCTTAGCCAAATAGTATCCTGGTGCAGCTTTTCCTCCAAAAATAAATGTCCTTGGGACTATGTCATAATTAGGATTATCAACTAATTTATTATATAAATCCATTATTCTTAAGCAATTAAGTATTTGCCTCTTATAAGCATGCATTCTTTTAACCTGAACATCAAATATAGAATCAGGATTCACACTTACATTATCATTCTTTAATATTATGCTTGCTAGCTTTTCTTTGTTAAATCTTTTTATTTTTCCTAGTTGTTCCAGAATTATTTCATCATACAGGTGTCTCTCGAAATTTTTTAGATCAAGGGGATGCCTTATAAAGCTATCTCCAATTGTATCTTTAATTAGCTTTGTAAGCTCTGGATTACTTTTTAAAAGCCACCTTCTATGAGTAATACCATTAGTTTTGTTATTAAATTTATTTGGATAAAGATAATAAAAGTCTGTCATTTCTTTTTTCTTTAATATTTCTGTATGAAGTTTGGCTACTCCATTTACACTATGACTGCCTACAATTGCTAAATGCGCCATTTTAACTTGATCATCTGCTATTATTGCCATCCTTCTAACTTTTTCAAGATTACCCGGATATTTTGCTAAGAGTTCTGCACAATATCTTTTATTAATTTCTTCAACGATCATATATATTCTTGGAAGCAATTTCTGGAACATATCTATCGGCCATTTTTCCAAAGCTTCTGCCAGAATTGTATGATTAGTATACGATATTGTATTAGTTGTTATTCTCCAAGCTGTATCCCATTCTAATCCTATTTCATCCAATAATATTCTCATAAGTTCTGGTATTGCAAGTGTAGGATGAGTATCATTTATATGAATTGCTATCTTTTCATCCAGCAACAATATATCTTTTCCATGCTTTTTACAGTGTCTTACAATACTTTGAACCCCTGCTGAAACAAAGAAATACTGCTGCTTTAATCTCAACATCTTGCCTTCATAAAACGAATCTTCTGGATACAATACTTGTGAAATTGATTCAACTGAATTTTTATATTTAATTGCTTGAAGGAAATCACCTCTACTAAATGATGAAAAATCAAACTCGTTTGAAACTGCCTCAGCGCTCCATAACCTAAGAGTATTTACAATCTCATTTTCGTATCCTACAATTGGAGTATCATACGGAACTGCTAATACAGGTTCATAATTTATATGAGTGAAATTTAAACGTCCATTTATTTCACTTACTTTTACCTCTCCGCCAAATTTAACAATTTCCGCTTTTTCTGCTTTTCTTTTCTCCCAAACATTCCCCAACTTTAACCAATCATCAGATACCTCAACTTGTTTCCCATCTATAATCTTTTGCTGAAAAAAGCCATACTTATATCTGATTCCGCACCCATTCCCTGGAATATTTAAAGATGCCATTGAATCTAGAAAGCATGCCGCAAGTCTTCCCAATCCGCCATTACCTAATCCCTGATCTTGCTCTAAATTCTCCAAGTCCTCTAAATTTATATTTAAATCTGATAATGCTTCTTTACATATCTCTCTTATGCCTATATTTAATAAAGCATCGCCAAGCAACCGACCTAATAAAAATTCCATAGAAAAATAATAGACTTGCTTCTCTCCAGTTTTATTATATTTCTTATTCGTTTTAAGCCAAGTTCTTGTAACATAATCTCTTACAAGACTCCCTAAAGCATCATATTTTTGTTGATTAGTGGCTTCTTTTAACTCAATACCATGCATTTCTAAAAACTTATTTACATAAGCTTTTTTAAATGTCTTTTTATCCATTTCGAGCATTGATATACCCCCTCATTACACTATGTCATAATCTTAATCTTGCCCTGTTAATTCTCTATATAAATCTAGATATACTTGAGCTGATCTATTCCAACTATTATCAGAACTCATCGCATTTTTAATTAGATTTTCCCATTTACTTTTATCGCTATATATCCATAAAGCATATTTTATTATATTGTATAGTTCATCCGAATTATAACTTTTGAAGCTAAACCCGTTACCTTCTCCAGTATATTCATTATATGCAATTATTGTATCCTTCAACCCACCAGTCTCTCTAACTACAGGAATAGAACCATATCTAAGTGCTATTAATTGTCCCAACCCACATGGCTCAAAAAGTGACGGCATTAAAAACATATCACATGCTGCATAAATTTTATTTGCTAACCCATTGTCAAATTTAATATTCGCAGATACTTTATTTCCGTATCTAGAATCTAGCCATTTGAAATGTTCCTCATAGTGCTTATCTCCCGTTCCTAAGATAACTAGTTGAACATTTTCTTGTAATAACTTATCCGAAATATTTACTAATAAATCCACACCCTTTTGGTTTGTTAATCTAGTTACCATCGCTAGCATTGGTATATTCTTGTCAACAGTAAGCCCTAATTCTCTTTGTAATTCAGTTTTATTTATTACTTTATCGTTTATGGAGTTGATATTATAATTCTTTTTAATAAATCTATCTGTATTAGGATCAAATTCATCGTAATCTATCCCATTTGTTATTCCTCTTAATGCATAAGATCTATCTCTTAATACTCCATCCAATCTTTGACCATACTCAGGCGTTTGAATTTCATATGCATAAGTATCGCTAACAGTCGTAATAATATCAGAATAGTACAATCCGCCCTTCATATAACTTACACCCTCATCAAATTTTAGGCACGTATTGTTATAGAGCTCCATATCAAATCCAAATAGTTCTGGTAATATTTGAGGATCAAACACTCCTTGAAATGCTATATTATGAATTGAATATACGCATTTCATCTTCCAATAGAACATATCATTTCTTTTGTATTCGAATTTCAATAGTACAGGTAGCATTCCCGTTTGCCAGTCATTGCAATGTATAAGGTCAGGCTGCCAATCTAATTGTCTTAGCATTTCTAATACTGCTCTATCAAAGAATGCAAACCTCTCTGCATCATCATAAAAACCATAAATTTCATCTCTTTTAAAATATCCTTCATTGTCTAAAGCATAATATGTTACTCCATTATAAAAGCATTCCCATACTCCACAAAATTGTTCTCTCCATCCAACCTTAACATTAAACCATTTAACAAATCTTAGCTTATCTCTTACTTCCCAATTAATTTCTCTATATTTAGGTATAACAACCCTTACATCTGCATTTTTTTGTGCAAGTGCTTTTGGTAATGCCCCAGCAACATCTCCAAGCCCTCCTGTTTTAATAAACGGACTAGCCTCAGATGCTACAAATAAAACTCTCATTCTTTATCCCCCTCAACCTCTAACAAATAAATTTATATCCTTATACTATATACAATAAATATTTTTATCTTTTTATATAGCAATACTTATTTTCCCAATCAATCTTTTTAACCATTTATTCATCTTTTTCTTTAACTTCTTGATCTATGCTAATTTCATTTACTTTTAATATCAGTGTTCCCATTGGAGGCACCTTTATTTTTAAAGAATATGGTTGGTTGTGGAACTTAGCCCTTTCAGATGCTAATGTCTCGCCCATCACCTGACCTGAACCACCATACTTAATATCATCAGAATTAAATATCTCTTCATAGCTACCTAAGAATGGAACTCCAATTCGATAATCATAATATACTGTAGAAGTAAAGTTAATTATAAAAATCAATGTGTCTTTATCATTTCTACTTCTCCTAGCAAAAATTAGTATACTTTGTTCGTTATTATCAGCCTCTATCCAATTAAAACCTCTATAATCATGATCAAGCTCCCAAAAAGCCTTGTTATTAAGATACAAATTGTTTAGATCCTTAAAAAACAACTGAGTCTTTTTATGAATCTCTAAATCATCGATTAGGTTCCACTCTAATTCCTCATATTCTCTCCATTCAATTCTCTGTGCAAACTCACACCCCATAAATGATAACTTCTTACCTGGATGTCCCATCATATAACATATGAATGTTCTGAGCCCCGCAAACTTATTCCATTCATCTCCCCACATTTTGTTCATCAATGATTTTTTACCGTGAACAACTTCATCATGTGAAAGAGGTAATAAATAATTTTCAGCATAATTATACATCATCGCGAATGTTATATTTTTATGATTATGTTTCCTATATTTAGGATCTATTTCAACATACTCTAATGTATCATTCATCCAACCCATATTCCATTTTAAATTGAAACCCAAGCCATCATGAATTGCAGGCTTTGTAACATTAGGCCAAGATGTTGATTCCTCTGCAATCATAAGCGCCGTCGGATATTCTGCAAATACAGCCCTATTTAACTCCTTCAGAAAATCTATCGCCTCTAAATTTCCATTTCCTCCGTATTTGTTTGGTACCCATTCTCCATGTGATCTACTATAATCCAAATATAGTATACTTGATACCGCATCAACTCTTAATCCATCAATGTGAAATTCTCTATACCAGTACAATGCATTTGATATTAAATAACTTTTAACCTCAGCTCTACCTAGGTCAAAATTACAAGTTCCCCAGCCTTTATTTTCCGCTCTCCATTCTTCTTGATATTCATATGTTGGCGTTCCGTCAAACTTATATAATCCATGAGCATCCTTGCAGAAATGACCTGGAACCCAGTCCATTATTACTCCTATGTTAGCTTCATGTAATTTATTTATCAGTGTCTTCAGACCTTCATAACTTCCATACCTACTTGTTGGCGAATAATACCCAGTCCCTTGATACCCCCAAGAAGCATCCAATGGATGTTCAATAAGTGGCATAATCTCTACATGTGTATACCCCATATATTTTAAATACTTAGGCAAATCTTCTGCAATCTCTTCATATTTTAAAAATTCACCATCTTCACTTATCTTCCATGAACCCAAATGTATCTCATATATATTTAATGGTTGTTCAAGTACATTTACTTTATTTCTTTGATCCATCCATTTTTGATCGTTCCATTTAAAAACTTTAGGTTTATATATTATCGATGCGTTATCTGGTCTTAATTCACTCTGTATTGCATATGGATCTGCTTTGTATTCTCCCTTTTCTCCATCTTCTCCGACTATACAATACTTATATTTATTTCCAACCTTAGCAGTATAAAAAAAGCCTTTCCACAATCCACTTTCAGTTATTCTTTCAAGTTTATACTCATCTTTTACTTCAAAATCATTAAAATCTCCAACAACATATACAGCCTTCGCATTAGGTGCCCAAGTTACAAATTGAACACCTTTCTTTCTTTTCTCAGTTCTAATATGTGAACCTAAGATAGTATAAGATTCATAATTTTTACCTTGATGAAACAGATATGTGTTAAAATTGGTTATTTCAGATTCATCCAGATTTTTTGCAATCTTTTTAACAGTGCTTTTAATATGTCCTGTTTCCGATCCTAGTCTGTCTCCTTCTACTAGAATTGCTTCTGTTAATTTTTTTGAAGGTGATTTCTTCCTTGTGCCTGTCTTAACTGAACTCAATCCTGATTTTCCTTTTGAAGATTTATCTCCTATTTTTTCTTGATTTGACTTTAAGGATAACCTACTCTTTTCCGCCGTTCTAGGTTTAATAATCTTATTTTCATCTTCTACTTCAGTTTCTCTATTTTCAATTGTATCTTTTGATGCCTCTTCTATTTCGGCTTCTTTATCTTTTTTTTCTTTTAAGATGATTTTCGTTTCTTTCTTAATCTTCAATGAATCACTCTTCTCAACTTCCCTAGATTTCTTTGAACTTTTCTTAGATTTAGTCTCAACTTTTTTATCCTTTGTAGTAATATCTTCTACTTTACCATCTAGATTATCAATAAAATTTAATTCAGTTGTTTCCTTCGAAGAGATCTCATTTTTTACTTTTACCTTTGTCCTACTTCTTTTTTTTTCAACAGATACCTTTCCATCTTCTCCTGCTGAACTACTTATATCTTCAGGACTGACTTCCTCTTTATTTTTAACCTTACTGCTTTTAGGATTATTTTGCATTAAACTATACCCCCATCCATATTTATATCCCTCTCATAAACTAAATTAAATGCTCATTTTTATTATAATTCTCACTATATATATATCTTACCAAATTTTATAGCACTTTTCACTTATTTTTCTTTATTTTTAATAAAAATTATAATTAATTTAACTTTTAAGATAATAAATATATATTTTTATCCATATATAATGTATACTATTCAGTCGTTCATTTTATTAAATTCAAAATTAATTAACAGAATAGCCATAAAATTGCATATGAAAAAGTAAATGTATCAGATTTACTTCTTAACTTATATTAATCTATTGCTCTCCTATATGGGTGCATTCTTTTATTTATAAAACCTTATGCAAATCTTAGTAAATAGTTTATTTTTAAACATATAAAAGATAGTATGAACAGCATTTAAATTTAATCCTTGAGCATCAGTTAAATTTTTACTATTATAAAAGCAATTTAAAACTAATATCATTTACATATATCTTTTTAATTTTCTACATATTTGATTAATAACTATAATATTAAGTTTATTCATATTACCAATTCTATAAGCTAAAAAAGAGGATTCATAGCTTGAATCCTCTTTTTTGATATATATCCTTAATCTTTATAATTATTAACATATGTTTTCTTATATTATTAATAATATTTTTTAAATATATATTGGAATTATGTATTTATATTCTAGTCCTAATTGAGCACTTGACTTGCTAGAGTTCTAAATATAAATCTATTATCGCAACGTATATAATATAATTTAAACATATTGATCAATTAGTATTATAGAACAAATTTCACTAGCGCTCAAAAAATATTAAAATTATAAACAAAAAAAGATAGTCATTACAACTATCTTTTGTGCTTACCTCGCAACGTCCTACTCTGCCACACAGTCTCCCATGCAGTACCATCGGCGCTATAGACCTTAACTTTCCTGTTCGGAATGGGAAGGAGTGTTACCTCTATGCCATCATCACGAGAT
>NZ_JHXK01000051.1 GCF_000621745.1 Clostridium beijerinckii HUN142 | reverse complement strand
TTGATTGTGATTCCTCTTTCTTTTTCTTCTGGAGCCTTATCAATATCTGCATAGTTAAATGCTTCAGCGAATCCTTTATTTGCTAATACTGTTGTGATCGCTGCTGTTAATGTTGTCTTACCATGGTCTACGTGACCTATTGTTCCAATATTAACGTGTGGCTTACTTCTTTCATACTTTGCTTTTGCCATTATAATTTTCCTCCCTTGATAGACATAATTTAAAGAATCTTTTGTTAATATTATAACTTATAGATTTTTCAATATCTACATTTATTATTCAAGTTTTCTACCATATTATAAAAATCATTCAAAATAATTATACTTACAAATAACCTCCTATACTATGGTATCAAACATAATTACATATTACTTAGCTCTATTACCAGCAATTTGTTCTTGTATATTCTTAGGAACTTCTTCATAGTGATCAAATACCATTGAATAAACGCCTCTACCTTGAGTTCTAGATCTTAACGAAGTAGCATATCCAAACATTTCTGATAATGGTACAAACGCTCTAATAACTTGAGCTCCATTAACAGCTTCCATTCCTTCCATTCTACCTCTTCTTGAGTTGATATCTCCAATAACATCTCCCATATATTCTTCTGGAACTGTTACTTCAACCTTCATCATAGGTTCAAGAAGTACTGGACTTGCTTTAGCCATAGCATTTTTAAATGCCATAGATCCTGCAATTTTAAATGCCATTTCAGATGAGTCAACTTCATGGTATGAACCATGTACTAACTTAACTTTAAAGTTAATAACATTGTATCCGGCAATAATACCATTTAAAGATGCTTCTTTAATACCTGCATCGATAGCTGGTATATATTCTTTAGGAATAGCTCCACCTACAACTGCATTTTCAAATACGTATTCACCTTCAGTTGGTTCCATTTCAATTACAGCATGACCGTATTGTCCTTTACCACCTGATTGTTTAGCATATTTTGCTTCCGCTTTAACAGCATTTCTAATTGTTTCTTTATATGCAACTTGAGGAGCTCCAACATTACATTCAACTTTAAATTCTCTTTGAAGTCTATCAACGATTATTTCTAAGTGAAGTTCTCCCATACCTGCAATAATTGTTTGACCTGTTTCTGTATCAGTCCAAGTCTTAAAAGTAGGATCTTCTTCTGCTAACTTAGCTAATGCCATTCCCATCTTTTCTTGAGCATCTTTTGTCTTTGGCTCAATAGCTACATTAATAACTGGTTCTGGGAATTCCATAGCTTCAAGAATTATCGGACTATTTTCTGCGCATAAAGTATCACCTGTTGTAGTGTTCTTTAATCCAATTACTGCACCAATTTCTCCTGCTTCCAATGATTCAACTTCTGATCTTGAATTCGAATGCATCTTAACAAGTCTACCGATTCTTTCTTTCTTACCTTTTGTTGAGTTAAGTACATATGAACCACTTTGCATTACACCTGAATATATTCTTGTGAATGCTAATTTCCCAACAAATGGGTCCGTAGCAATCTTAAATGCTAAAGCTGATAACGGTTCAGAGTCTGAAGAATTTCTATGATCTTCTTCTCCCTCTAATGTTGTTCCTTTTATTGCTGGAACATCTAATGGTGATGGTAAGTAATCTACAACTCCATCAATCATTTCTTGAACACCTTTGTTTTTGTATGAAGAACCACAAATACAAGGATATATTTCATTAGCAATTGTAGCTTTTCTTAAAGCAGTTTTTAATTCTTCAATTGTAAGTTCTTCACCTTCTAAATATTTTTCCATTAGTTCTTCATCTGTTTCAGCGATAGCTTCTATCATTGCATTTCTATATTCTTCAGCTTGCTCAACGTATTCAGCTGGAATCTCTTCTTCTCTCATATCTTTTCCAAGATCATCATAGAATATAAAAGCAACATTCTTTATAAGATCAACCATTCCTTTGAAGCCTTGTTCGCTACCTATTGGAATTTGAATTGGAACTGCATTTGCTTTTAATCTTTCTTTAACTGTTTGAATACATCTAAAGAAATCAGCACCTGTTGCATCCATTTTATTTACATATATCATTCTTGGAACACCGTACTTATCTGCCTGTCTCCACACAGTTTCAGTTTGTGGTTCAACCCCACTCTTTGCATCAAGAACAGTAACAGCTCCATCAAGTACTCTTAACGATCTTTCAACTTCAACTGTAAAGTCTACGTGACCAGGAGTATCTATAATATTAAGTTCATGTTCTTTCCAGAAACATGAAGTTGCTGCTGAAGTAATTGTTATACCTCTTTCTTGTTCTTGAACCATCCAGTCCATTGTAGCTTCGCCATCATGAACTTCCCCTATTTTATGACTCACTCCTGTATAGAATAGTATACGTTCAGTAGTTGTTGTCTTACCTGCATCTATATGTGCCATTATACCGAAGTTACGGAATTTGTCTAAAGGATATTTTCTAGCCATTTATTTGTCCTCCTCTCAATGAGCAAATTTAATTTAATTTGACAAAACTGCCTTAGCATAAGCCAAAACAGTTTTATATATATATTAGTATCTGTAATGAGCAAATGCTTTATTAGCTTCTGCCATTTTATGAGTATCTTCTCTCTTCTTAACGGCTGCTCCTGTATTATTAGATGCATCTAATAATTCACCAGCAACTCTTTCACTCATTAGCTTTTCGCCTCTTTTTCTTGCTGCTATTAACATCCATCTTATTCCTAAAGTCTGTCTTCTTTCTGGTCTAACTTCTATAGGAACTTGATAAGTAGCACCACCTATTCTTCTAGCTTTAACTTCTAGTAATGGCATTACATTGTTCATAGCTTCTTCAAAAACTTCCAAAGCTTCTTTTCCACTTCTTTGAGCTATTAATTCAAATGCATCATAGCATATTTTTTGGGCTACACCCTTCTTACCGTCTTCCATTATACTATTTATAAATTTAGTAACAACTTTTGAATTGTACACTGGATCTGGTAATACGTCTCTTTTTGCAATATGTCCTTTTCTTGGCACTTTTCTTCCCTCCTTAACATTGTAAATTTAAGTTCATCGGTACTCGGTATTTTATTATACCGTAAAGTGCTACATCTTTTACATCTATATAAACTCAAAATAAAATCTATAATTTATGCTGAAGATAAGCACTATTCTTTGTTAAAAGTCCTATTTTTTCTTAGGTCTCTTAGCACCGTACTTTGATCTTCCTTGTAATCTGTTAGCTACTCCAGCGCAATCTAGCGCACCTCTTACAATATGGTATCTAACACCAGGAAGGTCCTTAACTCTTCCACCCCTTATAAGAACAACACTATGTTCTTGTAAGTTGTGACCTACTCCACCAATATATGCAGTCACTTCAAATCCATTTGTTAATCTAACTCTTGCAATTTTTCTTAACGCTGAGTTAGGTTTTTTAGGAGTTGTTGTTTTAACTACTGTACATACACCTCTTTTTTGAGGACACTCTTTAAGTGCTGGTGCAGTTGATTTAACTACTGCTGTTTTTCTGCCTTTTCTTACTAATTGGCTAATAGTTGGCATCTTTTCACCTCCTGAAATTTATTTATCTATTTTAAAATTAAGATAAACACTAATTTATCAAGTTATATGACATACTAATTCATATAACTTATCAAATATACCTAAATTTTACGCAATAAATCAATATCTTATGTATAAGTTATAAATTTACTTTTATAAAATCATATATTGACATTAATTTGCGTGATTTCATATTTAAAATCACACAAATTGTATTTTATCATTTAATTTTACACATGTCAATATAATACCTTCTTATTCTTCAATAGTTTCTCCAACAGTTTCTTCAACTAATTCACTATCTGTTTCCACTTTCAAAGATCTATATCTCATCATTCCAGTACCAGCTGGAATTAACTTACCAATTATTACATTTTCCTTTAATCCAACTAAAGGATCAACCTTTCCTTTAATTGCTGCCTCTGTTAAAACTCTTGTTGTTTCTTGGAACGATGCTGCTGATAAGAAACTGTCAGTCGCTAATGCTGCTTTAGTTATACCTAGTAGAGTTTGTTCTCCTTTAGCCTCTTCTCCACCAAATTCTCTTACTCTAGCATTTTCTTCATAGAAGTCAAACATATCAATCATAGTTCCTGGCAATAAATCTGTATCTCCTGAGTCAACGATTTTTATCTTTCTAGTCATTTGTCTAACAACTACTTCTAAGTGTTTATCATTGATATCAACACCTTGTAATCTATAAACTTTTTGAACCTCTGAAAGTAAATATCTTCTTGCTCCATCTATTCCCTTTATGCTCATTATATCGTGAGGATTTACTGAACCTTCTGTAATTTCATCCCCAGCTTCAACATAATCACTTTCATTGACTCTCAGTCTTGATCCAAACGGTATATCGTAACTACGTTCTTCACCATCAGCACCCATAACTATTACTGTTCTCTTCTTTTTCGTCTCTTCTATTCTTGCAGTACCAGCAATTTCACTTACTATTGCAAGACCTTTCGGCTTTCTAGCTTCAAATAGTTCTTCAACTCTAGGTAAACCTTGAGTAATATCTGCTCCTGCAACTCCACCAGTATGGAATGTTCTCATTGTAAGCTGTGTACCTGGTTCCCCGATTGATTGAGCAGCTATTATTCCAACAGCTTCTCCAATATCAATCTTCTTAGCTGTTGCCATATTCATGCCATAACATCTAGCACATACACCAACTTTACATTTACAAGTGAACACAGATCTAATTTTTACCTTCTTAATTCCTGCTGAAACTATCTTGTCAGCTGCATACGGATCCATATATTCATTCTTTGGATGTACTATATCACCAGTTTTTGGATCAACAATATCTTCTGCTGTATATCTACCAATTAATCTTTCTCTTAATTCCTCGATAACTTCATTACCTTCTTTAATTTCACTTACAATTATTCCTTCATCTGTACCACAATCTTCTTCTCTTACGATAACATCTTGAGAAACGTCAACAAGTCTTCTAGTTAAATATCCAGAATCTGCAGTCTTTAAAGCCGTATCTGCATTACCCTTTCTAGCTCCATGAGTAGACAAGAAATACTCTATTACATCTAATCCTTCTTTAAATGATGCTCTTATAGGCAACTCTATAATCTTACCTGATGGACTGGCCATAAGACCTCTCATACCAGCTAATTGCTTGATCTGAGATTTTGATCCTCTGGCTCCAGAATCAGCCATCATATATATCGGATTAAATTTATCAAGACTATCCATTAATGCATTAGCTACATCTTCAGTTGTCTGAGTCCATTTTTCTATAACTCTTTCATATCTTTCTTCATCAGATATGAAACCTCTCTTATACATCTTCTCAATCTTTTCAATCGTTTCATCCGCTTCCTTAAGTAAATCATATTTTACTTTTGGAACTATTATATCTGATGAAGCAACTGTTACAGCTCCGATTGATGAATAGTGATACCCTAACGCTTTAATATTATCAAGCATTATAGATGTTTTAACCGGACCATGCTTCATATAACATTGATCGATTATCGTTCCTAATGACTTTTTCGTAGCTAAGAAATCAACTTCTAGATTAAACATATCTTCTTCATTTTCTCTATTAATTAATCCCAAGTTTTGTGGAATTGATTCATTAAATATAATCTTTCCAACTGTAGTTTTAATTATCTTAGACTTAACCACACCATCAATTTCTCTAAGCATTCTAACATTTATTTGAGCATGTATATCAATTTCTTTAACTTCATATGCCATTATAGCTTCATCTTTGCTTGAGAATGTCATTCCATCCCCTTTTGCGCCATTCTTATCCATCGTTAAATAGTATGATCCAAGAATCATATCTTGTGTTGGAACACAAACTGGCTTACCATCTGATGGCTTCAAAATATTTGTTGCAGCTAACATTAAGAATCTAGCTTCTGCTTGAGCTTCTACTGATAATGGAAGATGAACAGCCATTTGGTCCCCATCAAAGTCAGCGTTATAAGCTGTACATGCTAATGGATGAAGTTTTATTGCTCTACCTTCTACTAATACAGGTTGGAATGCTTGAATACCAAGTCTGTGTAGCGTAGGTGCACGGTTTAGCAATACCGGATGATCTGCAATTACTTCTTCTAATACATCCCAGACTTGCGGTAACACTCTTTCTACCATTCTTTTAGCACTCTTTATGTTATGTGCAATTCCATCTTGTACTAGCTTCTTCATTACAAACGGCTTAAAGAGTTCTATGGCCATTTCTTTTGGAAGTCCGCATTGATACATCTTTAATTCTGGTCCAACAACTATAACTGATCTACCAGAATAGTCAACTCTTTTTCCAAGTAAGTTTTGTCTAAATCTACCTTGCTTACCCTTTAACATATCCGAAAGAGATTTTAGAGGTCTATTTCCAGGTCCAGTTACTGGTCTTCCTCTTCTACCATTATCAATAAGTGCATCTACTGCCTCTTGAAGCATTCTCTTTTCATTTCTAACTATGATATCTGGAGCACCTAAATCTAATAATTTTTTTAATCTATTATTTCTGTTTATTACTCTTCTATATAAATCATTTAAATCAGATGTTGCGAATCTACCTCCATCCAGCTGAACCATAGGTCTCAAATCTGGTGGTATTACTGGTATCACATTTATAACCATCCACTGTGGATCATTGCCTGATTTTCTAAACGATTCTACAACTTCTAGTCTTCTAATAATTCTAACTTTCTTTTGTCCCGAACTTTGTTTTAATTCTTCTTTAAGTTCTTTTGATGAAGTTACTAAATCAATTTCATTTAGTAAATCCTGAATTGCTTCAGCTCCCATTCCTGCTACAAAGCTTTCATCGCCATATTTATCTACAGCTTCCCTATATTCTTTTTCGTTAAGAAGCTGCTTCTTCAATAGTGGTGTTTCTTTCGGATCTATCACTATATAAGACGCAAAATATAAAACTTTTTCCAAAGCTCTTGGTGACATATCTAAAATTAATCCCATTCTTGATGGAATTCCTTTAAAGTACCAAATATGAGATACTGGGGCAGCTAATTCTATATGCCCCATTCTTTCTCTTCTAACTTTAGCTTTTGTGACTTCAACTCCACATCTATCACAAACTATCCCTTTATATCTTACTCTTTTGTATTTTCCACAGTGACATTCCCAATCTTTCATTGGTCCGAAAATTCTTTCGCAGAATAAACCATCTCTCTCTGGTTTCAAAGTTCTATAGTTAATAGTTTCTGGTTTCTTAACTTCTCCTCTTGACCATTGTCTTATTTGTTCTGGAGACGCTAATCCAATTTGTATTGCATCAAAATTATTTAATTCAAACAAGGGTAAATCCTCCCTTCAAAATTAGTGTTCATCATTAAAATCATCTAGTTCTAATTCAGTCTCAAGATCAGCTATATCGACACTCTCATCATAATCAATTTCATCTATGTCTTCATCAGTATTTTGATCATAACTATCGTCATCTAATACCTCTGGTTCCGGCACCATAATCTCTTCAGTAACTTCTATATCAACTTCTAAGTTTGCCATATCTTCATCCACAAATTCTTTCAATGTCACTTCTTCATGTGCATCATTTAATACTTTAATATCTAGGCACAATGCTTGTAGCTCTTTAATAAGAACTTTAAATGATTCAGGCACTCCTGGTTCAGGTATATTTTCCCCTTTTACTATAGCCTCATATGTCTTTACTCTACCTACAACATCATCTGACTTAACAGTTAATATTTCTTGAAGTGTATGCGCTGCTCCATATGCTTCTAATGCCCAAACCTCCATTTCACCAAATCTTTGACCACCAAATTGAGCTTTACCTCCTAATGGTTGTTGAGTAACCAACGAATATGGCCCTGTAGATCTAGCGTGGATCTTATCATCTACTAAATGGTGAAGTTTTAAAATATACATTATACCGACAGTTACCGGATTATCAAACGGTTCTCCAGTTCTACCATCATATAATATAGTTTTAGCATCTTCTCTAAATCCTGCTTTTATCATACACTCTGTTATTTCAGGTTGGGTTGCACCATCAAATACTGGTGTAGCTATATGCCATCCTAAATGACTAGCTGCCCAGCCTAAGTGAACTTCAAGTACCTGACCTATATTCATACGCGAAGGTACTCCTAATGGATTCAAGCATATTTGAAGAGGTCTACCGTCCGGTAAGAATGGCATATCTTCTTCTGGTAATATTCTAGAGATAACCCCCTTATTACCATGACGTCCTGCCATTTTATCCCCAACTGAAATTTTTCTTTTTTGTGCAATATAGCATCTTACAAGTTCATTTACACCTGGATTTAATTCATCCCCATTTTCTCTTGTAAATACTTTTATATCAACTATTATTCCAGCTTCCCCGTGAGGCACTCTTAATGAAGTATCTCTTACTTCTCTTGCCTTTTCACCAAAAATTGCTCTTAATAATCTTTCTTCTGCAGTAAGCTCAGTTTCACCTTTTGGCGTTACTTTTCCAACCAATATGTCTCCTGATCTTACTTCTGCACCGATTCGTATAATTCCTCTATCATCCACATCCTTAAGTGCATCATCACTTACATTTGGTATGTCTCTTGTAATTTCTTCTGGCCCTAGCTTAGTATCTCTAGCTTCACATTCATATTCTTCTATATGCATAGATGTAAAGACATCTTCTCTGACCAATTCTTCTGAAATTAGCATAGCATCTTCGTAATTATAACCTTCCCAAGTTATGAATCCCATTCTGATGTTCTTACCTAATGCAATTTCACCTAAATCTGTAGATGGCCCATCTGCAATAACTTGATTTTCGTATACTATTTCTCCTGTATCAACTATAGGCCTTTGATTAATACAAGTTCCTGAGTTACTTCTCTTAAACTTTAATAATTTATATACATCTGTACCACCATCTGAGTCTCTCTTAATACGAATCTCACTACCTGAGACATAAGTAACTACTCCAGCATTCTTTGCTTTTGGTAATACTCCCGAGTCAACAGCCGCTTTAAATTCGATTCCTGTTCCAACTATTGGTGCTTGAGGACTTAATAATGGGACCGCTTGACGTTGCATGTTTGAACCCATAAGTGCTCTTGACGCATCATCATTTTCAAGGAATGGTATCATCGCAGTTGCGACAGACACAATTTGTCTTGCAGATACATCTATTAAATCAACGTCAGTTGTTGGAACAACTAATATATCCTCTAAATGTCTTACTCTGACCTTTTTATTTATAAAGTACCCACTTTCATCCATAGGTTCCTTTGCTTCAGCTATTAAACATTGATCTTCTTCATCAGCAGTGAAATATCTTATTTCATCTGTAGCTCTTCCGTTTTCTTTGTCAACAATTCTATATGGCGTTTCAATAAATCCATACTCATTAACTTTTGCGAAAGTTGCTAACGAATTTATAAGACCTATGTTCGGACCTTCTGGTGTTTCAATTGGACACATTCTACCATAATGTGAATGGTGAACGTCTCTTACTTCAAAACCAGCTCTTTCTCTTGAAAGTCCTCCTGGTCCTAATGCTGATAATCTTCTCTTATGCGTAAGTTCTGATAATGGGTTTGTTTGATCCATGAATTGTGATAATTGCGAACTACCAAAAAATTCTTTGATAGCTGCTGCTACTGGTCTTATATTAATTAACATTTGAGGAGTTATAGCTTCTTGATCTTGAATAGTCATTCTTTCCTTAACTACTCTTTCCATTCTAGACAAACCAATTCTAAATTGATTCTGTAATAATTCTCCTACAGATCTTAATCTTCTATTACCTAAATGGTCTATATCATCAACATAACCTATTCCATAAGTTAATCCTAATTCATAGCTTATAGTTGCAAATATATCATCTCTTATAATATGTTTAGGAATAAGTTTACTAATATTTTTCTTAATTTCCTCTTTGATGCTTGCTTCGTCAGAAAAATTATCTAATATTTCTCTCAAAGTAGGATAGTGAACTAATTCTTTTATTCCTAGGTCTGAAATATCAAAAGAAACTTGTTTCTTTAAGTCTACAAAGTTATTACTAATTACTCTAATAACTTTGTCTTCTATTAATATATCAACTGATTTAATACCAGCATTTTGAATTTCTTCAGCTGTTAATCTATTTATTTTCTGACCTTTATCCACCATTATTTCACCAGTTTGTGGATTAACAATATCAGTAGCTGCTACTTGGTTAGCTATTCTTAAATTTAATGCAAGTTTTTTATTAAACTTGTATCTTCCCACTCTAGATAAATCATATCTTTTTGCGTCAAAGAATAATGTATCAATTAAAGATATAGCACTATCTACTGTTGGTGGCTCACCAGGTCTCAATCTTTTATATATTTCAAGTAGTGCTTCCTCTTTAGTTTTAGTATTGTCTTTTTCTATTGAAGCCCTAAATCTCTCTTCTTCACCGAAGAAATCTAACAACTCCTGATCACTACCTAATCCCATAGCTCTTGCTAATATACTAATTGATAATTTTCTAGTTTTATCAATTCGTACATAAATCACATCATTAGAATCTGTTTCATATTCTAACCATGCACCTCTATTAGGAATAACAGTTGATGAATATAACTTTTTACCACTCTTATCTATAGAGTAGTTATAATATACACCCGGCGATCTTACCAACTGACTAACTATAACTCTTTCAGCACCATTAATTACAAAGGTACCTTGCTCTGTCATTAATGGGAAGTCACCCATAAATACTTCTTGTTCCTTAATCTCACCAGTTTCATTATTTTGCAATCTAATCGAAACTTTTAATGGTGCAGCATAAGTCGCATCTCTTTCCTTACACTCTTCGACAGAATACTTGATGTTTTCCATATCAAGTTTATAGTCTACGAATTCAAGTACTAGATTCCCTGTGAAGTTTGTGATAGGATTAATATCATCAAAAACTTCATGCAACCCTTCTCTTAAAAACCACTCATATGAATCTAATTGTACTTCAATTAAATTAGGCATTTCAGTAACGTCATTAACCTTACCAAAACTCATTCTTGTTCTTTTTCCAACTTGGACAGGATGTACCATGAATTTTCACCCCTTGTATAAAATAAACTAAAATAGCCAAAAGCATACTTTCCCTAAGGACTTTGCTTTCGGACAGCGTCTTTTTATAGTATAACCATTATTCACCAGATTATACTCCTTATTTCCACTATAAATATATAGTATTCCATAGAGAATAATACATTACATTATAATATCATAGGATATTTTCCTTGTCAATAAATATTATGGAATAATTCCTTTTAGTTATAAAGCTATATAAAATACCTATTTATCCAACAAGCATTTTATATAGCTTTATAAATTTATTTTAAAAAAGGTGCTATAAAGCACCTTTTCTTTAAAACGAACTACTTAACTTCTGCAGTAGCTCCTACTTCAGCTAATTTAGCTTTCATATCTTCAGCTTCATCTTTAGAAACGCCTTCTTTTAATGTCTTAGGAGCTCCATCAACTATTTCTTTAGCTTCTTTTAAGCCTAATCCTGTTATTTCTCTAACTACTTTGATAACTTTAATCTTGTTATCTCCAGCACTTGCTAATACTACGTCGAATTCAGTTTTTTCTTCAGCAGCAGCTCCACCAGCTACAGCTCCACCAGCTGCAACAGCAGCAGCAGCACTTACTCCAAATTCTTCTTCACAAGCCTTTACTAATTCATTTAAATCTAAAACGCTCATTTCTTTTATTGCTTGAATTATTTCTTCTCTTGTCATTTTTAATAGCACCTCCGAATTTTTTTCTTAAAATTTTAATTAATCTTTAAATTATTCTGCAGACTCAGTTCCCTTGCTATCAGCAATAGCACTTAATACACGTGCAAAGCTTGATATTGGAGACTTGATACTTCCAAGAAGTTTTGCAATAAGAACTTCTTTTGATGGTATTGTTGCAAGTTGTTTAATCTTAGCTTCATCATAGATTTCTCCTTCTATGATACCAGCCTTTAATTCTAACTTCTTGTGATCTTTAGCAAAATCATTTAAAAGTCTTGCAGCTAATGTTACATCTTCATAACTAAATGCAATAGATACTGCACCTTCTAAATATTCTGCTATACCATCTAAGCCTAATTCTTTAGCTGCTAAAATTACTAAAGTATTTTTATATACTTTGTATTCAACTCCAGCTTCTCTTAAACTTTTTCTAAGAGCTGTATCTTCTTCAACATTTAGACCTTGATACTTACTAAGAACAACAGCTTTTGATTTTTCTAATTTTTCCTTAATTTCAGCAACTTTTGCTTCTTTAAGTTCTCTGTTTTTATTCATTACTGTAGTCCACCTCCTCACAGTTCAAACTGCTTCTTTTATTAAAAAAGACCTTCCGCAGACATGGAAGGCCTATAATACAATCTATTATATACCTAGGCGGGCAGTTATACTTTACGCTTTCGCACCCACTGTCTACGGAAAAAATATTTTCTTTTTACAACATTTGAAATTATACTACATAATTTCAATTAAGTCAATACTAATCTAAAGTTCTTGTAGGATTAACTTTTGCACTTGGTCCCATTGTGCTTGAAACAGAAACTGATTTTAAGTATTGTCCTTTTGCTGCTGCTGGTTTAGCTTTAACTAAAGCTTCCATTAACGCAGTAAAGTTTTCCTTTAATTTTTCAGTTCCAAATGATTTTTTTCCAATTGGACAGTGAACTATTGCTGTTTTATCTACTCTATATTCAACTTTACCAGCTTTAATTTCTTCGATTGCCTTAGCAACATCAAACGTTACTGTTCCTGACTTTGGATTAGGCATTAGTCCTTTAGGCCCTAACACTCTACCGATTCTACCTACAACTCCCATCATATCTGGTGTTGCAACCACTACGTCATAATCGAACCAGTTTTCGCTTTGGATTTTTTGAACTAACTCATCTGCTCCAACAAAATCAGCTCCTGCTTGTTGTGCTTCTGTAGCTTTATCTCCTTTAGCAAATACAAGTACTCTAACTGTTTTACCTGTTCCGTTTGGTAATACAACAGCACCTCTAACTTGTTGATCTGCATGTCTTGGATCTACTCCAAGTCTTACATGTAATTCAATAGTTTCATCAAAGTTTGCCTTTGCAGTCTTTAATGTAAGATCTAATGCTTCTACTGGATTATATAATGCACTCTTATCTATAAGCTTTGCACTTTCAATATATTTTTTTCCCATAATTTGCCTCCTCTGTGGTGTTAACGGTTTTGACCTCCCACTTATTTTTACGAATTACTCTTCAATAGTTACGCCCATACTTCTAGCTGTTCCTGCAATCATTCTCATAGCTGATTCAATACTTGCAGCATTTAAGTCTGGCATTTTAGTTTCAGCAATCTTTCTAAGTTGATCTTGAGTTAACTTACCAACCTTTGTTTTATTAGGTACTCCAGAACCGCTTTCTAATCCTATTTCTTTCTTAATTAGAACTGCTGCTGGAGGAGTCTTTAATATAAAACTAAAAGATCTGTCTTGGTAAACTGTAATAACTACTGGTATTATATACCCAGCTTGATTTGCAGTTTTTGCATTAAACTCCTTACAGAATCCCATTATATTTACACCGTGTTGACCTAAAGCTGGACCTACAGGTGGAGCTGGTGTTGCCTTACCTGCTTGAAGTTGAAGTTTAATCATTCCAGTTACTTTCTTAGCCATTTTTGTTATTCCTCCTATTACTGTGGTATAACGAACTCTTTTTAGTTCTCCCACTTAATTAAAACTAGTCTACTATAGTTAAACTAATTTTTCAACTTGATTAAAGTCTAATTCGGCAAGTGTTTCTCTGCCAAACATCTCCACCAAAGCTTTCACTTTGCGTTTATCTGGAATTATCTCTTGTATTGTAGCTACTGAATCTCTCAACGGCCCAGAGATAATTCTTATACTTTCCCCTACCTCTAAGTCGATTTCAACAGGAACTTCTAATACTCCCATTGATTCTACCTCTTCATCAGAAAGAGGAACTGGTTTAGATCCCGGGCCTACAAATCCTGTTACGCCTCTAGTATTTCTAACAACGTACCAAGCTTCATCGCCCATCAACATTTTTACAAGCACATATCCAGGAAATTTCTTTTTTAATGAGACTTTTTGCTTTCCATCTTTTTCTTCAACCACTTCTTCCATGGGTACTTGTATATCATGGATTAATGCTTCAAGATTTCTATTTTCAATTGCTTTTTCTAAGTTTGCTTTTACTTTATTTTCATATCCTGAGTATGTATGAACTACATACCATCGTGCTCTATCACTCATATTCGTCAGGTGATACAAAATCACCCAAACCTCCCTTTTACTTGAAATTTAAAATCATTTTAAAGAGGTTATTGAAAATAGAATCCAATCCACCAACTAATATAGTATACATTAGTGTGAACACAATAACTGCAACAAATGCTTTTTTTGTCTCATCTTTTGAAGGCCAAGTTATTTTCTTAACCTCTACCTTAACCTCTCGAAAAAAACTAAACAAACCATTACTTTTAATAGCTTTATCAGTTTTTACACTGTTCTTTGCTGACATATCTTCACATCCTTAAATTTAATAACTATATGTCATTACTTAGGCTAATTACTTTGTTTCTTTATGAAGAGTGTGCTTTTTACAGAATTTACAATACTTTTTCATTTCTAATCTATCTGGATCATTCTTCTTGTTTTTCATTGAATCATAATTTCTTTGTTTACACTCTGTGCATGCTAAAGTTACTTTTGTTCTCATGACTGCACCTCCAGTTTTCTTATATGTTAAATAGGAATCTTAAATTCCTATTCACTTCTAAATTTACGTTGCTTAAAATGTCACTTTTATACAATATCATATAATATTTGACTTGTCAATCATCCTTTAAATAGGACTAAGTTATACAACTTAGTCCTATTGGCAATAAATGGTGCTATTCTACTATTTTAGTAACAACTCCAGAACCTACAGTTCTTCCACCTTCTCTGATAGCGAATCTTAATCCTTCATCCATTGCGATTGGAGTGAT
>NZ_JHXK01000050.1 GCF_000621745.1 Clostridium beijerinckii HUN142 | reverse complement strand
GCAAAAGGAGTTCTATATGGTAAAATAAAGCCGACAACAACATAGTTGGAGGGATAATAAGTGGAAGAGATGATACCATATAAATGCTTAAAATGTGGGATAACAGAAAATATACCTAGGGAGGTTGTAGAATACTTTGATGAGATGGATCAAAGTAATATAGATGAACCGCCTTGTTTTTCATGCGAAAAATGCGGTGGCACTATGAGACCTAAAGAATACAAAGGGGTATACGGAAAAAAATATAAGCTATAATAAGAAAACCATAGGGAAATTAATCTCTATGGTTTTTAACTTAAAATATAATAAATTTCTCCGAAGGAGCGTGGCGCAGCCACTTTGTTCTTATGTATTTTAGCGCTTAAAGAAGCATGTTCTAAGCAGATGGTGAGCAATTGGGTATACTGTTAAAAGTGCAAAAGGCTATTATGCAATCTAAAAAATGCCTTTATCGCAAACTTTGTATTTTAACTAATCTAATGCTGGTAGTGAAATATTATTAATTACTATAAAACTTAAGTTTTACAGTTTGATTTAAAATATAAAATAACCACTACTTTTGTAGTGGTTATTTTATATTGCTTTTATTTTAGGGAAAGATAATCATGTACAATCTTAGGTGTTCCAAGGGTCAAATCTGTGAGAATATGAGATGCTGATATAATCTCTAATACAGGTAAATCAGCAAGGGGAGCTAGTGCGTGGCTAAATAATTGTAGACGCGCACTGCCAGTCCAAGCACTATGAATAGTTATATCAGTATTTTCTGCACATATGAGTTCACAAATTCTTGGATTACCATCATAACCTTGGATGATTTTTAGCATAAAATTGGGTCTTGCAATTTGAGTGTAAGCTTCTTTAAGATCTAGAGGCTCGTGCTTATATCCCATTGTTGCAGTAGCTACTGGTAATGTACCATACTTAAGTGTCCCAACTAAAGTGTCTGAATCAACAAATAGCTTCGGATAGCCGAGCTTTTTTGGATAAGCACTGCTTTCTCTTCCAACAGCAATAGCTGGTTCATTGTCTAGATACATCATATGCAAATAGTCACCCTTAACCCCATTAAATTTTACTGGAATGGCTTGACCACACTCAGTATATGAGCCTAGTCCGGTTGTATCAGGCATAGCCATCATCTCAAATCTAACATATGCTCCATCTAATTCAAGTGGCTCTGGTACTATTTTTCGAAGAGCATCTAAATCAGTTCGATAAATAATGTTTAGATATTCTCTATTATGAAATCTATACGGTCCTCTAGGAAACGCTGGAGCAGCAAGAGGAGTTGTAATTTGTTTAGATACTTCACTTTCTAACATAAAATAATCAACCTCTTTTCTTAGTTTGTAATACATAAGATTTTTAAAGTTATATATTTAAAATAGAATGATTTTAGATATCCATAATTTTTAAGTTATCTGGAATAATTAAATCTGCATCTGTTAAAAATTTTATTTCGTCAATAGTTGTATCTTTATGAATTTCTTTTAAAAGTAAGCCGTCATTTGTTACATCAATTACACAAAGTTCTGTAACAATTAAATCTACCTGAGCTTTAGCAGTAAGTGGGAGAGTGCATTTTTTTACAATTTTAGGTTTACCTTTTCCTGTATGTTGCATTGCAACTATTATTTTTTTTGCACCTATTGCTAAATCCATAGCGCCCCCCATGCCTGGGACAATTTTATTTGGAACAATCCAGTTAGCTAAATTACCTTTCTCATCAACTTCTAAAGCACCAAGAACAGCAACATCAACGTGTCCACCTCTTATTAGTGAGAAAGACATTGAACTATCAAAAAATGCGCCTTGAGGTAATAATGTTACATATTCCCCACCAGCATTTATTATATCTGGGTCATTTTCAACTGATGCGGCCATTTGTGCCATGCCAACCATACCATTTTCTGATTCAAAAGTAATGTCCATTTCTTTTGGAACATAATTTGCTACTAAAGTTGGGAGTCCTATTCCAAGGTTTACGAGTTGTCCTTTTTCTAGTTCCTTCGCAACCCTTTTTGCAATTATCTCTTTTGCTAAAACTTTATCTACAACCAATTAAGCCACCTCCTTAACGATATAATCTACTAATACGCCAGGAGTCATTATGGCATCTCTTTTTAAATCTTCACATTTTACTAAATTTTCTGCTTCAACTATAACTGTCTTTGCAGCCATTGCCATATATGGATTGAAATTTTTAGTAGCAGCTCTATAAAAAGTATTTCCGAACTCATCTACAACGCTACCTTTTATTAATGAAACATCTGCAGATAAAGGAAGTTCTAATAAATACTCTTTGCCATCAATAGTAACTTTTTTCTTACCTTTTTCCACGATAGTCCCAAGTCCTGTTGGAGTTAATACGCCTCCGAGTCCAGATCCAGCTGCACGAATTCTTTCAATAAGTGTCCCTTGTGGAGACAATTCGACTTTAAGTTCGCCGGAACTCATTTTTTTTCCGGTTTCGGGATTCGTTCCAATATGTGAAGCAATTACTTTAGAAACTTGACCATTTACAATAAGTTTTCCTATTCCTTTATCAGGAAAAGCTGTATCATTGCTTATAATAGTCAGATTTTTTATATTTAAATCAACTAGCATATTTATGATGTTTTCAGGGGTTCCACAATCTAAGAAACCACCAACCATAATTGTCATACCATCTTTGAAAATGCGATTTAAATCTGTTAATTTTATTAATTTATTCATTTTAATATCTCCCTTCTAAATAGTTTTTAATATTTTGTGGGAACATTGCATATTAAAGTTATGTGAATAAATGTATAAATTTAGCAAGAGATTAGCCGGCGAGTACACATCTTCTTTGTCTTGTAAAATTTCTTGCAGAAGTTATTCCTTCACCAGTGGATCCAGCAATAGTGAAGGTTGTAAAGCCTTCTGCTTCATAGCCAACACCGGCAAAAGATTTAGCATTCTTTACAAAAATAGTAGTATCGATTTCTCGTTCAAACCTATTTAGGTTGTCTATATTTTTTGAATAAATATAGGCGCTATGTTTTCTATTTTGTTCTGCTATTTTTGCATATTCAATAGCTTCATCTATATCTTTAACTCTTACAATTGGTAATATTGGCATCATGAGTTCTGTCATAACAAATGGATGATTTGCATTTACTTCGCAGATTATGCATTTAACATTTGAAGGAGATTCAACATCTATTTCATCTAAGAATAATTTTGCGTCTTTTCCCACCCATTTTTTATTTATAGAGTATTCTTGGGTTTCATTATTTTTTTGCAATACTAAATCTATTAATTTTGATACTTGATCTTCATTTATAATTACAGCATTATTTTTAAGCATGTTAGATATTAAATCATCTGCAATATTCTCAAAAACAAATACTTCTTTTTCTGCAATGCAAGGTAAATTATTATCAAAGGAACAGCCTTCAATGATACTCTTACCAGCCTTTTCTATATCAGCAGTATCATCTACAATAACTGGTGGATTTCCAGCACCAGCACCTATAGCTTTCTTACCGGAATTTAAGAGGGTTTTTACCATTCCTGGACCTCCAGTTCCGCAAAGTAGTTCTATTGAAGGATGTTTAATAATTGCATTTAAAGACTCCATAGTTGGATTTTTTATAGTTGTTACTAAATTTTCAGGACCGCCACATGAAACAATAGCTTTATTTATCATTTCCACAGCAAAAGCAACACATTTTTTAGCACCTGGATGCCCGTTGAATACTACAGCATTTCCAGCAGCTATCATGCCTATGCTATTACATAGTACAGTTTCAGTTGGATTTGTAGAAGGAGTTATTGCACCTATGACACCATAGGGCGACATTTCTACAACTGTAAGCCCGTTATCTCCTGACCAAGCAGTAGTAGTTAAATCTTCTGTGCCAGGAGTATATTTAGCTACTAGTTCATGCTTTAATATTTTATCCTCATATCTGCCCATATGTGTTTCTTCTAGAATCATTGTAGCTAAGACCTCTTTATTTTCTAATGCGGCCTTTCTTATCTCATTTATGATTTTTTCTCTTTGTTCTTTTGTATAATGAAGGGATAATATCTTTTGTGCGTGTACAGCATTGCTTATAGCATTTTCAGCATTTTCGAAAACTCCGAAACATGAAGAATTATCCTTGTAGTTCTTTAGATTGGTATTTTCAACATTTGTTTTTAATTTTAAATCTTTTGTTACAGATACTAGTGTGTCTTTAATCATGACTAATCCTCCTTATGATTTAAAAATTAATAAACATTAAAAATTTTATATGAAATATTAAATTTTTATATGTTATTAAATATATGGTATCACTAAAATTTACAGAATCAACCTTTTAAACCAAAAAAGTAAATATAAGGAAGATAAAACGTTATCAAATCACAAAACAGGAGGATAGTTTTTTTATACAGCTTTTAGAGGTAAATTATCGTATTATTTTGGAATTATTGTTATATATTGTTTTTTGGGGAAATTTGTTTAATATATTAGTGAAATTCCGAATAATGACCATAATATTGTAATATAAAATAAACATTATTGATAATATTTTTTATAATTATCCATTAAATGCATAATTTTTAATAAATATGATTAATAGTTAGATCAAGAATCTTAAAAAGTTAGAGCTTTTATTCCCAATATATTGCCATAAATCTAGAAATTAATTGGCAATTTGCATTGGTGTTTTTTTGAAAAGCAGGCGATGATATATTGAATGCATATGTTATAATCAGTTGGTAATAGCAAAAAGATATGACATACTAACTAATTAATGTAGGAGGTAAAATGGAGTCTGAATTTAAAGTTAAGCAAATTACTAAATTATATGAAAGTTGCAATAAATGCGGGTTGCCAATAATAAATTGTATCTGCGATATTGTGCCTAAAATAAAGACAAAAGCAAAGATATTGATATTATCAACAGAAAGAGAATTCCGTAGGCCTTCAAATACTGCTAGATTATTAAAATTGGCGAATCCAGAATCAACTGAGCTAATTCTTTGGGAGAGAGTAAAGACTCCTGAAAAATTAATTGAATATATTAATAGCGATGATTATGAGATACATATATTATTTCCAATGGATGATGATGAGCCTCTAGAAAGAAAGCCTAAATGCGAAGATTTAGAAAAAATTCCAGCATTTATTATCTTAGATGGTACATGGAAAGAAGCAGAGAAGATACTAAGAAAGAGCGACTACTTAAAGAAGCTTTCAAGAATCTCATTAAATCCAATTAATAAATCAGAATATACTTTAAGAAAAGGTGCTTCAGAAGGAGAACTTTGCACTATCGAGGCAGCAATTGAAGTGCTTAAGTTAAATTCTGAGTTTGAGAATGCACAGCTAATTAAAGGTGCTTTCGATTTATTTATGAGAAGTTTTAAAGCGGGGGTTAGTGGAGTAGAGCTGAAAGATATAAATAGATAGAGTTTTCATATTGTTACTTCACTATAAATCTACATAGCTGATAATTGATACTTATAGAAGATATGCACGTAGTATAAGCAATCTTGAAAACATTGAAGAAGTTAAGATAGAAGGTCTCAAATTCATATTATGAAGTTGGGATCTTTTTGTATAATTTTGATATTTTATTGGATATAAATATGGGCTTACAAATAAATATACGAATAATAAAACTACATTTACAATATATGTTATAATTTATTTATAATGTAATTTTATTGTAAAATTTAGAGGGAGTGAGTGCACATGAAAAGAAAACTACCTATGATAGTGACATTTATTGGAGATATGAGTTTGATTTATGCAGCCTTAATTATAATATCAATTTCACCTATGAAAAGCATTATGGAGAAGATTGGTGTTTATCCCATTCCTGCATATAATTTTTTAGATAGTGCGCTTAGAGTATTAAGTGCTATAGTCCTATTAACAATAGCCTATGGATATTTTAAGCTTAAGAAATGGGCATACTTAGAAATCATAATTTATAATGTATTTTTTTTAGCAGTATCTATGTTCTTTATAGCAATGAAAACAAGCAATCCGTATAATACTCCAAATATTATAGAATCACTGTTAGGACTCATAATTGCATTTCCATCCAAGAGATATTTTTTTAAAGAGGAATGTGATTCGTAATATATATTGACGTAATAAATTTATATTTAAAATTCTGGTAAGGCAAAGGTTAAGATAAGAATGGTAATGTAAAAATCAAATTGAAAGGGATAATACATAAGTTAATATGTAAATTATATATCACGAAAATTTATGAGAGACAAGAATGGTAAACTACGTTAATGTAAGAAGTATTTGATTTAAAATACATACTTCTAACTAACAAGATTATAGGAAAGTTTATGAACATGAACATAGGGAAGGTGATTATATGGGCAAAATATTATTTTTCATTTTTGATGAAATGACAGACTATGAAGTTACATTCATAAGTCATTTACTAAGTTCAGAGGCAGGTAAAGAAATAATTGCTATCTCCTATGAAGATAAAATGATTAAAGGACGCTCTGGTTTTTTATATAAACCAGATAAATTAGTTAAAGAGGTCTTAAATTATGATGTAGATGGATTAATAATTACTGGAGGATGGTATGGTAAAGTAAGACCGGAATTAATAGAGCTTATCAATAAAATATATTTAGATGGGAAACTAGTAGGAGGTATATGTGGAGCGGGAACCGTTTTTTTAGCAAAGTCGGGAATTTTAAATAATGTTAAGTATACTACGCCTATTAATCAATGGACACAAAAACATATTGATATATATGGAGAAAATGACCCATTTCCAAGAGAAAATTTTGTTTCTGAAAGGGTCGTGAGAGATAAAAATGTAATAACAGCTCATGGAACAGCTTTTATTGACTTTGCAATAGAGATATGTGATTGGTTTAACTTATTTGAAAACCAAGAAGATAAGGATAATTTCGAAAAAGAAATTAAGGGATTATAAGTTGATAATTTTGGAAGAGAGACTTAATAGTTGTAGAAAAGAGAGCCACTTTAAGGGAATAATATTAATATAAGTAGGGGGAGTATTATGAATGAATTTATAGTATTTAGTATTATGGGCATAGCGTTTTTTAGTTATAGTTTGTTATGTTCTAAGAAAAGAAAAGTTATATATACAATTAATAAATCGAATTTTGTTATTTTAAATGATAAGTATTTCGATTTGCAGTTAAAAGTAAGCATAATAAATTCAGTTATCATAGTAATTGGATCATGTCTTACGCAAGTTTCTCAGTTAGGCTCCATTAAATCAACTATTCTGTTTATTACCATATTAATTTTTTGGATTATGAATTTTAGACTAAGAAAATTGGCAATAATTAAAAAGTATGCTCAGATAAAGCAATAAGTTCTTATCCAATTAGAATCCTTAATAATATTATAAATTAAGGAGAGTATAAGAAATATATGCTTTAAAGTTCATTATATTTTTAAGATCATTTATTTAAAGATGAAGAGGAGAAAAAATATGCTTGAATATAAATTTGATACGCAATTATTAATTGAAGGAAAAGATCTTTCAGAAGATGAAATAAATGAATATATAACAAAAAACATTGAGGGAGATTCTCTGCTTGCAGTTGGAGATGATGAATTGATTAAGATTCATTTCCATACAAATACTCCATGGCAAGTACTTGAGTATTGTGCTTCTTTAGGGGAGATATATGATGTTGTCATAGAGAATATGGAGCGACAAGCAAATGGACTCAAAGGCTAAAACGGTGAATTATTGAAATTAAATATAAGGCTGAAAAATCGTATTATTCAAAGAAGATGATATGCTCCCTTTAAGGTAAACAGATAAAAAATAAAAATCTGTTATTTTGAAAGGGAGTATTTTTATGTCTAAAAATGTGAAGTTTAAAGTTAGTAATTAAGTTTCTTGTAGGTTAACTTTTTCTACTAATATCAACTAGGAATCCATTTACGGAAAATGTAGAAACACATAAAATATTATTAGAGGTGAGGAATATGAAAAAGTTAAATATAGGAGAATGTATTGCTTATAAGAGGAAAGAGAAGGGAGTAACTCAGGAGCAGCTAGCAGATTATATTGGAGTTTCTAAAGCATCCGTTTCTAAATGGGAATCTGGATTAAGTTATCCTGATATCTTACTTCTTCCTGAGCTTGCGACTTACTTTAATATTTCGGTTGATGAATTATTAGGATATTCCCCGCAGCTTACAAAGGAAGATATTAAAAAGATTTATAAGGAACTTTCACATGAGTTTGCTATAAAACCATTTGATGAAGTCATAAATAGGTGTGAAAAGTTAATAAAAAAATACTATTCCTGCTTTCCTTTTTTGCTTTCTATGGCTCAATTATTAATAAATTATTCTATACTAGCAAAAACTGAGGATATAAAAAAAGAAATTTTTCAGAAATGTATATTATTAAGCAAGAGAATAAAAGAAGAGTCGGATAATATTACAGAAATAAAGAGTTCAAATACAATGGAAGCATTGGCACAAATGTTATTAGGAAATAGTGAAGAAGTTATTCGATTATTAGATAATAAATTAATACCGTATAGTGGTGAGGATGTAATGCTAATTAATGCATACAAGATGCAGGGAGAAATAGATAAAGCAAATGAGGTCAATCAAATACTAGTATTTAATAATGTAATAAACATGTTAAGACTTTTAAACAACTATCTTTCAATAAATATTATGGAGCAAGTTTTGTTTGAAAAAATTTATTCTCAAGGTATTCAGATCATTGAGTCTTTTAATCTTAATGAGATTTTGACAAATGATGTTTTAGGAATTCATATTGTTGCAGCACAAGGTTATTTAATGCACAAAGATAAGGAAAAGGCCATATGTGCCTTAGAGCAGTATGTAAATATTGTCTGCAAAATAAAGTTTCCATTGAAATTTAAAGGAAATGAATATTTTACTAAGGTTGATAAATGGCTTGAGGATAATAGCTATATTGGAACGAGCACTCCTGTAGATGAGACAACAATAAAGAAAAATTTTGCCTCTGCAATTACTGAAAATCCGGCATTTGTATCATTAAGAGAAGAGGAAGAGTACAAATTTCTTATTAAAAAACTGAAGAGAAAGTTGGATGAATAAAATGAATGCAATAAGCATAGAGAATCTCAACAAGTCTTATGATGGAAAGATTAATGCATTGAATGATATAAACTTGAGTATATCAAAAGGCGAGATATTTGGCTTTCTTGGACCTAATGGTTCGGGAAAAACTACAACAGTTAGAATTCTAAATGGAATTCTTTCAGCAACATCTGGTCATGCCGAAATTTTAGGGATTCCTGTTGGTGAAAATAATATTGAAATTCATAAATTATGTGGAGTTATGACTGAAAGCTCCAGCTGTTATGAGAATCTCACTGCAAAACAAAACTTAATGTTTTTTGGAAAAATGCACGGAGTTGAAGAAAATGTACTTAATGAACGTATTGATTCTATATTAAAAAGGTTAGAACTGATAGAGGTGAAAGATAAGAAGGTGAAATCTTTCAGTACAGGAATGAGAAAGAGAGTTTCATTAGCTATAGCATTAGTTCATAATCCAAAAATTTTATTTCTTGATGAACCAACATCTGGTTTAGATCCAGAAAACGCATTGAATGTTACAAAGCTTGTAAAGGAACTTGCAGAAGAAAACGAAGTTACAATATTTCTTTGTACCCATCAATTAAAATATGCTGAAGATATATGCACTCAGTATGGTTTTATAAACAATGGGAATATTCTTGGGGTAGGTACCTTTGATGAACTTGCATCAAAGAAAAATGCACAACTTCAACTAAAAATTAGAGGAAAGAATATTTCTGATAAATTTGGATTTATCTATGAAGGCAATGGCATATATAACAAACCTATTTCAGGAGACCAAGAGGTAAATACTCTAATACAAAGCATAATGAAAGATGATGGAGAAATTTATGAGGCAATGCAGCAGAAATGGTCTTTGGAACAACTGTATTTCAAATATATAAAAGGTACATCTGATGATGTGTCTTTATAAATCAGGAGTGATTAGAATATGAAGAGTAATGAAAAAGCACTTATATATAAAGATATAAATGAGTTAGTAAGTTCAAAACGAGTAATTCTTCCTATGACTATTGTTCCAATTATATTGACAATAATAGTGCCCCTTGGAATACTCATAGGTGCAAGTTTTATTGGAAGTGACTCAAGCACTATTACAAAAATGGCTCCTCTTATAAGGAAATTACCTTATGAATATACAATATATACTCCAGCTCAATTACTAGTAAAAGTGGCTATAAACTTCATGTTTCCATCATATTTTCTTATAATACCTATAATGTGTTCATCAGTTATTGGGGCTAGTAGTTTTGTAGGAGAAAAGGAACATAAAACTTTAGAGTCTTTGCTTTATACTCCAACATCCATGGAGCAATTACTTAGAGCTAAAATCTTAGGTGTATTTATTCCATCGTATATTGTGACTTTGGTCTCATTTATAGCAATTGGAATAATATTTAATGTAGGTGGCTTTATATACTTTGGAAAACTTATTTTTCCAGATATAAAATGGCTGATAATTATACTTTGGCTTTCACCTGCAATTAATTTTCTATCGTTAATACTTACAGTTATGGTGTCAGCAAAGTCGGAAACTTTCCAAGAAGCACAACAAATAAGCGGGCTTCTTGTAATCCCAGTTATTCTTGTATTAATTGGTCAGATGACAGGAGTACTATTACTTAGCAATTTTATAATGATTGTAGCAGGAGGAGTTCTTCTAATACTTGATTATGCTTTAATAAAGAGAATTTCATCTAAATTCATCCCAGAAAAGTTAATCTAAAGTAAGAAAATTTATAAGATTAGATTCCATAATGAAAGTATTTATTTTAAATTTAATAGAGTGATATCTTGGTGAAAAAATACTGTGATAAAATCTGTTTTTAAACAAATTTCTTGTAGTACTTTTTCATCATTATTTTATGCTATAGGAATTTATATTGGAGTGAAATCTGCAAATAATTTTTGAAAATGGCATGAAAACATAGTATGCGAAGCAGATTTTCTTGTAAAATAACGATTTTTCAATATTGGGATTTATAGCTAATTTAGAGATTTTATAGTCATTATTTATTTTATAATGTGGCATACTGGCAGAAAAGATTTTTAAGTTTGGCAATAATCAATGCTAAAAATGAGAACAGCAGATGAATTAATATCAATAACTTTTAGGGTGAATAACAATTACTTAATGTGATGTTTTAAATCTGTGTTATAATATGGTAAGGTTTCAAAATGTTATATAAAAATTGGACAGACTTATGTTATAATGAGTGGAGTTGTTAATTATGATATTTGAAGACAAAAAAGTAAAATTGAAAAATGGAGAAGAATGCATATTAAGAAGTCCTGATGCGAAGGATGCAGAAAAATTAATTGATTACTTAAGAAAGGCATCATCAGAAACAGACTATATGCTTAGGTATCCAGAAGAAATTACTATGACTATAGAAGATGAAGAAAAATTCATCAATGACATTAACGAAAGTAATAATGATGTAATGATTTCAGCATTTATTGATGATAAACTTGTTGGAAATTCAAGTGTATGTACTGTTGGAAATATGATTAAAGTTTCACACAGAGCAAATTTTGGAATAGCAGTTATTAAAGAAGCTTGGAATCTTGGAGTTGGAAAAGCTTTGTTAACTGAAATCTTAAAATATGCAAAAAAAGTTGGATTTGAACAAGTTGAATTAGAGGTGGCAAGTGATAACTATAAGGCAATAAACTTATATGAAAAATTTGGTTTTAAAAAGTATGGGACAAGAAGCAACTCTTTAAAATTAAAAGATGGATCATATTACACAGAATATTTGATGATGAAAAATTTATAGGTATTTCAGATTTAATGTTATTCGCTTTTGTTAATAAAGCGCTATTTTTGTTGTGAGAGTATTTTAAGTTACATCATAAAAATGAAATTGTAGTTTTTGTTTAGATAAAATTCTGCTAAGTACATTAGTGAAATATTATAGTATTTGGAATTAGTGGAAAATATTATAAGCTTTACTAACCAACTAAATAGAAGATGAAATCTATAATTTATTTACATTCAAATTACAAAGATAACTTAGAGATTTATTTGAGATTAAAGTAATATTATTTATAGTTTATTGTTTAATTATATTAATGAAAATAGAGTGATATTTGCAAAATAATAAAGGAATTTGACTACTTATGTAGAATTATTAATTCTATAAAGATATAATATATATGAATATAAATATTTGAGGGGGATTATCATGGGATATAAAGAGCATTTAACTGAGAATTTAACGGACGAGGAAATTTTAAGGGCATTTTCTATTGTTTTGCCATATCTTAACGATCTATCAAGAGATGATACAGCGTTTGGATTAACAGATACTGAAAAATATATCGAATATGAAGATCCTAAAGGATTTCAGTTGCAACTTAGAGCTGGCTCTGAACCATTAGATGTTATAAAAGATTCTTTAAGAAGTGGAAGACTTGAAAAAGGTGATACCAATGTAGCTGGGAAAGAAATAAAAGTTATATCAATACCTATTAGAAATTCAAAAGGGAAGATCATTGGAACAATTAGTGATGGAATTGATTTAGATGATACTACTCGATTGGTAAATAGTGTTTCAGAAATATCAGAATCATTAGATCAAGTTTCTACAAGTGTTAGTGAATTAGCTAATTCGGCCTCAAATTTTGCTCTAACTGGACAAAAGACTCTAAAGCAGGCTCAAGATGTTATGGAAACTTCAAAGAAAACATCAGACGCTATAGAAATTATTAAGAGTATCGCAGATCAAACAAATTTACTAGGATTAAATGCAGCTATTGAATCTGCAAGAGCTGGTGAACATGGCAAAGGATTTAATGTTGTATCAACTGAAATTAGAAAGCTTGCAAGCCAAAGTAAAGAATCAACTAGAACAATAAATGATATTGTTATGAATATGAATCAGTCAATAAATACTATAATTGGAGCTGTAAATGAATCAGCATCAGAAAGTGAAGAACAAGCAGCAGCTATTGAAGAAATAAGTGCTACTATTGAAAGTATAAATGCTAATTTAAAAAGATTAAATGAATTTATTGAAAGATTTGCATAATTTTAAACAACAATAATAAATAATATATATATTAAAATATCGCAGCATTCGTATGAATTTGCGATATTTTTTATATAGCAATTTTATAATATATAGATACCAAAATTTAAAACTGCATTTATGTGATAATTTACCGAAATCATAAATATTTTGATTCCGAAAAGCTATGAAAATATCGCTGAAGCTTCTAAGCATCAGGTTGTATCCACTTTAGCATGCTCCAACTTTCAGTTTGACAGGCTAAACTGGAACAACCTACGGCTAAGAAGCTTTAACAACTCATTTTCAAATGTTTTCTCCACAAATATATTTATGATTTCTAGTGAAGATATGAACTTAAAGTTTTAGAAACTTTGTTAATATCTTTATCTACATACGTTGCAATAATAAATTTGCACTTAAATTCTAGCAAGCCAAATGTTCAATTAAACATAGAATGTGGAAAATTAATTACACCATATATGGAAGGAGATAGTTATGAATTTTTATATTTTTACTTTAGCTATATGTTCAATAATCTTTTTAGTATATGCTCTTAATGGAGTATGTTACATATTTAAAAAACCAGAAGCGATAATTAATAAAAAATTATCGAAAACAGAAAAGATATATGAAATTACAAATGTTAATGAGTATTTAAGTAATTTAGGAAAATTAAATTTATATTCAGCTATTATTCTTTATATAGGTGTTCTAACTGCACTTTACGCTGATAAGTACAGATACCAGATTTTAATGTATATCTATATTGTAATTTACTTTGCCTATTTTTATTTTATAAGAAGTAGGCTTATGAGAAAGATAGAAAAATATTTAATTTGTAAGGATACTAAAACTCTGGACAAATAAGTGTGAGGATAAGATCTGATAATGGAATTAAATAATAAGAGGATACGGGCTGGTTACGCTTCGTCTCCACCTAAAATATGACAATTACGTTAAAGTTTAATAAATAAATATGTGAATAATTAAGAGCTGTACTGGTTGTGGTAACTAGTATAGCTTTTTTATTTGCTTTTTGATATGAGTTGTCGAAACCACTGAAAAGTATGTATAGTAGCATTGCGGTAACCGCAATGCTACTTTTAAGAAGAACTATATAAAAATTCTTGAAAAATGATTTCTGAACTGTTTTCAGGTGAAATTATAGCAACTTTTATTTCTACTACATCATTTGCTAAATTATATCTTATATACTGAACAAATTCTTTTAACATTAATATTTGTTTATCAGGTGTTTCAACTTCAATTGTATTAATGAAGTGTTTAATTTTACTTCGAATAATATTTATAAATTCTGATGATATCGAACCAGTAGATATTGAATCATTAAGTGAGTTATAAGAATTTGTTAAAAAAAATTTGTATTTGCGAGTATTAAATAAAGGAATGTGAAACACTAGAAATAATATTACAAAAGCTAAACAAATCAAAGCAATCAAAAAAAATCAAAAACGATGAAATAGAGTATAAACAATGGATATATAATGATTTTTGCAAAATTTGATGAAGTTATATGATTTATTTTGAAAGAAAATGATTGAAATTTGTTGAAATATAAGTTATTATTAAATCAGAGGAATAGTGATAATGTTTACGGGAGAGAGGCTTAACATAATTTTTAGAGAAACAAAAGATATAGGTATCAGTTACTGATTTGAAATAATGTTAATTATGAAAACAATGTAGTAGAGGTGGTAAAAAATGATTAATACAATAACTCTTAATCCTTCGTTAGATTATATAGTTAAAGTTGATTCTTTTAAAGTTGATTCCTTAAATAGAAATCAAGAAGAACAAATTTATGCAGGTGGTAAAGGGATAAATGTATCTATAGTTCTTAAAAACTTAGGAGTTGAAAATACAGCTCTTGGATATGTTGCAGGATTTACTGGAGATGAAATATTAAGACAAATTAGAAGTTATGGAGTAAGTTGTGATTTTGTAAAACTAAATAATGGCTTTTCTAGAATCAATGTCAAGCTTAAAAGTGATGGGGAAACAGAAATTAATGGTTCTGGTCCTGAAATTACAAGCGAAGATTTAAAAATACTATATGAAAAGCTTTCTGATTTAACTAAAGGTGATTACTTGATATTATCAGGAAGTATACCAAATAGTGTACCAGATGACATCTATGAAAACATTATGATTAGGTTATTAGACAAAGGTGTAGAATTCATTGTTGATGCAACGAAAGATTTACTATTAAAAGTATTAAAATATAAACCATTTTTAATAAAACCAAATCATCATGAACTTGCAGAAATGTTCAATATTGAGTTGAAAAGTGATGAAGATATAATTAAATATGGTAAAAGACTTCAAGAGATGGGAGCAAAAAATGTTCTTATTTCAATGGCCGGGGATGGAGCTATTTTATTACCTGAAAATGGTGAACCAATAAAGAGAGAGGTTCCAAAAGGAGTTCTAAAAAATTCAGTTGGTGCTGGAGACTCAATGGTAGCAGGTTTCTTATGTGGATATCTAAAAAATAACGACATAGATGAAGCATTTAAGATGGGAATTGCTACTGGTAGTGCAAGTGCTTTCTCACAAGAACTTGCAACAGAAAAAGAAGTATATGAATTATTAAAACAACTTAAATAAATTATAAAAGGTTATAACATATTTTAAATTTTAGGGAGGATCAAAAATGAAAATTGTAGATTTATTATACAAACAAGGTATTAACTTAAATTTTAATCCTAGTACAAAAGAGCAATGTATTAATGAATTAGTTGACTTAATGGATAAGACAGGAAACTTAAACAATAAAGAAGAATATAAAAAGGCAATATTAGCTAGAGAAGAATTAAGCACAACAGGAATTGGAGATGGAATAGCAATTCCTCATGGAAAAACAAGTGCAGTAAAAAAAGCATCTCTTGCAGCAGCAATCTGCAAAAATGGTGTTGATTATGATTCTTTAGATGGTCAACCTGCACATCTTTTCTTCATGATCGCAGTGCCAGATAACAATGATAATTTACATCTTGAAGTTTTAGCAAGATTATCAACAATATTGATGGATGAAAGCTTTAGAGCAAGTTTAATCAATTGTTCTGATACAGATGAATTCTTAAAATTAATAGATCAAAAAGAAACAGAAAAATTCCCGGATGAGGCAAAGGAAGAAGTTAAATCTGATTCTAATGGATACAGAGTATTAGCAGTTACTGCTTGCCCAACTGGAATTGCGCATACATACATGGCAGCAGAAAGCCTTGAAAATAAAGGTAAAGATATGGGAGTCTCAATAAAAGTTGAGACAAATGGTTCTGGTGGAGCTAAAAACGTTTTAACAAAAGAAGAAATAGCAAATGCAGAATGTATAATTATAGCAGCTGATAAAAATGTAGAAATGGCTAGATTTGATGGTAAGAGAGTAATTAAAACTAAGGTAGCAGATGGAATACACAAGTCGACTCAATTAATTGAGGAAGCTATAAGTGGAAATGCTCCAATATATCATCATGCAGGTGGTGCTGATAACAGCGAAGATGTTTCAAACGAATCAGTTGGACGTCAAATTTATAAGCATCTTATGAATGGTGTATCACATATGTTACCGTTTGTAATAGGTGGTGGTATATTAATAGCTTTAGCATTCTTATTTGATACATTTAATCCTGCAAATCCAAGTGGCTTTGGTTCAGGCACACCTATTGCAGCAGTATTAATGAAGATTGGTGGGACAGCATTTGGATTTATGTTACCAGTTCTTGCTGGATTTATTGCAATGAGTATTGGAGATAGACCAGCTCTTTCAGTAGGTTTTGTTGGTGGTGCTTTAGCTAGTGCGGGTATTACTTTTGCAAGTGCATTTGATCCAAAGATTCCAGCAGTTTCTGGTGGTTTCTTAGGTGCATTACTTGCAGGTTTCATTGCTGGATATTTAGTTGTTGGTCTTAAGAAGTTATTTGCAGGCTTACCAAACAGTTTGGAAGGTATTAAACCAGTATTTTTATATCCTTTACTAGGAACATTTCTAATCGGTGTTATAATGTTATTCATAAA
>NZ_KK211343.1:12505-21323 GCF_000621745.1 Clostridium beijerinckii HUN142 | reverse complement strand
GGAGGGTTACTTCAGCAGATGCTGGAATCGGAGATGGAAAGTCACTTAGGATATGCTAAACATGATTATGAACATAAAAACACTTCAAATAGTAGAAATGGAAAAAGTACAAAGACTATGAAATCAAATTTAGGACTATTTGATTTAGATGTTCCAAGAGACCGCGAAGGCTCATTTGAGCCGGCGATAGTGAAGAAACATCAAACTGATGTATCACACCTAGAAAGTGCTGTAATTGGAATGTATGCAAAAGGAATGACCGCAAGAGATATAGCAACTCAAATTAATGATATTTATGGAATGGATGCATCACCAACTCTTATTTCTAATATAACAGATAAAGTTATTCCAATACTTAAAGAGTGGCAAAGCAGGCCATTAGAATCAATTTATCCAATAATATTTATGGATGCAATCCATTTTAAAGTAAGAAAAGATAATGCTATTGTGTCGAAAGCAGCGTATGCTGTTATCGGAGTTAACCTTGAAGGTAAGAAAGATGTATTGGGTATTTGGATCGGTGCTTCTGAATCATCAAAATACTGGTTATTAGTTTTAAATGAACTTAAAAACCGTGGTATAAATGATATTCTAATAGCATGTGTTGATGGTCTCAACGGTTTTAAAGAAGCTATTAAAGCAGTATTTCCTAATACTGAAATACAAAGATGTATTATTCATCAAATAAGAAATTCTAGTAAATATTTATCTTATAAGGATTTAAAAGCCTTTAATGCTGATTTGAAATTAGTATATAAAGCACCAACAGAAGACGTCGCTTTAGCAGAATTAGATAATCTAGAAGAAAAATGGGGAGACAAATATCTAATAGCAATAAAAAGTTGGAGAAACAATTGGGATGAACTCTCAACATTTTTCAAATACCCACCTGAAATAAGAAAAATAATATATACAACAAATGCAATGGAGAGTTATAACCGCCAACTTAGGAAAGTTACTAAAAGTAAATCAATTTTCCCTAACGATGAGTCATTACTAAAGATACTTTATCTTGCAACTATTGATATAACAAAGAAATGGACGCAAGGAATTAAGGGGTGGGCTCAAATTTTAGCTCAATTATCAATCTTCTTCGAAGGTCGTTTAGACGAAGTTTTGTTTTAAAAATACCGGAACTTAACTCACTCAATCTATACATATATAATGTAATAATATTGAATAACTATAAAATTAAGGTTGGAAGTTTTATTCTACCTCCAACCTTATAAAATAAACATATTACTTTTTGAAGTTTACACGAAAGTCTTGACAGACTCTTGTTAGATTAAAAATTATATGACTTCTAAGAGCCTAAGAGTTAGATTTAATCTAGCCTTAGGCTTTTTACTGTTTTTTTAGATATATTTATCATAGGTAACAAATGAAGCTACTATTTTACTTCATGAAAAGTTATTAATTCAGTAAAGTCAACGCATCAACAGTCTTCTGTTTTTCCTTCTTCATGACATGAGTATAGATATTAGAAGTTATTTCGATACTAGCATACCCAAGTAATTTTGATACTGTTTCAACTCTAATATTATTTTCAAATTGTTAAGTGGCATAGGTGTGTCTTAATGCATGGAATTTTAAATGATCTACTTTACATCTTTTCAAAAAATATATCCAGCTCTTATCAATATTACCTGCATCTATATACTCACCAGCTTCAGTTAAAAATATGAAATCTTTATTTGTTCTGTTATAACTATCGCCACACTTTAGCATATCCTTTTTCTTTAAAGCTATAGCAGATTTTATAATTGGAATTAAATTATATGGTAAGGGGATATCTCTAACAGAAGTATGAGTTTTTGTTTCATCTAAAAATGTTTCTTTATGTTTATTGCCATCATCATCATAGACAAATGTTGTAACTAAATTTCGCCTAATACGAATTTCCAGATTAGTATAATCTATATCAGATTCTCTTAATCCCAAGATCTCACCACGTCTCATGCCAGTTGCATAGGAAATTAAAGCTATGTATCGTATTTTAGTGTCTTCTTTTTGAGAAAGTATTTTTTGCATGCTTTCTTTAGAGAAGATTGAAATATCGCTAAGATCCTTATCTATATTTTTAGCTTTATCCTTTGGAATAACAACTTTTTTACCGCCACAAGGATTTTTTAAAATATATCTGCAGTCAACAGCATAATTAAGAAATTGTTTTAAGAGTTTATTATTGTTTTTTATAACATTTCTGCTTTTTCCCTACTTATGAAGTTCATTATAATATCGTTGAATATCAATATGAATGTTTTAATAAACTAAATGAATGGAGAAATAAATTAACACATTTTGAGTTTGACTTTGAAGCAGAAGAAATAAATCATAAAATAACAGTTATTTTACCTTTGCTCTATGAGATATTCATGGATAAATTGCCTAAATTTGATGAGATAATGTTGAGTTTATATTTTCTATATAAAGATATATATACAAAAATTATTGATAATGCTAAAAGTATACATAATCTTCTAGCCACATATTTAAATAAGCTTTTAAAGATATATTTGAGCTTATATATCCATTATTTTGTTTATATATTATTTCATTTAATTTTTTTCGGCTTCATCATAGGATGGAGCAATTACTTTTTCAATTTGCTTTTTTGCACATGTATATCATCGTAGTACCTAATATAATAGTTTTTTCCCTTTTTACTAATGCTACCTTGCATTATTGTTCACCTTCATATTAGATAGTATTTCAAAATCTATAGTATTCTTATCCAATAAACTTTTTTCTTCATCTAACATCCGATCTTCTATGTGTTCTATATCTCTTAAATAAACGATTTCATCATTGAGTTTTATTTTTAAAATATACTGCCATAGCATAAAGCGTTCCCCCTAAAATTAGCGAACTTAAGTTCTATGGAAAATTATAACATTATAGAATATAAATTTCAATATTTTGGAATAAAAATTCAAATTTTTTAAAAGAAAAGATAAATATTTAATCAATTAAAGTCAAAATAATACAAAAAAACCATAGATAAGAAATCTATGGTTTTTTGCTGTGCTATTTATTTTTGGAGTTTTCAATTAATTTGTTTACATCTAAACCTACGGCATCTAGCTGCTTAAGGATATTTTGGACATCTTCAGGGGTTAATTCATGCGGATATCCTTTGTCAATTTCAATTTCTATAGTTTGATTGTGCAATGTTCCTGAGTATACTTTTGCAAGTTTATCATCAGTTCTTCCTAGAAGATAATCAGTACTACAGTCAAAATAATCAGCAATTTTAATCAAGACATCATCCTTAGGAAATCTATTCCCCTTTTCCCAATTGGTTACTGTTGCAGGTTCAACACTCATAATTTTTGCAAAGTCTTTACCTAATAATCCTTTTTCTTCACGAAGTTCTTTAAGTCTAGTAGGAAATTTACTCATATTATCACCACCCTATACGCTATACACAATTTACTAATTTATATTATAAACTATTTGCTAATTAATAAACACCAAATTAACTAAAAGATAAAATGAATTATATTAAATTAAGTAAAATATGTTGAAATTATCTAAATGATAATTTATAATGAAATAAAATTAGCGATTAGATAATATTAAAAAACTAATTATCATAATGAAAATTTAAATGAACATATATTAAGATTTAAATAATTAAAAAGGAGACTGAGGTATGTATAGTAAATTGAAAGGCATTATGGTAGAAAAAAGAATTACTCAACAGGAATTAGCTGAAAAACTTAAAATAACTGGAAGTGCTTTAAATTACAAAATAAATGGTAAATCTGATTTTAGTGTAACAGAGGCTAAATTCATTTCGAATTTTTGGGGGAAAACAATAGAAGAACTATTTATTATTGATGAATTTAACAATATGAAAACTGATAGAAACGCTTAATATTAAGTAGAAAGTTATAGATATGATCTTTTTATTAAGTGGGAATGAAATAGCACTTGTAATGTGAAGTGAATTTGTGAGGGATGAATTATTGAGATGAGAATAGGGGGATAGGGATGGAGCCAGTTTTATATACTGTGTCTGAAGCAGCAGAGTTATTAAAAGTTAATAGAAATTCTGTGTATGATCTATTAAGAAATAATGTGATTCGAGGATTAAAGCTTGGAAGTCTAAAGATAACCAGAACAGAATTAATGAAATTTTTAGAAGAAAACAATTGGAAAGATTTATCTAACTTAGAGGATATAAAAGATTTAACTTTTGGTAAGGATGTATAGAAGAAAGAGAGGATTTACAAATGAATCTTAAAGTTTTTAAATGTTATATAGATGTTTGTAAGTTAATTGAGTTGAACCCATCATGGAATGGGCTTGAAAGGTTTAGGCAATTTTATTTATGGGAGCGCGAAAATAATGGCAGATATTAAATGGATTAAATTAGCCACTAATATGCATGATGATGAAAAAATAAAATTAATAGACGCAATGCCTAAGAGGGATACAATTCATTACGTGTGGATAAGAATACTTTTACTTGGTGGAAAACTTAATTCCAATGGAAAGGTTTTATTATCAGAAGGAAAACCTCTCACTGACAAAATGTTAGCTGTATTATTTTCTAGGCCTTTAGAGGATATTAAGATTGCATTAAAAGTATTATCTAACTTTGGCATGATTCAAATAGATTGTGATAAAGTAATTAGAATTGTGAACTGGGATAAGCATCAGAACATAGAGGGAATGGAAAGGGTCCGTGAACAAAATAGAAAAAGAGTTGAAAGTCATAGAGAAAAGAAAAAAGAAGAGAAGAATCTAACTAAAAGTAATAAGGAGGAAACTCAGGAAGATCAAGTCTTAGAAGAATATATGGATTTAGAAGCAAATCAAGATTTGAATGAAAATGTAGAATTAAAAAGAACTAATAACTTAGAACGAAAGAAAGATTACTCTGCAAATTCTAGTATGGAAGAAGATAAAGCTCTAGGTAAAAATGATATATTGGAAAATTTGGAAGTGACGGAAGAAGCTTCTGAAAATACTGTGATTGATGATAAATCTAATAATGTTACTAATGCAGCTAACACTAATGGCATTATAGAAACTTCTGATAATAATTGTACTGTTACTAAAAATACTGGTAACGTTACACCAAATAAAAGTAACGTTACAGTAACGCAACAGAATAAGAAAGAGATAGAGAAAAAGAAAAAAGAGATAGATAAAGATAAAAATACAGAGAGTAAAAAGAGTACTTGTGATTTGAATAATAAAAACTCAAATTCCAATGAAGAAGTAAGCAAATCAAGCCTCTTCGACAAGCATAATAATATTAAAAGTGAATTGGGAAAAGAGGAGGATATAAATCTTAAGGTTTTAGAACTTATGCATTATCATGAAAAAATAACAGGAAAGCTAGGAGGATGCGACTATGTTGCACTTAGATCAGCTATTGATATCCATGGAGAAAAAATGGTTAAGATGGCCATGGATGTTGGGTTTGAAAAGAATTGCCCTGACATAAAGTATGCGATTGGGGTATTAAAAAACTGGAGGAGAGATGGGTATCCAGAAGATCATATGGAGGTAAAGAAAAATGGGGTTAGAAGCAATGGAAAGAGTAACACAGCAGATAAAAATGAATTTGCAGGATTCAAGCCAAAGGAACCGCGAAAACTTACAGAAGCTGAACGAAAGAGGATTGAAGCGAACCTCATATAAATGTGATAAATGCAGTGATACTGGATGGATACTTATCACTCAGGAACATATGCAGCCTCTTGCTGTAGCCTGTGAATGCAGGAAAATAGAAAAACTGAAGAATGAGTGGAAGTATTCAGGAATCAATGTTGAACAAAGTAAACTTACTTTCTCTAGCTTTGAAGTTTGGAATAATGCTTCTCAAAGAATTAAGGACACTGCAGCAGCATATTGTACTGATTTTGATGAAATAAAAGATAATAGGAGAAATAGTATTTTATTATGTGGCCAGGTTGGCAGCGGTAAAACGCACTGTAGCATTGCTGTTGCATTAAATTTTTTAAAACAAAGAATTAAAGTGGTGTACATGCCTTATCGTGATGTAATCACAAAGATAAAACAAAATATGATTGATGAAGAATATTATACTAGGACCATCTCAAAGTATCAATTATGTGAGATTCTACTTGTTGATGATCTTTTTAAGGGAAAAATCAATGAAACAGATGTAAATATTATGTTTGAAATTATTAATTACAGGTATCTTAATTTTCTGCCTATTATAGTCAGCAGTGAATTTCCAATAGATAGATTGCTAGCTTTTGATGAAGGGGTTGCTTCAAGAATATATGAAATGTCAAAAGATTATGTAGTAGAAATTGAGAAGGATATTAGTAATAATTATAGGCTTAAGTAAATTTACAATGCATAGTTCACAATGCACAATTATAGAGTGAAAAATGGCATGAAAACGAATTTTTTTGAGAATTAAGCAAAGCTAAATTATGAAGGGAAGTTATTTAAATGAAAGTATCAGGAATAGTGAGAAAACTTGATCCGCTTGGAAGGATTGTAATACCAAAGGAAATAAGAAAGGTACTAGGAATTGACGATGGAGATTCTATGGAGATAATTAAGGTTGATAATGGGGTGGTTGTTAGAAAATATATTAAAGGATGCATCTTTTGTGGAAGTGATAAAGATGTTGTTGAATTTAATGGAGCGGTTGTTTGCGATGCATGCAGAAAGGCTTTAGGGCAAGATTAAATCCGAAAAAAGGAGATAAAAAAATGGATAGCTTATGAATTTTAAAGATGAACGCTTTGGAGAAATACGATGGGTAAAAATTAATAATAAAGATTATGCTGTTGGGATTGATATAGCAAAAGCATAATGATGGAATTTCAAGACACTGTGCGGGATCCGTGAAACACGGAGCAGGTGTAGTTACTGGAAAGATGAAAGACGGAACTGATGCCATTCAAAATATAGAAATGAGTGTAATTCCTGAATGATATATATCCATTGGTAGCTAAATCTGAATTACATGGAGCAGAGAAATTTGAAGCATGGATTTTTGATAAAGTATTGCCTTATGCTACAGATGAATTATTAGATAATAATGATTTACTTGTTGCTGCAGCTACAAAATTAAAAGAAGAGAGAAGAGCTAGATTAGAAGCTGAAAAGAAAGTATAAAAAATAGAAGCTTGTCTATTATAGAGACAAGCTTCTATAATGTTACTCAAAACTAAGCTACATCAAATTTAGTAACTTGTCTTTGAGTCACTTGAGCACCAGATTTCTTAACTAAATTACCAGAATTAGCTTTGAAAACATTCTTAGCAATTACAGTATCCATAAGTGCGTTAACCTCATCTTTTGTAAGAGTAGGTTTAACTCCAGAAACACTTAAAGTACTTTTTTCACCAGCCACAGTTAAAAAAGTCATAGATAAAGAATATTCCATTTAATTTCCCTCCAATCTTAAGTAGAGAACCCGAATCTATGATTCAGTGTGAATCACTTAAGCAGACATATCAAAAGTGATGCTCCAAATCTTGTATTTGGCTAGCAGAACTTTCTCTGTGAGCATCTATGATTTGATGATGGTCGCTTACTCTGTGAGCACTCAGCGAACGAATGTGAGTCGAGTTTCATACAATATTTTTTTAGAATAAGATCTTAGGCATTTGCTAAACTAGAAGATTCATTAATAAAGTAATCTCTAGTATTGGCTTCCATAACACCTTTAATTGCATCAGCAACGGCATACACATTTTCAGGTGTAGCATCTGTTTTTATACCTGAGAAAGTTTTCTTTGTATAAATTGGGTCGCCTGCTTTGTCTAAAGCTTTTTGAACTTCAATACTGAGAGAAACAGAGTCGATAGTTTTAGTTACAGCCATAGTTTTAACCTCCTTCATTTTGTTTTCATAAAGGATATATGTTTAAATGTCTGTTATTACATAAATAGATGAAAATTATTTAAAAGATATTATTGATTACAACTCGTCAACTTGCTGCGCCATCAGTAGATGTTACTGAAAATCAAAATTTATTAAACAGCCAGATAGTAAAAGTGCGAGAACTTTCTAATGAAATAAATGTTATTTTAGGATATATTAAGGATATAACTAATCAAACAAAAATGCTTGGACTTAATGCTTCAATTGAGGCAGCAAGGGTCGGAGATTTAGGAAAAGGATTTTCTGTTGTCGCAAAAGAAATTAGAAATTTAGCAGAAAACTCTAAAGAAACATCAAAGAATATTGCTGGTTTAGTAGAAAAAATACAGACATCAATGGAAAGAACCATGCAGGTATCAAACATTACATTAGATATAACCGAGCAACAATCAGCTGCAATAGAAGAAACAAATGCTAGTGTTGAGGAAGTTACAAGTTTTACTATGGAATTAGACAAGTTGGCTAGTTTATAATATAGGCAATTACAAATAATATCTTAGGTCCCCTTATATTGGGAACCATTTTTATTATATATATCAAATTAATTTTGAAAAATGATTATTATATAGAGTTTGGATAATACGTTTTTTGAGGGCGATATTGAGTGCTAATTAGTAATTTATAGAATCGGATAAAATTAATTTTAATGTAGTTTCTATATTAACAAATATAATTTCTGAATCATATAATAATGCAGATAACATTGGATAGGAGAAGAAAAATGATTAACAAAAATGGATATTACAATGAACATGGACAATATGTGAATCCTCCAAATAAGTTTAATTGTGAATCCCACTGCGGGAATGATAGAATATGCTGCTGTTGCTGTAGATGTAGTCCGGGTTTGCCTGGACCAATCGGGCCAACAGGAGTGACAGGTCCAATCGGACCAACAGGAGTAACTGGACCAAGTGGAGCAACAGGAGTG
>NZ_KK211343.1:0-12125 GCF_000621745.1 Clostridium beijerinckii HUN142 | reverse complement strand
CAACAGGAGTGACAGGTCCAAGTGGAGCAACAGGAGTAACAGGTTCAATAGGGCCAACAGGAGCAACAGGGCCAGGTGGAAGTACAATTTATTTAGGTACAGACCAATCACTTGGAAACAATGATTTCTTAGGATTGGGTACTTCATCACCAAGTTTTATTAGAAACACCGTAGTAGTACCGGAAAACTCAACTCTTATAGGAATAGTTTTAAGTGTTAGAACTGAACCATTGGCAGCAACAGACACAGTAAGTGCTAGAATAATTAGAAGTACAGATTGTGGTAATACTACGACAGACACTGGGATTGTCGCAACTGTAACTGGTCCTAGTAGCGCAGCAGCTCCAAATTGTTGTGCAGTATCAGTAAGTCCTCCAGTTGCAGTTAATAGGTGTGATTTGTTAGCAGTTCAAATTACACGTACTGGAAATGTTGGTGCATTAGCAAATGGTGCTGCAGCAACTATTATATTTAGTATTCCTTAATAAATTTAGCGTTTAAAATTCAATAATCTAATTGCAAGTATAAAAAATGTAGGATATTTATAGTAGGATCAATGATAAAAGGCAAGAGATAAACAAATATTTATTTAATATGAACTAGATATAATTGACAGGAAAATTAATAGAGGATTACAAAAAATAAAATTATACGAAATGTTTATTGTTATATATTTAGATGTTACAATTATCTGGTTAAAAGTGTTATTGTAAGTTCATTAACAAACACAGTATCATCTATACCATGCATATATGATATGTATCAGGAAAGTATTCTTAAGAATTAAAATAAATAATATGAGTTTTGATAACAATTATGTTAATATATGTTATAATGTGATTGGGCAATTAATAAAAAAGCATGTTTAGTTCTCATTAAATAATTCTAGAATAAGTGGGATGGAGAGAAATCTTTATTCCCCTTATTTCTATATATAAAAGTTTGTATATTTATATATAGAAATAAGTAATAATGTATTATAGAAGTCATTTACATAAATTATATTTTTGGTTTCAAAGGCAGTAGCTAGGAGCAATCCAACTACTGCTTATTTTTATGAAATGTATAAATTGCCATCACAAGCTTTTACAGTTTGGTAATTGGCCTTAATTTGAAAAGGAATAATTCGTTGGAATAAAGCAAGAATAATCCTATCTTAACTAGATTCTGAATAGCGTATGCATTGCGTTGAGTAATAGGTAATAATAAGATAAAAACTATAATAAGAGATAACAGTTTCTTTAATATATTCGTTTCAATTCTCGATTCATCATATTTTAATTAAAATACATATTAATATAATTTCTATAGTCATAAAATTAATCTATTTTTAAGAACAATACTGTATAGATTTCATTTTATATGGGGTTTGGAATTAAACATGAAAGATGTAATCAGCAAATTTCTAAATATTCATAGACAACTATACTAAGTTTAGGAGTCAGAAATAGGAATCAGATTGGGCTTGAGTTTTAAAATTGTAGACTGCCTGGCTTTTGATACCTACAAGAGTGCTAGAACTCAGAGATATTAGAAAGTATCTATGGCGTCGAATAATCAAATACCATTTTAATTTGCAAGATAAGTTTGACATTAAATTTGAAGTAGAGTTCTTTATTTAATCTTATCAAAGATTGTAAAGTATGTATAACTTCATTTCTACATAAATTATAATGTAATCTAGAGTAAAAAATCAGACTATTATTAGTGATTTCTGATAAATCACTAATAAGGTATTGGTATTATAGTTATAATTACCAACGGATATATGAATTTACTAGGAAAATACCCCTACAGTATTCAAAATATAATATTTATCTACTTTATATAATTGTAAATTATAAAGTTGCAATATATAATGGAGTTATCAGTAATTACAGTATATCGATAGGAATTGTGAATAATATGTAAAATTAACATTTTTATTACTTATTAGGAATATAAATGATTCCGAAAGTTTTTAGTAAGAAAGTATTCTGCTTCTTATGTTTAAGTATTATCTAAAGATTGTTTACAAAATAATATCCGTATAATTACAACAACTAAATGTCTAGTAAATTAATTAAATAATTCTTCATTTCTTGTTACGAAATAAAAACTATAGTTCTAATATATTTTTTATCACAAACTCAACTTTATATTTTTAAGTATTAGTCTACATAACATAGTATTCAGCAATAAATTTAATTACATAATGATAAATTGTAAGGCATAAAGATATAATTTGACTAAGTACTAATTTTCATAAAAAATCATTTGCTACTAACTTATCAAGTTACGTAATGGTAATACAAGAAACACTGAATAGAGCTGAATGAAAGTATTGCAATAGAAATAATATACAAAGGAGGGGGAAAATATTGGGCGTGAAGAAATTAATGATAGGTCAAAAATTGTTTTTAGGTTTTGGTATAGTCATATTAATAATGTTAGTAGTAATTGGAAATAGTTATATGAATTTTATTAAAGAATCAGAAGCGGTTGAGTGGAGTGTTCATACATATGGAGTCATCCGAGAGTCAGATGAATTGCTTAATAGCATAATAAATATGGAAACCGGGGCAAGAGGGTACGTAATAACTGGTAATAAAAGTTTTCTAGAACCATTTAATCAAGGGGAAAGTTCATATGATCAACAATATAATGAGTTAAAAGAGCTTACAGTAGATAACATAGACCAACAGCAAAGGTTAATTGCCTTAGATAAACAGTATAGGGAATGGTTGAATTGGGAAAAGACTAAAATAATAACTAATAGGCAAAAAGTCATAGAAGGACAATTGGAATTGAAAGAGATAATTGCTATTATTCAATCAGGTGATGGAAAGGCTATGATGGAAAATATGCGATTAATACTAGGTGATATTAATAGTGAAGAGGAGAGATTATTACAGAATAGAAATACTAATCTCGTTAAAATGGAGAATCAAACAAAAACTATTATGTTAGCTGGAGGTACGATAGCAACTGCTTTAGCAGCAATTATTGCAGGCCTAGTGGTTAGAATGATTTTAAAACCAGTGAAGGTTGTTACAAATACCTTTAAAGGAATTGCAGAAGAAAATGTAAATTTAGAGGTGAGATTAGAAATTAATTCTAAGGATGAATTGGGAGATATGGCTAAATATTTTAACATATTTATGACCAAATTAAAGGGATTAATTATTGAAAACAGAAATCAAGGTTGGCTATCAGCAGGACGGGCGGAATTAAGTGAAGAGTTAAGAGGAATACAAGATATTAATGAATTAAGTTTACAAATAATTAGCTACATTTGCAGATACATAGATGCACAAGTTGGTAGGATTTATATTGCAACAGATAAAAATACATATAAATTATTTGGTAGTTATGCTGATAAAATTAGTGATGAATTACCGAACGAATTTCATTGCGGAGAAGGTCTGATAGGACAATCAGCTCTAGAAAAGAGATCCATCTTAATAAAGGATGTACCAGAGAATTATATGAAAATAACATCAGGAGTTGGAGATTCAATTCCTAGAAATATTTTAATTGTCCCTTGTACTTATCATAATGAAGTTGAATGCATAATAGAATTGGGAGCATTTAATGAGTTTACAGATGTGGAATTGAAATTTATGGAACAAGTTAATGAAAATATTGCTATAAGTATTAATTTAACAAAAGCGCAAGTAAAAATGCAAAAACTTCTTAATAAAACTTTAGTACAAGCAGAGGAATTGCAAGTCCAGCAAGAAGAACTAAGACAAAATAATGAAGAGCTCGAAGAGCAAGCTACAATTTTGAAACATTCCGAAATGAATTTACAAACTCAGCAAGAAGAATTAAAGGTATCCAATGAGGAGCTACAAGAGCAAGCGCGAGAATTAGAAATACAAAAGAGAGTAATATCTGAAAGCAATGAAAAATTAAGGAAAGCAAATTCCGAAATAAAAAGGAAGGCGAAAGACCTTAAGTTGGCCAATAAATATAAATCTGAATTTTTAGCAAATATGTCTCATGAACTAAGAACTCCTCTAAATAGCATTTTAGTATTATCACAATTGCTTGAAAATAATAAAGATAGTGAGACATTGACTGATAAGCAGCGTGAATATGCTAAAACTATACACTCATCAGGCGAAAACCTGCTAAGGCTTATCAATGATATTTTAGATTTATCAAAAGTAGAAGCAGGTAAAATGGATATTAATTTTGAGGAAGTTTATTTGGTAGAGTTAGCTGAAGATATAAAACGACTATTTAATCCTATTTCATTACAAAAAGGTTTAGCTTTTGAAGTTAGAATTGAAGAGGGAATTCCAGAAAAAATAGCATCAGATAAGCAAAGGCTCCAGCAGATTATAAGCAATTTGTTAGCTAACGCCTTCAAGTTTACAAGTGAAGGCTCCATTAGAATGAATATCTGTAAAACTAAAGAACATGATATTAAATACTTTAATATAAAAGGAGATGCTACGAATTTAATAAGCATAGAAGTTACTGATACTGGGATAGGAATACCAGAGGATAAGCAAAAATTAATATTTGAAGAATTTAAGCAGGTTGATGGAACAATCAGTAGAAAGTTTGGCGGAACAGGTCTTGGATTATCTATTTCAAAAGAGCTTGCCTACTTACTTGGAGGAACCATTTATTTAAAAAGTAAGGAAGGCGTTGGAAGCACATTTACTCTAGTAATTTCGAGTTATAGCAGTGATGGTATCCACTTAAAACAATTAGAAGGAGAAAGTTATTCTATTAAAAATATTAATAAAGAAACAAATACTCTAGTAAATGATGGAAATAGCTCTATGGTTAGTGAAATTAACTATGAAGAAATTAAGAGAAAAAGTGAAAGATTACTTTTAATAATTGAAGATGATAAACAGTTTTTAAGCATATTATCTGAGTTGGCTGAAAAGAAAGGATATAAAATTTTATCAGTAAATAATGGTAGAGAAGGAATTGAGTTAGCAGAAAGATATAAACCAGATGCCATTTTACTTGACATTGGATTGCCGGATATTAGTGGATGGATGGTTGCTGATAAATTGAAATCTATGGAGGCAACTATGAATATACCAATCCATGTGATTTCTGGAAGAGACGATAAGGTCTCAGTTGAAAGACAAAAGAATCTGGTAGAGTGGATTAGAAAGCCTGCGGATTTAGATTCGATTGATAATTTATTTAATAATATTGAAGCAAACATGTCGAAGAAATTAAAAAAGCTTCTAATTATTGATGAAAATAGAGAAGAAGTCAAATCTATATACAATAATTTAAGTGAAAAAGGCTTTGAGGTAACTTTATTAGATAATGGTCTACAGGCATACAATTTAATAAAAACTGAACAATATGATTGCATGATACTAGATCTAAAATTAAAGGATATGACCGGAATAGAATTTTTAGAAAAATTAGAGGAGGAAAATATTATTAATTTTCCTATATTAATTCATACAGAAGAGGATATTACACAAGATGATGAAGCGAAATTGAAAAAATATGTTGATAGCATAATCATTAAGGGAAATCGTTCTATCGAAAGACTTATTGATGAAGCAAGTTTATTCTTTAATGATGTAGAATCAAAGTTAGAAGGAAAAGAAATTCAAAATATAAAATATAATCATGAACTAGAGAATTCTTTAGCTAATAAAAATGTATTGATCATTGATGATGATATGAGAAATGTATTTTCTTTATCAAGTGCTCTTCAAGAAAAAGGGATTAGTGTAATTGTCGGACGTAATGGCGCAGAAGGTATTGAAAAATTGCATGAAAATTTGGATATAGACCTAATTATAATGGATGTAATGATGCCTGAAATGGATGGATACACTGCAATGAAGAAAATTAGAAAGGATCCTAAGCTTCAGAATATACCAATTATAGCTGTAACAGCTAAAGCCATGAAAGATGATAGGCAAAAATGCATTGAAGCTGGAGCAAATGATTATTTAACAAAACCGGTAGAAATTGATAGACTTATTTCACTTTTAAGGGTGTGGTTATATAAATGACACGAAAACAAATAGAGGAGCAGATTGAAAATGAAGATATTGAAATATCTCTTCTGCTAGAAGGAATACATTTAAAATATGGATATGACTTTAAAGAATATTCAAGCGCACATATTAAAAGGCGTATTATTAAAAGATTAGGTGAAACAGGATTAAATAATATTTCAGAGATGCAGCATAAAGTATTAAATGATAGAGAGTTTTTTAAAACATTGTTATCAGACTTTTCTATTAATGTTACGGAAATGTTTCGAGATCCAGCTTTCTATAAAGCTTTTAGAGAAAAGGTTATTCCAATTTTAAAGACGTATCCATTTATTAGAATTTGGCATGCAGGATGTTCAACAGGTGAAGAGGCATACTCTATGGCCATTTTGCTTCAGGAAGAAGGATTGTATGAACGAGTTCAGATATATGCAACTGATTTTAATAATAAAGTGTTGAGAAAAGCTGAAAGTGGTATTTTTAAAATAGATGATGTAAAAGAGTATACATATAATTATCAGAAAGCAGGAGGGACTGCTTCCTTTTCTGATTATTATACCGCAAAGTACGATTCTGTTATATTTGAAAGTTCACTTAGAAAAAAGATTACTTTTGCTGAACATAATTTAGTTACAGATGGAGTATTCGGAGAAATGCATGTTATTATATGTAGAAATGTGCTGATATATTTTAATAAGGAATTGCAAAGTAAAGTGATAAAGTTATTTCATGATAGTTTGGGGAATGGATGTTTTCTCTGTTTAGGTTTAAAAGAAAATATTAAGTTTTCAAGTAATTCAGAAGATTTTGATGTTTTCTGTGATGATAAAAAGATATATCGAAAGAAATACACCATTTAATCTTATAGTACTAACTTAAGGATAAGCTCACGAAAATGGGGATGATAATATGAAATATAGAGCAATAGTTATAGGCGCTTCAGCAGGTGGAATGGATGCAATAAAGAAAATATTAATTACTTTACCAAGAAGCTTTGCAGCTCCAGTAATAATTGTGCAGCATTTAAATTCGCATTCTAATGGATATATTGTAAAATACCTCAAAGAGTTATGTAAAATTAATGTTAAGGAAGCTGATGAAAAGGAAGGCATACTTCCTGGAAACGTCTATATTGCGCCACCAAATTATCATCTCTTAATAGAAAAAGATGAAACGTTATCACTTACAGTTGACAATAAAGAAAATTATTCAAGACCATCAATTGATGTTTTATTTGAATCAGCAGCAGAAGTTTATAGATACGAATTAATAGGAATTATATTAACAGGGGCCAATAAGGATGGAAGCAATGGCCTAAGAAGAATTAAAGAATTGGGAGGGATTACAATAGTACAAGATCCTGATACTGCGGAAGCATATTTTATGCCTAAGTCAGCCATTAGCACTACAAAGGTAGATTACATATTAACTTTAGATAAAATTAACGCAAAAATAATTGAGTTAGTGGGGGAGAAGAATGAAACAAAGTAACAATATTAACATATTAATTGTTGATGATAGACAAGATAATTTATTGGTGTTAGAAAGCTTATTAGAAGATATGGAGTGTAATATTATAAAGGCAACATCTGGAAATGAAGCATTAAGTTTAATGCTTGATTATGAATTTGCACTTGTACTTTTGGATGTTCAAATGCCGGAAATGGATGGATTTGAAACAGCCGAATTTATGAGAATGAATTCAAAAACACGCTATGTTCCTATAATATTTGTAACAGCAATAAGCAAGGAGAAGATGTGTATATTTAAAGGTTATGAAAAGGGAGCTGTAGACTATCTTTTTAAACCTATAGAGCCGATTATCCTTCAAAGTAAAGTTAGAGTGTTTTTAGAGTTATATAATCAAAAGAAATTAGTTGAGGAGCAAACGAAGCTGCTTGAATTAAAATTAAATGAATTATCTGATCTTAAGGAAGCTAACTTTAAGCTAGAGAATCTTTCAACATTAGATGGGCTTACTGGTATTTCTAATAGAAGAAGCTTTGACAATTATATAGAGACAAGCCTTAGAAGTTGTGTGCGATCACAGAAGCCAATATCTTTAATAATGGCTGATATTGATTTTTTCAAAGGATATAATGATAATTATGGGCATCTTAAAGGTGATGAGTGTCTTATTGAAGTTGCAAAGACTATTGCAGCTAGCGTAAAACGGCCATTAGATTTTGCGGCAAGATATGGAGGAGAAGAATTTGCAGCAATACTACCAGAAACTGATATTGAAGGGGCAAAGGTTATAGCAGAGGTAATAAGAAAAAATGTTGAAGGATTAAAAATTGTCCATGAGCACTCTAAAGCATCGCCATATGTTACATTGAGTTTAGGAATTGCAACAATACAGCCTAACTTAGAAAGTTCTTATGATGAACTTATAGAAAGCGCAGATAAGGCGTTATATAGGGCAAAATCCAATGGTAGAAATATTGTAAGTACTTAATTATAATGTACACATAGGGAACAAAGAATATGGAGAAGCATTCAATTCACTAAGAATTGAGACAATATTTGAAGTTAATATGCATAAATTAAGCGACAACAGGTACATAGTTAGTAAAAGGGATAGTAGAATGAGGGTGGTAAAATTGCTTAAAAAGAAGGTGTCCTTATTTAAATGTAGAGAAGGAATGCATTTGGCTGAAGATATAACACTTGGCGGTATCAAGATAGTTTCAAGAAATACAATATTGAATTCGTATATTATTGAAAAATTAATAAATATGGGTCAGTATAGCGTGTATGTGTACATCTCAGAACATGAAGAATGTAGCGGTATAATAAAAGAGTTTAATGAAGACTATAATCTCAACTTAAATATAATTAGGGAAATGATAAGTGAATTAATTTCAACAAGTAAAGTTAATCTTAATAAGGTTAGACAGGTATGCAAATCAATAATAAGATATTTAAATGAACCAAATATTATAATAGAATGCTTGAATTCTATAAAGAGAACAGATGAATATACTTATATTCATTGTATGAATGTAGGTATATATTCTATGCTTATAGCCAAATGGATTAACTTACCATTAGATTCTATCAACGATATAATCCAATCTGGAATTTTGCATGATATTGGTAAGACAAAAATAACTAATAAGATATTAAATAAACCTGATAAATTGACAAATGAAGAATTTGATCAAATGAAAAAACATCCAGTAATGGGTTATGATTTAATAGATCAATATAATATTGTTAATCAGAATATAAAGAACGCAATACTTATGCACCATGAAAGGCTTGATGGCTCTGGTTATCCACTTGGAAGACGTGAAAAAGATATTACTTTATATGCAAAAATTATTGCTGTAGCCGATACATTCGATGCTATGACTTCAAACAGAGTATATAAAAAGGGGACAATTCCGTTTGAGGCTTTTAAGATGTTCATGACAGATGGGTTAAAGCAATATGACATTCCAATTGTTTTCGCACTTTTAGAAAATTTAACTCCTTATTATATTGGTATGAGAGCAATACTAGAAGATGGTAGAGAAGGAAAAATAATATATATACCTCCAAATGACATATTAAGTCCTATCATAAAAATTGATGATATGTTCCTAGATATTTCAAGAGAAAAGGATATAAAGATAGCTAATATTTTAAGTAATATAGGATAAATAATGAAATAAATCGGTAGCTAAGGAGGGAACAGGCTACTGATTTATTAAAATATAATAAATGAAAAGCTAGCTAAATTTACAGAGGCTTCAAATAATATTGTGTATATTTCAGAACAGACAAATTTACTCTCACTAAATGCGGCAATAGAGGCAGCTAGAGCAGGTGAGCAAGGAAAAGGATTCGCGGTTGTTGCGGAAGAAGTAAAGAAATTGGCAGATCAATCGAAGACTACGGCTCAATCAACTAGAAATGAAGAATCTGAAATGTTGCAAGCAATTTTGAAGGTTGTTGAAGTATCAGATTTACTTGAGACTAAGATGAATCACATAAATGATGAAATATTAACTATATCTTGAACTATTCAAGATATAGCAGCTAAGAGTCAAGAGATAGTTGATGTTTCAGAAGAATTGATAAGTAAAGAGAATAATTAGTATTTATAATATAGACTTTATATGGCTTGCAGGTATAGGTATCTTTACTGGATTTACTTTCATGCCTCCACCTAGGCCACTTCCTACAGGTTGTGAAGCGGAATGTGGGAAGGGTATTAGAAATTTTACAATCCTTCGCGTTAGAACTGGTACTACTGTAAATGTATGCGTAAGTGCATGAGCACAGCGAGTACGGAATGCGAAATGGCGATATTAGACAATGATATACTTATATCAACATGCCATGTTGAGAAGATTCCATAATTAATTCTTAAAGAGTTGTTGCATAATAATTTTTTTAAATTGTTGTGTTGCAGATCTTTCTTAAATTATATAAAAAAGGTACTATAATATGTAGTTTAAGAAAACTCCAGATTACCTGCACCAATGATTATAATTATATCTCCATAGTTTAGAGGTTTTATAGTGTATTTGCGAGAGTTGGGTTCGAATCGAATTGATTCTTGTATTAATTGATTACTGTCAATTATAAAAAGCATAGCTCTGCCAGAAGAATTGTTTTCAACATTATAATCAATGCCAGTTGATAATCCTGAGTCTTTTAAGGTATGCATCCCTTGAGGCAAAGTTTTAGTAGCGGCAAAGGCGTCTATTATGCTTATACTAAATGATAAAAATAAAAAAATAGAAAATATAAAAATAAATTTTTTCAATATTATTGGCCACCTTTCATTATTCTTATAATAAGTAATTAAATTAATTGCTTTTTTAGTATTTGTAGTTCAAGAGAAAATATTCAAAGCCTAAATTGTTAAGGAAAATGATGCACTATATTAAAATTAGATAAATTGTAGATTTCAAGCAGTAGTTAATGAAAATCATGTTCTTTGGAAATTAGATAATGTGGTATTTCCACTATTAATAGAACTTATCATCATGTAGCATTTAAAATATGAATTTCCGATGTAGAGAGTTATTGGAAAAAAATCAAAGATCTTGACCTAGAATCAAATAAGCCTATGAAGAGAAGTATAGATGAGGAATATCCTATATATTTTTATGACTATGATAATAATTTATTTGAGCTTCACACAGAAACATTAAAAAAAGATTGGAATCATATAGGGAGTGTAATAAATAGTAGATTAAAATATCGCATATTCAGAAAGAAATTGAATAAGATAAAATATGAATCAAAAACATTAATAGCAGAGTACAGATATTTAAGTAAATGTGAAAATTCTAGATTTTTCGAAACAGCTTATAGGCTAAAAGAGTTATAGTTTTATATTATACTAGTACTGTAAGACTACTACTCTTTCAAGAAATATTACTATTATAACAAATATACTATAATTTAAAGAGGGCGTGACAAATATAAATACATATAAATTGATGTTGGAGTAGTTTACAATTTTGTTAATATATGTTATAATATATTGTAAGAGTTAAAGAGATTAGTTGGGTGTTCATTAAATAATTCTAGTACAAGGGGAGTAAAGAGAAATCTTTATTCCCCTTGTTCCCTTTATGTTTAATGATATATAATAACAGCAGTCAGGAGGTTTCTAACTGCTGCTTTTTTATAAAAATGAAAGGTAATATAAATTTTTTGTTAATACACATAAAAGATCAACACGACATGGAGAAAATGCCGGTTATATTAATTAATATACTGTAGAGTAGAAAGAAATGTTACAAAAATAAAAATTTATAGTTTTTAAGTGACTATAATTTTCAATAGAAATAGGGATCATAGAACAAAGTGGCTGCGCCACGCTCCTTCGGAGAAATTTATTATATTTTAAGTTAAAAACCATAGAGATTAATTTCCCTATGGTTTTCTTATTATAGCTTATATTTTTTTCCGTATACCCCTTTGTATTCTTTAGGTCTCATAGTGCCACCGCATTTTTCGCATGAAAAACAAGGCGGTTCATCTATATTACTTTGATCCATCTCATCAAAGTATTCTACAACCTCCCTAGGTATATTTTCTGTTATCCCACATTTTAAGCATTTATATGGTATCATCTCTTCCACTTATTATCCCTCCAACTATGTTGTTGTCGGCTTTATTTTACCATATAGAACTCCTTTT
>NZ_JHXK01000047.1 GCF_000621745.1 Clostridium beijerinckii HUN142 | reverse complement strand
GGAACTTCATCGCTCGACTTGCATGTGTTAAGCACGCCGCCAGCGTTCGTCCTGAGCCAGGATCAAACTCTCAATTAAAAGTTTAATCTTAGCTTACTCAAATAAAAATTGCTGGTTTACTTAAATGTATTTATGTTATTCTGTTCAATTTTCAAAGATCTTATCGCCTTCAAGCGACTCATTTAGTGTATCATCACCCTAAATCAATGTCAACACTTTTTTTTAATTTTTAGCATTTTTCATCAACTCTCGTGACAACAAAACCTATTATATCATCATATTTATTAGTCATGTTTTATTTTGCACTATTTTCAGATAAATATTCTTCATTTTCTCTTTTTTTCTTTTTATTCCTCATTTATTAGCACAGTGACACGCTTGGATATGTTTAATAATACTTTTTGTTTATTTATCTCAATTCGTGCCGCCATGCCATGATTTCAATATTCAATATTTAATTTTTATTTCACTCTTACCATATTCCAACTCTATCTTCTGGTCTCACATACATTCTATCCCCTTCTTTTATATTATAAGTTTTATAAAAATCCTCAAATTGCGATAACACTGCATTTACTCTAACTTTTTTAGGAGAATGAGGATCATTGTTTAGCAGATATTCTTTTAATTCACTTGTTGATATTTCCCTCCATACTGTCGCATAGTTTTCAAATAAGTCCTTTAAATCAGGATTTTCCAACTTTTTTGCAATATCTAAGACACAAGCCATTCCACCTAAATCACTTATATTTTCTCCTACAGTTAAAATTCCATTTACATTTTTTTCACTATTCATCTTTATATTAGAATAATAATCTACTACCTTTTTGCTCCTGTTTGTAAATTCCTTATAGTCATTCTGATTCCACCAATTTTTTAATTTACCAGTTTCATCAAATTGAGCACCTGTGTTATCGAAAGCATGAGTAAGTTCGTGCCCAATAACAACGCCAATTCCGCCAAGATTTTTTTCCTTGTTTGCATTTTTATCATAAAATGGTGCTTGTAATATTCCTGCTGGAAATACAATTTCATTGTTCAAAGCATTGTAGTAGGCATTTACAGTGCAAGCGCCCATATTCCATTCATTTTTGTCAACCGGCTGGTTTAATTTAGAAAACTGTTTTTTACTTTGCGATGTGTATATACTTATCAAGTTATCAACTAATGATCCACCTTCATCATAAGAATTTATTACTACATCGTTATAGTCATCCCACTTTTCAGGATAACCCACTTTAACATTTACATTTTCTAATTTTCTGAGTGCTTTCTCTTTTGTTGATTTACTCATCCAAGTATTGCTTTGCAACCTGTTTTCGAAATTTTCGATTATCTCCTTTGACATTTTTTCCACATCATTCTTTGATTCCTTATCAAAATGTTTGTTTACATATAATTTACTTATAATCTCATTCAATTGTCCACTAACAAACTTCACACCTGAACCCTCATCTAATTCTGAGCACTCTACTCCATAAAGCACTTTTCTTAATTCGTTACACGCTTCTCTATGTTTTGACGTCAAATAATTATCTGTGTTTATTAATACATTTGTCTTAAAGTAAGTTTTTATATCTTCTAAATTATTTTCGCTAATAAGTGAATTTACTAATTTTAATTCTTCCGGGTTCTCTACTATTATTTTCTTAGGATTATTTATATTTAATTTATTTAATAATCCAGGTATATCTGCATTAGGTATTAACTTATTTAGTTCTTTTACAGTATATAAATTATAAGAATTTTGTATTCGGTTCTCATCTTTAGCCTCTTCTTCGTAAGAAGGTATCTTTTTAGCAAGCTCATTTTCAATATTAACGAAAGTTTCTGCATTTTTCTTTGCTAAATCTTCACTTTCTCCATATAACATATGTAATTTAGATATATAATTTAGATATATCTGTTTTATTTTTTGACTCTTATCACTAGTATCCTTATAATAAAACGAATTTCCTAATCCAAGATTACTTCTAGAAACATATAAGACATTAATATTGCTATTCTTATAATCTGGACCGACACCCAGGTTTATTAGAGGTTGAAAATATGAAAATTCATCATCCTTCAGTATAGCTTTAAGATCATTTGTATCCTTAATTTCGCTTATTTGATTTATATATTTCTCTATAGGTTTTGTCCCTAAGTCGTCTCTTTTTTTCATATCTAGATAGCTGTTATATAAATTTAAAACTTTTAATTCATCGCTATTTTTAGCATAACTATCTTTGTTTTTTTGTATATCTGATATTATATTAAGAATATCCCCATTAACTCTTCCACATACTTCCTCAAATGTTCCATAAGAAATGTATCCATCCTCAAGCTTTACCTTTGACAACCACTCCTTATTTACTGCATCATAAAAATCGTCTTCTATCCTAGCATCACTATATGACTCTATACTATTACTGTTTAGAACACTTATTATATTAAATTTCGAACTATATGAAGTACAATTTAATGAAGTTGATATACTTAAAAATAATACCAATATTATTGATGTAATTTTCTTAAGTGTAATTTTTCTCATACGTCTCTCTCCTCCTTAGTATTTTAATTGTAATTATCTATTTAATAACGATTCCAATCGTTTCGCCTAAAGTTAACCTAATACTATTATTTAATTTATTGTTATAAATAATTCATGTTTTTAAAATAAACAAAAAAAAACATCTTGAAATACCTATTTATTTCAAGATGGTTTTTTACATTAATTGTTCTTCGTAAATATACTGTTGTTACGATACGACTCCTGAAATTATAATTCCTATAGAAATCATAAAACCAGCTATAACTATGGCAACCGCAACATTCTTCTCTTTTAATTCCTGATTAAAATCAATCTTAGTTAATACTTTATCAAAAAAGCAGTATCCGAAAATCAGCAATATAATACCTATCAATCCGAAAACAATGCTAACTACAATATTGTTTATAATACCAGTCATAAATCTCTCCTCCTTATCACTATTTAAATAATTAGACTTAGCCCATATTCTTACTATACTTATATATTTTTTAATATTACACTAATTAAAATTAAAGCTTATTTTACTACTCAACATATGTAGCAACACACATGGCATTTTTATCAGTTATAAACTCTCCCATTCTAGTAAACACTCCTGATGGGATATCACCTGTTATATACATACCTATTACAGGAAACAGGTATTTGCTTTCATTTTTCATTGTTGAATAAATATTGGAGTATAAAGGCTTAATATTTATTCTATTTTGAAATACCATATCGTCTGATTTTTTATTCATTTCAGTATAACTTAACATAACACCTGATCCTTCTCTTGAAAGATATGGCTTGGTTACATAATCAAAAGAAAGAACATCATCCGGTTCTAAACATGTATATGGTATATATTTTAAAATAAAAGTCTCATCATCACGTGAAAAGAACTTTTTCCTAACAAGTTCATAAACCACTGCGAATAAAGCCTTTGATTGGGTTATTAGTGTATATCCAGGATTTATCAAATAATTTCCTGAACTTAAAGGCTCAATGACTTTTTTCATTTCGTCTTCACAAGAAAACCAATCTAATGGATAATGCCTATAAATAGCATCAATTTCATCCCCATAGAGATAGATCTTATTTTCACTCACTTTCAAATCATATACATTTCCAAAAATCACATTATACTCATTTAATTGCTTTAATATTTCAGCTATTAAATTACTTGTATATATATCTTCATAATACCAAGAAGTTATAACAGCAATATTTTTAACTTTTTTTATTTTCTTAAGCTCTTCTAATATATGAAAAAATGATTTTTTTATATGTTCTTTAAGATTGACATTAGGATTTTCATGTTTGATATTAAGCTTTTCTTTAATTATAGAATTTAATCCAATTGCCTCAACTAAACCTGCAGGTGTCTCAGAATTAAATTCCAAAATCTTCAGATCTCCGTTATTATCAATAACAAAATCAATTCTCCCTAATGCGCAAAGTGATGTAGTACATGAGGTTGAAACTAATTTATAAAGTTCTTCTGGTATACCTAGTATAGGACCCAAAAGTTCCATTTGCTTTTGTATATATGGATATATTCTTTTTAAAATCTTACAAAACTTATTACTTGCTGAAAGCATTTCTTTATAAAAACTTTCTTTTAAAATTAGTGAATCTAATGATATATATTCATAAACATTTGTGTAAGCTCCTGTGAAATTATATCTAAATACACTATCATCTATTATCTGATTCCAAATCTCTTTTCTATTTTTAGGATTAAATTCACTTATATAAACAGGAAAATTTTTAACTCCTATTGGACACATCCACGTATACTCGTCATTAGTTAAAAGATCTTTACTCCATCTAACTAAAAGCCCCTCTACTTTATAGTTCATTATATAAACACCAAAATTTCCAAAAGCTAAAACTGGAATATTCATATTATTATTACGAGGTGCATAAGTATATTCTTGTTTAATATTTATTAACTCCTGTTTTACATGTACTTTATTACTTTCAGATACAATTTTAATTTTATTTTCCCACATTTCTTGCGTGTAAAGCTTACCTATGTAAACCTCCTGACTATATCGACCCAAAGATGATTTAACGACATAGCTGTCTTTATTGTTTATTACATCTTGCATATTATCAGAATTTAGTATTTCTGTGTACGGAATACATTTTCTTATTACTTCTTTATCCCCAATTGAGAGGAGCCTCGAATCAGATTTAACCAGAGTCCATAAATAAGCAAAGAAACTTTTTGCCTGAATAGCAATTACCCTTGGATCGTTAATTAATAATAAATTTCCACAATCAACACAATTTAAGATTTCATTTATATTAGAAATCTCACTAAAAAATTCTGTAGGAAACAATCTTAAAATTATTGTCAGCTTAAACTTAGAATATGCATAAACATATCCATCTCTTACGGATAAGTTATTAGGTCCAACTTGTATTATGTTAATATTAGTATTTTTCAGAATATATTTAAAGTAATAACTATGATGTAGCTCCTCATAATGACACGGATCCATCAAAAATCCTACATCTATTTTTTCTTTCTCCATAGAATATTCTTTGCATATTTTTAACAATTCCTTAACTACATTACTTATAAAACTAACATTTATATTTCCATCAAAGCTACATTTACCTGCTAAATGAATTTCTTTCTGGCCACAAGGTTTATCGTAATTAAATTCAGCGAAATAAATATCCCCATCAGCATCTCTAAAAGTATCATATCTGGCCCAAAACATTGGTGATATTGGGCATTTCAAGTTAAATATTTTTTCTTTAAACATGAAATCATCAAAATAATTCAATAATTCACTGTGCATTTCCTTAATATTCTTAAGTATATTTAATGAAATTCTATTTATTTCTTCGCTGTAAAGCACCATTTTTTCATAAGTTGACTTATCAAAATAAAATGGTATTTGCGAGTGAACATACTCTTCACCTAAAGAACTCACCATATAGTTATTAAATAAAACATCTTCAGTATAATTAATCTGTTTTTCCATAGAGTAATCCACTTCCTAAATAATTTCTTTATATATGCATGAGATAATCAAAATTTTAATTATCTTATCCCATACGCTAACTTGATGAACTTCCTCCCTTTGATCCAGAGTATCCTGATGATTTACCAATTGATGAATCTGATATGCTAGCATTGCTCTTGCCAGAAGAATCGCTATTTATAGAGGAACCACTGCCAAAACTGTTCCATCCTCCAACATGCCCCCCACCACTATAACTAGAACCATTTCCATCTTGGTCTTCATCATCTTCTTTTTGAGGGTTGTAACAACCTGTAAATCCAAGCGGTCCACTTACAAAAAATGTAGCTGCTACCGCTATAGATAATGCTTTTCTCTTATTTTTCTTTACTATTTGCTTAAAATCTTTCATTATACCCTCACCTTTATCACTTCTACCTCTATATCCTTATTTATAAAATTTATATAATCTTGTAAGTCATCTTTAATCTGATTTATAGTCAAAATAGTTATTTTAGTGTAGCCAAGAATTTTTAGTATATCTGTATTTGGAAGATCATCATCACTTATTCCATATTGATTATTCAATTTATCTTTCAATTCATCAATCTTCAAATTATCATTATATCTATCATACGGTATTAGCATAACAAACTTTTCCGTACTTATTTTCTTTAAATTCAAACCATTATTTATCAATTTATTAATATTCTCTTTTGTTCCTACTATTCCAAATGGATGGAATAATAAGTTAATATTTAGAATTGGTTTTATAGAATATTCATTATTTAATACAAACGCTAAATTTAAAATCTCATCAATAGGCAAATCAACTATCAAAAAATTATTCTTACTACAGTTTTCTGCTATTATATTTAATACACCTTGATTGCATTGACATGTATTTTCTTCTTTTAATATAAAATTATCATATGTTTGAAGCGAAACGAATGGTGTACTTCTAAAGAATCCCTGAAACGGACCTAAGTTTGACTTCCATGTTCTATACACCTTTCTTAAATCTATATCTTGTAGATACATATAATCCTACCTTTCATATGTTACTGCATAAATTCCACACAAAGATATGCACTGCTTAAATCCCTCTTGAGTTATAAAAACTAAGTGACTATCTGTAGATTCACTTTCACATACTTCTCCCATGATAGTAATTTCTGGATTAGAGTTTTGCCAAGAATTAAAATTGGAATAAATATTGATTTCTTTAGCATAAGATAGAAAACCATATGAAAGTTTATAAACAATTGCAAAGTTATTTTTTAAAGAAAGCATTTGCCTATACTTCTTGAAATCCTCAAATGTATCGATAACTAAAACTCCATTGTATATAGAATTCACCTCACCCTCCAATGTCTCAGTAGGTTTGTCATTAAACCACTCTTCATAAGTCCTATAAATAAAAATCTCCATTATTTACCCCTCATTTACTTCATAATACTAAATAAATATTATACATATTTATTACTACTTACGCATTGTACTCTGTGCAAAGCATCACGTAAATTTAGAAAAGTAATTTAAACATGCATATCTAATTTTAACCTTACTAGAATATTTTCTTTTATAAAAACACTTTAATATATGGCTTTTAAAAAAATATACTTCTTTGATAAAACTCAAATAATTATATTTATATATATAGTGACTTTACAATCCATTACTTTTATTAATTAAAACTTATATATTATGCCTAAGTTTCTAAAGTTCTATATATGTGAGTTTTATTGAAAATTTAACAATATATATCTGAAAACTCAATGCTTATCTTCTCTACTTTATTTTCATAAAAACGACCATCTGATTCTTGTTTATCCTCAACAAATCTAACAGGTAGTTTAATTATGAATTCACTCCCTTTTCCAACTTCACTAAAAACTTTAATATCTCCATTATGCATATCTACAATAGATTTTACAAGAGACAACCCTATTCCACTGCCTTGGCTATTACGAGCAAGAGTTTTATCTACTTGGCCGAATCTTTCAAAAATTATATTCAGCTTATCTTTAGGCATTCCAATACCATTATCCTTAACAGATATTACAACATTATCTCTTTTATCATATATATTAACTAATATTTGTCCGCCTCTATCAGTAAACTTAATAGCATTAGATAACAGATTTAACATTATCCTTTCGATTTTATCCAGATCAATTGCCATATCCTTTTCTTCCACATCTGTATCAAATATTAAATCAATCCCTTTATTATTTACATAATCTGCAACTGATAATGTTATATCTTCAATGACACTTACAACATTATAGTTCTGAAGATTCATTTTAAAGTATCCGGAATCAAACTTTGATATATCAATAAGATTGTTTACAAGCCTCACAAGTCTATAACAATTTTGCTTCATTGTTTTTAAATACTTACTTGATTCTAACTTATTTTTTTGATTACCTGATAACGACAATATCTGAACAGCTCCCAGAAGCACATTTAAAGGTGTTTTAAGTTCATGAGAGATGTTCGAAAAGAATTCTGTCATCATCTTATTAAGTTCTGTAGTTTTACTTATCAATTTTTTATTTTCCTCGATATTACTTTCCAAAAGTTGTATTTGTTTTCTTGAAGTGATATCTCTAAGCATAACCATAGCTGAAGGTTGTCCTTTGTACATACAAAAGCTATTTGTAACTTCAATGTCCACAAGTTTTCCATCAAGTCTCAATAACTTACTTTCAACAAAGGGAGTACTTGATTTATTACATATAGCATTATCTATTCTTTCATAAACTGCACTTTTGGCCTCATCTGTAACTATTTTCTTAATATCTATACCTATAATCTCTTCAGTATTTTCAGCACCCAAAAGTTCTGCCATTTTTTTATTTGCAAATATTAACTTATTATTGCTAATAACAAAAATTGCATTGTCAGAGTTATTTATTATCATATTAAGGCACTCTTCATTATTGAATACTATTTCTTCAAATAATTTCACCTTATTATCAGCCATATATAAATCACTATTTATAAGATTATATGGCTTTCTCAACCCTGTCTCTACAACTCCTTTGTATAAAAAATACGCAGCAAAAATCATTATAGTATGTCCTATTATAGTTGTAAATTCTGAAGGGATCATATAACTTACAAAAAACATTTCACATGCCCCTGATAATATAAGGAAGCATTCAAAACATATAAATAAATATTTATCAGTATGCTTTCCTAATACGAAAAATATAACAGCAATTATTAAAAATGTAACACATAGCACATATTCGCTAACTATTTTGAAAGAAGTCAATCCCACATTTTCCACATAGCAATCTGGAAAAACTTTAAATATACATATTGACCCTATCAAAAATATCGTTACACAAAAATAAACGATAAATAAGACGTACGGATTAACTCTCTTTTGCGGCCTTATTTTGAATAGTATTGCAATAAAGCATGTAAAAGCACCCATGTATCTTGAAGCAATCCAGAATTGGGTTGCTATCTTTAATCCATCTATACTGCTTAAAAAAGGCATTCCAGTATAAGTGAGCATATGAAATATTCCTAGTACCGCTACAAAAAAGTATCCAATTCCCAATATTAATAAGAAGCTATTCTTATTAATTCTATAAGTATTAAAAGCAACCACAAATATTAATGCAAAAATAAAATTAATAAACAACTCAATTCCAGTATGGAAAAACAAATTGCTATAGTTATTCATAATAATCAGAAATGCCATAAAAATAAAAAAAAAGCTCCATTCTATCAACAACTCAAATTTGATAGATCTTGAAAGCTTGCTAATTCCTCCTGTACTCACAATGTGTACCTCCTTATAAATGTTTCTCAATAAAATTATCTTTAGATTTCTTTAATTCTCCCTACATTCTTTATTTTACTACTTGTACATAAATATGTAAATGTATTCGCTATTATCAGAAAGTACCCAAAAGCCTTATAATTTCTTTATTAAAATAATATATAGGCTCTAAAAAGTATTATTCATAAAATATTTTACAAATACAATATTCTGCATAGTAATTTCGTACACTATAAATTTTATAAATTAGAACCTATATACACTTTTATTAAATTTTCTCTGAGTATATACTTTCATTAGTTTTCTTTTTTTGCATACCATTTTCTTATAATTTCAGCACTTTCATCACTTGGATAATACTTTTTATCATCACTAGTCTCACCCATTGCAAATATAGAGAACCCAAGATTCCACGATTCATTCTCAAACACATTTCTATATGCATCAAAACAATTTGCTTGCTCCTCATTATTCGCTATATCAGAAATCAAAGGATTATACGGCTGAACAGAAGCCTTATTAGTTCTTGGAAAACCTAATTCGCCAAAAAAAATTGGCTTATTCCATTTATCGTAGAAGTTTTTTACTTCCTGTTTTATATTTTGTTTTCTATCATATATTTGAGTATGTTCTAATGAACTTATTAGATTTTCTATCGCATTAGTATCATTAGAAGTAAGTTCAAAATAAGCTGCTATAGAAATGAAATCTACCTTCGAAAATATTTTATTATTTAGTTTTTCGTCATACTTATCTGTAAATTCTGGCGAGAAATCTTTTGCAGTAACCCAAAAATTTGTTCTATAAGTTAGTAAGCCTTTGTAACGTTCTCTAACAAAATCAACCATATCACACATTTTCTGCTCATTAGATTCCATATACACAAAACTAGTCCCTATGTTTAATGCGTCAACATGATATGGTACAGCTATATCTTTAATTAAATTTCCCAAAACATTATTAGTCCAGTTATTAAAAAACTCATCTATATTATCTGGTTTCCATTCTGTTTCTCCTATACTTCCGTTCTCAATCCATGGATAAGGTTCTAATATTATATTTATTTTCTTCCATCTTAATTTTTTAAATAATTCAATAGCCCTCTTTTCACTTCCTTTATCTATTGTCATGCTACTAGAAGTTCTACTATCTATATTTATAACTACCGGAACATTTAAAGTATTTAACTGCAATTTATCTATATCTTTAAGTACTTGATCTATATTATAGTCAGTTGATAAATTCCCGGATTTAATTTTTGTTTGAAATTTTGAATTTAATGTTTTTCCCTCTATTTTATTAATCATCTCATTAATAAATCCTCTTGACTCTACGTTAATGTTATAAGCATAAAAAGCAAATGTAATTATACTTAAAATAATAAATATTAATACTCCTCTTTTAGTCATTTTATCACCTACCACATATTATTAATAAAAACAAATTGCTTATGTTCTCATTAAAATTTAGTTTATATATAGTTTGTTTTAAATTACTCTGTCTAGAAACTAATGTTCAGAACCCTCTCTTACTCAATTGAAGATGTGAAAACTTTCATAACTTACAAGTTAACATCAAACTGCTGCATTTTGGGAATTCCTTAATTATTATTTCCTTTTAATATATTACTATATAATGTAAAATTAGGCAAAAAAGTTATCGAAGATAATATACATTTCTTAAAGCGCATATATTGATTGCGATTAATCTTTGTTAATACAAAATTCCTTATTTAATTTAGGATTTATTATTCTTAATTTAAGGCCTGTCGGTATATCTCTATACATTTTGCAATATTTTACTTTCTATATCTTTCTCCTTGATTTTAAAATTATTCATCCAAAATATAAAAAAAGTACCAAGTTTGGATAACTTCTTTGTATTATATAATACATAAAGAGATATCGGAAACCAGATAAGAATATATATAATATTGTATTTGTTTTCGATATTTTTTTATAAAAAGTACCAAAATATTCATCATTTACTTGTATAATATGTTGAATAAGTTAAATATTTCTTTAAATTTAAATTTATTTTGATTTATATTTAACTAATATTGTTTTTTATATTAAAAGGAGGAATATCATGTTAAAAAGAACGAGTAAAATAACAGCTCTACTAGTAGCAGCTGCATCTATTTTATCAATAATGCCTGCAATGGCCGCGGATAAGTTAGGAACAAAAGATGGTACAATTGAAAATGCTGTAGCATTTAAAGACGGTAAATACATCTATGAAGGATACAGAACCGATGATGATAATAATGGTTTGTACTACAATTCAGGGACTAAAGACAAGAGATTAGATGATGCCACTTCATTAGGAGTAAAATATGACGATAAATTTGTCCGAGCATTTGATGGCAGTGACGAATATCTAGTGGATTTATCAACAGGAAAAATTTCAGATGATGATACTGTAAGTGATTCAGCTGAAACTGCCAGAACTAAACTAATAAATAAATTGAAAAAAACTGACAGATATGCAAAGAGTACAGGTTCAGATTTCGGAAAAGGTGGTTCATACGGTAAAGTAGAAATCGGCGCACAAGTTAGTTCAAACAGATTTGGCGATGTATGGTTCGAATATTCTGCAACAACCTCTCAATCAATAACCGTTACAGAAAACTCTACTACACCACAAGCAGTTTATTATGGCTATACAAATACTTCAGGAACTTATATCGACACCTCTTACGATGCTAATATATATGTTTATAATGGAACAAAAATGGTAAAAATAGAACATGTCGGTGATACCGAAGAAGGGATAACTTTAAATAGTATTGTTCATATATCTACTCTAGGAGAAGATGATAAATATATATATAGAATAGTTAAGGCAAATGTAAGTGGTCCTATTCATAAGATTCTTAAAACAAGCGGCCCCGACAGTACAACCTATAATGGAAGCGATTATAACTCAGCCGGAGACACATTATATTATATACAAAAAATCTCTAAAACTCAAGGATATAAAGAAAAGGATGCCTACTTACCAAAAAGCACAGATTCATATGAAATTTCTGGTGCCACAGGTAGTGGTGATGTAAAAGATGCTTATACTGCTATAGAAAAAATTATAACAAAATCTGATAATGCAGTTTCAACAATAGTTGATGGTGCTATTTATGTAACTTATTCTGACGATAGCGGAGATAAAGTAAAAACAGAAAAGATAGTTTTAAAAACTAGCGAAAAATTAAGTAGATACAATGAAAATAGTAAGTTGGATACTAAAGTAGATGGACATGTTGCCAAGAAAGATGAGGATCAGGATACAAAAGCCAAAGCATGGTCAATAGATGTTAATGGAAATGTCTGGGCAATATATAACGGAGAAATAAAAAAATCTACAAAACTAGGCGATTTTAAGACTATGTACACATGCGATAGATCTTTCGATAGATTAGATGTATATAACGATGAGAACTTAATTGCCTGGGAATACGATGGCGATGCCTACACAACTGTTCAGGAAGGTAAAAAACAAGCACAAGATGATGCATCTTCAATAGTTAACCCTACTCCAGCAAAAGTCGGTTGGGATAAACTATCAAACGGAGCTTGGAATTTCTATGATGCAAGCGGAACTAAGGTTACTAATAACTGGGCCAATGTCGGCGGATCTTGGTATTTCTTAAAAGCTGATGGTATCATGGCTACTGGATGGCAAAGTATTAACGGTACTTGGTACTACTTACAACCTTCTGGCGCTATGGCTACTGGATGGATAAATGATAATGGTACTTGGTATTACTTACAATCTTCTGGTGCCATGAGTACTGGATGGCAAAATATTAATGGTGCTTGGTACTACTTACAGCCTTCTGGCGCTATGGCTACTGGATGGCAGAACATTAATGGTACTTGGTATTACTTGCAATCTTCTGGCGCTATGGCTACTGGATGGATAAACGTTAATGGTACTTGGTATTATTTATACTCAAGTGGTGCTATGGCATACAATACAACAATTGGCGGATATAGATTATCTTCAAGTGGAGCTCTAATTTAGATTAAATATTTGATACTGTAATAAATATATAATTCTCTTTTAAACAAACCCCTAAATTTATTTAAATATATTGCAGGAAACATTAGTTTCCTGCAATTCCCTTTTATAAAAATAATATGAACTCAGAATAACTAATATAAAATAGTTAAAGTTATTTTTATCTACACCTCTTTACCTTTGCTCCTCTAAAATATATCCTTCAACTGTTTTAGTATCCAATAATAAATTTAACTGTATAAGTATCGATGTTGCTTGAAATTATGACTCCATTCCTTTTTTGCAACTGTATCCTCAACTAATAACTATTGAAATAAACCTTTTTATGTGCTGCTGGTAATATTGAGCTATCCCGTCCACAAAACAAGATAGATAATTCTTTATCTTAAAATCTTTACTTTTCAAAGTGCCAGAATATATTAATTGACGCCTAACAGTATCATTAATTTTGCTTGAACTTGCTTTATTTAAATTAATTAATCTACCATCCCCCCACTATGCCCAGCTATTGGATGTCTAGTATAATTTTTATACGTTTTATCACCTAACGCAATTTTATTATTTTCTTTTGAAATTCCCTTTGATGAATGCTTAAATCTATTACAAGTGACCTATAAATTCCCTCTATCCTTTGATTAATCTGCATTTTAAAGTATTTAGATTAACCTCTTTCCTTATCCCTAATATTATTGTCATTGTATAGAATACCTTTCTTTGCCAACTTCTATTGGTTGTAGTAACAAAAATACCAACGATTTAAATTCCTCTAAATCGTTGGTATTTCTCATGTTTGGTGCACTTGGTGGGATTCGAACCCACGACTTCTGGAAATGCCATGATTACACTCATGCCTTTTTATAATATTGCCAAACGTTCTTATACTGTCATTTGTTTATTATTCAATTACTTTCAGTTTTATCTATTGTTATTTTATATGGTGTAAAAAACGGTGTAAATTTATATTTTACACTTTTTTAAAAAGATATGTATATTGATTTATATATTAATATATATTTTTTTAATATCATTTTTTAAGGTACTTAGGGTACTATAATAGTATCAAGTAAGTAATATCAACGTTTTACGTTGTCAGTACTCTAACTTTTTTAGGGTACTGTTAGGGTACTTAGGGTACTTACTTGAATAAAATGAATGCAATTTTGCTTTGGCTAAAATCTTGATTTATTAAATATAAAAAGAACCCTATTTCTAGAGTTCTAAAATATAATTTATTTAGCTATTTGTTTTTATGTTTTAAAAATTTAGTTGCATGAGCAATATATATAAATATTGCTAAAGCTATAAATATAAGAAATATAATTAAGTAAGGATTTTCCTTAGCTTTCTCTACAATACTATAACTCACATGTAAATCTTGAAGCTTTGACACTAACTTCCCATCATTAATATTCACTGTAAATAAAATTTTGTTCTTATACTCTGAATTATTTTTGGGGATTATTTTAATATTCTCTTGACTTATTACAACTTGTGAAATTTCATTTTTATCTAACAGATTAATAAATTCGTTATAGCTAATTTCTTTCTCCATAGTAACCTTTTTATGAAAATTATATGCAACTGACAATAACAATAATATTGCAAAAACCACACTAATAATTTTAACTGTTTTTTTATCTATCATAATTTTATCTCCTTCCATATAATACAATTATACACAATTTGGTAAATCCCTCCTATGAATTATAAAACATCTAATAAAAAACACCTATGTTTCTATAGATGTTCTTATATCCTTTAAAATATTGATGAAACTTTAATATTTTTCTTAATTAAAATTTTCATTTAGGGAAATTTAAGCGAATAAATGGGGGCATGTGGTCTAGCCGATATTGTTGAAATCAAGTCCAAATACCAGGGGGTACTTAAAATTTTCACATATACTCCATCAACATTTATATCTTTTTATTATCTTTAATTCTCCCTTTTTACTTACGTACAATATCTGCGAATTATATAGCCATTCAGTTTCGCCACTCTCACATACAAAAAACGAATCAATTGCTATCTCAATATCTTGCTCATATTCATTATCAAGTAAATCTTTATATTTTACTTTAAATGATAGAATTCCTTGTTTGCTGCAACTTTTTCTTTGAGAAGATAATTTTTTTATTTTATCTAATCTAAAGTTTATTGTTGTAAGTATAAAGTATTGTTCACCTTTCTCTAAGACCTCAGGGGCTTCATCACTTGCCAACGTATAAACCGCATTCATGTTATTGAATTTTGGCTCTTCAACTGTTAAATCTATTAATGCCCCCATTCCAATATTCTTAAATTCTATTGTGGATTTTATATTAATATTAGGACTCTCATCAATTGTATAGATTATACTCATATTATATCTCTCTTTTGATAATATTGTTTCGTATATTTTATATATGGAGCAATTGACAATCTTCTATCTTCATTTGCTTGCGCTCTTGTAAAATTTATAGTTATTCCAACTCCAACCAATGTAATTATTCCCCCAAGTATTGCTCCAACATAGCTTCCTAAAAAACCGGCCCAATCCTTATTCTCTATATTGCTTAAATGACCACTTCCGAATACATAGTTATCAATAAGTAAAGGTATCTTTATGGCTATCCCCAATATTAATAGCAACGATATTATAATTATAAAAATGTATTTTAAATATTTTAAGTATTTATTTTTCATTGTTCCCCCTAATCAAGTTATATAAAATTGTTTTTTTACATTCTCTTTACTAACCAATAGTAATTATTTAACTATTAAGTAATATTATATACCATGATATTAGACATATAAATATATCAATTTATAAAAAAATGATAGGAGAATAAAAACCTATCATTGCTTTTTAAAGTGAGGATTTTATTAATATGAAAATATTTTAAAAGAAAATTTTATCTATACAGTTTTAGCAAATGTTGCTTGTGTTATGCCACTAGGTCTAACTACTCCCAAATCTGCTCTTAGGTATATTCTAAGGCCCTTTTGTATTCTTTGGAATTGGTCTGTAGTATAACCCCATTGAATGTTAATGCCCCTATGTAACCCTAATAGTAATGAATTACTATCATAGCAGTAACTTTCGTTGTCATTTACATTGTTACTTTCTGTTATTGTGCAGCAATCCAACGTTTTAGGTCTTGCAACATATTGGCCTAATGTATCCTTTAACATATCTAAATCCGCTGCCATATTAGTGCTGTAGACAATGTTATCCGGTTGTATATTTGCACTTTTACAAGCTTTTTGCGCCTTGATTAGTAGGTCATAATCTAACGCTGCTGCATTATGTGTAACTTTATTAATAGAGTTATACGTTGATATGCCGGTAAGTTCTACTGGTTGACCTTCTACTGTACCCTTACCATATAACATAGCCTTATCAAGTGCTAGGGCAATTGCTGCGGCGCTACTATATAATAATTGATTGCCTAAATTAGCGGCACTATCTAGTAATTGTTCACTTACTGGAATAAATATAGCTAATGTTTTTCCCTTAAGTTCTACGCTCGTAAATACTGCCTCACTTGCCGGAATTAAGTCACCTTCATTCACAAAATTAGCAACCGCGTCTTTTGTTTGTACTGCTACGGTTAAATTATTATTATCCATTTGAACAACTGGAACTTTCCCAAATAACGCTGATTTTGTTCTTGCTACATCAATTATTCTATCGGCTAGCATTTGAGGAATAAGAACGTTGTTTTCTGCGCTTTGCATTGCTCTATAATGCGCTTGCTCTCTTTCTGCACCGCTCCAACCTTTGCCGGCCATACCTTTTACAAGTTTCCCAAAATCCATATTAGAATTACTATTATCTGAATATGCCCTTTTCTCTACTTTTTCACCTGGCAATATAACATCTGACAAAGTTCTAAATTCTAATTCATTTTTTCCATTGATACTTGAATTACGTTTTCTATCAATGATTTCTAACTTATCATCAATACTTCTTATTTCTGTTTCTATGTCCTTAAATCTTTTACTTTCATCTTGATTTAATGTTCTACTTTCTAACTTAGCATTATCAAGCATATCTTCCATTTCGTTCATAAGGTCCTGTCTATCCTCCACTAGTCCCTTTTCGCTCATTGGTAAAGTTCTATACTCTGCTATTTTTATTACTGCCCCCATAAATTAATCCTCCTTTGTCTTTAAATATTTCTTTTCATCTTCTGTTAACTCATAGTTTGCTGCACCTTGCATTAACTTTTCTTCCTGGTAAAGCTTATATTGGATTGCTTGGTCCAGGTCAAAAGAACCTTTTACAAGTTCCATTGTTTCTTCATATCCGCTATCAAATATTTCTGTTAATTGCTCCCCTACCGTTTCAAGTCTCTTTAAATCACATTTTGAAATTTTATTAACATTAAATTTTAATGTTATAACTCCATTATCCAACTCGTTTTGTTCTTGAACATATTTTTCTAAAGAATATCTAATTACAGATGATAGGTTAATTTCACTCCCTCCTCTTGATTGAGCTTTTATTTTTTGAATTTCGAATTGAACCTTCTTTTCTAATTCGTCTTCAAGTCTTACAGTTATTTGTTTTGTAGGCATAATGCAACTACTCCCTTCTTTTTTTCTTCTGTTATTACCTAAAATAAAAAATGCTACTGCATGTCATCGACATTCAATAGCATAATTTTACTATGGATAAAGCCTTACAAAGCGTAATGTTTCAATAAACTTGTAATAAAAATACAATAAACTTATAATAATTCTGTTATCTTTTTAATTATTTTTCTACGCTTTTTTATACAATTATCGCTAGTATGATTTAAATTCTGTGCGATACTTGCCCAACTTTGGACTGGCTTACTAAAATACCTAAGAGTAATTAGTTTTCTTTCATCGTCATCCAACAGTGCCAATATATCGTTGATTTTTTCTTTCTGATTATTTCTTCGGTCAATCTCTGATTCTATTTTCCTTATAATCCTTTTAATATTTTCTTCATACGCTAAAATATTATGGATTGGCTCGGTTTCTTCATCGTAGTTAATGGCATATAATTCGATATCATTATTTAACCATTTTATTTTTGCTATTGCAATTTTATTTAAACTTTCAAAGTTTTTATATTCATATAATATGTTTTCCGTCTGTTCAAAATCATTTGTCATTAGTTACCCCTTTCTTATCAATTTATATTTTATCTATTATTCTTCTAAATCTCTCTAATTCTCCTTTTGGTAATTCATATGCAAAGAAATCAATCGAAAATATCCTTAATATTTTCCTAATAATACTCATTCTATCCTTTTTAGCATATGTATCAACAATGTAATACATCATGATTGTTCCTATCTTATATGGTTCTTTCATAGCTTTTAAGGAATTATATAAATTATTATCATTTTCGCTTGCAAAATTTCTAATTGTGTTCATCAAATTATCATCTCTTTCTATACTATTTTACCGAGTTTTCTATCTTTACTTTTAGAGCATATGATGATACACTTTTTATAGCAGTTGGGTGTATCTTTAAGATATGCTCTTTTTTTATTAGAATATTTCTTGTTTATCTTCAATTAATATCAACTCATCAACTTCAATATCTAAATAGTAACCAACTCCATTACTCTTTATAGATTTAACTCCAAAACTAGATAATTGCCTACCAAAATGAGTTTTATTCATCGATGCTATACTATTGGATATGCACCAATTTTCATAAACTTTATAAACATCACCTTTAGGAATTTTAATATTCTTTTTAGCAACTAAAGCTATTTTTTCTTTAAAGAAAGCATAAGCTGAATCAACTTCCTCTCTATACTCTTCCATTTCTTCTTCTGCTGCTTTACTTACGGTTACTTTCCAATTATTATTTTTAACTCTCTTAAGGCCTTCATAAGCCCATGTTAATACTATATCTAATTCGTTTTTAATTATTCTATCTGTAATTAATGGGTCTTTTAACTTGTCTCTAGCGCCTTCCTCAACTTCTTTTTGAGTACCAAATGAAGTATTAAATGGTATTATTATTGGCCTTCTAAAAAATCCTGTTGACTTATCTGCTGCACTTGGTAACCTATTTAATCCAAAAAACATTGTCATATTAAAACCTAACCTAACTAAATCTTTATTTTTACGGTTAACTGTAACGGGTTCCCCGCATACCATTGATTTAAATGTCTTGTTAACTGTTTTTACGGATAATTCATCATCTCTAACAATATTCACGTGCTTACCCTCTGCGGCTGATATAGTAAAATCTCCTCCAAAATCTCCAAGACCAATACTACATATGTGCTTATTATCATTTATTAGAGCCTCTTGTATATCAAAAACAGAACTTTTACCATTACTTCCTTCACCTTTGTATATGAAACAGTTTTGCGTCTCTTTTGCATGTGGTGAAAGCATTAACCCCATGCCTTCTTGAAGTGTTTTTATGCTACTTTCATCTAATAAATCATTTAAAAACTTTTTAAACTCTGACTTATCAAGTAAATTTCTAAATTCTTCTGAATCCTCTATTAAATTGGCTTGAAATTGAACTTCTGTTTTATATTTAGGGTCGTGTTTTAATAAGATATTTCTTTCAATATCTACAATTCCATTTTTGCAATTAATATACTTCTTTTCATCATGTACTTCCTTGGCATCTTCACTATTTAACATTAATAATTCCGCAAAGTTTTTTGATTTAACAACTGTTTTATCAGAATTATTAATTGGATATTTAAAATACATCTTTTGTACTTCTTTAAATTCCATATATTTATAAACGCCTTCTTTATTATCAAATATAAACCATAGATTTCCCTTTGTATAACATGGTGTTTTACCCAATATATGATTCGTTAATTCATATAACTCAATATTACCTTTTGAATTGCAATACGGAGGATACAATCTTTGAGATATACTTGCTACAATATTACTTACCTCTTCATCCTCCAATGGCGGATTACATTTTAACAAGTTTAATCCCCTTGCAATTGAATATATAGTTGCGATATCTCTTATACTTGATTTACTTACAATCCCTATCACTTCTTTAAATAATTCCTGATTTCTTGCGCCTTCACCATAATTTATACTTACTAATGGTGATAAAGTTTTAGGCTCTGCTTTTCTTTTATTATGTTTGTCCAACTTTGAAAATATATCAAATAATGCTTGCGGCATTTCATTGATATCATTATTTTTAATCACTGTATATTCCCTAATTTCTTCATTAACTCTTGATTTACTGCCAGGTAATACAATTAATCCTCCATCAGTTCTTACATCAACACCTGGCGCATAGTTGGCCTTATTTTTTAATCCATCTCTATACTTAAAGTATAGATGACTTCCACCATTAGGTGTTTTTACTGTAAATGTATCCGCTATCTGCTGCTTATCAACTTCTGATAAATCTTTTATTAATTCAAAAAAACTTTTTTCCCCATCAATGAGACCATCACCATGATTTTTATCTAAGTCTATCACAATAATACTACTTTTATTTCCAGTTAAAAGTGAGAATCCAGTTGCATTTCTGTTTTGTTGTAGCGATAAAAAATTATTTAATTCTTTATTGTTCTTTATATAATCCTTTTCATTACTCCATTTTGCATAAGTAATTTTATTATTGTTAACTAATGGAACTATTGGAAACAAGCTTTTATCTGCTATTATTTTAAAATCATCTGTATTCAATCAATCACCTACTTTTATCTGCATTGTTTATCTGCCCATTCAGGTAACTTGGCTTTATTGATGTAAAACTTAGTTCCTATTTTAAATGCCGGAAAATCCTTATCTTTTAATAACACTTCATACATTGTATTCCTTCCAACTCCTAGAATAGACATTGCTTCCTTTGGTGTTATTATTATTTTCTCTGTTATCGTTTCTAATGTTTTATTCATCTGTTATTCCTCCATTCATTCGATACTCATTCCAATTGTGTCTTTTAATTTAATATTCATATAAAATCAAATCGCAAAAAGGTCCTTTCGGACATCTTTCTTACTTATAAGATAACCCCATTTGGTATTATTGTCAACCTTTTTGATATAAAATAATTTCCTTTTGGTGTTATATATTTCTTTTTATAAAAAAATAATTCCTTTTGGTTTTATTCTTATTTTTTTTATTGTATAATGTTTTTACAAGGAGGTTGTTTATATGACTATCGGAGAATATATTAAACATTTAAGAAAAGAACAAAAAATGACACAAAAGGAACTTTCAGATCATTGTGAAATAGCACTAACAAGCTTACAAAGGTATGAGAGAGATGAAAGACTGCCAAACATTGAGATAATGGGTAAGATAGCAAATGCTCTAGGCGTTAATATATCTAATTTAATAAATTTAGCTCAATTGCAAAATAAATTAAAAGAAAATCAACTTAATAACTATATTATAGATTCATTAAACAACATGGACGCTAATAGTCTATTCGATGCTTACATAAATAATTTTACCAATAATATGATGTACCAAAAAACTCAACTTGATATTTTGAAAGAGTTAATTCTTTCGCAAAACTATGATTTAAAAAACATTACTGATGATACTTTAAATGATATTTTAAAAAAAGTATCTGATTTATTAGAGCTTGAATTTTTTAAGCTAAAGAGAAATTCAGAAGGTGATTAAATGGCTAAAACTAATTATTTAAAAAGAACTATTAATGGAAAAGAATATTATTATTTTAGATTAAGGCATGTAAATTTAAATAAACCCAAAGACATATATGCCCCTACTGTCAAAGAACTTGACCAAAAATTAAGAGCCATCAGAAATGAACTGGAAAACAATATTGTCAATAATAAAGAGTTTTTTGAGACTTTCTTCGCTAACTGGCTCTTTGATGTTAGATTTTCAACTTTAAAACCTTCCACTAAGGAAAGATATGAGGGCATATATAGAAATTATATAAAAGATAGTCCCCTATCAAAAATTAAAATAAGAAACATTTCATTAAATGACATTCAAGAATATTATAATAAATTAATTAAAAGCGGTTCATCTGTTAGTAGTATATTAGCATTAAATAAATTATTAGCGCCTTGCATAAGGTATGCTTATAATAATAATATTTTAATCAAAGATTTCACTGGTGCTATTGTATTACCTAAAGAAGACCAACAAACTAAATTAAATAAAGCTAGTAAAGTTCAACCATTCACATTAGATGGACAACAAAGATTTATTTCAGCTATCAAAGGGCATGAATTGGAAATGTTATTTCTTACGGCTCTAAATACTGGCATGCGACAAGGTGAATTATTTGCTCTTACCTGGAAAGATATTAATTTTCAAGAATACTATATTGATGTTAATAAGACCGCTAAAAACGTTGCTGACGTATCAAGGGAAGGTCGTCAACAATCAAAGGTAATAATACAAACCCCTAAGACTGTAAATAGCATTAGACGTATATCAATACCCTTAGCACTAGCAGAGCAGCTAAGACAATATAAATTAAGGCAATCAGAACATAGATTGAAACTTGCTAATTTATATGATGATAATGATTTAGTATTTTGCACTATATATGGTAAATATTTTGATAGTAGCAATATAAGAAAAAGACTTAATAAAATAATAGATAATATTAATGCTGCTGAAACTGATAAAACAAAAATTATAAAACATAGAAAATTTCATGATTTAAGACATACTTACGCAACACGATTATTTGAACTTGGAGAAGTTCCAAAGACTGTACAAAAATTACTTGGTCATAGTGATGTATCACTTACTTTAGATACTTACACTCATGTACTTAAAGATATGGAAGTTATGGCAGCATCAAAATTAAATGATTTATATATATCTATGAGGGCTAAATAAGCCTTCTTTTTTATTCGATAATCTAATTTAGTACCCTAAGTGCTCTAAGTACCTTTAAAATTTTAGAGTACTGAATCGGTACTAATTCAGTAATAATCAAGTGTTACACCTTTTAGTACCCTAAGTACCATAATTTTTTGAAAATCTATATTATATATAGTTTTTTTCTTCTTTCTAAAAAAAACATATATGATATGGCGTAAAAATTTTTATACGGTGTAAAAAGCGGTGTAAAATTAAAATACCAACGATTTAAATTTCTCTAAACCATTGGTATTACTCATGTTTGGTACACTTGGTGGGATTCGAACCCACGACTTCTGGATTCGAAGTCCAACGCTCTATCCAACTGAACTACAAGTGCATATTCATTTTTATATAAATAAAAACAACTGTTTTCAGTTGTTTTTTTGGAGCGGGTAGTGGGAATCGAACCCACCTTTCCAGCTTGGAAGGCTGGAGTATTACCGATATACGATACCCGCATATTTATTTTTATATACAT
>NZ_JHXK01000046.1 GCF_000621745.1 Clostridium beijerinckii HUN142 | reverse complement strand
GTTCGGTCCCTATCCGTCGCGGGCGTAGGAAATTTGAGAGGAGCTGTCCTTAGTACGAGAGGACCGGGATGGACTGACCTATGGTGTACCAGTTGTTTCGCCAGAAGCATAGCTGGGTAGCTAAGTCGGGAAGGGATAAACGCTGAAAGCATCTAAGTGTGAAGCCCACCTCAAGATGAGATTTCCCATAGCATAAGCTAGTAAGACCCCTTGAAGACTACAAGGTTGATAGGTCAGAGGTGTAAGTATGGTAACATATTTAGCTGACTGATACTAATAGGTCGAGGGCTTGACCAATATAGTCAAGTTGTAATATACATTTAAATTATATGCAATTTTGAAAGAACAAGATTTCTTTCAAAAGAAAAAATCTCGTAATGATGGCATAGAGGTAACACTCCTTCCCATTCCGAACAGGAAAGTTAAGGTCTATTACGCTGATGGTACTGCATGGGAGACTATGTGGGAGAGTAGGAAGTTGCGAGGTAAGATGGCTCGATAGCTCAGTCGGTAGAGCAGAGGACTGAAAATCCTCGTGTCACTGGTTCGATTCCAGTTCGAGCCACCATAATGGCGCTATAGCCAAGTGGTAAGGCAGAGGTCTGCAAAACCTTTATTCCCCAGTTCAAATCTGGGTGGCGCCTCCAAATTATTTAAGATAGCCTATACATTAACTATTAAGTTGATGTATAGGCTATTTTTTGTAGATATATAATAAACTTGGGTAAGAAATAATATACTTATATATTTAGTAAGTTATTCTGATAATAACTATGTTGTTATAATTGAGTGATTTTAATGACTTGGTTTATTATAATTCCAGTATTGTAATACATATTTTAAATAAATTTTTAAATTACTTTTGAAAATACTTTTTAAAGTTTATTGAAAAAGGTTACAAAGAATGATATACTAGTTTTAAGGAAAATAAATATTGGTACCTATTTTTCCTAAATTTAATAGACATGCATGCATTATTAGAATGTTAATAAAAGATATATTTATCTATGTGCTAATTATGAATAAAATCTAGCACACTATTATAGAAGGAATATAAGAGTAAATTAACTCATTTAATATGATCAATTATTTTTACTTAAATTTCATGTAAAGCTTATGCAATATGTTGGGGAATTAATGTATCTTTTGTAAACGATAAGAATAGTCTTCCGAACGAAGAAATTTTAGGAATATTATAAACGCACTAGGAATATACGAATTTAAATCAAATGAAATAAAAAATGGGAGATGATTTTAATGAAAATAAAAATTAGTAACTCTGTAATATATGTTTTCGCTGCACTTAGTGGGCTTTTGTTTGGTTATGATACTGGAGTTATTTCAGGAGCTATTTTATTTATTCAGGAACAAATGCACCTTGATTCATGGCAACAAGGATGGGTTGTCAGTTCTGTATTATTAGGGGCTATTCTTGGAGCTGCAATTATTGGTCCTATGTCTGATAAATATGGTCGTATAAAGTTGATTCTCACATCAGCTGTTATTTTCTTTGTTGGTGCACTTGGTTCAGCATTTGCTCCGGAAATTTGGTCATTGATTATATTTAGAATTATCCTTGGAATCGCTGTCGGTGCATCTTCAGCTTTAATTCCAACTTATTTAGCTGAATTATCACCATCTGAAAAACGTGGAACGATATCAAGTTTGTTTCAGCTAATGGTAATGAGTGGAATTTTATTAGCCTATATCACGAATTATGCATTCTCGGATCTGTATACTGGTTGGCGATTGATGTTAGGATTCGCAGCTATCCCTGCCGCAGTTCTTTTACTAGGAGCACTTGTGTTACCAGAAAGTCCTCGATTTTTAGTAAAAGATGGACGAGTAGAAGAAGCAAGAGATATACTAGAACATATGAATAAACATGATAAAAGTGCTGTGAATTATGAATTAGCTCAAATTAAGAAACAAGCTGAGATTAAAAGTGGTGGAGTTAAGGAGTTATTTAGTGAATTTGTGCATCCAGCATTAATCATAGGTTTCGGTTTGGCTGTTTTTCAGCAAATTATGGGTTGTAATACAGTTCTTTACTATGCGCCAACTATATTTACTGATGTTGGATTTGGGGTGAAAGCAGCTTTACTAGCTCATATTGGAATTGGAGTTTTTAATATAATAATTACTGCTATAGCTGTAGCTATTATGGATAAAATTGATCGTAAAAAGATGCTTATTTATGGTGCCATTGGAATGGGAGTTTCGCTCTTGATTATGAGTATTTCAATGAAATTTTCTAATGGATCTTTCGTTGCCTCAATTATATGTGTCATTGCATTAACTATTTACATTGCTTTCTTTTCAGCTACTTGGGGGCCTGTAATGTGGGTCATGGTAGGGGAAGTATTCCCATTAAATATTCGTGGTTTAGGTAATTCATTCAGTAGTGTAATTAATTGGAGTGCTAATATGATGGTATCATTGACATTTCCGGTATTATTGAATTACTTTGGTACAGGTAGTCTGTTTATAGGTTATGGTTTAATATGTTTTGCAGCGATTTGGTTCGTTCAGTCTAAAGTATTTGAAACACGTAACCGTTCACTTGAAGATATAGAAGCGACACTGAGATCATATAAAGGAGGAGAAAGGCTCAAAGAAGATATCCGAGCACAAGATGTTATAACTAAGGCATAAAGGACCGTTGTGATCATAAAAGGTTATATAAAAAAGATATGTTAATTAAACATATCTTTTTTATATAATATAAAGGCAACGAGTCCACAAATCCCAACAGTTAAGCCCATAACTATAGAGAATGCATGTGGGTTATCTGGGGATAATGGTAATATTATATTCATACCAAATACTCCACCAATTATAGTGGGAATTGCCATGAGAATTGTGACTGATGCAAGCACTTTCATAACAATATTTAAGTTATTTGATATTACAGAAGCAAAAAAATCCATTGTACTTGCTAAGATGTTACTGTAGATTTCAGTCATTTCTATAGCTTGTTTGTTTTCTATAATCACATCTTCTAAAACGTCTTTATCTTCTTCATATTTTTGCATAAGCTCTAATTTTAACATTTTTTCTAAGGTAATTTCATTAGCTTTTAATGATGTTGAAAAATAAACAAGAGATTTTTCTAAAGAATGTAATTGTATAAGTTCTCTATTTTTCATGGATTTATGAAGTCTTTTTTCAATCATTAAACTTTTTTTATCAATTTGACGTAAGTAAAGTAAATAGTATGTTGATATTCTATTTAATATCTGCAATGTAAATCTTGATTTCTTAAATGTATAAAATGATTTGATTTTATTATTAGCAAAATCAGTTAGTATTTTACTATTTTTTAAACAGACAGTTATCAATTGTTTATTAGTATGTATTATTGATAATGGATAGGTATCGTAAGTAAGCGAGTTATCTTCCATTTCGGTAAACGGTATATCCACTATTATTAATAATGAATCATCTTCAATATCAATACGTGAAGTTTCCTCATCATCTAAAGCTGCTTTTAAGAATTCTAGGGGTACACCTGTTTTCTTTGATATTAATATTAGCTCTTCAGCTGATGGAGCAATAAGATTTATCCAAGCACCATTTTCTATCGTATCTATTGATTTTAGGGAAGGATCAAATTCACTTTCGCTTTTGTAGATTTGAATCAATTTATAACACCTCCTAAGCAATTCAACTAATATTATACTATTATAAGATAGTTTGTAAACATAAAGTGTTTGTTGGAGCATTATGGGATCTTATCACTCTGAAAACCAATGTGAAGTATATCAAAGGATTTTATATTTGAGCTTTTATAGTTTTAGAATCTATATAATAAAGTATGGTACCCTAAAATATAAATTTGTATAACAGATGGTATTTATGATTATTAATCAAAAGCCTATATTATACTATTTTAAGGTACCATACTTTATAATTTTTTTGATTAGCAGTTTCTATTGTTAAAGAATTCAGACTTAACTTCAGAAAGTAGAGTTTCGTTTTGTATTAAGTCAACAGCAGTTAGTGCAAGAGCTGTTGCGGCTATATTGCATTGCCTTAAAGCAAATTCAGATATAGTTGCCTTTGCAAAATCCAAACTTCCATATTTAATATTAGCATCATCTAGTATAGATATATATGGATGTATGCAAGGAACTTTATGACTTACATCTCCAATGCTTAATCCCGCATATATATCTTTAGGTGGATTAATACTTATTATTCCATTTTCCTTTAGATTATGACTAAATAACCTATTTAGAGTTCTATTTGTTATTAGCTCTTTATTAGGAGATTCATACAAGAAAAATTTATTAGGAATATCTATTAAGTCTGTTACATTATTTGCAATTTTTCTTATTTTATCATAAGCTTCATTAGCCGTTTTTGTATTAGATGCACGGATACAAAATTTAATTTCGGAATCTGCTGGTAATAGCAAGGTTGTATAGCCACCATTAGATATAACCGAATTTATTTCTAAGTTATCTGGGAATCCTTTTTTTATAGAGTTTAAAATATTAAGAGTTAACAAAACCGCATCTAAGGATGTATAAGAATTCTGGTTTAAAAAGCTTAGTTTACTTTCACTTTCAAACTTAAGTCCTAATGGAATAATGGCTGATGATGAACCACTTTCGCATGTACACGTATCAGGATGCGCTACCATTACAACATCTACATCATCAAATAGTCCTTGTTTAACCATAGTCCCTTTAGTTCCTCCAAAGTATTCTCCAGGACAACCTATCAATATTACAGAACCTCCAATATCATCTATAACACTTCCCAGAGCTAGCGTTGCAGATACTGACATTGCAGTAACCATATTATGCCCGGTAATATGACCTTCGCCTTCAATAGCATCATATTCGCATAGATAGCATATTTTCGGATGACCTTGGCCCTTCCTTGCAATAAAAGAATTATTAATGTTTAGAAAATTTTTATCAACCTTAAATTTGTATTTATTTAATAAATCGCATATATATTTAGATGCGTTAACTTCGTTATAACTTTTTTCGGGATTTTCATATAAATAAGTACAGAGATTTTTGACATCATCAGCACAAGTAGATAAAAATGAAATAATTTTGTTTTTCATAAGCTCAATTTCTCACTTAAAACTTGCAAAATAAATTACTAGATTTTGTATATAGTACAGGTTTTGCTTTGTTTTACAGTAAGTTCTCCTTTCATATTAATGTTTTTATTGTTAACATGATAATAGCTGTATTAAATATAAGTCTAATATAGCTACTTATTTTAAATACTATGAGCAAGTTATTATTTGAAAGTCTAATCATATAAGCTATTGTTACAAATTGCATTTATACTATTAATTTGTATTAAATTTAATAGTAACTATATAAATATACATTGCTCTTTATTAGTATTACCAGAAATTTAAAATCTATCCATATAGGAGTTATTGATATGTAGAGTTTGTATAAAGTCTATTTAACTTGGTAATAATCCTATAAGAATAATAAAATTAAGGGGGAATTACTAATGGAGAATCCAAATAAATCATGTTTTGTATGCGGAGCAAGTGATTGTGATGGTATAATATTAAATGGAGAAAAGATTTGTAAAGCATGTGAAGAAAGAATTGTTAATACAAGTGTGGAAGATCCAAGTTATGAGTATTATAAGGATAATGTTAGAGTAATCTTATTTAATGAACATGCTTAGAAATTGAATTCTTACATTAAACATTAATAATAGTGAGGTACTTTACGATGAAAAAAGGTTTATTTATTGTTTTTGAAGGTGGAGAAGGAACTGGAAAAACAACAGCGATTGATGCAATATATGATTGGATTATAGAGAATAATTTTGAATGTATAAAGACGAGAGAACCGGGCGGAATTAAAATATCAGAGCAAATAAGACAAGTCATTTTAAGTAAGGATAATAAAGAAATGGATTCCAAAACAGAAGCGTTATTATATGCAGCTGCAAGAAGACAGCATCTTGTAGAAAAGGTGATACCAGCATTGGATAAAGGAATAATAGTTCTTTGTGATAGGTTTATAGATTCTTCTTTAGCGTATCAAGGTTATGCGAGAAATTTAGGGATAGAAGAAGTTTTAAGTATAAATAAATTTGCCATTGGCGAATATATGCCAGATATATCAATATTATTTGATCTTGATCCTAAAATAGGATTAGGTAGAATTGCTAAGAATAATTGCAGAGAAGTAAACAGATTAGATATAGAAAAATTAGATTTTCATGAAAGAGTTAGGGAAGGATATGATATTATTTATAAAAATAATAATCATAGAATTGTGAAGATAGATGCAAATAATGCAAAGGAAAATGTAGTTAATCAAATAAAACGTATACTAATGCCTAAAATATGGACAAATATAAACTAAGTAATAAAAAATCACCTATTTGTGGTAAAATAATATAGTAAATTATTATTAGTTTAAGGGTGGGAATTAAAATGAAATTGATAATTGCAATTGTTCAAGATGAAGATTCGGCAGATGTCATAGAAGTTTTAACAGAAGAAAATTATAGAGTTACAAAATTAGCGACTACAGGTGGCTTTCTTAAATCTGGCAATACTACATTATTGGTGGGAATTGAAGAGGAAAAAGTTGAACTTGTCATTGATGTTATTAAGAATGTATGTAGAAAGCGAAAAGAGACAGTAGTTACACCAGCTACTATTGGGGGAAGTGAAAGTGGATATATGCAACAGTACCCTGTGCAAATTAGTGTGGGAGGTGCTACTATATTTGTAATTGATGTAGATAAGTTTGTGAAAATATGATATCAAGGAGTGATAAGCATTGAGAAAGATAATCGGACATAAAAATATTATTGATAATATAAACAATAGAAGACTAAATAGTTCATTTTCTCATGCGAATCTAATAATTGGTAGTGATGGGATAGGAAAAAGCATAGTAGCTAAGTACCTTTCAAATCAAATTATTAAAGAGAGAAATAATGTAGAGAGTGTGGATATTGTAAAGTATTCTCCTAGTTCTAATTCATTTGGTGTTGATGATGTGCGAAGCATCATAAATGAAGTCAATAAAAAGCCTTATGAAGGTGATAAAAAAGTACTAATCTTATACAAATGTGACAAGTTAACAGTTCAAGCTCAAAATGCATTATTAAAAACTATTGAAGAACCGCCAAGAGGAGTACATTTAATATTACTAAGTGATTCTTTAGAAGTAATATTAGATACAATAAAATCACGTTGTCAAATATATAGGTTAACACCATTAAATAAAGAAGATATTTTGAGTTATCTTGAAGAAAAGTATAGTAACTTAAATGAAGATGATAAGAAAGCTGCATTAGCTTATAGTGCAGGAATACCTGGAAATATAGATAGATTTTTTAGTGATAATAAGTTAAGGAATTTGAGAGATATATGTATAGAATTATTTGAGGATATCGTAAGTAGACAAAAAGGCATTATATTAAAGTATGAAGAGTTATTAAAAAGTGCAAAAGAAGATAAATTAGAGTTATTAAATATACTTTTGTCATATATAAGAGATATAGTACTTCTTAAAGAACTTAATGATAGTGAACTCGTTGTCAATTTTGATAAAGTATATAAAATAAAGAATATATCAAGAGGAATATCTTATAAGAAATTAAATAGTATGTTAGAATACATAACAGAGGCTAGAACAAATTTTAATAGTAATACGAACTATTCAATGGTCATAAGTGTATTACTTATGGGCTTTGCGGAGGTATAATTAATGATAAAAGTTATAGGTGTAAGATTCAAGAAGGCAGGAAAGATTTATTACTTTAGTCCATTGGAATTGGATATAAAAAAGGGAGACTATGTAATAGTAGAGACAGCTAGAGGTATAGAATTTGGCGAATGTGTCATAGGAATTAAAGAAATAAAAGAGGAAGATATAGTATCACCTTTAAAGAATGTTATTAGAATTGCTGATGAAGATGATATTAGAAAACATAAAGAAAATAAAGATAAAGAAAAAGAAGCGTTAGATATATGCTTGGCAAAAATCCAGGAGCATAAATTAGATATGAAATTAATAGATGTAGAATATACATTTGATAACCATAAGGTTATATTCTACTTCACAGCAGATGGTAGAGTAGACTTTAGAGAATTAGTTAAGGATTTAGCTACTATATTTAAGACTAGAATAGAATTAAGACAAATAGGTGTAAGAGATGAAGCTAAAATGGTTGGGGGCCTTGGCCCATGTGGCAGATCTATGTGCTGTTCTACATTTTTAGGAGACTTTGCATCTGTATCAATAAAAATGGCAAAGGAACAGAATCTTTCTTTGAATCCAACTAAAATATCTGGAATATGTGGAAGATTAATGTGCTGTTTAAATTATGAACAAACTACATATGAAGGCATAAGGAAAAGATTGCCTAAAGTTGGTTCTGTTGTTAATACAGAGGCCGGAAATGGAGAAGTTGTTGGTAATTCAATAGTTAAAGAGATGGTCAAGGTTAAAGTCAAAAGAGGCGATGAAGAAGTTGTTGAGGAATTCAAAATAACTGATGTAGAACTTGTTTCAGGAAAATATGAAGATACAATTGATGAAAATAACATAAAATTGATTGTTGAGTCAGAAGAAGATAAAAAATTGATAAAAAATCTTATTAATGAAAAATAGGAGGAATTTCTATGAAATCTGTTATTAAGATTTGTAATATGGAGTCTAATCAAGATGCTAAAATAATTCAAGATACAGTTGTTAAGAATTCTGGAGTAATAGCTACTGAAATATCTCTTACAAAAAAAGAGATAACAGTAATATATAATGAGATCTTTTTAAAACTTGAAAGAATTATAAATTCCATAGAAGATTTAGGATATATTGTTATATAAGTTTAAGGCATATAATATTAAAAAATAACAAGTCTGGATTACAAAACACTTTAAAAACATACGAATACGTGTTAAAATGTAAGAGGTTAATTACCACAATTTATTAGGAGGTGTTCTAGATGGCATTTGTTATTAATGATTCATGTGTTAGCTGTGGAGCATGCGCTGGAGAATGTCCAGTTAGTGCTATAACTCAAGGAGATACTCAATTCGTTATCGATGCAGATACTTGCATTGATTGTGGAAACTGTGCTAATGTTTGCCCAGTGGGAGCTCCAAACCAAGAGTAATAAAAGAGAGATCGTCTTTAGACGGTCTTTTTTTTATTTAAATATAGTTAATTAAGATGTTTCTTTTGACTAGTTGTAGGGAGGAGTTAGTAATATACATTCAGATTTTAAATTAGATTTTATATTTAAGCTGGATGTATCTAATATGTTAGAATTAATCTTTTTAACATTCTTCGTAGATATTATAAAATTCTTGGGATCGTCTAAATATAGAGACGTTTTATTAGTTTTATAATGCATAGGAACTATGTACTTTGGTGAAATCAAGGTACATAGTTTTGAAGATTCAAAACCGTCTAGAGTGAAATGCCCACCAATCGGAATAAGTAAAATATCAATATTTTTAAGCTTTTCTAAGATCAATGAGCAAGGTATGTGCCCTAAATGACCCAAATGGCATATAGAAATGTTATCATCCTTAAATACAAAGATAATATTTGATCCCCTTTTTAAGCCATTACATTTATCGTGAAATGAGTTAAATCCCTCTATATTAAGAAAGCTTAGATGAAAGCTTCCGCTTTCATTAATAATCCTGGTTGTATTGTTTATATCATTGATATATGAATTATCAAAATGACTATGACTTATGGTTATTAAATCGGACTTAGGAAAATTATTTTCATAACCTAAATTGTTGCCAAATGGATCAATTAGAATTCTTTTGCCGAGAGATGTTTTTATAAGGAAACAAGAATGTCCATACCAAATAATTTGCATATAAACCTCCATAAATTAAAGTATATTGATATTATTAACAAACGAGATTATAAATAATCATAAATTTATATTGATACTTCAAAAAATAAAAGAAGTATAGTATAATATTATAAAGTCAAAGTAAGTCAAGAACAAAGAATTAAATAAAGGTTTAAGCAGGTGATGTTATGGCAAGACTTTCAGATATAATAGAAGAGTTTATAAAGCAAATGTTTAATGAGAATAGAGATAATGTAATTTTTATACAAAGAAATGAGTTGGCAGATCAATTTAGGTGTGCGCCATCCCAAATAAACTATGTGTTAACAACTAGATTTACCTATGAAAGAGGATATTTAATTGAAAGCAAGAGAGGCGGCGGAGGTCACATAGCTATCAAGCAGCTGGATTATGATAACTCCAATAGAAGAGATGAATTAATTAACCAAAGTATAGGAGAAACAATAACATATCATAATGCAAACTCATTGCTTAATCACTTATTGGAATCTGGAATTATTGAAGAAAGAGAATCTGAGATAATGAAGATAGCAATAAATGATAGAAGCCTAACTTCAGCGGATAATAAAAATAAAATAAGGGCTGATATTTTAAAAGCGATGATTATGATAATTTTATCTTAAAGGTGGGGATATATATGTTATGTGAAAAATGTAAAAAAAACGAAGCAAAGATAAATTTAATTACAGTAATGAATGGTCAAAAACAAGAAATCTGGTTGTGTGAGAATTGTGCAAAGGATATAGCTAATATTCCATTCGTTAGTCCGATAATTCAAAGTATAAATGTTCCATTTCAGGGTATACTTACAGAGATATTATCTAATGTAGACAATAGTAAGTCAAATATAGATAACAATAAAGTAAAAGAAATTGTTTGTCCAAATTGTGGATTAACTTATCAAGAATTTAAAAAATCAGGAAGATTAGGATGTACTGATTGCTATAAGGAGTTCAATGTTGTACTTGAACCAAGGATAAAGAGTTTGCAAGTTGGAGTTAAGCATATTGGTAAAATTCCTAAAATAAAGGGAAGAGAATTGGTTCAAAGAAGAAATCTTAAAGATTTAAAGGAAGAGATGCAAAAATTAATAGTAGCTGAGGAATATGAGAGAGCAGCAATAGTGAGAGATGAAATTAAGAAAATAGAGTTATATATATTAGAAAGTAACACTAAGGAAATTACAAATAAAAGGGAGGGAAATTATGATGAATAGCTGGGAACATGACGAAGAAAGACTTGGAATGGTATTAAGCAGCAAAGTGTTGTTAGCTAGAAATTTTAGTAATTTACCTTTTCCTAATAAATTAAATTATATTAAGGGTAGAGAAAATGGTAAAGACGTATATAATGTTCTTAAAAATGAGCTAGATGAAGAAATTACGTTGCATGAGATTTGGAATACAAAAGAGGAATTTAGTAAACAATATTTAGAAAGGGATTTGATTAGTAAAGAACTTTTGAAAAACTCTGACAAAGGTTCATTTATATTAAATAAAGAAGAGAATATTAGTATTATGATAAATGAAAAAGATCATATAAATCTTCAATGTATAAGTGATGGCCTAAAATTAGAAGAAATTTTTGAAAGAGCAACATCTATTGACGATAAAATAGAAAAAAATTTTGACTATGCATTTGATGAAACATGGGGTTATTTAACATCATCACCAGAGAATATTGGAACAGGAATGAAGGCATCAGTAGTAATACATTTACCAGCTCTTAGCATGAGTGAAGAAATTAATAATATGTCCAAAAAGCTGGGTAAAATAGGAATTGCTATAAGGGGAATTCATCTAGATGGTACAAAAGTTTTTGGAAGTTTATACAGAATATACAATAAGGTGTCATTAGGTTTAACAGAGGAGAATATTATAAATAAATTGAAAGAAGCAGTTTGGAGCATAATAATAGAGGAAAATAAATTCCGAGAAATATTACTTAACAAATGTAGATACGAATTAGAGGATAAGATATATAGAGCATATGGGATATTGAAATATGCAATGATTTTAGACTTTAAAGAATCTATCGAACTATTATCAAATGTTAGATTAGGAGCGGAATTATCAATTATAAATATTGATAAGGGTAAGTTAGATAAATTATTTATTTTAATTACTAATTCATCGCTTCAAAATTATTTAGGAAAATCATTAGATGATAAAGAAAGTAAGTATGAAAGAGCAAAATTAGTGAAAGAAATATTGACCTAAGGAGAAGATAGGAGGTTTAAAACATATGGAATATAATAAATTAACAGAAAGGGCACAAGCAGTAATTTTAGAAGCTGAAAATGAATCGGAAAAATTTAAACATGGGTATGTTGGAACTGAGCATATATTACTTGGTATATTAAAGGAAGATGGGTACTCTGCTAAGTTATTGAAAAAGTATGGGGTTAATAGCGAAAATATTAGAAGTATGATACAAAGATATTTAGGTTATGGAGATATCAAGAAAACAGACGATAATATTTTGCTGACTCCTCGAACTAAAAGACTAATAGATGAAAGTTTTGCGGCAGCAAAAAGATTAAATCATAAATATGTTAGTCCTGAGCATATTTTATTAGCATTGCTTAATCAAGAAGAAGGAATGGCGTATACTATTTTAAAAAGCTTGAATATTAACTTTACTATCATAAGTGAAGAATTGCTTGTATTCTTATCTGGTAATTATGAAGATAAAGCTAGTGATAAAAATGCAGTGGATAATAAGAAAGCTAATACTCCAATGCTTGATAAATATGGAAGAGATTTAACGGTGCTATCTAAGGAGCAAGGATTAGATCCTGTAATTGGAAGGGATAATGAAACTCAAAGGTTATTGGAAATTCTTTGCAGAAGAATTAAAAATAATCCATGTTTAATTGGAGAGCCAGGTGTTGGTAAAACTGCTGTGGTTGAAGGACTAGCACAACGAATAGTAGAAGGAAATATTCCTGAGATACTTAAGAACAAAAGGGTTGTTTCTTTGGATTTAACATCTATGATTGCAGGGGCTAAATATAGAGGTGAATTTGAGGAAAGGCTCAAGAAAACAATGGATGAAATCATTAAAGATAAAGATATAATTATTTTTATAGATGAGATTCATACGATTATAGGAGCAGGAGGAGCAGAAGGAGCTATTGATGCATCTAATATATTAAAGCCTGCTTTAGCAAGAGGGGAAATTCAATGTATAGGAGCAACGACTATAGATGAGTATAGAAAATATATTGAAAAAGATTCTGCATTAGAAAGAAGATTTCAACCTGTAACAGTAGGAGAGCCTTCAAAGGAAGAAACACTAAAAATTCTTAAAGGATTAAGAGATAAGTATGAAGCGCATCATAGAGTTGAAATCACAGATGAGGCATTAGAAGCAGCTGTTAATTTGGCAGATAGATATATAACAGATAGATTCATGCCAGATAAAGCCATTGATTTGATTGATGAAGGTGCTGCTAAAGTAAGAATTCAAAGTTTAACGGCACCGCCAGATTTAAAAGATCTAGAAGAAAAGATTGAAAATATAGGTAAAGAAAAAGAAGAAGCCATAAGAGTTCAGGATTTTGAAAGAGCTGCAAATCTAAGGGATAAAGAGAGAATCTTGAAAGAGCAGTTAGGTAATATGAAAGATAACTGGGATACTCAGAATTCTATAAAAACACTAATTGTAGATGCAGAAAAAATAGCTAGTGTAGTATCATCTTGGACTAAGATTCCAATTCAAAAATTAACTGAATCAGAAAGTGAAAGGCTGTTAAAATTAGAAGAAATATTGCATAAAAGGGTCGTTGGGCAAAATGAGGCAGTTAAATCCATATCAAGGGCTGTGAGAAGAGCACGAGTTGGAATAAAGGATCCTAATAGACCAATAGGAAGTTTTATATTTCTAGGGCCAACTGGAGTTGGAAAGACTGAGCTTTCTAAAGCTCTTGCAGAAGCTATGTTTGGCGATGAAAATAGCATTATAAGAATTGATATGTCAGAATATATGGAAAGTCATTCAGTGTCTAGATTAATAGGTTCACCTCCAGGATATGTAGGATATGAAGAAGGTGGTCAACTTACAGAAGCGGTTAGGAGAAAGCCTTATTCAATAGTTCTTTTAGATGAGATAGAAAAAGCAAATCCAGAAGTATTTAATATATTGCTTCAAATTATGGAAGACGGACGACTCACTGATGGTAAAGGCAAAATAGTTAATTTTAAGAATACAATAATTATAATGACTTCAAATGTCGGTGCTCATCAAATTAAAAAGCAAAAGAGTATAGGATTTAGTAGCGTTAGTTCTAAAAATGAAAATGAGACTGAATATGAAAAGATGAAGGAAAACATATTAGGAGAATTAAAACAAAAATTTAGACCAGAGTTTTTGAATAGGATAGACGATACAATAGTATTCCATAAACTAAGTGATGAAGACTTGAATCAAATTATAGACTTAATGCTTGCATCAATAAGAAGAAGACTTGAGGATAGAGATATATATCTAAACTTTGAAGATAATAGTAAAAGGTTCCTGTTAAGCAAGGGAATTGACCTTGATTATGGTGCAAGACCACTAAGAAGATTAATAATAAAAGAGGTTGAAGATAAATTAAGTGAGGAAATATTACAAGGAAATATAAGAATTGGAGACAGAGTAAAAGTAAGTGAGTTAGAGAACAAACTTATTTTTAGAAGATTAGCCGAAAGCAATTTAGAGCTCAATAAGAATTAATTTATGGTTAATGGGCTATTTCAAAGATATAAATTATTTATACATTGAAATAGCCTGTTTTATTTGAAGATGAATCTAATGTTTTAGGTATTAGGTAGTTTAAAATGTATTAATAATAGGAGAAAATAGATATGGATAAAGAAAAAAAAGAATTAGACTTAGTTATAATTGGGGGTGGCCCAGCTGGTCTTACAGCAGCTATGTATGCAGGAAGGGCAAAGTTAAATACTCTGTTGCTAGAAAATGAACTTGTAGGAGGTCAAGTTAGAAATAGTTATACTATAGAGAATTATCCAGGATTTAAAAGTATAAGTGGTGGAGATTTAGCAGATATATTCCAGGAGCAAGCTAGAAATCTTGGAGCTAATATTGATGAGTTTGATTCAATTGAAAAAATATATATTTCAGATGATGAAAAAATTATAGAGACTGAATCATATGTATATCAGCCGAAAGCTGTAATAATCGCTACAGGAGCAGCACCTAGAAAACTTCCTATTCCACAGGAAGAACGATTTTCTGGAAGGGGAATCCATTACTGTGCTATTTGTGATGGGGCACTTTACCAAGGGAAAAAAGTCGCTGTTGTAGGAGGTGGAAATTCTGCACTAGAAGAGTCTATATTTTTAACTAGATTTGCTGAAAAAGTGTATTTAGTAAGAAGATATGATTACTTTAAAGGAGAACAATCATTAATTGATGAAGTTTTCAATAACCCTAAAATAGACGTGCTATTAAATAAGGATTTGATTGGAGCTAATGGTAAGGAGTTTTTAGAATCAGTTATTATAAAAGATACTAAGACTCAAGAAACTAGTAACTTAGATGTTAATGCTGTTTTTGGATATATAGGAACAGAGCCTAGAACAAAAGAAATAAAGGATTATATAAATTTGAATGAACAGGGTTATATAATTACTGATGAAGAGTTACAGACAAATATTCAAGGCGTATATGCGGCAGGGGATGTAAGAGAAAAGAAGTATAGACAAATAACAACTGCTGTATCAGATGGTACGATTGCACTTTTGAATGCAGAAAAATATATATTGAAAAAGCGAAAATAGAAGCATAAATTAGATATGAATATTAATTAATATAAGAAAAAATGAAAGAGGCGTATATACGCCTCTCGATTATTTACCTAAAGCCTTTAAAATAGCAGGCTTATCAAAACCTATAATAATATTATCATTAATATCTAATACTGGGACACCCATTTGATTAGACTTTTTTATCATTTCTTCTCTAGCAGTCATGTCATCTTGAACATTTAGCTCTTGAAATTCAATATTTTCTGATTTAAGAAAATTTTTCGCTTTAACGCACCAAGGACAAGTATTAGTAGTATATACTTTTATCATAAATGAATACGCCTCCTTAATAATTATTATCATGTAATTAATATTATAATATAGATTTTATAATCATTCAATATAACTGGAAAATAATGATGTTTATGATTATTTAAAGTGTGATTTAAGTAAATACTATTTTACTATTAGAATAATCATTATATAGTTGTTTTGTTTGTATGTAACTAACAAGTTATATACTATAATTGTTTTCTAGTTTTAATAATATAATTTCTATTTGTTATAGATCAGCTGTTTATCAATCTATCTTATGATAGCCTTTGTAATAATTTATTAAATATTCTAAAAGCAAAAAATAAAATAATTATGAAGTACTATATAATGATTGAATGAAGGTTGAACACGGATTATGTTTAGCTCACAATATATGGGTGATAAAGTAATATGATATAATATAATTAAAATTCTTATTAAAAAGCAGGATGTAATAAAGTTCTAGAAACAAAAGGAGAGATTTATGAAGAAAAAAACATTATATAGATGCAATAGCTGTGGTTTTGAAAGTATAAAGTGGCTTGGTAAATGTCCTACGTGTAGTAGTTGGAATACTTTAGAAGAAGTTACAATTGAAGCAAAAAGTTTAGAGACTAGATCTAGACAGTTAGTAAAGAAACCGTTAAAAAAACTTTTTGAGATAGTTTCAAATAAAAGCGATAGAATAGTGACAGGAATAAATGAATTTGATAGAGTTATGGGTGGAGGGATCGTAAAAGATTCAATTTCGATTATAACAGCAAGACCAGGGGCCGGTAAATCAACGCTTCTTCTTGAAATTTCTGATGCTGTTGCAAGAAAGGGATATAAAGTAATTTATGCATCGGGGGAAGAAAGTGATAGTCAGATAAAAAATAGAGCAGATAGAATTCTTAATAAAATTCATGAAGATATATGGGTTATGCAAGAAACAAGCCTTGACAATGTTTTAGATGCAGTTGAAGAAATAGATCCAGATATTATAATAATAGATAGCATACAAACATTTACTATGGAATCGTCTTTACCAGCGAGGGCAGGATCTCCTACACAAACTATGGAGTGTGCTAATGCATTGCTTCAAACAGCAAAAAACGAGAAAAGACCAAGAGCTGTTATAATAGTCGGACAGATGACTAAAAATGATGAACTTGCAGGGCTAAGAGCTTTAGAACATTTAGTTGATACGGTGCTTATAATAGAAGATGATAGTGATGAAGAGCTAAGAGTACTTGTGAGTTCTAAAAATAGATTTGGTGGTATCGAAAATGGATTCTTTCAAATGGGAGAGAGAGGCATTATTTCAATAGACAATCCATCAGAATTTTTTATGACAAAGCGTGAAGAAGGAGAAATTGTATCAGGAAGTGCCTTAACTGTAATTAAAGAAGGAACAAGAGCCATAATAACGGAAATAGAGAGTTTGGTGTCGAAAAGTTTCACTCCGTATCCTACAAGAATAGGAGAAACATTAGGAAAGGATAAATTAAATACGCTTATATCTATACTGGAGCAACGTGGGGGAATTAATCTATATGATAAGAATGTAATTATTAAAACTACAGGTGGTATAAAAATAAGAGAACAGGGCATTAATTTAGCTGTAATAATGAGTATAGTATCATCGGTAAAGCAGCAAGGGATAGAATCAAATATTGCGTTTATAGCAGATGTAGGACTGACTGGTGAGCTTAAAAAAGTACCATCATTAGAAAGTAGGATTAGAGAACTTGAGAGAATGGGATTTAAAAAGGCCTATGTTCCAAAGAATTCTATAGGGAAAAGCAATAATCTGAAGAAAATAGAGATAATTGAATTGAAGACATTGATAGATGTGATAAATAATATTTATAGAAATTGAAACATTATAGGAATGATGTAGTAAGTGTAAAGGGGATAGAGCTATTTCTTACAAATAAATATATTATAACTTAAATTTTACAAATATTATTGAGGGATTATATTTATTATAGTATTATAGTTTTTAGAGCCTATGTTAATAAATTACTCTTAAAATAATAATATTAGCAAAAACATTTAACATTTGATTTCAAGTAATGCTAGAAAAGTATCAAAATGATTTTTAAAGAAAATGGGTGAGTGTATGAGAATAGAAAAGGGAATAGGAATAAAAAATGTCTTAAAAATAATGTGCCCAGGCACTCAACTAAGGGAAGGTCTTGAAAATATATTAAGAGCTAAAACAGGTGGTTTATTAGTAATTGGTGACGATGAAGAAGTTATGAAGATTGTTGATGGTGGTTTTTATATTAATTCAGAGTATACCCCATCATATGCGTATGAATTAGCTAAAATGGATGGGGCTATAGTGATAACTGGAGATTTAAAGAAGATTGTTTGTGCTAATGCACAATTAATACCAGATTCATCTATACCGACATATGAAACAGGAACTAGGCATAGAACAGCCCATAGGGTAGCTAAACAAACAAATAACATAGTAATCGCGATTTCTCAAAGAAGAAATATAATAACTATGTACAAGGGCGATATAAAATACGTATTAAGAGAAAGTAGTGTAATTCTTGGAAAAGCAAATCAAGCTCTTCAAACATTAGAAAAATATGTTGCAGTACTTGAACGTGTTATTAACAACTTGAATTTATTGGAGTTCCAGGATTTGACAACACTATTTGATGTAGTTACTGCAATTCAGAGAACCGAAATGGTAATGAGAATAGTAGAAGAAATTAACATGTATATACTAGAGTTAGGTAATGAAGGACGATTAATATCAATGCAATTGAATGAATTAGTTAAGCATATAGAAAGAGATGGAATATTGTTAATTAGGGATTATTGCAAAGATGGTCTTCAATATAATGATGTATATGAACACATTCAAAAGCTAAACTCTTCAGAATTATTAGAGTTAGACGCAGTTGCAAGAACGTTAGGTCGTGGAGGAATTCCTCTTATGGATACATTAATATCGCCAAAGGGATATAGAATGTTGAGTAAGGTTCCTAGAATACCATCTAATGTTATTGATAATCTTATAAAAGAATTTGAAGAATTAAGCAATATAATTGATGCGGATATAAGTGACTTAGATAATGTTGAAGGAATAGGAGAAGCAAGAGCTACTGCTATTAAAGATGGATTGAAACGTATAAAGGAACAAGTCTCATTAAAAAAGGAAATATAATAATTGAAGTTGCATTGAATTAAATGTGATTTAGTTAATACAGAGAAAATGGCATTTGCTTAGATGCATCAAGCTAAAAGTCAAATGAATTTTTAAACTTGAATGAAAATATTAGCAAACTTAATAATTTATTCATTTTAGAGGCACTTATTGTATGATATAATTAATATAATTCAGAGAAACATTGAAAAAGTGATTAAAACATTATTTATTTGTAAATAATTAGAAGGAGGTGAAGTTTGTGTTAAAAAAACTATTAAGGGGAATTTTTTCTGTAATCGGATTGATATTAGGATATTTCATATCTGAAATATTACTTACAATCCCTCAGGTTGATAATTTAACTTACATTTCAACAACTATAACTAGAGTTTTGTTTATTATTATCATATCTTTTATTTTTGGACTTATATTTTATATTATTTCTCCTATTATATACAAAGGAATTTCTAATTTAATTGAGTATATTGAAAAGAGTATGCAAAAAATGAGCATAACTGAAATCATTTATGGGACTTTTGGAGCTGTAATTGCTTTAATTCTTATGACATTTATTGCAAAACCAATAAATGATATAAATATAATTGGACCAATTTTATTGATTTTATTAAATGTGTTAGCAGCTATAATAGGTGCAGAAATAATGATTAAAAAGAAGGAAGATATAACAGCTCTTCTTGTTAATATGAAGAAGCCTGTGATTAAGGAGAAAAAAGTTAAAGAGGTAATAAAGGAATCTATAAAAGGAATTCCAAAAGTATTAGATACATCAGTGATAATTGATGGGAGAATATTTGATATTTGTGAGACGGGATTTGTTGAAGGACCATTGGTTATACCTAACTTTGTATTAGATGAGCTTAGACATATATCTGATTCTTCCGATTCATTAAAAAGAAATAGAGGAAGAAGAGGTTTAGATATATTAAATAAAATACAAAAAGAGTTAGCTATAGAAACTCAAATTGTAGAAGATGATTTTCCTAAAATTGCAGAAGTTGATGCAAAGTTACTAAAACTTGCACAAAAAATGGAAGGAAAGGTTATAACTAATGATTATAATCTAAATAAGGTAGCCGAATTTCAAGGGGTGCCAGTATTAAATATAAATGAATTATCGAATGCAATAAAGCCGGTTGTATTACCGGGTGAAGAAATGACGATTGATATAGTAAAGGATGGAAAAGAATCAAGTCAAGGTGTTGCATATTTGGAAGATGGAACTATGATTGTTGTTGAAGGTGGAAGAAAATATATAGGACAAACAACAAACGTTATAGTTACATCAGTTCTTCAAACAGCAGCAGGACGAATGATTTTTGCAAAACCAAAAGATAATTAAAAGTTAAGGAGAGTTTTCTGTATGGTTAGTGCGGTAGTATTAGCTGGAGGCAGAGGTAAGAGAATGGGCTATATTCAAAGCAAGCAATATATTGACTTGAATGGCGCTCCCATTCTTTATTACACGTTAAAACAGTTTATAGAAAATGATTTGATAGATAAGATTATTTTAGTAGTGCCTGAAGATGAAAAAGATTATTGTAAAAGAGAAGTATTAAATAAGTATGGATTAAAAATAGACAATTTGGTATCCGGTGGGAATGAAAGGCAGGAATCTGTATATAATGCTTTAAAGGAATTAGAAACTTCTGATATAGTATTAATTCACGATGGGGCTAGACCATTTGTATCTCAGAAAATAATAAATGATGCGATTGAATATGCTAAGCTTTATAAAGCGACAGCGCCTGGAATTATGCCAAAAGATACCATAAAAATTAAAGATAGTAATAATTTCTCAATAGATACTTTAGTTAGAAGTAATCTTGTTGCAATTCAGACGCCACAAGCTTTTGATTTTAACTTAATATATGAATGCCATAAAGAAATAAGGCAACGAGGTATAGCGGTTACTGATGATACTAGCGTAGTAGAACTTTTAGGACATAAAGTCTATATTTATGAAGGTGATTATAAAAATATAAAAATAACTACACCGGAAGATCTAATACTCGCAGAATATTTCGTGAAAAATATAGTATAGTGATAATATATTGACAGACTAAATTCAGAAAGTTATAATATATAAAATTGAATTAAGATTCTAAAACGTTGATGAAGAATAGTAGAAGTCGATTATAATAAGAGAAAAAGTCCATTGGCTGAAAGGCTTTTAAACAGACTTCGAACCAGCTTTTGAGTATAGGGAAAAACTATCGGTTTAAAACCGTTATCATTGCTAGAGAACAAATTTAGGTGGTACCGCGATATAAAGTTCGCCCTAATATATATTATTAGGCGGACTTTTTTTATTTAGGTAATTATAATATTTTAATCTAGTAATTATTTATAAAATCTGATATTCAGGTTTTATTTCATCATATATAAAATATTAGTTGTAATCTAACCAATATTATTTAGGAGGAACATCAAATGAAAATGTCTAATATGTTAATATCAACATTAAGAGAAGTACCAGCGGAAGCAGAGATTGACAGCCATAAGCTTATGTTAAGAGCTGGAATGATAAGGAAAATGGCTGCGGGAGTATACAATTATATGCCTCTTGGACTAAAAGTTTTAAAAAAAGTTGAGGATATAATTAGGGAAGAAATGAATGCAGCGGGAGCACAGGAGTTTCTAGCATCAGCTATTATTCCTGCAGAATTATGGCAGGAATCTGGTAGATGGGATGCATATGGAGCAGAAATGTTTAGGTTAAAAGATAGAGGTGAAAGAGATTTCTGTTTAGGACCAACTCATGAGGAAGTATTTACTGATATAGCGAGAAATGAAATTAAGTCTTACAAGCAACTACCTCTTAATTTGTATCAAATCCAAACAAAGTATAGAGATGAACGTAGGCCTAGGTTTGGTGTAATGAGATCTAGGGAATTTGTAATGAAAGATGCTTATAGCTTTGATAAAGATCAAGTTGGGCTAGACTTAGCTTATGATAAAATGCATGATGCATATGTCAAAATATTTAATAGATGTGGTTTAGATGCAAAATGCGTTGCGGCTGATTCAGGTGCTATCGGTGGTTCAAATTCAGCAGAGTTTATGGTTAAGTCAGAAGTTGGAGAAGATGATGTAGTATTTTGCAGTGACTGTAATTATGCAGCGAATATTGAAAAAGCTTCTTCACCTGCAGAGAAAGAGTTAAAACAAGAGTTTAAGGAAATAAATAAAGTTGAAACACCTAATGTAAAAACTATAGATGAATTGGTTAAGTTTTTTGGTACTAATGAGAAAAAATTCGCAAAGACCATCTTGTTTAATGCAGATGGTAAAATAGTAGCGGTTATGGCTAGAGGCGATAGAGAAATTAATGAGGTGAAGGTAAGCAACGCAATTGGTGAAGTGATTAATCTGGAGCTTGCTAGTTCAGAAGATGTAAAAAAGGCAACGGGAGCAGAGATAGGATTTGCGGGGCCAATAGGGATAAAGGTAGATATGCTGTTAGTTGATGAAGAAGTAGCTAATATGTATAACTTTATTGTAGGTGCTAATGAAACAGGTTACCATATTAATAATGTAAATTATGGAAGAGATTTCGAAGGTATAATAGGAGACTATAGAAATGTAAATGAAGGTGAAAAGTGTCCAGTTTGCGGTGGTAAAGTAGCTATTGCAAGAGGAACAGAAGTAGGGCACATATTTAAACTTGGCACTAAATATTCGGAAGCAATGAATGCTAAATTCATAGATGAAGATGGAAAGGAAAAGCCATTTATAATGGGGTGCTATGGAATTGGAGTTACAAGAACAATGGCATCTATAATTGAACAGCATCATGATGAAAATGGTATAGTATGGCCATTGGCTGTTGCACCATACCATGTTTCTGTAATTCCTGTTAATGTAAAAGATGAAGAACAAGTTAGAATTGCAAATGAAATTTACGAACAATTAACAAGTGTTGGAATAGAAGTTCTTTTAGATGACAGAAATGAAAGGGCAGGAGTGAAATTCAAAGATTCAGAATTAATGGGAATACCAATGAGAATAACAGTGGGAAAAAAGATTAGCGATAGAGAAATCGAATTTAAACTCAGAGATGGGGAAATGGAAGTAATAAAAATAGAAGATGTTTATAATATAATAAAAGGTGAATTTGAGAAAAGTAATATAAAACTAAAATAACTTTAGGAGGTAAATTAATGAGGGTATTTAATACTTTAACAAGACAAAAAGAAGAGTTTATCCCTATTATTCCGGGCGAAGTTAAAATGTATGTCTGTGGGCCAACTGTTTATAATTTTTTTCATATAGGTAATGGAAGAACATTTATTGTCTTTGATACTATAAGAAGGTATTTGGAGTATAGAGGATACAATGTTAGATTTGTTCAAAACTTTACTGATATAGATGATAAGATGATTAATAAAGCTAATGATGAAGGAATTACTGTAAAAGAACTAGGAGATAAGTATATAAAAGAATACTATCAAGATGCTGATTCGTTAAAAATAGAAAGAGCTACTGTTAATCCTAGAGCAACAGAATATATTCAGGACATAATCAAATTTGTTGAAGATCTAATCGAAGCAGGATTTGCTTATGAAGTTGATGGTGATGTTTACTATAGCACAAAAAAGTTTGATAATTATGGAAGACTAGTAGGGCAAAATTTAGATGATCTGCAGGTTGGTGCAAGAATATCTGTTGATGAAAGAAAGAAGGATCCTATGGATTTTGCAGTATGGAAGGCCCAAAAACCGGGTGAACCTGCTTGGGAAAGTCCTTGGGGGCCAGGAAGGCCAGGATGGCATATAGAGTGCTCATGCATGGCAAAGAAGTTATTGGGAGACACAATAGATATTCATGCAGGTGGGATGGATTTAAGATTCCCGCATCATGAAAATGAAATAGCTCAAAGTGAAGCCCTAACGGGAAGAACTTTCGCTAATTATTGGTTACATGCAGCATTTGTTAATGTTGACAATAAGAAAATGTCTAAATCATTAAATAACTTTTTTACCGCAAGAGAAATTCTTGAAGAATATAATTCGGATGCAATAAGGTTTTTGATGCTGTCTGGACACTATAGAATACAAATAAACTTCACTAAAGAACTTTTGGATTCAGCAAAATCATCAATAGAAAGATTATATAATTGCATAAATAATCTTGAAAACTTGAAAGATGAAGTTGTTAAAAAGTTAATGGATGAAGATGAAGAGAGATATTTAAAGTCTTTAGATAAGTATAGAGAAAAATTTATTGAAAAGATGGATGATGATTTTAATACAGCAGACGCTATTTCGGTATTGTTTGATTTGACTAAAGATATTAACAATAATGTGAATATTAATTCATCTTCTGAATTATGTGAGAAAGCAGAATCGATTATTAGAGAACTTGGAAATCCGCTCGGTATACTTCAAGATAGTATTGAGAAGAATCTGGAAAGAGAAGTTCAAGAGCTTATTGAAAAGAGACAGCAAGCCAGAAAAAACAAGGATTTTGCACTTGCGGATAAGATAAGAGATGATTTGAAAAGTAGAAATATAATTTTAGAAGATACACCGCAGGGTGTTAGATGGAAAAAGATTGACTAATTAAAGAAAGGGTTGCATTTTTGCAACCCTTATTTAAAGGAGAATTATAATGTTAGATGATTTAAGAATTAGAAAATTTTCAAGGGATGAAGCAAGGATGTTGAACTCACTTCAATTGGCATTAATAGGAGATGGAGTATTTGAAGTTTTTATTAGAAATTATATTTTGACTCAAAATACGGCATTATCTGCAAATAAGATACATGTGAAGGCAATTGGATATGTGAAAGCAAAAAGTCAGGCGTGTATAATGCATGAAATTGAAAATCTCCTAACTGAGGAGGAAGAGGGGGTTTATAAAAGAGGAAGAAATGCTAAGTCACCTACTGTGCCTAAAAATGCAGAGATAAGAGATTATAGAATGGCAACTGGATTTGAAGCGTTAATTGGGTATCTATACTTAATAGGGGATAAGGAAAGGTTAGAATTTATATTTAACAGAAGCATTGAAATTATTAATTAATTCATATGATTAAAAAGAGGAGGATCTGTAATGCAAAATAAGCCGAAGAGATTTAGTTCAAGTGGTAAGGTTATGGAAAAAGAAGATAAATTTAAAATTGAATCAAAAAATAAAGGGAAAAACTACAATCAAGCAAAAATGAAAACTAAAAAAGAGGATACGGCAGTAGATGATGGTAAGTTACGAAGTGACATTGAAGAGAGAGAAGATATAGTTATTGGGAGAAATGCTGTAATTGAGGCTCTAAAAGGAGATCGAACAATTGAAACGCTATATATATCTAATAGTAAATTAGAAGGTTCGATAAAAACTATTGTTAGTTTGGCAAAAGAAAATAGAATTTTAATGAAAGAAGTGGATAAAAGAAAACTTGATTCAATGTGTGGGGGGGAAGTACATCAAGGAGTAATAGCAAAAGTTACACCATATAAATATTCAGAGGTGTCGGATATATTGAATTTAGCTGAGAAAAGAGGGGAAGCTCCGTTCATAGTTATACTAGATGAGATTGAAGACCCTCATAATTTGGGTTCGATAGTAAGAACAGCAGAGTTATTTGGAGTTCATGGAATTATACTTCCAAAGAGAAGAAGTGCATCTGTAAGTACAACTGTTTATAAATCTTCAGTAGGCGCAATAGAACATGTGAAAATAGCTAAGGTAACAAATCTAAATTCAACAATAGAGGAACTAAAAGAAAAGGGGGTCTGGGTATATGGAGCAGACATAAGAGCTGAAGAATATAGTTATCAGGTAGACTTTGGAGGGCCCTGTGCGGTTATAATTGGAAATGAAGGAAGAGGCATTTCAAAATTAACAGTAGAAAAGTGTGATAAACTAATAAAAATACCAATGGTCGGAAAGATTAACTCTTTAAACGCCTCAGTAGCTGGTGGTATAATTATGTATGAAGTTTTAAAAGGACGATTAAAATAGAAAGAGGTATATCGTGAAAACTATTTTTGTAGATGGTTATAATGTTATAAATAGTTGGCCTAATTTAAAACAAAAAAAAGACTCTAGCTTTGAGGGTGCAAGGCAAACTCTTATAGATACTCTACATAATTATGGGGTTTTTAATGCTTGTAGAATAATATTAGTATTTGATGCTCATAAAGTTACTGGAAGCCTTGAAAAGAAAGAACAGGTAAATAGAAATATATCGGTAGTATTTACAAAGGACGGGGAGACCGCAGATAGTTATATTGAGAAACAAGTAAATGCTCTAGGAAGGAAACATGAAATAGTTGTTGTAACATCTGATAGTCTAGAACAGCAAACAATTTTTCAAAGAGGTGCAGTTAGAATGTCATCTTTAGAATTTTACAATGAGGTTCTAAGGATAGAGAAGTCTATAAAAAATAAAACAGATAAGAACAGAATTTCACAAAAAAATATAATAAGTGATAATATAGATGATAGGATAGCCAAAATATTAGAAGAAATCAGAAGAAGTAAGTAAATTCAGTTGACTAACATAATTTTACTGGGGTATAATTGTCTAAACGAGTGGTTAGTTTAATGCAGAAGAGAGTTGAGAATAAGCAGTTGAAAGGTTTTTTAGATTTCAAAGATAAATCAGACGAAGAAATTGTTGCGAAAGCTAAAAGTGGTAATAGTAGGGCGCAAGAATATTTGATTTCAAAATATGAAAACTTTGTAAAGTCAAAGGCAAAATCATATTTTTTAATTGGAGCAGATAAGGAAGACATTTATCAAGAAGGGATGATAGGCTTATACAAAGCCATCAGAGATTTTAATTCGGAAAAATCAACATCATTTAAAGCCTTTGCAGAGATATGTGTAATTAGACAAATAATAACTGCAATAAAAACAGCTACTAGGCAGAAACATATTCCGTTAAATACTTACGTCTCTTTAAATAAGCCAATATATGAAGAAGAATCTGAGAGAACTCTTCTTGATGTTTTAGCAGGATTGAAAATTTCAGATCCGGAAGAGCTAATGATTAGTAAAGAACAAATGGATTATATTGAGAAAAAAATTTCGAAAGTGTTATCCGATTTGGAATTAGAAGTTCTTACTTCATATCTTGATGGTAAATCGTATCAGGAGATTGCAAGTGATTTAGAACGTCACTCGAAATCTATAGACAATGCACTACAAAGAGTAAAGAGAAAATTAGAAAAATGCTTAGATTTAAAGTGATAATTTATATTGACAAATAAAAAAAATAATAGTAAACTTTATAATTGGTATATCAAAGAAGATAGCAATTTTGAACGCTCACATAGCTCAGTCGGCAGAGCGTCACCTTGGTAAGGTGGAGGTCGTCGGTTCGATTCCGATTGTGAGCTCCAAATAATAAAAAATAAAAAAACACTAGGCCAAGTTTATTAGAAGATAATAAGGGAGGAAAATTATAATGGCAAAAGCAAAGTATGAAAGAAGTAAGCCACACGTTAATATTGGAACAATAGGTCACGTAGACCACGGTAAGACAACATTAACAGCAGCAATTACAACAGTATTAGCAAATAAAGGATTCGCTGAAGCATTTAACTATGCAGATATTGATAAGGCTCCAGAAGAAAAAGAAAGAGGAATCACAATCAATACAGCACACGTTGAATACCAAACAGAAAACAGACATTATGCTCACGTTGACTGTCCAGGACATGCTGACTATGTTAAGAACATGATTACAGGAGCAGCACAAATGGATGGAGCTATCTTAGTTGTATCAGCAGCAGATGGTCCAATGCCACAAACAAGAGAACATATACTACTAGGATCAAGAGTTGGTATCCAATATATCGTAGTATTCTTAAATAAAGCAGATATGGTAGATGATCCAGAATTATTAGAATTAGTAGAAATGGAAGTTAGAGAATTATTAAGTGAATATGACTTCCCAGGAGATGATATTCCAGTAATAACAGGATCAGCATTAAAAGCATTAGAAAATCCAACAGATGAAGAAGCAATTAAGCCAATCATGGACTTAATGGAAGCAGTAGATAGCTATATCCCAACTCCAGAAAGAGCAACAGATAAGCCATTCTTAATGCCAATCGAAGATGTATTCACAATTACAGGAAGAGGAACAGTTGCAACAGGAAGAGTTGAAGCTGGAGTACTTCATGTAGGAGACGAAGTAGAAATCGTTGGATTAAGTGAAGAAAAGAAGAAGGTTGTAGTAACTGGAATCGAAATGTTCAGAAAGTTATTAGATGAAGCGCAAGCAGGAGATAACATCGGAGCATTATTAAGAGGAGTTCAAAGAGCTGATATTGAAAGAGGTCAAGTTTTATCAAAACCAAATTCAGTACACCCTCACACTAAATTTGTAGGTCAAGTATATGTACTTAAGAAAGAAGAAGGCGGAAGACATACTCCATTCTTCGATGGATACAGACCACAATTCTATTTCAGAACAACAGACGTTACAGGATCAATCAAATTACCAGATGGAATGGAAATGGTAATGCCTGGAGATCATATTGATATGAATGTTGAATTAATCACTCCAATCGCAATGGATGAAGGATTAAGATTCGCTATCAGAGAAGGTGGAAGAACTGTAGGTTCTGGAGTTGTTACTAAAATAGTAGAATA
>NZ_JHXK01000045.1 GCF_000621745.1 Clostridium beijerinckii HUN142 | reverse complement strand
TATATCTTCAGCCGTTTTTATATCAGAGTTATTCAAAATTAATTTTACTAATTCATCTCTAGATAAAGACATAGCCTGTGCTCCCTTCATTTGATAATTTATTATATCATCCTAATGAAGTTTACACAGACTATTTTACACTCTCATTCTGCATATTTATTTAATAATTCCACATAATAAATTTAATCACTTACTTGTATAACACTTGAATTATGAAAGGTGGCTACTCAAATGAAAAAATCTATTATTGTATTTTCTATTTTTTCTATTTATGTCATTTAGCATGAATTCAATAACTTCTGTCGCTCAAACTAGTACCTTTTCTGAGGGAATTTATAGTATTGAGGATTTAAAGCTACTTCCAAATGTTCCGTATAAAGTTCGAAATGTTTCTGGTGGTAGAGCTTTTATCACCATACTTAACGAAGACCTGATAATGGAACAATCTATACGCTTTCAGCCAAACTCATTGCAATATGTCTTAAATCCAATGCAATATGGTTATAAAATTATAATAGCAGGTAGTGGTCAATTATCTTTTACATCTTAAATTTCAAAATCCCCAAACTACTTATCATAATCGTATTGTGTAGAACTTATTCATATCGCAAATATTCTAAGAAATTATCTGCTATCTCTTCTCTTTTAATTAAATTAACTAATACACCTTGATGTACATTATTATGTTCTGCTCTTAAGGTAAGTAGTAAATTATTTTTCTTTGCTTCTTCTGATAATAACTCTAATTGCTCTACTGTAAATTCCTCAATCTTTAATATATTTTATATAATCACAACTTAATGTGTCCTTAATGAATTCATTAATTTTTTCATCTTCACCCCCAGAAACTACTACTATTGTTTCACCTAAAAGAAATAACTTAGCATTTGCAATATCACGTTGTTTTATTGCTTTTGTCTTAGATAATTCTAATTCTATTAATTCTTTTTTATCTCAAAAATATTGATATATTTCATCTTCATCAGCTAAAATGCTGTCAATATTTTATACTTCCATTTATTAAAATTGGGATTTAATTTGCACTTTTAGGTTGAAATAATTTACCGTGTAACTTTCCTAATCTTTCTGCTATTTTCTTCTCAGCTAGTTCATATAAATTGTCAACCTTGCATCTTAATTTCAAGTTATAAATATAATTTACTGCAAAAACAATTATATACGCACCTACTACATCCATAGGATAATGGTTTCCAACATAAACTCTTGAAAAACCAACAATTAATGATAATATAGTTAAAATTGTACTAAGTATCTTATTATATTTTGCAAGTCCCAAAGCTATACTCATTGTTCCTGTAGCATGATCACTAGGAAATGATGCATCTGTAACATGTGGTACTAATAAATTTACTTTATTGCGTACAAAAGGTCTGTCCACATAGTATATATTCCCAATTATAAAACTTAAAGTTAAATTAATTACCGTAATAACAAAAGCACTAAAAACAGCTTTTCTGCTATTAGAATTCTTTTTCATGATTCCTATGATAAATACTATTGCAGCAACTGCCATAAATATGTAAGGGAGATCTTTTGAAAAGAAAATCATTATCTCATCTAAAATTGTATTTTTATTCGCTGAATTGTTTATTATTGTAAAAAGTTCCATATTCATTTTTATCTGTCCTTCCTGTAATATATTTTGACAAAGCAATTGATTCTCTACTGCATACTAAGCCTAAAGCACTACCAACTAATGCATCTGTTTGGTAATGTGCATATAAGTATAATCTTGAAAATGCCATTAACTATATTGTTTTGTCATTATGAACCCAGAAGATTAAAATTAGATTAAAAAATTCTTAGAATCATCTTAAAAATAATAAGATGAAAGAATAAACTTCTTCCATCTTATTATTTATTTACTATATAGATTAATTTTCTCGATATAATATAACAATTACCCTTGTACCCTTCCCCTCTTCACTTTCTACATTTATAGTTCCTTTATGCATATCCACAATCCGTTTAGCTATGGACAATCCTATCCCTGAGCCAGCACTTTCTTTAGACCTTGATTTATCTACAATATAAAATCTCTCAAAAATATTGTTAATTTCATCTTTAGGTATTCCTATACCAGTATCGCTAACAGTTATTTTCACAAACTCTTTATGCACTTCTGAATCAATCTTTATTTTTCCACCTTTGGGAGTAAATTTAATACTATTACTAACAAATATTCTGAGCATCTGCTTTATCATTCCATAATCTGCAGTAATTTCTCCAATATCATTCCTATCACTTAATATCTCATGATCTTTTTCTATTACATTACTTTCATCAATTACTTCTTCAATTAATTTATTAATCGAAATCTCCTTTTTCTCCATTACTTGTGTTCCACTATCACCTTTTGCTAAAAACAGTAGATTTTCAACCAAACTTGCCATGCTACTAGCTTCTAACTTAATTGCGTATATTGATTTTTCTAATGCTTCCTTATCATCTTTTCCCCATCTATCTAATAAATTAGCATATCCTTGTATGACTGCAATTGGGGTTCTAAGTTCATGAGAAGCGTCTGACACAAATTGTATTTGTCTATTAAAAGAATCTTGAAGCCTATCTATCATCTTATTTAAGGTAGATGCAAGTCTTTTTAGTTCATCGTCTGGACCTGTTATATTTATTCTTTCTTTTAAATTATTAATACTTATATTTTCAGCTGTTTTAGTTATGTAGTTAATTGGTTTAAGCATTTTTTTACTTAAAATTTGTTCTGGTAAATCTGAAAAGATAATTTCTTTTTTCTGACGATTAGAAATATCCCTATAATACTTTTTCTGTCACATTTTATAACTTCTTTCACTAAGCAATCAAATTGAATTTCAATTACTTTTCCAAAAGAGGATGTTTTCATAATTTCCCTCCTTCCAGTCTTCAACCACAAAATGGTAAAGACTTTCTTTCTCCCTTTTGTTCCATCGCTTCCAAAGGAGATGAAATTTGTTGCATTCTTTAAGGTAATTTTTTAAGAAATTTGTAAAAAAAGCATATAATCAGACTTATTAATCTTTTTATATGCTTTAAGTTCACTTGTTTATTGTATATTATTTTTACTTATTTCTATAAATCTGATTTTTTTTGCAAATGTGCTATTATTCATTTATAATAATAAATTAAAAACTAACTTGAATTTTAGAATCCCCTCATGAACCGGTATTTCTAAAATTAACTTGCACATTAAATGTGTCTTTAAAATTTTGATAGAAAATATGATTTTTGATCTGTATACTCATACCGATTTTAAAGGTTATTCGTAATTTTAATTATTTATTATAATCTTCTACTTTGTGAAGTCTTTCCTTAAGTATTCCTTTCATTTTCTAAACATTATAATGCACACTTATGTCTTCATTTGATACTTTTCAATATGCACATAATAACTCAATCAGTGTATTCTTAAAAAGCAAATGCTATTTTGAATTTTATACAAATTCTCTTAGAACTTCTGCTATATTTTTAATTCCTTCAACAATTCTGTCATTAGGCATGTTTGAAAAATTGATTCTAAATGTATTTTCATGACCTCCATTTGGGAAAAAAGAACCACCTGGAACAAAAGCTACATTCCTCTCAAGACATCTCTCTAGAACATTTCTTACATTAATTTTTTCTGGAAGCTCAATCCACATAAATAATCCTCCTTGAGGCCTTGTATATTGGATTTCTTTAGGGAATTCTGACTCCATAGTTTCGAGGGCTAAATCACGTCTTTCCTTGTAAACTTTACGAATTTTTTCTATGTGTTCGTCAATATTATAAAGTTCAAGGTATTTTGCAATAACTCTTTGAGCAATTGTATTGCATTGAAGATCAGTACCTTGTTTTACAAGTACATATTTTTGTATTATCTCCTTGTCACCTGCAATCCAACCAATTCTAAAACCAGGACAGAAAATCTTGGAGAATGTTCCAGAGCAAAGTACATGCCCACTCTTATCAAAAGATTTAATTGATGGAAGAGTTTCACCTTCAAATCTAAGTTCTCCATACGGATTATCCTCAATTACAATTACATTGTACTTACTAGCCATTTCTGCAATCGCCTTTCTTCTTTCTATGCTCCATGTTCTGCCAGTTGGATTCTGAAATTCAGGAATAGTATAAATTATTTTAATTCTATCTGTATTTTTAAAAATATTTTCTAACTCGCTTGCTATCATACCATCATCATCTGTTGGTACTTCAATAAAATTACATTCATATGCTTTAAAAGCACTAATAGCTGCAAGATAAGTAGGACTTTCACATAAAACAATATCTCCCTTATTTAAAAATACCTTTCCTGTTAAATCAAGAGCTTGTTGTGAACCATGTGTAATAAGAATATTTTCAAAGTTAAAATTTGTGCCTAATCTTTTATTCATTCTCTGAGCACACCATTTTCTTAAAGAATTATATCCTTCAGTTGTTGTATATTGAAGTGCACCTTGACCATCTTCTTCAAGAACTATTCGATTTACTTCTTTTATTGCTTCAATAGGAAATAATTCAGGAGCAGGAAGTCCTCCTGCAAAAGATATAACTTCTGGTCTTTGAGTAATTTTTAATATTTCTCTGATTTCTGATGCCTTTAAGCTTGACATCCTCTCTGCATAATTAAAATTCATAATTTTGCCCCCTTAAAATTACTGTTAGTGTAAAGTTTTTACACTACTCTTTTTTAAATTTTTTATACATTTTATGTTTAAAAGTTTTTTACATCAAAAACAATTTAACCTACTCTCATGTCATAATTGTTGCTTTAGCATCACAAAACACCGTTAAACTAAAGCTTTCCTTTCGCAAAATAAAATAGATAGCTCAAACCTTTTAATTTTTGATTCTTGATCAAGTATACATAAGCTTTTCATAATCCTGTCAATTTTTATTTTTATTAGTTTTACAAACCTAGATTTAATTACTGCCCTTCCAATCCGACCATTTTAAATCACTCCTACAGTAGAACCGCCTAAATTTTTTCCTGATTATCCCCTTAAGTGGAAAATACTGAATCCGTGCACAATCTAAAATATAACATATTCTACGGCACCCCATCATCATAAGCATAACTGTATATTCTGCCACCGAATCTGGTGCATAGCTTACATACGAACTCCCAATTGGTGAAAGCAATCCAATAGGTCAGTATTAAAATCACATACTATTACGCTGACTGCATGGTATCCTTATGCCAGTTTTGCATTTTTCAAGTTTGGGTACTCCGCTGTATATCCATAGGTATAGCTATATTTTTCTGTTAACTCATCAAAAATTCTTTTTCATCAAATTCCCTAAAGCAATACACAAATATTTTCATTGATTTGCAATCCATCTTTTACACACATTACCCCATTTTTTTGAGTTTGAGTATTTTTCTAGTTCTGCTATATCTAATTTTATATGACCTCAGTATACAATGTATCTATATATAAGTAAAACGACTGTTTCTGATTAATATATTAGACTTTCTAATGCAAAGGAGATAATAATATGAACAGATTTCTTGCTCTGTATAAAATTGTTGGAGCCGGAAGTTTTTCAAAATCCACAGATTTACTGGGTTATACTCAATCGAGAATAACCCAGATGATTCAGTCACTTGAAGATGAGTTATCTTTGAAACTACTGCTGCGTTCACGAACTGGTGTAAAACTTGCTCCAGAAGAAAAAGAATTATATCCTTATATCTTAAAAACTGCTTCCTCCTATCGTACAATAATAGGGAAAACTAACGAAATAAAAGGTATTGAATCAGGTATCATACGAATTAGTACTATTTCAAGTATATCCTGTCATTGGCCACCTCATATGATAAAAGAATTTCAGGCCATTTATCCTAATGTACAATTTATTCTTCATCAAGTAGACTATACGACTATTCAAGAATGGATCAAATCAAGTGAAGTTGACTTTGGCTTTTATAAATCCTGCCGTTGCATCAGGATTAAATACTATTACTTTAAAGTATGGTGAACTTTGGGCTGTTTTTCCCCAAATCATCCATTAGCAAGAAAGAATGTAGTTACATTGAAACAGCTTGCAACTGAACATTTTCTTCTTTTGGAAGAAGGTGTTATTAGTGAATCTTTAGAAGCTTTTCATACACAGAATCTCCATTCGAATATCAAAATGTGTATTCATGATGATTATTCTATTCTTTCTATGATTGAGAAAGGCTTAGTGGTAAGTATTTTGCCAGAATTAGTTTTAAGACGTGTAAGCTCCGATGTAGCAAATATTCCAATAAGCCCACCAGTAACACGTACTGTAGGAATTGTTTTTATAATCTAAAAACAATTCCTATAGCAAGTAGATATTTCATTGATTCTTTAAAGAATCACATTCTGATTAATTCCAAAACAAAATGAAAAACTAGTTATGTTATACCTACCTTATCATATCTTTTAATCTTTCAAATATGGCTTAATAATATTATTTAATAAAATCTCGCACTTTATAAGCTAAAGCTGGGAAAGTAGGCAATAAGTCGTTTTTCCAAGCGCTTGCTTCAACATCTAATCCAATTACATTGACAAAATTATTAATGTCTTCAGCAGCTGTTTGACTAATTTCTGATGCACCTACTAGATTATGCTTTTTGTCAAAAACTAATGTCAGTTTTGCATTGTAATCATTTGTTCCAGTATAAAAGAAGTCTGGTGTTAAATCATACGTAATAACTTCATAGTTTGAATTCTTTAGAGCATCTTCTACGCTCACTCCAACTTGTGCAATTTGTGGAAATGTAAACGCCGTAGTGCCAATTACCGGATATTGAATAGGTTCTGGATTATCGCTTTCTATACTTTCACCTAGATATTCACCTTCGTATTGCGCAATAGGAGTCAATTTAGGCGCTACTTTAGAATCTTTTTTTGCCACATCTCCCGCTGCATAAACACCCTTAATGTTTGTTTCTAAAAACTCATTTACATGTATTCCTGCACGATCATATGCAATTCCTACTTTATCTAAATTTAATGCTTCTATATTAGGAATACGTCCACTTGCATCAACAACATAATCTGTATTAATACTCAAACCTTGATCAGATTTAACTATATATTCAGAATCTGTTTTAATAACTTCACTAACCTTTTGACTAAAATGGAATGTAATTCCTTGTTTCTTCATTTCATCTACAACATCCTTAACATGTTCTGAATAAAATGCTGTTAATGGTCTATCTGCATATTCAATAATTTCTACGTGTGAGCCTGCTGCGTTAAGTATTGTAGCCAATTCCATGCTTACATATCCTGCACCAATAAGAGTAATACGACTTGGTAAATCTTCCATAGAAAGTACATCGTTACTACTATATGTGTACTCATTTCCCTTAATAGGTAGTTTATTTGGTTTTTGTCCTGTAGCAATAATAATTTTTGCCCCATAATATTTCTCTTTATTAATTTCTAATATATGTTCATCAATAAAAGTTGCTGTTCCTTGTATTATATCTGCACTATTATTTTGGAAACCTTTTTTAGCATTTTCAGGATAACTTAAAAATATTTCTTTCTTACGTTTCATTAATTGTTTCCAGTCAATTTTTGCTGGTATCGAAATTCCTTTATTAAGAAGCTGATGAGTTGTTAATACTGCCTTTATAGCTCCATCAAGAAATATTTTAGGCTCGCATCCATAATTAGGACAAATTCCACCAAATGTATCACTTTCAACAACTAAGATTTTTTTACTTGAATTTCGTAGCTCTGCTGTCATTTTATATGCAACAGGCCCACTCCCTATAATAATATAATCATATTTTTTCATATTTTCCATATAAATATCTCCTTACTATTACATATTTTAACGTACTTGTTTCTCTATAAAGCAAACTCAGGTTTTTAATTAATTTATCATATCCAATTTAAATGTAAATAAACTATAGCTCCATAACTTTTATAGTAAAATGTTATTAATACTTCCTGTTGGGATTATTAACAGCTTTACTTTTCTTAAGTAAAATAAATTGGATTTAAAAAAATCATTCAGAAATATTCAATACAGCACGAAACCTTGTTGATGCTGACTTCATCTTATCGTATGCTTCACTAGCGCGTTCAAGCGGAAAAGTTTCAATCATTGGCCTCACATCAGTTAACACGCTAAAGAGAATCGCTTCATTGACTTCTTTTGTATGTCCAGTAAACGAACCTCTGACTGTATTGGGACCTTTTAAAAAGTCCATTGCCGACAATTCTAATTGTTCTCCTGATCCTGCCACAATAATTAACTCACTGTCTGAACCAAGCCCGTTGATTAGAGATGAAATAGCTTTAGCATTCGGTGCAGTAGCAAGAATTACTTTTGCTCCGCCTAATCTCTGTAATGCCTGAGACGGTTCTTCTTTCTCAGAATCGATGTAGTAATGAGCTCCAAGTTGACGTGCCAATTTCTCTTTATCGCTGCCACGAGAGATGGCAACAGTTCGAAATCCTGCTTTCTTTGCATATTGAATCGCTAGATGTCCAAGCCCACCAATACCATGAATTGCTACAATATCTCCTAGCCTAGCTTTGCTATTTTTTAACGCACTAAAAGTTGTTTCGCCAGCACACATAAGTGGTGCTGCTTCTAGTGCAGATAATTCACTCGGAATACTCGATGAGCCTTCTTCATAAACAATCATATATTCTGCGTAACCACCATCTATTGTAAGACCTGTAACATGGTTATGTCCTCCATTCCATCCAACACCAACTCGTTGTCCTATCTCAAACTTCGTTGAACCCGCTCCAAGTTCTTCAACTCTACCAATCACTTCATGACCTGGAATTCGTGGATACTCGGGTGCTCCACCTTCAATAGCCATAGAATCACCATTACATATTCCGCATGCTTCCACACGAATTAGTACTTGTCCTTCTTGAGGCTGAGGAACTGGAATCTCAACCAATTTCATCTTTTCACCTTTAGCCGGAATTTGCATAGCTTTCATCATTTTCATTAAATATTATCTCCTTGTCTACTTAATCAGCACATAATTACTATGTTCGTATCATTCTCATTAAATTTAATTTCTTTAACACCAATATCATCTTATTTAGGAAATTTAATGATTTTTTATTATTATTTTAGTACTTTATACTTAAAAAAGATGTAATCCATCTTACAATTAATACTTATTTTTATTTATAATTAAATTTTTACATTCATACACCATTAGCTTTATGTCTATACAACATTAATAGAATTGTTCAAGTTATTTTAGAAAAGATTCTATTTCTACTTTAAGGTTTTCTTTTGGTCTAAATCCAACTAACTTTTCTTTCTTTTCACCATCTTTAAATATAACTATAGATGGTATATTTGTAATATCATATTCGTGCGCAACACCTGTACTATCGTCTACATCAACCTTCACAAATTTAACTTTTTCTTTCATTTCTGATTCTAATTCCTCAAATATAGGCGCTAACATTTTACATGGACCACACCAGTCTGCAAAAAAATCTACTACTACTACTCCATCCTTTATTTCACTATTGAATTCATTTTCTTTTACTATCTTTATCATGTTTTTCTCTCCTTAAATCTTTATATTATTTTTTATTAATTTCATCTATGTAGGATACCACTAATAGTGCTGCGATATTTCCTTCTCCAGCGGCTTTTATATATTGATATGGAGCTCCAACTATATCCCAGCTGCAAAGCATCCCTCTAAATTAGTTTTCATTTACCATTTGATATGTAAAAAAGGATGTACAAATCAAAATTATTATTGCTGCAATTAAAATGAAATTAAAAATTAATCTTTTTCTTATAGAATTAAACATATCACTACCCCACAAAATTTTAGTATTTTACCTTAATATCTGAACTATGATTTATATATTTTATTTCGTACGCGTACGGAGTATTTAAGTAAAAAAAATACTTTTAGAGCATTTTTATTATATTTTTAAGAGCTTTATTTATATTAGCTTCAAAGACTTTTCCTTGTTCTTCATGAAAATTTTTTAATACTATATCTAAAAACTCTTTTTCTATAACTTGTAATTTTTGTTTTATATATATACCTTCACAAGTCAAACTAATATATACACTTCTTTTATCTTCATCGCACACACATTTATTTATAAATTTTTGGCTCTCATATTTGTTTATTATGTCAGATAAAGATGATTTAGATATTCTCCATATGCTTGCTATTTCATTAAAAAGCAGCTTTGAACCATCCTCTGGTAAAATTTCAAATAGCATTGTGTGATTTTGTAATATAGATAATTGCTCTTCTTTTATTTTTTCAGTTAAAAATTTATTGAGATGCTTGATTAATTATATTCAATTTTCCAATAATACATTTCTTTTTCGCCACCTCATTCGTTCGGGTACGAATTAAATGTGCAACCATTATATTCTTCTGTCAATATATTTTAAACACATACTATGTTTTTTTCTTTTACTATATCTAAAACAACATGTCGTAATACCTACCAATACTCTTTTCTAACTCTAATAAGGATATGTAATTTCTATTATTTATTTTATATTTTACTAATACTATTAAGTACTAATTATTTTCAAGCTTCTTTTAATGCCTTTTCAAGTTGCTCAGGAGAAGAAGTACTCTTATTTCCACAAATTATATTTTCTAATTCATAAGCAATCTCCTTCATATCCTGAGCAATTAATAATCTAAATTTAAATTAGACATTATAAAATATATTTAATTTAAAGTGTTTCATAAAATACTGTATCCTTTAAAGCTTTACGTGTCTCAATATGTCTGTCAGGTGATGCTGCTTTAGATCCAGCTTCAACATCAGAATATCCTATTGCTAAAATATTAATAGGTTCAACATTTTCTGGAATATTAAAACATTCTTTTATTATCTTTGAATCAAAAATACCTATGCATACTGTTCCAAGCCCTAGTTCAGTAGCTTGTAGCATCATATGATCTGTCACAATACCAGCATCAACATCTGCTGAATCTTTTCCATCATTAGATCTTTTCCATGATTGACTATGATCCGAACAAACAATAATTGCAAGCGGTGCCCCATATGCATTTGTTCCAGCCTTAAGCTTTTCCAAACTTTCCTTTTTTTGAACTACTATAAGTTTCTGAGGTTGGAAATTTGCAGCAGTAGGTGCAACTCTTCCTGCCTCAAGTATTTTATCTAATTTTTCCTTTTCAACAACCTTATCCTCATATTTTCTTACTGAATATCTTTTTTTAGCTAAATCTATAAAATTCATTTTATTCATCCTCTCAGAATTTATTTTTTAGTTTTGATTGCGCAATCACTCTTGTCCTTACAAATTTAATTATACGTACGTAAAAAAAAAATGTAAGTACGCAAATTGGTTATATACTGTATAAAAAAGTATACTTAAGTATACTATTTTATACTTATATAATTTCTATTTCTATATAGCGAAATAACAGGTTAACGCTATCCGTTATTGCTTATAGACTACCTTAAATTATTTAACACCCTAAAAATTAATGTCTGCTGTTGAATATAAGGCCGCTTTACCGCTCATTTTTACTCTATCCCCTTGATATTCACAATATAATGTGCCTCCTCTTGGAGAAGCTTGATAGGCAACTAATTTACTCTTTCCTAGCCTGTTAGCCCAAAACGGGATAATATGGCAATGTCCTGAACCACATACTGGATCTTCTGATACATCACATTTAGGTGCAAATGATCTCGATACACAATCAAACTCTTTACCTTTGGCTGTAACCTGCAAAAGCAGTCCATCAAGTGTACTTACCTTTTCTTGATTCGGATTTAGGCTCCTAACTTCTTCCTCTGATTCAAGAATACAGAGCAAATCTCTTCCCAAATATGCTTCTAAAGGTCTAACTCCAATCGCTTCCACCATTGCCTCAGTCACATCTACTTTTTTTAATTTATATGATGGAAAGTCCATTTCAAGGAGGTCGCCTTTTTTCACAACTACTAGAAGTCCACTAAGTGTCTGGAAGCGAACTTCTGTTATTTCAGGCTCAATAAAATTAGTTATAATATATGCTGCTGCAAGAATCGCATGCCCGCATAAATCAATTTCTCCCCCCGGAGTAAACCACCTTAATTTATAATCTAATCCTTCTTTTACTGCAAAAGCTGTCTCAGATAGATTGTTTTCCCTTGTTATCTTCATCATGATATTCTCTGGAAGCCACTCATCCATAACACATATTGCGGCAGGATTCCCTCCAAATACCTTATCTGTAAAAGCATCTACTACATATTGTCTCATTTTAATTTCCTCCTTTATTCTCCTAAATAAACAACAGCTTCAACCTCGCACAAAATACCAAGCGGGAGCGTTTTTACCGCAATACAGCTTCTAGCTGGCTTTTCCGTAAAATAATTTGCATACACCGTATTGAATGTTGCAAAGTCAGACATATCTGCAAGAAAACAGGTGGTCTTAACTACTTTCGTAAAATCCGTTCCTACTTCCTTAAATATTTCGCCAAGGTTCTTCATTGTCTGCTCTGCCTGAGCTTCAATTCCTCCTCCCACTATAGAACCATCTATGGGGTCAAATCCTCCCTGTCCTGACGTAAAAAGAAAGTTTCCTGCCACATAAGCCTGGGAATATGGTCCAATTGCTTCAGGTGCATTTGCTGTACTGATTTTTCTCAAAATTCATACCTCCATTTTAGTTTTATGTAATTATTAAAGGATTTTCTACGTTCTTTTCCATATCACAGATACATTGGATTGCTTTCTCTACCATATTGGATACAACTTTTCTTGTATAAAAAGCAGTATGTGGTGATAAAATAACATTGGGAAATGATTTTAGTACCGCCATCTGCCTGTTTATAATACAATTTCCCATTCTATTGATATAATATAGTCCATACTCATTTTCAATCACATCCAATGCTGCATGTGATACTTTCCCCTTCTCAAGTGCATCTATAAGCGCATCTGTATCTATTAATGTCCCTCGTGCAGTATTCACAATCATGACCCCATTCTTCATAATATCAAATGCCTTTTTATCAATCAGATGGTAATTTTCCTTACTGGCTGATGCATGAAGAGTGATTATGTCGCTTTCCTTTAGTAAGGTATCAAATTCTGTATATTCTACAAGTCCACTAAGCTCTTCTTTTTGGTGAGAGGTGTTTACAAGAACCCTGCACCCAAATGCCTTCAGATATTTAATTACTGCCATTCCAATCCGACCAGTTCCAATCACTCCTACGGTGCAATCACCTAAATCTTTTCCTAATTTCCCCTTAAGTGAAAAGTCCTGAATCCGTGCACGATCTAAAATATGACATATTCTACGGCACCCCATCATCATAAGCATAACTGTATATTCTGCTACCGAGTCTGGTTCATAGCTTACATGAGAAACCTTCATCCCGATTTTTTTCGCATGCTGTATGTCGATATGGTCATAGCCGATGGACCGTGTCGCAACGTATTTTACTCCCAATTCGCGAAAGCAATCCAATAGTTTAGCATTAAAATCACATACTGTTACGCTGACCGCATCGTATCCTTCTGCCAGTTTTGCATTTTTTAAGTTTGGGTGCTCCGCTGTATATCCATAGGTATACCCATATTTCCCAACCAACTCATCAAAAAATTCTTTTTCATCAAACTCCCTAAAACAGTACACAAATATTTTCATTAGTTTACAGTCCATCCTTTACACACATCAACCCATTTTTTTGAGTTTGAGTATTTTTCTAGTTCTGCTATATCTAATTGTATGGCACTGTTCCCGCTTCCCGCAGCTGGATATACTGTAGAAAATCGTTTCATTGAAATATCGAGATAAACCTCTATATTTTCATTTATACCAAATGGGCATACCCCACCTGGAGCATGACCGATTATTTTCTCCACTTCCTCAGAAGAAATCATTTTTGCTTTTTCATGAAATTCTTCTCTGTATTTTCGGTTATCTATTCTAGCATCTCCAGCAACAACAACCAGTATTCCTTTGTCACCAACTAAAAATGAAAGAGTCTTAGCAATCCTCTCTTGCTCACATCCAATCGCTTCTGCTGCAAGTTCTACTGTTGCACTTGACTGTTCCAATTCTATTACTTTATTTTCAATACCGAAGCTTTTAAAATATTCTTTTACTTTAATAACTGACATAATATAACCTCCAGATGTTTCATTGATTTTTATATGACCTTAGTATACAATGGGTCTATATATAAGTAAAACGACTATTTCTGATTTATATATTAGATATTCTAATGTAAAGGAGATAATAATATGAACCGATATATTGCTCTATGTAAAATTGTAGAAGTCGGAAGCTTTTCAAAATCCGCAGATTTACTGGGTTATACTCAGTCTGGAATAAGCCAAATGATTCAGTCACTTGAAGATGAGTTATCTTTGAAACTACTGCTGCGTTCACGAACTGGTGTAAAACTTACTCCAGAAGGAGAAGAATTATATCCTTATATATTAAAAACTGCTTCTTCTTATCGTGCAATGATAGAGAAAACTAAAGAGATAAAAGGTATTGAATCAGGCATCATACGAATTGGTACTATTTCAAGTATATCCTGTCATTGGCTACCTCATATGATAAAGGAATTTCAGACCATTTATCCTAATGTACAATTTATTCTTCATCAAGGAGACTATACGACTATTCCAGAATGGATCAAATCAGGTGAAGTTGACTTTGGTTTTATAAATCCCGCTGTTGCATCAGGATTAAATACTATTACTTTAAAGGATGGTGAACTTTTGGCTGTTCTTCCCCAAAATCATCCATTAGCAAGAAATAATGTAGTTACATTGAAACAGCTTGCAGCTGAACCTTTTCTCCTTTTGGAAGAAGGTGCTCTTAGTGAACCATTAGAAGCTTTTCATACACAGAATCTCCATCCGAATATCAAAATGTGTATTCATGATGATTATTCTATTCTTTCTATGATTGAGGAAGGCTTAGGGGTAAGTATTTTGCCTGAATTAGTTTTAAGACGTGTAAGCTACGATGTAGCAAAAATTCCAATAAGCCCACCAGTAACACGTACTATAGGAATTGCTTTTAATAATCTAAAAACAATTCCTATAGCAAGTAGATATTTCATTGATTATTTTAAGAAGCACATTCCTGATTAATTCCAGAACAAAATGAAAAGCTAGTTACGGTTATATCTAATTACCTGAATTAGCTCTTTTATTTCTGTAACTGGATTCCAACCTTATTTCACTTTAGCCATGTTTCTTGACACATAATTACTGGATTAATTACTTCTACAAAGATTCCTCTTTGTTTCAAATAACTTAAAACGGGTAAATGATATGTTCCAGTAGCTTGAAGTATAACTCTACTTTCTTCATTAAAATTAAGAATATTATCTGCTAGGTGTCTGCATTGTATAATTCAAGGTGTGCTATGAGATGATGAGTTATCATTATAATCGCATTTCTGACATTGTGTAAGGACATTTTCATTGTCACTTTTATGATATGCCCCAGACCACCTGCATATACTTTGCAAAATTGGAATGACTGTTTTCCCCTGTTCTGTTAATGTGTATTCCACCCTTGGTGGAATTTCATTATATTGCATTCTGCTAATAATATTATCAGCAATCAATTCTTTTAATGTAGCGGATAATACTGCATCCGTAATATCTGTCAATTCACGACGCACTTCATTGTACCTTAGTAATCCTTTCTCAGCAAGAATACAAATAATCCGAGCTTTCCACTTACCACCAAAAATATCAATTCCATATTCAAGAGGGCAACGGATTTCTTTCTCTAATTTATGTTTATACATAGCTTTCTCCCTTCGTAAAAGTAACTCTGTTTTAACTATCTCTTATTTTTATTATAGTGCACCTGTATTATATTTTATCTATATTAAATAAACAACCCAATCTTATTAAATAGCTATTACTAATAAATTAAATAGTGACTAAGAAATTTATTAGTGACTAATAAATTTCTTTATATCTTCACCATTAATATTTAATCAGATATACTTAGCACGTAGATAAACAAAATGTTTTTATCGCTCTCTATAAGACCGATAAAATACATTTTGAAAAATAATAACATTATATATATAAAATTCAGGAGGAATTACCATGAAAGTAAAAGCTTATTTAGAAATCACAATGAGAATCAACTCTGAAAACCGCCCTGCGGCTGCAAAGGTTTATAACGATTATCGTGAACCTTTTTTAAACCAAATTAAAGGCGCTTTAACTAAAGATCTTTTAATTCGCGATGAAGACGTTCAAGTACTGCACGGGTTTGACAGTGTAGAAAATGCACAATCATACCTAAGTAGCGATTTATTCAAAAACGATGTATTCGTTGGATTGAAAGATCTATGGACAATCGATCCAGATGTAAGAATTTACAGTCTGTAAAAGTTTATTGGTAAAAGAGAAGAGGATGTCGCAAAATGATTAAAATTTTAATCAGTAGCGCCGCTCCTTCTCGGTTCAAAGCAAAGAATCTCTAACTAATTGAAATAAAATCTTGATTAGTTAGAGATTCTTGTATTTTGGGCGCGATTAAATAAGTCTCCTTAATTCTTTCCACAATTAAGCAGTTACTTTTAACTCGTGAAGATGATTTTGAGTTATATTTCATGTTTTTACGTTTACTTATATCATTTTTAAAACTTTTCTTTTTCCATATTTCATAAGTTTGCGGCTTTATATATGTAACTTGATCACCTTTCAGACCGTCTTTCTCTATATCCTAAATTCTGAGCAAAAATAGGGACTTTGTTCCGTTTGGCTATTTAGAAACCCTCTTCTGCTTTCGGAACATTCAAAGACACTTGTTAACAACTACACCACTCATGATGTGTCAACATAGGCAAAGTGTCATGATAAGGTTCAATTTAAACCAAAATGCAAAAATTGTTTCTCCCTATCTGCCTACGAAAATAAATTATTTAGTGTATAAGAAAGACCTCTACTTTTATCACTTATTTAGATATTAAACTGAATCCATTTTTTTATAATGAATGCATTCTCTTTATATAGTATACTATATACATCTTAAGTATAATTCTTATACTAATTAGGAGCTGATAACATGAATAAAGAAACAATAAACTTGAATTGTCAAGATAAACCATGTCCAGTAGAAACTACTCTCAACATCATCAGTGGAAAATGGAAAGGTATTATCTTATACCGTTTGCTTGGAGGAAAAATAAGGTTCAACGAATTTAAACGCATGATGCCAAATATAACCCACAGAGCATTAACTATACAATTACGTCAATTGGAACAAGATGGTGTCGTAAAACGTACCGTTTATCCTGAAGTTCCTCCACGTGTAGAATATGAATTAACATCACTTGGTTTTTCTATGGAACCAATTATTGAAGCTATGTATAATTGGGGTTCAGATTATCAAAAAAATCCCAAATCATAAATATCTTGTTTAATAAAGGTAGTGAACGTTTTAGACTCAAGAAAGCTCATCTGCTTTTGATTTAACGCTACTCCCGTTTACGTATGACAATATAGTGAGTATGTGCACTATATTGAATCAATTGTTTATCTTTATATCGCCTATTACTACATAAACGTCAAACTATTTATAACATTGGAATACTCAACTACATAATTTTCTTAACAAATTGTTATCTCTATTGAAATCAGAAAGGATATTTAATAATGTTACATTCAAATAAAAGTTTTTTTAAACACACTATAAATTTATTTCCTGAAAATTACCTTAATGCATTAATAAAAGATGAGATGGAATTTACTTTTAAAAAGGGAGATTTAATTTGTACACCAGAAAGATCAAATAAATGTTTTTCTATTATAAAAGAAGGATATATATGTAATTTTCATATTTATATAGATGGTAAGGAATGCATTATAGGATTGCTATCAAGTGGTGATATTATTGGACTTACAAATGTATTTTTAGAAAAACAAAATAATGTATTTTATAGAGCTTTGACAGAAGTTAAAGTTGTCTCTATTTCTGGTGAAAAACTTAAAGCACTTGTAGAACAAAACCCATTAATTGCAACGTCTTTGCTAAATTATTTTTCTGAGACACATCATGATATCATTGAAACTTTAGAGCAAATTAGTTATGGAACAGTTGAAAGCCGACTTATTTTTTTATTTAAGAAACTTATAGATTTCAAGCAAGAAAATAATGGTTGGTATCCAATTTCTGTTTCACTTACTCATAAAGATATAGCAGGCATGATTGGTTCAAGTCGTGAAACTGTTACTACGAATATAAACAAACTTTTAAAAGGTGGTATAATTAAACGCCTTGAAAATATCATATGGATCCAATTATAAAAAAATTAGATTAAGTGTAAGCTACATTACATCTTTATTTAGCATCTAGTGTTAGAATCCTAATATATCAATTCATAAAATGAAACTTTTCAGGTGGCGTTTTAACTCCAGCTGAATTTAGTTGAACTTATACCCTCAGGGGGCACAATGTCCAGGAGCGTGCAGCCGTTATCTCTCACTTGAATAAGTGAGAGTTTTACGGATGTTAGCTATCGGATAAAAATTAAAAACAGGAGGATGTTATCATGAATAATATTGTATTAGATGCTATAAATCAAACGAAAAAAACAGTAATGGAAGATCCAAGTTTAGGTATGACAAAGTTCAATGCTCATCTTGATTGGGAAGATGGTACTAAAAACAATGTCCTTATAAGAGATTTTTCTCCCCTAGTTATTGATGAACCAGATGTATTGGGTGGAACTAATAAAGGGCCTAATCCAGTTGAATATATATTAGCAGGAGCTATTAGTTGTTTTTCAATTAGTTTTGAAATTTTTGCAAGTAAGCAAGATATTAAACTAGAAAAAGTTAGTGTATATATTGAATCAGATGTTGATTTAGCTGTATTTTTTGGAATTAAAGAGGGTGAACGTGGAATTATAAATCCTACTATAAAACTGAATACAGTTACTTCTGCTCCTATTGAAAAAGTAAAAGAAATAGCAAATCTTGCACTTTCAGCCTCAGTAGTTTTGAATAGCCTTAAAGCAAAAGTAGAATTAATTGTTGAGTAATCATAGTTAGACACAAAGTATAGTTACATATTATATGTTACGAAAAGACATTATATCTAAGAATTATGATGTTAAACAGATAAGATGAAATTAATAAAAGAAAGTAGGATGTTTATGATTGAGTATAAAACTGAAGGAGTATGTTCAAAAAAAATCGAATTTATAATTGAAGATGGCATATTAAAGGATGTAGAATTTATATCTGGATGCAATGGCAATCTTCAAGGTATAAGTAAATTAGTTGAAGGTATGAAAGTAGAAGATGTTATTGATAAACTTGAAGGAATTAAATGCGGACCAAGAAATACTTCCTGTCCTGCACAACTAGCAAAGGCTTTGAAGCAACAATTAGAAAAATAATAATTAGCTTACAGTTTTACTTGTAAGTAATAATACAATAGTACCTCCTTAGAAATTTTAAGGATGTATCTCAGAAGCTCAGAAAAACCTTTTTTTGAGTTTTATCTTTTTCTAATACTTTTTAATTTTTCACTTCTGTTTTCCCACTACAAAAGCTACCTAAACTTTATATTCTTGATTTTGAAAAGCACTATACGAAAAAAATTTAATATTTTAAGGAGGACGTAGATATGTCTATTTATAATTTTAATGCACATTTAATTGATGGAGAGGAAATAAAATTAGATCAATATAAAGGAAAAGTTGTAATAGTTGTAAATACAGCTAGCAAATGTGCATATACCCCTCAATACAAAGATTTAGAAACTTTATACAAAAAATATAAAGAAAAAGGATTAGAGATTTTAGGATTTCCATGCAATCAATTTGCAGAACAAGATCCAGCAGATAATGATGAGATAAAAAGATTTTGTCAAATTAATTTTGGAGTAACCTTTCCACTTTTTGAAAAGATTGATGTAAGGGGAGTAAATGCACATCCAATATTTAAACATCTGACGGAAGTATCTCCTTTCCAAGGAATTAATGAAGATACCGCAAGTAGTAGGATGTTATATGCATATTTAAAAGAAAATTTTCCAGATTATTTATTAGGCGATTCTATAAAGTGGAATTTTACCAAATTCTTGATTGATAGATCTGGAAAAGTAGTTAGACGATTTGAACCTTCTTTCGAACCTATGGATATGGAAGCGGATATTGAACTCTTACTTTAATACAAAAAATTATTTAAACACTCACTGTTTAAGATGCCTCTTATGTAATTAACATACAGTGTATATGGTATTGTTATTATTAATACTACTATAATGAATGAATATTTTTCTTATATAAAAACTCTGACTATATCTTTCATATAAGTAATACCTGTCAATTTCGCTTATAGCCTTAATTCCTTGACTATTTTTTAGCAAAGAAAAAGACACATTGGAAGATAACTTCAATGTGTCTTTATAAACCATAACTTCTTTTACAACAAGGTCTCTTATGAACTTTTTACATCGTGGAACATTCCTGCCACTACTTCATTGGCAGTAAAACCTCAATATTCTGAGCTTTCCTTGTTCCGCTATTGCTATCTTTACATTTATCCTTAGTTCATCAGTATGAGCCTGTAAACTCAATAGTGCCATACACTATATGGACTTTCATACCCTAGAATCTTACTAATCAACACTTACAACACAATATGTGTTATATTCATTTCTGAATATACTGCATTTAGACCCGTACATTCCTGATTTCGTCAGTTGCTTTGCAACATACTAACCATAGATACTTTTTAGACCACCAACCTATCAAACACTCGACCACCTCTAGTTCGCATTTCGTAGCATATTATTATGCCTTACAGTATTATCCTCTCAGCCGCCTTTACCGAGCTCATAACATCTTTGTGTTTACTCACAGAAATGCTCTATCCGATACTACCATTAGAATACGAACTGTACCAAAATCATGTAGAGTACAGTACCCACTCCGATAGAAAGAAACATGTTCTTTTTCCAAAATTGCAAGCTTACTACCACGGCACCTGCAAGCAGCTGTGGAATTCCGTGGCTGTTGGAAAATAAGTCTACATTTTTATAACAATAAATCACCAGCATACCAAAGATAGCTGAAGGAAGTACATTTCCCAAATATTTGATATATTTCGGGGTAGGCTTGTTCGCAGGAAATGTAAAAAAGGCAATCCACCTTGTAAATTGAGTGGCTAATACTACTATTCCGATTGTAATAACTTGTTGTGCTGTTGTCATTGTGTTCTAACCTTCCTTTCCAACTGTTTGCGCCGAAAAGTCAGGATCACCCAAATTCCTGCCATAGCGGGTAACAGGAAATACTTTTCTCCAAACATTGTTAAGCTAAGCAAAGAAATCCCCAGCCCTAAAAGTGAACTTTCATGAGAGGACTCATTTTGCCACTGGCTAATAAAAATTACCAGAAACAAAGCAGTCATAACAAAATCTAATCCCTCCATGTTAAAGGTCAGCAAAGAACCAAAAAGTGCTCCGACAGCAGTGCTGACCACCCAATAAATATAATTGTAGATTGTAACGAAAAACATGAACCAACCCTTATCAATTCCTGCCGGAACATCTGCCATATAATTAACTGAAAATGATTCGTCAATCATTCCAGCGATCAGAAACCATTTTTTCTTTCCAGTACCTCGGTATTTATCCAGCATGGATATCCCATAAAAAACATGGCGTCCGTTCACCATAATGGTAAGAAACAAGGCATATATAGGATTAAAATTGCTAAGCAGCAACCCTACCGTAACAAATTCCATAGAACCTGCAAAAATAGTGACAGCCATGAGGATAGGATAAATTGGTGAAAACCCACAAGATCGCATATAAACTCCATAGGCGATACCCAGAAAAATGAATCCTGCCATCATTGGAATTGTATAAAGAAATGCTGTTTTCGCGGCTGTTACTTTACTAGTTCTAATATCATCATTTTCTATTACAGTACTTAAGTTTTGCATATATTTACCCTCCTTTACTATGTTCTGTATCATTGAATTTTTAGAATTTATAATTCAATAACATCTTTAATTATTCTTCCAATTCAATATATACTCTTTCATTAATTTTACTTTTACTTTTAAATTTAACTATTTTTATTTTTCAAAAAATGTTGAGAGCTACCACATGTACCTAAACATCAATTATAATACTATTATTTTCAATCTGAATTTTTGTCATCGTTGTCTGAACTATTTAATTTATCAAAGGAATAGAACTTGTAACGCAATTCTCCAAAGTTTATCCCAAAGAATAATTCAAATAGCTTGCTTAAAAAGAGAGACAATATAATTCCAGACACCATAGTTAAAACTGATGCAATTCCCCCTATTCTACTATTAGGGTCTCCACAAAGCATGATAACTAACACGGCAAGAAAAATCTGCACTACCAACATACATAAAACAACTACACAGAGTGTTCTCACAAGTTTTTCTGTTTTCACATCAAACACCTTCTCTCCTTAATTTTTTGATTCTATTTCAATTTCTAATAACTTGATGTAATTATATAAAAGCAGACTTACAAAGAGTGTTGTTATTTAAGACCATCTGCTTTTTATTATAATAAGTATAAAACTTCTTAACTTATAAACTATTTTTAATCCTAGCATTTACAAACATCAATCCATTCAAGACAATTTCGATATTTTTCCAGTTCATCTATCGTTAACTCAATTGCACCACTTGAGCTGCCACAGGCAGGAAAAACAATCTTAAAACACTTAAGCGATATATTCTAGATAAACATTCACGTCTTTGTTCAATGCAAATGGACACACTGCCCTCACTGCATGACCACTAAAATCTTCGACTTCATTAAAATCAATCATTTTCTTTTACTGTAAATGCAGTTTCAGATAAATTGTTTTCCATGGCTATTTTTCTGCATAGTATCATCAGAAAGCCACTTATCAAAAACACATATCCCTGCTGGATTTCACTCAAATACCTTATCTGTAAATGCATCAACAACATAATATTTCATTTTAAATCCCCCTAAAGTTCAATTTCTTTCATGATAACAGAAAAAAAAATGCACACAATACAATAATTGTGTGCAATACAATTTTCTTGAGAAAAAATATGTTTTTGGTTATATCCAATTTTCTTTTAAAAGTTCTTTCAAAATCTTTAATCCCTGTTCCAATTCCTCTAAACTCCGCGGTGCAGCTACCGCCAGGCGTACTGCATCAATAGGTTTTATCTTCCCTACAGTAAATCTTTCTGCAGCATAAACTTTAACCCCCTTTTCAAATGCCATTGCTTCAAATTGTTCTCCGTCCATGCCTTCTGGCAATAGCAGCCATCTAAAAATAACTTCATCATCCCCCATAACTTGATAACCTGCTAAATATTTATTTACAAGCTGATTACGTTTCCTTATCCTTTTACGCCTTTCATTAACTAACTTATCCACATTTTTTGAGGCAATCATACGTGAAGACAATTCCATTAAGAACACTGATTGAGAAATATTTATGTTATAAAGTGCTGTTTTTAAATCATTCATATAATTCTTTGGGATTGCAATATAAGCCAGCCTCAATGCAGGTGCTACAGTTTTAGATAAGCTCACAATATATATTGTTTGCTCAGGAGCATATGAAGCTACGGCCGGGAAAGGTTTTTCCATAAACAAGCTATTTATTCCATCTTCTATTACAATCAGCTTCTTCTCTTTTGCGATACGGGCAATCATTTTTCTACAATCCTCTGACATAATATGTGTTGTTGGATTTTGATAATTTGGAATAATATATATACCTTTTATGTTCTCATTTTTACAAGCATGTAATAATCCATCTTCACTAATTTCATTATTATCATGATTAATTGGAACTAACTGAATTCCCAACATTTTAGCTACACTTTTTATACCTGGATAAGTTAATGGATCAGTACCTATTCTATCCCCTGGCTGAAACAGTCCTGCCAAGATTGCTGCTATTGCATTCTGCCCCCCACTTGCTGGAAGCAGTAAATCAGCCGTAGTTTTATATCCTGATTTTTCTATTAACTTAACGGCTGCCTCCCTTTGCCATTTGCGTCCTTCTAAACTTCCATATTGAAACAAATTTTCAAAATCCGGCTCTGTCATCATCTTTTGTAATAACACGGTAATCTCATTCTTAGATATAGCTTCCATTTCCGGCATCATAGACCCCATCTCAACTAAGTGTGATGAATGATCCGGTGTCATAAAGATATTGGTATTCACATCATAGGAAACAAAAGTTCCACTTCCTACTGTACCACTTAGTAAACCATTTTTCTCACACACCTTAAATGCTCTTGAAATCGTACTAACATTAATATCAAGGAAGTCAGCTAATTCTCGCTGTGGTGGCAGTTTAGTTCCTGGCAATAAAACACCATCAGCAATATCCTTTTCAAGTTGATTCACTAATGATAAATATAATGGTTGATTTGTTTTCTCTAATTTTGGTTTCCAAGTCATTGGATAGTTTTCAAATGAATTAATAGGCATAATACTCCTCACATCTAAATTATTTATAAATAATGTTTGTATTTCAATATCTTTGATTATATCAAAATTTGCGTCTTTAATGTATTATTTTTTCTTTCAAAACTCTTAAATTCATTCTGAAAATACCGATATTTTTATAAGTACTTACGTAATTTATTATTTTAATTTCTTTTAACCTCTTCAGTTTGATTGAAGTTTGTAGAAACGATAGTCTTAATTAAATTAATTTCCATTATAGTCTCCTTTTATAATATTTATAGTTTATTCTTGCTTTGCATCTTTTTACTATCACGTTTTAGTTTAGAATTGTGATTTAAACTATTTGAATACTTATTTAAAAATTACACATCCTATTATTCAATTTCATTATCTCATATTTATAGAATCTATTTTGGCCCCTTAAGTGAGCCTTTTTATGTTAAAAATTTTATTAGCATTTTAAATCATTGATATTTTAATAATAATTTTTGATGTTGTTCATAACAACTTTCACGCAATCTCTCAAAATTTCTATAAACATCTTTTCCGCTAAGTACCTTGGGTACGATTTGGTTTATTTTTTAATTTTCTTCTCCAAATAATGATTGGTCGCAAATTCTACATTGATATTTGCATTTCTTTGCTAATTTTTGCCTACTTAAAATATTGTTTTATTAAATTCTTTTTCGTCTTTTTTAATAAAGTATTCCTTTAATGTTTTATCATCTGGACTATTCTTGTATTTAATCAATTGATATCTTATTATTGGTATCCACTGCATTTTCATTAATTGACAGTTTTTTTGTACTTTTATCACTTAATAGCTATTTATCATTGCTCACACCATGTATGTCTTTGCTAAAATATTTCTTAATAATCGATTTCCATAGTTTCTTAGGATGCATACCCTTGAGATGTCGTCTTATTTTAATCCATGTGTAGTAATCTATGTCTATGGTACGGAACATATTCTTTCGATTCAGAACCGAGTATTGGAAATTCATTCATTGCTTCTCCCTTTAATCTTAGTATTGTTTAGTATTTTAAATAAAAAAATGCTTAAACTATACTCCTGATTTTTTTCATTTGTCTTACTATTATTTGCAACTTATTCCTGTTAATTGCTGTAACATCCCTCCATCAAATGAACAATATATGTTTCCAATCATACTATAATTTAGAGCGTTTTTTAAAGGAGCAAAATCGTATGAGAGAATACGGAGCACCTAATTCCCCACCACCAAAAAACAAACCTAAAAAACCAAAAGTTTCATATATCGTTGACTGCTTACAATCATATACGTATGTATGGCCTAAACATGGGAAACCTTTCTGGTTCTATCCTACAAGATTAGAGCAAGGAGAAGTTTCTGGTTATAGATGGGACGGGAAAAAATGGGTCTTTTATGGATTTGATGAAAAATCTATAAGTCAAGTTGCATGTTACCCAGTTCCTACCCTTTACTAAAGTCGTAAAGAAGTTTAACCAAACAAAGTTTTCAAGTTATTTACTAGTAAAGATTTTCTCTGGTGCTACATTATTTTCATGTAACACCAGAAAAACAAAAATCCCATATACATGAAATTATACAAATATATCACAATTATATACTGTAGCCAATATTACTCAAAACTATAAATAAAATTTTATAAAATTAAGTAATTTTAATGGTATTATAACCTTCTCATAGATGTACTTTTCAATGCCTTTTTCTTTTGCACACATATTAATAATTTAATCTATAAGAATTTCACTTTACTACGTCAAATCTACATATTGTGAATTAAATTATCTGAATACTTATTTTAAAATTGCTTTTAATCATATTATTATTTATAAAATCCATTGTATGCCTCTTAATTGTGATATTTTTAGTTTTAATATCTAAAATTTCAGTATTGTTTATTAACTTCTTTTGACTCTATATTTCTCAATAAGTATATCACTAATACCTTTACGTGTACTTATAGCCTTTTTCTTTGCTTTACAGCTTATTTATTATTTTCCTACTGATAAACTCTTCTTTGCATGGGTTTATTACATCTTTAGTATTCTACACTCTACCATAACAGCACTGGTTTTATTTCTCTTGCAAATGTATTAATACAAAATGAGCCTGTTTATAGTCACTCCTTTTTTCATTTTATAAAAATTTATTCATTTTATATAACACTATTTCCCTCAAAGATGAATATCATATATTTGAAAGGAGATTACAAAAAATGGAATTAAATAAAATTAACTATAGCAATAACATGCAAGATTTACAAAGCAAATGCAAAAAATACTTATACTGTAATGTTACTTTAATAATGTCAGATGGAAGCATATTTGATGGAATTATTGAAGATGTAGACAAAGACCGTATTGCAATGTTGGTTGGTGAGGATGCAATGGATCTAGATGATAATGATGATGAATATAATTATGATGAAAAAAGACAGTATGGAAATGCTGGATTTCATCGTCGCCCACGAAGAAGATTTAGGCGTTTTAGACGTAGATTTTTTCCATTCTCTAATATAGCTGCACTAGAATTATTATCGTTCCTTCCTTCACGCCATCGTCATTCATATTAAGAGATAGAGAGTATAAGAGTTAGACTTATACTCTTTTATATTTAATCACTTTGATATTATTTAACCACTGCGTTTCAAATTAGGTTTTTGTATACTTTACTTTTGTATTTCATCTTTGCTTATTATTTCTGTCTACAATCTAACTAATTTGCGTATTTTGAACTATTAATTAAATTCTTTTTATGCAAAGAATTATTAAATATAATTGTGAATTAAATTACCTGAATATTTTTTTGAATTATACATAATATAATTGGCTTTGATTATATTATTATTTATACAGTCCATTGTGTTTCTCTTAATCAGAACATCTTTTTGTGCCTAATTTTAATGCTACATAATAAAATTTTCACCTCTAAAAAATGCCACATGAATATTTCCATTGCATATTAATATAATAAATTTAGTTATTTAATTACATAACATTAAGATTGTAAAAGGTGGTTAATCTTATGAAAAAGACTATTTTTATATGCTTCATTTTATTATTTATGTCTTTAAATTTAAATTCAATTCCAGCTGTAGCTCAACCAGTCTCAAGAACATTTTCACAAGGCATTTATAGAATGAAGGACTTAAATCTCATCTCAAATGTTGCATATACAGTCAAAAATTCTTCGCCTAGTGAAACATTCTTGATTATATTTGATGAAAACAAAATAATACAACAATCTATCCGATTGGAAGGAAATTCAATAAACTACGTTCTAAGACCAATGAAAGAAGACTTTAATTTTGTAATATTAGGTACTTGACAATTAATATTCACACCAACAAATGTTAATCCATAATAATATTTATAAGATTACATAATTTCATTAATAGGCTTCTTCATATTAAAACTTATTTTTATTTACTTAATCCTTCACTAGTATTACGTAGTATTTAAGATATAAAAAATACCGCAAATTCATTTTTGAATAATGCGGTATTAAAATTGGCTCATTATATTTAACTGTAACTGCTAACTTATATTGTCCAATATAGATTAGTTTTCAAACTACACTAACTCTTCAATAGCTTGAACTGCTTTAGTAACCCCTCCAAGACTCAACAACATCTCTCCTGATTTCTTGGAATTATTTGCATATGTTGAATCTTCATTAAACTCACCAATTATTTTTGTGATTATTTTACAATCAAAATCTTTTGCTTCCAACATCTTTCCTGCATTTAACTTAACTATCGAAGATGCATTATACTTTCTCTCAAATACATTGCCTGGACATATAATTTGTGGAACCCCATATATTAAACCTGTCATAATACTATTTTGACCGCCATGGTTTATATATGCCATTGCTTCTGGCATTAACTTGTTAAAGTCAAATCTTTTATTAATATTTATGTTATTCTTTTTGTATGGTTCTACTTCCCCTGTAGCAATATAAACTTCATATTTAGAATTTTCAAAAGCCTTAGTTAATTCCTCTATTAACTTCATAGGAGATATTGTCCCATTCCCCATATATGCTACTATTTTATTTTTTTTCTCTTTAACTGTTATGGTATTTGATGAAGAAAGAGGTCCAACAAAAACTACATTCTCTCCATCTATTGGTTCTATTTCATAAGAACTTGGAACAACCTTTAAATTAGCCCAATCAAAAATCTCTAAAACAGATTCTACCTTATTTAAATTATTCTCTTCTAAATACTTATTTACTCCTCCACTATACTCAGGATTGCAGGCGAAACTTTTTTTAACAGTGAAGCTAAATCCGGTAGCCACTTTTATACGTTCTAACTTAGCTGCAACAATAGCTGCTATTCTAAATTCTGTGTAAATGACATCTGGATTAAATTCTTGTATTGCTTTTCTAATGTAATGTACGTCATTTGCAAAAAATTCTTCATTAATTGCTCCTATAAAATTTAAAACCTCTTCAAAGCTATTCATAGTTTTTTCTTGCAATTTTTTTAATATATTCTTGTCGGTTATTTCAGAAATATCTAACATGGACGGAATAGGAGCATAATAATTTTTTACATTTTCTATACTATGATAATTAGGATCTTCTGCTGCACATAATGCCACTTCATGACCTCTCTTAATGAATTCATTTGCTAATAATATTGTTCTTGAAAAAGGACCTTTTGTTTCAACTATTGCTGACATGGGTGTAATTAAAACCCTCATGCTATTCACTCCTTTATCTATTTTTGATCAAACTAACCATATGTTAATTATACCACTTTATGGTAAAAACTGTATTGTTCAATTTTCAAAGAACTAATTTTTTATTTACTACGTCAAATCTACAATTTTAGAATTATGCATATTTATTTAATAAGTCCACATAATAAAATTACTCATTTACATGCGTAGAGCTTAAATTATTAAAGGTGGTTAAACTAATGAAAAGATCTGTCACTATTTTCATTATTCTTTTCTTTCTATTATTTAATATAAGTACTTCAATAGCTATTGCTGAAACTAAAACATTGACTCAAGGCATTTATAATGTAAGAGATTCCAACTTATTGATAGGATCTCCACTTACAGCAAGGATTACGCCTGCTAATAGTAGTGCCATAATTATAATTGTTGATTCTAATCAGGTAATACAGTCGCTAGTAAGATTAAATCCAAAAATTTCTCAACAAATCTTACCTCCACTTGATTATAATTACTCGATTATAATTTTCGGTAATGGCACTGTAGTATTGTCATAAATGGTACTTTTAAATTGTCTCCTTTTTATTTATTTTGCTACACCACTTCTACATTGAATGCAGCTCTGCATCCGTTAATAGTATTGCTCAAGTATTTAGGATATAAAAGATACCGCAAATTCATTTTTGAATAATACGGTATTTTTATATCCATCATTTTTATTAAATTTATTCTTTATTAGTACAACTTATTTTTCCTTAAAATTCTAAAGACTTTATAAAATCTTTACTTTGCAATATATTTAAGAATTTAATTATATTAAACGATTCATATATTCGTATCACAACTTTCAAATCAATTAATAAGGATTTTTCATCTCTTTTGCTCTTCAAATTAATTATAGTTATCTCATTACTTTCAAATATTTCTTGAAGAAATTTAATAGCATCTGGCTCATCCACAATCTGCAGCGCTAATGTCTCTGTCCTTGGAGATGATAAAAACTTAATTTTGCCATGTAAAAGTATTTGTCCCATTATAGTAATAGTAGTAGCTGCTATCCCAACAAAATAAAGCCCAGAACCTATAGCTAAACCTATAGCCGCTGTAGCCCAAACTCCTGCTGCAGTTGTTAATCCCACTATTGTTTGCTTTTGCATAAAAATTATCCCTGCACCAAGAAATCCAACTCCTGTGACAACCTGAGCTGCTATACGTGATGGATCAAGAGACATATTAGGCCATCCTATCTGATCTTGAAATCCATATTTCGATATAATCATTATAAGTGCTGCCCCTATAGCCACGATAAAATGCGTTCTAATTCCGGCCTCTTTCATTCGATTCTTTCTTTCATATCCAATAGACATCCCACATATTGCAGCAATACAGAGCCTTAACAAATAATCTAATTGCATTAAATACAGCTCATTCATATTTCATACTCCTTTCATTCTATTATCTTGGCTATATTAGAATATTATACCATATTTGAATTTAGCTACTATTTTATTTACATCATTATTCAATTTTTATCTCGTGCGTATTAAATTAATGTTAGTATAAATTTTACGAATTTCAAAATGCAAATCTGTTATTGTAAATTCAAAAGAACAAAGTGGCTGCGCCACGCTCCTTCGGAGAAATTTATTATATTTTAAGTTAAAAACCATAGAGATTAATTTCCCTATGGTTTTCTTATTATAGCTTATATTTTTTTCCGTATACCCCTTTGTATTCTTTAGGTCTCATAGTGCCACCGCATTTTTCGCATGAAAAACAAGGCGGTTCATCTATATTACTTTGATCCATCTCATCAAAGTATTCTACAACCTCCCTAGGTATATTTTCTGTTATCCCACATTTTAAGCATTTATATGGTATCATCTCTTCCACTTATTATCCCTCCAACTATGTTGTTGTCGGCTTTATTTTACCATATAGAACTCCTTTTGC
>NZ_JHXK01000044.1 GCF_000621745.1 Clostridium beijerinckii HUN142 | reverse complement strand
GTTCATGTAGTTACATTTAACGGGGGGAATTTAAGATATACTGAAAAATATGTTGATGAATATGAATGCATTGATGGAGTTAATATTCATCGAGCACCAACTATTTTTTACGAAGAAGATATGAATCTTAATTTCCAATTAAATAGTATGAGCTTAGTTGAAACTGCTCTTTTAGTTACACAAATTACAAGATTTGATTTAATTCACTTTCATGGAGCTGTAGTTGCTACAGCGGCAGTATTTTTATCTAAAAGATTAGGTATTCCTCTATATTCAACTGTTCATTTTACATATGGTCTAAATGTAGACAAACATCCTTATTTAAAGTTTTTGGCACAAATAGAAAAGATAACATTGCGAGAATGCGATCGAGTGATTACTGTTAGTGACCATATGTCGCAAGAATTGAACCAATTATATGATATCTCATCTTTGCTTATGGTTATTCCAAATGGAGTTAACTTACAAAAATTTAATGGAACTAATACAGGATATATTGAAAGCCTACCTTCTAATTTTAAAGGAAAAAAGATAGTCTTATTTGTAGGAAGATTAGCAGAAGAAAAAGGAGTAGATTATCTTTTGAGAAGCTTTAATAATATTTTAGAACGCGATTCAGAAGTTAGATTACTTATAGCTGGACAAGGTCGTCAAGAATTAGAAATTAAAAGTTTATGCAAAAAACTAAATCTTGAAAATTATGTGAATTTCATGGGTTTTATTAATGATACAGATATATGTGAGCTTTATAAAGTTGCTGATGTTGTTGTTATTCCAAGCACTTATGAGCCCTTTGGATTAGTAGCATTAGAAGCTATGGCTAGTGGTAAGCCAATTGTAGTAACAAGTGTAGGAGGATTAAAAGACATTCCAATTAATAATGAGAGTGGTATCATTATACCACCCGGTGATGAAAATGCTATTGTAGAAGCTGTTGATAAAATTTTGAGTGATAATTTATTTGCTAAATATTTAGGAAAAAATGCATTAGAAAGGGCAAAAGAATTTGACTGGAATGATATTGCGAAAGCCACAATAGATGCGTATAATGGTAAGACCAATGCAAAATCTTCTGTTAGTCGTACTTAATAATGATAATTAAAGAATTATAAGACAGAAAGAGGAAACTACAAGGATTATTAAAAATAAAAAATCGAGTAAACTTGGGCATTATGGAGTTCCTGAGTTTACTCTTTCATACAATGAATAAAAATATAAATATCTAACTTCAAAAAAGTTAGAAAAATTAATGCTTGAGGAATTCAGCAACCAACCGTAATTTTTTATATTTATACAAGGAGGAGTAAAATGAAAGCAGTCATTTGCCATGATGTTGAATGTATTGAAGTAAGAGATATTCCTGAACCTTTTCTTCCAGGTTCAGAGTGGGTTAAAATTAAAGTTAAAGCTGTTGGATTGTGTGGAAGTGATATCCAGAAGATATTATATTCTTGGCCACCTGAGGGGTATATAGAAACACAAATATTGGGGCATGAAATCGCTGGCGAGGTGGTAGAAAAAGGAATAGATTCGAAAAAATTCAAAATTGGCGATCGTGTAGCAGTAGAACCACTAGTCCCTTGTTACCAGTGTGATGCATGTAAGAAAGGAAAATATCAATTATGTTCTAATTTGATTAGTATAGGTCGCAATTTACAAGGCGGATTTGCTGACTATGTATGTGTTCCAGAAAATCAACTATACAAATTACCGTCAGAAGTATCTTTTATTGAAGGATCTATGGCTGATTTAGTAGCCGTTGCCGTACATTGTGTACAAATGTTAGATATGAGAAAAGATAATTGTAATGTTGCAATTATTGGAGATGGACCTCTTGCACTTATTTGTTGTCAGGTAGTTAAGGTTTTTGGTGCTAAACAAGTCACCCTTGTGGGGAAGCATGATTTCAGATTAAAACTAGCTAAAGATATTGGAGTAGACAGAACAATATATTGGAATCAAGTAGATAACCAGCTAAATAATTTTGATAGTTCTTTCAATGTAGTAATAGAAGCGGTAGGGGGAAAACAATCAGTAACGTTACATAAGTCAATTAAAATTGCAGCTCCGGGTGGCACTATTGCTGTTTTAGGAGTTTTTGACTTTGATTATGAAGGAAAACTTCCTTTGCGAGAAGCATTTTATAAAGAATTAAATATTGTAGGATGTAATTCATATTCAACATGGGACTATAAGAAAGAATTTGAAATTGCGCTTTCTCTTATGGGTAAAGGATTGATAAATATAAATCCTATAATTACCCATAGATTACCTCTAACTGATTTTTGTACTGGATTGAATTATGTAAAAAGAAAAGTGGAAGAAAATTTAATTAAAATTGTATTTCAACCTTTGTAAAACTATCCAAACATTCTTGAACTATTATAGTATTGATAAATTATGTGAGAAAATTAGGTTGTTAAAATATTTACTTTTTTTATGTAATTTTGTATAATTGGTAATAACAATTAATGATGGAATATTTTAAGTGATAATTGTCAAGTTTAAGATAAGAGCTATATTTTTTCTATGCGTCATTCAAAAAAGTTTAAATATATATACAATTAAAAGAAAATACTTAACTAAGATTGTTAAGTTAACTAACTTGATTAATAAAAAATAAACATTAATACAATAAATTTGGAGGATTAGTAGACTAATGCAAAATATTTTAATTAGAAGTATCGAAGAGAAATTAATGAATCCTGAAGAAGATTTAACATATCTTACAGCTGAGGAACAGTTTAAGAGAATTATGGATAAGGTCTCAGATTTACCTGATGCGGTCACATCTGGTAATGATCTTTTAGATAGACTTAGAAAATCTAAGAAAGATGGAATTCCTTTAAAAATAAAATTTGGTATTGATCCTACAGGCCCAGAGATTCATATTGGGCATTGTGTATCCTTAATTAATTTAAGGTTGTTTCAAAGAATGGGTCATAAAATCGTTCTTGTTATAGGAGATTTTACAGCAATGATAGGTGATCCAAGTGGGAGAATTGAGGATAGACCACCTTTAACTGAAGAACAGGTTAAAATTAATATGGCTACTTATGAAGAACAAGCATCTAGGATCATTAATCTTAAAGATACAGATATCGAGAGATATTGTAATAGTAGTTGGATGAACAAAATCACTATGAAGAATTGGGTGGAAATTATAAAGAACATATCTGTAAGTCAACTAATGCAAAGAGAGGATTTTAGAAAGAGATTAAATATAGGAGTAGGTATATCGTTAGCAGAACTAGAATATGCTCTCTTTATGGGATATGACTCTGTTTCATTAAAGCCAGATATTGAATTAGGAGGAGTCGATCAATTTTTAAATTTGCATATGTGTCGTCAGATGATGGAAATATCTAAGCTAAAACCAGAGATCATTATTACTTATAACTTGCTTTCTGGTACAACAGGAGTAAAAGATGATCAAGGACGTTTAGTAAAAATGAGCAAGAGTAAAGGAAATTACATTCCTATTGTAGCGGAGCCATCAGATATGTATGGTAAGGTTATGTCAATACCAGATGAAGTTATGTGGATTTGGTTTCGTGAATTAACTGAAATTACATCTGAAGATTTAAAAGATCTAAAAAGTGAAGTGGAAGAAGGTATAATACATCCTAAGGAAGCTAAACAGCTTTTAGCAAGAGTTATAGTTGGTACATTTAATTACTTTGATAAAGGAATTGTAGCAGCAAGCGAAACTGATTTTAATCAGAAATTTGGAGGAAAGTCTGTTTTAATTCCAGAAAGTACGCAAATGGTAAACTATTCTGAAGGAAAGTCATTAAAAGAAGTACTATCTAAAGAATCAGCTATAAGTAAAAGTGAATTAGTAAGATTAGTACAGCAAAAAGGTGTACGAATGCTTATTGGTGAAAACTATGAGCCTGTATCAATAGAAGACCTATCAAAACAATCTATTGAATGTAAAGGAAATATATTTAGAGTTGGGAAAAGAAAATATATTAAGATAATCTGATAAATAAATAAAAAGTATGCTATTTAAAATGATACCTATAGACTGGACACATGAAAAAAAGGTGTTTAGTCTAAAATGTACCCTTTGTCAAGGACAATTTAAAAAAAGATAGACTAATTTAAAAGATGATTTCTGTATTTAACGGGAGTCATCTTTTTTAAGTTCCACTGCCCTCTAAAGTTATTATAGTAATCTATATAATCATCTATTTCTTTAACTAGATCCTCAAATGTTTCACAAGTTTTTATATCAACTTCATCCTTTAAATGTCCAAAGAATGATTCCTGCGTAGCGTTATCCCAACAGTTTCCACGCCTAGACATAAATTGTCCTAACTTATTCTTTTTAACTTTATTTTGAAAAATTGGGCTGGTATAATGTACTCCTTGATCTGAATGAATAAATGAATCTTTTCTAAGAATATTCTTGTTATTTTGCATTAGCTTATCTATTGTATTAGTTACTATATCTATTTTTAAGCTTTTTGAAACATTATGAGCTAAAACCTCATTAGTCGAAGTATCTAAAATAGTCGATAAATAAGCCTTCTGACCATTTTTGAAAAATAGATAAGATATATCCGTTAGCAATACTTTGCCAGGAGATTTTTGCTTGAATTCTCTATTTAACAAGTTTGGTAAGACTGTATGTTCCTTTGTGGCTTTCATCATTCTTCTATAAGGATTAGCTTTTCTATGAGGGCAAGTAATTTCATATTTTTTCATTATCCTTCTTATACGTTTTAAATTATAATTTATGTTAAAATGATTGTTCAGAGTCATTTTAATTTGTCTAGCGCCCTTTTTACGCCTCTTAAAATAATAGGCTTTTAAAATATTTTCTTTGATTTCTAAATCTCTAACTTCGTTAGATTCGCGACTTTTCATAATTATAGATGAAAAATATCTATAATATCCCGAACGTGAAACGCCTGAAATCTTACACATATAACTAAGCATATTTTTAAATTTGTACTTCTCAATAATATATTTTATAATTTTGAATTTTTCACTTGATGACACTGCTATTTCTTCTTTTCCACACCCCTTTCTAACATTTCTAACTTTTTTAGAAGTTCATTTTCAGCTTGTAGAAGTTTTAGTTTTGTTTGTAGCTTCTCATACTTTTCCTCTAAAGATAAGTCTTTTTCACTTGGTCTGCCGGTATTCTATTTTCTAGTATCTTGTAATTGTTCAACACCATTTCTTCGAAATGCGGAGCGCCATCTACCACCAGATGATTGTATTCTTTTTAAACCAATTATATTAATATCAAAACCACATTCTTCAAATATCTCTCTGGGAAATTTACCTTTTTCATTTTCAGCAATAAATAGTCTTTTAAATTCATCTGTATATGTAATTCCTTTTTCACTAACTCTTTTAACATATTTATTTTTAAAAAGTATACTTATATCCTCATTTGAAAAGAATTTCTTACTCATTTGTATTCACTCCTAACTCTATAATCTTATTATAAATGGAAAAACCCTATAGGGTAGACTTTTGTTTTAGTGTCTACTCTATAGGGTACATTTTAACTGCTCCTGATTTTATTTGTGGAATAAGTTATATATATTTATTACAGTATTTGCTACTGTACAGCATAGAATAATTAATTGATATTTATCCATGATGTTTTACCTCCTTGTGTTTTTAGTAATAATGTCTTATAAGCACATAGGAAGTTTTATATTCCGTAAAAATGTACGAACCATGTTTGAGCAATGGGAAAGTGTAAATAAAAACATTAGTTAAGACTTACATTTATAATTGGTATTTTGATAGACTATAAATCCATCAAACAGATATTAAGATAAAGTAATTTCATTTACAGTGCTTTGCTTTTCAAGAACATCTATATTAATTTATGGGTGTTTATTTATTGGTATATATAATTGAGTGGATTTTATATACTTTATACAGAAAAAGTGTCAAATAAAATATTTGATGAAATGTTTATAGAAAAACTATCAAAATATATTGATAAATAGTTTAAGTGACTATATAATATAAACATCAAATAAACTATAGTTAAATTGATATAATAATTATGAGGTGGTAAAGTATGGGGAACTATTTTAGTTATATGAGAATATCTACAAAGGAAAGTTCAGATAAGCAAAGTTTTAATAGACAGGAAAAAAGTTTAAAAGCATATGCTGAAAATAATAAGATTGAATATACTTTAAGTTTTAAAGATGATTGCACAGGCTCAACATTTAATAGACCAGAGTGGTTAAAGTTAGAAAGATTACTTCAGGAAGGGGACACCGTAATATTTAAAGAGATAAGTAGATTCACAAGAGAGGCAGAGGCAGGATATAAAAAGTATATGGAGTTAATGAAAAAGGGTATAAATTTAGTATTTATAGATAATATGACCGTAGGAACTGACTATATAAAGAATTTAACAAGGGTGGCAAGTGAACAAGATTTGGTCGCTAAGACTGCATTGGAAAGCACAATAAAATTATTATTGATAGTTGAATTAGATAGAGTGCAAAAAGAGAGAGAAATAATCGTAAAAAGAATTATTCAAGGAATTCAAGCAAGTGAGAAGAAGAGTGGTCGTAAATTTAATTCACTTGATAAAATGACAGAGGAACTAAGATCAGATATAAAAGCCTTTATTAATGATAGGAGCATTAAGCAAATCGATTTAATGAATAAACATAATATTAGCAGAAATACATTAAAAAAGTATGTTGAAATAGTTAAAAATGAGGATGCTTTATCATAAAATTTTACGTAATACATACAAAATACAATGTATTGTATTACAAATACATATTAAAATATGAGCAATAATAATTGATTAACTAAGAATAAATCTATTGAAGAATATAATGATAGTATTAAGGCATTAGAAAATAAATATGACAAACAGATAGAAGATATTAAGGCAGAATATGAAAAAGCAACACATGAGCAATTAGAAAACACTATAAATAATTTAAATAATAAGCATGAGATTGAATTAAGCAAAAATGATCTGGAGATACAAAAATTAAATAATCTTATAGAGCAATTGCAAAACAAAACTAAAAGAAGGTTGTAAAAGAAGGAGAATAGTAAGCAATGCAAGTGTATTAGCACTTCCTTATTTTTTTATTTCTATATTGTATCTAGATTGTTTGCGAGTTATTATGTAGATAAAATTCAAAATAATAATCTGCAGAGATGCCTAATAAAAATATTACTTTATTACTAATAATAAAGTAATGTATATTATTATGTTACTTTATTAATTACCCTCTGATTTTATTACAGTATTTAAATTAAACTTTTTAAAATATAGTGAATAATATATTTATCTAGTGGTATAATAAATAAAAATAAAGGGTAGATAAAGGATGTACATCTTTTATATGTTATTTAATTTGATGAAATTAATGGGTTTATTTGCACTAGATCCATTAATTTTTTTGTTTTTTTTTGGATTTTGCATCTGTTTTTCTAAGAATCAGTAGCTTTAATTAGGAGGATTTATTAAAATGTATGCTTATGAGGTATATGATTTTAACTATGATGATACTAAATCGTTTGTATTACTAAATGAGAGAAAGTTTTCTAAAGTAGAATACGAAAATATAGTTAACGAATGTCGAGAGAAAATTTGTGGTGATGAATGGGATCTTTATGAAAATATCCATAGTATACTAATTAAAGAATACGGCTTTAAAGAAATAAATGTACAATATACTTATACATTGCATGGGGGAGCGTATGGAAAAGGACAGGTAATTGAGAATAGAGTTGTGGAAGCAGAGATAGAATAGTGAGTTAGGGAATGGATGAAGCCCCGACAGATATAAAATGAAAATATTATTTTATTACTAATATTAGAGTAATAAAGTAATATATATTATTATATTACTTGAATGTGTAGAAATTTCAACAGATGATACGGTAAAACATTTTAAAGGAAATATTGTTAAAAGCATACATGAAAGGGTACAGGAAGTTAAAAAATGATATTTTGGTGGAGGTGGAATTTATGAATTTTACAGAGTTTAAGTTAAAAGAGAGAGAACGAGATAACTTTGAAAAAGGATTTCTTTTAGCCACAAAGTATTGAAACTGTCAAATGAAGGATATAGCGTAAATCAAATATTCAAAGAATATGATATATCAGAAAATCAAGTGAAAAAGATATTAGAATAATATTCTAATATCATCAATTTGTACAATTAAAAGAGCATGTTAATTAGTTAAATTAACATGCTCTTTTAATTGTACAAAGTATAGTAATATATATTACTATGTTACTATAATATTAATAATAAAATAACATTTACATATAATGCGATCAGTAATAAAATAATAATATATTATTTTATGAACAACATATTAAATTACTATATTACTAATAACATGGTAATATATATTATTATATTACTTTTTAATGAAAGTGGGTGTCGCCATGAAAATAATTAGTATTTGCAATCAAAAGGGAGGTTGTGGAAAAACTACAACTACTGTAAATCTTGGTGCTGGATTAGTTCAGGAAGGGAAAAAAGTTCTTATAATTGACAACGACTACCAAGCAAATTTAACGGCTTCAGTTGGAATAACTCCAAGCGAGGTATCTTTGTTTAGTTGTTTTAAAAAAGAATTAAAATTAAAAGATACAATAATAAATGTACCAACTTTAGTGAATTTAGACATAATCCCATCTAATCTAGAGTATTCTAATGTGGATCATGCCTTAATAAATATTAAAGATAATAAATTATTGCTAAGACGTTTATTAGAAGAAGCGAATCTTAATTATGATTATGTTTTAATAGACTGTGCGCCCTCATTAAATACTACTGTTATTAATGCATTAGTGGCAAGTGATAGCATACTAATACCGTTAGAACCTTCGTTATTCAACTTGCAAGGAATAGGCAGTTTAGTTAAGATAATAAATCTTGTTAAATCTAATTTAAATCCTAAATTAGAAATTGAGGGGATACTATTAACAAGAGTAGATGGTCGCAGCAACATTGCCAATGAATTTAAAGAGCAATTAGAAAAAATATTCCCCAACAAATTATTGAAAACAGAGATAAATTTAAATACTGCAATAAATAGAAGTCAAAGTTCTGGGCTTCCAGTTATGTTATATGATTCGAAAAGCAAAGGATCTGTTCAATATACGGAATTAACAAAGGAGATTTTAAAGAATGGCTAAAAAAGATATTAAAAATAATATTGGTGCAATGGGATTAGGTATTTTGGAAGAATTACAAAAACCTATGAATTTAGTAGAAGAAACAAAAGAAAATGTTGAAGTAAAAGAAGAGAGTAAAAAGATTAGAAAGACATTTGTTTTGTCTTCGGACGCGATTGATAAAATAAATATTCTTAAGGCAATAAATCCAAATGAAGAATATGGCATCATTTTAGAAAAGGCTATAAATATATATTTTAATAGTCAAAAGGAGCAAATTAATTTATTAGCAGAACAATTAAAAAAATTCGAATAAATTAAAAGAACTATATTACCTTATTACTATATTATTAGTAATAAGGTAATATAGTAGTATAGTAATATTTAAGAGCAATCAATTCATTGATTGCTCTTTATTAAAGATATGATAAATACAAGAGGAGCAACTACAATATAGTTACTCCTCTTTCCTACTGCAAATTTGTGCTCACAACAAAAGGAGGTGAACACAGTGAATCATTGACTTAACACCATTAACTATAGCATATAAAAGCCCCAAATTCTATTTAGATATTATTTTTTATAAAAATATGTTGACATTGGTTACCAATGGTTATACAATATTGGTAACCAATAGTATTGGTATCCAATAAGAAAGGAGAATCACTATGGAAGAAACAAGAGATTTGAAGGTCATGTTTAACAAATCTGGTGGAACTGCAGGCAAAGGTGCATATAGTCCAAAAATAAGTTTGCCTAAGGTCTGGTTAGATGAGATGGGAATTACATTAGAGGATAGAGATGTGAACGTCACTTTTAAAAACAAAAAGATAATTATTGAGAAAAAATAATAAAGGCAGCAACCACGAAGGGTATGCCACCATACTGCAATATGATTATACCTTTCATGGCTGCTCTTGTAAAGGAGAGAGTATTAATGAATAGTAATATCGTTAAAGGTGAATATGGAAAATATAAGGTACTGGACAAATGTATCGTAGTCGGGCACTATTTTTTTAATTCTATAGATGAAATAGAGAGGCATCGATACTATCGGTTGATAAATAAGTTAAAGAATATAGATAATGTGCTTGATGAAGCGATAAAAGTTTTGGTTAAGTACATGAACTAATAAGTTGTGGAAAAGTCATGTTATACTATATAGAAATGGAAAAGATAAAGATTAGGGGGAAATAAATATGATAAAAAAATCTAAAAAAATAATGGTTAGTATACTTTTGGCACTATCTTTAATTACAATATTGCCAGTAACAAATGCTTTTGCAGTAACAATAGTGGAGAATGAGCATAATAGAACATTAACGACAGCAGAAAATGATAAATACAAAGAGTTTATAGAAAATGAATGTGCTCCAACTGATAATGAATATGTATATTATAATAAAAAAGATGGAAAATACTATGGATTAGTACATACTGATGAATTTGGTATTCGCACAAAGCCAAAATATAGTGGAGTACCTACTGGTCATTATGCTCAAGAAGATGGAAGTCTTGTTAAAGACACATGGCTGCTTCAAGATAATGGTTATTGGTATTATTTTAATTCAAATTATAATGAGGTATATGGATACCAAATAATTGATGGGAATAAATATTATTTTAATAAATATGGCATTTTATCAACTGGATGGAAGAAAAGATCTAAAGATGATGATGTTACTGCAAATTGGAGAGATAAACATTGGTACTACTATGGTGAAAATGGAGTAATGAAAGAAGGCTGGGTAAACTCTGGTGGAAAATGGTATTACATTTATTCTGATGGCTTAATGGCTTATGATACAACAACACCTGACGGTTACCACGTAGATAAAAACGGGCTTTGGATTTCTTAAAAGAGAATATATTTAATAACAAAACCTCCCTAATTACTAGGGAGATTTCTTATTATAATGGATTATTAATTATTTCTGTTTTAACAATCACTTCTGGAATTATGCTATAGTCTATAGGCAAATCATGCGTTATTTTTTCCCCATAAATATAGTTTGTGTACTGTAACCTTATGATCACAGTTTGGTAAGGTCCTACAACATCACCATCTCTATTCTTAGTTAATGGAACTCCATACGGTACAACATATGCTTTCCAAAGGATTGCTTGATCTGATGGTCCATATTGGGCACAATGTGTATCTGTTACTGTTCCTGGAGTAATAGCATATTGTCCATTTACCTTTTGGTCTACATCATCATCAACCCAATTAGGCATGATGTAATGAAGTGTTGAATTGTTTCCATCTTCTTGTGTAAAGTATGGAATTGTAGTAACAACGTCAAACTGAGTTCCTCTTAAAATATTACTTCCATTTGTAGTAGGATTAACTGTAACGTCGCAAGGAGTTATTTTAAAGAATTTATAGCCATTAGACACTTTGTATGTTGCATTTCCGGCTCTATCTGTTACCCAAGTATGAATATACCATGTTCCATTACTGTCTATAGGTACATTAAATGATGTAGCAGCGTTTGGACTATTTTCTGGAGTAGTTACATTTATTAGATGTTGAGCCTCGCCATTATAAGTGGAACTATTTCTTGAAATAGCCCATACTGCATGGTCTACACCTGAAAGATTATCTCTTAATGTTACTGTTACTGCATAAGGATCATCTATATATGCCCTAGTATCATCTGAATAAAGAGGAATATCCGGCTTAGTTTTATCTAACTTGTATGCACCATGACTATCTGAATGATAATTATCTGCTACATCCCATAGTTTTCCTTGTACATAATAGATACCATCCTGTGTAAAGGTAAGTTCATCTTCATTCGCATATTGCTTGAATCCAGTTTTTATTTGTTCTGAACCAAAATCAAAATAATGCCTAGTATTATCATCACGTCCATACCAACTTTTATCATCAATATAAACATAACTTTTATCGGTATCAATACCTGAGAGATTGTCTTTTGCATAAATTTGAGTAGTGATATCTTGGTTAACCCAATTACCTATTACGCCAAAAGCACCTCTTGTATACTGCTGGCTAGTATTATACCCATACCAAGATTTAGAGATTAAGTCATATGGATCTGTTTCGTCTATGTTATAACCATCATCATAACTACTATAACTGTTTCGGTTATAAGATAAGTTAATTGTTACAGGAGCATAACCATTTGCTGCAGTAATTGCTTTATCTAGTGTTCTTTCATCATTCCAATAACCGTCATGCCAATCAGTACCATTCCAATAGCCTCCTTGATTATTCAACCAATGATCATCAATATCCCATTCAGGATAAATACGGCTAAATTGAGGCCAATCATTTTCAGCGTTTGTTCCAACAGGACCTTCGTCTTCTGGTTCGAGGAATCCCCAACCAACAAGTTTCCATTCAACAACTTTTGCGTTTATTACTATATTTGCAGCAACATTTTTATTACCATTGGCACCATCAATTTTCAACGTTCCTTTAACTCTATTCATATTAAAAGTTTGAGGACTTTCAGAAGCATATTGTGAAAGAATTTCTTCTGGTGTAAGTGGAGATGTATCATATTGTATATCAGAAGTGTCAATTGAAACATTTCCTTTAACGTCATGACCATTAACATCTTCTGCGTGGACAACCGTAAATTGCATTTTGCTTACTGCATATAATTGGTGTATCCTTGTCCATTTAGTTCCTGAAGAACGACATAATATATATAAATGAGGATTATCATCATCAGGGTAATATTCATCATAATATTCGCGCCTACTCATTCTATCCTCGTCTTCATCTAAATCGTCTTTATACTCTTCGTATTCGTCTTCTGAGCCATATTTCCCATCAGGTTTTTCTCTTTGATCACCGAAGCCCCATCCATCTCCATGTTGGTAATACGCCCATGAATTATTTGAATTACTTATTCCATTGGCTCGATCTTCATCTGGACCTACGATTATATCTTGCATAACATTATATTTATAATCTGGTCGAGTTTTTTCGTCTTCACAGAAATCTGTATATTCTATATTACTATTCCCACCAACAACCTTCGTATCATAACATCTTTTAGCACTCTTTTCTATAATGGTTGTATCATCACCGGTTAATTGAAAATCAACATAAACTGCATTGGCCTGCCAAGGTGAAGTATCAGGATTAAAAGACATATCAGTTGAATTTGTTATGGAAGTTGGAATATTTGGTGTCCGTTCATGTCCGTCTGCAACATCTGCCCAATGTCCGGAATTATCATCTGTCATTAAAGAATATTTTTTGGAACTTGTATCGGAAGGAGCCGAATATAATTTTCCAAAGGATAGTTTAGTATTACTGTTTAAGTTATATTTGGAATTATGCATATCTGCAAGTGTGATAACATCATCTGCTGCATGAGCAGTATTGCTAATAGCAAAGGTACTCATTTGGAATGCTACTAAAGATAATGTAAAAATTTTTTTCCATGAATTCATGGTATAGAACCTCCTTTCTAATTTACCCCTATAGTATATCTTGAAAAAACCTTATCTCAATTTTTGATTGATTTTGTGTAAAAAAATTTGAATAAAATAAAAGATTTTAAAATAATAAGGACAAATCTTTTTATTAATATAAAGAAGGAATTTTATGTATTTAAAAATTATTTATTTTATTTAATTTAGATTTGGTAAGTAATCAGCATATAAACAGATTGCTGACTTGCTTACTGAACTAAGTTCAAAAACTATTAGTTTTATTTTAGACAAGAAGGTATTAATTTGGGTTCCACTCCTATTATAGGAGTGTTTATATAAATATTTTTAGTAAAGAACTATGTTAGCAAAGGCTAATTGTTTTTTACAATTGCCACTTGTGCAACAAGGGTTGCAAGGCAAACTATTACTTAACAACCGAAGGAAAATGAGTGTTAAGCAAGGTGTTAAAGTGGGAACGAATTCCCCCCCCGTCTAGTTCTTATTTATAAGAACTAGACGGGGGGGGAGGCAAAAATGAGTTAACCCTAGTGCTTTACTTACTTTAAGAGCAAAATTTGAATCGCATCACATTAACATAGAAAACTAAACGCTTAAAAATTAGCATTTAGGATTATTAAATTTAGTCATTTTTACATATTAAAAAAAGGAGATTTTCAAAAATGAATAGTGAACAAATTAACTTATACATCAAAATAAAAGAAGAATTAAATAGTATAAATCCTCGCAAATTTAAGAGTATAACTAGAAAGAGATATAAAGGGTACTGTCTAAAAGTTGCTAAGGTTCTAATTGAAAATAACATAAAAATAACAAGTATAAGAAATATAAAAAACGAGCATTTAAAGATGTATGCAAAGTTAATGCTCGCACTAGGACGAAATATAAAAATTGTAATAGAGGAATTAAGAGGGGTTGTGTATTGGCATACTGCTTTGCATAATGGGAATGCTTTCTTTAGATACCAACACCTAATGGATCTTCGTATTCTTAAAAGGTATTTAGAGGGAAAGGAGGTGTCGCAAAATGAAGATAAGTGATATGGATGAACGAGAATATAATAGGTTCCAGAACCTAGAAAGTCAGGCCGGTAAGGCTTATGCAAATAAAGAAAAGAGTTATCGTACAGAGGCTATTTATAAAGATTCAATGTCGGAATTCTGTAAGCATCTAGCGGTAGAATATAAGATAAATAATATAGAAAATATTAAAGCAAAGCATATAATAAGTTTTGTTGCAAAAATGCAGGAAAATGGATTAAGCCCTGCTACACAAAAGAATTATATGTCTGCGATACGCGACTTTGCGAATCGAGTTAGGATAGATCAAAGAAATATCCCTACAAACCAACGTTTAGGAATAAAAAAGCGAGTATTCGGCAATGTAGACAGGACATGGACAGATAAAGAGTTTAATGATTTCAAGGAAGTAGCACAGAAGTACGATTTAGAAAAGGGAAATGGTCCAAGAATGGAACTTATTTTAGATGTGGCGAGAAATTTCGGTTGCAGATTGGAAGGAATTCTGAATTTAGATTTAAATAGTGTTAATAAGGCCTTAAATACAGGCGAATTATACACAAAAGAGAAGAATGGTAAAGACAATAAAAAATTGGTGGAACGTTTGGAGCAGAGAGTACTCTTAGAAAAAATAAAAGAATTTGGGGAAGAAAAAAAGCAAAATAAGATATTTGTGCCAGATAATTTTAAGGCAACGTACAAGGAAGTTCAAAATTTCGTGTATAACAATAGAGAGAATATACAAGAACCAGAAAGAGTTAAGTCTGCAGATGCCAGAATAATGCATATAGAAAACAAAGAGATATATAAGGCAAACCTGACTATACATGGGCTTAGGCACACCTATTTACAAGAACAAAGAGAATACTATATAAAGAATGGAAATACCCCTAAACAAGCGGATTTAAGAGTAAGCGAACTGGCTGGGCATAACCGAGAGGAAATTACAAAAATTTATCTTGCGTCTGCAGAATAAGCGAAAAGAAAATGAAAATTGGTAAAAACAATATTTATATGCTATAATTAATTAAATGTACAAAAATATAAAAATGGACATGAAAAAAGTAAGTACTGGTAATACTCACTTTTTGATAAACTATTTTCCCCGGTCAAAAGAAAATAATTAATTATAAACCCTTAGTTAAGGGTTATTCTACATACTTATATGCTTATTATAACATATAATAGGCAGAATGCAAATGTATTTGTGTATAAAAGTATTAGATTTATATATACCTCATGGAGAAAAGTAGTTTATCCGTCCGACAGGAGGGATAAAATTGAGCTTAGCAGTTAAAGACATAGTAACCAATTTAACTGATGTAGATTTTAACGTAAATGTACCTAAAAGTAGAGTAGGACAAGCAGTAAGGCAAATTAAATTAGTCCACGAAGATGATGACGGATTCATAACAGTTGCAGCAAAGAGCGGTAGGGTATGGAATCAATACCATTATAAAAAAGAGGAATTGGAAAATAACATATATAAAATATTAGGAATAAATAAGGATTCGTATATAAGCGTAAATAGTTTTTATATACCAGTAAGAAAGCCAGAATATATAAGACATATAAATGCTCTGTACGTTGATTTGGATAGACATATTGAAAAAAAGAAATTTACTAAAAAAGAGATAGAATCTGTAATGTATTTTTTAGAAAAAGATTATTTTGGTAGTATAGTACCATATCCGAGTTTAACAGTTGCTTCTGGAAGAGGGATTCAATTATATTGGTTATTAGAGAATCTTCCAAAGCAAGGGATTACTCTTTGGTCATTGATAGAAAATGAAATAATTAAGATATTTAAGGATTTTACAATGTATGATCTTGTGGCAGATGCCAGTTGTATTGATATAAATAGAGTACTTAGATTGGTTGGAAGTAGAAATACAAATAGTAATACGTTAGCCAAAATATATAATTTAAGTAATAAAAGATATAGGCTGGACGAAATTGTAGAGGGGTATTTTCCGGAATATCAGATAATTAAGAAAAAGAAAAAAACAGTAATAACAGAAAAAGAAAAAAAAGTAGAACATTTATATAATATACATAATTTACATTATGCTAGGTTATGCGATATAGTCAAATTACAAGAGATAAGAAAAGGTTATTGCAGGGAAAATGGGAAATTAAAAGTAGATGGACAAAGAGAATTTATGTGTTTTTTATATAGATATTATAGTTGTTTGTTTACCAGAGATCCGCAGAAAGCATTAGAGGATACAATAGAATTTAATAATAGATTTGCATCTCCACTTAGCGAAACAGAAGTAATAAAGCAAACCAAGAGTGCAGAAAAGGCATATGAAGAGTGGCTTAAAGAAAAGGCTAATGGGACATACAAACGTGGAGGATATAATTATACCAGTAAGAAATTAATAAAATTATTAGAAATAACCGAAGATGAACAAAAGCAATTAACTACCCTTATTGATAAAAAAGAGAAATATGATAGAAACAATAAGAGAAGAACTCCAAGAAATGAAAAAGGATTAACTAAAAAACAACAAGAGCTAGAAGATTTTAAGATTAAAGTATTAGATTTAAAGGAGCAAGGGTTAAGTTTAAGAAAGATTGCAGATGAATTAAATATAACATTAGGTAAGGTACAAAGAATTTTAAATAGTGTATCGAAAAATGCTCTTTAAATTAGTGTGTGTTCCTTCGCTCTGCGGGGCGCCTTACTCTATAGAGTATCTTGTAGTAGGATGTGGGCAGTCTAGCAAAACTGTTGACGAAAACATACTTAAAACTTCAACTAAAAGTACAACCATAACTACAGAAGAAGCCTTTACTACTATTTCAGAAAATAACCTGGTGGATGATTATTTTCAAGATACATCTTTGCTAGATAAGGCATTATTGCATGACGGAATCGCCTATATAAATTTATATTTCCGTGATAAGATGGATGAACGAAAAAAGTGATGGATATAACTTAGCAGATGAATTTAAGGATAAGAGCCCAAAAGAAGCGTTCGAAAAGTACTTAAAGGATAATAATATTAAAATTACAAACATGACCTATCCGTCAAAGGCTACTGAATATAAAGCACTGACGGGAGCCAATTATATAACTGTAGACACAACTGTTAAAGGACTCAAAACAAGAAAGATTTCGAAAAGACACTTGAACTTCAATTTTATTTCGTTCCAAGTAAAGATATCAGGACCGGAATTAAAAAAGATGATAAATTAAGCGATAAAGATTTTGAGATACGAGCAGTTTACCTGAACCCCGATGATAAGGAAAAAATTATATATATGCAATCAGTGTTCTGGTTGTTTTATTTTCAAGTATATACATTAATAATACTAAAGTTTTAGCAGCAGTAGAAAATACAAATTATCAGCAAAATATTGAAATTACAGAAAATGAAAGTGAAGATACCTATAATACAGATGTTTATACTGTTGCTAACAATATTTATGCATCTACAGGGCTTACCCAGAGAACTGAAGCAAATAAACATTTGAACGTAACTACTTCATCAGGAGATGCTCTTAGTAGCAATTATGTTAATGCTACTAATGGAAAGGCAGTTACAGACTATGCAAAGATAACATATAAAAGTGATGCAACATCTCAAAAAATGCAAACCAACTTTGGGACAAACACTACCCAATTAAATTATTTTCTTAGTAAGTATGGCGATAAATCTGATGCTGAAATCAATTCAGCCCTAGATAGAATGTCAGACATTCAAAAACAAGCAGCAAGCATACTTAATAGTGCTAATAGCAGTTATTCTACACAAGGAACTAATATGGAATTTATGAAATGGATTTTGAAACACCTATTAAACAAACGGATAATCTTTGGAAAAAGATACTTGATGATGATGGATGGCAAGTAACAGGAGCAGATCCATACGCTGGCGATTTTGCAGCAGTAGCAGCATTTAATATGGAGAAAAGTTCTCGAACACTCCAAGTAAAGATAGACGTTATCGGTAATACATGTACGGCCAAAGAAAAAATAACTGATGCAACATACCCTACAGGTAAAACGGATGTAGCAGGAAGATACACTTTTGACACATATGCTAGTAGTTATGAAACTGGAAACTACATTAGTGGATTTAACAGAAAAAATGGAGATTTAAAAGAGATGTATGGAAAAGTCCCTAATAGGGTTATGGAAAGAGAAGAGCATGACGGAAAAGACAAAACAACATATTCGTCAAGAGAAATTTCTGATATGCCTTTTCATTCGAATAATTATAATTTTAATGGTTCTACAAACTCTAGCGAGGGTGATGATGTCTATAAAACCTGGGATGAAGAACATGGTGATAATGAAGAGGATGTATACTATGCAAAAGATTCAGAATATGGGTACCAAATTATGGATTCAACCTATGATGGAGAGTACTGCAGAGATATTAAATTCAAACTTGCAAAAGTAAGGCATTGGGACTACAGAGATGATCTTGTACTTGGATCAGAAGCATATCCGTCAAATGGTGCTAGTGGAACAAAAGGTGATGGGGATATCGGAGCAGCAGTCATACAAAGATATAAACTAAGTGATACTGCAGGCGTAGATTTAGTTACATTTGATAAAGGAAATGAATCGAATGTAGTTAATGGCTATGCTAAAGTAAAAGAAACACCTACATGGAGACAACCTGATGAAGTTAGAGAAGGGACTTTCAATACTGTTACGTGGACTTTATCGCCATTAGAGGGGTCGTGGCAAATACCTGTACTTGGACCTACTGGCAATAGTGGCAATATGCGTGGTGTAATAAATGGTGCAAATAATGAAATAGGTAGTAATAAAAATATTGACGATATAACCAATAACACTGCAGGAGAATAATAACATAATAAAGGAACGCTTTAAGTGTTCCTTTATTTTAGTGATGTAATATAGACTCTATTCTATTAGAGTTACCACTCATAAATAATAAATTTATTTCTTAGTAATAGGTTATTTTTAATACTATGTTCCTTATATAAACTTAAATTTCTCATCTACAAGATATGATTTTTTAATCAAATCCATAGCATCAGCATTTTCACGATGCGTTGCATTAGCCATATGATTTAATTCATTATGCATAATATACAACATCTTATCAAAGCCACTTGAAAACAAAGAAAAATCTATAACAGATTGCTCTGAAATAATTATTTCAGAAATAGTATCAATATTATTTTTTACATTGTATGTAACTCTATGATTTCCATCAATAACTAGTGAGTTGTGTTGTCCATTAAAAAATGGAACCCTAATAATAGGTTCTTTGGCATTTGAATATGAATCGACATTTTCATCAAATGGTGTCCAATGAATACTACTATTATTTTTTGTGAACTCACCAAGGGGAATATGTTGACCTTTCGTACCATTTGGAATAATTTCGTTAGCGATAGATGCTCTAAAATGGATAAATAATTCATTGTCACCATAGGTTATTGGTAATTGAAATATTTCTGGTTCTGAACTTAAAAGTAAAATTAAATTTTTAATGGAGTCTGGAGTTCTCAATTGTTCAGTGATAATCTTATCAGAATTTTTTAATGTATTAATCCATGATTCTAGATATTTACTTTGAATAGTACTATTGTTCAGGAATTTTTTTGAATTAAGTTCATCAAATAAATTTGAATAGTTAACCGAATAATGTTTATAACTGGTAAAATTAAATGGCATAAGAATCTTCCTTTCATCAAGTTGTTATTTTAGATTAATAATATTTACTGCATCTAAAGTCTGTTCGTATTGAAATTGTATAAATGATTTCAATATATATCCATTATAATATAGTTATACCAGTTGATGGGGATTTTTTTATGGGAGTTGATAATATTGAAGATATGGAGTTTTATAACATCAAAAATACAATTTGTTAAAGAGCAAAGAAAGTTAAAAAAACTAATACGAAAACTTAAAAAGAGTACCACAATAAAGATAAAAAAAATTAAGTAGATACAGAAAAAATGGGGGATTGTTGAATGGAATATGATCTCATACTTATTGGAATATTTATTATTATAACAACACGTGTAGAAGCAAAATCAGATAACTCAGTTTTAAGCAAAGAATCGTTAAAGATTTTTTCAAAGACCATAATCGCAGGATATATTTTAGGATCTGCAAGCATAATAACAGCCTTAGTATTTTTAATTATGGCTTTTGGTTAAAATAAAAAAATAGTAGTTGCACCTACTATTTTTTACTTCAACCTTAAAATGTATCAAATTTTTAGCCAAAATCTTCTACCTAACATATTATATCCCCAAAATTGATTTACATAAATTAGATACTAAAGGAAAACACTTTGATGAGCCGGAAAAGAATCATCAAAGCAAGAACCTAAAGATATATAGTATACCATTCTCAAAATACTCAATGAAGGTCACAGTTCTAGTAAAACTGTAATCTTTATTGAGTATTTTAATATTATATCCAATATAAGATTTGATATACATTTACTTTAATTGTAGAATATGCATAAGTATTACATAAACAATACCTAAGTTATAGTTAAAATAATATATTTAATGGTCATTGATTGCTAAAACTTACATAGACCTTATGTAAATTACACCTAAGTTTTTTAGTTTTTTTATAGGTCTAGTTATATATTTTAAGTTTTCCATTTGTGATCAAGTGGGAAAACTGAATAAAATCAACATTTCTTACAAGAGAACTTTTATAATTAAAAGAAGAAATTGTTAAAAGATTAAATAATAATGAAAATATAAAAGATATAGCAAAGGAATTAAAGTATGATTTAATTGAATTAGTGGAGGAGTATTATTATAGTGAGTCAAAGAGGAAGATACAAAAAAGATATTATTATAGTGAATCTAAGAAGCACTGGTTTAATCTGAATGAAATTGTAACACAAAGATTAAATAAAAGAGAAAGTTTTAAATATGTAGCAAAAGATATAGGGTTTAAAAGTGATAGTAAATTAAGAAAACTTTTAGAAAAAGAATATTGTTGGAGTTCGGCTGATAAATGTTTTGTACCTTTTTCACTAGAGCATTAAAAAAGGTGATGGATTTAATCAATTCTGGTTGAATACAAAAATTAAAGGTTCAAATGGGGAGGATAGTTTTTACTACAAGCAACACAATGGAATAATGGGAAAATTGACTTAAGTATAAAAAAACATGTTTATTTGCATAAACATGTTTTCTCTCATCTGTGCATTACGTTAAATATAACGTATCATTCGGCATAACCGCCCTCGTGTATTAAAAAATTATTAAAAATAATAATTAATATTTCTAATTTCATTGTCATTATAACACAAAAAAAAATAAAAGTCAAGAAAGATGAAACTATTGGTTAACAGCATTATCTGAGTCATTTGCTATATAATTATCATATTCACATTTTAACTTGTTATATTGTTCTGTTATTATATTCAATTGCTCTTGTAAATGTTCTTTTTCTTCTGATATTTTTTTTATTTCTTCAATTTTATCTGATTTTGTTTGTTCTAGTTTTTTTATTCTGAATGATTTACTTTCAAATAAAGATTCAAATACTTTATTATAAATTGTATCATATAAAGGCTGTTTGACCTTACCTAAAGATCTTTTTATTCTAGTTTTATCAATATATTTCGCTTCTTTTAGTAGTATAGTTGTGGTTTTTGCAAAACCGTCAGTAGCATATCCTTCTAAGAAATCGGGATATACTTGTCCACTACTATTTCTCCTTGCTGGTTGAGATGTACATGGAACAACAAAAACTCTTTTATATTCGTTTTTTATAACTATACAAGGATGTTCATATGAGAATTCATGCCCATATGTATCAGCTCCCAAGTCTACTAAAAGTATTTCTCTTGCATTATATTTAGTTGTATTAACTTGTCCTTTATTAGAGAGTAAGTTTGCTTTTGATTCAACCCATAAGCAACTTTCATGTATATTAAATTGAGTATTAATATAATCGAAACTATTGTGTAAAGATGATAAGATTTCTTTTAATAAGTCATCATTAGTATTGGTAGGTGTACGTTTTGATGTGGCCTGCTTTTTAAAATTTTTAATAAGAGTAAAATTTATATTCATTTGCAATATTCCTCCTTTGATTATAAAAAAATATATAAATTTACATAATTCTATTCTAACAGAAAATTCTATTGATTACATAAATATTAAAAAGGTAAAGCAACTGCAAAGAGTAAAGAGGAATTTAAAGAAGGTAGACCAAAAAGTTATAATAAGAATCAATTAGATCACGCTCTTAGTTTATTATCTATTAATGGTGGGGATAAATCATATAATGAGGTTGGTGAAATCACTGGAATGTCTCAAAGTACCCTAATAAGAGAAAAATTAAAGTCTAGGCTCTTCCCTATTTTTTAATAATATGGTAATATATAAGAGTAGCCTGTGAATTGATTCCTTTTTTCTAATGTGAATTTGTATTCATAACAGAAGTAAATTAACACGATTACTTAGCTCTGTTCTAACTACTACTTCTGGAATTATGTTAACTTCTGTGAAGATACCAGAATAAGTTATATAAAAAAACAGAGATATATAAGGCAAATATTACTATACATGGGTTTAGGCACACCTAGTTGAAATAGCAAAGAGAACAGTATATAAAGAATGGAAATAACTCTAGGCAAGCTAATCTAAAAGTAAGTGAATTTGCTGGGTATATTATAGTGAAGAAATAATAAAATTAAAATTGAAAAAAAAATATATTTGTATGCTATAATTAAATTATAGTTTCCTTTATTTAGCAAAACGTAAACGATTAAGTATTTAATACTAGTTTCTTACTCGATCTCCTTCGAGTAAGAAACTAGATGCGTTTATAACTATGAATTAAATTTCTAAGTGCAGCTTATATAGTGATTTACAACTGAATTTAGCAGAAGTAATAGTAACGCCGTAAAAGTGGAAGTTCAAAGTAAATTGATGATGCCGAGAATTCTATTATTTCACTAAATAGGAAAAACGTAAACGATTAAGTATTTGGTGCTAGATTATTTGATATTAGTTTTATCAAGTAACGCTGGAAAACCATTAAGATTACACTATTAGAAAGTGGATATATCCTGTTACCTGTAAGTGTAACTATGACAGATGAGGAAAAATGCTGAATTATGTTGGAAAATAAAGTACGCTTTAGCAAGGTATACCTATTTAAATTATGAAATATTTGGTGTATTATATAATAAAATACTATTTAGGAATATATTGTGTGGAAAAAACAATAAAAATTTATAAATAATTTGATTTTGAGGAGAAAATACATGATACAAGTAAAAAATGTTGAAAAAGAATATAAAATAGCGAAATATTCTCCTGGACTAATGGGTGCTGTTAAAGGTTTGTTTGTGCGGGATTATACTATAAAAAAAGTTGTCAATAACATTAATTTTAATATTAAAAAAGGTGAAATGGTCGGATATATAGGAGGAAATGGCGCGGGTAAGTCAACTACTATTAAAATGTTGAGTGGTATACTTACTCCTAGTAATGGGGAAATACTTGTTAATGGAATTGTTCCATATAAAAATAGAAAGCAAAATGCTAAAAACATTGGTGTTGTGTTTGGACAAAGATCTCAACTATTTTGGGATATTCCAGTTCTAGAGTCTTTCGATTTATTGAAGCATATCTATGAAATCCCACATCATGTGTATAATGAAAATTTAAATTACATGATTGAAACGATCGGCATTAAACGATTACTGGGAAGAGCAGTACGGCAACTTTCGTTAGGAGAAAGAATGTTAGTTGAATTGGCTGCTAGTTTTTTACATGATCCAACAATTGTTTATTTAGATGAGCCAACAATTGGATTAGATGTGTTTGTTAAAAAAAAGATTAGGCAATTTATTAAAGACATAAATAGAATTAAGAAAACAACCATAATGCTTACAACCCATGATATGCAAGATATTGAAGAGATTTGCAATCGTATCATCATTATTGATAGAGGAGAAATTATATATGATGGAGATTTGGAATTAATTAAACAAAGATTTGGGGGAAAAAGAACGATTCATTTTAAATTACAAGATAGTAATGTATTTTCTCTTCCTAAGGAATTGTTAAATTATGTTTCAGTAGATTGTAGTGCTGAGTTAAATAAAGTTAGTTTATCGTTTGAAAATGATATTATAGCTACTCCAGATGTTATTTCTATAATGACAAAGAAATATCCAATTAAAGATATAGCAATTGTTGATTTAAATATTGAGACAATTGTTCAAAAAATTTATGAAGGTGGTTATAAGTGATTAAATATTTAAAGCTGATGCAATCAGCAATAATACTAGATACTGCATATTCTATTCGTTATTGGTCGGAGATATTATCCACTATTATCAAAGTTTTAATTAGTTATTATTTTTGGTTGGTAGTTTATGAAAATAGAGTTAGTGTGTCTGTTTACTCATTTAAGTCTATGATTACATACATTCTTATTGCAGCGATACTTCAAGATTATGTTTCTGGAGTTGGAACAGAATTAGCAACGAAGATTCGTGATGGAAGTATTGCAAGTGAATTGACTAAGCCTTATGATTTACTAACGAAGTTAGTAGCACTAGATTTAGGAAAAAAGTTATCTGTGTTCGTCAAAAATACTCTGCCAATTATCTTAATTTCATATTTTTTTTTAGGAATTGATTATCCACATACATGGACATCAGCATTGTCATTCATGGTAAGTACTTTTTTAGGGGTTTTAATAGGCACTCAAATAGATTTAATTATTGCTGTGTGCGCTTTTTGGACAATTAATGTATGGGGACTTAGAATAATGTCTCTATCAGTATTAATGTTTTTTTCTGGCTCTTTGATGCCTATTTCTCTTTTCCCTAATTGGTTAAGATCTTTGAGTAGTATACTGCCATTTCAATCAATGATCTATATTCCTGTTTCTATATATACTGGCAAAATAGCAGGAAATGAAATAGCATACTCAATATTTATGCAGATGATTTGGTTAGTTTTCATGTTTTTAGGTATTCGTTTAATTTGGTTTTTTGCATTAAGAAGAGTAACGGTTTATGGAGGTTAATACAGTGGGAGGGAAATTAGATGCTTAAGTATATGAGATTGTATGGGCATTTTTTTAAACAACAAATGAAGGTTGTTTTAGAATATCGAGTAGATTTTATAATAGGAATAATTTCGACAATACTATATCAATCAACTTCAATCTTATTTCTAAGTATTATTTTTAACTATATTACTGAAATAAGACATTGGAGTTTTTATGAAATGCTTTTTATCTATGGTATTGCAGGTACAGGACGATCTATACATCATATTTTTTTCGATAATTTATGGGTGATTGGTTCTCAATACATTAGGACTGGAAATTTCGATCGTCTGCTAGTTAGACCAATTAATCCACTGTTTCATTTAATAGCCGACAGAGTACAAATTGATGGATTTGGTCAATTAATTATTGGTCTAGCGATATTATTAAGTGCAATGCCTCATTTAACAATTCAATGGTCTATTATAAATATTTTGCTTTTAATTTTAATGATTATTTCTAGCGGATTAATTTTTGTAGCAGTAAATCTGTTTTTTTCAACATTTTCTTTTTGGATAATTGACAGTTTTTCTTTAACATTGGCTGCCTTTTGGATTAGTGATTTTGCACGTTATCCTATAACAATATATAATAAAACAATTCGTTTTATTATTACTTGGATTATTCCTTATGCGTTCACAGCTTTTTATCCTGCAGCGTTATTTATATCGCATGATGGTTATAAAGATTTAGCAATTTTAACACCAATAGTAGCTATAATTTCAATAGGCGCATCATACTATTTTTGGAAGATAGGAATAAAACATTACGTTGGTACAGGAACTTAATGAATGAATTGTGAGGTTGATATAGAATGGATACAATGTGGTGGAAAGAAAGTGTAGTATACCAAATTTATCCTCGGAGTTTTATGGATAGCTCTGGAGATGGAATTGGAGATTTAAAAGGGATCATAAGTAAAATAGATTATTTAAAGGAACTTGGTGTTGATGTAGTATGGTTATGTCCTATTTACGAGTCTCCAAATGAAGATAATGGCTATGATATTAGTGATTATAAGAAAATAATGAATGAATATGGAACAATGTCAGAATTTGAAGAACTTTTGAATGCTTTACATAGTAATGGTATAAAACTTGTCATGGATATAGTATTAAACCACACTTCTAGCGAGCATAAATGGTTTATCGAGTCTCGGAGTTCTATAAGCAATCCCTATCGAGACTATTATTTTTGGAGACAAGGGAATAAAGAACAAGAACCCAATAATTGGGTCTCGGTATGGGGAGGATCAGCATGGGAATACGATGAAAGTGGTGAGTATTATTTACATCTTTTCTCCAAAAAGCAACCTGACTTAAATTGGGATAATCAAACTTTACGTTATGAAATCTATAAAATGATGAATTGGTGGATAGAGAAAGGTGTAGATGGTTTTCGGCTAGATGCAATTAATTGGATTTCAAAAAAGCAACCATTACCAGATGCTTTTAAATCAACTAAAGCAAAATATCAATGGGGGGGGAAGTATTATATAAATGGTCCTAATCTTCACAAATATTTAAAAGAAATGCATAAAGAAGTCTTTTCTAAGCACAATCTTATGGTTATAGGAGAAACACCAGGAGGATCAATAGAACATGCAATTAAATTTAGAAATGAATTGAATATGATTGTTCATTTCGATTTAATGTTTATTGATGCAGGAAAAACAAAGTGGGACATTGTTCCATGGAAGTTATCTGATTTCAAGCGTATTATTTCTAAATGGCAACTTGGATTAGAAGTGTATTCATGGAATTGTCTTTATTTAAATAGTCATGATCAACCTAGAGCTGTATCACGTTTTGGCGATGATACAACATATAGGATACAATCAGCAAAATTGCTAGCTACAATGTTACATATGTTAAAAGGAACTCCATTTATATATCAAGGAGAAGAGATAGGGATGACAAATGTTAGATTTGACTCCATTGATGATTATCGAGATGTAGAATCTTTAAACTTATATAATCAAAAAGTTATCGAAGAAAATAAACCACCAGAACATATTCTGGAGTCAATATATAGAGTAGGTCGTGATAATGCAAGAACTCCTATGCAATGGGACAATAGCAAAAATTCAGGTTTTACAATAGGTAAACCATGGATAAATATAAACCCAAATTATAAAGAAGTTAATGTGAAAAATGAATTAAGTAATTCTAATTCTATTTTTCATTATTATAAAAGATTGATTCAAATTCGAAAAGAATTTTCTATTGTAGTGAATGGAGATTATCACTGTTTTTTAGAAGATGATGAAAAGATTTTTTGCTACACAAGAACTCTACAAACTCAAACATTATTAGTAATTTTGAATTTTTCAGGTGAGTATGTAGTTTTTACACTGTCTTCAAGAATTAGATATAGTAATTATCGATTATTAATCTGTAATTATGATTGTAATAAAGATGAGTGTATTAGAAAGATTCAATTAAAGCCGTATGAATCAAGAGTATATCTATTAACATAGATATATAAGATTGTATGATTTTTAATAAAAATATGCAAATATAGTATGAAAACTTATCAAATTATAAATTTATGGAGGAAATTATGAATTTAATATTTAATGAAACTTATTATAAAAGTGTTGTGGAGAAATATAAATATGATCCTTTAGACTTTAAACCAATAAATTTTGATTTTCCAGGAATAAATAATGAATCATTAAACAAGAAATGGTTATGTCATCATGAAGGCAATATTTTTGCTTCGGGTCTATTAGAAAATGAAAAGTCTATAGTAACAACAGGAATAGGATTGAGTGGTGCACCTCATATGGGGACAATTTCTCAAATTATGAGAGCTATTTTCTTACAAAATGCAGGACTTTCAGTACAGTTTGTTTTAGGAGATTTAGACTCTTATAATGCTCGAAATCAGTCACTCTCAGTTTTAGAGGAAAGAGCACATCAGTATCAAGAATTCATTACAAAACTTGGATTTGATGCGAATAGGGGCATTCTACGAACTCAAAAACAACGTCAAGATATCGTTTTAACAGCATATTTAATATCTAACTGCTTAAAGGATAAAGATTTTAATAATGCAGAAGAGGATTTGGTTAAGTTGTATCAAAAAATGGGTTATTATCCGGAAATGGATTTCCCTGTAAAGCAATCGATTTTATTAATGGTAGCAGATTTTATTCATTTAGGAATGAAAGAAGATTATAAAAATGTATTGGTTATGTTAGGGCTTGAAGAACATTTATATGTTTTATTGGCTAAAAAGGTTGTATCACGTTTAAATATTCCTATGAACTTAGGTGGATTATATTCACCAATTATTAAAGGTTTTAATGGACATCCAAAGATGAGTAAGAGTATTTTAGGATCAGGAATAACTGTTGAAATGAATCCAGATGATATCAGAAAGCTCATTATTAATGAAAAAGAAATTTGCGAAAATCCTGATGATTCAGTTGTTTACCAGATGATGTGTTCTGTTTCGTACTATACTGCAAAAGATTTAGAGGAGCTTTCTGAAATTTATCGCATGGGAGGAGATATGTGGAAAAAGCGTAAAGTTGAATATGCGGATATGGTTATTGATATCTGTGAAAAATGGCCACATTAATTAAATATTAACGAATGGAGGTTGCTTATCAATGATTTCTAATAGAATTACTGAAATATTATTTAGATTAAATATCAAAGAAAAAATTGAGGTTGAAGTTTTGCAGGAAGCTTTTAAAGATATTCTAGAAGAAGCAAATTCTCAAACACGGGATGTTTTATTGGGTGCATTACTAACGGGAATTATGTTAAAAGGGCCAACTGTTAATGAAATTGTTGCGTTATTGAGAGCAACATTAAGTTTAGATTCATATTCACCTGAAAATTCAGTCAAGATTACTCTTCCTAAAAATAAACTTCTTGTTGGTGCAGTAGGAAGTGGAAAAAAAGGAATTAAAACTATGAATATATCTACTTGTAGTCTTTTAGTTGCATCAAGTGTTGGTGCTTATACAGCAAAACCAGGTTCTTCCTCTACTTCATCAATAACTGGATCGGCTGATTTTATGAGAGAAGTAGGTGCTAATTTGGATTTAAGTCAAGAAGAAATGATAAATGTTTTACTGGATACAGGAATCGGATTTTTTAGTATAGAAAATACTATTCCTAATTTTGATAAAGTGTATGGTGGAAGATTTTATGTTCCTCATGCTTTAAGTTTTGCTCTTGCAGCGATTCTTAGTCCTATAAAATTTGATAATTTACTTTATGGATTAGCACATCCAGATATAGAATTAGCAACTAAGGTGATTCGAGAATTTGGAATAAATAATGCAATGGTAGTAACTAGTACACACGATGAATTACATTATATTGATGAAATGGGGGCTTACGGGGATACCAAAATCATAGAAATGTGTAAAGGAGGAATTAGAAAACTAAAGCATATTAACTCTAAAGAATTTTTTAACCTTCCTCAATATAGTCCAATAGATATTGCACAAGGTGTATCTAAAGAAGAAAATATAAAATATGCAATGGACGTACTACGTGGATGTGGAGAGCGTGCACGTGAAGATATAGTATGCATAAATGCAGGAACACTATTGTATTTATCAAACATTGCTGAAGATTTAAGAGAAGGGTACAATTTAGCAAAAAACTCAATCAGAAAAGGAAAGCCACTAGATAAACTTTTAGAATTTATAGAAAGAACAAATGGAGAGAAAAAGCTTTTTGATAAGTATTATTCAAATATTAGTAAAAAGGTAATTTAATATCACAACGAGTTTGAAAATATATTATCTAAATATATAGATAATTGAAGAATTACAAAATAGAAAATGTGGATGCTGTAACATAAGTAATATAAATGGTTGTAGCATTTTTAATAAAAGAAGTGAGGAATTTTATGATTAAAGCGGTTACATTTGATTGCTGGCATACAATTTTAAATAATGATGAAGAAATGGAGAAACTACGTCTTAAATATAGAATTAAATCTATGTTAAGCATTTTTAAATCAAAAAATATAAATGTTCTGGAAAGAGAACTAAAAAAAGCGATTGATGATGTCAATAAGAAATCTTCATACATTAGAGAAAAGGAATGGATAGAAGTTACTCCAGAACAACAACTTACTTTGATATTACAGAAACTTTCTATAAAACAAGATTCATTACTTCATAGGGAACTTCTAGAACCTTATACAAAAGCTGCTTTGACTTTTATTCCAACGCTGATGTCAGGAGTAGAGGAGATAATTCCTAAAATTGCGAACTATATGCCTATTGCATTAATTTGTAATACAGGTGTAACACCAGGGAGAGTAATTCGTCAGATTTTTGATTATTACGATTTATCTAAATATTTTATTACTATGGTATTTTCAGATGAATTTGGTCTCGCTAAGCCACATCCAAATATTTTTAGAGAAGCCATGCTATATTTGAAAGGAATTCCTTGCAATAACATTCTACATGTTGGAGATGACTTGTTTAGTGACATCAAAGGTGGACAATCTGTTGGGATGAAAACTGTTTTCCTTGGAGATGAAAACCAAGATGATTCTAAATTAGAATCAATTAAAAGCCTTGTAGATCTTGAATTTATTATATTTAAATAAAATGAAATTTCAGTAAAAGCCAAAGTATGTATGTAAGAATTAATTATATTCATTATATTCGTGTGAAACTTTGCTAATTAATATCAAATATAAAATATACAATTATTATTAATGGAGGTTCTATATGAAAATTTTAATTATGGCGGAAAACTATACTCCTTATGTTCGTACTGGACAAGATCGACATGTCGTTGAATTGTCAAAATCTTTAGTAAATCAAGGGGTAGA
>NZ_JHXK01000043.1 GCF_000621745.1 Clostridium beijerinckii HUN142 | reverse complement strand
TAATGCGACGCGGGTCCATCTCATAGCGGATTACTCCTTTAATTGCTATGCCATGCGGCACTACAATCTTATGCGGTATTAATCTTCCTTTCGGAAGGCTATTCCCCTCTATGAGGCAGGTTACCCACGTGTTACTCACCCGTCCGCCGCTAATCCGTTCCCGAGGGAACTTCATCGCTCGACTTGCATGTGTTAAGCACGCCGCCAGCGTTCGTCCTGAGCCAGGATCAAACTCTCAATTAAAAGTTTAATCTTAGCTTACTCAAATAAAAATTGCTGGTTTACTTAAATGTATTTATATCATTCTGTTCAATTTTCAAAGACCAATTTCTTTCTTACAACTTTCGCTGTAATTTTATTTTTTTCTGTCACCCTCAAGCGACTTTCTTAGTATATCACTTGATTTTCAACTTGTCAACAATTTTTTCAAATCTTAAATCGCTTTATTTTAAAGTTCTTCAATATTTTTTTTAAATTGCTTACCGCTCTTAGCGACGTGTTTTATCTTACCATTAATACTTCTTAACATATATTCTCTCGCTCACAATATACAGCTTTTATATTTTAAATTCTCAATATATATATATAATACTACAATATTCTACTAAGGATACGCCTGGCTTAGTTATTTGAGTATTATCTTTAGATTCATTCTATTTTTCAATTATATTAGTTTTTAATGCTTTAAAAACTTATCTAGATTGCTTATTATTTAAATTTCCCATTTGCTAACGGCATACATGAATAATCTTTCATTAAATTTCCTTGTTCTTTATATCTCAGAATAAATTTATTTTGTAGATTTGAGCTGACACAAAAATTTCTTAAAGAGATTTATAATAAAATGATTTAACTTATACTTTGATTAACTTTTCTACATAAAATAAACTGCCTTGAAGTAGAACTCAATTCCACTTTAAGACAGCTATCAATTTTAATTTATGGTAATTTATTTCCCGCTGCTAGATATATTTCATACCATTCTTGTCTAGTCAACGTAATATTTGATGCTTTGCATATTTCTTTTATTCGTTCAGTATTCATAGATCCAACTATTGTTTGTATCTTTGCTGGATGCCTTAATATCCATGCAGTTGCAATTGCAGTATTAGTTACTCCGTGCTTTTCTGATATCTCATTAATCTTCTTATTCAATTCTGGGAATTTATCATTGTCTAGAAATACTCCTTCAAAGAATCCATATTGATAAGGAGACCATGCTTGAATGGTTATATCCTTAAGTCGGCAGTATTCTAATACTCCTCCATCTCTATCTATAGAAGCATCATTTTTAATATTCATATTTAATCCTGCATCTATCATTCCTGTATGCATTATACTAAATTGCAATTGATTTATAATTATTTTGTTATTCAAATATTTATTAAGTAGTTCTATTTGCATTGGAGTATGATTGCTAACCCCAAAGTATTTTACTTTACCACTTTCGTGTAACTTAGAAAAAGCTTCTGCAACTTCTTCAGGTTCCATAAGTGTATCTGGACGATGTAGAAGTAACGTATCTACGTAATCTGTTTTTAATCTCTTCAAACTGTCATCTACTGAATTTAAAATATGTTCTTTTGAAAAATCATACATTATTCCTGGTACAATGGCACACTTAGTTTGAATAATCATTTTTTCTCTTATAGAAGAATTCATTTTAATTGCATCTGCAAAAACTTCTTCTGATTTTCCCCCGCCATATATATCAGCATGATCAAAGAAATTAATTCCTTCTTCCAATGATGTCTTAATAACTTTTTCTGCCTCACTCTTTTCAACTGATGCCATTCTCATACATCCAAGCCCAATTTCGGAAGCTTTAATCCCACTATTCCCAATATTTATATTTTTCATCTTTATACCCTTCCTTCTTTAATACTAATATCTATTTAGAAATTTAAATTAAATATAAGCTATATTCCAATTTATTTATCATACTTTCTCTCTATATTTTTCCTTCTGCAATAGATTGTTCATGCTGACTAATCCAATTATATGCATCTTCTTTATCCCTTGTTAAAAGCAAGTATAAGATTTCTATAACAACCATAGCGGATACTCTAGAAAAGCTAAATTCATCTAAAAATAGTTTTTCCCTTGTTGAAGTATTTATATGATATTTGCTTTTATTAGCAACAGGAGAATTCTCATGATTAGTTATAGAAATAGTTGTTGCCTGCCTTTCATTTGCAATTTCAAGTAAGGCTACAAGCTCTTTTGAAGCTCCTGAATTGGATATTACTATAACTACATCTTCTTTAGTTAATGTATATGAAAATGCAAGTTGCGTTTCCCATATAGTATTAGTAACAGACGATATTCCCAACTGGTTAAATTTATATGCTCCATCCATTGCTACAGGTATTGTATTACCAACTGCTGCAAATTGAACAATTCTTGCTCTTTTAATTGCTTCTAATATTTTTTTTATATTATCTTCATTCATCATTGAAATTGTTTGTTTTAATTCTTCAATTTTATTTGCTAATATATTTTGAAGTGATTGCATTATATTGTTGGAATCTAACTCATTTGATATATTGCTACTTTTTAAATTAACCATTTCTTTAGCTATTTTAATTTTCAAATCATAAAAACCTTTTAAGTCACACTTTTTACAGAACCTAACTATTGTAGCTTCACTAACACTACTTTCTAGGGCTAACTCAGAAACAGTCATTTCAATGACTTTTTCTTTATTATTAATTATATAATCAGCAATCTTTTTCTCTGCTTCATGTAAACTTTTATAAATGCAAAGAATTTTATCTAGAACACTCTTTTCTATCTCTCTCACTTTAATAATTACTCCCTTAATCATCGTATTCAAGTAATTAATTTATAAAACTTATTACTCAAAAGTATAGCTTAAATTCCATTGTTTCCTTACCTGGTCCATTATATCCATGACATCAACCGACAATCTTAAAGTATCATTACCTGTTTTATTCATTACCATCCTATTTACGCATTCAATTTCATATTCTAGAGCTTTTGAGCCATTACCTTCTTCAATAATTTCTACACTTCCATCAGGATATGTAATTGTTGCTTTATCTGCTCTTGGAAAATTTTCAACGGTTATATATCCTAATTCTCCGCATACAATTCCTCTCTTCGGCTGTTTTGCTCTCATAGTTAAAGATATAACTGCCATTTCATTATCAGAATTTTTAAGAATTATACCTGACTGCTCATCTACTCCCGTTTCAAATTTTTTAACTGTAGTTAAAATTTCCTCTGGCTGGCTAGAAAGAAAGTACCTTGTAAATGATAATGCATATGTTCCTATATCAAGAAGCGCACCACCTGCTAAATCCGGACTAAAGAATCTATTTGTTACGTCATATTCTTTAAGGCTTCCAAAGTTAACTTGAATCATTTTAATCTTTCCAAGCTTGCCATCATCAACAATTTTGCGTAACTTTTTATATAACGGCATATGATAAATAGTCATTGCTTCTGCCACTATTAATTTTTTCTCATTTGCTAAATCAACTATTTCTTTTAATTGCTTTCCATTTACAGTAATTGCTTTTTCACAAAATACGTTTTTATTATTATTAAGACTCTTAATTATATATTCATAGTGATTGCAATGAGGCGTCGCTATGTAAACAACATCTATATTATCATCTTTTAGCATTTCATCATAATCCCCATAAGCTTTTTCTATATTATACCTATCGGCAAAATCTCTTGCCTTTTCAATATTTCTTGAACCTACAGCATATATACTACCATTTACCTCACTTATAGCCTTTGCAAAATCTGCTGCAATTGTTCCAGGCCCTAGTATTGCCCAATTTATTTTATTCATATCCTTCACCTCATATGTTTTAATTTTAAATTTTATTTTTAATTAAATTATCTTTACGAAATTTCTCTAATACCTTCCTCACTTGCAATAATTACTTTTGTAATTACATTAGTAAATAATGATGTTTCTATAACTCCACAAATTTTTATTAGATTATCATTTAGTTTGTGAATATCTTTTACATTATTAAAGAATACATCTATTAATAGATTTCCATTATCACTTATAGTAAACCCATCCTTTATATCACTACTTCTTATCACTGGATTTCCATCTAATTCTAGTACCTTTTTTTCAACATACTTTAAAGAATCCTCTAAAACTTCAAGTACTACAGGAACTTTAAATGTTAATTCTTTTTCAATTTTTTCTTCATCAACAAGGAGAATATATTCTTCTGCCATACTAGCAATTAATTTTTCCTTTGTATGAATTCCTCCACCGCTTTTCAATGCATTTAATTTTTCATCAACTTGGTCACAACCATCAAAGGCAACATCCACTTTATCCACAGAACTGGTGTGTAAAACTTCTAAACCCTTTTCTATGCAAAGCATTTTTGTTTTTATTGACGGGGTAACTATCTTTACGCTAATATTTTTATCCTGTTTTATAAATTCTATTAAGTAGGCTATACTTCTCCCTCCACCTAGACCTACTACCATTCCATCTTTTATATATTTCATAGCTTCCTTAGCACTATTTTTCTTTAAATCGTTATCACTCATTCTCAATACCCTCCTAAATACAGTATAAAGTTAATATAATCATAATATGATATATTTATTTCGTCAATATTATTCTTCATGAAATAAAATTTCATAAGATATTATCATTTATTATAGACTTTGCTAAATTCAAAAAATGATGCTGTGAAGTAATACAAATCACTTCACAGCATCATTTTTGTGCATTTAAATATACTTTTTATATCTTCTAAGTACTTTAGTAATAGGTAATCCCAGTAATAATCCAATAATAATTTGAGTTACATTTCCAGGTATTGATGCAACTGGTGCTACCCAGTTTCCATAAAGAATTCCTTCAGTAATGTAGTATCCAGCTATCATCCAAATACCTGATAGTATAATTGCTAAAAGATTAAGTACAATACTATTACCTTCTTCATTTTTACTCCATGTTATAGCACCAACCATGTATCCCATAACCCCTCTTACTACGAACGTGAATGGAGCCCAAAGTGCCCATCCTGATGATAAATCAAATATTGCCATTCCTACAGCAGCAGCTATAGCTCCCTTCTCTTTTCCGAAAACAATTGCTGTAACAAATAACATTACAGTTCCTAAATGAACTAATCCACCAGTAGCTAATATCGGTAATCTAATATTTATAAATGCTGTTGCAACAAATATTAGTGCTGTTAATAATGCTGTTTCTACCATGTCTTTTGTTTTAAATTTGCTTTTTCTTCTGTTTATTTCCATTCCTTACCCCACCTTTGCTTATTATATAATTAGTAACTAAATTGTTGATTTTAATATTATCCACTATATACAAACTCTAAAAAATTTAATTCATCAAAATCCATCTTAAGCTATCATACATTGTATACTAAATAATCTTATCAAGAATGAACTATATTATTTAGAATTTATTTACCTGAATAATTAAACCTTCGTCAAAAATTCCTCTCTTCTAAATACTTACTAAATAAACTTACTAGTTCCTTATCACTTTCAAATCCAAGATCCTTTAATCCATTCTCAATTATGTTTAATGCATAGAGAAGCTTATCGACTTTTGCATTCTCTCCCATATGTCCTACTCTTAAAATTATATCTTCATATGGATTTAGCGATGTTATAATCAAAGTATTGTATTTACTCAACATATGGTTTTTAAGCCTCTGAGCTCCTATGCTTTCTGGTATTTTAACCGCTGTCACTGTATTTGAATAACCATCTAATAAAAATAATTCAAGTCCAAATTCACTAACAGCTTTCCTAGTTGCATATGCTATCTTTTCATGTCTTTCAAGCACATTTTGAATTCCTTCATCCAAAATATTATCAACTGCTTTATCTAAACCCATGATATCACTTATTGGCATTGTATATGGGAACCACTTATTTGTGTAATAATTTTCCCAGATATTAAGATTACAGTAAAACCCTATTACTGGAGTCTTTCTATTTTTCATTGCTTCTTTAGCTTTTTCGCTGATACTTACCATAGTTAATCCAGCTGGAGCTGAAAATGCTTTCTGAGATCCACCTAATGCTATATCAATTTTCCAATCATCAACCCTTATTTCTTCTCCACCCATTGCAGAAACAGAATCAACAACAGTTAAAATTCCATACTCATTTAATAATGGACATACCTTAGATAAATCATTTAAAACTCCCGTTGGAGTATCACAATGAACTATTGTTGCATATTTAAAATTATGATCTACCTTTAAAAATTCATTTAACTTCTTTTCATCTATAGCTCTGTTATAATCGCATGAAAAATATACCACTTCTCCTCCATACATTTCAACAAAGTCCTTAAAACCTCTCCCATAAATCCCATTGTCTAAGACAAGTACTCTATCACCTGGTTCAGTAAGAGATGCACATGCCGCTTCCAATCCTAAAATACCTTCACCACTTAGTATATATACAGGATTTTTTGTTTTAATTATTTCCCCTATTTTATCGCAAGTATTTTTATAGAATTCTACAAATTCTTCATCAACATCTGGATTAGTAGTTATCCTAGCTCTTTCTAATCTGACATTTTCTCTTACACTTGTTGGTCCTGGAGCATAAACAAATTTTTCATTCATAAAATGTATCACCTTCTTTTCTTTTGTATTTTATTATTAATTAAAATATCATATAAAACAAAAAAAGTAAATTGTACGGATACAATACGTTTTTTCTATTTCCTTTTCTCAATATATAGTAAATTTAAAGCATAAAAAAATAAGCTTTCCAAAACAACTTGAAAGCTTATTTAAATTAAATATTTTATGAATGCTTAAACTTATTTTGCATTTATTTCTTGTCTGCTAACTTCAATGCAAAATCCAATACTTTTTGACCATTCATCATTCCATAATCAACCATTGGTATTACATCTACTGGAATTCCTAATGGCTCACAAATTTTCTTTGCCTTTCCTAATGTATATCCAACTTGTGGTCCCAACAATGCAACATTTACGCCATCTAGATTTTTATCCATTTGACTTTCTGGAAAAGCTTCAATATCTACTTCTATACCTTTAGTCTTGGCTGCATCATTCATTTTATTAACTAAAAGACTTGTTGACATTCCTGCTGCACAAAATAATCTAATTTTTATCATAATTAATTCCTCCTAAAAAATGTATTTATTCTAGTACTATTACTTAGTTAAAGTATTTACAAATTTTCTTAATTTAATTATTTAATCAATTAAACTCTTTTTTGTTATTAAATAATCTTGTCCATGTTCAAATAAAACTCTATTATAGGAAAACCATTAAATATCAATTTTCCATTTTTATTGATCGGCATGAATTTATTATATACTAATAAATTTCCTTTGTAAATGTTTTCTAATATATCCATTTATAAAAATATAAGCCCCAACATAATGATTGGGATTTATATTTTATTTTAATTTAATCATTTTAGAATCTCTACTAATAACAAACTACCGGAGTCCCTTCTTCAATATTATTAAACAGCACCTTTGCTAAGTAATATGGTGCATTAACACATCCATGCGAACCATTCGCTTTATATATATTTCCACCAAACTCTGATCTCCAACTTGCATCATGTATACCAACATTCCCATAAAAAGGCATCCAGAAAGAAACAGGACTACTATAATTTTCGCCTTTCAAGGTAGCATCCTTTTGCTTATAATTTAATTGATAAACTCCAGTTGGAGTCGGAGAACCTCTGCTTGCATTACCTGTAACAACATCACCTTCTATTACAAGTATTCCATTTTTGTAATACCATAAGTGTTGAATATTCATATTAATTTCCACATAAGTATTCCCTATGTCATTACTATCATGAGATAAAGCAACTTGCTTATATATAGGCTCTTTTGCTATATTTTCTCCTTTCTCAATATCTTTAATCAACTCTTTTGCTTCCTGTGAAGTATCAATTATCCATCCATAATTTCCTCCACTAACTTTTGTTATTGTTCCTAAAGATGTTTTGAAATCTCTTGTTTTACCTGATGTATTATACGTATTAGCAATTTTTTTCATATACTCATAAACTTTTTTTTCATCAATTGTAACTGAATAATCTTGGCTTACCTTAAGCCAATTGTGTATTATGGATCCATCAATAACTTCATTATCTTCACCAAAGGAATATGTAATTTTTGATGCTACATATCTATCTAGTTTGTTTTTAGCATCAATAACTTCCTTAGATGTTGATATATACTTAGGATTTTCATAACAATTAATTGATTCTAAATTAATTTTCTCTTCTCCATTCATGATTGCCTTTATTAAGTGTTCATACAAAGCGTCTTTATTAATCTTATTCCCATATATTTCTTTATTAATTATATATCCATTATCTTTATATTCTAATTCAGGATTTTTAGGTTCTACTACACTGTTTCCTGTTACACAAGAAAGATTAATGAAACTTTTCTTTAATAAATCTTCATTATACGATACAGCGTCTGTAATTACATAATTCTCCTTTCCTAGAAAAGATAAAATCCATCCAAATGCAATTTGCTTATTTTTTAGCTCTTTAATTTTATTTCCTAAATCATATATTAAATTAATATCCTTTCCATTTATTCGTTCCTTTACATCATACCGTTCTTCTAATTCCAATGAATATGTATCTGTTTTAGATAATATTTCTTCTTCTGCCTCTTGCACAGTTTTATTAGAAACATCAATACAGTTAATTGTTGAACCAAAATAAAAATGATTAATAAAATGTATCGAAACTAGTGAATATATGGCTATTAAGACACAAATAATCATTATTATTTTTTTTTGATGTTTTGCGTACTGCAATATTTGTTTTCCCACACTTATCCCACCTGACATAATTCAACATTACAATTTCTATTTATAAATCCTAGAATCATAACTTATAATCCGAGAATGTATAATAATTAACTTTTTAAAAATATTTTATATTTTAATAATTATGTAATTACAATTATATTTAGAACATTTTAAATTCGAGTTATTAATTGTAAAATATTTATTATTACATATAAAAAAGGAAAATCCTGATCTAAAAAGATCAAAATTTTCCTTTGCATTATTTATTAATAAATTAAATTTTTAATTATCATGCATTACTTAGAAATACATGACATTATTACTCATGAACAATAACAGGACAGCCTGGACTAATATTATCAAATATTGCCTTTGCTACGTAATACGGTAAATTTACGCATCCATGCGAACCATCTGTCTTATATATTTCCCCTCCAAATTCATCTCTCCAACTTGCATCATGGAGACCAATATCATTCTTAATAAAAGGCATCCAAAAACTAACTGGTGCTGCATAATCTTCGCCTCTTAATACTGAATCTCTTTGTTTTGAATTTAAGTAAAATACACCTGTCGGTGTTCCATGTCCAGTGCTTTCGTTACCTGTAACTAGATCCCCTTCTACCACAAGATACCCATCCTTGTAGAACCATAAATGTTGTTTACCCTTATCAACTTCAACAAAAGTATCACCAACATTACTAAAATAACTGGATGTAGAAGTTTGAGTGTATATTGGATATTTGCTTATAGTTTGTCCACTCTTTATATTATCAATTAGAGCTTTTGCTTCCTCTGAAGTATTGATAATCCAACTATGATTATTACCATTATCTCCACCACTAACTTTTATGCTTGTTCCTAGTGATGCTGCGTAAGTATTCGCCATATTATCTACATAGTTTCTAACCATATTTTCATCAATTGTTACATTAAAATTGCTATCAACGCCAATCCAATTCTTTATTGTTGAACTATCTAGATATTGTGTTAATCCTCCAAAATTATAAGTAATTTTGGAAGACAGATATCTATTAAGTGTATCCCTAGCACTAACAACTACTGGAGAACTTATTTTGAATCTAGGCTCTGAACTTTGGTAACAGTTAGTAGCTTCTAAATTTAATATCGTATCTCCATTTTGAATCGCTTTTACTATACTTTTATATAATATATCTTTGTTTATTTTATTTCCATAAATTTCTTTTGATATTACATAACTATTATTTACATAGACTAAAGTAGCATTTCCAGATTGAACAACTTTGCTATCATCAGAGCAACTTAGCTTATTTATAGAATCCTGTAACAATTTATTATCAAATGTAATACCCGAATCAATTTTCAAACCAATGTCAGATCCATTAATTTGCTCCTGAGCTCCTCCTCTTTCTTGCAATATTAAAGTATATGTTTCAGGTGACTTTTGTTTCTCATTTTGGGTTTCAGCATAGGCACCTATACTATTAATAAAAGAAATTAAAAATACAATGCTCAGACAATAAAAAAAGGCTATCATCTCTTTAGTAATTTTATTAGATCTATTTTGTTTCTTTTCCATAAAAACCCCCTTATATAAGATTCTATAAATATTAAATTTTTGCACATACAAGAAATTTTTATATAGATATTATAAAGCTGTTATATACATTATTCCTCCTTTGATAGCTCATTGTAAAATATAAAATCTCTTGAATAATATAACATATTATTAGTAATTGTACATTACATATTATACAATATTTTCCATATAATAATCAATTGTCATATAACATTTCCTTTAATTAATTGTATATCCGCATTAAAGAACAAAATCACAAGCGACTGCGGAATCAGGGATTTTTTTACGCATCCGCCTTCTTAAGTGTATGTGGGAAAAATCTGCATATTAGAAATGGCAGCTATGCACTACTTAAAAGAGCTGCTATGCTGCAATACGTAACTTTTCTACAATATTGAACTTTTCTCTATATAAAAACATTTTATACAGGCGAATATATTTTCTTTTTTATTCTCTTTTAAAAGACTACCTTCTGAATCAGCCTTTCCCATAATTTATACCCTCAATGGCACAATGTCCACAAATTATTCAACTATATAATTTCTTAGAGAATAAAAAAGGCATGAATTTTTCACTCATACCTTTAACTATCCTATTAGATTAATTTTAGCAGACCTAAAATTTAATTATTCTAGTTGTGTTTTGGCATAATGATAAACACTTTAAATATCAATTTTCTACACACCTAATAGCCTATCTATTGTATCAACAAGCTCACTTACTTCAGGCTTGCTTAATTGTGCATTTGCCCCAACAGATTCTCCCTTATGTCTTAATTCTCCTGTAATTAGTGATGAGAATATTACAACAGGAAGCTTTTTCAATGTTTCATCTTCTTTTATTTTTCTTGTCAATGTAAGACCATCCATCTGAGGCATTTCTATATCTGTAATAAGTAGATGAGCTTCTTTAATAAACTCTTCCCCTTTGTTTGCCGCTAATTCTTTAATAAAATCTAACGCTTGTTTACCATCATCAAAAATTCTTAAATTCTTAAATCCTGCTTTTGTAAGCGTATCTTTTAATAGCCTTCTAATTAAAGCAGAGTCATCAGCCATAACTAATTTTATAGATGATCTATCCTTATAATCTACTTGTATAAGTCTATCTTCACTTATTCCAATACTTGGACAAATATCTGTAACTATTTTTTCAAAATCAAGCATAATTAATACTTTCCCATTTAAAAGTATATTTCCAACAGCTAATGAATTTTCTGATAAATCATCAGGTTTTCTTATTTCTTCCCATCCTATACGATGAACTCCAACTATATCGTCAATATTAAACGAAACCTTAATTTTATTAAACTCACAAACTATAACTTTAGAGCCAAGGTTTCCTGCGGATCTTTTTGTTAATATGTATTTTAAATCAATCAAAGTAAGTATTTCATCCCTGCATAGTATGAGACCAGCTATCTCTGGCTTAGGATCTGGCAATTTAGTTAAGTTTGAAGGCATTTCTATTACCTCTTTAACCTTTACAACATTAATTGCATAATGATTTCCATTTGCTATAAATTCTATTATTTCTAATTCCCCAGTACCCGATTCTAATAATATGTTATTGTTCATAATATCTCTCCCCCTTACTTAAGATCTTTCAATTGTAGAATTATTTTTTGAAACATATCCTTTCACTTTCTTGTAGTTATCACAGCATTGATTCTATGTTTTATATAGCATTCATAATTATAGCTTATATATACATGTTAAATAAACATATTATTCTATTTATTGCTATACCTTTATTAAATACTTACATCTATTATCGTTACCATATATAACTTCTTTAATTATATCATTTATATATGGTAATTTGTAATTAAAAAAGACTAAAACTCATATTTACTGTAGAAGATATATTAAAAGTTTCATCTTATTAAACATTGAAATAAGAGCATAATTATATTTTTATCTTTGTCTCATTTGTAAAAGTCTATTTTTTAATTTTTCTTCAATTTCTTGTAATTCAACTTCAGCAGCTTTACGTTTTTCTCTTCCTTCATTTTGTATTCGCAATACTTCATCAAGAGTTGAAATCAACGATTCATTTGTATTCTTTAAAGTCTCAATCTCAACAATTCCACGCTCCGATTCTTTAGCTGTCTCGATTGTTGACATCTTTAGTGTTTCTGCATTCTTACGTAAAAGCTCATTGGTCATATTAGTAACTTCATTTTGAACTTTAGCCGCATTGCTTGAATGAGCTACTCCAAGAGCCAATACAATTTGACTCTTCCATAGTGGAATAGTATTCACAAGCGTAGATTGTATCTTTTCTGACATTAATGAATCATTATTTTGAACCATACGAATTTGAGGAGCCATCTGAAGTGAAATCATTCTAGTTAATTCTAAATCATGGATCTTTTTGTCAAAGCGATTGCAAAGAGCTACAAAATCATTTGTAGCCTGAGCATCTTCGGGAAGTCCACTTATTCGTGCTCTTTCCGCTAACTTAGGCAACTCTTCCTTTTCTAATTTTGAAAGTTTCTTTTTGCCCGCTAAGATATACATAGAAAGTTCTTTAAAATATACCTTATTTATTTCATACATCTTATCAAGCATAGCAATATCTTTCAAAAGCTGTATTTGATGATTTTCTAGAGCACTACAAATTTTATTTATATTTCCTTCAACCTTTTCATACTTTGCTTTCATTTGTGAAATCTTTTCTGCAGATTTCTTAAAAAGACCTAGAAATCCTTTTTTTCCCTCCACAGATTCAAAGTTTTTAAGCTCACATACTACATTTGTTAACATTTGCCCTACTTCGCCCAAATCTTTTGTTTTAACATTATTCAAGGCTGTCTCAGAAAAATCTGCAATCTTCTTTTGAGCTCCTACTCCATATTGAAGAATTGAATTTGTATTATTTATATCTATTTTATCCACAAATTCATTGACCATCTTCTTTTCTTCTTCTGTTAAATAGCTTTCATCAAAAATTTCTTTTTGCTTATTTTCTTCTACTTTGGCAGCAGGGACTTCATCTTCAAAAGGTTCAAATGCCAAGCTTGGCATCATATCTATATCTTCCTTAAATCCATCAGTCACTTTTAATTCCTCCTTTTTGTTCAAATCTTATTTTTTAAAATCATCTTCTCTAAGTCCTTCTTGAGTAAATAGTGTTTCAAGAACAGAAATATCTGTGGAAACATCCAATGCTATTTCTTCAAATAAGTCATCTAATAACTTTTCAAATGCATTATTTATGGTATCCAAAGTCTTCTCAATTTCATTTTTTGCATTTCTTATATTATCACCATGAACTGGCTGCTCATTCAATTCTTTATATGCATTAAGAAGCTTTAAAGTAATAGGCAGATAGTGCTTTGCAAATCTATCAACTTCTTGAAGCTTTTTAGGATTCTGCTCAACATACTTAAGTATTTGACTTATAATATTCTGAAGCCTATTCAACTTTTTAGAAATTTCTTCTTTATTTATAGAACTACTTATGTCTCCTATTTGTTTAATATAATCCCTTCCCATTTCAATTGTATTCCTTAGTTCCATCTTTACTGGATCATTGAAGTCTTTTTTTATTTCCTCTTGTTTTTTTAATTCATCTTCATTCCTTTTCTTCAAAGATTCCTGTGAAGCCAAATAATTCTCATAAACTTCATTATTTAACATGAAATAAGTCTTCTTATCATCAATATGTCCTTGTGGAAACATACTTAATTCAACCATTTTTCTTAAATCTTTAACTACAAATTTATTTTTTTTCCTGACAGCTTCAGCTAATTCACTAATAGAACAATAGCTATTACCACGTAGCAATTTCACATATTCTTTAAAACGCTTCACTCTCTTTCTTAAATTTATACCTCTTAAAGTAAAAGCTGCACTCGCCGTAAAAAAAGAAAACAATATTCCTAAACTAATCAAATTACTCATTAAAAATTCACTCTTAAAAGAAATAAGTATCGAGTATGAAATTATTAATATTCCTAATATTCCGCATAATATAGATCCAAATATTGTATACAATGTTCCTGATATGCTTCCAACCGGTCTCCTTGCAATATACCTCTGTATTTTATTTTCAGATTTTGGGACACCATTCATAATATTTTTATATCTATTTTTCACAGTACCTTTTACCTTTTTATCAATATACTGTGATTTATCCAAAAATTTATTTTTTGTCTCTCTCATAGTTTCTTGAGCTTTATCATCAATATCTTTTTTTATCTTAGCAAAATCTATGACATCGAATGCATTTTTTATTGTATCTCTAATTTGATTTTCTAAATTAGAAAAATCTTTTTTATCCATTCCCCTGCCTCCAAATTATTTTATTACAACTTAGCCTAAAATTAATTTATTTGCAACAATATATTGGCCTTATTATATCTTATTCTTGTATGCATTACAATTTGTAACATCTTTATCTTCCTTTAAAATTCTCATTCTAAGACATAAATATCCATGATTTTTTGTTTTAATTTTTGAAGAAGAACAAAATCCCAAGTGACTTTGAAGCTGGACATTTTTTTACGCATCTGCATTTTCGAACGCATGTGAGAAAAATATAGCAGGAGAATATGATTTGTTTTTTATTCTTTTAAAACACTAAACCGAATTAATTGATCTGTTCAAAAATTTATCCATATATTTTACCAAATTTTAATTTCCTAAAGAATAAAATAAGCCCCGCGATATATCATCACGAGGCTTTAGTTTCAATAAAATGTAACATTAAATCTTTATAATTTTATTAAAATCGTATTATATATATTTTAATCCTCTAACTCATCCGAGAATACTCTTTCAATATGCATTGCAAGGTATCCTATCTCTACAGCTTTAATCTCTTTTCTTAACTCCTTGCCCAATTTCATACATATGTCTTCAGCAATTTCAAATGATTTTGGAAATCTTTCACTAATATAATCATTCATATCAAGCTTTATTGTTTCCCCTTTTAGCATTCTTGCTGCCATGTATTTGATGTGGTTCATAAGACGATTATAGGATAATGATTCAATATCTATTGTCTTTCCTGTACTCTCTTCAATAGACGTAATACATGACCTAACTAACATTGCTACTTGCATTGCTTGTGATACTTTTTCATTTCCTAGGCTTGAATGAATATGAAGTGCTATATAGCCAATCTCATCTTCATTTATTTCAATGCCTTCTATCTCTTTGATAATATCTTTTCCTTTACATGCAACCTCATATTCTTCTGGAAATAAAGCTTTGATGTCTTGTGTTAATGGATTGCTAATTTGTTCATTATCTTTTATTCTTTTTACTGCAAATGCAATGTGATCTGCAAGTGGGCATAAAATGTTCTCGTCTACTTCCTGAAATTTCTTTTCTGCTTCCATAATAATATTATTCGCAATTTCTAAAATCTGAGGCTCTATATTGTTTATTATCTCCTTAGTCAATCCTCTTTCAGTTTCTTGTTGCAAAAGATATATATGTGCATTTTCTGGAGCTTCAATACGTTCATTAACTTTTTTGCCAAAACCTATACCTTTTCCGAGCAATATATACTCTTTATAGTTATCCATATTTATAGCGAGTACACCATTATGATTTAGTGCTTTTATCACTCTAAACATTTTATGCCTCCTCATCTTTATATATTATTTAAATACATCAACTGCAATTAAAGCTTCTCCCGCTTTTACATCTCCAGTTTTCAACAAACGTACCTTTTGATTACTATTCAATGCAGTGCATATGCATGGTGATGCAATAGATGGTGCATTATCTTTTATAAATTCTAAGTCAAAGCTTAATATCTTATCTCCAGCTTGTACTTTATCTCCCTCTTCCACATAAGTTTCAAAGGCTTTTCTATCAAGCTTTACTGTATCTATTCCTATATGAATAAGTAATTCAAGTCCATCAGTTGTTGTTAACCCTACTGCATGTTTTGATGGGAATACAAAACTTATTACTCCATCTGCTGGCGCTATAACATTTCCATCACTTGGAACAACCACAGCTCCATCTCCCATTATCCTGCTTGCAAATACTTCATCTGGTACTTCAGATAAATCCTTTGCTTCACCTGTTAATGGACTATTTAAAATTATTGTACTTATAACTTTTCCTTGAGCTTCTTTTTCAATACCTTCTTCAGTATCTTTTTTAGGATCTTTTTTTATTATTGTATAACTAGAAGTTTCATTATCTGGTGCTGTAACCAAGTAGTCCTCTAAATTTGATTTTATAACAGTTACTCTTGGGCCATACATGATCTGAACACCTACACCTTTGTGAAATATTCCTGATGCTCCAGTTTGCTTTAATAAAGCTTCATTTACCAATTCAGAATTATGTACTGTACAACGCAGTCTAGTTACACAGCAGTCAACATCAGAAATATTGTTTTTTCCTCCAAGACCTCTGCATATCATAGCCGAAAGTTCATCTGCGTCTTCATTTTGATCATTTTTCTTTGCTTCTATATCACTTCTAGTATAAAGTTTAATTTCACCAGAATCTTCACGACCTGGAGTCTTTAAATCAAGCTTCTTAATTAAGAAAGTGAACAATAAATAGTATACTACAAAATATACGATTCCTACAATAACAATCAACATCCAGCTTGTTTTAGCATTTCCTTGTAAAATGCCAAATAAGAATAAATCAATAAATCCACCTGAGAAGGTCATACCTACTCCAACACCTAACATGTGCATTAACATATAAGCAAGTCCAGCAAGCACACAGTGAATTCCATATAATACTGGTGCTACAAATAGAAATGTGAATTCAATTGGTTCTGTTATACCAGTAAGCATTGAAGTTAATGCTGCTGATAGTAATAACCCACCTACTGCTTTTTTCTTTTCTGGTTTAGCACATTTATACATGGCTAGCGCTGCTCCTGGCAAACCAAATATCATAAGCGGAAATTTACCTGACATAAACCTTGTTGCAGAAACACTGAAATGTGTTATTCCTGGCGTTCCTAGTTCTGCAAAAAAAATATTTTGAGCACCTTCAATAACTTTGTCTCCTACTTCAGCTGTACCTCCAACGGCTGTTTGCCAGAATGGTAAATAAAATACGTGATGAAGCCCAAAAGGTATTAGTAACCGTTCCATCAAACCATAAACCCACGTCCCTGCATAACTTGATGCAAGCACTATATTTCCAACTTTGTAAATAGCACCTTGAACTGGAGGCCAAATATAAAACATTAAAATTCCAACTATTAAATAGACAATTGAACTTATAATAGGAACAAATCTAGTTCCACCAAAAAACGATAATACTTGTGGTAATTCAATTTTATAATACCTATTATGCAATGCTGCTGTACCAAGCCCTACGATAATCCCACCAAAAACGCCCATTTGTAATGAAATTATACCAAGTACTTCAGTTGATGCGCCACTTAAAAGGGCTTCTGTCCCACCATGAATTTTAATCATGGCGCCAATTGATGCATGCATTATGAGAAATGCAATTCCTGCTGCTAACGCTGCAACTTCTCTTTCTTTCTTAGACATGCCTATTGCAACACCTATTGCAAATATTAAAGGTAAATTTTCAAATACAATGTTTCCTGCATCATTCATTACTGAAAGAAGTGCATTAACAAATGTGCCAGGTCCAATTAATCCCGTAAGTCCATAAGTATCAAGCATAGTTTTATTAGTGAATGACTCACCTATACCTAAAAATAAACCTGCCACTGGTAAAATAGCAATTGGAAGCATAAAAGATCTTCCTACACGTTGCAAAACGCCAAAAACTTTGTCTTTCATAATTCGTCTCCTTCATAGGATTATTTTTGCACATTATTAATGCTATATTATGCCTTTTTTGTGCAAAAAAACATCAACTAACATAAACATCTTCAATAAATATTTATGTATAGTTAATGCCTACCTACCAGTCAAATACTATATCATATTTTTCACTCTAGCATATCTATAACTGCATGTCAATGTTTTCATAAAATATTATCATTAGCATTTAATTAAAAAATAAAAGGTATTAAGTGGTTTAACTTTTTCTCTTATATATTATATAATATTCTCATAATACATTTTAGGAGGTCAGCTTTCTTATGAATAATATTCTAACGGAAGAAAATATAAAAAAGTTAAGAGAAGAATTAGATTATAGAATGACAGTTAAAAGGGCTGAGATAGCAAAAGAAAAATTAGTAGCTGCTGCTCACGGAGATAGATCAGAAAATGCTGAATATAAAGAGGCTTGTAGAAACTATAGAGAAAATGATAATAGAATCCAATATCTATTAACTATGATTTCAACTGCAACTGTAATAGATGATAATAGTATAGATAGATCAGTACTAGGAATTAACAGCAAAGCTAGAATTAGATTTGTTGATGATGATGATGAAGATGTTATAACACTAGTGACAACCATGGATGTCGACCCTGAAAATATGCTTATAAGTATAGAATCAGATTTAGGTAAAGCATTATTTGGAAGTAAAGCTGGAGATATTGTTGAAGTCAATGCCCCAGGTGAAAAATATTCAGTTGAAGTACTAGAAGTACTATAATACTTATTAGCTTTAAAAATTCATATGGCATACACTTTTGATATTTAAGCAAAAGTTAGTAATTGATTAAATTTTTTACTAAAAGGTAGTTCCAATAGAAAATAGTACATATAACAAAGAAACATCTTCTTTATTATATGTACTATTTTTGTTTGACTTAACTACCTCTAATTATGTTACTTATTTCTTTGTATAATTCTTTTCTTTAAGTAAAAGATTAATCTTTTCGAGGCGTTTAGTGTATAAATCATAATCATCTAACAAAATTCCCATATAAATCATATCCACAATGGCTAACTGTGATATGCGCGAAACCATTGTTTCACTATAAAATGTAGTTTCTTCACCACCAGTAAAAAATGCTATATCTGCATATTCAGAAATAGCTGGAGCTTTAAAATTTGTTAATGCAATAGTTCTTGCTCCAGATTCTTTTGCTATTTTCAAAGCATTTACAGTATCTATAGTGCTTCCTGAATGCGACACACCAATCGCAAGGTCATTACTTGTTAGATGGCTTGCACAGATTTGCTGTATATTGCTATCAGAGTATGCTCTGCAATCTAATCCTATACGCAAAAATTTATTTCTAATATCACTAGCAACACTTCCTGAATTTCCCACACCGTAAACATCAATGATATTTGAGCTTCTAATCATTTCTATTGCCTTCTTATATTTATCAATATCAATTATTTTTAAAGTATCTTCCAAAGCCCTTATAGTAAGTCCGATCATTTTTGCTGGCACATCTTCTATTTTTTCATCTCTATCAATGTGAAGTTCTACTAGTAATTTGGAATCGTACTGCTTATCTACAGATTCCCTTCCCCACTCTTTCATTAATGCCATCTTAAATTCACTATATCCACTACAACCTATACTTTTCACAAAACGTATAATTGTTGGCTCACTCACCCCTACTTCACGAGAAAGCTCTGCTAAAGTCATTGTAGAAACAGAATGCTCGTTTAATAATACATAATCGGCTACTTTCTTTTCAGATGATCTCAGTAAATTATACATATTTTTTATTTTATATTCGTAAGACTCAGTATGGTTCAATTCATCCACATCCTTTGTTTTGCAGTTTTCCTTAAATATATATTACACTAATGTAGTAAAACTACAAATTCAATATTTCCTTAAATACTATTTTAAGATAATTCTTTTATATTGTAAATAGTTTTACTACATTATATCAATTGACATTGTAGTAAAACTACATTATAATATATTCAAAAGGAGGAATACCTAAATAATATTCAATATTGTATAGTTACTACATAAGAATATTAAATACTAAATAGGTATTATCGGAGATTATGATACCAACAAAAAAAGCTGCTGAAATGACTATAGAAGAATTAGGAGCTTACATTGATCAGTCAGTTCTGAAGCCTGAATTTACTTTAGATGAAATTAGAAAGTATATTCAAAAAGGTGTAGATTATAAATGCAAAACAGTTTGTGTTTATCCATCCTCAATAAATATTGCTAAAGAGTTAACAGCTGAAACTCAAACTGGAATATGTGTTGTATGTGATTTTCCTTTTGGTACATCGGCAACATCCTCAAAAATTTTACAAGCAGAAGAATGCTGCAAGCAAGGAATTGATGAACTTGATATAGTTGCAAATTGTGGATGGACACGAAGTAATTTGTGGCACTCAGTTGAGGCAGATATAAAAGCTGTCGTTGATGTGTGTCATGATTATGATATTCTTGTAAATGCAATTTTTGAAACTGATGCTTTAACATTAGATCAAATAAAAAAATCTACAGAAGTCGCTATTTCAGCTGGTGTTGATTTTATTAAGACATCAACTAATTTCCTAACAGGATTTGCTAGTAAAGGTGCTAAACCTGAAACCATAAAAATAATAATGGATACTGCGAAGGATCGCTGTAAAATTAAGGCCTCAGGTGCCATAAAGACAAGAGAGCACTTTCTAAAATTGATTGATATGGGAATTGATAGAATTGGGCTAGGATATAAATCTACTCCTGTTGTCTTAGGTCTTTCATCATGAAAATAATAAATAACTCGGTTATTATTGAAACCAAAGCTATAAATCATCATAGAAATATATATAAAATAGGAATGTAATGAACAATTTATATACATATTAATCCATCACATTCCTATTTTATATTTTAAAACCCAATTATCTAGATTTTCAGTTGTCATTAATTATAGGGATTTTTACCAAACTCACTACGCTAAAATTTGGATTACTATATGGGAAATAAAAAAACTAAAAATCATTTACTATCAACTTCTTTTGCATATTCCCATGTTAACCCTTCATCTTTTGATTCATACAAAGCCTTGCATCCCCCATTATAATCTCCATCAGATCCCTGACCTATTAAAATATTAAGGATTCCGTCTTGCTCATAAGGCATATCTGGCAAATCAAAAGGATTATATTCTTCCCCATTATCTAGTGTTACTTTTCTCTCTGGAAAACTTACTTTTTTATAAGATACACCGCCATCCTCGGTGCGATACAATTCTCCATTACTGCCACCACTATGAGATAAACATAAAAAACCAAGTTTATCATTCAAAAAACTTATTCCAGCTGCCACTCCTGTTTTCCCTGCAAAAGGATCTTCATTTACAATTGTCCATGTATTTCCGCCATTAATTGTGCTCTTCAAAGAGTACGATCTGCTTCCAGCTGCAGCTCCAGTCACTTCTAACCTATAACCAACTTGATCAGACATATAAAATTCATCCTGATTATTTGATTTTTGAGAAATACTTTTATCTTTGTCTTCTTTTAAAGGCGTATGCGTCTTAATGTTATTTAAATCTTCTGTTAAAATATATCTAGCAGGAGTATATATTTTTTCTTTACCAGGTACGAATACTGAAACAGCATAACCTATTATCTCCGAAGAAGCATTTGAAGCTGCTTTTGTACTCCCTTCTGGATTAATATAAATAATTCCATCAGTATTATACCCAAAACTTCGGTTGCCGTAATAAAGAATCCCATATCTATTTTCATTCCATTTGCTCACTGTATCCTTAAGTGGGATAGCTTTCATTGTACTTAGCAATGGCTCTAACAATTTATCTTCATTATAATCAGCATTTGCATACCCATTTAAATATATTGTTATTTTATCTGATTTGTCATTATTATAACTTATTAAATAGCTTTCTAACTTACCCTTATTATCTTTTCCATAAAGATATGTATCAAAGGACGTAATTCTTCCATCCGAATTAAAATTAAGATTAAAGTTACTTGAAACATACAATTTATCTGGCATATGAATATCTTTATTAATGTCTGTAAAAATACCTTCTATTCCACTTTCATATATATTGTTATGTTCAAACTTCACAGTTTTTTTGTTCTTTAAATCACTTAAAAACCGTGAAAGCTTTCCGTTATAGCTTATTGTATCATTATATATTTTTGCTCCATAAAATAATGTTGTGACTGCTATAACTATTATAGCTATATACGCCCATATAGTTTTATAATTTGATTTAAAAATATTTCCCTCATTTAAGGTATTTTTTATTACGCCTATTTCTTCATCTGTTCTATCTATCATACTTAAAATTGATATATCTCTGTTTCTAAGTGTTATAACAGCATATTTCCTATTTATTCTAAATGACTTTATATCTTGAAAATCTATCTCTAGTTCGTCTTCTTGTAAAACTTTTATATTGCTTTCATTAAATTTATATTTTTCTATAATCTGTTGCGGCACACTTATAGACTTTCTTATACTTCTTATTATTGCATATATAAACCACACTAAAAGGAATGTTAAACATCCCAATAATATAATAATATTATTATGAAATCTTCCAAACCTAGAAAATGTGTATAATTCATAAAGCGAAATACAATATATTAATACAAACATTGGGTTAGATATCATTGATAAAAATATACTTCTTCTTATAATCTGCCTGTATTTTTTCATTTTAACCTCCTTGCTTTTTTACTAGTATATATAAATTATACAGCAGATTCCCAATTATTTATATTGTTCTGTTCTTTATATCTAATTTGCAACTGAAATATTCCATACAAAATCTAGTGATTATTTAGATTTTTATGGGCATTATCACCCATTCCCGCCTTTCCTGTTATGCTAGGACCACCATTCATTCCTTGATTTATCTTAAATCCATCTGCAGGATTAATGTTTATATTTTGAGCTGTGATTGCTTGACACGAAATCAATACTACTGACCAAATAAACAATAACATAATTATGACTATACTATATATTACTTTCTTCATATCTCTACAACCCCTTTCTAATTGATGACATATATTTAATAAAACTTCTTCTTGAAATAAATTCATACACATCTTTAAATCCCATGTATGATAAAATTATCAATATAGGGTATGTTGGATAAATATATCTAGATTTTATTTCCCATAAAACATAAAATCCAACGAATCCTAAAAACACTACAACTAAGAGCACTTCGTCAAATTTCTTTTCCCTTATTACACCTATCATTCTAATGAATATAAAACAGTACATAAGAAAATTCATTACGTATAGAATCCAAAGTAATCCACTTCTATAGACAGAATCTCCTTTAAATAGTTCAGTCGCAAAAGTATTATAGCTATATACTTTTTCTTCTCTTCCAACTTTCTGAGATGAGCTGACTGCTTGATTACCAATACCAAAAGTCTCAATTTGGTATGTCCCTTCTGTCCAAGTCCATATAATCTTGTTATAATACATTTTTGCTAAGCCAGCGAAACCCATATTTGATAATTTATTTTTAATTTCTTCTTTAAATAACTCTGTACTTTTTTCTTTATTATATCTTGCCTGTCTTTGATATATATTGTAACTTTTCATATTATCCCAATAACCTATCGTATCTTCATTCATCCCCATATTAATCCACATATATATCGGCGCAGAATTTTTATTAACAGATTCATTCACAACATTTGTTTCCTGCAAAATCAAATTTTGACTCCAGTTTGGAATATTAAATAGCACTCCTAATATGCAGAATGATGTTATTGCCTTTTTAACTCCAGTCTTCTTTACTTGCAGTAAAATATAAAAAACAGCAGCTATTAAAACAATAGTTCCTACGCTTCTAAAATAATTTCCTATTGATAAACACACTGAAGCAATTACAATATATTTAATTGATCCTTCCTTTACAAATCTTATAAAAAAATATATAGAACTGGTAAGTAATGTTGTCGCTATAATATCGTTATATATATAATTACTCATAAATAAAGATGGTATATAGGTTGATGCAAATATCAAAACTCCATAATCATTATCTCTTGATTTGTAATTTAGCTCTTTATATATGTAATAAATGATTAGACTCGTAACTAGGGTAAATAAAATATTGAAAATTTTAAGAACTAAATAGTTATTCGGAAATATAGTTAATAAAGTTTTCAAATACAATACAGTTGAAAAATTAAAAGGAAACATACATAAATATCCACTACTTTGAAATGACGAATAATCATTCCTATACAACATATTTAAAGCTAAGGATAGTACTGTTTGGGAATCAGCTGTCGGTAATTTAGTAAATAAAAATATAATGGTCATTTGAATAATAAAACTAAATGCCAGAGTTACTGGAATTACTATTTTCTTGCTATATCTGTTAAGCTTTAAGCATATTCTATACAAAGATACACTTAATAAGACTAAAATTAATATCATGAATATAAAAATACCAAGTTTTTGATTTTGAAGAACTGGCTTATCTCCATATAAAAAAGTATTATACTTTGCCCTAACAAAAAATGATGATCCTATAAAGAGTCCTATAAAAAAAATAAATATTAAATATATTATCCTTTTAATTAACGCTGACATATGAAAACTCCTTTATTAAAAATCTATTATATAATCATGGAAATGCACCTTGTCCACAATAATATTGATTAAATAAAAAATAAAAATGTATCTATAAATTTTATTATAATAAAGTTTTCTGTAAGTTAGCTTAACAATTATAAAATTTTATAAAAGATAACATTAAGAACTTCACCAAAAATTGTTAATTGCTAGTCAGATATTCTAATGAATCTATTTGTCAATGAACAGATTGTACTCTTACTTTAGTATTTACTCTAAATTTCTTGTATTTCGATCTGTAATCTTAAGTAATACAATAACTATTTAGAAAGATAATTAGAGATGCTTTGGCATCTTATATAAATTTTAAAAGGCCAATGATTTATTATTTAATAAATCATTGGCCTTTTTTTATCATACTCCTATTAATAATGCTCTTTTACTTTTTAGCTTACGCTTATACTCATACATGCGCCTATCTGCAATTTTTATTAATTCATCAAATTCAATTCCATCTATTGGGAAGTTAGCAATACCATAACTATAACTACAAACAATTTGGTCTCCTTCAAATACTAACGGACAGTTCTTAAATTTTCTAATCAGGCCTTCAAATTTATTAGTTAAACTTTCTAAATGTGAATTCACAAAAATTCCCACAAATTCATCTCCACCAAATCTTCCTATAATGTCACACTCTCCAGCCAAAGTATTCAAACCTTTTGAAAATTCCTTAATCAATTCGTCTCCAGCCAAGTGACCGTAATTATCATTAACTAGCTTTAAATCATTTAAATCGAAAACTACAGCAAAAAATTCTTCTATATTCTTACTCCCATTGCAAATTTCAGTATGAAATAATTGTTCAAACCATGTTCTGTTACATACATTAGTTAATTTATCATATCTAGATAAATATAAAGTTTGCTCATGAAGTTTATGATTAGTAATTGCAACAGAAACTTGAGCTCTCATGTATTCCATTAATTCTAAATCTCCTTCATTAAAGCTATTATTGTAAATGCTATCGATATTCAAAAATCCATATAACTTGCCATTTATAATAATCGGTGAACTAATAATAGATTTTATTTTTATCCCCTCTGCTGTATCAAGCATTTTTATATTTTTTATTTTATGGATATCATTAAAAATAGTAGTTTTATTTATATTACTTCTCTCATTAGCCCATGCAAAATGTTCTTCATACTTTAATTCAAATGTTTTAATATCCTCCAAAGCATAGCCTTTAGCTACAGCTATTTTTAAATTTTTGTCTCTATCTAAAATCAATACCGATCCACAACTTCTACTATCAATGCAATTAATAACTTCATCTAATATTAACTGCAATAAATTATTAATATTAGATATCTCATTAATTGAGTATCCTATTTTTAGCATTGACTCTTTTAATTTCAATAATTTACTTATCTTTTCCTTGTTCTTCTTTTGTTCCGTAATGTCTATTATAACACCAACTAATCCTTTAACTTTATCATCTTCATTTACAACAACTGATTTATTAAAGATTACATCATGATATGTGCCATCTTTATGCGTGAGTCTTTCTTCATAAGCTTGCGATTGCTTTTGACTCATTAGATTCTTATCTGAATTACTATAAATCTCCGCTGATTCCTTTTCAAAAATATTATAAACGGTATTTCCCAAGAATTCTTCTTTGCTCATTCCCAAAAATTCTGTAAATGCTACATTACAATGATTATATACTCCATATTCATTCTTAGAATATATAGGGTTAGGAATAGCATCAATAAGTGTTTGAAGAAATTTCGCATTATCGTATACTTTTTTTCTTTGCACTTCAATCTCAGTAATATCAGTCAAGATTAGTATTTTACCAATTACCTTCCCATTATCTTCGGATATATTATTTATATTTATCTTATAATATTTTAGCCGTTTCTCGCATTCTATACTCATTAAGCTTTCATTGCTAGAACCATTCTTTATAGCATTTAATAATGTTTTATGTTTCCTAAATACTTCATCAATTTTTTGTTCACCTTCACCTATATCTTTTAGCTCCAAAATAATATTTCTTGCTGAGTCATTAAAATTAACTATATTATTTTCAGAATCTAATATTATAACGCCTTCTAGCATGCTGGAAAATACTTTCTTTAATGCTATTGGGGTAAGTTCTAAAAATTTAAATTTTAATATGGCAAAACTATAAACTATTCCTGAAAAAGAAAGCGTAAATGGAGACAAATCAAGACTAAATGGTAAAACTTTCAGTATATAAATGATATTTGAAATCCAGGGAATTAACCACGCAATCATTATAATTAAAATTTGTTTTCTAATAATTGATACTGCTTTTAAATATGCTATTATAAATAATATTAATCCTACAATCATTAGAGTATATGTATAAGCAATATGTATCCAATACCAAGGCCCTTCTATTATCCCTACCATTGGAAAAGCTCCAGTATCATTCATATATAGTTGTTTATAGAATAGATGATGAAAATCATTTGTACAATTCAGAATAAATGTAATCGAAGGTATTATATATAGTAATAATAAAATATTCTTTTTAAATTTCTCTTTATATCCGGTAAAATTAAGTGCAAGCATTAACCAAAATACAACTATAAATGGAATACCTAAATATTCTACCTTAATCCAGAATTTCACCCCTTCAATGCTTGTACATAATATTTCAAATCCATATCCTAATGCATAAATTGATACAGGAATCAAAGACATTGAAACGTATAATTTATTTTTTTTCCATGAAAAGTATCCTATATAAATTAATGTTAACGAAAATAATAATAGTACCAAGCCCAAAAAAATGTTTAATTTCAAAAACATCACCTCATACACTCCATTATACTAAATATATCCTGCACTATTCTACAATTTTACATTTAAAATCAAACCTAAGACCACCCAATTTTAAAATTTTAAGAATTGGGCAACTGCTTTTAATTTTATCTTTCATCAAATATTAGGCTAAAGCTATAAAACACAAATATCCTATTTCTAAAACATCATCTCCAAAACCATCTCTAATAAATTCCATCATGGCATCAATATTATTACCTATGATTCTTGAGAAAGCTAAAATATAATTTTTTATATCTTCTTCATTTATTTCTTTGTCCACACAATATTTTAGAAATAAGGAATACCTTAACATTAAATACTCTAATATAATCATTTGAAGAGAAATAATCATCTCTTCTATATCATTGCTGATACAATTACTAAAAATTTTAGATATAATACAATTTTCAATAAATGCATTATATTGGTCAAATATAATTTTATAATCATTCCACTTGGATGAAAGTTTTTTTATTTTAGTATTTTCTGCAAAATTAACAACATCTTTTAAAAGAATATGAAAAAGATGAACTTCTTTATAATTCTCTACAATATCTAAAAATAAATTATTAACTTCCTCAATCGAATCATTTATGTTTATCTTCATCCCCTTATACATATGGATAAGCTCTTTTACATAATCCCTATTCTTATATTTTTCTAATTCTTCTAATAAAGCATCTTTTCTAAGATTCTCATTTTCTAAAATAGTTAATAGCATTTGAAAGCTGATAATAAGCTTATCTTCTAACAAAAAATTTTCTTGCTGTAATATGCTTATAACGGCTTCTCTAATTCTAATTTCCAATACATTACTTTCTAAGCTAGTATTACTTTCTGAGGTTATATTTGTTTTACCAGTTTCACGGCCTATAAGTTCTAACACTTCCGGACACGCACATGATAATGAAAGCTCTCTTCTATCCTCAAAAACATTCTCTATTCTAGGAAAACTTTGGCAAGTTAAAGATAAATAATTTTCACCATGATCTTTTACTATATTGCATAATCCTTGATTATCTAATAATGGACATGCTTTATTAGTTTCTTTATTTATAAAATATTCATCTTTACCTTCATATCTTTTTATTTTTACATTATTTAAGATATTATTAGATTTATCATTTTCCCACTTATTATATGTATCGTTATCTACACTAATATCCCATCCTTCACAACATGTGAACTTGCACTTATCAGCTATGCACTTAAATTTATCATAGTTTGAAATTTTTAAGGTATCTATTTTATTCATATAATATCTCCAATTTTTTATAATATTTACTTAACATTAATCATTATAGTTTAATTTCTTAGACTTAGTATACTGTTTATATAAAATATTCACATTTATTTCTCAAGTTAAACTATACCTTAACTATATATTTTGCGATAAATAAATTACTCTCACTATCCCTGCCATAAACTAAAACGCTACGAATGTAATATAAGTTCTTCAATATAACATATAAAATCTATAATTTTAATTTTTCATATAAAACCATTGCCCTGTAAATATACTAACTCTTGTAAATCTAAAAAATCCCCCTCACTATTATATCCTTATGTATGATGGTGAAGAGGTTCACTTTTTTTGTACTTACTGTAACACTATTTGGTTTGATGTTTTTGTAACGTAATTATCATGACCTATGGTTAATCCCATGATTATACATTTAATGCTTCACTAAAATAAAAACAACCTATGTGAATCTAAAATTTAGATTCACATAGGTTTCTATAGAAAATAGTAGACATAATCTTAAAGAATTACTAAAATATCAACTATCAAAAAAACTGCTGTTTTAATGCTAGTTATTATTCTACTAATCACTTATAAAATGCATTTCACACTAATTTCCTGAATTTACAGTTGCTCCACCTGTCGATGGCTTTGTATCCACATTTTTAGTAGTTCCATCTGTAGATGTTTTCTGATCTGCATTCCCATTTGTTCCACTTGTTGATGATTTTGCATCTGTATTTTCAGTTGCTGTGACTGCTGGTGGCTTTAAGTTTGTGCTTCCATTTGTTCCACCACTTGTTGATGCTTTGGTATCTGTATTACTTTGACTATTTCCATCTGTTGATGTTTTTATATCTGAATTCTCTGGCACTCCACCTGCTTGTGCCTTTGTATCTGTGTTTCCAGTATCTCCATTCTGCGATGTTTTTGCACCTGAATCTTTATTGGTTCCATTACCTGAAACTTTTACTCCCGAATTTTTATTTTTTCCACTTGTCGGCGCTTTTTCATTCGCATTTTTAGTCTGTTCACCTTCTGACTGTAATCCACTCGTTGATTGCTTCTGAACTTCAGTCTTTTCATCTGAAGTTTTTGCATTAGTGGACATCTCCTGAAGATATAATCCTCCTAATGCTCCAATGCTTATAATTAAAATAATTGATATAATAGCTATTAGAGCTTTTCTATTGGTACCAGAGTTTTTACCTCCACCAAATATCTTACTATTTTCTTTACTAACTATTTTCTTAGTAGATTGTCCTTTATTAACTGTAGATCTGCGTCCTCTATTGCAGGTTGAATCTTTATCAGTTTTCATTATATTACAAAGTAACTTATTTATATTTTTAGGCATGTTAAATAATGAGGATATTATTCCTCCTTGCTCGATTGATTCTATCTCTTTAAAATCTTCAGGTGACCTAATTGTTACAACAGGCTTTTTATACTCTCCATATTTACTTTCCACATACAGAGTGGCTGAAAACTCATCATTTTTACTTAAGAAAGGTATATATACATCTAAAATGTTATCTTCTATTGAAGAATCAAATTTCAAGCCTTTCGTTATTTGAGCATCTCCAATTTTCAAGTCATTTTGTAACCCTTGTATGTTTAAGGTCAACTTATGAATTGTTTTATTAGATATGTTTCTGATATTAAGAACATATGCACATATCTTTTTGTTATTTAATTCTAACTGTACACCTTCTCCTATATTACATAATATTTTAGGAGCCAGATTTTTATAATACTCTAACAGTAATCCAGATATAAATGATATTATTATAGTTATAATTGCGGTTTCGATAACACTTATCATACTAATTTTCGCTTCCTTGTTCTTTCAAAATTGTGTAATTAAATTATAGAGTAGGGGGATATTCATGTCAAACTTGAAAATTAATTATAATTCCTCCAATAATTAATATGTAACAGTATAGATTAATCTATAAATCAATTTAAATCACTATTCATAAATATTCTACATATGCTATATTTATGTTTATTATTGAGTTTTTGTTACTTGCAATAAAATCGGCTTACTTCCAGCTAACATCCCCTATTTTAATAATTATGATTTGATCTCTCCTAACATAATAATTAAAAATCCAATAATAATTTTTTAAACGCTTATTACTGAATGATTGCTCTTAAATATTTATTTATTTCTCTAATATCCATGCTATTTATTTTAATAATTCCATTTTTAAAATCACAATTTGTAAAAAGTATAAAAAAATATTGCAATAAAAATTTTACTGCAATATTTCTTGATAGGCATTATTTTATAAATATCAGTTCTTCATTCTTAATTTTTACAAAATAAAGGAAAACTGCCATATTTATTTTGTAAAAACCTCACAATTGGCACACCAACTATTGTAACAACAACAAACTCACCAATTGCAACTTCTCCAATCGATAATACAAGTGGAAATTGATAAATATAGTTAAGCATCCATCCAATTATTACTCCATTAAAAATGGTAGGCCAAAGCGATGCTATTATTAATGATGTTTTCTTACTCTTTACAAACCTTTCCGTAATTGAGACAGCATAAACACTAATAAATGTTGCTAAAGTACCAAATATTATATCTGCTAAACCATTAGGTCCAAGAATATTTGCAATAAAGCATCCAAGAGTAAGGCCTACAATATAAAAGGGATCAAAAAATGCTAATAGTACCATTATCTCTGAGACTCTAAATTGTATAGGACCATAGCTTATTGGTGCCAGAACAAGCGTTATAACTGCATAAAGTGCGGCTATGATAGCTGTTTTAACTAGCCTTTTCACTGTATTATTATTATTCATATAAACTCCTCCATTTTACTAATAATATTTTTAAATGTAACCTGCTTAATCAACCTTTCCCATAATTTCCGTACCCTCAAAGAACAAAATCTCCACAAATTTTGCTTCAATATAGATTCCTAGAAAATAAAAAAATCGCAGGAAAAATCCTACGATAAATATACTCAACAAAAATAAAAGATTCCATTAACAACAAATTAATTTAATCTTTATTATCATCAATTATTTAACCGTAGTTTTATTTTAAGTCAGGAGGCTTTCGAACTGACTATATGTTATTTTTTACTCTTATGATTATATCAAATAGATAAACTCACTACAAGCTATGCATTAGCTTTACACTATATATTCTATATTAATTTATTAGGCTTGTGCACTAAATAGAGAAACTTTAAGCTACTAGTCCTAATTTGAAAATAACCGAATCTAAACCTATCCCGTTATCTGCACAGGCATATGCAAGCCTAACTATTTGTACCAAATATCTGTTACGAAAGTAAGGTATTGTATCTCCTAAAGTTTTTAATTTGAGTACCTTACTACTTTTTACTCTGAAAATTTCTAGAAAAGTATATTTTAGAAATACCATACTCCAATATCTATTTATTGATTTTGAGGATTCGACTTGAAACTTATCAAAACCAAAAGATGATTTATGATATCTGTAGCTTACTTCAATATTCCAGCGTTTTTCATAGTAAGAGATTATAGTTTGATTATCTAGTGATATATTTGTACTTAGTAGAAAACAAGTATTATCAGATAAATCTTGTTTACTCCAACTTATAAGCACAACTGCATTTTCGATGTCAATAAGTTTTCTTTCGTATCTATAAACATAATACTTATTGTTGCTAGCTGTAACAATGCTAGTTTCATTAGGCATAATGTGCTTTAAAAACTTATCAACACCGATTTTAATGCCCGCAGGATATATAACTCTAATAGATTTAATTCTTCCTATGCAGTAACAACCATTTACTAAACCGTGAAACAAAATTTTTGCTGAGGTATACCATGAATCAATCAGCAGATAATTAGTTTTTGTAGCTGGAGTAAATTCATTTATCAATTCTATAGCGAGTTGTTGTTTACCCTTAAACTTTTTAGGATTATTCTTAAAGACTTTTTTACGTTGATACTGTTTAAAGTTTAAAGGAATTGACTAATCATTAATTGTATAATGAGATGCTACCAAGCAATGAGACCACATAGGCTTATTTCCATCTGCATGGGAATTATGAAAATCTAAACCTTCTATATGTTTTGTAGAGATATCGTTTTTTACTTAAAGTATCATAAATAATTAGAAATCCATCATCATCATCTTTCGATGTATTGGAGATTTCAGAGATAGCATGAAATATTCGTTCATCCGTAACATACTCATGATTCCATGAGTATGAGCTTAGGAACCTTGAATCTCTACTTCTATGCCTATTACAAGTAAGCTTTCTATAGATTTAAGAAAGATTCTTAATACCTTCGGTGACGGTTATTCCAAAAGCTAAATTTATCATATGTTTATTTAACTCAGAGAAATATGGTAAATTTAATTCTAAAATATAGTTGTTTATTTCTTCATTATGGTTTAATATTGTTGTCAGCACATATTAACTTCATTAGGTTTGGTGTCGGAATATAAACTTAACATATTCGGGATATCTATGCTATTTTTTTATAAAATTTTGTTAAAGTAATTTATGGATTGGTGTACATATAAAAATTTCTCAAATTAATGCACAAGTCAAGTGAATAAGAAAAATATTAAAATCGGAGAGTGTAAAATAGTCTGTGTAAACTCCATTAGGATGATATAATAAATTATCAAATGAAGGGAGCACAGGCTATGTCTTTATCTAGAGATGAATTAGTAAAATTAATTTTGAATAACTCTGATATAAAAACGGCTGAAGATATA
>NZ_JHXK01000042.1 GCF_000621745.1 Clostridium beijerinckii HUN142 | reverse complement strand
CACCATAAGATGGCTCAGTAGCTCAGTTGGTTAGAGTGCCGGCCTGTCACGCCGGAGGTCGAGGGTTCGAGCCCCTTCTGAGTCGCCATTTAAAAAACAAGTTCTATAAATTAGAACTTGTTTTTTTTTATGGAAATTTATTTATAAAATATAATCTATAATATTAACTAAGTTTTTTAAAGAAATAAGTTTTTTGGGGATTCATAAAATAAAGTTGTAATAAAAATGAAACCCTAACATGATAGTCATTAACATAATAAATATCATATCAGAGCTTAATTTATTTGAATTGAAATAAGATTATCTATTTTTTTCTAAATTTTTTTTAATCCTTATATCTTCAGAATAAAATTTACAGAGTTTAAATTCTCCAATTAACCGAGAGGCAATTCTTTCACTATATTGCTTTGTTATTCCTGGCAAAGTTAAATTAGTCGAGATAAGCATTTTTTTATTAGTAAGAATTCGCTTGTTAATTATATTAAATAACTCGGTTACTGAAAATTCATTAAGATGTTCTGCACCTAAATCATCTACAATTAGTAAGTCACATTCTAGTAATAATGATTCTAAGCCTGAGTCATTATTGAATCTTATTTCTCTTAAGTTCTTGATTAATTCATCAGATGTTTTATAAATTACTAAGAAACCCATATCTAATATGGCCTTAGCAATACAATATGATAAATATGTTTTTCCACTCCCAGGATTTCCATAAAATAATAAGTTTGTTGATATTTTTGAAAAGTTCGGAAGATAATCTTTTAATATATAGTCTAAGTTATTCTCCATATTTTTTCTAGGAGAATATTTTTCATCTCCAAGTTTGTGGCTTGAAAACAAATTTAAATCGAAGTTATCAAAGTTATTATAGGATGTTGTAGTTTCTAGTTCTGAATTTTGATAGTATAATTTAATTAGCTTTTGTTTATAGCAAGTACATTTTACATTTCCTATAAATCCAGTATCTTTACATTTATTACATTGATAACGCAAATTTAAATATTCAGGATCATAACCTCTTTCAACTAACATTTCACATTTTTTTACTCTTAAATCAGTTATATTTTCTTTATAGCCATCTATTATTTTTTCACTATCTTTAGACTTAAGAATTGATACCGCCATTTTTAAAGACAATCTTTGAATTTTATTATCCAATTCAATAATCTCAGGATGCTTTTTTGATATTTCTTCTTTCCTAAGCTTTAAATTTCTAGCTTCACCTTCTCTAAGTTTATCATATATTTTTAAAATTTCTGTTTGATAACCTTTAATCATCGCTATCCCATCCTAAAAGTTTTTTTTCTAATGAATCATAATCATATTCTCTCGCTTCAAAGTTATTGAATTTGAGAGATGATTTATCATTATTATTGTAAGTTCTTTGGTACTTATTATTTTTTACATTTTTATTATCTTTAAGAGCTATGTCTTCTAAAGTTCTAATATTATTTTTATTCCAATTACTTAAGATGCCATCAATATACTTAAAATCTGCTCTATTCAATCTTTCGAAGCATACATCACAAGCTTTGAATATAATTTCATTTGAATACTTATAAATAAGAAGCCATTTTTCTATTAAATCTTGTTGGGGCTTCATTATATCTGTATTATTTATACCTAAATAAGTAAGAATTTTTCTTATATTAATCCATTTATCCTCTGCTTTTTTTATCAAATTTTGAGCTTGCTCAATAGTGGTTATTTTTTGATCATGCCAAGCTATAGCAACCTTTTCTATATATCTAGAATCACTTTTCCCCTTTGATATACAGTATTCCATTAAAATAAGAATTAATTCAGATGAAAAACCGAATTCTCTTTGCCAATTTAAGTAAAGTGACATTTCATTTGGAGATAGAGGCCTAGCTAGAAGAGTTTCAATATCTTTTAGCATATCTTTAGTATTTGTGCTATCCAAAGCTTCTAATAAGTCAACCTGTCTAGTAGATTTCGATGGTTCTTCAATTAAATCTACAAATTCTACATTAAAATTGCCCATTTTATCTATCTGAGTTAGTTTTATAACTCCTTGGTCATTCCAATAACTAAACGCATTCATAATGTCTGATTCTAACAAATTAAGCGAGGAAGCTAGTATTGATGAGCTAACGCCTAATTCACCAGAAATAGTATGCTTTAGCATCAATAAATAAACTTTTACAAATTCACCTCTAGCTTGTGGCATGTATTTTTCTATAAATACATTATTAACAGGAGTGAACCCTAGAGATTTATTCTTTAACATAAATGTGCTCATTCTGTTTACTACCTACCTTTCAAAGTTTTAGTATATATTAACAAGCAAAACTTGATTTAATAATATTGATTATATGATAATCTAATGTATGTAAATAATTATAGCATATTATGACCTTAATAAAGCGAAATATTACTTAACTGGTTCTTAGTTAAGTACTTTTATATAAGATTTAAGAGGATATAAAGAACATGCATTTGTCTTCATAAAAAAATTACTAATGTAATAAAACAAATGCATGTTCTGCATGGGAAGAATACTAATTAAAATAAATAATTATATGATAAGTTTATTTACATTTACAACACCTTCACCTTGAGTTTGATTGGATATATCATCAATAGGATCACATGCAACCTTTAATAATGAAACCATATCTTTGAAAGTTATTGATGGATTTTTCTCACATAATAACGCACATAATCCACTAATATAGGCCGTGGCAATAGATGAGCCTGTAAAAGCTTTATATGGCACTTCAAGTTTATTTGGATAAACTTTAATTCCGTTTTTTTCTGAAATATAATTATTATCAGAATTTAAAGATATAATATTAACGCATGCAGCAGATAAATCTGGCTTTGATAATTTGCTATATGGTCCTGCGGAAGAATAAGTATAAGGCTTTATTATCGAAGTAGTTGTATTTAAGCCGCCTATAGTTATACAGCTTGGGAGAGTAGCAATTCCCATAATAGATGTTTTCTCGCTTAAGTTACTTCCACTAGGAACTATAGGAATCAATCCTTTCGATATAGCATAGTTAAATGTCAAATCAAAGCAAGAGACAATGAATGTATTATGAGTTAAAAGTTCAAAAGGCAAACATAATACCTTTATGTTATTTTCTTTAGATATATTAGATAAACTTTCTATAGAATATAATATGTCGGAAGCAAATCCTTTACCGAGTTTGTCAAAAGCTTTATAGCAGAATAGCTTACTCTTATTACAAATTCCTTTATACATATTATTTGAGGATATGCCACTACTGCACAAAATTCCAGCCATAGAGGTACCATGTCCATTATCATCATAAGGATATCGAAAATTATTAATTAGATCTTCAAATAATTCTACTTTGGTGCCAGGAGAGGTTAGGTCTTGATGAGGAAATATACCACTGTCTATAAGACCTATTCCTACTCCTGCACCAGATAAACTAAACTTTTCAGAAAAGTGAATCTTATTTGCTGTAGTTACACTCATTCCACACAAAAATAGGTATTCATCCAAGCAAATTCTTTTAATTTCAGGATATTCAGAAATTCTATCTATGCCTCTTGAACTTAGTTCGGCACTTATAATATTAGAAGATTCAATAATATGATGTACAGTACCTTTATATGAACTGATTTTTTTAACTATTGAGGATTGAAAATCTTTATATTGTATAAGTATTCTATAACTTTTATAAGCATTTTTTGATATATAGTCTTTTAAATTATGATCTAGCTTACTTTTAGATGAAAACATATATTTCTCCAAAATATTATTACTTCAATATATTATATGAAAAAGAATCTTATTGTTAATAAAAAGTTAAGGATTAAGAAAATTTTTGTTGTATATGATCTTTATCCATTAAGTTAAGAAATTAAATAGTAGATTGATTATTATTTTTATTCAAGCTTCATACTTGGATTTATCCTTAATAATCAATCTACTATTTAAAAACTGTAGGTTTCCCCTATGTCTATAATTTTTATAGCCTTATCGTTCAAACTTAATAATGTTTCTTCGGTTTCCTGAAAGTTCTCTAATGAGATTCTAAAAGTTTTATAGTGAATTGGTATCATTGTAGGGCAAGACATCATTTTAAACATCTCATAACTTTGTTTTGGCGTACAATGCATATATGAAAATCGATCAGGTTTATAACAGCCTACAGGCATTAATGAAACATCGCAAGATATATTTTTAAAGTTATCAGTAAGTGCTGTATCACCTGCAAAGAACACGCTTTTATTTTCTCTTTCAATTAAAAATGAAATACTTTCATCATCATGTCCAAAATAAAAGCGTCTCCCATCATGATTAGCTTCATAAGCAGTAATCCTTATAAAGTCATCTTCATACACATCTCCAGGATGTAGTAAGAACACATTCTTAAAACCAAGTAACCTGGCAATACGGGTATATCCTTTTGGGACAATAAAAACAGCGTCTTTATTTAATTTTCTAAGAGATGAGAAATTTAAATGATCCATATGTCCATGAGAGAGTAGTATATAGTCTACTTTCAAATCATTTATGTATATTGGTTTTTTTACAAGTCTCTTAAAATACCCTAATGAACTAGAAAATACGGGATCAGTTATAATAATTTTATTTGATAGATTAATAATTGTGGTAGCATGACCAAACCAATTAATTGAGTTTTTTATAATTTTATCAGATTTTATTTCTGCGCTTTTTTTAAAATATTCCTTTATATTGTTAATTGTTAAATGGAATAAAAAATTAATGTTAGAAAAAGTATTCAAGTTTTATCGGTCCCTTCCTAATGATTCCACTTAAATATTACAATACCAACAATCATAATAGCAATACCTAAAAAATGATTTAATGAAAATCTAAGTCTTTCACTTCCAAATAATCCAAAGGCATCTATAAGTGCGGCAGCAAGTAATTGAGATATTAATATAATACCAATACCGAAGGTAGGTCCCATTGAGCCAACGCTTTTTATTACAGTAAAGGTTATAACAACTCCTAATGCTCCACCTAATAGATAAAGTTTATTGGAGTCCTTCAAATTAGAATAATTACCATCACCTAAAAAGAAAAAGATGATAAGGCTTAAGATAAGAGCAATGATTTGAACTAATAATGTAGTTTCCCATACTCCAATTTTCTCGCCTAACCTGGTATTAAATACACCTTGAACACTCATAGCAATTCCTGAAATTATTGCACATATTATTCCAAACATAACATCACCTCAAAATTATTATTCCCCTAAGGATCTTAAATATTATAAAAAATAAAAATGGTGTTATGTAATTAGTATGAATGTATCAATTAAAGGATAACCAAGTTGTCTAAATCCTTAATAAATTGATTTTGTATTTGAGATTCTGAAAAACCTAAGGTTAATCCTAAACTTAGCAGGTCTTCAAATAAAGTTAAGTAGTGATCTATAGATGGGAAAGCAATTAAATCATTTATATCAATATATAAGTTTAGAAATTGATCACTTAAACAATAGTCATTAGGTGTCATAGATACTGCAATTAAATCTGTATATCTATGATCAATACCTAGTGTTAAGACTTGAGAAATACAAGTTATATACATATCAAATATAGCACTGATGTTAATGGGCCTAGATTTTTTTAATAAATAGTTGAAGCAATTAGTTTCACTAGCTAATGCACCAAGAGATATTTCAAATTCTAAGTTTTTGCGTACTCGTAATTTGTGGGAGTCTAGCTCTTCATTTATAGATAAACTATCATTGTATTTTTTTTGTACTTTAAATAGTGGCTGAATATTCATAGTGAATCCTCCTACATTTCTAATAATAATATTATTTTACAAAATCTTTAAAATAAATGAAAGTTCGGAAAACGACTACAAAAAAATATTTTTAGAAAATTCGAAATTAAGAGATTATTTTTAAAGTTAATTTTACTTTAGAGGAAAATATAACTATAAGAGAAGAACAGTTTTAAAAATTATTAAACAAAAAAGACTGTGATGAATGCAGAAACGCAACACAGTCTTTAAAATATAAATTTATTGGATTGTTTAACAGTCGATTTATTATGATAGTAAGACCGTTTAAGCTAAAAGTCTTTTAAAATATAAGATTTCAAAGGAACATTTTTCTTAACTATAGGAAGTTTCCATATTTCAATGCTCTTAATTCTTAGTTTAACAAAGTTATCATTATCATATATCTCAGGAAAATTTAGCTTTACATCTTGCTTTTTATAGTCCTTGGGAAGATAACCTAAATTAGCAAGTGAAATAAAATTATCTCCAAAAGACTTAACAGCAAATCCGTTAAGTTCCAATATATCAAAAAGACTACGAGAAAGTCTCTTTATATAACCCTTATTGTCTATTTTTAAATTTATACTTTTTGTAGGTTCAAACAAATAGACTAAATCACTTGCATCAATTCTAAAACTTTTATAAGGAGCCACAATTTTATCAATAACTGGGCACAACTTATCCAAATTAGGATTTTCAATAGATGTTAATAAAACAAAAGGTATTGGAGAATTCCTATTTGCTCTAAATTTTTTTGACATATTTCTTTGTATCGGTGATATTACTTGATAGGTTTCCTCATCAAATAATGCAACTATATAGTACTTCATGATAAACCTCACAATCTCAATATATTGTATTAATAAAAATCTTAATAAATTATAACACAATAAGTAGAATAAAAGAATAGAAGAATAATTAAATAGTAAATGATAATAATAATTATGGAATTGAAGGATATTTTTTGAATAAAAGAAATATTTATTCCAGTAATATATGATTTTAGGGATATAATTACAGTAAATCCAAAAGAAAAATTGTATTGTAGCCTATATATGGTTAAAAAAGTGTTGATGGACTGAAAAAATGTATTTAAATAAATTTAGTTTATGATATAATAATTAAAGTAGATTTTAATTATAAAATAGGTTAATAATGTAAAATAGTATATATGATAATATAGATTTTAATAGATAGGGTGAATTCAATGGAGAGATTAGTTATAAACGGCGGAAACTTGCTAGAAGGTACTGTTGATATCAATGGTGCCAAGAATGCAGCAGTAGCAATATTACCAGCAGCTATAATGGCAAGTGATGGAAAATGCATAATTGATAACATACCAGATATTGAAGATGTACACTGCTTGGAAAGAATACTTAGAAGCTTAGGTTGTAATATTGTTAAGATAGATAACAATACTTTAGAAATAGATAGTACTAATGTAAATAATTTTGATGCATGCACGGATGATGTTAGAAGAATGAGAGCTTCATATTATTTTATTGGAGCTTTATTAGCACGATTTAAGAAAGCAAGAGTAGTTCTTCCAGGAGGGTGTTCAATAGGGGTAAGACCAATTGATCAACATATAAAAGGATTTGAAGCTTTAGGAGCTGAAGTGTTTATAGAACATGGGGCGGTTAATGTTAAAGCTGATAAGTTGATAGGAGCTAATATATTTTTTGACGTAGTTTCAGTAGGAGCAACAATAAATGTTATGATTGCAGCAACGTTAGCAGAGGGTGTAACAGTATTAGAGAATGTAGCAAAGGAACCTCATGTTGTTGATGTTGCGAACTTTTTAAATTCAATGGGAGCTGATATAAGAGGCGCAGGAACAGATGTAATAAGAATTAAAGGTGTAGAGAGCTTAAAAGGATGTTCTTATAGTGTAATACCAGATCAAATTGAAGCAGGTACATTCATGATAGCAGCTGTTGCTACAGGTGGCGATGTTTATATAAGAAACGTTATACCAAAGCATTTAGAATCAATTACAGCTAAGCTTACAGAGATGGGAGCAGTGATTGAAGAAGGTGATGATTGTATTAGAGTTACTGTGAATGCACCACTTAAGGGCGTTAATATAAAAACTACACCGTACCCAGGATTTCCAACGGATATTCAGCAACCAATGTCAACATTGCTAAGCATTGTACCAGGAAGAAGCTTAATTACTGAATCTATCTGGGAGAATAGACATAAACACATAGATGAATTGAAGAAGATGGGGGCCAATATTAAAGTTGAAGGCAGAGTTGCAATTATAGATGGTGCACAAAAGTTAACAGGCGCAGTAGTAAAGGCGACAGATCTAAGAGCAGGTGCTGCTATGGTTATTGCGGGATTAGTTGCAGAGGGAACAACTGAAATAACTAGTATAGAACATATTGATAGAGGATACCCTCATATAGAAAACAAGTTTAGAGCTTTAGGAGCAGATATTAAAAGAATAGAAGTGGATGAGTAATATAAATAAATTAGGGGGAGGAGATTAGAATGATATTTTGTTCTTTATATAGTGGCAGTAGCGGTAATAGTATGTTTATTGCCTCAAATAGAGCTAAGATATTAATTGATGCGGGACTCCCAGGCAAGAAAATTGATTTAGCATTACAAGAAATTAATGAAAATCCAAAGGATTTGAACGGAATTTTTATAACTCACGAGCATAGTGATCATATTAAAGGAGTTGGAGTATTGTCTAGAAAGTATGACATTCCTATATATGCAAATGCTGATACTTGGTCTGCTATGGAAAGCTTAATTGGGAATATAAAAGAACACAATATAAAGGTAATTGATAAAAGGTCAATTACCGAAATAGAAGATATGAATATTAAAGCATTTAATATTCCGCATGATGCAGCTGCACCAATGGGTTATACAGTTAGTTCGGAAAAAAAGAGTATAAGCATAGCAACGGATTTTGGAACTTTTACAAGAGAGATTTATGATAATATAAAAGAATCAGAAGTTATTCTCATTGAAAGTAATCATGATGTAAATATGCTTAAGTTTGGACCATATCCATATCCTTTAAAACGAAGGATATTGAGCGAAATAGGACATTTATCTAATGAGGATTGTGGAAGTGCTATAGTTGAACTATACAAATCTTCAACTAAGAAGAAGATTATTTTAGGTCATTTAAGCAATACTAATAATCAACCAGATTTAGCATACCAAACTGTTTTAAGCGTGTTAAATGAAAATGGAATTAAGTTAAAAGAGGACATAATATTAACTATGGCAAACAGACATAATCCCAGCAGTTATATAGAGATATAGTTTATTTGAGCTTATAATTTATAGAAATATATTATATATAATCAATGAAGATTTAAGGGAGGACTTAAAAATGAGTTTATATACAAATTGGACTGACATGGTTGTTGACTATGTAAAAACTAAGGGAGAAAATGCTTTCTGGGAAGAGTATAGTAAATTAGAAAAATCAATATATAAAGATTTATTAGCTAATCATAAAAGTGTTAAAAAGACTACAATAAGTGAATTAGCTAAAGAACATGATTCTACAGTAGAATTTGCTATGGGATTTATGGATGGTATTAATGATAGTTTAAAAAATCAATATGATCTTGAAACTATAGATGCTGATACAGAACTAGTACTTGATATAAATTTAGAAACTTTATATTTTAATATGCTAGATGCAAAAGCAGAATATTTATACACATTACCACAATGGGATGGAATATTCTCAATAGAAAAAAGGAATGAAATACAAAAGCAGTACAAAGAATCTAGAATAGTAAGAAATCTAGATAAAGTTGGAAGAAATGATATGTGCCCATGCGGTAGTGGAAAGAAATATAAAAAGTGTTGTGGAAAAGATAAATAATATGAATACATATAAGTGAACTCTATGTAATATAGGAGTTTGCCATTTAAGGCATAAAAAAACCCTAGTTTAGATAGGGTTTTTTTCTTTACTAATGGTTTCATGAAAAATAATAATTCACAAAAGTGAATATAGTTGGTATAATTATGATATAGAAGAAATTGTAATAAATAAAAGAATATTAATGCTATGAAAGCACAAATATAGATTCTAAAGATCTTTATTTAGTGCTTTATTTTTTTATTAAAAATAAATATAAGAATAATATTTGGGGGGATTGCTATGAGTTTGCGGCTTAAATATCTGTTGAATAGAAATTTAAAAGAGCATTCAGAAAAAGTATTTGAAGGAATATCAAATGGAAGAAAAAAGGCATTAGATAACTGGTTTAATGATAAGTGGGCACAATTAGAGAATATTAAGAATTCACTTGTAGCATTACAAGATAATGATAAGATAGTATGTAATTATTTAAGTGAAACCGTAAAAAAGCACGAGGATTTTTGTGAAATATTTGTTTTAAATGAAGATGGATTAGTATCAGTTTCTTCGTGTAAAGAGCATATTGGATTAGATATGAGTGATTTACCTAATCTAAAAGCAGGATTAGAAGGTAGGTCTCTAATGTATGGGCCATATATAGATAAACGAACTCTAGATATTGATACAAGTAATAAGAAATTTGCAGATGACGTTACATTAATGTTTTCTAGTAGATGCAGAAATCATAGCGATCAAGTTAGGATATTATGTTGTAGAGCATTAAATGATGATATGAGCAATGTAATTCAAGATGAAGATACTCATATTTATAAGGATTCTGGAGACAACTACTTATTTATGGTGAAGACTAGTAGAGATATTAAGCCGGGAACGGCTATATCTAGAAGTAGATTTGAAGATAATACCTTTACTCTAGGTGATAATCTTAAAGATGGAATCAAAACAAAGAGTTGGGGGACAGTTAAAATAAAGGAGCATACCGAATTCGAAATAATTTTTAATGATCCAGCTACAAGTAAATTGCATCGGGGAGTTGAAAATACAATTAGAAATGGTGAAAACCTGGATTGTTGGCCTGGATATCCAGATTACAGACATATAATGGTTGGAGGTAAGGGAACATTAATAACACCTCCGAACTGTGATGATGTATGGGGAATGATGTGTGAAGGTGATATAGCTGAGATATATAACTTTCAAAGCATTAATTTCAAAATGCCAATAACCATATCGATAGTATCGGCAATTTTAGTCACAGTAAATTTTATAACGATTAATTTATCCCCGAGTAATAGTATATTCACATCTATATCAATGTGGATTATATTATCACTATTTTCGCTATTAATATCTAAAAGAATGATCTCATCGCCTTTAAGTAGAACGATAAATATATTACAGGACATTGCAGAAGGCGAAGGAAATTTAACAAAAAGAGTTGAAAAGATATCATCAGATGAAATTGGAGAATTATCAAGATGGTTTAATAAGTTTATAAATAACCAAATGAGTATGTTAGATAGAGTAAAGAAATCAGCCAAGACTACAAAAAAGTCAGTAAATATAGTTTCTAATATAACAAGTGAAGTTAAAAATGGAATGGGAGTGATTGAAAATACAGTAATAACTTTGTTGGAAAATTCTAAAGAGCAAAATCTAGTATTTCAAGATACAAAAAACAAATTTTCAGATATTACGGCATCTATTCAAGAAATGGATAGTCTTATATTAGAAGTATCAGGGATAGTTGAAGGAACTAATGAAAGTGCGGCATCAGCGCAAAGCATATCCAAAGAGGTGTTGAGTAATATGGAAGATTTAGAAAAGACTATTGAGAATACTGTACAATCTATAAGCACTTTACAGGGATATTCAGAGGAGATAAGTGAAGTAATTAATGTGATAAGAAATATAAGTAAGCAGACGCAGCTTTTAGCCCTTAATGCATCAATTGAGGCTGCAAGAGCTGGAGCGAGTGGAAAAGGATTTTCTGTAGTTGCAGAAGAAATATCTAAATTAGCTCTAGAAACAGAAAGTGCTACCAGGTCAATAAGTAATGTTATTAATCAAGTTCAAGAACAGACACAAACAACATTTGAATATGCAGAAGAGATAGATACTAAGGTGGATATATCTACAGCGAGTGTAAAAGAATCTATTCAATCATTTGATGATATTAATGAAGATATAAATATAATAGCTAATTCGATGCAGTCAATAGCACAAATAACTTCAACTCAAAGCAAAGATGTGGGAGAGGTTATGAATAATGTAAGTACTATGGCAAATAAGATAGAACAATCTACTGAAAATAGCTCAAATAAGAGTGAAGAATCATTGTCTATGGTTAAGAAAATATTATTAGAAATAAGGCAGTTAAAACAAGCAACTGATGTGCTAGAATATTCATCAGACAATTTAAATGAAATGGTTGGATCATTTAAATTAAAGTAAAAAATGACATGAAGATGTACAACATATAAATATAATTAAATATCATACTTTTGCTGACATTAAAAGAAACTAGGAGTAAGTTCTCATTATTAAGGGAGTTTTAATTTATTATTTGGGAACATTCTTTATACTTAGTTTTATCTGATAACATGTTAACGAAAGTATGATTTTTTACTTTTTCTCTATGTAGAATTCCAAAATATTATTCATAGATTTAAAACACTTATTTATATAAAGATGATATTTATATAAGGCAACTTAATAAATATGAATTTTATTAGCTAGAACTTATATATATTTACGAAATTAGTCTATAAGGTGTTACTTAATAATTAAGAGATATTAGACTTTATCAATAATATTAAGAACTTATCCATAGAATTAGAATAAAATGTGGATAAGTTTTTTTTTGAATTCTGAAATGTGGATTATATTTTTATATTTATAGAATTATCATATCGTTTGTGTAAATAATAAAAATATATTATAATTTTATATAGTTGCAAATGCAACTATATAAGTTGTGATTAGGTTTATGAATGTTGCTGCATTACATATAAACATTATTTTTACAGCTAGATAAAACAGATATAAACAGAAAGGATAAAACATATGGAAAGTACAGATAAAAAAAGATGGTTAATATTATTTACTACTGTATTGCTAACATTTATGTCCACACTTGATAGTAGTATAGTAAATGTAGCACTTCCTGTAATGTCACAGAAGCTTGCAGTAAGTATGGCATCTATAGAATGGGTAGTAACGAGTTATTTAATAGTTATTGTAGGAACTATTCTTATATTTGGAAGATTAGCTGATATTAAGGGTAAAACTTCAGTTTTTAAATTAGGTATAATTATTTTTACAATTGGTTCACTTTTATGTGGATTATCTAACTCATTAATAATGTTAGTTTTCTCGAGAATATTGCAAGCAATTGGTGCTGCAGGAACAATGTCTACAAGCCAAGGGATTATAACTCAGGTTTTTCCTAGAAATGAAAGAGGAAGAGCATTAGGTTTAAATGGAACTTTTGTAGCTCTAGGTTCAATGATAGGTCCACCAGTGGGAGGAATAATTGTATCGATTTTAAGTTGGCAGTATATTTTTTTAATAAATGTGCCTATAGGAATTTTAGCATTGGCTTTAGCAATGAAGACACTTCCTAAAAGTTCTAATAATTCAAATGAAAAATTAGATATAAAAGGTGCAATTTTATTTGGATCAACTATGGTACTTTTATTCAGTGCTTTAACTTTTGGTAAGGAAATTGGATATGATAATGTGGGAATTATTATGTCATTTGTTATCTCTATTGTATTATTTATTTCATTTATAATAGTTGAAAAAAGAATTGATGAGCCATTATTAAAACTGGAGATATTTAAAAATTCATTATTTTCTCTTAGTATTTTTTGTGCGTTTATATCATTTGTAGCAATAAGTTGTTCAAATATTATACTACCATTTTACCTACAATATGTGATGAAATTAGCTCCTTCGGTTACAGGTGTATTAATGATGGTATCACCAATAATTTTATCAGTTGTTGCGCCAATGAGTGGATATATATCAGATAGAATAGGTTCTGAAGTTTTAACATTCTTAGGACTTATAGGAACTAGTCTAGGTTTATTTTTAATATCAACTTTAAATCAGTATTCACACATAGGTGCATTGATAGCTTTTATAGCCATAATGACACTGGGAAATGGAATGTTTCAGTCACCCAATAATTCATTAGTTATGTCTACAGTAGATACAAAAAACTTAGGAATTGCGGGAAGCATAAATGCATTAGTTAGAAATTTAGGAATGGTATTTGGAATATCATTATCAACAACTCTTTTATACAATAGGATGAGTAGTCAAATAGGATATCATGTTACAGGATATATAGAGGGAAGAGATGATATTTTTGTATATGGGATGCAATATGTATATGTTGCCGCAGCTATAATATGTGCATTAGGAGCGGTGTTAACAGCATACAGACTATATAAGACAAAATCTAGAATTAAAGTTGAAGCTCTATAAAGGAATATAATGATATTTCTAATTGTTGTTAGTTTAAAACTTAGTATAAAATATAAATAGTATTGAGAAATAAAAACTGTAGCTGAGTAAAGAATTTAGTTACAGTTTTTATTTTTAGTTATAATATAGGTATGCATAAAATAATTAAAGGAGATAACAATGAACATAACGATAATAACAGTTGGTAAAATAAAGGAAAAGTATTTAAGGGATGCTATAGAAGAATATTCAAAAAGATTAGGAAGGTATTGCAAATTAGATATAGTTGAATTGGTAGATGAAAAAACACCAGACAATGCTTCAGAAAAGGAAGAAGAGGTAATTAAAGAGAAGGAGGGGCAAGGAATACTAAATAAAATTAAAGACAATATGTTTGTTATAGCAATGGATTTAGGTGGAAAGCAACTAACATCAGAAGAATTTGCAGGATACATAGATAACTTGGGGGTAACAGGAAATCCAAATATAGCATTTATAATAGGAGGAAGCCTAGGAATCTCAAAAAGTGTTTTAGCAAGAGCTAATTATAAATTATGCTTTTCAAAGATGACATTTCCACATCAGCTTTTTAGAGTAATGCTATTAGAACAAATTTATAGAGGCTTTAGAATAATTAAAGGTGAACCATATCATAAGTAGACATAAAGAAAAATAAATTAAATCAATAAAAAATAGTAGTTACTTAATTCGTATCTGCTTTTTTTTATTATAGTTTATATTAATGTTAATAATAGTATTGCAAATAGCATAATTATAAGTGTTGATATAAATATAGAAACTTTAAATATATCTTAAATTAAATAAGGGGGAATATAGAAATAAAGAAGAACTTTATAAATGAAAATAATTGCTTTTATAAGATAATGGAAGGAAAAGTTATATTATCTTTAAAAGAGGAGGAGTTTTAAGCTTTAATTGTCTATTATGGAATAAAATAGATAAAATAACAGTTGAAAAGTATACCTTTAAGGTATACAATAAATGTATACGGTTTAGGTATACATTTAAGGAATATATTTGGGAATGTGGTTTTACAGATTTCATAGAATGACATTGGTGAAACCGTATAATTAAAGGGAGGTGTATTTATGTTTTTCAAAACTACAGAACAACATGAAAATTTGAGAACAAAAATAAGAGAATTTGCTGAAGAGGAAGTTAAACCTATTGCATTTATGTTGGATCAAGAAAATAAATTCCCTTCAGAAGTAGTTCAAAAGCTAGCTGATATGGGAGTGATGGGTATTCCGTATTCAAAGGAGTATGGAGGAGCTGGCTTAGATGTGATTAGTTATGCGATAGCTGTCGAGGAATTATCAAGAGTTGATGGTGGGACAGGAGTAATCTTATCTGCACATACATCATTAGGAACATATCCAATTGCAGCTTTTGGAAATGAGGAGCAAAAACAAAAATATTTAGTGCCATTAGCAAAAGGCGAAAAGCTTGGAGCATTTGGTTTGACTGAAGAAAATGCAGGTAGTGATGCTGGAGGAACAGAAACAACGGCTGTACTAGAAGGAGATCATTATATCTTAAATGGTGAAAAAATATTTATCACTAATGGTGGCGAGGCTGATATTTATATTATTTTTGCAGTGACTACACCAAATATTGGCATACGAGGTATTAGTGCATTTATCGTTGAGAAGGGATCAGAAGGTTTTAGTTTTGGTAAGCATTATGATAAGATGGGAATTCGTTCATCAGCTACTGCAGAACTCATTTTTAATGATGTAAAGGTGCCTAAGGAAAATTTATTAGGTAAAGAAGGCGATGGTTTCAAAATTGCTATGTCTACATTAGATGGTGGACGTATTGGTATTGCTGCTCAAGCTCTAGGAATAGCTCAAGGTGCTTATGAGAATGCCTTAGAATATTCAAAAGAAAGAGTTCAATTTGGTAAGCCTATTTGTCAGCAGCAGATAATCGCATTTAAATTAGCAGATATGGCTACAAAGCTTAGAGCAGCCAGATTTCTTATTTATAGTGCAGCAGAGCTTAAGGAAAATCATGAGAACTACAACATGGAAGCAGCAATGGCTAAACAATATGCTTCTGATGTTTGTCTTGAGATTGTCAACGATGCTCTTCAAATCTTTGGGGGAAGCGGATACCTTAAAGGTATGGAAGTTGAGCGTGCCTATAGAGATGCTAAAATCTGCACTATATATGAGGGAACTAATGAAATACAGCGTGTTGTTATAGCAGCCAATATTATAGGAAAAATGCCAAAAACAGAGAATGCAGCAAAAACTTCAAGGGAACCTGCAACAGGGTATCGTAAGAAGGTAATTTATAAAGATGGGACACCTGAAGAAAGAGTAAATTCTCTTGTAGAAGCTCTTAAGAAGGATGGATATGATTTTTCTGTAGGAATTTCTATAGATACTCCAATAAGCAAGGCGGAGAGAGTAGTTAGTGTAGGCCAAGGCATAGGAGAAAAGGAGAATATGCATCTTATAAAAGAATTAGCAGTTCAAGCTGGTGCAGCAATAGGTTCTTCTAGACCAGTAGCTGAAACTTTAAAATATGTTCCAATTGATCGTTATGTTGGTATGTCAGGACAAAAGTTTAAAGGGAATCTTTATATTGCATGTGGTATTTCAGGTGCAGGTCAACATTTAAAAGGTATAAAAGATGCTTCTACAATTGTTGCAATTAATATAAACCCTAATGCAAAGATTTTCAAAAACGCAGATTACGGTATTGTTGGTGATTTGATGGAAGTACTACCTCTACTTATTGAGGCTTTAGATAATGGTGAACCAAAGAAAGAGGCTCCACCAATGAAAAAGATGAAGAGAGTTATTCCGAAAAAAGTCACTCCAACTTGGAAACATTATGTATGTAATGGATGCGGTTATGAATATGATCCTGGAGTAGGTGATCTAGAAGGTGAAGTAAACCCAGGAACACTTTTTGAAAATTTACCTGAAGAGTGGACTTGCCCAGCTTGTGGTGAAGAAAAAGATATGTTTATAGAAGTTTAAAGCAGGTAATAAATAATTTTTTGTTTAAAGGAGGATTAGCTATGTATTGTGTTAGAGAAGTAACTGAAGATCTTTATTGGATAGGGGGAAATGATCGTCGTCTAGCTCTTTTTGAAAATGTTCATCCTATTCCAAGAGGTGTTTCTTATAATTCTTATTTACTTTTAGATGAAAAGACAGTGCTATTTGATACTGTAGATTGGTCAATTTGCAGACAATTTCTTGAGAATATTAAGGGAGTTTTAGGAGATAGAGACTTAGATTACATGGTCATTAACCATATGGAACCTGATCATGCAGCGTGTATTGAAGAAATTGTTATCCGCTATCCTAATGTAAAGATAATATGTACTGAGAAGGCATTTTTATTTATGCATCAGTTCGGGTTCCAAATAGAAGATAAGGTAGAACAAGTCAAAGAGGGAGATACTATGTCATTTGGAAAGCATAATGTTGTATTTGTTTCTGCCCCTATGGTACATTGGCCAGAGGCTATGGTAACATATGATACTACAAATGGAGTATTATTCTCAGCTGATGCTTTTGGTTCATTTGGTGCATTAGATGGAAAGCTATTTAACGATGAAGTAAATTTTGATCGTGATTGGATTGATGATGCTAGAAGGTATTACACAAATATTGTAGGTAAATATGGGCCTCATGTTCAGGCTCTTTTAAAAAAGGCAGGCACTATAGATATTAAGATTATCTGTCCGTTACATGGACCAGTATGGCGTAATGATTTTGGATATTTACTTGATAAGTACGATAAATGGAGTAGCTACACACCTGAGGAAAAGGGCGTGATGATTGTTTATGGAACAATGTATGGTAATACAGAGGCAGCAGCAAATGAGTTAGCAACAAGATTGGTTAAAAAGGGGATTACCAATGTAGTTATGTATGATGTTTCCAAAACTCATGTTTCATATCTGATTTCTGAAACATTTAAATATAGTCACGTTGTGTTAGCATCAGTTACTTATAATTTAAAGATTTATCCACCAATGCTTGACTATATAATGGATATGAAGGCATTAAATCTTCAAAAACGTACTTTTGCTATTATTGAAAATGGATCATGGGCGCCTCAATCAGGTAAATTAATGCGTGAATTATTAGAAGAAATGAAAGATATGACTATTTTGGATAATGAAATTTCAATTAATTCTAGTATGAAAGAAAGCGATGAGGATTTAATGGAATCTATTGCTGATAGCATTATTGAATCAATGAAATAATACAGAAAAGATATGAATTTTAATCAACTCGTAAATTATAATAACGAGTTGATTAAAATTATAATAAATAAGCCTTTAAAATTGTAGTAAAAATAATATATCTAAGAGTTAATTTGAGTAAGTGTTTAATGGGAAAACATATTATTCATAAAAACCAATTAAAAAAGGTGAAAAACTCCTAACTCATATATGTATTTTAATAAAAAATTGAATCTGAATGATTTATCATCCAGATCCACTATAGATATTTAGATTTGAAAGTATATTTCCTAGATTTAATGGTTTGTTATATGTTTAATCCTATTCTTCTATTTTCGATAATTGCTTCTAGCTCATCAGCAGCTTTAATTACATCTTCTTGAACAATAAGCTTACCGCCTGTTATATTAACTAAATCTTCTTTTAGGACTTTAGTGACAACTTCACTTCCATCTATAAAAGGTGATATTGCAACATGTAGTGGTAGACCTAATGATAGTCCAAATGCAGCATCGGCTAATGCTTGTTCTTCAAGCCATTGTGGTGCTGATAATACAAGTGGAAGTTGAGGTATATCTATACCCAAGTTTTCAGCAAGTTCAGTTGCTACCATTTCTAATCTTCCAATAGCTAGACATGGACCAAAGTTTAATACTGGTGGAATGCCTAGAGATTTACACACATCTCTTAGATTATCACCTGCAAGATCAGCTGCTCCAGGAGACATAAGACCAACATTTTCAAGGCCTCCAGAAGAACATCCAGCTGAAAGAACTAAAATATCTCTCTTTATTAATTCTTTAGTTAACTCAACAGTAAACACATCATGTCCTTTAGCTGTTAAGTTCGAACAACCTACAACACCAGCTATCCCTTTGATTTTTCCTTTTGCTATTAAGTCAATAAGACCGTTCCAATTTCCGCCCAGGAACTCTTTTAAAGATCCTTCACTAACACCAGTTACAACATCATCATGTCCATGATCTTTAGGAATGTCTATTGTGATTTTATTTCTTCTGTTCTTATAGCTTTCTAATGCTTCGGAAATGATCTTTTCACTAATTTCTTCAGCGTTTCTCATATCAAAATTTATATATTCAGCATTTTTCTTCTTAGCAACATCATCTATACATATAGTTTTTACATTAAATTTCTCAGCTACAGGTTCAAGTCCTGGTATTGTGCAGTTAAATTCTGATACAATTAAATCTATAGCACCAGTTGCGAGTACAGCTTCACTTGTATAATTGTTTCCTGCGTGGCCTGAAAAAACTTCAGTATAATGTTCGCCTCTTAACTGTAGATCTTGACCTACACAGGTACAGCCAACTAATCTAAAGCCTTTTGCACCTAATTCAATTGCTCTTTTTGTAACATTCTCATCAATTAATTTATCTTGAAGATGCGCAATATCAGAATGTTGATGTCCTGTAATCATTATGTTGATATAGTCTTCGTCGATTACTCTAAAACCAACTTTAGCTTGTCTGATTTTTGGAGCACCTAGCATAACATCATTTAAAAGGTTAGTTAACACTAGACCATATATTCCAGTAGCAATTCCAAGCTGAAGTGAATTAAGCAGCATATCTACAGGATCACTATTTAGATTTGTTGACGTTTTTACTAGGGCATCAAAAACTTCAGATTTTGCACCTCCAGGTAAAATATTTAACTCCTTCCACTTATGATATCTTGGAGCATAAGCTAATTTTTCTACCAATTCCATTTTTTCAAATCTTGGTTTATATAAATCCCTAAGAACTTCATCAGCTACTTTAATTGCTTTGGCATTTATATCTGATTCAACAATATCAAAGATTTCAGCAAGCTTATCCAATGTTTCTGGGCTTTTTATTTTTAAATTACATTTTCCTTCACCAATATCTTTAAGGTTTCTTGCTGTAGTTTCCACTACATGAAGGTAACATGCGGAACCTGCTGCTATCGCTCTTAAAAAGTTTCTTGATACGATAGTATCAGCATCCGCACCACATACTCCTTTAGGTGACTTGGGTGTTATCTTACATGGGCCATTTGAACAAAGTTTACAACAGACTCCTTCTTTTCCAAACTTACATTTTACTTTCTGTGTTTCAACTCTATTGAATGATGTTTCTAATCCTTCTTTTGATGATAAAAATTCACATAATTTACAATCTGCTGATGTGCACATTGACATATTGATCATCTCCTCTAATTTTAATTTTGTATTTAATATTCGACCAAAAGTATACTGAAAAGGTATAGTTTTGCGCAAATATAAAAGGCTTTCGCCTTTTATATTTGCATGTATAAAGTTACCATGGATCAATCTTTAGTTTATCAAAGTTAACTTTTTCTAGCTCATTTATCATTGTATTTTGAATATTCCACAAAGCCTTGTGTATAGAACAGTGACCAGCTTTATTTGCACTGCAGGCCTTGCCATCGTAAACACATCTGGTCACAACAATTGGACCTTGTATAGCCTCAACTACATCTTTTAAGGTTATATCCTTAGGCTCCCTAGTTATAGCATAACCACCGTTAACACCTCTATAAGACTTTAATATTCCCGCTTGAGTTAACTTTCTAGTTAGCTTTAATAAAAATCTAAGAGGAATATTTCCCTTTTCAGATAGAGATTTTGCATCAAGTTTGTTATCTAAACCTTCTTTAGACAGCATAAGTATTATTCTAAATGCGTAGTCAGATTCCTGATTAATATTCATAAAATTTACTCCTTAAAGTATACCTGTTTGGTATAATTTATCATAGTACAATTTTTTATAATTGTCAATGTTTAGGTTAAAGTTATATTATAAAATATTCATACACATTAAAATTATTGATTAGAATGTATGTTGTTTTTAATTTTACTATAAATAAAGGAATTTATATCAGAAATCACATAATAAATAGTTTCATTTATATAAGATTTATAAGTTAGCTTTTAACATAATGATTATAAAAGGAATATTATATAAATAAAGCAATTTATTTGGGGTGAGTGTTTATGTTTGGATCTTTTATAACAATGCTTACTGGAATCCGTATAATGAAAAATATAAATAGAAGTCTATTGAGGATTGTTAAGTCTGAAAATCCTATAGATAAGGGAATTGAAATTGTTGGTTATGACTATGATTCGGTACAAGATATATTTTATAGCAGTATGAATGCATGGCAAAGAAATATGGGATATAGTAGATTGTATGATGAAGCATCAGCACCTTTTGGAATGATAGTAGATTGTGAACCAATTTACTTTGAATATAGTAATAGAATATGGTTAATCGAATTATGGAAAGGTCAATATGATTTGAATACTGGATGTGAAGTTGGTGTATATACAGCCGAAAAACCTATATTAAACTTATCAGAAGTATATAAGTATATGTTTTATAATTGCGCTAGTGATGAAGATAGATTAACAATTTCTCTTTTACTAAAAAAGAATGGAAAAACACTTTTTGCGAGAGATGATAAGCATTGGTGGTTAGCGGGCTTTAAACTTGGTGAATATTCAGAGCCTTCTGAATTGGTAATGTATTTAAATATTACTTTAAAGGATGAAGAAATGTGTAAGGCATTTGTAGAAGCAATAATAAAGATAGGATATATAGAAAATAAAGAGTTTATTGTAAATGGGAATACGGTAGGTCTAACATTTGATAAGCCGCATACGCCTCAACCAATTACAAGAACAGAGCAAACTGATAAAATCATACAAATGAAAAATAAACTACTATGTGATAAATATAATGATATTACTAGGATATATAGCAATATAACAGATAAGATAAATGCAATTCAGAAACAGGCACCAGAAATATATTCAGAAATAATAGATAAAGCAACATTGAGAAAGTATTTAAGAAGCATGAAAAATACTGAAACTGAATAATTTAATATTAGTAAGGCGGGATATATATCCTGCCTTTAAATTTATATTCAATCATAGCAGTTATAACTACCAATGGATCTTTTCTTCTCAGCATTATTACTTATATAAGAGCCGTTTATAACTTTATTATATCCTTTTTTTAATATAATAGATTTAATATAATCTAGGTGAGGACATCTATCATAATGATAATTATCAGTTACCATACAGGATGACAAGTGTACCACAACATCTTCTTTATCTATATTATTTTTTACTTTTAACTTTTTTGATAGATGCTCTAGCTTAGTAGCAATACTTTTTCCACAACATCCTCCACAGGTGAAGGAAATGTATCGAGTTGATTCGTTATAATTTTTAAAAACAGAATCTCTAGTGTAAAAGGCATTTGTACATGCAAAACCACTGCAACGATTATGAGCAATATCGCACTGAATAATAACTACATATTTTTCATTCATTAAGTTTTATCCCCCTCTATGAATAGCTTTATTTAAATAGATGATTAGTAACCAGACACTTACTTTTATATAGAACAATTATACAATTAATTATCGCTCAATAAAAGTAAATATATTTAGCACTAGGAATAAAGGAATGATATTATCAGTTAGTTAAAAATTATATTAAAAGATAAAAAAGGATGTGTCATGCTAAGTTATATGAGACACATACCTTTTATAAATGAGCTAGTCTATGCGAATAATGCAACGAATACTAAAGTTAAAGTGCTTACAAGCTTTATAAGTACATGAAGCGATGGGCCGGCAGTATCTTTAAATGGATCACCAACCGTATCACCAACGACACTTGCTCTGTGGGCTTCGGAATTTTTACCACCATATTCACCTAATTCGATAAGCTTCTTCGCATTATCCCATGCACCACCACCATTATTTAGGAAGAGGGCCATGATAACGCCGGAAATGGTGGTTATCATTAGGAATCCAGCAGCGGCTTCTTTTCCTAGAAGAACTCCAACAATTATAGGAGCTGAGATTACTATGATTCCAGGAAGAACCATCTCTTTTAGAGCGCCTTTTGTAACTATATCAACACAGCGAGCATAATCAGGTTTTGATGTTCCTTCCATTATTCCTGGTATTTCTTTAAATTGTTGTCTAACTTCAAGTATTACATATTGAGCAGCCTTACCAACAGCTCTAATAGCAGTAGAACTAAATAGAAATACTATCATAGCGCCTATAAAGCCACCTATAAATACTTCAGGTTTACCTATATCAACTGAAAACCATGAATCTAAAGGTCTTCCAAGAAGTTTTTTAACTTCATCTAGGTATGCAGAAAATAATAGAAAAGTAGCAAGTGCAGCTGAACCTACAGCGTACCCCTTTGTTAATGCTTTTGTAGTATTACCGCATGCGTCTAATCTATCAGTTATATTTCTAATCTCTTCAGGTGCTCCAGACATTTCGGTAATCCCACCGGCATTATCAGTAATTGGACCAAAGGTATCCATGGCAAGAATATATGTGCAGGTTGAAAGCATTCCCATGGTTGCAATTGCTGTACCATACAAACCTGCATTCGCAACATTAGGTAATGCCATTTCGCTTAATCTATAAGATATAAATATGCAAATAGAGATACAAACAACAGGAAGTGCAGTTGATTCCATGCCAACTGATAATCCAGTTATTATATTAGTTCCAGCTCCAGTTTTAGAAGCAGTAGCTATCTCTTTAACAGGTTTATGGGTTATTGAAGTATAATAATCAGTTAAAACTACAAATATATAACTAAGTATTATTCCAGAAACTGCACATCCATATAGATAAATGTAGTTTACTTGCCCACCAGTTGCAAGTGAACCACTTAACATATCTTTAACTACGAAAAATAATATTACTAAATTAATTATGGAAGTTATAACAAACCCACCTTTTAAAGCTTTCATAGGATCATCATTATCATTCTTAACTTTAACAGTAAATATGCCTATTATTGAAGCGATGATACCAAGAGCACGAGCTACAAGAGGAAATAGTATTCCTTTCCATCCAAAGATAGGATAAAGTCCAACTCCTAGAATCATAGCACCTATATTCTCAGCCGCTGTAGATTCAAATAAGTCTGCACCTCTACCGGCGCAATCTCCTACATTATCACCAACAAGATCAGCAATAACAGCAGGATTTCTAGGATCATCTTCAGGAATACCAGCTTCAACCTTTCCGACAAGATCAGCGCCAACATCAGCAGCCTTTGTATATATACCTCCACCAAGTTGAGCAAATAACGCGACAAAGGAAGCACCAAACCCAAACCCAACTATAAGAGATGGGGCTTCTTTTATTAAAGTATCATTTCCAGAAATACCTCCATAGATAAGAAATAGAGAAGCTACACCTAAAAGAGATAATGAGGTAACAGCTAGTCCAGTGACAGCACCACCTTTAAGAGCTATTTGAAGAGCGTTGTTTAACCCTTTTTTTGCACCAGCAGCAGCTCTTACGTTAGAATTAACAGCCATATACATACCAATATAGCCAGATAAAGCTGAGCAGAATGCACCTGTTATAAAGGCTATACCCGTATGTAAGGATATAGATATAGCAGAGCTTGGACCTTTTGATACATTACCGAAATAGTTAGAAAGTATAATTAAAAATAAAGCAACAATGGATAAAACAAAGATGGTTCTATATTGTCTTTTAATGAATGCCATAGCACCTTCCTTAATGTAAGTTGATATTTCTTGCATTTGGCTAGTGCCTTTGTCTTGAGAAAATGTATACCTGACCAAATAAATGATTGCTATAAGTGAAATAATTATAACACTATAAATAAGCATAAAATATGGTACCATTTAAAACATCCCCTTTATTTTTTATATAAATTTGTTATACATATATATTATACAACAGAATATTCAGAAAATTCAAAAATTTTCAACTTTTTCTATAATATATATTATGCTTAAGCAAAATAAAATAAGCAAAGTAAATATATACTTATAGAAAGTTTGGAGAAACCTCTAAAATATATATTTCCTTGCTTAGTAGTTAGTAATAAAATCATAGTATTTTAATTTATAGTATTATCTATCATTGTTAAGTGTAATGAATTTTAAGTTTAGAACTTAGGATTTATTTCATCCCTTTGAATTCTTCGTAAATCTTTTAGTCTTAGATGAGTTTTTTCTCTAATTGCATTCCAATGTTCTCCATCAATCATCATTTTTTTTGCCTCACTCTTTAGAGATTCTTTTTCTTCGTAGCTCATAAATTATAACCTCCTTTTATTTCATTTATACAAATTTAGTTTATCATTAATAAAATTATCTATTCGTCGTTTATAAAATTTAATATAATATGAAATTCAATTACATTTTACATAATGGTATTTATGGAATGTTGAAGCCTACTATTGATATCATTACAAACTAGTGTAATAATTTACCTATAATGTATATTAATTAACTGAATGTATAAGTCAAGGAGAATAATTTATAATGTTGAAAATAAAAAATTTATATAAAAAACAAGCTAATAGTTTCATAAATAATATAAATCTTATGGTTGAAAAGGGAAGTCTGGTAAGTATTGAAGCAGATAGGGAGTTTAGTAATACATTAATAGATCTTATATTAGATAAAGAAGTAATAGGTAGTGGCGAAATATATATAGATAAAATAAACCATAGCGATTATATTCATAAAAATAAAGGAAATATTGGTGTTATATTTAGAGACGAAGGATTTTATGAAAGATTTACAGTAGAAGAATATATGAGATATTATACAGAAATAATTGATTCAAAGGTTAATTACAGAGAAATAATGTTAAAGCTCTCATTGCTAGAGATTGCAGGTAAGAGGATAAAAGCTTTAAGTTATACTAGAAGGAAAATGCTTAGTTTTGCCCGGGAAATACTAAAGGAACCTGAACTTTTGATATTTCAGGATCCAATATTTGATATAGATAAAAATGCAACAGAAATAATCCTCAAAAATATTGAAGAGTTATGTAACAAAGGTGCAGCAGTATTAAGTATATGTTCATCTTTTAAGGAAGCAATGTTAATTGGGGGAAAAGTTTATGTTCTTGATGAGAATGGACTAAGAGAAGCTGAAGATAAGAAAGAAGAAGCTATTACATCAGAAAGCAAAGAAAAATTAGAGTTTATGCACAAAATCGAAAAGATTCCAGCGAAGATTGAAGAAAGAATATTATTATTTGATCCGTTTGAGATAGATTATGCAGAAAGTGAATCAGGAGTAAGTAGTTTAAATGTAAGAGGAGAGAAGTTTCAGTGTATGATGTCATTAACTGAGCTAGAGGAAAGGTTAAGGTGTTTTGGATTTTTTAGATGCCATAGATCTTATATTGTAAATCTTCAAAAAGTTAAAGAAGTAGTTACATGGACAAGAAATAGTTATAGTTTAATTTTAGGTGATAGGGGAAAAAGTTCTATTCCACTTTCTAAAGGAAAGATTACAGAATTAAAGGAAATTTTAAAGATATAGGTGCTTAATTTGATGCAATATAGTATCCGCTTAGCAGAATATAATCATATAAAATGTATTCAATTGGATCTGTTCATAGTATAAATTGATTCAACTAATGCCGTTTTTACTCCTTTGGAGGCATTTTTATGGTTAATTTACTCCGAGTATATGATAATTACATTGTTCGAAATAATTGGACAATTGTTCAGATGATTAATCAATATATAAAGGGGAGGAAAGCACTTTTGGAAAATGTAATTTCTATGAAAAGAGTAAGAAAAGAATTTAATAAGAATGTAGCACTACAAAATCTAAGTTTTAGTGTTAAGAAAGGAGAAATTTTTGGGTTTTTAGGTCCGAGTGGAGCAGGAAAGACTACGGCAATAAAGATTTTAACATCACAATTAATACCTACAAGTGGAGAAGTGTTAGTTCTTAATAAGAACTTATATGTTGAAAAATTTAATGAATTTAGAGATATAGGAATACTTTCTGATAATAATGGATTATATGAAAGACTTACTGTTAAAGACAACCTTATGCTTTTTGCAGAGATTAATAAAGTGAATGAAAAAGATGTAGATTATGTATTAGAATGTATGAATATGATGAAATACAAAAACATAGTTATAAAAAAGTTATCAAAAGGAATGAAACAGAGAGTAATGCTTATACAAGCAGTGCTTCATAGGCCTAAATTACTGTTTTTAGATGAACCCACTTCGTCATTAGATCCAGGAACAGTTATAGAAATTCATAAATTTCTCAGGAAAATAAATCACGAAGGAGCTACTATATTTTTAACTACACATAATATGGAGGAAGCTGATAAGCTTTGTGATAGAGTTGCATTTATAAATCAAGGAGAGATTGTTGAAATAGGGAGACCAGAAGAATTAAAATTAAAGTATGCGAATGATGAAATAAAGATTAAATTAAAAGATGAAGATAAATTAATTACTGTAAAGAATAATAAAGAAGGTGCAGACAATATTCAATCTTGGATGAAGAATGGACGAGTATTATCAATACATTCGTCGGAACCAAGTTTAGAAGAAATATTTTTGCATTTAACAGGGAGGGAATTATAATGACTTTTTCAATAAGAAGGGTTAGTGCATTAGTTAAAAAGGAAGCAAAGGATTTATCGAAAAATAAAAATGTCTTGTTTATGTTCTTAATCCCAATAATACTTTGTTTAATTTTTGTAAGAACTTTTGGCGATACTGAACAGTTAAGAGAATATACTATGAATGTAACCTTAAATGCTAATTTAATGCTGGTTTCAGGATTTATAATTGCAACGTTAATTGCAGAGGAGAAGGAGAAAAATACCCTAAGAACTTTAATGCTTGCAGCAGTTTCTCCACTGGAATTTTTAACTGGAAAAGCTATCATAACATTAATACTTTCATTTGTAGTTAATATGCTAACATACTTCATTATGGGAATGAAGCTTCCTTACATAGGACATTTTATTATTATAACAACATTAGTAGTTATATGGTTTATAGAACTTGGAGCGGTAATAGGAATTTTAGCAGAAAATCAGGCTAGTGCAGGAACCATAGGAATGCCGTTTTTCATGGTTATATTTTTAGCGGGTACTTTAGCAAAAATGAATAATATAGCCGGAATAGCAGCTAATTTTTTACCTAACTATAACATGCAAATATTGCTAGGCAGAATTTTTACTAATGAACCTTTAAATATAAATTTTGCTTATAATATATTAGTAATTCTATTGTGGATTATAATTGGTGCTGGAATTTTTGTTTATGCTTATAAGAAAAAGAGATTAGATTAAGTTACTATAAAAAAAAGACTGATTTGGTCATCAGTCTTTTTTTTATAGTAACTTAATTTGACTATTTATTCACCAAGATATGCACTCTTAATACTTTCATCATTAAGAAGAACTTGCGCATCACCGGATTTTACTATATTACCAGTTTCAAGAACGTAAGCTCTATGTGCAATGGCAAGGGCCATATTTGCATTTTGCTCAACTAAAAGTATAGTTGTTCCTGATTTATTAATTTCAACAATTGTATCAAAGATATCTTTAACAACAAGAGGCGCAAGCCCCATTGAAGGCTCATCTAATATAAGCATTTCTGGTCTATTCATAAGAGCTCTTCCGATTGCAAGCATTTGCTGTTCACCACCAGAAAGAGTACCAGCTTGTTGTTTTATTCTTTCTTTTAGTCTTGGGAATTTAGCAAATACCATTTCCATGTCTTGTTTGATTCCTGCTTTATCATTTCTTAAATAAGCACCTAATTCTAGATTTTCTAAGACCGATAACTGAGGAAAAACTCTTCTTCCTTCTGGTACATGGGAAAGACCTAGAGAAACTATTTTATTAGCTGGAACCTTGTTTAGTTCAGAACCCTTAAAAGTGACGGTACCTGATTTTATTGGTTCAAGACCTGATATAGCTCTAAGAGTAGAAGTCTTACCAGCACCGTTAGCGCCTATTAATGTTACTATTTCACCTTGCTTTACTTCAAGGGAAATGTCTCTTAGTGCATGAATTACACCATAATATAGATTAATGTTTTCTACCTTTAGCATTTTTAAGCCCCCTCTCCAAGATAAGCTTCAATTACCTTAGGATTATTTTTAATTTCCTCTGGAGTACCTTCAGCAATCTTCTTACCATAATCAAGAACTGCTATTTTATCGCAGATTCCCATAACAAGCTTCATATCGTGCTCAATTAAAAGAATGGATATATTAAACTTATCTTTAATCCAATCTATAAGCTTAGTAAGCTCTACTGTTTCCTGAGGATTCATACCAGCAGCAGGCTCATCTAATAATAAAAGAGATGGTTCTGCTGCCAGAGCTCTTACTATTTCAAGCTTTCGTTGCTCGCCATAAGGAAGATTGCTAGCTAATTCATCTTTTTTTCCATCAAGAGAAAAGACTTTTAATAGTTCAATACTTTTATCTATTATTTCAGCCTCTGTTTTTCTGAATTTAGGAGTTCTAAATATGGAATCAATTATAGAATAATTTATTCTATAATTAAAACTTACTTTAACATTATCGAGAACAGAAAGATGAGAAAATAGACGTATATTTTGAAAAGTTCTGGCTATTTTTTTTTGCGTAATATTATAAGGTTTAAGACCTTGAATTTTTTCTCCAAGATAAGATATAGTACCTTCAGTTGGAGTATAAACACCAGTCAACATGTTAAATACAGTTGTCTTACCGGCACCATTAGGCCCGATAAGTCCAACAATTTCCTTTTTGTTTATTGTAAGATTAAAATCTGAGACAGCCTTTAATCCACCGAATACAATTGATAAATTTTGAATTTCTAGCATTGAATTAAGCCTCCTCTCTATCATCTGATTTTTTACTTGGTATTAATTTACCGAAGATTTTAAGAGAAATTTCTTTATCTCCAAATAATCCTTCAGGTCTGAATATCATAAGTAGTATTAAAGCTAATGGATATATAACCATTCTGAAATCGCCCATGCTTCTTAAAAGTTCTGGTAAGAAAGTAAGCATTATAGCGGAAATAATTGAACCAGATAAAGATCCCATGCCACCAAATACAACAAAGGTTAAATAATCGATTGATTTGTTAAAATCGAAAAGATCTGGTTTTATATATCCCGAATAGTGTGCATAAAGTCCACCAGCAAGTCCTGCGAAAAAGGCGGCTATAATAAAGGCCATCATTTTGTATTTTAATGCATTGATTCCCATAGATTCAGCAGCTATTTCATTTTCACGAATAGAAAGCATTGCTCTACCTTGAGATGAGTTAATTATATTTTTTATTATAACTATACTAGCCACCATGAATATGAAAGCAACTGTAAAAGTGGTCTTGGTAGGAATACCAGTAAGGCCACGTGCTCCACCAACTGTATCAATATTCATAATTATTATTTGAATAATTTGACAAAAAGCCAAGGTTGTTATTGCAAAATAATCACCTGTAAGTTTTAGTGTAGGATATCCAACTAGGGCTGCTAATATACATGCGATTACTGCACCAATAAGTATTGAAGCGATAAACGGCATGTGCGCTTTTTGTGTTACTATGGCTGATACATATGCACCTATTGACATAAAACCAGCATGTCCTAAACATAGTTGTCCTGTAAACCCAACAATTAAATTTAACGATACAGCTAAAATAACATTTATTAAAGCAAAAGTAATAATTCCTTTGTAGTATGAGTTAATAACTTTTGCACTTATTAAACCAAATAGTACGCCATATGTTATTAAAACTCCAATAATAATACAAATATTTTTTTTATTAAATAAATTCTTCATAATTAACACCTACACTTTCACATTGGTCTTTTTACCTAATAGACCAGAAGGCTTAATTAAAAGTATTATAATTAAAATCGCAAATACTATTGCATCTGAGAAGTTGGTTGAAATATAAGCTTTAGAAAAAGTTTCAAGTAATCCTATAGCAATTCCACCAACAAGGGCTCCAGGTATACTTCCAATTCCACCAAGCACTGCAGCAACAAAGGCTTTAAGTCCGGGCATAGCTCCCATGTAAGGAGTTATGCTAGGGTAAGATATAGCAACTAAAACTCCAGCTATACCAGCTAAGGCTGAACCTATTGCAAAAGTAAGAGAAATAGTATTATTAACATTTATCCCCATAAGAGAAGCGGCTTCCATATCTTGAGAAGAGGCTCTCATGGCCTTTCCAACTTTAGTTTTGTAAACAATAAATTGTAGTAAAACAACTAAAAAAGCGGAAACTGCAAACATTAATATTGTTTTCATATCGATTTGAACAGTTCCTATATTAATACTCCCAGCATTAATTAAATCGGGAAATGGTTTTGGATTAGATCCAACTAATAATCTCATAGCATTTTGCAGGAATAAAGAAACACCAATTGCTGTAATAAGTAAAGCAATTCTTGGAGAATTTCTTAAAGGTTTATAAGCAATTTTCTCTATAATTACCCCAGATAATGCTGAAACTGCCATAGCAACTAATAATGTTGGAATTAATGGCAGTTTTAATGTTGAAGCACAATAGAAGCCTGAAAAGGCTCCTATCATATAAATCTCACCATGAGCAAAGTTTATTAACTGTATTATTCCATATACCATTGTATACCCTAATGCTAGGAGGGCATATACGCTACCTAATGCTAAACCGTTAATGATTTGTTGTAAAAATTCCATTGTATATTCCTCCCTTTTTAATGATTAAGGATTAACTTTATCAGCTAAAACTTTCTTATCTCCATCAACTTTAATAATAGCAGCACTCTTTATAGCACTTCTGTCACTACCAAATTTGATGTTACCAGTAACACTGTTCATTTCCATTGAAGCTAAAGCGTCTTTAATAGCAGCACCATCTGTTTTACCAGCTTTTTCTATTGCTTTAACTAGAATTTTAGAAGTGTCATATGAAAGGGCAGCGAAAGCATCCGGTTCTTTGTTGTATTCTTTCTTATATGATTCAACGAATTTTTTAACATTCTCATCTGAGTCTCCAGAGTAGTAATGATTGATATATAATGCACCATCTACAGCTTTTTGACCGATTTTAGTTAATTCTTCTGACTCCCAGCCATCTCCACCAAGGAACTGAGAAGTTATTCCCATTTCTCTTGCTTGTTTAGCAATAAGACCAACAACATTGTAGTAATCAGGTAATACTATTACATCTGGATTTAAACTTTTAATTTTAGTTAATTGAGCTTTAAAGTCAGTATCCTTATCGTTGTAAGTAAGGAATTCACCAACTTGTCCACCAGCAGCTTCAAATTTTGATTTAAAGCTATCAGCTATTCCTTTTGAATAATCTGAACCAGCATTATATAAAACTGCGGCTGTTTTCTTTGCTAATTTTTCAGTAGCATATTTTGCAAGAACATCTCCTTGGAATGAGTCTACAAAGCAACCTCTAAACATATAATCTCCACCAACACTTGTTATAGTTGGTTCTGTAGCTGTTGGTGTAATCATTGGAATTTGTTTGGATGTTGCATTTGGAGCAACTGCAAGTGTTGCACCTGATGTAACAGGTCCTAAAATTGCACATACCTTTTCATCATCAACAAGTTTATTGAAAGCTTGCATTGATGAATTTGGATCCGCTTGATCATCTTCAAAAACAAATTTAATTTTTTTACCGTTGATTCCACCGGCATCGTTAACTTCCTTTTCTAATAATTGAGCACCTTCTTTTACTGAAACTCCATAAGTAGATGCAGCACCAGATAATGGGCCGATAGCACCGATTTTGATAGTATCTTCGTTGCTTCCACCTCCGGCTGAATTTCCGCTACAACCAGCAAGAAGAGTAATAGCCATAGCAGAGGCTAAGATTCCTGATAGTAAATTTTTTTTCATATATTTATCCCCCTTTTAACTTTAAAAGACAATATTAAAATAACAATTAATTTTATTATACTTTGATAAAATGCCATAAAGTTATCATATATATTGTTGATATAATAACATATAGGAATAATTATTACAAGATTGATATTTAATATTTTATATAAAAAATAATAAAAGATTCATAAAAACGTTATCAGAAGTTATAAATCAATCCTAAAAAATGTTATGTTGAGTAAATTTATAGGATGAAGGAGTAATGTAAGTATTTCAATGGAAAAGGGTATATCTTATTAAGAAAAATTTGTTATCGTATTATAAATTAATTACATAAAAGTAAATATACTAAAAATATGTTTATAACTTTTCATTTTTCGATAATAATTAACTAAGATTGTGCCTTTGAAATATATAAATAATATTTATTAAGAAGAAAGTTGGTTTTGTGAATATATATGTAGACAGTTATAGTTGAAAAGAATAATATTAATACCTAGATTATATTTAAAGTGAAGATGGTGAATTATATTGAATAAAAAAACATTAAAATTAGATTATAATAACTATAAAAAGTATTTTTACTATATTAAGTATCCTGTGTTTGAAGAAGATTTATGTAAGTTAGAAATGAGATGCCTTTTTGGTAAAACCCCAAATGAAAAATATTTGTTTTCAGACTTATATATTAGTCCTTCAAGGAGTCCGTTTATAAAAGAAATGATTTCAGTAATATATGAAGAAGATTCTTTAGAACAAATAATAGACAATATCATAAAAGATAAGCTAGCTTATAACGAGTTTAAGGTCTGCTACGTAAGAACAGAATATAGTGATATAGACTATGAAGAACGCCTCAGAAGTCTTAGCAAGATAGGATTTGTAATAACAGGAGAACCTGAAATTCATAATCCTAAAGTTATCCTTGGAGTTACAAGAATTTGTGGGAAATGGATATTTGGAAGGTATGAAAAAAACGATTATAAGTGGCACATTCATGATAATAAGCCACATTCATATTCGAACTCTTTAAGCGTCAGGGTTGCTAGAGCATTAGTTAATATAGCAATTAAAAATAATTTAGAATGTACATTAATAGATCCATGTTGTGGAGTAGGTACAGTTATTCTTGAAGCTTTTTCAATGGGTATTAATGTTGTTGGGTGTGAACTTAATAAAAGTATTGCAGAAAATGCCAAGAAGAACTTAGAGTTCTACGGATATGAAAATGTAGTAACTAACGGTGATATGAATCAGATTCAAGAAAAATATGATACTGCTATTATAGATTTACCATATGGTTTGTTTTCACCAACGACTGTAGAAGAACAAATATCTTTGATTAAAAGTGCACGTAGAATAAGTAATAGATTGGTTATAGTTACTTTTGAAGAGATGGATAATTATATTATTGATGCAGGTTTTAAAATAGTTGATAAATCATATGTATGCAAAGGTAGATTTAAGAGATATATAGATATTTGTGAGTAGAAAGTCAGTTAAGAACCATAATTTGATGAGGGGGAACTCCTAGAGCTTTCTATAAATATATTTTAGATATATTTATAGAAAGTATGTTAGGTATTTTATCCTTAATTCATAACTAGTAACAAAGTTCATGCCACTGTTCTAATATAATGCTCTATTTTTATATTCAAAATTCTTCTTGGGGAGCTATAAAATATTGTATGGATACATTTGCTTTTGTATCCATACATATTTTATTATATGAATAAGCTTATAAGCTTAGAAGAAGGGGGAGTTATGTATTATGGAGAGAGAGACAATAAATAGAAATCTTGCTCAAATGCTAAAGGGTGGCGTTATTATGGATGTCACTAATAAAGAGGAAGCGATAATAGCCGAGAAAGCTGGTGCATGTGCTGTGATGGCACTTGAAAGGGTTCCTTCTGATATAAGGAAGGAAGGTGGGGTAGCCAGAATGTCAGATCCTAAAATGATTAAGGAAATTCAGAAGGCTGTATCGATTCCGATTATGGCTAAGGTTAGGATAGGACATTTTGTAGAGGCTCAAATACTAGAAGCATTGAACATCGATTTTATAGATGAAAGTGAAGTACTTACTCCAGCAGATGATAAATATCATATAAATAAAGAAATATTTAAAGTACCATTTGTTTGTGGTGCAACTAATATTGGTGAGGCGCTAAGAAGAATTGGTGAAGGTGCATCAATGATAAGAACTAAAGGTGAAGCAGGTACAGGTGATGTAGTACAAGCTGTTAAACACATGCGAACAATGGTTGAAGAAATAAAGAAAATACAAACTTCATCAAAAGAAGAGCTAATGACTTTAGCTAAAAACTTTGGGGCACCATATGAGCTAATTAAGTATGTTTGGGAAAATGGAAAATTACCTGTTGTTAACTTTGCAGCAGGTGGAATAGCAACCCCAGCAGATGCAGCTCTTATGATGCAATTAGGAAGCGATGGGGTATTTGTAGGATCTGGAATATTTAAATCTAATAATCCTGAAAAAAGAGCAAGAGCTATTGTATTAGCTACTACTTATTATAATGATCCAGAAAAATTAGCAGAAGTTTCAACAGATTTAGGAAGTGCAATGAGTGGAATTTCTTCAGAAGAGATAAAAACGCAATATGCTGAAAGAGGATGGTAAAATGATAGTTGGGGTTTTGGCTTTACAGGGAGGGATAATTGAGCATATAAACCAAATAAACTTATTAGGGCATATTGGAATAGAGATTAAAAGAGAAGAGGAATTAAATAATATTGAAGCACTAATAATACCTGGCGGAGAAAGTACAACTATAGGGAAACTTCTAAAGATAACTGGATTAATTGAGCCGCTAAAGCTGAAAATAAGAAGTGGAATACCTACATGGGGGACTTGTGCTGGAATGATATTGCTAGCAAGCGAAATAGAGAATGAGAAATCCGACTATCTTAAATTAATGGATATCAAAGTTAGAAGGAATGCATTTGGAAGTCAAGTAGATAGTTTTAAAACATTTGAGCCAATAAATGAAGTATCTAAAGAGAAAATGGAACTTGTTTTTATTAGGGCTCCATATATAACAGAAATTAAAGAGAACGTGAAGATTTTATGCAAAATAGATAATAAGATAGTAGCAGCTAAGCAAGATAATATTATAGTAACATCTTTTCATCCAGAATTAACAGACGATTTGGCATTTCTAAATTATTTTCTAAAAGGTAAATGGATGAAGAAATATTGAATACAAATAGAATACTAGCAATAAGGAAAAACTATTAAACAGTATATTTCAGAACGTATTTTCTGAAATATACTGTTTAATAGTTTTCTATCTATATTAATTGGACTCTTTTATTGAAAGTAGAATATGTAAATATAATAAAAAACGTCAATATATTATGAAGTATTATTATGGAGTATAAATTTTCATATGACCATATAATCAAGTTTTAAATATAAAATCGTAGTATTTATAGTAAGTAAACATGGTTAACTATTCCTAGTGTATCTACAATAGAATAATACTAATATATGGAGTATAATGTAGTATCGCATATTTAAACAAATCAGATGAAGTTCTATATAAATATAGATATAAATGTATATGTTAAGATAAAACACGTCGCTAAGAGATATAAACAAAACAACTTAAAAGGAAAAAGATTTTCTAGGAAGGTTGTTGACAATGTCGAATGGTGATGATATGATAAAGATCCTCGCTAAGAGATGCATAATTAGTAACTTATAAACTATTAGTAACTTATAAACTAATAGAACTATTTAAAATGGAGTTCAGAAAGTTTTGAAAAAAAGTTATTGACAAGCTTCGAAAGCGGTGATATACTGAGTAAGCTGTCAGAAACGACAGATAACAACAAAACATTACAAC
>NZ_JHXK01000041.1 GCF_000621745.1 Clostridium beijerinckii HUN142 | reverse complement strand
CATAATGTGTAGTTGAGTTAATACATATTTTTCTTAAATAATGAATTAATAAAATTAAAGACTAAATTGTAAAATCGTATTATTCAAGATTGAATTTGCGATTTTTTTTAATGCGTCATACTAAAATAAAACGTACTAGTAATTTATTGTGTAACAATTATTAATAGAAATAAGTATTGTGAGGGATATTATATGAAAAAAACATTAGGGGGGTTTATATTGGGGGTTGGGATAATAAGTTTATTAATTATTGTTATGAATTACACAGGTTATGATGAAAAGGTATCATTTTAATTGCATTGAACCCTATTCTATGTGAGATTATATACGTTGAGCCTTTCAGAACTTGGTTATTAAGCGGCATTGTTATGAGGCATTATTTGGGTCACCCTTCTGCAACTATAAATATATATTTAGCAAATCTATTGACATTTCTATTTTATGGTTTTATTTTCGGTTTACTAAAATACGGAATAGAAAAAATAATCAATTTTATATATAATTTGATAAAAAATAAGAAGTTTAATTAATAAATAATTTGGAACCAATATTGTTACAACATCTTCTCAAATCATTAATTAATAAAATTGAATAATGCGGGAGTAACAAAATTTATCATAATAAAGATGTATTTATAGTGTTTAAATCACAAGAATTTTTAGAGTTACATTAATGAAATTTTTATCAATTCCAAGAACTGGGGGATTTTATATTTGAAGTTATGTTACAATTAAGTAGGTATTTGTAAAAGGAATTAAATGGATAGTTTTGAAAATGCTGAAATAGAAAAAGGATATAGCTTCAAGGAGTGATTGTAAATGTATCTAAGTAGGAAAGAGAAGAAAGAGAAGCTTAAAACAAAAATTAAAAAGCGATTCATAAAATATACATATCGAAGTTTAATATTTGTAGCTTTCGTTTTGTTCATAGGCTTTGTTTATGAAAGAATAGGAGAATATACAGATGAAAAAAGATATCCTCCGGTAGGAGAAATGGTTGATGTAAATAATCATAAGATTAATGTATTTAGTAAAGGTGAAGGAGATAAGACTGTAGTTTTTTGTTCGGGACATGAAGCACCAAGCTCTTATGCAGATTTTTATCCTCTATATAATGAAATCTCAAATTATGCTAAGGTAGTCACTTATGATAGACCTGGTCATGGATGGAGTGAGGTAACAGATACATCCAGAGATATAGATTCTATAGTAAAGGAGATGCATGATGCACTTAAAGAATCAGGCCAAAAAGCTCCATATATATTAGTTGGTCATTCATTTGCATCATTAGAGGTTATAAGATTTACGCAAATATATAAAAATGAAGTATCTGGTATAGTTTTAATAGATGGTGGTAATCCCCAATATTATGCTGACACTGGATTAGAAATTTCCAAGAGTACAGAATATGCTTTTAAGTTCTTAAAATCAATAGGAATAGCAAGGTTGATAGTTAACCATACAGATTATTTTTCGAAAAATTTTAATTTATATCCCAATGATTTAAAACAGTTATATTTATCAATGATTCTAAAGACTATGTATAACAAAAATATTATAGATGAGGGTAATCAAGGAAAAACTAGTGCAGAAACTGTATTAGAAAATGGTCATTTAGGTGACATGCCTATAAAAATATTAACTGATCCATATGATTCAGCATGGAATAACACTCAAGCAGAATTAAAAGAATGGTCAACAAATAGCGAACAAGTAGTAGTTGATGGTGCTGGACATGCCATACATCATACACATCCTGATATAATAAATAATGAAATATTAGAATTGATAAAAAATAAAGATAACTAATTAGAATATCGTATTATTAATTAATTAATTAATTAATTAATTGCGGCATTTTTTCTGCAGAATACTAAAATAAAACGTAATAGTAAATTATTATGTAACAAAGGTGCAAGTTGATAAGGGGAATTAAGTTATGAAAAATGTATTAATTACTGGTGGAGCAAGAGGCATTGGCAAAGAATTGATAGAAGTTTATTATGCAAATAATTATAATGTTTTTTCTGTTGTGAGAAAACAAGAAGATGCAGAAGAATTGAATAAAGAATTTAAAAATAACTTTACTACAATTGTAACAGATTTAACAGATGATAAATGCATTAATATTATAAAAAATACTTTATCTAAAACCATAAATCATCTTGATTTATTAATTAATAATGCAGGCATTCCAGGAAATGCGTATAAAATTGAAGATGTAACCTCAATAGAAATGAAGTCTTTATTTGATATTCATTGTATTGCAATTATTAGAAGCACTCAAGCGACATTAGATTTTTTAAAAAAATCTAAAAAGCCCAAAATAGTTAATATTACATCAAGATTAGGATCATTAAGTGCAATGTCATCAGGAGAATTTGAGGATCGTAATTTTTCATATTCTTATCGCATTGCTAAAGCGTCTCAAAATATGTTGAGTATTTGCTTGAAACAAGAACTTAAATCATACGACATAGATGTTATTTCAATTCATCCAGGAAAAGTTAAAACACAATCAGGTTCATCTGATGCCAATTCAAGTGCATGTGAATCTGCTAGAAAGATATTCAAATGGATTGAAGGCGATAATATAAATAAAAAAGGTACATTTACTGAGCCATATGAAAGAGATTGGTTATGGTAATGAGTGTATACTTGATATTATCATTTCAAAACATTCTTATATGATGTAGTAAAAAAATTTAATAATGAGGTGTTTACAAAGTGTACTATAATAAGGATGTATTTATAAAAAATAGAGTTTGTAATGGAAAGCGCGGAGGAAATATTGATGATTTATATTATTAGTTATGTAATCGGATGGATACTAAGTATTATATATAATCTGCTGAATCCATCACAAGGTTTCATTTACAATGCGTGTTTAATTCAATTAGTATTTACAGTGGGATTCTTTGGAGTATTTAATTTTATTGGACATGTTGTTATAAGAGAAAAGGTTGCTAAAACAATAGGATGGGTTTCAAATGGATTTCAGGTTGAACTTGGAATTGTTTCATTAGGAATAGGCATATCCGGTATATTATGCTATTGGATTAGAGATGGATTTTGGATAGCTACAGTTATTCCATTTACCACTTTTTTATTTGGGGCGGCTATTTTACACATTAAAGAAATTTTAAGATCGAGAAATTTTAATCCCGGCAATGTAGTAATAATTATACCAGATATTATTATGCCTTTAACATTAATCATATTATTATTGTTAAAATAGAGCTAATTATAATAATTGTAAAATACTCTAGTATTCATAAAATGAATTTGTGGTCTTTTTAGATCCGAAACACTACAAAATTCTACTATAAAACTTAGTAAATTGTTTTTAATTAATAAGGGGTGAATGTTTATGGTAAATATGTTGTTTAGTTCATATAATTTTCACGAAAGTTGGGCAAAAGATATAGTATCGAAATATATAAATTCTAATGACAAAGTTTTAATAATTCCATTTTCATTTGGTGAAAATATATGCAGTGATAATGATTGGCAGAATGCGTATAGTAAGAGTAATGGTAGATATTATGAAAGTATTGCTGTACCGTTTTTGAATTATGGAATTAAAGAAGAGAATATAAATTGGATAAATTATTTTAAAGATACAAAGGAAAATGCAAAAGTTAAAATAAAAAATAGCGATATAATATTTTTTACTGGTGGTCTGCCAGATAAAATGATGTTACGCATTAAGGAGCTTGGTTTTATTGATGATATTGAAAATTTTACAGGTGTCATTATTGGCAGTAGTGCAGGAGCAATGATTCAAATATCAGAATATCACATTACTCCAGATGAAGATTATAAAATATTTACATACAATTCAGGACTAAATTTGATTAAGGATTTTGATATTGAAGTTCACTATGAAGAAACTGAAATTCAGAATAAATATATTAATAAGGTATTAGAAGAAAAAAGAGAGAAAGTATACGCAATTACAAATACTGGTGGAGTAATTATTAATAATAAAAAAATAACCTTATTAGGAAATGTTCAAACATTTAGCAAATAGTAATACACAATCTGTAGATTTTGCTTAGTAAATATAAAGAGTTCTTCTGACAATTGGATATTTACAAGATATGCTATAATTAAATCATAATGATAGATTGTTGTAAATTTGGAGGGGATTGATTTGGAGAGAAGGTTTAGTCTTTTATTTGGGATAATTGGAGGTTTTTTTCTTACACAAATATATGGTGTATTTCAATTAAAAATGGCTTTTGGAAGCTTAAATGGCTATGTTACAGAAGTTATATTTAGAATACTTTCAATCATGGGGCTTATATCTAGTATTTACGTTAGTATTTTATTGATTTTTGATACGATTAAGACAATACACAAAAAGTAGTAGTGACTTTATAGCTATGGCACAATATTCTTAAGTTATGAATCAATAAAATTAAAGACTAAATTGTAAAATCGCATTATTCAATAGATTGGATTTGTGATTTTTTTACTACACAATTCTATTATAAAACGTAATAGTAAATTATGAGGTAGTAAATAAAAAACGTACATCTAAATATTTTAAAAATATGTTATAATTAGGATGGAATGTTAACGAGTTATTTTATTTATAGATAAGGAAGATTATTTTTATGAAAAGTTATTATTATTTTTTAGCACTTGCAACATATGTAGTATCCTTTTTAATATGTTTTAATATCTGCTTAAAAGTAGATATAGAAAAATTTATATGTGGTAAAATAAGCAGAAGAGTTTGTTTGGTTATAATTGCTTTTTTATTTAGTAGTGTTGGTTCTTTAGTCATAAATGGTTTAAATATTGCAAGAGAATACAGATCTTTGATTGATTGTTTTTTTATTGCTGGACCAGCGACGGCTCTTTTTGTTTGGGCAATACCAGTAAAAATAAATCATAATCATCCATGAGTAACAATTAATATAAGTAAAGACTAGATTGAAATATTACATGATCATCTAGAAGTTGTAATGTTTTTTTGCATGATTTAGACGTAATGCACAATGTGTAGATTTGATGTAGTAAATAAAAAAGGTCTTCGAAAATTGGACAGTGCGGTATTACAGAATGTGTTATAATAAATTAAAGTATAAATATCATTGTAAAAGGGAGATTGAAATGGCTAGGTCACGGAAAATAGCCTTCTAAAATAGAATTACAAAAATTTTTAGGAGGCCTAAATTATGAATTTTAATTTAATAGATATTAATCATTGGAATAGAAAGCCATTCTTTGAACATTATTTAAATAATGTGAAATGTACTTATAGTATGACTGCCAATATAGAAATAACTGATTTATTGTATGAAATTAAACTTAAAAATATTAAATTTTATCCTACACTTATTTATATGATTGCAACTGTGGTTAATAATCATAAAGAATTCCGTATTTGTTTTGATCATAAAGGTAGTTTAGGATATTGGGATAGCATGAATCCAAGCTATACTATTTTTCATGAAGAAAACGAAACATTTTCAAGTATATGGACGGAATATAACGAAAGTTTTTTACGTTTTTATAGTGATTATCTTGATGATATAAAGAACTATGGAAATATCATGAAGTTTACTCCGAAATCAAATGAACCTGACAATACATTTCCGGTATCAAGTATTCCTTGGGTAAGTTTTACAGGGTTTAATTTGAATGTATGTAATGAAGGAACATATTTAACTCCTATTTTTACTGCAGGAAAGTATTTCAAACAAGAAAATAAAATATTTATTCCTATATCAATACAAGTGCATCATTCTATCTGTGACGGTTATCATGCTAGTAGATTTATTAATGAAATGCAAGAATTAGCATTTAGTTTTCAAGAATGGTTAGAAAATAAATATATTTAGATAGTCATGTCTTGATTACATTATTTATAGAGTAATAAAAATAAAGAATAGAAGAAATACCGCATTATTCAATAAAAATGAATTTGCGGTATTTGTCTACTTAAGTACTGCGCAATACTAAAGTAAAACGTAATAGTGAATTAATGCTAAATAATGATCGCTTATTTACAAATTGATAAAAAGACGTTTTATAGTATTATATTAATAATAAGAATACAAAAGGGAGATGTATGCGATGGCACGCATAAATGCAAATGGAATACAAATTGAATATGAAATTTTTGGTGAGAAGACAAACCCTACTATAGTACTTATTGCGGGAAATGGTGCTCAGTTAAATTTTTGGGAACCAGATTTTTGTGAAATGCTTGCAAAGGAAAATTTACAAGTTATAAGATTTGATAACCGCGATGTGGGATTGTCTACAAAATTCGATGTGGCGGGTATTCCTGATATGGAAAGAATATACCAGGCAGCGCAAGAGGGAAAACCAATTAACGTCGCCTATACATTGGAAGATATGGCTGATGATGTGGCTGGTTTATTAGATGCGCTCAATATAAAGAAGGCTCACATCTGTGGTGCTTCTATGGGAGGAATGATTGCTCAGGTTTTTGCCTATAGGCACCCTTCACGTATATATAGTTTAATTTCCATTATGTCATCTACAGGTAATCCCAATAATCCACGAATATCACAAGAGACATTGGAGATTGTTACAGCAATTCCCCCAAATGAACGAGATGCATACATTGATTATACTTTACGTATGTGGAGAAATCTTTGGAGCAAAGGGTTTCCTTTTGAGGAAGAACGTGCAATACGGTATACTGAAGAAAGCTATGATCGTTCTTATTATCCACAAGGAGCTGTACGCCAAAATGCGGCGTTGGTTGCTAATGGAGATAGGAGACAACACCTTTCATTATTAACAGTTCCAACACTGGTAATTCATGGAACTGCAGATCCATTGTTTCCTGTTGAAGCAGGAAAAGATACAGCACGTACAATACCTAATGCTAAATTACTTTTGATTGAAGGAATGGGACACGATATGCCTAAAGGAACATGGAAATGCATAGTTGAAGCTATTTCTAATCTAGTAAACGACACGTCTCATTAATGTTAATGAGAAAAGATACAACCATGTTTATTATGTAAGCAGAAAGTGGATTTATCATTATCCCAAATTCCAAGTTGTAATTAAATTATTTCGCATTATTTTTTAATGATGGATCAATAAAATTAAAGACTAAATCGTAAAATCGTATTATTCAAAAAAATGAATTTACGATTTTTTTAATGCGTGATACTACTAAAATACGTTTTTTATTGATCAATTTTTAGTAGCTTTAAGTCAGTTGTACGGAAATATGCTGGCGTTTTTGCAGTAAAAAAGATGTTAATATTATATAAAAGCAAAGCAGATATGGGTGTAAAACTCCCCTGATCTTATAGAGTTTAATATAAGCCTGCTTTGTTAGTTATAGGACAGATCAATATAAAAAAGAATTAGAAAGATAAAAGGAAAGGATTAATTATTCAGGCTAATACTTTTGATTTTTCATAAATGTAGTTTTTAGTAATAAATAATAAAAGCATTACTAAAAATATAATATAATTGTATATTGTGTTATTATATACAATAAATTACATAGGGGGCATAAAGAATGAAAAGTTTGAGACTAATAAAAGTGATAGCGAGTTCATTATTTGTATCTTCGTTATTAGCACTAAATCCAATAGGAGCGAGTGCAGAGTGGAAGAGTGATCCTAGAGGCTGGTGGTATACAGAAGGAAGTTCATGGGCTACAGGCTGGAAGTTAATTAATTCTAAATGGTACTATTTTGATTCTAAAGGTTACATGGCTAAAGATACAACAATTGATGGGTATTACCTAAATGGTAGTGGTGCATGGACAGAACTTACAACAAGTGGAAACTTTAAATTTGATAAATCAACTGGAACAATAGTAGAATACACTGGTTCTGATAGTTCAGTAGTGATACCAGATAAAATTGATGGTACTGAGGTTAAAAGGATAAGATTTACATCATCGTCTAGTTGTAAGAATTTAACCAGCATAACTATACCAGATAGCACGACTAGTATAGAATCTATAGTCTGTATGAATTGTAGTAATCTAACAAGCATAGTCATTCCTAATAGTGTAACAAATATACAAGCAGATGCCTTTAGTGGCTGTAGTAGTTTGAAAAGTATAATTATTCCAAGTAGTGTGAAGACTATTGAGAGTAGGGCATTTGCAGGATGTAGTGGTTTAACAAGTTTAAGTATTCCAAATAGTGTAACAAGTATAGGAATGTATGCATTTAGATTTTGTAATGAAGCCAAATTTTATGTAAGCAGTGAAACAACGAAACAACTTTTGGTTAATTCTGGTGTAAGTGAAAGCCAAGTCATAGTAAGTGCTTAATTATAAACAATAACTAAGGCAAAATCAAAAAAATAAATAGTTTTATAGGGTAGTGTAAAAGCTACTCTATTTTTATAAACAAAGATTATATCATACCTTATTTTTGCGTGTTTTTTCATAGTGAAGCTGACACCGGAAGCTATCATTAGTATTTATTCAACAGTTTAATGATATGCAATTAATGTAATGGCTATAGATAGAAAGATTAAAGAATTACAAGATGAAAATAGAAGACTTAAAGAGCAATTAGACGTTCTTAGATGAAAATTATATAATAAATAAAGAAAAAAATAAGCAACTAGAATCTGATTACAAATTGAGTAATTCATTAAGTACACCTTTTATATGTAGCCAATGTACCTAATAAGTAAAATAAAGTATGTATAAGTATATACACTTGATATTGTAGAAAGTGTGTAGCAACTGAGAAAGAGAATATTCTTTAAAATCCAACAAGGAAAAGTTTTTAAAGTATGGTATAATAAGTTTAAAATTGTAATTAATTGAGTATATTTGCTAAAACAATTTTAGAAGGTGAAATATGAATATTAATAAATTTAAATATTTCTTTTTAGATGCAGTAAAGAATTTAAAAAGAAATAGTACAATAACAGCTTTTTCGGTGATTACTGTATCTGCAACTCTTTTTGTTGTTGGATTATTTTTATTGTATCTGCTGTCAGTTGATAAAAATTTTGCTACTCTTTTTGTATCTAATTCAATTAATAAAAATTCTGTTTTTATAGATAATAAAGAAATGGTAATAGTTTTAAAATGGCTTGAAGTTGCAGCTTTTTTGCTACTACCAGTCATTTCATTATTTCTTGTTGTAACCTCATTTAAGATGTCTATTCTTCAAAGAAGGAATGAAATAAATATAATGAAGCTTGTTGGAGCTACTAACTGGTTTATTCGTTGGCCATTTATTATTGAAGGAGTAGTTATAGGAATTGTAGGAGCATTTGTGGGAAATGCACTGCTATTTTTTATATATGACTTTATTTACACCAAAGCATTTGAGTTTATTCCAGAATTAAGTCTTGTGCAACCTGCATTTATAACAAATTCAATGCTTTGGCCATTTGCAATAGTTGGAACATTCCTTGGAGCTATAGGAAGTATTATAGCTTTGAGAAGATTCTTAAATGAATAGTTTGAGAAAATTGAATAAATTGTTAAAAATAAATAATAGTATTGAAATTTCGTGTTATCCAGACATGGATTGTGATTTTTTTAATACGCCATAGTAAATTAATATGTAGGAGAATTTTATGAAAAAATATTATCTTTATTAATCGGAATAATATTTATTGGCTGTACGCCTAATATTACTGGTGATGAAAAGACAGCAGAGGATTTTGTTAAATCTCAAGGATATACTATCATTGCTCGAAAAGGTGAAATACAGAAATATACATTAGAAAGAAGCAAACTTTATGGAGGTATTAATACACTTGAATATCAACAAGCCTGGGCAGTGCAAACAGTAGAACCAGATAAATATTTTGTAAAGGAGATAGTTGTATATGGTTATACAGTAAAAAAACACCCTATGCAAAAAGAAGATAGAAATGCTAAAGATGGTGTTAATGTATATGTAATGTTATGTGAAGGGAATATCATTGGAGGATATTCATATCCTAATGCTGATGTTGTTGGAGCATTTAGTTCACTAGATGGCAAAACATTAGAAGAAGTAACGGGATTAAGTTATAAAGAGTGGCAAGATAACTGGAAAATTAAGTATCTAGCGACTTTCTTATAAAATATAACAGTAAATTATTATTATTTATTATATGATTTTAAATGGGGTGGAATTTATATGAGAAAAATAATATTTTTTCTTTGTCTAATTTTAGTAGGAGTCTCTTTTGTGGTTTATAAACAAGTTGGAAAAACTGATAATGTTGTAGTGAGTATTGGAGCAACTGACAAGTTCAGTGAGAATGAATTAAATGATGCAGTGAATTGCGTAAAGAAAAGTTTTAAAAGTTATAATGGATGTACTCTGACAAAATTATGGTATGATGAAAAAAAATCAGATCAACTTAGTGAAGGTTATTTGAAAAATGGGAGAGGTTCAGTGAATGGTGTCAAACCTGAAAATGTAATTGTTTTGCTATCAAAATTTGATGTAGATTCTTCAGGTGGGGATGGAAGTTTAAATCCAAATTCAACTTATGATAATTATAATTGGATATTAATAAGGGACAGTAAAACGGATAATTGGAAAGTTGATGATCGTGGATATTAAAAAAGAAAATAACTAAATACATTGTATACATGATTACAATAAGTTCACAATTTTCTTAAATTATGAATCAATAAAAATAAATATCAAATTGTAAATCGTATTATTCAGAGATTAAATTTGCGATTTTTTTCTGCGAAATTCTAAAATAAAACTTAATAGCAAATTAAAACTATCTATATGTTAAATTAAGAAAGGGGACAAATATACTATGAAAGCACAAATTAATCTTATTACGATTTGGACAAATGATATAGATAAAATGAAAAATTTCTATAATCAAGTTCTCGGATTTAGAATTGAAAATGACCTTGGTAATTATGTTGAATTTGAAAACGATGGAGTAAGGTTTGCTATTTGTATGAGAGATGTTATGTATGTGTATAGTGACGAATATAGGAAAGAGTCATCTGGACAGGGATTTGAACTTGCTTTCCCATGTGAAAGTCCTAATGATGTTGATGAATCATTTAAGATGCTAATTTCCAAAGGAGCAACTTCTGTTCACGAGCCACAAAATATGCCGTGGAATCAAAGAACAGCACTATTTGCTGACCCTGATGGAAATATACATGAAGTTTTTGCAGAAATTAAATAATACGTAGTTTTCTTACACTTAGTATCATAGGTGGACAATCTCAGCTATAATTTTTTTAGGCTGTATTTCAACATAACATTAAAATACAGGCAAAATAAAAATACCAACATTTCAATTTAAGAAAAGTTGGTATTTTTATTTTTGTCATAATAGTTGACTAGTACACCTACATAATTTTATTGTAAGCACAAAAGTTTAGATTTATCAGCTTTATCTCTCTTTTCTGCATTTTATCATTAAAAAGTTTACTGGAGGTTTATCTGGATTATCCTTATATATGTCATCAATTTCTACAAAGTCTATAAGACCATAATTTCCGAAATCTTTCGCTATAGACTTAGAATTATAGAAAAACAGCTTTACCCCATATGTTGTTTCATAATAATTTTCAGCAAGCTTCGTGCCATTTCCGTACATTGGAGCTTTTTCCGAAACGGCTGTAAAAATCATATATCCACCTGGTTTTAAATGGTTATAGCAATCATTAATAAACTTTTTTCTTTCATCTTCATTTAACAAATGAATAAGTGCAAAGCTAGCTACGCCATCATAGAGTTTATTTTCAAAAGGCATATCTGATACTGATCCATGATAAATTTTATTATTAATTCCATTTTCTTTTGCTATATTAATTGCTGTTTGAGAAATTTCGATTCCTGTAACATCCATGTTATTATCAACAAATGGTTTTATATTTCTTCCATATCCAACACCTGGTATTAAGATATCTTTTAGATTACTTTCAGCAAAGTAATCTGCCACTACAATTGCAGTGCTTGATGGCTCAAAACCCCACATTGCTTGCTTTTCCGCAAAACTTTTTTCCCAAAAATCTGACATATAAACATCTCCTTTAAAATTTCTTATAACTTTATTAATATGAATCTTATTTTTAGAATAAAGATTGTTAATAAGTTATTTATAACTCAAATATAATTGTTTTAATCAAATACATTACAGACTGTATTTATCTATGATTAGAGCATGAAAACACCTATAAAATTAAGGTGCATTTATATAATTTCAAATAGTTTTTTATTTTTAAGATAATTTTCCATTATATTTTCCGCTTCTTCCATTGCTTTTTGGATTTTGCATGCATGATTTTCATCCATTTCACATGTAAACATAGGGCTGCTTCCTTCAATTGCCTCAATTACATCTAAAAGTGAAATATCCTCTTTGTTTTTACGCAAAACATAACCACCATTCATACCTGGGGTTGATTGAACTATATTAGCTCTTACTAGCTGCGTTAAAATCTTTGACAAATAACTCGGAGAAATATTTAAATGGGTTGCCAGAGGCTGCAGACTTAAATTATCTCTTTTATCATACTTAATCATATATGCAACTATATGTAATGCATAATTAGTAGCTTTGGTATATTTCATACTAATCCTCCATGTATCATTAATAGGATATTACAGACTGTATTTATCTATAATACATCCGTCTATACTTTTAGTCAATACTTACTAATGATTAAGTAACTTTTATTATGTTTTTTATCTAAACCTATAAACTTTATAGCTCAAATTATGTAGCGCATTCATATATGAGACTAAAAGACTTAAAAATCAGGAGCCAATGTATGTATGACTTGTGTGATATTTTGTAAATTATGTTATAATAAGTGATATGTAAAACTATAATCTAATAAACAATAGTAGAATAGAGTGTAGCTATTTAATAAATGAAATACGGGTAATGTTTATAGAAATATGATTACCCAATCACAATTTAGTATTTGATAAATGCTACAAGGAGGAAAAATAAGTAAGTGGAGGTATAAATTAAACTGCTCAATAAGTACCAGTTCATGAGCAGTCTAAAATTGCTATTAAGGAAGATTAATGCTTCCCCAATCAGACATAAGTTCTAAAATTGGAATTAAAGTTTGTCCTTTATCTGTTAATGAATACTCTACTTTGGGTGGAACTTGTGAATATTCTTTTCTTGAAACAAGGCCACTAGCTTCAAGGTCTTTCAAGTGTTGAATCAAGATTTTGTGACTAATGTTTGGGAGAAGTTTTCGTATCTCTCCATATCTTTGAGTTCCTTTAGTTGATAATATCCACATTAAAACCCATTTCCATTTGCCTCCAACTATAGATAAAGTGTATGATATCGGACAAACAGAGGGATCTATAATACCATCTTTCATATAATACTCTCCTTTTGGTATAGTACTAGACAAAAAAGTGCGTACTTTTATATCTAAAATTAATTATATATAATAAAAACACAAATTCAAGCAGAATAAATTTAGAAAAGGCTGGTGTTTTCAATTATGAAAGTATTAGGAATAATGGGGAGTCCAAGATTAAATGGTAATTCATCTACTCTTTTGAAGAAAGTGTTAGAGGGAGCAAAAGATGATGGTGCAGTTACAAATTCGATTTCAGTAAGTAATTTAGATATTAAAGGCTGTATTAACTGTGATGCATGTAAAAGATTAGGAAAATGTGTGATAAAAGATGACATGCAAAACATATACGATATGATCAATGATGCTGATATAGTCGTATTTAGCTCACCAAACTACATGGGAGGAATTCAAGGAAAATTAAAATGTGTTATAGATAGATTATATGCATATATGAAAGAGGGATTAGACAAGTCATTTGATAAAGAAAAGAAAGTTGCACTTATAGTTACACAAAATGCTCCAGAAGAAACATCTTCCTGCTATGAAGCGTTCAATCATCTAAGATATGTTTTAAATCTTACATTTGAGGGGAATTCTGAAGTTCCTTGTAGATTTCTTTTAGGAGGAGGATTGGTTACTCGCGATTCTGCTGGTTCTAATAAAGAACTGATGAATAAGGCGTATAACATGGGAAAAGAATTAGTACAAGGAGTCTAATAATATAAACATTTTATAAGAGATAATTCTTTGGTTGCGATTGAACTTTAGAATCTAAGAATAATTAGTGATGTGAGCTGTTTCTAAAACTATAAAATGGGGAGTTGATAACATGAATTATAGAGTTGATATACTTTTATTTGATGAATTTGAAACATTGGATGTATTTGGTCCTGTTGAAATATTTGGACGATTACCGGATATTTTTAAATTGAATTTTATATCGGTTGATGGTGGTATTATTGAAAGTTCTCAAAAAGTGAGAGTTGATACTAATTTATATACAAGAGACAATGATACTTTGAAAATTTTATTTGTACCAGGTGGAAGTGGTACAAGAGAAAAAGTTAATGATGATGATTTTATAAATTTCATTGAAAACATGTCCAAAGAATCAAAATATATAATTAGTGTATGCACAGGTTCAGCTTTACTTGCTAAAGCAGGAATTTTAAATGGGAAAAGAGCAACATCAAATAAAAGAGCATTTAAATGGGTTACAGAACAAAATGAAGATGTACTGTGGGTAAAAGAATCAAGATGGGTAAGGGATGGTAACATATATACATCTTCTGGAGTATCCGCAGGAATTGATATGGCATTGGGTTTGATAGAAGACTTAATAGGAAAAGAAAAAGCATTAGAGATTAGTCAAAGTATTGAATATTCATGGAATGAAAATAGTAGCTATGATCCATTTTCTAAAAATATGAATGATTAGATAAAAAGTTGTAGAAGAGAGGGATTTCAATGCAAACAGTCGCGGGTGTAGTTTTTGTATTGATCATGATAATAATTGGGATGATTTTTGGAAGGCTAACACAATTCATAAGTATCATTACTAATGGAATTGCTAAGTTTTTTAAAGAACTATTTTAAAATCAGTAAGTGTTAGGTATTGATAGATATTTTTTTGTAATCTGAGTACATTATCTTGAACTTGATGAATTGTGTGATGACAGCAATTTAATTGAAATTCCATCTTCCAAAAGTTCTCATAAATTTTATTACAAACTTGGATATGAGTATAGAACATGCATACCAGTATTTAATAAAAATAATGGTTCAACTATTATGTATAAATATAAGAAAGTATAACATTACATACCTGAAATTAAAGTTAGAAGCAGTGATCAAAAGGGAGAGAGTAAAAATGACTGCATACGAAAATAGTTAAAATATTCTCTTATTAAAATACAGCTCAAAATAAAGATACCAACATTTCAATTTAAGAAAAGTTGGTATTTTTATTTTTGTCTTGATAGTTGATATTAGAATAAATCATCTTATTATAAGCACAAAATTTCAGACGATATCAGAGCATATGTGGATGTTGGTAGCGTGTTTTAAATGAATAAAAATACTTGATGCAGATAAATGGGGAATAAAGGCTAACAACTTTATAAATCAAAGTGATGTAGTATGCTCATGTATCAGAATAAAAGGCTTAAAAATAGAGAACCAATGTATGTATGGCTTGTGTAATATTTTGTAAATGATGTTATAATAAGTGTTATATAAAACTGCCTGATGAGCAATAGTAAATTATTATGAAGTAAACTTTATCTATATAATAGGGGGGAATAGCGATGAATATTAAAGAGATGAAAGAGTATCGAAAAGAGTACAATCTGAAACTTATTCAGACTGATGACTTCTTTAAGGAATTTGGAGAATTGGATGATAAAACATATTCTGCTGGTGCAATAGATAAAAAGCACAAAGAACTTATGGGATTAGCAATTTCAGTAGTTAGTCGTTGTAATGAGTGTATTTGTTATCATATTGAGGGGTGTATGGATGCTGGAACGAGTATGCAGGAGATTATGGAAGCAATAAAGGTTGGTGTAATTGGTGGTGGTTCTATTACCTATCCAAATGCGAGATTTGCTATGAAGGTATTAGAAGAATTTATATCTAAAGAGTAAAATATACCAAATAGATTATTAATATAATCTATGTCATATGTAGAAAATGCGAAGTAAGTGAAAGGTGGAATTGATATGGAAGAAAATAAGTTATCATATTACAATATGGGAACCATAGAGAGTAGCACTCAATACTAAAATTTAAAATAAAAAAGCCCCAATAAAGGGGCAAATAGTAAGGTTTTAGTTCAATCGATAATACATTATTATTATATGTATATTATGAATCAATATTCAAACTGTAGATTCAATGTAATAAATGAAAACTTGTTCTTTAAAAATTAAATAGTATGGTATATGATTTCACATAAGTATAAATCATAAGAAAATCATAACTTTTTCAAGTTTTACCACATATATTATTAACTATAATAAGAACTGTCAAAGGAAGATAATAATGCAATATCCTTATAATATACAAGAAATTGAAAGAACTAAAGATACATCAGATAAAATAGAATTCGCAGAAATTTTAGGACAGTACTCATGTAACGTAGCCAAAGCTATATTTGATGTCACAAGAATCATCATTAAATTAACAAAAGTGGATACGAATGTAGTTTATGGGGACTATGCTTATCTTATTGGTTATTATGATCCCAATACATCAACTTTAACAGGAACATGGAGGCCATCATGGGATAGTTATTCATCTTATGAATGCCCTTGCGCTCATGGAATATTTAGATTGAAGTTTTATAAAAGAAATGAGCAAATAGGATTTAATGGTACATTGAAAGCTGGTAATAACGAAGATGAAAATTACTCTAACGTGGACTATTGGGTTGGTACCAAAATAAAAGACGCTTAAATTTTCTACACGTTAGACAAAGGAATTAAGAATTACATAAGAAAATAGAGAAGTGATTGCCAAAGATTTACAAAAGAAAAGTAATAATGCAACCTAAAAAAATATAAAAAGCCGTACTATTAAGAGTGGTGCGGTATTTTAATATGCTACGCAATACTAAAATAAAACGTAATAGTAAATCATTATGAATTAACGTTAGGAGAAGAGATTTTTATGAAAATAACATTTGAAAAATTAAGTAACCTTTCTCTAATATATATTAAATTAAAAGAGTCTAATGGCAAAGTCAAAACAATTCAGGACGCTCTGTGCGAGTTATTGTTTGATAAAGATAACAACTGGATAGGTATAAATATTTTTAATGAAAGCAAGTGCTGTGGTGAGTTCATCCTTCCTAATGTAAAGAGTATAGGAAACATAAATATTCAGCAGACTGATGAAATGGTAACAATATTATTTAATGAAATGACTAATACATACTGTAAGAGAGAAGAGCTATGCAATGTTGATTATAATGAAAATGAATTTTTAGGAATTGAAATTATACTTAAAGACTTTAATTGCAACACAGAAGTGATAGCGGCATTTACGATATTCCGTTAAAGTAGCTTTGTCAAATAGCTGATAATCGTGGTTGTGACCATGTTGAATGTGGTGTTTGAATTGGAATAAGACAAGCATTGATTTTTTTGATTGAACAATCAGGTATAGTGTTAGTTCAGTTAGTGTGAATTTTTCACATAAATCATAAATGCAAGTATTTACGAATTAATCTATTAAAATCAGTTAAAAAGAATTTTGGTTAATACCAAAACTAAAAGGAGGAAATAATGTATATTGGATTAGTCAGACATTTTAAAGTTGATTGTGGTGCGCAGGTATTTATGGCATCGAATGATTTTGAAAAATGGGTAATAAAATATGATGATAGTGGCGTAATAGAAAATAAAATTGAAACACAAAACATAAAATGGGACAAGTGCTTTTCAAGTGATTTGCCAAGAGCGATCAAAACTTCTCAAACGATTTTTAAAGGTGAAATAATAAAAACTCAACTATTGAGAGAAGTCCCTTTATCACCTATATGTGAAACTAAATTAAAACTTCCTCATAGCTTTTGGTGTATAGCAGCAAGAATAGCATGGAATTTTCATCATAAATCCCAAGCGGAAACTAGGAAAGATACTCAAAAGCGAATAAATGAGTTTCTTAATGGTTTAGATAAGGAGTTAGATACTAATATATTAATTGTTTGCCATGGTTTCTTTATGAAAATAATTGAAAGAGAACTTAAAAGAAGGGGATTTAGGGGACAAAATATACCCAATAGGCCAATAGCTAAAAATGGAACATTGTATGTGTATAAAAAATAATTAATTCGCTGTATTCTTACAAAACATAATAGTAATTTATTATAAATTAAGAAGGAGAAGATGTTAAGTGATTATTCGTAAGGCTAAATTAGAAGACGATAATAATCTACTAAATATGTTATTGTCTTTAGATAAAGAAACTAAATATATGTTATTAGAACCTAATGAAAGAGAACATGATATCAGCAGAGTACAAGGAATGATACAGCAGAGTGTAAGTGGCCCTAACTTTTTATTAGTTGCAGAGGAAGAAGATAATATTGTGGGCTTTCTTTCCGCCAAAAGAGGGAGTTTAAAAAGAATTAAGCATACAGCGTATATCGTTGTTGGAATTCGCGAGATTCATCGTGGAAAAGGAATTGGGACAAAATTTTTTTCTGAATTGAACTTATGGGCAAAAGAAAATTTAATTACAAGACTTGAATTGACAGTAATGTGTCCTAATGTTGTTGCGAAACATCTATATGAAAAGAATGGATTTGAGATAGAAGGTATTAAAAAGAGGTCTATGTTGGTTGATGGCCAATATGTAGACTAATTTTATATGGCAAAGTTGTATTAATATAATTTACAGTAGTAATTATTACTTAATTTTATCATAAAACATATATAGTAAATTTAGACGAATTAAAAGCATATAAATGATTAATTAGAGGCGGTGATTTAGATTAATAATGGAAAAATTAAATTAGTAAAAGTATTGTTTTTAGTTGTAGGGCTTATATTTCCCATAGGTTTATTGATGGGTTTCGTTACTGATAAAGTTGCCTTTCCAGTAATGTTTACCTGCATTGGGTGTCAGCAATTATTTAATGGGCTAATATCAAAAGACAAATACTTAAAAATACTTTCAATTTCATTTGGTATATTGATGATACTATTTGTAGTATTTTATGTAATTCCCAGATATTATTTTAAATAAGTTGGATTATATGTTTGTGCAATATTTAGATTTAACGTAATAAATTATAAAAATGTTATTTGAAAATTGAACAATGTGATCTTTACAAAATATGCTATAATTAATGTGAAATAGTAAATTGTTACAATAAATGTAATAGAATGTAGATGACTTTATGGACTATATTTAAATTAAGTATTTTTTATAATTAAAGATGAAATTAGATGTATTTAGTGTTTTTTATTATTTAATAAATTATTGAGGGGGAAAGATGGAAAGATTTAAAAAAAGAATTATTATATATGTGACTGCATATATAACTCTATGTATAACTACAATATTACATGAAATGGGTCATTCTATAGCTGCTTATTTTTTCAAAATTAAAAATAATCCATTTGATATTATTTATAGTACGAAACTTTTTATGCTTGGGACAAGTGAAAATGTTGATTATGATAAGGTGTCAAAATTAATAAAATATAAAGCAGTATTAATATCATCTGCGGGGTTAATTGTTAATTTTATTGTTGCCGTAAGTCTAATTATTTTGTTAATAGTTTTTTATAAAAAGTTTAACAAATTTATTTATTTTGCTCTATACTCATTTTTATTTTGGAACATAAATGAATTCTTTAACTATTTTGTAATCCGCAATATATTCTTAAGAGGAGATGTTGCCAATATTGTAACTTATGGTATACCACATATTTTGGTTTTAATATTAGGAATTGGTTCTTCATTGATTTTAGTTTACTTTCTATTTTCAAAAGTTAATAAGAACCTATTTAGGTCATTTGATTTGACAATATATCAAAACATAAATTTATCAAAAAAAATAGCATTGATTTTTATTATATGCCAAGTTGTAACATTATATAATGCTCTTTTTTCTTATAGTTGACACAGATGTTAGTTAGATATTTAGTGAGAAATCCTAATTATTTTAGTTTAAATTGCATAATTAACATGCAATTTTCTTATATCATGAATCAATAAAAGTTAGTAACAAATTGTAAAGTCGTATTATTCGAGAAACTGAATTTACGATTTTTTTATGCGTAATAGCAATTAAATGGGAATATGAAATCTTTTATAAATATGAATGGAGGGTGGATATTATGGATAGTTGGAAAAATGATAGGATTGGCTCTGCAGAAAGAGGCGAAAATCCTACAGTAATGGTAAAAATGAAAAGTGGATTTGCTGTTATAGGAGATAATCAATTTCTGCCAGGATATTGTGTTCTTCTTGGATATCCAATGGCAAGTTCACTAAATGAGTTAACGATGGCTGAAAGAACTCAATATTTGACTGATATGACACTTATAGGTGATGCTATTATAAAAACATGTAATCCATTAAGAATTAATTATTCTATACTAATGAATTTAGACCACTATTTACATGCACATATTGAAGCACGTTATGATTGGGAACCTGATGAGAATAAGCTCAGACCATCTTATTTTTATCCAAAAGAACAAAGATATAGTAAACAATATGAATACTCAGAAGAAAAATATGGTGAGTTAAAAGAGAGTATAACCAAAAACTTATTAGAATTAATGAAAAATGCTGGGTATGATATGACAGATGATTAGTGAGCAACCTTCTTATAAAACATAATAGTAAATTCATGGGGAGCAATAGTGTTTGTTTAACTAAAAGATAAATAGGAATTTGTAACGAAAATAAAATATGAGGAGAATGTTAAATGAGAGAAATTATAAGAACAGAAATAGACGAAGAATGGGCACACTCTGCGATTGTTGAGGCAGGAAATCATGTTTATATCAGCTATTGCATGAAGAATGAGGGACAAGCGATAGAAAATCAAATAAATGGTGCATTTGATGTTTTGAGTAAAAGACTTGAAAAGATAGGCTTGACATTGAAATCTGTAGTGCAAATGGATTGCTTATTTAGAGATATTAAAGATTTATCGTTTTTAGGAGAAATAATTAAGGAAAGATTTGAAGGAAAATATCCAGCAAGAAAGGCATATGAAACAAAGTTCATTAGAGATGGAATTGACTTTCAGGTTGATGCAGTAGCTTTCAGAGAGAATTAAATAAATTCAAAATTATCTTTTAGTTACTTCGAAACTGAAGAGCATTATGAATTAGACATATAAAGAATTGTTAAGGGTAGTGTGAAAATATATGGATGAATACATAAAAAAGTTAAGAAAGCATATTGGTAATGAACCATTACTTCTTGTAGCAGCAGGAGCTATAATCTATAAAAATAGAAAAACATTATTACAGAGAAGAGCAGACAGTGGTAATTGGGCAATACATGGAGGAGTTCTAGAATTAGGAGAAACAGTAGAGGAAACATATTTAAACTTAATTTTAGATATGAAAAAAGAAGGATATAAAATGTTTGCACTTTATGTAGATAAAGAGGTTGTTGCGGTTGCAGGGTGATTAAGCTTACAAACTTATATTACGGCAAACATGTATGGGTTAATGATTTAGTTACTGATGTAAATCAAAGGTCGAAGAAATATGGAGAGACGCTCCTATCATTTATTAATGAATGGGCAAAAGAAAATGGTTGTGATGTAGTTGCATTATCATCAGGATTGCAACAAGCAGAAGCACATAAATTTTATGAATCCAAAATGGGATTTGCTAAGACCAGTTATGTATTTAAAAAGAAGATTTAATTTTTATAATTATATAGATATGCGACACAATGTGTTTATAAGACTTATGAGTGGAATTATATTAACTGTATAAAAAGTGACTTAGTAAATATTAATTGCTGTACAGTTAAAATTAGATGATATAGAAAGAGAGACAAAAAATGAACGTGAATCATTTTGTGAAAACTCATGGATTAGGAAATGAGTATATAGTTTTAGATGAAGAAAAGATAAGTTTAAATTTAACACAAAAAGCAATTCAAAGAATATGTAATGTGAATTTTGGCTTAGGGTCAGATGGAATTCTACTAAAAGTAAAATCAAACAAAGCAGATTTTGGATTAAGAATTTTTAATCCAGATGGTTCTGAAGCGGAAAAAAGTGGAAATGGTTTAAGGATATTTTGTAAGTACATTTATGATTATGGTTTAACTAAGAATGAAGAATTTTCTGTTGAAACTAAAGGTGGGATAGTGAATGCAAAAATTATTGAAACTTCAAACAAGAAAGCAAAACTAATTTCAGTAGATATGGGAAAAGCAGTGTTTAATTCAAAAGAAATTCCTACAAACTTTAAGACAAAAGAAGTAATAGGAGAAAAACTTCAAGTTGATGATAGAGAATATGAAATAAATTGTGTTTCAATGGGAAATCCTCATTGTGTTATTTTAAGAGAAGAATTAAAGACTGATGAAATAAAGAGGTATGGAAGTATTATAGAAAACCACTGGCAATTTCCAAATAGAACTAATGTTCAATTTGCAAAAGTTACATCAAGAAGTGAGGCTGAGATATTAATATGGGAAAGAGGTGCCGGCTTTACATTAGCATCTGGAAGTTCATCATGTGCAGTAGCAAGTGTTTTAAGAAAAAAGAATCTTGTTGATAATAAAGTTAAGATTAAAATGCTTGGTGGTGAATTATTAATAGAAATAGATGAATATTGGAATATAAAAATGACTGGAGAAGTGAGACAAATAGCAGAAGGAACATTAAGTGATGAATTTATAGAGGATTTGAATAAGTAAATATATACATATATTTTGATGAAAATATTGACTATTTTAGATTATAGATATTTTCAACGCTAGAAACCATAAACAATAAATAATAGATATAGTGTTTTTACATTGGAATGATATCGATTAGCGTTGCTAAAAATATGAAAAATAATTGATTGAAATGCTTTATTACTTAGAAGTGAATTTTCGGTATTTTGATTACTCAATCTAAAAAAACGCAATACTAAATTATTGTAAAATAAAGATTATTTATATAATAGAAATATTGGGAGAATGAAATTATGAATGAAAAGGATAAAGAAAATAAAAATACAGATATTGATGATGAAAACAATGAAAGTTCAGAAGAAAAAGGAGAAGATAATTATTTGGCATTAGGTATGTGCCTTGGGATTTGCCTTGGGATGACCGCAGACCAGTTGCTTTTTAAAAATAATGGTACTGGCATGTGCATTGGTATGTGTTTGGGATTAGCGATTGGTTCAAGCGTAAAAAAGAAAAAATAATGTATTTATGTATAGATTATGGACATGGTGTGTAGTTGAAGTAATGAATAATTTTATTATTAAACGTAATAGTAAATTATTATGTATTAATTATAAACGTATATGAGGGGGAGAGGTAAATAAAAAAATCAAAAATTATAATTAAAATAGTAATAATGACACTGATCCTTATTATTTTGTCTGCATCATTCTCAAATCGTGTGATATATGGTACTTGGAATATATTTAGCTATCCTAATAGGATGTATTTCGATGAATATCGCTATGATATTGGAATAGTTGTAACATTACTAGATTATGAAAAGCCTCAATATGAAGTTTCTAGAAATATTGATAAACTTACAGGTAAAAGAATTTATAGCAAAGAAAAAAATTTTATTGGAAATGGAAAAGTAGTTTATTTGCATTTAGATGGCGATAGATATCTTGCTTTTGCATCTGGCGGTGGTGGGTGATATATATTAAGTGCTATAATAAGTGCTTCGTATTATTCTTAAATCATGAATCAATAAAAATGAATAGCAAATTATAAAATCATATTATTCAAGAGATTGAATTTACGATTTTTTAGTGTACAATTTGTAGAATTGAGGTAACAACTAATAAAAAATATTCTTTGAAAATTTAATAATATGATGTTTACAAAATGTGTTATAATTTAGATATAATGGAATTTAATAGCAACTGAGGTAATAAGTTTATAAGGAGTAAAAATGGAAAGATTTAAAAAGATTAGTATATATATAATTCCATATATACTTGTGTATATAACTTCATGTTTAACAACTTTGTCACATGAATTAGGTCATTCAATCACAGCATATTTTTTTGATATTAAAAACAATCCATTTGATCTTAATTATAGCACAAAAATTTTTATGTTTGGAATAAGTGAAAATGTTGATTATAATAAGGTGTCAAAATTAATACAATATAAAGCAATATTAATATCAGCAGCAGGTTTGATTGTAAATTTTATTTTTGCTGTAAGTATAATCATATTGTTAATATTCTTTTATAGAAATCTCAACAAGTTTATATGTTATGTTTTATACTTGTTTTTATTTTGGAATACAAATGAATTCTTTAATTATTTTATAATCCGTAATATATTCTTAAGGGGCGATGTTGCTAATATTGTAACTTATGGGATACCTCATATTTATGTATTGATATTTGGAATATGGTTTTCCTTAATTTTAGTTTATTTTTTATTTTTAAAGGTTAAGAAGAATTTATTTAAGATATTTAACTTGACCCAAAATCAATGCATAAAGTTTACAAAAATAATAGTATTAAGTTTTGTGGCATGCCAAATTTTAACATTATATAATTATAGTTAATGCAAACATTAATTAGAAATCTGATAGCTAAACTTGATTTGTTTACAAATAGACGTATATTGTTAATGCACTATTTTTCTTAAGTCATGAATCAAAAAAATTAAATAGCAAATTGTAAAATCATATTGTTCAAGAAATGAATTTACGATTTTTTTTAATGAGTAATTTTCTTAAATTATGAAGTAATTAAATAAAAATGTTCTTTGAAATTTAATAGTATTATATTTGCATATATGATATGATTACCCAAAAAAGTAAATTGCAATTTTTAGCACTGATTGTTTTTTTGATTTGATGCAAGGAGGAACAATATTTTGAAAATATATAGTACTTATCTTCCAGAAGTAAAAATTATAGAATATGATAAGAAAACTGATAATAGAGGCTTTTCATATTCTATTTATAATAGAACAGAAATGGAGAACGAAGGAATTTATTTTGAATATAAGGAGGAGCGAATCTATTATTCGCAAAAAGCTGGTACGCTTTACGGTATACACTTTCAAAATAATCCCAAAGCTCAAGCCAAATTACTTTATTGTATTGAGGGTAGAGGAATAGATTATGCGATTGATCTTCGTAAAGATTCATCAAACTATTTAAAATGGGTATGGGTGGAATTAAGCGTAGAGAATCGAAAACAAATATATATTCCGAAAGGTTTTGGACATGTTTTTATTTCACTTGAGGATAATACAAGAAATGTTATGCGATTTGATGAACCTCTTGATTCTCGATATTCTAGACAGATAGCTTATAATGATCCCGATATAGGAATAGAATACCCTATTAAAAATCCAATATTGGCCCCTCATGATATTAATGCTACTTTTTTGCTAGAGAGTGATTTAAATTTGTGATTTATCTTATGAATAATATACTAAGTATGATAAATTTGAATTTGTAGAGTTGCCAATAGATGCTAATTATACCTGAAAATTTAATAATAAATAAGAATATCGCACTATTCATAAATAAGAATTGATTCGCGATATTTTTTTATTCAAAATACTACACAATACTAAAAAAGTGCGTAGCAGTTAATTCATATAATGTTCTTTTAAAATTGAATAATACGATGTTTACAAAATATGTTATAGTAGTAAGCAATGATGTAATACTTAGAATTTATGAGTATTGCACTAGTATAAATAATTACGAATACATATAGTTTAGAGGCGAATATTTGTGATCTTAGAACATAGATTAGGGAAATCAATTTTATTTACTATTGCATTTGGTGCAATTTCTGGCGTTATTTTAGGAATTACCAAGATAGAAATGCATATTGGGGGATATGCAATTTTGGGAGGAACTTTAGTATCGATATTGACTGGTATACATATCTGCGGCAATAAAAAATAAGCAGTACCAATTTTGTTATAAGACGTAACAGTAAATTTTTATGTAACATAGTAAATAGAGCGAATTATAGGAGGGAATTAAATGAGCAAAAAAAATTATGTAAATATCTTGACAGTTACACTAACGTTTATAATTGCTCACATTATTTATAACTTAACAGGATTTCATTATAATTTTTCTGAAGGAATACTAAATTTAAAATTACTAATTGATTTGGTATTATGGCTGCTAATATACGTACCAGTTAATATAATTCTTGATAAAATATTATTGTCCAAAGGAAAATGATTTAATAAATTTCATAGTCATTATAATAAAATAAAAGATACAAGTTCACAATTTTCTTATATTTAGTATTATAGTTGACAATCTCACATATAATTTTTTAGGTTATATTTCAACATAATATTAAAATACAGCCCCCAAAAAAAATACCAACATTTCGATTTAAGAAAAGGTGGTATTTTTATTTTGTCTCTGATAGCTGATATTAGCATATCTGCATCGTTTTTTAGGTATAAAATTTTAGAACATATCGGAGAATATATGGGCATTGGGAGTGTGGTTAAAATGGCTTCAAACATTTTATAAAGATAAGAGGTAATAAGGGCTAAAACTTTATAGTTCAAAGTAATGTAGTGAACTCATATATCAGAATAAAAGACTTAAAAATGGAGAGTCGATGTATTCATGGTATGTGTAATATTTTGTAATTAATGTTATAATAAGTTTTGTGTGAAGCTATGATCTAATAGATGCTAGTAATTATCAAGTCCCATATAATAAATATTTTTATATAGAAAATAGGAGGTATTAAGCATGAAGGATTTCCCGGAGTTTATGAAAAATGAAAAAAATCATATCAGTAGCAGTCAACAAAATACAGAAGACATTGATGGTTATTATTTTGAAGGTGAAGATGGTAGCCAAATGGCTTTCTGGACATGCTATTCAGATAGAGTTTCTAAAGAACATAAGCATGAATTTGATGAATATACCGTTGTTGTATGTGGTCAGTACACAGCAATTATTGATGGAAAAGAAATTGTATTAAATCCAGGTGACGAAATATTTGTTCCAAAAGGAACGCTACAAGGTGGAAGGTATATTGCAGGAACAAGAACAATTTCAGCTTTTGGAGGAAGGAGAATTCATAAGTGAATTTAATGGAATTATGTATATAATTTCTATAAACTTATTATAAAACGCAATAAGTAAGAGCGAACTGAAGATTATTAATATTTTATGTGGGAGGTTATAAAATATGCGATAAGCAAAAAAGTATTAAAGATGATCCATATTTTATTATGGAGCTTGAAACAGGGTATGTAATTTTAGGATGGTTTTAGAGGTTCAATAAACAAGAAGATTTATTCTATAGTAAAATAATTAATACAGAAGTTATTAAGCCATCCTCCATTGAGTTTTTGACTTTAAAAATGAGGCAAATGGCATTTTTAAAGTATGTTATTAATAAAATTTATTTTATATTATTAGGAGGATAAATTGAAATTATGATAATAAAAAAACAAAATCTAAAAAAAGTAATCACTATTGGATTAATTTCTTTTACAATATCAACTATACTTCCTATAAAAGTATTTGCCATTTGGAATCAAGATAATAATGGATGGTGGTATTCAGAGGGAAGCGAATATTCTATAGGTTGGAAACAAATTGATGGAGAATGGTATTATTTTGGAAACAACGGCTACATGAAAACAGGTTGGTTTCAGGACAAAAATGATAAATGGTATTATTTTAACAACAATGGCTCTATGGCTAAAAATACTTGCATTAATGGTTATACATTGGACTCAAATGGAATATGGATTAACAACACTCAAAATAATTTAGTAGATTCAGAAAAAGATAAAAAAATAGCAGAAGATTATGTTGAATTTTTAGGCTATACTATTACGAAAAATTTAGGAGAAGTAGATAGTTTTATATTGGATGAAAACAAAGTTTCAAGTGCAGAATGGAAAAACAAATGGGAAGTACAAAAAGTTAAACCCAATGAGTATTTAGGAAAACAGATTAATATATATAATTTTAAAGTAAAAAATCATCCTTTAGAAAAACAATATAATGTTGAGGTTTATGTTTATATTATGATTTCAGAAGGAAAAGTTATTGGTGGATATTCTATACCTGATAACGGATATACTGGGGGAGTTTATTCTATAGATGGGAAATTATAAATTTTAAGAAAAGTTGGTGTTTTCATTTTCTAAAAGCTTTTTGAATGAACTACCAAATACAGATACATAATCTAAGAATTATACTTATGGATTGAAATATATGCTATATCAGAAAGGACAGATACTCTTTTTTAAAGTGTTACATTAGAGAATATGTTGTAGGCATTTCTTCATCAAAAGTTGTTCTATTTTGCTTGTCACGGGCTTGCTGTGGGAGCATGCTTAAACGGGTACAACTTCTGATGTTAGAAATCCTCAACTTATTCTCAGTAACCGAAACAACAGAGTACCTGTCCTTTCAGTTGATTACCTCATAATTCTAAGTTATATCTTCATTAATTTCAGGTATAGCCATTTTTAGGAACTCTTCCATTGCTCGTGTGAAGTATTTTCCCTTTTTGGTGTAGAAATATACGTTACGACAAATGCTATCCTCATTCAGCTTGTAATAGATTACGTTAGGGTCAGGTTTTGTATATCTTATAAGCGTATCACTTAAAAAGCTGATGCCCATTCCATAACAGGTAAGGTTATAAGACGTAACTAACTGATCTAATTTTAAAATTACATTTGGTGAAAAGTTATGATGTTGACATATCTTCTCAGCACGTTTTCGTGTGTCATTTCCAGATCTTAAAAATAGAAATGGTTCATCTTTAAATAGTTCCAAAGGAACACTAGGTGTAGATGAATCAAGATGTTTATTATTTATTATGTCATTAGCAGTTAATTGATAATTTATGGTTTGATTGTTAACTTCAAATTTCTTTGGAACAGCTAAAAGCAAGTTTTCATTGCAGTACTTATGTCTAGAATATATATTTTCATTAAACTCATAGTTGTCTATAACAAGATCCAAAGCACCAGAGAAGAGTTGCTGTTCTAAAAGAGAAGTATTAGCTTCAACCATATGAATAGAAACTAGCGGAAATTTTTCTCTGAAATCTGTTATTATAGGAGGAAGAATATAAGAAGCAAAAAGATTACTTCCGCCTATGGCTATATTTCCAGTACGTAACTCGTTCATATTACTTAAGAAATTTTCAAATCCGTTTTCAATATCAAGGATCTTTTCTATACATTTTACATATTCTTGCCCACAAGGCGTTAATTGAATTGGATTTGTACTTCTATCAAATAAAGGAAAACCTACACGTTCTTCTATTTTTTTTATAGTTGCACTAAGGGAAGGTTGAGAAATATACAGGTTTTGAGCAGCTTTTGAAAAGCTTTTTTCCTTATTAACCTCATACACGTATTCCATACCTTTAAACATAAATAACCTCCACATATAAATAAAAATCTATAATACTTATATTATTATATGTATTTGATTATATTGTAGGGGACACTTATAATGAAGTCAACAGATGAATTAGAATAATTTGATAATAAACCAATAATTTATACAAGAAGTGCCGATTATAGTATGGGGGCGAAGGTTATGATAAGGGAAATAAAGTTAGAAAATAAAGATATCAATTTCCGTAAGGAGAATGACTCAATTGGAAGCAAGGATGTACCTGAAGATGTATATTATGGTGTGCAGTCTTTGCGTGCGGCTGAAAACTTTAGAATTACGGGATTGTTCATGCATCCGGAAATTATAAATAGTTTAGCATATATAAAGAAAGCAGCTGCTATAACCAATTGTGAAGTAGGAGTTTTAGATAAAAGGATTGCAGATGCAATTGTAAAAGCCTGCGATGAGATATTAAGAGGAAACCTACATGAATACTTTATTGTGGACCCAATTCAAGGTGGAGCAGGAACTTCACTTAATATGAATGCTAATGAGGTCATAGCCAACCGTGCAATTGAGATACTTGGAGGTAAAAAAGGAGAATATTCCATTGTACATCCAAATGATCATGTAAATTGTGGACAATCCACTAATGATGTTATACCAACTGCAGGGAAAATTACAGCTTTAAAATTATTGGAACATGCTCAAAGTGAGCTATATAGATTACATGATGCATTTTCACAAAAAGCCATAGAATTTGATCACATAATAAAAATGGGAAGAACTCAAATGCAAGATGCAGTACCAATTCGTTTAGGTCAAGAATTTAAAGCTTATTCAGTAGCTATAATGAGAGATGTTAACCGTATGGAAAAAGCCATGGATGAGATGCGCGTTCTTAATATGGGAGGAACTGCAATAGGTACAGGGGTTAATGCAGACGTAAAGTATCTTAAACGAGTTGTGCCAAACTTGTCAGAGATTACTGGAATGAATCTTATACAAGCTTTTGATTTAATTGATTCAACACAAAACTTGGATTCCTTTGTAGCAGTATCAGGAGCAGTTAAGGCTTGTGCAGTAACATTATCTAAGATTGCTAATGATTTAAGATTAATGTCTTCTGGACCAAGAACAGGCTTTGGAGAAATTAATCTTCCAGCAAAACAAAATGGTTCATCTATCATGCCGGGAAAAGTTAACCCAGTTATTCCAGAGGTAGTAAACCAAGTGGCATTCAATATTATCGGCAATGATATGACAATTACAATGGCAGCAGAAGGCGGACAATTAGAACTTAATGCGTTTGAACCAATTATATTCTATTGTTTATTTCAATCAATTGATACCCTAACTTATGCAGTTGAAACTTTTATAGATAATTGTGTAAAAGGTATTACAGCTAATGAGGAAAGATGCCGTGATTTAGTAGAAAACAGCGTTGGAATAATCACAGCTATTTGCCCACATGTAGGATATTCAACAGCTGCAAGCCTAGCTAAAGAAGCTATAAAAACAGGAACACCTATTAGAACTTTGATATTAGATTCAGGACTTTTAAGTGAAGAAGAATTAAATGAAATTTTAGATCCATTTAATATGACAGAACCGGGGATATCAGGAAAGAAATCTAGTAGCGATGTATTAAAAACAGTTTAATAAATTTTTATAATAAATAGGAATATCTATACTGTTAAAATTATTAAAGCACTTAGGGAAATGAAATGTTATAAGAAATCTATAAATATTTGATTTCTTTGAGATTTACTTAATGCTTAGCAAGGTAATTGCAAGAGGAAATGTATAGATAAACAACTTAAGAATTAGACTTATTAGATAAACATACTTACAAATTTGTAAAGCTTTGAGTTCTTATCTTTACCAGAAATTATAAATATTTTCATAGCTTTTCGTAATAAAAATATTTATGATCTCGGTGAGATATATGCATAACTTAATATATTAGTTGGATTATCTATAATATAAAATTTTGTAAATAAGTTTATAATTAAATAGCAAGAAAAATCATTTGGAGTGATATGAGATTCATAATTTGAATCTCATATCACTCCTTATTTTTATGTTCTTAGTACATTGTGAACCCCATATTAATTAAATGACATAAAAATTTTTTTTCTGATTCATATGAAGCTGTTTGAAATAGACTCTATATTCTAAAAAAGAATTTTATAATGTGTGCTTAATACACTAAAATAGAGGGTTTGACGTATAATATTTGAGTTGAAATTTGAATAAATTTAATTTATAAAAGTCGCACTAACGAATATTTTCATAAGCTTAAAATGGATTTTTTTGATTATTCAGAATTTTAAAAACATAGGAATAAATGATTTTTTATGTTATAATACATGCGGAAATTGAATTTTCTTGTATAAATTTTCAAAAGTGAGACATTATGTCAACGCTTGATTATAAAAGCAATAAGAAATTTAGTAAAACAACATTATTTTTTTAATGAAAATCTATTGTTTTTTTATTAAGTATGTTTAAATTTGGAATTTTGTCTTTTTAAATACTTATAAGGTTTTATCAAATATATTCTCTGTAGTAAGTTTTTGAAACGAGAAAATTCTAAGTTGCAGCATTTTAGAAGGGGGATATTAAAATGAAAAAATTAGGATTAGCATTTCAAATTCTTCTAGGGCTTGTGCTAGGTATTGCGATAGGAGCTGCTTTTTATGGCAATCCAGTTGTAGCATCATACTTACAGCCTATTGGAGATATATTTATCAGACTAATCAAAATGATAGTTGTTCCTATAGTATTTTCATCACTTGTTGTTGGTGTTGCTGGTGTAGGCGATATTAAGCAGGTAGGAAAAATAGGAGGAAAAACTATACTGTATTTTGAAATAGTAACTACAGTTGCCATTGTAATAGGACTAGTTGTAGCCAATGTGGCTCATCCAGGAAGTGGAATTAATATTCAACAACTTTCGTCAGTTAGTATCGAAAAATATATGAATACGGCTGAAACTGTATCTAGCCATGGTTTTGCAGATACATTTTTAAATATTGTTCCAACAAATATCTTTGAATCTCTTTCAAAAGGTGATTTACTTGCAGTTATATTCTTTTCAGTTATGTTTGGTTTAGGTGTCGCTGCAATTGGAGAAAAAGGAAAGCCTGTTCTTGCTTTTTGCCAAGGTGTGGCTGATTCAATGTTTTGGGTAACTAATCAAATTATGAAACTTGCACCACTTGGAGTATTTGGATTAATTGGTGTAACAGTTTCTAAATTTGGGGTAGCTTCATTGATTCCGTTAGGTAAATTAGTTATTAGTGTTTATGTAGCTATGATTTTCTTCATATTTGTTATATTTGGCTTAATAGGGAAGATATGTGGGTCAAGCATTATATCTCTTATGAAGATTTTAAAAGATGAAATTATTCTTGCGTACACTACAGCAAGTTCTGAAGCAGTTTTACCAAAACTTATGGAGAAAATGGAGAAGTATGGCTGTCCGAAAGCTATTACATCTTTTGTTATTCCAACTGGGTATTCATTTAACTTAGATGGATCTACCTTATATCAGGCTATTGCAGCACTTTTTATCGCGCAAATATATGGGATAAATCTGCCAATTGCTACGCAAATAAATTTAGTATTTGTACTAATGGTTACATCAAAAGGTATGGCTGGAGTTCCAGGAGCATCTTTTGTTGTTTTATTAGCAACCGTTGGTTCTGTAGGTATACCTGTAGAAGGAGTAGCTTTCATTGCAGGAATAGATCGTATTGTTGATATGGCAAGAACTGTTGTTAATATAATTGGAAACTCATTAGCTGTTATCGTTATTTCCAAATGGGAAGGGAAATATGATACAGAAAAAGGAAAGAAATATTTGAACATTATCAAAAAAGCAGCTTAATCACATAGAAACATGTGAATCTCAAAAAGCAGAAATAGTGTTATTTCTAAGGATTATGAAAATATCGCTGAAAGTGCTAAATTGCAGGCTGCATCACTAATGTTTGCTCCAAATTTTTTGTGACAATCATTAGCTAAACAACCTACAATTAAGAACTTTTAACTGAAAATTTTTAAAAATAAGTATAGAATATTCTATGCTTATTTTTTTTGAGTTCTGCATGAAAGTAATGTTGTTATTAATTGATTGTATTGGTATAAATCATAGTAGAGTTGAGGGACTTGTTTAGTCTTTATGAATTTATTTGCATAATACTTTTTTTGTGAGGGGGCTGACATCACACGGCCTGATGCACTTACATTTTTTTTTTTTGGTGGAATTTTAAGAAAAGGCTTTTTACAAAATGTGCTATACTTGATATATAATAGTAAATCGTAGTTTTGGAACTATTATTTTTATTGCTAAAAGGATATTTAGCATACAAAAATGAAAGAAGTAAAAAGAGGTGTAGAATATGGCTAATGCAATGTGCCCTAAGTGTGGGAAAATTAAAGACCTTGATGTTATTGTAAATGAAACAGAGGAAGTTAATTCTGAAGGAAATATAGTAAAGATTAAGACTAATAATTTTTATTGTTCCTTTTGTCATACATTTGTAAAAAGCGAAGATATAAAATTAAAAAATAAGATATTTATATTTAGCTATAATGAAATGGCTGACTTTGAAATTACACCTATTGCTCATATTTTAGGAACAGATTTAGGCAAAGAAATAATAACTATTGCGTATGACAATGATATCATAAAAAGTATGTCTGGATTAGAATATAAACCAAAAATGTTAGTGAAAGATGTTGTTGAAGAAACCACGGATGGGTTAATAATTCCTGGTGGTTGGAATAGTGAACTTAGACCAGAATTGGTTCAATTAATTGAAAATGTTAATTCACATGGAAAGCTGATTGGTGCTATTTGTGGTGGACCGTATTTTTTAGCAAAGTCTAATATGTTGCAAAACAGAAAGTACACTACTTCTATGGTTGAATGGACAGAAATGTATAAACAGCAATATGGAGAAATTGATCCTTTCCCAAGAGAAACTTTTGTTAATGAAAGAGTTGTAGTAGATAAAAATTTAATAACATCTCAAGGAATTGCTTTTATTGATTTTGCATGTGAAATATGTGATTGGTTTAAGTTATTTAAAAATGAAGATGAAAGAAAACAATTTTTAAAAACATTAAAAGGGTAATTTGAAATCGTCTCATAAAATTTAATGGTAGATTTGGTCGAAGCTATTTAAAATTGACTGATTCAATATTTATTAAAAAAGGAGAGATTGAAATTGAATATAAGAAACAAATTTTTTTTAGGATTGGGTCTAATATTTTTAATAAGTATTATGCATGGCTGTGGAGTGACCGCTAATCAGGATAATAATGAAAATATTGATAAGGTGAATATATATAGCAACAATGATGAAATTATACAAGAAGAAAATAACTATACGTATAGAACTTATGGAGATTCTATAAAGAACAATGAAATTGAGATAAAATATAGTGGCTTTTCTGGTTTAGAAACTATCTGTTTTTTAGAAGTAAGTGAGGACACCGAAATAACATTTAACTATGATTCAACAGTTGACAATGGCAAGTTTAAGGAGGTTGTGATTAATCCTAAAAATGAAGTGGAAAATATAGTAGAAGGAACTGATCAAAGCAGCAAAACAATTAAATTAACAAAAGGAAAGTATAGTTTAAAAAATGTTGGAGCAAATGCGGATGGAAAAATAAAAATTAATATTAGTAGTAATTCAGATGTTAAAATAACAAGAGATAAGAAAAAGTAAAATATTAGATTAATTCGTAATATTCCTATATCATGAATCAATAAAAACGAATAGCAAATTGTAAAATCGTATTATTCAAGAGATTGAATTTACGATTTTTTACTTCGAAATTCTAAAATATTACGCAATATGTAGATAGGACGCAGTAAATAAAAAATATGTTCTTTGAAAACAAAATAGTGCGATATTTACAAATGTGCTATAATTAACCAAATGATAAATTGTACTTTGTAAAGCAACATAATAAATACTTTTATGTGATACTTGGGAGGTTTGGTATGAGTGTTAATATTGGAATTCTTAACTTTCTGAAATATGTTATTAGAACCATATTTTGGATTATAGTAATTGATGCATTAATTATGTCTGTTCCGATACTACAGTTAAAAAAGAGAAAGGAAATTCCACTAAAGTTCAGCATTAATATGAAAAACAGGATTGATTTTCAACATGGAAATAAATGTGCTGCTTTTGCCACTGCATATGTTTTAAGACATTTTAACATTAATTATGATGGCAATACATTGTATCAACATTTTCCCTGTAAAGTTCCATCAGGTGGTGTCACACCACTTGGAATTCGAATTGTTTTAAGAAAGCATAATTTAAAAACTAAATATAAAAAAGGTAGTATATATAATTTAAAAGAAGATTTAAATAATGGAGCGCCAGTAATTGTATTTATTCATCCAAGTCCTAATTCAAAAGGAAGTCATTTTGTTCCTGTAACAGGATATGATGAAGATGGATTTTATATGGCAGAATCTATTGAAAAATTAAGTAATATTACCAATGAAAAAGGGATATGTAACCGTAAAGTAAATTATAAGGATTTTAAAATAATGTGGAATATAAAGAATATATATATGCCACTATACAGTAACACTTATATTGTAGTTAGTCCTAAAAAAAGATAAAAGTTAAGTATATGTTACTAATAATCGAGTGATAACCGATAAATTCAAAATTTGTAGAGTTGCTTATACATGTTATTATATCTGAAAATTTAATAATAAGTTAGGATATCGCAGTATTTATAATGAGAATAGATTTGCGGTATTTTTTTATACTCAAAATACTACGCAATACTAAAATATTACGAACGATGCAAGAGGAAATATATTAATACTCTGAGACAATTTTGAAGGAATTATAACTGTCAGTAATGGGGGCATGGTAAATGTACAAGACAATAAATAATTTACTCAGTTTTTTTACTATCATAGTTTGTATTGGATTTGGGATGCCGTTCATGGGATTGCTAAAAGGTAGAAGAGGTGCAGACTCTCTTTTTCATTATAACAAAACTATGTATTTCAGGGTTTCATTAATTGGAATAGTTATAGCGATACTATTCATAGTAATCTGCATTGTCTTAAAAAAGAAAATTAAGGCTATGGAATGTGAAATAAAATCCCTACCTATACTGCACCTGTAGTTAAATATGAGCTATTTAAAAGCGAATATTCAGTTGTCTTTAGCATAGATGGTAAGAAATATGAACATAAATTTGAATCAATAGGGGTTAAGAAAGTTTATGACTTTAAGCAATGTTCTTACGTAAGATATAAGATTTATAAGAATGAAATTATTCCTGAAAGATTTTATTTAGCAATTCCTAAGTATGAGAAAGGTATTAAAAACAAGTGGGCTTATTTAAGCAAAAATCAATAGAGAAAACAATGCTAAGTCACATTATTCATAAGTTATGAATCAATAAAAATAAATAACAAGTTGTAAAATCGTATTATTTAATGGATTAGATTTATGAGTTTTTAGTGCGCAATTTGTAGGAAGTGCGTAGCAAATTATAAAAATGCTCTTTGAAAATTGAGTAAGATGTTTTTTACAAAATATGTTATAATTAATACAGAATACGTTAGAAACTACGAACTACAGATTATTTATATTAAGCGTCATAAAAAGGAGAGATTATGCATGGAAAAAATTCTTCATTCAATACTTGCGGTGTTTCCTACACCGAATATCGAAGAAACCGCTAAGTATTATAACGAGATTATGGGATTTAGAATTGTTAAATATTTAGATGTAAAAGAACCCCACATATGCCTTTACCGTGATAGTGTGGAAATAGTATTGACTAAAGCAAATAACGAAAAAGTCCACACGAATAGGGAACTCTACGGTTATGGGGAAGATGCTTATTTTATTACGGACAATCAAGAAGCATTACAAAATGAATTTATAAGTAAAGGAGCTAAAATTGTTCGTCCGCTCCATATGACAGATTATAATAA
>NZ_JHXK01000040.1 GCF_000621745.1 Clostridium beijerinckii HUN142 | reverse complement strand
TCTTCGATATTATCTTTTATACTATTTGAATGGGGGATTGTTTCTTCTACGCAATTTATAACATAGACATTTTTAAATTCCATTCCTTTTACGCCATGAAACCCTTTATTTTCAATGGTTCAAGCATGATTTAATGTCATTTAGAAAGAATCCGTTAATATGAAAGTGATATCGTTCCATTCCTATATCTAATTTAGTATATTATATATGTATGGAATTGGAATTTCAACCATTAAATCAAAAAAATAAGACAAGAATATATTCCTATACTCCCATCTTATTATATTTACTTTAAATATTTAAGCAGTTCACCTATTCTTTTGTCTGTCATTTCTATTGCTCCATATTTATCATCGAAAGAACTATGAGCAGAATCACAGGTAGGATATTTATTAATTTTCTTATCTATCCATTGTTTCTGTTCTGCAAGTAACTTATTATATTGATCTTGGGGTAATTTATTTTTTATATTATCCCATAAATTGTTTATATATTTATTGTAGGTTTCATAACATATATTCACATTACTTTTATCCATACCTATAAGACTTTGTGTTAAGCCTTCTAGACGTTCAAGTTCATCATTATAATCTTTATAGGTCTTCTTTTTATTATTAAAATCAATTCCCTTTTCTAATTCTGATTTCATATTTATCATATCCTGATTTGTATTTGCATTTATATCTACATTTTCAGCCTTTACACCATTTTTTATATCTTTATCTGGATCAATTTTATTATAGTCACCATACTTCGCATCTATCAATTTATTATTAGAATCGTATTCCATGTGTAGACAAATATGTTTCCATTCACTACTACCATTATTTCTAATCCATTGACTATCTATAGCAACTAAATATGCTTTTACCCCACCATAAAATCTATCGGAAGTTTCTTGAACAATATAATCATTTTCATTTTTTGAGAACTTCACACTATCCCATTCTGATGATTTCCCTCTCATTCCATACAATATATCTTGATAATCATATATAATTGTATGTCTTATTTCAGCTTCTTTTTGCTGACTTACAAACTTATCTAAAGCGTTATCAAATAAGTTCTTGTCATTAAAATCTATAGATTCATCTGTTATCTTAAAGTCACAATTAATTGTTGTACTTTTATTATCATCAAAAGTAACAGTAATTGTTAAAGTATTATCTGATGAATTTTTCAAATCATATTTTGCTTCACATTTCATACCTGACGTTTTATCATCTACTACCTTTTTAACTTTTTCTTTTGCTTGTTCTATTTGTTGGCTTTTATGTTGTTCTTTTGCTTGTTGACTTTGTGCTTCTTGATAATTTTTATAAGTAGAAGTAGTTCCATAAGCACCAATACCTAGCAAACATAGAATTCCTATGCTTAATAGTATTATTTTTTTCTTATCACCTATAATATCTTTTATATTCATAAATATTTATCCCCCAGTAAAGCATTATTATTTAATCAATTACATTAATATTCTATAATTTCCACAAAAGTATTAAAAATCCTTTATTTTGAATAATGCAATATAGAGGTAATAAAAACTCATTCTTATTTTCTTATAAATTTATATTCACTTAAACCCCAAAACTCCAATTGCTCCTATAATAACTCCAGCTATTGTTCTCCACAACCAAGTACCATTTCCTTCTAATTTGGATACTCTAGCTTCTAGATGCTTTACATCTACTTCTAATAGCGTTTCTATCTTTGTTAATCTTTGAAGAATAGATTGTATTATATTTTCATCCACTAATAAGCTCCTCCTTTCTACATTCCTGTAAGTGTAATTTGTTGTGCTTCTAAAATCTTAGTTGAATTTGCATTATCTGTAACAGTTAAATAAATATTCGTTGTAGTTGATATACTTGCATTTTTAATACTAATAGAACTATTTGACTTCCTTGTTACAACAATCTTCCCTTGATTTATAAGACTTTGTGCATTTGAATCGAAACTATAATCTATATAAAGTGTTGGGTCTGCAACTCCTGAAACTGTTTTAGTTGTTGTTAATATAGTAGTCACATATTGTCTTAATGCAGTTATAGATTGACTAAACGCATAAGTATAACTAACAACTGGTTCAATTGGTTTTGCTTCGACAGTTATCGTTAAATCTACACTTACATTGTTATAGGTACAAGTTATTGTCGCACTTCCTATATCTGTAGTTGTAACTACTCCTGTTGAATCAACAGATGCAACACTCTTATCACTACTCTTATATATAATAGTTGGCTTTTCAACTATTATCCCATTATCTGTTGCAGTAGCTACAATAGTATAGGTTTCTGTTTCAACTAAAGTTTTAGTATTAGAGTCTAATGTAATAGTATAAGTATGAGGATTATATACACTATTAAATCTACCAGTAATATTTAATATTCCTTCTTTACTATCATCTATTGATATAGCATCATAGGAACCACCTGCATAAATGATTGCATTATTACTTGTTGTTGCACTTGTCATATTAGTTACTGACTTAGGTATAAGAAAACTATACTCATCGTGTACTTCAGTTATTTCTGTACCTTGAGAAAATACTCCAGTAACTTTATCTACTACTGCGTATACATCCTTTAGATTTGATTGTAATGTAATTTTTAATCCTTTTCTAAACACTCCTTTTATATACGTACTCTCATTTACCCTTTTAGTATCTATAATCATAAATAATTGACCATCTATTGTAACATAGTCTCCCTGTATTATTTGTTGGTCAGTAATTATGGATTTTAAGTCGTAATGATTTTGGTTATTATCTTTTTCTTCAGCCAACAAAAATCTGCAATCTGTATCATTTATTTTTCCATCAACACCTTGAAATGCTATCATGTGCTGATACATAATATCTTTTCTACTAATCATATTTTGTTTTCCTCCTACCACGCATAGAATTTAGTTTTCTTAGGCAATAAAGCAGCAATGTCTGGAGTTATTTCTAAAGGGTCTTTTTCATTGAAAGAAAAATCTTGACCATCACTAGAATAAGACTTTACTCCATTAATTCTTACTGTATCCATTTCTTTTACACGCATAGACAATCTTTTAACTGCAAGTGGATATAAACTTTGAATTGTTGCATCATCTAACCCTTCATTTTGTAAATATCTCCTTATTGCAAAACAAGCCATTAATATATATTCTTCTTCACTCATTATTGTGACACTCCTTTCTCGTAAAAAAATAGGGTGAGAAAAGGAATAATTCCCCGTCTCACCCTATAAATTATTTAAATTATTGTTCTACTCTCTTGATAATAATTGCTGAAGGTCTTAAAACTTTAGCATCAAATACAAGTCTTCCTTGTACTGCTGAAGCTCCAATAAAATTACCAGAACCGTTAAGGTCTTGTAAATGTACTGGTACACTAAATTCTTCAACTCTTGTTGCGAAAGTTGGATGACCAGCTATTATTTCAGTAGTAACAGTTTTACCGTCTTTTACTGTAGTATTACCTTTCATTAAGTTATTAGATTGATATATTGTTATTCCTGCAATAGAACCAACCGCACCATTTTGAACTAACTCTTGAGATAAATTTCCTTGTCTTATAAAGTTAGTAGTATCTTTTAATAAAAGACCATAAACAGCAGGTGAAACAATTGCATATCTTCCCTCTTGTGGAACATTAGCTTCTGATAAAGCTGTTGCAATATCAACGAATTGTTCATATACAGTAGATTTTGTTAATGCTGTTACTGTTGGTAAAACAGTACCTTGAGATTCTAATATTCCAATTGAATATTTATCTACAACAGAACCTAAAGAATATCCTGCTGAATCTAATCTATCTGCTACTATACCATCTGGAACTGCTGAAGCATCATAACCATCAATTACTTCATTCATTGCTTTGTCCTGAGTAATTGTTAATGTAGTATATCCAGTAGCCCCTGTGTTTCCTGTTATTCCACTAGCTTTATCGTAATCTGAAACAACTACTTCTCCATCACGAGTTGGAATTTTAACTGCTCCAGCTTTTGGAGATCCTTCGTAACTATTATTGAAAATAACATTATCTTTAGTTACCAAACTTGCTCTTAATTTTACTAAAACCATGTTCGAATATCTTTCTTGTAATAAATGTGCCATATGTAAATTACCACCTTTTGTAAAATATAGTAGGCTTGTTTCTTTAACGTCTAAGTCAACCGTTTAAAAAGACATAATAAAAAGACCAATTTAAGAGATATATCATTTCACCCTTTAAACCGGTCTTTTAGAAAATATATTTAATTATTGTTGTGGTGCTAAACTTGGATTCTTAGCATAAAACGCTTGTTCAACGCCACTTACCATTTGTACATTACCGTCCTTTGGTGGGACATAACTATTTGTCTTTAATTTTTCATTTACCTTTGAATCAATTGTTGTTGAAAACATATTAGTAAACTTATCAATATTACCATTAATAACTTCTTCATTTCCATCACCCAATATATAATCAACCAATTCTAATGGAAGTCCTTTTTCATTTAATACTTTAGAATATTTATTTGTTAGGTCTTTCATTTGAATTTGTTTTTCCATAGCTTCATACTTAGATTTCATTTCCTCGTAAGCAATCTGTTCTGGTGACTTATTCTCATTGCTTTTTGCTTTAATACCCTCTTCAATAAGTTTTGGGAGAGTTTTTTCTTTAAATGAAGCAACCCCTTTACCAATTCCACTATCTAAGCTAGATTGATAATACGATTTTGCTACCTCATTACTTTCAAGTATTGTTTTAAATTCGTCTAATCCAATTGAATTTGCATCAAAAGTCTTGACTAATCCCTCAATTCCTTGAATGGTTTCAGTAATATCAGTATTGTCATCCATATCTTTTAATAATTCCATTAACTCTGATTTAATCATTATAAAAACTCCTTTCGTCCAAGTAAGTGACATTAGTGTCCCAAACAAGTACATTAAATTTTAATTTTTTGTATAATAAAAAGGCTATAAGGTCAGCCTTTAATAACCACTTCCGAATACATATTTTATTTATATATTGAATTCCAGCCCCTACAGTTTACATGCTGTAATTCTGGTGCTTCATTAATATCATATATTTTATTATCTATTGACATACATTCTAAACAAATATGATTGTCCAAAATCTCATGCCTTTGTATTTTTTTAACTCCTTGTGCTTTAGCAATAGTTATAAAAGTATCATTTTCACTTCTATTTACTTCAGTTTCAGTAAGTCTTTTAAAATTATAAGCATCTGCATTGAATGTATTATCAATTTCATTTTTAATTGTATTTACATCAATTTCACCTTGAATAAATTTCTTAGTTTGACTATACAATTTCTTTGCTATTTCATTTTCATTATTTACAATCCTATTTGTAAAATGTTCGCCTTTGAACTTCTTATCAACAATATCCTCAATATCTTTTGATTTTAAATCACCTTTGTAAAAATCATTGGTCTTTTTTACAGTATTAGTTAATATTAGTGTTATAACACCTTTACCTACATTAGATTGATCTTTTGATATTTTAGTTATAATATCCATAAATCTATTATTTAATTTTGATTTATCTGAATAACTTAAAGACATTACATTATTAAATATTTGATAAGTTAACATTATAAGTGCAATAAATTTTAATAAATCATCTTTATTTTTCTTTTGCTCTTTATAAATGTTTTTTAATTGTTCATTAGCATCATCATAAAGAGATTGAATGAAATCTACTTCTTCTTTTTCTATATAATTATTCTTATCCATAAGCAATTACCTATTAACAACAATTATCTGTACATTTACTATTATTACAGTTATTGTTGTTATTCATTTTACTCATATCTTTAGAATTAGTAGTATCAATATTATCTAATCCCATATCAGGAATTTCAGATTTCTTTTCTTCATCAATTCTCTCTTGTTCTACATCTGCATTATCAATTCTAGGTAGCCATGTTCGTTTAGTATAATTAGAAACAACATCTTGAGGAATCTTACTAATCATATCAGCAACACTACTTTCATCAACTGGAATACAAGGTGTGAATATAATATCTATTAATTTTGCATCATATGCTTTAGATTTTGTTAAGAAAAGATACTTGCAAATACATTTTAAACGTGTTTTTATAATATTCTCCATCGCTTTTTCATTGTCTTTGCAACGTCCTTCCAATGAAAATAATCTTGATCTTAGAGCAATCCCACTTAAATTACTCTGCATCTTTTCATTATTATCAATATGTGAAGTTAATGTATATATCTCCTCTTTTATATCATCACGAGTATTTTTAACAAAAGTATCATTGATATTTTTAATAAGCCATTCTGCATCTGTCTCAGTTTTATTTCCAAAATATAGAATTGAATTATCTCTTATTACTGGAGGTTTCTTTAAAGGTTTTCCATTTGCTCCAAGAATTACATTTCCCTTGTCGTCTCTAACGTCCTCCAAATCTACTCCATACATTTTTAAAATAGCGTTTCTAAAATCAGATATTTCACTAGATGAATCTCCTAGATTTGTTTCATAGGCATCTTGAAGTGTTTTAATAATTCTATATATAGTTTTATCTCCTTCAACATAACCTTTATCTGTATTAAGAACTTTCCCACCAATTATTCCACAACCAACAGGAACTATTCCAAAATAATGAGGTGTCGGTTCTCCAATTGGTTTAAATTCATAATTAAAATGATATATTTCATCTTTGGTATATACATCTATATAATTATTAGGGTCTAATTGCTTCTTATATATATGTAGAAAATAAATTGGTTCGTCATTTTCATCGAAGTACATATATCCATTTAATGGACTAACTCTTCTATTATAGAAACTTCCATCTGGCTTTATATAATTAATTTCAAAAGCAATTCCAAAACAAATTAATTCTCTGCCCAAATTTATATCATGGTCAGCTTTATTATTTGAAAGTACATATTTAATATCTTTAATAGCTTGAGAATTACCATCTTGTGGAGCGTATGTAATTTTATTATTAAAACTATATTGAGATTCTTCATCAACTAGCTTTTGAACATAGTTTGTCTTTATTCTAATATTACTTCTTCCCATTTTAGGGCTAAAGTTAATAATTGAATCAGTATTTCCATAATAATATCTATTAATATGGTCATAATGTTCTAATTTTTTATCCCAATCGTTATAACATTTCTGTAATAAATTTAAATCTAAATCCATGTTAATCCTCCTTTCTATATGTATAGGTCATTTAATGAGCCTATGTGTAAAACTGTTCGTGTTTGAATCTGGTCAATATTATTTACAGCCATTTCCAAACTATCTATAGCATCATCATGTGGTGTGAATTTTTCCCCTCTATATGAGAATACTTGTTTGTTGTAATCATCGTTTAATTCATTGAATTTAATTTGACCACTATTAATCTTGTCAGTAATAGTTGATATTCTTTGTTCCTTATTTTGAGTAGAGTATGGAGTTTCAACCTTAATTCTTCTACTTCTTAATTCACTATCTTCCCTTATACGTTCCTCAAGTCTAGTAGCATCTATCCCCTTGTAAACATTCTTTTCTAGGAAAACATGAGTTATATCTTTCCATGCTTTTAATAGATTTACTATTTCAGATATGTATAAATCGAATTCTGTCTTAGAATCGAATTTCTTTAATTTTCCTTCACGAACATAATAAAAACCGTTACTTTTTCCTAAGACTGTGAAAGCAGTAAAGTCAGAACGACTTGTTTTACTTGCTCCTTGGTCAATAGTAAGTACGGTTTTCTCAAATCTTATATCTTTCATTTCTTTTGGACTAATCTTATCTTGATAAGTAATCCAGATATCACCAACATTTTGACAATCACACATAAGTTCTTGCATAAAAGCTAAACGTTTGGTAAAATAGTCATTTGCTAATTCAAAAGGAATATATTTACCTTCCCACAATGTAGGAAATTTCATTTCATTTATATGTGTATAGTAATAATTTTCAGCATCTTTTAATCTATCTTTATTTTTATTATTAAATAAGATTTCTCGATACTTTAACCAGTATTCATTCTTATTGAAATAATCATCTACATCAAATTGACATACTGATCTATGAAATACTTCAAAGCTTGAATCTTCTCTTATAGTATTAATAAAATCATCACTTGCAAGTGGTGTTCCAATAACTATAAATTTTGTATCAATACCTTGTTTTTCACCATTCAATACTCTTGCCTTATCTCCAGCAGGTAATATTTCGGTGTAATATTTTGTTACACACTTTTCTTTGGCATTATCATTCAATATATCGTCCATTTTTAAGATATCATCACATATAATTATATTAGGACGTTTAGAATTGTATTTAGTACCACGAATTTGACCATTCCAAGTAAAACTTTGAACTTTTGTATCATTGTCTAACTCCAATTCTTCCTTATTAACAACTCTTTTTTTAGTATTAATAAGATTTCCAAAACATTCTTTTACCTTTTTAAATTCTAAGCATTTTCTAACCTCTGCTATAAATTGGTGCTGTAAATCTTCAGTCTTAGCAACAACTACAGTATAAGTAACTATGTTGTAGCAATGTGCATAACAGGCAACCGAAGTATTAATTATTGTAGATTTTCCTGTTCCTCTAGGTAATATAAATTCTTCTTTGTGTCTTGAATCTTTTTCAGTTACAAACATTTTATTTAATTCTTCAAAAACATCATAATGAACTTTTGCTAATGCTCTACTTGAATTTTCACTTGAAGGAACAAATAATTCCCTTAAAAAGTATAAACAAAAGAATCCAATATCTTTTTTTCCAAGTGCTTTTGCTAATCCATCTATATTCCTTGAGTTAGTTTTTATAAGTGCTAAAGCTTTATCAAGACCGTAATATTTCGCTAAGTATTTTCTCAAAACATATAAGTCAAATTGTCTTTCTTGTTCAAATTCTAAATTGTCATAGTAGTATATCATTTAATTTCACCTTTCCTTTCTTAAAAAAGAGCATAAGAAAAGACGGTGTATTAAATGATTAACACCGTCTTATTATTTGTTAGTATTTTTAGTTAACATTCCTTGAACTCTACCAAAAACTATTTTATTTATTATTGGTTCGTGAGTTCCTTCCTTTTTTATATCTGCATGAGTAATAATTCCCTTATAAAAATCATTCTCTAATATATTTTTAATTGATTGTTTGCTGAATTGCTTTCCAGTATTAGTTGTATATTCATTTTCATCTAAGAATTTTTTAACTTTTCCTAGTGATTGTAATTCAACATATTTATTAAATATTGTTTTAACTGTTTCTGATTTATTTGAATCAATAACTATGTTTCCATTATCCCACATATAGCCTAAAGGAGCAGTTCCACAAGCCTTATTTCCTGTTGAAGCTTTTGTTTTACGTCCTTTTGCTAATTTCTCTTTGATTTCATTACGTTGGTATCTATCCATTACCATTACAATATCATTTAACATTGTATTTACTGGATTTTTTTCATATATATCAAATGTAGGTTGTTCTATACTAATTATTTGTGCATTTATATCTATACATCTTCTTTGTATCTTGGCTTGATTATAAATATCTCTCCAAAGTCTTGAAGTATTATAAACAATGATCTTATTTATATCAGCTTCTTTATCCAAAGTTTCAAGCATTTCATTTAAACCGTCTCTTGTTTCATCTGTACCAGAAATACCTTTATCTGAATATATATTATATATTTCATATTTATTTTTTTTACAGTATTCCTTTAGAGCCTTTTGTTGTGTTTCTAATCCATAACCTTTCTCTACTTGTGTACTTGTTGAAACTCTGACATAGCATAAAACTTTTTCCATTTATAATCACCCTTCATATAATTATTATAGATAGGTCGTTTTTTTAAATTAAAAAAAATCTTGTATAAGTAGATGTGGCACGCTGTCGCTGTTCAAATTTAGAACCATGCCTACCCTCGAACTAATGTACTCATTTTTTAATTCTACAACCTTTATCTATGTTTTAATTATAGTCCTTTGGTGTCAAAGTGTCAATAGTTATTCATAACCTTTTACACTTTTATTTAACAAACTTGATAACAAAGCCATTTATAAGTAATACATCTTATCATTATCTATTATGATTTTATTGCACACTATCACTAACATATTGAATTTACTTATTATAAATGTATCAATTGATGGTCATTTATGGTATAATATAAGTATAAACATAGTTATATCAACGCTTTATCTATGCTAATGATACAATATACATTCCTATATATACTCTATACTTAGCATGTTGTAGTCAAAACAAATCAGTAAATCTATTCTGACTACAAATATGTTATTCAGCTTTCTTTCTATCTTCCATATCAATAACATTATCACTTAATATAGAGTTATCATCTGGTAAACTACTTGCCATTTTATCTATATCATCAATGTCACCACTATTATCTCTATTATCTGTTATTGTAGTATCTACCTTTTGACTAGCCTTACCATTAACAGATTCATACAGGAATTGTAGAGCATTAAGTTTTACGTTATCTGAAGGAGAATTGAAAGCTATTTCCTCAATCTTATCAATATATGTATCAACTTTTGCTAAAATACGATTGTTCCCTTGAGTTTTTATTTCGTGTCGGCATCTGTCTAATTCCTTATGGAAATCATCATCTTTTAACCAGTCATAAATTGATTGTCTACTACAAGGTACTTTCTTTGCAATCTCTGTATATTTCAAGCCTAAGATCAATAATTCAATAGCCTTATAATGCTTCTTTGTTAGTTCCATTTTATAATTCCTCCTTCCTTACATATTGGACATTTTAAGTCCCAATACTTACATATTATTTCTCTAATTCAGCAAGTATTTTATATTTTCAGCAAGTATTCTATATTTAATTTCATCAATAGTCATATTTTCATCACTTGTTGTGATTACTAAAAATCCTTTTAGACTTTTATTAAATCTATATTTAACAAATATTTCTTCTAGTTTAAAGTCTTCCTTATTATAGAAATATCTAATTTCAAATATCTTTATATTACTTAATTTCATTTTAAAATCTCCTATCTTATTTATCTTTTATATAATTTGGTATTAATATCATTGTTATGTCACCACAGAAAAACTCGTCATTAATTTGTAAGGATTGAATATCAAAATTAGCTTCTGGTGTAATTTCAAAATCTTTTTGAATAGGCATTGGACATGGTTCACCATTTATTAATACAACTGGATTCCATACAGCACCAGACTTTCTAAAATTCCTAAAATCTAAATTAATTTTTAAATATCTTGCACTATCATTTTTATTTATTAGTTCAATATAATTGTCATCTAATTTAATACTAGGATCATTCCCTTGAACCATTTCACCTTCTCTTATAACAAATGTTTTTATCTTATCCATTATCTAAACACAATCCCTTCCTTTAATTTACGTTCTCCGTTACTATCTGTATTATATCTATTATTGAATACTTCATTATAAATATATCCTCTTACTTTATCTAAATCTTCTTTACTACAAATACTATAGCCTTGTGACAAGTATTCATGTAAATCATTTGGATTATCATATCCAATACATTCATAACTCAATTCTAAATTTAAAGTTAATCCATTAGAACTCTCTGTTTCTAAAGTTTTTTGATTAACTTTAAATCCAACATACTCATTATTAATACTATCTAAAAGACCGTCTTCTAAATCACTTTTAAACTTAAAATAATCTAATTGTTTATTAAGTTTTTCAAGCTTTTCATCTTTCTTGTAAAAACAATCTTCTAATATATTATTATTTAATTTTTCTAATACTCTATTTGATATTTCTGAAGCTCTATCAGAACAAATTCTATCAACTATACTTTCTAGTTTATTTCTATTTTCAAACACCTTATTAAATAATTTCTCAAAAGTTCTACTATCTTCAGCAATTAAAGTATCCTGACCTAGAGTAATACTTCCACCTTTATTATTCCAAGTTGCACTTAACTTTTCATTGCTACTTAATATCTTATCCATAGTTTTATTTTCATTTATTACATCATCTATAAGACTTTTAACACTACCTACTTTAATATCTGTAGATAATGCACTATCTATAACACTATGTAAATATTTTTCTATATATCCATCACTTAAATTTTTTACTACATATTCCATAATCTATCTACTCCTATCTATTTATTGTATGTTCAACTACTAAAGGTACAATATTTCCTTGTTTATTAATATCTAAGCCTTTAATATGAAGAGACGTTTTAAAACTTTTATATTCATAATGAGAATCTACAAAAAATCCAATTATTAAAGTTATAATTGTACCTAATATACCACTTACTATTAATGCTAAAATTTCATTCATTACTCTATTCCTCCCTAAAATAAAACAAAGATAGCTGAATAACCAACTATCTTATGAATCCTCTAATTTCTTCTAATTTTTCTTTATCTAAAATATTATAACCTTCATTAATATAGTATTGAATTTCATATTGATTATCAAAACCTATATATTCCATTGGAATTGTTAATTTTAAATAATTACTAAATTCACCTTTATCAATAAATAAATTTTCACATTGTCTATAACTTAGTTTCCAACCAACATATTTATGTTTGATCTCATCTAAATTTTTTAATACAAATGTATCATATTTTTTAATCATTTCTGGGATTTCTCTTTTTAATAATCCTTCATAATTTAATATATCAATTACTTTATCTTTTAATAAATCAAGCTGATTTTCTTTTGTATCGTCAGCCTTTAAACGAACATATCTAAATTCATTACCTAAAGTAAAATATGATTCAATTATTCTTTCTCTAGTACCTTTTTCAAATATTACTTTCATATTTTTGATTGCTTCATTCATTTTATTTTCTATTATCATTATTTTTTTCCTCCGTTATTTAATACCTTTTTAGGTAATTCTTTTTCATTAATATATATTCTTTCAACAGATTCTAATTTTTTATTATTTTTCTTTTCAAGTTCTTCGCACAAAGTTTCTAAATAATCTTCTGTTCCAAACATGAATTTAAATTTAAATTTACTTCCATTCTCATTTCCATACACTGTACACTCTTTCATCACAATAACTCTCCTTCTTTTAATACATTAATAACACAATATTTTTGATACGATTTACCTACTGGATTCCATTCAATACCATATAAAACTACATAATCATTTTCTTCTATCTTACTTGGGTGGTCTATATATACTAAACTATGAGTATGTAATTGACTGCCTGCTTGGGTTGTTAAACCAGTACAAGTTTCCCTCCAAGGAAGTAAATGTTTATTTATATATAAATCATTTTCATATAATGGTAAGTCTCCAATATTTATAGTTAACGGATTTACGCTTGCTACCTTTCCAATTGTAAAACCATCATCAATCATATTTTTTTGAAATTGTGTATTCATTGATTCTATTAATTGATTAGCAATTATTTTACTCTTATTCATCTATATCACCTCATCATTACTTTTTCTTACACATATAAAAAAGTAACTATAAATAAAATTAATTACTATAGTTACTTTTTCTTTTCTAGAAATGGATTAGATAATTTAGCTAAAGCAATATCATTTTCCATTTTCTCTTCTTTTATTACTAGCATACTTGCAGTATAAAACAATCTTACTAACCCTGAAGCTTGTTGTAATTCTTTTAATGACATTCCATGCTTGTCTAGATAATAGGCGTAAGTATATAAATCCCAATCGCCCTTAATTACTTTTTTAAGTCTTCAACTTCATCCTTATAAATAGCATCTGGGTCAATTGTAGATAAACCATTTAATTCCTCTAAAAGACCAATTATTTTTTGTCTTTCAATCTCATTAAATAATTTTTCTACAATCTTATGTTGATCTCTTTTATCAAAACCATAAGATTTTAAAAGTTCTTTATTTCTTAAAGTATCTGAAGAAAGATATATAAAATACAATAATCCCTTTTCTGAATCTGATTTTATCATATCTCTAATATCAGCTAATTCCCCTCTATCTAATGAATGAAATTTCACTGAGCCACCTAGAAATTTACTTCCTATATTTACATATTTTTTTTTAAACCTTTCTATACACTCATCTTTCTTTGCTATAATTTGTTCAATTGTTAATTCCATACTTAATACACTCCTTTTTCTTTCTTTTTTCTTTCTTAATCATCATTACTAATAGTTTTATAGCTACTGGTTTCCCAGTCATGTTTATCTTGAATTACATCTACAAATTGAGCCGATTCTATTTGAAACCCAGCAGTAAATTTTTCTGTTAAAAAATCAGTATCAGCCTTTAAAGAAAATAAGTTCATATCACCTTCAAGCCAACAATTACCGATGTATATACTTTCATAATCATCATCAACATTTTTTACATTCGCTTCTAAAGTAAATGTAAAATACTGAAGATACTTTAAGCACTCCAGCATTGCGGGTTTAAATCTACTATAAACTTTGTTAAATTCAAAAGTTATAATTCCGTTTAAAGATGTCATAAACTTACCTTTAGTTACACTATTTAATAAGTTTATTTCCTTAACATCTGGAACTACTTTTATTTCTAATTCTTTTAATTCGGCTATTTCTACATTATCAATCTTCATATATCCCTGATTGCTAAGTAATATTTTATAGGGGTCAACTCTCTTACTCATTATTCACCACCACTTTCTTCATCTGAATCATTTGTACTTACCCCTGCTTCTATATCAACTGGATTTCCTTTGCTATCATAGACAGCAACTTTGGTAATAATGTCTGAAGCATCTTTTTTGTAATTCATATTAATCATAATTCCATCTGGATTAGGTAAGTTTGGAGTTGAACAAGCTTGAATAGTTTGTCTGCTCCAATATGTATCACAAGGCATTAAATTAACATTACCGCCTACATCCATAAACATATAATAAAAAATACCTGTATTCCGATGAACTTCCGTTGCAATCATCATACAGGCATCATAAGCTGATTTGTTTCTTATTAAATGATTTATTTGTAAATTAGAACCAATTGCGTTTCCACCTTTACCACCCAAAATTCCACCTTCTGAGTATGGTATCTTCAAATCTTTAAAAATTGTACATATTGCATCATAAGCAGATATACCTGAAAAGTTATAACATACTTTTGATTTTGTTAAATTTCTTATATAATCATAGCAATCTAATGTAAGTGTTTCCTTGTCTACAGACATTTCAACCGTTTCAATTTTTCCTCTATAATAACAAGAATCATTTATGTAAACTTCAATTTTCTGACCAGTATCAAAAAAGAATGACGGTAAAGCTGTATTATAAACACCATAAGCCATTTTTAAATTTAATTGTTGGCTTACTTTATCAATACCACATGAATATTTCATACTACTTATCAAGTCAGTTACATTTTTATATGAACCATCTGAATTATAAATATAAACATTCATATTTCCATTTCCTATAGCCAATAATTCTCACCTCTTTTTATTAAATTCTATTATCTTACTTTATAAGCCTGTCCATAGTTTATATCCGTTGGATTTTTCATCCCATTTAAGTCCATAAAGTATTTATATTCTTCACTATCTCCATATAATTTTTTAGCTATTTGAAGAATATTTTCTCCTTCTTGTGGATAATAAGTGTCACTTGAATAATCTGTACTAGCTGAACTATCATCATATTGTGTGTATTCCTTATACTCTTGAAATTCTAATTGATAGTAAACATTTCCAGTAGCATCTTTTCTACCATAAGTAAACTTCTTTATTTGGCAACTATAGTAGCCTTTCCAAGTTTCAAAAAAGAAAACTAGTGGTGTGGCTTCCTTTTTCCAAGTCAATAACTTATCACAATAATACGCATATGGATCTTGTATATCTCCACTAATATCAAACCAATATTTGAATTGCTTATTATTATCAACAATTCCCCTAAAATTTTCATTTGAAAATCCTGCAACACCTACATCTTTACATGGAAAGAAACTTTCGATTGTCCAAGTTGCTAGTTTTCTTGTCATACCTACTGGATATTCACCATAGTTCAATAATTTAATTGTTTCTACGTTACTATCTTCAGTAAACATAACATCTGCTGGTGAGACAGGTAATACAAGTGTTTCACTATCTTCGTATTTATTATGTTCACCATGCAAAGGATATAACGCTATTTGTGAACCACCTTGAATATGAGTTAAACCTTTATTACTTTTTGCATATTTTAAAGATTCTTTAGCAATTTTTTTTTCTTGTATTAAATCAGCCATATTATTGTCTCACCTCCTATTTAGAATTTCCCTGTGCTTGTTTTAAAGATTCCATTATCTCATTAAAATTATCAGCACTTATATGTTCAATGGTTATGTTATTATAAACACCTACCTTATCTTTACTCATATAGTCGTGAATTTCTTCTCTCTGCTCATCGCTTAGATTAGAATTCTTAGCTAAATATGTACTTGCATTATAATCAGTTACTATATTGCTACCAGAAAGTTGTGTTGTATAATCTCCAGCAGTCAAATTATTATTATTATTTGCATATGGATTAGATACAGAACTCCATTCATCAGACGTTGGTAATCCTAAAATATTTGCGGCTCTATCCCCTTGCCCTGTAGCATAATCTTTTACATAAGCACCAACATTACCATTTGCTATATCAACACCTGTTTTTGCCTCAGTCTTTAATTTAATTCCTTGATCTTTTAATACTTTATCTAATAGCTTAGGTAAATTATTTATGAAATTAGTAAACTCTGGACTTGAGGTTAACTTCTTAATGAAGTCAGCTATTGAGTCTCCCATTTGTTTTAATGTTTTTCCAACTTCTTTCCAATCTACTTTTTTCATTAAATCAGAAAGTGCATCAGTAACAGCTTTTACACCTTGTCCTAATCCAGAACCTAAATCTGCTAACATACCTTTTGTTTTATCATCATCAAGCCAATGGTTTAAATCAGTCATGAAATCATTGAAAGATGAAACAACAGTTACTTGACCTGATTTCATCATTCCAGTATTATTAGCATCTATTCCTAATAAATCTGCTTTTAAAGTTTCCCAATTTCCTTGTAGTCTATCCATCATACCCGAAATTGTATGAGAATATTTTTCGGTTAATCCATTAAAAGATGTTTCCTTTTGAACATAATCAGTCAATAAATCAAAATACTCTTGTTTATTCTCAACAGTACCTTTCTTATTAAAAGCATCTTTCCATTTTGCATAATCTTTTGGATCAGTTTTCTTTAAGGATTGTAAATATTTATTTATTTCTTTATTATCTAACATATAGTTAGTTTTAAGGCTAGTACTTCGTCCTGCCATAGCGTCTACGACCGAAAAGCCAACATGGGAAGCCCCTAATTCTGGTTTAACACTTGCAACATCTAATAATGTCATAAGTTGTTTTGAATTATAATTTACGTGGCTCCCTGCTAATTTTTTCTGCAATTCTCCGATTTCACTCTCCGAATATGGTGTTTCTTTAGCTATTTTAGTTCCCATTTGATAATATTGTTGACCTTTAACTGGGTCGTTATCATATAGAGTATCTAATGCTATTCTATTAGTTTGGAATTGCGAAGCTTCCATAAGTCCTTCTTTTATACCATCCAAGCTTAATAGATTTCCTGTTAGAGAATTTACTGCATTAAATCCTTGTTCTGCATAACCTTCTAAAGCAGAAATTCCTTTTTGAGCACCTGTAATTCCAATTCCAATTACACTCAATGCTCCAATCATTTTACTAAAATTACCAGTGAATAATCCAGTAAAAAAGTTTTCGCCTTTGGAGGTTAGTTCTGTGCCACTATTTGTTTTAGAATCTTTTTTATTTGATGAACTACTGCCACCAATATTTATTTTCATTCCAGATTTGGCAAGTGCTTCAGCATCTTTATTTATTGTTTTAAAAACACTTTGAACATTAGTTCCCATCTGGCTATATCTTTTAGTTAGATTTTCTATAGATTTATTTTGTGTTAGTTCAACTCGTTCTGTATTTTTAATAATAGAATTAGCCATTCTATCATTCTGTCCAGCTATTCTTAGTGATGCTTCTTCTGATTTTTTACTTATTCTATCTAAAGATTGTTCTAATTTTAAACTACTAGATTCTAATTTAGAAACCAATTGATTAAAAGCTGTTTCTGCTCCAAGAACACTCTTTACAAACCTATCTAACTGCCCTGTAAAAGAATCTTTGACCTCTAATCTTGCTGATAAAACATCTTGATTTGCCATATAACTAACCTCCTTTCTTTTCTAAAATTTTATAAAACAAAATAAGAGTAGCTTTATTACCACTCTTATTTAAAATATCTATCTAATTTATCAAAAGTCTGATAATTAGTTTTCTCAAATATTTCTAACAGATATTCTTTACTTTTACTTAGTTTATCTTCACTTATAGAAACACCCTTATTTTTAATTATTTCATTGTGTCTATTCTTTAAGTAACCTTCTAAATAATATAAATCTGATCTTGAAAGATTATATTGAGTAAAATCCTTATATATAATTTTGGATAAACCATATTCAAAAACCATCTGCTCTGCTGTTAAATTAATACTGCTATCTCCACAACAGTGCGCGCTGAGGCGTTCTTTTAATCTAGCGGAACTACCAATATACAGTACCTCATTTTTATCACTTAAAAAAACATAAACACTATCAAGTTTTATATTTTCTTCACGCCAAGCACGTTGATTTTTTAAAATAGTTTCTTTATTTTTTTCATAATAATCTTTATAATAATTTGGGTTTTGTTCTAACCATCTTTTATAATTTTCTTTAATTCTTTCTTTGTTATTTACATAATAATATTTATTGTATTCTCTTTGTCTTTCTTCCACTCTCTTTTTCCATTCCTTTCTCATTGAGTTTCATTGTCAATTAAATTTTATAAAAATCTATCTTAATGATTGCGATTTGCTTTCTTTTCTCTGTGATTTCTTAACATATTTGATCTTTGCTTATCTTTTTTCTTTTCATTTTTTGTGTGAGCATCAGGTACTTTTAGTTTCTTTGCTTCAACTCTCATCTCTAGATTTAAAAGATCAATTTTCTCATCAATAGATAAAAACTTATATTTTCTTCTTTTTTCTCTTATCTCTTTCATTAAATAAAAATAGTTATAAACCATAATTCTTTACCTCTTTCCTGTTTTCTTATATGCTTTTAAGCACTAATAACCATACTAGCTATCATTTCCACCACCATTTGAAAGAGGTAAGTCAAAAAAATGAAGCTATAGATAACTAATATAGTTGTTACTGCTTAAAAAATATTAAAATATATATAGACAATGTTCTTGCATTATGCTATAATTATGTTATAGTAGGATAATTATAATATTTTATAAAGGAGAAATAGACCATCATTAAAAAAATAACAATGGTCTAGGCTATTTCTAGCTATCTTAACAGACACAAGAAATAAACAATTTAAATAAAATTATTGAGTATTTATTGTCAACTCACGACTTTAAGAGCCACAAACATTAACGAAAAAACTTAATGTCCCTATGAGGTATTAGTACCTTTACCCTAGCTAATTCTTCTTTTTGGAGGGTCGAGACTCGAACTCGAATAGAATTAGCAAGACTACCAAAATAATAAAACAAATAAAAAAGCTATAGAGTTTAAAATATAAACTCTATAAAAGTTACAATAAAATAAAATGTAACTTTTAACAGTTTATATCGTTCTAACAAATTCTACATAATTATTATTTTCATCCACTACAACATAACCCTGCCCCCAAAAACAAGACATTATATCTACAGCGTAATAATAATAATAATTTTTATATGGTTTTAATTCTTTTATAATTCTAAGCATACTATGATGTTCTTCTTTTAATTCTTCAGCTTTTGTTCCCTCTTTAAGTCCTTCGATCAATTCATTAACTAAACATTTGTTTTTAGATAAGAGTTCCATATGAAACTTTTCTTCTAAAAATTCATCTAATTCTTCAATATTCATTTTATACCTCTTTCTCACCTTGTTATGGTGTAACCTTTATTTAATTTCGTATACACATGTATACGTTATTTTTGTAATCTTATTGGAATAAGCTAACGAGGAATTAGCTTATTCATTATTTTGAAAGTTTGAAATTTAATTATGAAAATAAAATTATAGAATAATTTAACTTATTCCAATAAAATTACAAGTTTTTTGTATTTAGTATTGCCAAACATATTTAATCATGATATAATTAGTTAGATGAAGAAACAAGCAATTATAAAAATAAAAAGAGAATAAAAAATATCCTCTTTTTAAATTCTATGTGACACATAGTTGCTTACTTATTTATCGCGTTGCAAAATAGCGACCCTACCTACTAAAATTTCGCATAGTGTTAGCATACAAAACGTTATTATATACCATATATACGATTATGGTAAAATGTGCGAAGTGGCTATTTTACTATGTTTGAACCACTTTACACATTTGTAAAATTAAGACCTATTTCCAATATTCATCAATTTCTATTAATTCAGTTTTATTTTCCTTAAAACAATCAATAAAATAATTTGGATATGAATTATATATTAATGTTAATGTAAGCATTGTCATGTCTTTAAATTCTCTAACAAATGAATAATATTCTACATCTTCATCTAATTCAAAATCATAATCAGTATAAGTTATTTCTTTCCCTGTTTTATCTATTCTATATAGTTTATTTCCTTTATATTTATCATCAATTGCGAAAGCTCTTAGAATAATTCTTAATACAGTTTTTGAATTTAACTCTAATTCTTTTAACTCCTTTGTAGCAAATTTTTTCGCCCACTTTCTTATATTAGATTTTCTCTTTTTCTCGTCTCCACTATCTGTAGAATCATATCTAAATCCATTTAAAATACTTTGACAATTATCAATTATTCTTCTAACTTTATCAATTTTAGTTCTGCTGAACTGTCCACCTGTAAATTCTTTTTGAGGATTTATCAAGTCTTTTATTTCTAATACATCAGTTTTCATTGCCTTTGTTGTCATTGTATCAATTATTTGTTCTAGATAATCCATTGCACATTCCATTTCTGTTGGTATTCTATAAGAATTATTTTTAGCAACATATTTAAAGAATTTCGGAACTATCATTTTTCTAGCATATACTTCAAGTTCTAAACTATATTTATCTTTAATTGCTTTCTTTTGTTCCTGTGACATTGTTTTAAAATTCTTTGAATCCTCTTTATATTGTTCTAATGCTTCAGACAAATCTATTACATTTTTTAATTCATATTGAATTTCATGTGAACTATCTTCTTGTTTCAATAGTTCTTTTAGATATGTTATTAGTTTAATTTTTATTGTATTTTTTCTATCTATTTCATACCTTAATATTTTTTCTTCCTTTTCAATATCTTTGTCCTTGAATATATAAGATGTTTTATTCAAATTGTTCATGATCTTAGTTAGTGATAAAGGATTCCCCTCTGAATCTACAAAATTTTTCTTAGCCATATCTATTGAGATTTGCGAACATGAACTTAGTGTGCTACTAGCTTCAAAACATTTATCTATATAATCTTCATTATATAACTTAGTATTTATTGCATGATACATATAAGAATTAAATACTGCACTTTTATTTACCACTTTTCCAATAGCCATAGTTGAACCACCCAAATAATTATCTAATTTAGCAAGTGCTTTTTTATTATTTTCTCTTTCTTCCTTAGAACCTTTAATTCCATTTACTGGAGTTGGATATTTTTGTGCATCTATTGCTTTCTGGACTAACAATTTATGGTCGGATAGATAACAAGTGTCGATATCAAAGTCGCAACCTTGAAGTCTATTCATTATATCAACGTTCCAAGTATTAACGAATACTACAAAGTCATGTTTATGTTTCATTTTTCCATCTTCTTCAACTTGATAACCAAACCATTTATATTGGTCATGGTATGTATTAGTCATATAAGCAATATTACCCTCATTTATTTGTGGATTTCTTATAGCTAAAAATTCAGTATTTTCAGGGTAATGAGGATTGAAGCATTCCCAACCACTCATTATACAACTATCAATTTTATTATGTTCTTTAGTTGTAGCAACCAGCATTTCAAAAGGACAGCTTATCATTATTGCATATAGACTATTCTGTATTCTTATTTTTCCAAGTCTTAAATTCTTAATATAATCTTCTAACTGTTTATTCTTCCAATCTTTAAATTTCTTAGTAAATCTAAAATCACTATTTTTACTTATTAATGCTGAAATCATATCACCAGTTTCATAATTATCAAATTCATTTTTAACTACATTTAGGAAATAAGACATTTCATTTCTTTTATTTCTTTGGTCTTTCTTATTTTTTGCATCATAGTGACTAAGTTCATCACTATCAACTAATGTATTATCTTTTAATAATTTAAAATAATTTAATTCATCTTTTATTATCTCAGCCACTTCTAAACTATTTAAATTAAGGCTGTTCCACATTTGGTAGCTAAGTCTATTTGAATATTCATAGTTTCCAACATGATCTGTCTTTACTACTCCATATTTTTCTGGAACATTCTCTAACCAATGTAAAAAACATTTCTTTTCATCACCCTTAAACATATCATGGTCAGCAAATTTAAGAAACTTACAGCTTGACGGACTTATGACTAACTTAATATTCTTTGCAAGAATCCAACCTCGGTACATATCATATACTTTAGCAGTTTCATAATTATCTTTAAATAATTCTTTATAATAATCTTGTAATTTAGTTCTTAGTGCATTTGCTTTTAGAAAATCATTTCTCAATAAAGCACAGGTGCTATCATTTAATAATTCATTTTCTAAAAATATACTTTCATCCATAAGAGCCTGTCCATCAGTCATGTTATTAACAACTGGAAAGTTATCTATACTTTGAAATACGTTTCCCATATCATCCATAAGTGTTTTAGTTTGGTAGGCATCAAACTCTGGACTTAATATATCATCTATAATTAAAATTTCCTCTTTTTTTATTCCAATCATTCCAATTATTCTGCTCATAATCAAACTGGTATATGCTTCCTTAGATGTGATATCATATTTTTCATTTTCTTTAAATTCTAAACCAAGAAAACAAGGTTTTAATAATTTATCACAATATTCTTTTTTCGCAAAAATCACGTTTGCGGTTCGAGCCTTGGATGCTCCGCGTTTGAAAAAGTTGTACTCAACACCATCTATTTCAACAGTTGATGTATAAATTAACTCTCTAATTTTTTTCTTTTTTATTTTTGTAATCTTTTTATTTTCTATATTATTTGTTTCTGTTGATTCTTCTATTTCATCATTTTCATTATCTATTTCTTTATTAAGTTCATTTTCTGAAATATCTTCCTCAGTATCATCGAATAAATCTTTGGTAAATTTAAAATTAACAAATAACTTAGTAAACAAATCCGTTTTACCTTTATCAATATATATCTTAGTTGCTGTTTTTAAATCATCATTTAATATTTCATCTGGATATGATTCAAACGCTCTTACAGTTTCTATACTATAAGGCATGGTAGCACTAAATAATTTATCTATAGTAGGTTTAATTATTATTTTCTTACCATTCTTTATTATTGTTTTATCTTCTGTACTTGAAAATGAAAATTCATATTCATTTTTATCAATTTCATTAAACTTAAACCAACTTCCTTCAAGGTTTAATATTCTATAACTCTTTATCTTACTATTTTTTCTTTGACTCATAATCTAATTCCTCTCTTTCATTCTCTTTTAATGTTAAATAAAATCTATTATTTGGATGCCAACTCGTTTGGCAGACAAAAGGTACAAGCAACAAAATGTGAATAAGTCTAATGTGAAGCTTTGCTGAACAGACTTATGAAATATTTTTTGATTGTACCTAAACCTCGTAGAGTTGTGGATGTTCCTAACGCCCTCTCGGTTGTTCTTTTGTTCGTCTTTCAGACTCACAAATAGTATTGAATTTTTACTCGTTATCGTTCAGCCTTGTGTTTTCAATGTCTAACAGGTTTTTAATGAAATTATTATGACCTTTTTACTCTTGTAACACGCATGGTTAAGCCATTCTTACGAAACGTAGTAATACCTCTCATATAAAGTATTTTATATAGGATGGAAACTCTTAACCGTTCAATCCATTGGTATGACTTGTTTTAAGTACAAAAAAGGTATCAATATTTGATAATCCAATTGCCTTTACTTCCATCTGTTTTTAGTTGACTTTGTTTAATTCTTCTAATTTTAATATCCTGCATGAAGTCTTTATTTTTCCAAATCTTACTCCAATTTGATTTATTTATTTCTAATTGCTCCATTACATCACTTGATTTAACTTTTATCCATTTATCTTCAGTTTCGATTTTTTTATCTATATAATTTAACAATCTCATACGATCAGTTAGTTTTACTTCTTTTATATCTGGAAAAATTGTATTATTTTCATCTATTCCTTTTAACTGTTTTATTACAATTTTTATAGTTTCTAATGAACTGGTGAATACTTCAAATGTACCTTGAGGATTCTTATTTCTTTGAATTCTTTTAAGACCTTGGTAACAAGATGAAGCCATATCTGTAATCATCAAATCATATAACTCTTTTTTTTCAAAACCCCATTCAGTTTTATATGAACCATCCTTAAACTTTATTTGCTTAGTTGATGTTATTAATTCTTCATCCTGTAAGCAAGTATCATTAAAATATTCATAGCAAAATATGTAGTAGGCTTTTGTAAGTCTATATGTATGTATATAGGCACATACTTCATAATCTTTGTAATTATCAACACCTCTCATATTCTCAAAATTTAAATATTTAAAATTACTTAATCCCTTTAAATATTCTTCTTTATCTTCCAATTGTGTACATTCAGCTTTTTTGGTTAATATAAGAGTTGGTGTATCTGAATAATTTTCCTTTAAATATTTACTTATATTTTTTCTGAAATTATCATCATTATTTTTACTTGTTGTGCTAGTGTTCAAATTATGAAGTATGAGTTTGCTTTTTGAATGGTCAATCTCTCTTTCACAATCAACAACTTTAAATAAATCATTATCATACATTGTATTGAATGAAGCTGAAGCATCCAACCAAATGTTATTTCCAAGTAATAAATATCTAAATGAATAATCATAAGCATATATACTTTTGTTTGGATATATTAAAGCGATATTATTATCTATACAATCATAAAGCATTAATATTTTTTCTAGTAATTCAAGTAAATTTTCTCTGGAGCATCTTATCTCATTTATCATTTCAAAATGTTCTTTGTGTATTTTTTGTACATTTTCAAATAATCCTTCATAAAGTTCATTAATTTCTTTTCTACTATAATTACATTCAATTCTATAAAGCTGATTTTTAACTACATAGGATTCGTCTTCTATTAGGTCAATTAAAGGTTGTATTAATTGTCTAAATTTATTAGCTAAATCATGTTTACTTAGTTTATCTAATATTTTTATCCAGTAAGTTTCATCCTCAGTAAATTCAAAAATGTTTTTAATGAAATTAATTTCTTCATCAACGATCAAAGTTTTATATGTTTTAAAAATATCTCTATAATCTTCATGCTGTTTTTTCTTAGGATTGCATAGTTTACAATACATTGAATGAGTTAAAATTAATGTATTTGCCTTTGCACATTCAAAGAAATTATTAGAACAACATTCATTTTTTTTATATGATGCATCTGGTGTATAAACCATTGCTATGTTTTCTTCAAATCCTTCATTAATATCGTTCGCAACTCTAACAGCTTCATCTTTAAATTTAGTTACGAATATGTATCGTCTAGTATCTTGTATTAGTGATATATAACTGTTTCTTATAGCTTTAATAGTTGTATATGTCTTTCCTCCTGCGGTTTCAATTGGATATGTCAGAAACGAATCTCTATTTTTTCCAAATATAATTTCGTCTTCTAGGTCTTCTAAACATTCCTGCAAACTCATTTTCTTTACTGCTAACTCTTCCACCTATATTAATTCTCCTTTCGTCCATACTGCTCCTTATAATCATCTATTGCTTCCTCTATTCCTTTTTCATTTTTAAATATGTATATTTTATACTCTGGATTATTTCTATCAACATCATCCCTTAGAAATTTAAATCCATTCAGCATTAAATACCCTGCTAATTTTTGTGTTTTAACAAATTTAGTTGCTGTCATTTTATTAATATCCTCCTTTGCATTTGACTTTGTCTTTCTTTGCTCTACATTTTTATAAATTTGTAATTTTAAATCTTTAGGAGATAAGCTTTTATTGCTCATGCTCCTATGTAGAAGCTTCAAAAATATTGATCTAGTGCATCTAGCATATTATTATTTAATTCCTCATAATCACTATTGTCATTTATTTGCACCTTTTCGGTATTATCTGCTTCAATTTGTTCCTTTTCGTTAATTGAACCATAATCAGTATTTAGTGATTCTTTGGTATCATCAGCACCCTTTAGCACCTTATTATTACTTTTACTTTTTGCATCCTTTTTCACCTTTTTAGTCCTAGTTGTTACTTTTTGCACCTTTTCGGTGCTATTAATATTTAATTGTTGCGAATTATTCCCTTGTGTCGCTAATCGATATAGAGTTTCTTTAATCAAGTCTGCTTCTGAATAAGAATTGGATAGAAATTCTTCTATTATTCTATCCTTTTCTTTATCCGAATTAAGAGTTATATATACTCTTCGAGAATTAGTCATTTACTTTTCCCCACTTTAATTCAGAAGCTTTTAATGCTCCATTTAAATTAGAAAATAGTGGGTCATTCATTAATTTACAATTATTAGGTATATATTTTTCAAACATCTTGCTTGTCCCACCTGTCCAATAGGTTTGATAATTATCAATATTTACATCAGCTTTTATACTATTAAGTATTTCATTAAAGAAATCTCTATATTGTTTGTCCGTAACAGATATTTTTCCGTTTTTAATTAATCTTTCTATATCTTCTTCTACATAGTCCTTTCCCTTAGATGCTTCTATTGATTTTATTTTCTTATAAAAATCTAGTGAACCCAGCTTCACAGTAGCAGTTTTTTCTAACTTACCTTTTATAAAAGTACATACATTAATAGTTCTAGAGCCACAATCCACAATACATACATCTTCTTTTTGTTGTTCTGGTGTTAAATCATAAAAACTAGCAAAACTTTCTGGTAGTACAGCAACCTCTTTTATAAAAATTGTTCTATCCTTTCCATTAAACTTTATTTTAAATGGATTCTGACTTTTCAACGGCTCTATAATCTTACTTTTGTTTGGCATTTGTAGTATAGGTAACATAGTAGTTATATTGGTATTGATTGTTGTAACATCTTTGTTAGCTTTACATGTAGCAAATAAGATTTGTGGCAATAAATTTCTATCTACTTTGCTATATTCTCTACTTAATTCTCCAAATTGCCCCATGTAAGTTATTTTTCCATCCATTTCGATTCTGTCATATGCATCATTATAAGCCTGTTCATCTGTAGAAACTTTACTTGAGAAAAAACCCATATCGCCTTTCCCCATATATTTCATATTATAATTACCTGCATCTACTACAGTTATTCTTACTGCTCCATTATTATTGTTTGTATATAAATTCTTATTTTCCATTAATAATCTCTCCTTTAATCTCTTACTAATTTTATTTTTTATAAATATATGGTTTCTACAGGTTCAAAGAAACGCTATAAAAGCCTGTCCTTATGTAATTCAGTATTTAAATATTTCTATAATACAAATCTATTCCATCTAATGAAACTATAACCTTACCTTCTATGTTAGGTTGATGAACATAATCATTATTCATAAAAAATTTAATTGCACTATCAATGTTATTTCTATTTACCTTACATTCTTTATAAATATCTTCACGTCCAAGCCATTCTTCTCTGTGGTCTACTAATACTTTTAATACTTGTTTTTGTGTTGGTTTTAATTCCATAATTTTTATTCCTTCTTTCATTGATTTTTATTTTATTAACACTTGTCCTAATTTTTGATTTAATCAATGAATTATGATATTATAAGTCTGCAATAAATATAATACATATAAATCATTGATTGTAGTTAAGGTTTTTATATTGAGTTCCCCAACTCTATATAATTTTACCTTGACTACTTTTTTATCATCCACAATTTAACCACCTCCTTTTAATTTACTTGATTTTTTTAATCATATTTTCCAAAAAATCGTCTCTTATAATTACTTTTGTCAATCAAACTTATAAATAATTTGCGTATTAATAATAATACGCTTATTTTTCCTTCTTATTTTTTCTTCTTTCCCTTTCTCTTTCCCAAGTTGGTGTATATTCCCCTCGGTCATATAATTCTTTTGTATATAATGCTTCTAATTTTTCTCTTATAGTAATGAGCGCCTCTTCTTTAACTCCATACGACTTATCTATCATATATTCATCACGATTAGCCCTTGTTATGTTACTAACACCCGAATCATCATCACCATTTAAACAGTTAACCAAAATACCAATCTTATACCAATTTACATCATTATCAATTATTAAGTCTAATAATTCATTAAGATCCTCATCAAATGTACAATAATCACTTAATTCCAACCTCGAGAATATTGTACCTAATCTTTGTACAGTATATTTGAAATCCTCCATTCTATCTTCTTCTAAATTGAATTGACAAATCCAAGTACTTATCTCACTTTTTTTTCTTTCATCTGTAATTTGTTTTCTGTATTCCTCCAATTTAAAGGTAGTTCTCGCAATTTCTATATCAATAAGTTCTTCAATTGAATGTTCTTCTTTAAATAATATTTCTGATTTCACTTTAAAGAACCACTCTAAATCACTTAACCTTCCGTCTGTTACATCAAGCTTACCTTTTTCCCATAAATTAATTGTATTTGGAGTTACATCTAATCTATCAGCTAGTTCTCTCATTGTAAATCCAAATATTTCTCTGACTTTTTTTAATCCTAATAGTTTCATTTTTTCTCCTTGATATAAATAATCATCTTTAATGTAATATTAATACCTATTTGTATTTTTGTCAACTTAAACTATGAAACTATTTCCAAACATTATTATGCTCTTTGCCATAACTCCCTGTTACCATTTCTATATGTCATCCAAAGGCAGTCCCAGTTCATATTATAAATTCTATCAACCTTTTTACTTTCGTCCTTTACAAATCTACGAATACACACTATATCCTTACACTTCTTATAAAAACCTTTAGCTTCATGAAAATTATCTTCTCTCATTTCTATTTGCATTTCATCATCTTTAATAATTAAACCACCACTCCAATCACATTCATCAAGGTATTTACGGGCAAATATCTCTCCATCGTGCATTCTTTTACGTCCTATTAATTCAATTATTTCATCTTCATTATGTATTATTAATTTATTACCTTTTAATTCTATCTTTGATTCTTCTGTTAAATCTGCTACTATAAATTCAACAAGTCCTAAATCATCAGCCAATATAGGTGTTTGCCCATTATATAATATCGCTTTATATTCACCAGTTTCTAACTTACTGACAAAATTACAAATTTTATTCTCCATTTTAACTAATTTCTTTCCATCTTCAATTGAATAATATCTTTCCATAATTAATACACTCTCCTTAAATTTTAATTTTTATAATAGAATTTCAATATTATTTTCTATCCATTTAATATTAGTTTTTCTACTGATTAAATCATTGATTACATCATTTATTCTACCTATATCTTCTAACATAATGTTTATATTCTTTGCATTGGCTGCTTGAATTATTAGCGAATATAAATTTAAACTCATCTTCTCTTCCCCCTTGATTTTAGGAGTAACCAAATGTTATACTAGTCTTGCAAAATGGACTGGTGGTAACTTCGGTTACTGCTTTTCTTTATTTAAATTATATTTTCCCATCTCTATAATTTTCATATTCTCTTCGTGCATCCTCCATTGTCATTTCATCAATAGACCATCTAAGGCCATTTAGAATTTTGTCTAACTGTTCAGAATCATATTCAGCAATTCTACAAGCACGAATTATATACCCCTTCATAGTTTCATTAAAATTATCTTGATTAACTGTATTCATTTATTATCACCTCCAACCTAAGAGTTTTTCCTCTAAGTTTTTATAGAATGATTCATCATAGTTTCTACTACTGCAATTATCAATAAAAGGTATATGTTTCTTATGATAATTTTGCTTAGTATCATCAATATTGACGCCTCTTTCTAATAGAGCCTTTATATATCCAAATTTATTAGCTATATTAGCTTTATTAGACACATATTTAATCATAGCTATAACTTTATCCATTTTGTTTTTACTAAGCTGTAATAATGTTTTAACCTGATTCCTACTAAAATTAGTTGAATTTATCGCTTCTTTTTCTTCATCAGATAATTTAAATTCTACTTGTTCAGTCATTGGTACTTTAAAACTTGAATCTTTTGACTTGTTCTCAACAATAAATGATTCTACATTGACTATATAGTATCTATTATTGCTATATCTCTTATCAATGTTTATTAACCCCAGTTTCTGCAAATTTTTAATGCTCTTACTTATACGATTCTTGGAAGTTGTATTGAATGATTGCATTATTTGTTCATAAGTCAAAAAACAATATCCATATTGTGTGTTATGGTACTCAAAGAACAACTCCAATAAATATTGCTCATTCACTTTTAAATCTTGAGTTCTTATATATTGCCTAAATTTTATAAAATCTTTTGTTGCACCCATTTCTTACTTCCCCCTTCCTCTTGTACCAGTGTTACACTTTTACTATGACTTTATTATACATAGGTGTAACACTTATGTCAATATTTTCTTTTAATTTATTGTTTTAATATTTTTAACATGTTATAATTACATTGACAACAGTCAATGAGGAGGTATTTTATTCCATGGCAATATCGGAAAATAAGAAAAGGATTTATATTTCTTTAGAAGATGATTTGCTTGATATCTTAAAGAAAGAAGCAAAAAAGAATAGACGATATCCAAGTGATGAGATCGCCATATTAATAGAAAAATATTTAAAACCACAATACGAAGTTGAAAAGAAGTAGTTACCTAATTTAACAGATAGCTACTTCTTTTTTAACTTATATATTTGTAGTTAATATAGACTTATAGTAATAAATATAGAAAAGAATAGTAGTTAATATATGCTATTCTTTTGATACTTTAGCGATTTGGTAAAGTATTAGAATGATACTTTTTTTGTGGTAGGTTGAAGTATTAAAAATACGAGCAGTTTATTTGTCATATTAATTCCTTATGATTTTAATTAATATTAATACAAATAAGTATTGTGCAATAAAAAAATACTTAAACATTTTATGATATAATTTCTTAAGGAGATGATAATAATGTACGGAATAGGAAAAGTTGATTTAGTAACAGGAGTAACTATTTATATAAAAATATCTGAAGATGATTTTTTAAAATTTCAAGAGTTTTATAAAAAATATAAAGAATTCGAAAAAATAACTTTAACAAAAAATATAGCTAAAAATAGCATATTGGATTTTAAAAACTTCTTATCAAACCAAGTAAATTATATGAATAATGGACAAGACATAACTGTTGAAGAAATAAATATTAAAGGTACTGATTTAATTCTTAAGTTTATTCTGTTGAATAGAATGTATTTAGAAAATTTAAAAGAATATATATTTAGAGAATTTGGTGTTAACTCAAATCAATATAATGAATACAAAAAAAGATTAAAAACTACAGATTTTGATTTTATATTTCTTCGAATAATTAGAAATTATACTCAACATTTTGGACTACCATTATCAAATACAGGGAAAGTGTACGATTCATTAAAAGAACTCTATATTGAACCAAGATTTTATATAACAAAAACTGATTTATTAAAAGCACCTTATAAATATAATGAGCCAGAATTAATAAAAGAGAATTTAGATGATAAGATTATAATTAACAATTACATAGATATTTGGATAGATATAATTACAGAAGCAACAAAACTATCAGAAGAATTATTTGTTGCAGATATTAAAGAGAGTTTTTATGATTTCTTTAATAAATTTGATTACATTTTATCAAATGCAAATGTAATAAATCATCACAAAGATGGAACATATAATGTATATAAAATTAATAAAGAAATATATAAAATTATTGGTATATATATTGATAAAGAAATCATCAAAGATATTTCCTCTACAAAAATCTAATCCATTTGTACATCTAACATAACATTATGCTTAACAAATGGATTAATAAAGGACTACTAGCTTTATTGGCGTAGTCCTTTATTATTTTTAACTACTTTATGTTTTCTAATATTTTTTGGTTTAATTCATTATTTTTCTTAAATATATCTAAACTTATTATTTTTTCTCCTATTATCTACCTTGGGGAGATTATAATTTTCTAAAAAACTTATATGGAATTGTTTTAATATTTATACCGCTTCTTCCACTTGTTGAAAACCCAGCTCCTTGCATTTTATAGCTGAAGTTATAGTAAATTGAATTTTTCTCAACTTCTCCAATTGGATACATATAATTTTCAGCTATTAATTCCATTATAGCTTTTTCTTCTTCTAAATAATTAAGTATTACTTTGGCTACTTCTCCACAAATCTGATTGTATGCTCCATTATAATCATTATTAAAATATAAGTTTTTCAACGTATATTCATATAAAATGTTGTCCTTATTTTCCTCAAATTTTTTCTTAATTTCTTCTTTTTTTGATTTTACATTATTAATTGATACACCTACATTATTTATGATATTACAAATATCTTTTTCCCAATTTTCATACATATTCGTTCACCTCTCAATAAACTATCCCCAGCACTTTTATACCAGTTATAGCTTATTTCTACAAATTAATGTAATATCCTCCTCATAATAGTAATTAATTATAAAAATAAGACTAAGATTTGCCCCAAATTCATAATATCACCCTATTATTAAAATATTTTGCTTATCATCCATTAAAATAAACGAATTAAAATCAAAATTTTATACAAACTATTATTGATAAACAAATAAGGAGGTTTAAGTAAATGAAGAATGAAGATTTACAAAACTTACAATGTTTTTATCTTAATGAATTAGAGAAGAGAGGGAGTGAAGAAAACATCAAAATGTTGGTTGTTAAGGATTTGCTACATTTGTTAGGTTACAAGAAAGAATGGTTTAATTGTGAAGAATCAACTTTATTAGGGCGTACAGATATTAGTTTAATACTTCCAAATAATAATCGATTATATGTAGAAACCAAAAGAAGAGATCATAAAATAACAAATAAAGATTTCGCTCAAGTATGTAGCTATATGGATGCCCATAACACCGAATGGGGAATAATCACAAATGGTAACCACTATTATCTTTTAAACAAATCACTTGATGTAGACGCTGAATACAGAGTTGTTTTAGAATACTTATTAATATATAAGCCTGGTTTTAAATATTCTAAAGAACAAAATGATCAGAATCTTAAATATTTTTCATATAGTCGAATTTTTCAAAAGAAATCAAGTAGATATTTTGCATATTTTAAAGAATACACTATAAATAATCGAAGTCTTTCAAACGATATATCTTTTAAACAATATCAAAGTGCCAATTTTAATTTCTTTGATTATCTTGATAATAATGAGAGAATTTGCGATGAATCTTTATTAAATCCAACTAGACTATTAGGCTACTTTCATGATATGGTTTCCAAAAAACAATATGCCAAATCAACTTTAATTAATAAATGTAGCTATATTTCTTCTACATTAAAGTATTTAGAAGATTGTGGTAAACTCCAAACTAAACACTTTAATAATTTTAATTCTGAAAACTTTCTATCTGAAATAATCACTAAATATTGCAATAAAGATTCAAAAGAAATATCACCATTAACATTAGCTGAAGCAAATTCTCTCTTAAATTATTATTCTCAAAATAAGTCTAGTTATTCTAGAAATAAATTATTATTTAAATTATATCTTTTTATTTGCCCTAGTATAGAATCCATTCAAAATTTAAAAATAGATGATTTTAGGAAAGATGATGATGAACTATATTTAAAAATAAATAGCTATGAATTTAAATTACCGAACTCACTAATAAACGATTATAATGAATATATTAATTTTAAAAATACAAAAGAATTAACTAAAAATTTTAAGTATTTATTTTATACCTTCTATGGTAAAAAATGTAACAAAATGTCTTCTACTACAATTATGAGCATTATTAATGATTCATTTAATAATATTAATGATATATCTCCAGAAAGAAAGAAACAATTAAACATAAGTACAATTCAAAAATCAGTAATATCTCTAATGTTAACTAAAGGATTTACTACTGAACAAATTTCATCCTTTACAGGATTAACAGTTGGTACAATATATAATTATTTTGACAAGAAAACATTAAAAAATATAGCCAAAAAGTCAAATGATTTACTAATGACTAAACATCCTTATCAAAAAATATTATTTTAAAAAATAAGACTAAGAAGTTCTTATCGCTCCCTAGCCTTTAATAACTGATTCTATTTGATTTTATAAAATGTTTATATTAAGTTTATTAAGCAGTATTCAGGATAACTTGTTCGCCTAAACAAGTTATCCTTTTTATTATTTTATACTATAAACTGCTTAAGTTGTTCTTAATTTAATAGTAATCTTCTATTTACACTCAATTTTTTTAACATTTTGTAATAATTGTGAAAATGCATCTGGTTCTATCTGTCTTGCACTATATATTTTACCCAATAATGACTTTTTATCAGTTTCATTACAATTATCTTTCTTTTTTTTAATTTCATTATATCCATCGATTATATCTTTCCTTAATCTATTTGGTATTTTTAATACTCCATTTTTATCATACACAACTCCTGTTATTAATTTATAATCTTTACTACCATATTTTCTAGTTTTATTATCCTTTAAATTCAAATCACATTTCTGTAGCTCTTTTTTTATTTCTAAAATCATACGTTTAGATATGGTGCTTTTACTTGAAAACGCCATATCATCTACATATAATGAAAATTTTGTGTTATATTCAAGTGCTATTTCATTTATTCGTACAAATGTATCTCTATATGCCCAATATGCAATCATTTGACTCGTTGGGGCTCCTGTAGGAATTCCACCATTATAAGTTACTAAAGTGGTTAAAATAGTTGCTAAATCAGATGACATTCTAAATGTATATCTAAACATTCTGTATACATAATCTCTTTTGCAACTTGGATAGAAATTCATTATGTCCGAGGTTATTACATAGCTATTATCTTTATGAAATTTGCTATTATCTATATACGATTTTCCTTTCTTTCCTGATATAATCCAATCTGGAGTTTGAATTCTTGATAAATATTTAAGAATTTTCCTTTGGATGTTCTTCAATTTTTCATTAGGATTTTCTACTAATCTATCTTTTTTATTTCTTCCTGTCTTAATATGTTTGCTTTTATATTCTATATCCAATTTATATTGAGTCCTAAAATAATTATGAGGTAAATTAAACATTTCTGCCAATTTACCTCTATTTCGTAATCTATATAATAAGCTATCTTCAAGCTTATATTGATTTATTTCATTATTCATCTTCTAACCCACCAAATTTTTCTATAACTTTCATAAACTTAATCATTAATTCTTTCATATTTCCTTTTAAGCTATCTTGTTCAATTTCTTCTGAAAAAAATAAAATTGTAGATGGTTTTATTTTAAATACTACACTATACTTTTCTATTAATTCCAGCGAAGGCTTTTTTTTCCCATTTTCAATTTCTGATAAGTAACTTTGTGATATAGAAAGTTTCTTAGCCAAATCAATAGCCTTTAAATCATGAAAGACTCTTAATAATCTTAAAGATTCATTAATCATCTATATCTTTCACCTCATAAAATTCACATAATAGTATTGATTAATTTTTACAAAAAGACTAAGAATCGTTAAATGAACTATAAAAAGAATTTAATTATTTTTTCAACTATTTTTGTAATAATACTACCCAAAAATTTGTCAATAATAATCCAGAAAATTTTGCCTAGTATAATAGCAATTCTATGTTTTATAGACTTTTTAATTTCTTCTTTTTTTAGTTCATTTGAGCAAAATAAGGTTAATCTTTGCAAAAATGAATTACTATTATTCATTTCTGTACCTCCTTCTCATCCCTAAATTTATCTAAAAACAGATATCTAATGGATGCCACCTTTGAGGAAGTAGTGGGTACATATTTTGCTATACGTAATCTTAGTCTATTTACCTTGTCCTGTCCACCTTATATTATATATTAACTTACAAATCTTTTATAACAAATATTATATAACTAATAATAGTATTGGTACATGTGTGCCCGGTGAAACATAATTCAAAACTAACATTTTTTAGCTTTCCAAGTATAAAATTATACTTATAGGATTCCTTGGTGGTTTATACGACCCTTATTTAATTAACATAATAATTATAACATTTCTTATTGTTATATTCAATATTTTTATTCGCTATTAGCAATATTTATTTTATAATACATATATAAAAAATTCATAAAATTTATATATTCTTTTTATAATATATTAAGTTATCTTATTTCTTAATTTTCATTTTACTAGTTCCATTTTTCTTTTTATTTAGTATATCTAATGGATTATATTGTAATAAATCATCTTTAAAATCAATCGGTAACAAATTTACATACCTTTCGGTGGTTTTGATATTACTATGGCCTAATAATAATTTTAATCTGTAGATATCTCCGCCATTTCTGACGAACATAGTTGCAAATGTATTCCTGAACGTATTTACTCCTCGCATTTTCACTTTACAGTGCTTAAAATAGTTTACTAAGTTTTCGTGTAATGTATCATAACTCATTTTAGTTCCATCTAGCTTAGGAAACAATATATCCTCATTTTTTAAATTCATTGTCTCGATATAATCTTTTAGTATTAATTTCAATGACTTTGATAATGGTACATTAACCTGTCTTTTTGTTTTCATGTGGGCGAATAATATCATTTCTTTTTTAAAATCAATATCTTTTACCCTTACATTTAATAAGGTTGTACTTCTACATCCTGCCCCTACTAAAAATGATACTGTTGCAAATGAACGATAATCTCCTACAAGACAGGTATCTAAATCTGGCTTTTTTAAAAGTTTTTTAAGTTCATCTTCTGTGTAGATTTCTTTTTTCTCTAAAACAACATTTGGAATCTTAATTTCATATTCGTTTAAATATTCTCTTGTAAAGCAATATGTTAGAAACGCCTTTAATTTAATTACAAAAGTTTGATAGGTATTTCCCTTATACCCATAATCAATCATAGAATTAATCCATCCCTGTATCTTTTTTTGAGTAATAATACCAATCTCATCATCTGCTGATACATGTTTTAATAATTCATAAGTATAAAATCTTTGTTTACTAACTAAAGTCGCCTGTCTAAGCCCTATAGACTTACAATAGTCCATGTATTCACTATAACACTCCCCTATAGTTTTACTTGAATTATTGTTAATTTTTAGTGTTTTTAATCGTAATTTTGCCATGCCAATCATTCCATCCTCTATATCAAAAATTAACTATTTACGGGTATGGAACGAACATACTTTCACTTACTCAAATCTTTTTAATTTAACATTTCGAAATTAAATTATTGTCAACCAAAATCTTCAAAGAAAAACTCCTAAAAGTTCCATCATCAAACTTCAATTTAAT
>NZ_JHXK01000039.1 GCF_000621745.1 Clostridium beijerinckii HUN142 | reverse complement strand
AGTATAATAAAGAGTATACTGTGGGATGGAGATAAGGCGTTTACTATACAACCAAATTTATAATTTACTGGTGTTTGAACTGGGTTGCACAACCTGACCAACCTCCGCCAACAATAATAACTTTCATATAAATCTTCTCCCTTCAAAAATACTTCTCGGGTCAGCCTGTTCTTTGCAGAATCTTTTTACTCTGTGACCTGAAAATCTTGATGTGCATGCCCCGCAAATTCCTTCACCGCAGCACATCTTAAAATTGTTACAACATGAAAGTGAGACATCATTTCTATTAATGTCGCTTAGATAATTAATAACACCATAAGTCAAAATATCGGCTCCTGCTACATGAATATAATTAGTTCCATTTCTAAGTGAATCTTTAATCAACACTTTTGCATGATCTGAAAGTTTGCCATTATCTAATAGCGAGCACTCAGATACCCCAATTTTATATTCATCTAAAAGCTCTTTAGAAAAGTTTTCTTCAAAAGGAGTTTTATCTATTACTATTTGTATGTCATTATTTTGTGAGATCAGCTTTCTTATTACAGGAATCATAGGAGCTAACCCAATACCTTTTGCAATTACTAATGTCTTATTCTCCTTTTGAGCCAATATATTTTTAATGCCAAAAACACCATTCCAGTAAGGTCCACGTATCACTATGTTCCCTCCTGTTTTTATATCCAGTAATTTAGCAGTTTTAAGCCCTCTAATTTCAACTGCAACCATGATAGTGTCATTTTCTATATCTGAATTCATTATAGATATGGGAATATCAAAATAAGTATTTCCATCCGTTCTTATAAATATATAGCTTCCAGGTTTCACTAAATCTATAACTAATTTATGCGGAGCTTTAAATTTAATTATCACCAATTTATCATTGTAATTTAGGACCTCTGTTACATTACATTCAAAAGTCTTACGCCCTTCTTTTGCTTTATTTCCATTATTATGGAGTTCTTGATATATACAAACCCCCTTCCAATTTAAACAATCGCAAAAAACTTCTCCTTGACATTGCGAGCAGGTCAAACACTGCCCATATTCTGCAAGTTTACATGGACAATACTCCGTTCCAGCATCTATACAATCAATAGCTTCTTTTACCATTTTCTCTCCTTTAGATAAAATTGCTTCTAATATAAATTATTTAAAAATATCTAATTTGATACAAATATAATTGTTTAAAATTATTTATTTTTCAATATTTCAATCTAAATTATCCTAATATTAAATAACCTATTTTTGATTTTCTAAAATATTTTATTTAATACATAAAAAAGTAGATAGTAATAAAAAACTATCTACTTTGACTTATTAAACCAATTCTTTAACTGTATGATTCCCAAATGCTACTTTTTCCATTACATGATTGTATATTTTTTCTGTCACATTCCATCTATCTGGACAATTTAGAACAACAATAATTATATCTTTTCCATTTTTATTAATTGATGAAACTAAACATTTCCCCGCTTGGCCTGTATATCCTGTTTTCACACCGTTAGCCCCTGGAATCCTCCATAATATCTTATTTATGTTATTATAATCTCTCGTAAAATTATATTTTTCCTTTGAAATTTGTTTACTTCCTACTACTTCTCTAAACAAATCATAATCCATACCTTTAGCCGTAAGTATCGCTAGGTCATAAGCTGAAGAATAATGTTTACCACTATCTAATCCATGAGGAGATTCAAAATGTGAATCTAATATTCCTATGCCTCTCGCGTAATGATTCATTATTTCTGCAAAACCATCTACTGATCCCCCTAATTCTTCAGCGATAGCTATTGCTGCATCATTTCCTGACTTAAACATTAACCCAAAAACTAACTCCCTTAAAGTAATTTCCTCATTTTCCTTATATCCAACTGTAGATCCTCGTATACCAGCTGCTTTCTTACTTATTACTACTTTTTTATCTAGATTACCTTGTTCAATAGCTATTAAAGAAGTAAGTATCTTTGTTGTACTTGCCATTGGAACTATTTCATAAGCATTTTGTTCAAATAAAACTGCGTGACTTTCCTTATCCAACGCAATCGCAGATCTAGCATTTACCCTTAAATTACTATTAGCTTTACTTTTAGCATTTGCATTTATACATATTATTTGAGTACATATAAGAATTAGTGCTATCAATGAAGTGCATTTACTAGTACCTTTTCGCATAATTAATCACCTTCTAAACTTACTATTTGGTTCTAGTTTACCTTTAAAATTATTTTTTAAACCTAATTTTGATAATTTTCTAGGTTTATTTTTTTGTTATTAGTCAATAATTATGGAGTAGATATAGTTTGGAGGAATTTTATGAAATTATTTTACATCTCTTTAGTGGTTTTATTAATATTTTTTATTCCTATCCCTATTAAATTTAGTATTTACTATTCTACAATCAATTATTATATAAAATTATATGGATTTAATCTTATCTCTAAAAATAAGAAACGTACTGCACATACAAAGAAATCCAAAAATCCACCTTTAGTTAAAAACGGGAATAGATTTTTTTCAAAAGTTACTAGGAAAATAAGTTTCAATCATCTGATTTCTACTTTACATAATTTAAAATATAAGCCACTGGTAAAAATAAATTTATCTTTGGAATATTCACTAGACGATGCTGCGAGAACTGCAATTTTCTATGGAATTATATATAATACAACATCACTAACTTATGTTCTCCTTAATTACACTTTTAATATAAAGAAATTTAATTTTAAAATAGCTCCTATATTCGATGATAAATTTTTACTAAAAATTGAAACTTCAAGTATAATTTTCTTATCAATTGCAAACATTATATATATAATAATTAATTTATTAAAAAACAATGAGAAACAAGGGAGGTGACCCCTTAGTAAAGGGGATTTATTATGTCAAGTGAACAACATGTAGAAAATTTAATGAAAAGTACCATGGAAAACCTTAAGGATATGATTGATGTAAACACAGTAATAGGGAAAGCTATAGAAACAAAAGATGGAACTTATATCATTCCTGTTTCAAGATTAAGCTTTGGATTTGCTTCTGGTGGAAGTGAGTGTCTAAATTTAAAGCAAAATATTACAAGTACAACATTTCCTTTTGGAGGCGGATCTGGAGCAGGGGTTTCTGTTAAACCTGTAGCATTCTTAGTTGTTAAACAAGACGGCGTTAGAATGTTGCCTGTAGATCAAGATACTACATATGATAGAATTGTAGATACTGTTCCTCAAATCTTAGATATTGTAAAAAGTTTAGTAAAAGATATATGTGGAAAGAATAAAAAATCCACTACTGTCAATACTACTACTGTTGATAATAATTCTGAAGAATATTATTGCAGTGATAGCGATAATATTTAAATTGCTCCTAATTTTTAATTTAAGAGAGAAATACTTGTTTAATAATACACTATTTCTCTCTTGAATCTAATAAAATAAATCTTACAATAGATATCCAAAAAATATTCAAAAATAAAAAATGGATTCTATCGTTTTCCAAAATATTAATATCTTTATAAATTCCGATAATAGAGATTAATATTTTATTCTTGTCTCTGATCTTCCGGAGAATCTTCTTGACCAAATAAATCTAGCGAAGGAAGCTCCTTTAAATCTTTCAATTCAAATTGCCTTAAAAATTCATCCGTCGTTCCATATAAGATTGGCCTTCCAGGCACTTCTAGTCTCCCAACTTCTTTTATAAGGTCTTTTTCTATAAGTCTTTGAATAGCACTATCTGATTTAACTCCTCTAATTTCGTCAATATCAATTCTTGTTATTGGCTGCTTATAAGCAATTATGGCTAAACTCTCTATAGATGCTTGAGATAAAGATTGCCTTTTATTTTTCTTTAAAAGCTTCTGTATATAATCAGAGTTTTCGGATTTGGTGACTAACTGATAACTTCCTTTAATACATATTATTTTTATTCCTCTATTATTATTTTCATATTCTTCCATCATTTCGTGCATGATAATTTCAATAAGTTTATTCTTTTCTTCAAGGTGGTTAATCAAATCCTGTAAACTCAATGGTTCTCCACTAGCAAATAACAACGATTCTATTGCTGATTTTAAAGAATTTTTTTTCTTGTCATCTATAAACGGAATTTGAATTCCTTTATCATTACTCATCATCTGTTCTCCTTTCGATCAATATATTACTAAAATTTTCGCTTTGATATACTTTGATCATCCTCTGTTTAATCATCTCTAGTAATGCCAAAAATGTAACAACACATTCTAGTTTGCATTCACAGTTTTCGATAATCTTATAAAAGCTACTTACACTCTCCGTTTTCAGCTTGTCCATAATATATTCTAACTTATCTTCTATTTTATATTTATCCACATATATCTTTTTTTGAATTATGTTATTTCTATTTTGCTTATTATTATATATCTCCAATAAATTATTATAGATATTAAATAATTCTATAAGACTTATATTTTTTAATAAATCTTTTTTATCAATATCATCCTTTTTTTCTTCTATTACCTCTGGTTTTTTTCCATATATCTCACCAGCACTAATATATCTATCTTTTAAAAATATTGAAACCCCTTTTATTTTTTTATAAAGAATAAGTTTTTCTAGAAGCTTTTTCTCATCATCTTCTTCATCATCTTCTTCTTTTTTAAATTTCGGTAACAAATTCTTAGATTTAATTTCTATTAATGTTGCCGCTACTACAATAAACTCAGAAGTTATCTCTAAATCCATTTTCTTCATTTCATTAATGTAATTTAGATATTGATTAGTTATTTCGTATATTTTTACATTATATATGCTCATTTGATTCTTTCTTATTAAATGTAGCAGAAGATCAAACGGGCCTTCAAAATCATTAATTTTAATCTTTGGAAGTTCCATATATACCTTTTTTACCTCCATTATGAATTATACTTAAATTATAACTTTAAATCTAAATAGTAAGTACTATAATATATAATAACAAGTAATAACCACTAAGACAAGAATCATTAATTTATATATCTTGTAATGATAAATCTACATTTAAAATTCTAGTGAGCTAACTGTTTTTTTAATAGCCAAGTACGAAAACTCAATTACAACATATATATTATAAAATACAAAACAAGCATAGCTGAATAAATTTAATTGAATTTATTCCTTATTAGCTATGCTTGAATTCTTTCTTCTTTATAGTTTTACAAGAAAAATATAGAATTTATAATAAATCTCTTCTATAGTTATACACCTTTTTCGAATAAGTTTTTGATATTATATTTTATATTATCAATTATATTGCCCTTCTTAACATCTCTATCGCAATATATATCTACTTCTCCTACTTTTTCACTGCCCAAATAAACTTCACATTTTCCAACTATATCTCCTGCTTTGTATTCTTTTTGTAGTTCATCTATAACAATTTTCTTCTCTAAATCTTTATTCTCACCCTTAGGAAGTATAACATTTAAATCATCTTTTGCCATTGCCATAAAGAACTTATCTGTTTGTTCATCCATATATACTTTATCTATTTCTTCATCTTTAGATACGAGTTTTTTTCCTTCATACTTTGAAAATCCATAATTAAGTAAAACACCTGCATCGCGATTTCTTATTTTGTAAGTTGGTGCTCCCATTATTACAGATAGCATTCTTACTCCATTTCTTGTTGCTGTAGCGCTAATACAGTATTTAGCTTCATCTGTAAATCCAGTTTTTAGCCCGTCACATCCTTCAAAAAATCTAACTAATTTGTTGTGGTTTACTAGTTCTATTGGAGATTTTCTTCCTTCTGATATATTATCCATATAAGTTCCTGTGTATTTCAAGACCTTTGGATGTTTTAATAACTCTTTTGACATTATTGCTATATCTTTTGCCGTAGACATATGTCCATCAGCTGGTAATCCATTGCAATTTTTAAAGGTTGTATTAACCATTCCAAGTTCTTGAGCCCTTTTGTTCATCATATTAACGAAGTCTTGTTCTGTCCCTCCAAGATATTCTGCAAGTGCAACTGCAGCATCATTTCCAGAAGCTATGGCTACACCCTTCAAAAGTTCTTCAACAGTTCTTATTTCTCCAACGTCTAAAAGCATTGTACTTCCGCCCATTTTCTTAGCATTTTCACTACAAGTTACTTTATCATCTAATTTAATTTTTCCACTATCTACAGCCTCCATTGTGAGCAACATAGTCATAATTTTTGTTACAGATGCTGGTGCAAATTTTTCATCTGCATTCTTTTCATAAAGTACTTTACCGCTCATTGGTTCCATTAATAAAGCTGATCTTGCTTCAATATTAGTTCCATCTGATTTTACTTTTTCATCTGTATCTACAGCTTTGGCTAAGTTAATTGGTAAAAGTAATAAAGTAAAAATAAATATCAAAGTAAAAGATATGATTCTTTTTGCATTATTTTTCATAATTACTGCCTCCTTTCAAAATTAGTGTTACCATAAGAAGAAATAATATAACAAGTAATTCTAATTTTCTTAACAATATGACAATATTTTTAACTTATACATAACTACCGAAATAAAGGGTATAAATATATTTAATAAAAAACTTCTAGTAACTTTAAATTACTAGAAGTTTTTTACTATTTATCAAATTTTATATCACCTAATAATGCAGCAAAAGGATTATCGTTAAATTCCTCTGCTTCTTTCTTCATTTTCTTCATATAATTATTGACTTCTCTTTTATCGATTTTTCCATTCCCTTCAAATCTCTTCTTAAATTGAGAAGCCTTTTCTCTAAAATTGCAGTTACTGCCAGAACATACATATATTGCTCCCTCACCATGTCCTCTTAATTCCAGTTTCTTTTTGCACTCTGGACATCTAGCATTAGTTACCCTAGCCACACTTTCCCTATAACCACATTCTCTATCCTGGCAAACATTCATTATTCCATTCTTTCCTTTAACTTCCAACAAATATTTACCACAGTTAGGACATTTCTTTCCAGTTTTATTATCATGAACAAACTTGCTATTTGTACCTTTAACATCTTCAACTAACGCAACTGAATAATTTTTCATTTCTTTTAAAAATAAATAATCATCTCTTTTTCCTTTAGCTATTTCATCTAATTGACTTTCCCATTTAGCCGTTAAAAGTGGTGATTTCAAATCCTTCGGCACAAGTTCCATTAATTGCTTTCCTTTTGATGTAGGTATTATTTCCTTACCTTTTTTTTCTATAACAAATGAATTAAATAATTTTTCAATAATATCTGCTCTTGTAGCAACTGTTCCAAGACCACCTGTTTCGCCTAGGGTTTTAGCAGCTTCCTTGGAAACATTAATGTATTTATGAGGACTTTCCATAGCTGATAAAAGAGTAGCTTCTGTAAATCTAGCTGGTGGTTTTGTTTGACCTTTTTTTATATTAACACCCTCTACCTTAATACTATCTCCTTTAGATACCGTAGGCAGCACTTGCTCTTTTATTTCTTCATCATTATCTTCTTCTAGTTTATCATAAAGCTTTTTCCATCCTTTAGCCTTAATAACCTTTCCTTTAGCTACAAGCTTTTCTCCTTGAACGTCTGCTTCTATTATAGTTTGAACATATTCAAAAGGCGGAAGCATTACACTTAAGAATCTTTTAACTACTAAATCATAAATTTTTCTTTCTTCTGATGATAAAAATGATAAGTTTGGCTTTTCTTCTGTTGGAATAATAGCATGGTGATCACTTACCTTTGAATTATCTACAAAACCTTTATGGCCATTTATTTTTCCTTTAAGCAATTCTTCTGCAGTAGCCCTATATTCTCCAATAGATATTGCTTTTAATCTATCAGGAATAGTAGCCACAATATCAGTAGTGATATATCTTGAATCCGTTCTTGGATAAGTTAATATTTTATAATTTTCATAAAGTCTCTGCATTATGTTTAATGTCTGCTTTGCAGAATATCCCCATATTTTATTTGCATCTCTTTGAAGTTCTGTTAAATCATAAAGGGCTGGGGAAAACTTTTTCTTATTTACTTCATTTATACCTACTATTTTCCCATCTGAATTTTTTAGTTTTGAAGCCACCTTATTAGCAAACTCTTCATCAAATATTCTTGAATTATTATCTTTATTTACCCATGCTAAGTTAAATCCCTTAGTTTTTCCTTCTAAAGTATAATAAGCTTTCGGTTTAAAATTTCTTATTTCTTCTTCTCTTAACACTATCATAGATAATGTTGGCGATTGAACCCTTCCTGCTGACAATTGTGCATTATACTTACACGTTAACGCCCTTGTTACATTAAGACCTACAAGCCAATCCGCTTCTGCTCTACATACTGCTGCTTTATATAGATTTTCGTAAGCTTCACCTGGTTTTAAATTTCTAAATCCATCCAGAATAGCTTTTTCTGTTTGCGATGAAATCCACAATCTCTTTAGTGGCTTTTTCACTCCTGACTTTTCCAATATCCAACGTGCTACCAATTCCCCTTCCCTTCCAGCATCTGTAGCAATTATAATGTCGCTAACATCATTTCTTAATAATTGTTTTTTCACTTCATTATATTGCTTTCCTGTTTTTTTCAACACCGTAAGTTTCATGTGTTTAGGAAGCATTGGGAGTGTCTCCATTTTCCACTCTTTATATTTATTATCATATCCCTCAGGATCCATAAGCCCAACTAAATGTCCCATTGCCCAAGTTACTATGTATTTACTACCCTCTATATGCGAACCTTTATTTTGATTACACTTAAGAACTTTTGCCAAATCTCTTCCCACTGATGGTTTTTCTGCTAATACTAATGTTTTACTCATTCTTTCTCCTTATCGATAAAAAAATTCAATAATAAGAATTTTTTTCTTATTATTCTTTATTTTTTATACATACTTTTATTTTAATAAATAATTCTTTTCTATTTTAATGCCTCATACTATTTTTTCTTCTTATTTTTCATCTTCTAATCTATTATACTATTTACTATTAATTTTTAAATACTCTTAATATATGTTACGATTAATACTCTACATTTTAGTATTAGTAAATTAATAGAGCACTTTATATACTAAGATTTTAAATGCAAATTTATCGTTCAAATACATATATTTTCAACCAATTACACTTATTGTAATTCTTTTAATAGTTCTCATTATTTATTTAATCATCACTGTATAGAATAAATAGTATGATTTTAAATTACTTTACCATTATACAACGTTTTTCCTGATATTCCTATTCTTTTGAATTCACTATTGTCAGCTTAGTCATTTTAAGTGCTCTAAACTATTTGATTAATTCTTTGTATTGAGTATTATTTTACAAATAATTAATTTTAATTTATATAAGATTGACTTCTGTATCTAACTCTTTTATTAATAATAGAATATTGAAGATATTAATGCAAATTCATTGGTTATACATCTAAGAGCTTTATTTTCTAGGTTAAGAATCTATAAATTACTCCTTCCGTCTCCATAATAATTATAACTATGATACATAATGCTCCCATGACACTTGGCATTGCATTATCGTTAGATACATTTCCCGCCCAGTCCTCGGCATCGCTACTTATAAATGCTATTCTTACATATATCTCAAAAATAAGAAGGAATACTCAAAGTCCGCCTTAAGTATTCCTTCTTAAATTATGGTTTATCTTTATAGTTTTCAACTAAAAATTCATCTATTCTACTCCAAGCTGTAAACCACGATCCAGTAATTATATCTTCTCGCTTACTTTGATTACATTTCCAAACAACCCAAATATATTTAGTCCAATTACTGTTAATAATTTTTTATTTTTACAAGTTAAGATTATACATATTTTTATTAATTTTCATAAATAAATTTAATGCTATCCTAAAAATAATCGATTAATTATTTACTTTATAATTTATTTAAAATAAAAACTCAATTCTATTCATACATGCTTATGTATATATTTAAATATACTAACTTAATTTCATTATATTTAATACTAATTTCAATGATCGTTAAATAAAGGAGGTCTTTATGAGAACTCAAAGATGGATTGCCAATGTAGATAATATAAATTATAATATAGAGTATTCTAAAAGCTTTTTAAGAAAAAAATTATTAGTAAATAAAATACCTATAAAACTTCAAAGCTCCAAAACTTTTGGAATTACACGTGAAACTACATTTAAATTAGGAACTAAAACCGCTATACTAGTGAGTATTGATAATAATTGCGACATTGCTATTAATGGCATATACTTAGATTCTGGAGAAAAATATGTACAGGTAAAGTACATGCCTAGCTGGAATTTTATATTCTTAGGCTTAATTCTACTTATTTTTATACTTTCTTATGATAGTCTATGTTCTGCACTCTTTGCTCTAGCAGGTTTTTATTTTCTTATAAGAGTAAGTATAGAACCATCTTTAAACACAAAACAACGACTTCTAATTTGCTCATTTATTACATTATCCATGCATCTATTTTTTTGGGGTGTTTTATTTATACTAATCTCCATTTTGTAATATTTTCTTGTAAAAGTATTATAAAATAGAATATTATATTTTATAATATCTATACTGAATTTACCACAATTAATTTTCATTAATGTAGACATACTATATATATAATAAGTTAAAGGAGATGATTTTGTGGACAATAATAATAACAAAGATTATTCAGAAAGTAATTTTTTAAGAAATGGTAATAAAACTCAGAATCAATATGGGAAAAGTAGTTACAACACAACAATAAAAAGACCTGGAAAAAATGAAAGTGGAATAGAAGCTGAAAAAAGAGGATTTTAATTTATATACCCAATTAACATATTAATAATAGGCATACACTAAAAATTCTTCATACTTGTTTAGTATAAAATAAAAGAAGTTTCCTCTAGTTAAAATTCTTATAACTATGAGAAACTTCTTTTATTCAATTAAGTACTTGAAAGTATCTAGCTCTAATTTATATTATTTATAAATATTATACTCGTCTAATAATCCTAAGATTTTTTTTACCGCACGCTTGGCATCTTTGGGTAATCCTTCCATTGCTTGTTCTCTTTGGCTTTCATCACTAATTTGAGCTATTTGAATAACTCTTTGCTGAAGTCCTGGTACCTTATTTAATTCGGATATAGCTTTATTAAATTTATTAGCGAAGTTAGGATCTTGTTGCATTCGTTGTTGAACGTTGATAATTAATTGATACGGATTCATTAAATTTTCCTCCCATAAAACCTTCTTTCTTCATAATATATATTATTCTGAAATACTTTAAATGTTCATGAGAAATTTTCAAATAAATATTCATTGGAGCATAATTGGGATTTTAGTAGTTTTTATTTATATATAAGCTACTCCAATTGATTTTAATTTATTACTTATTTTAAGATATCTTTCATTATTAATAATCCCTATGCTATCGCTAGAGATAGTAACATTAAGTCCAATTTTTACTGCACTTTTTGCAGTCTTAAAAATACATCCGTTGATATCAACTCCAACCATCTCTATTTCACTTATCTCATTTTTTTCTATAAAATTCACTAAATTATTATTTTTAAAAGCACTTCCAAATTGTTTTTCAAAATAATTTTGTGATATTATGGTAATCCTCTTATCTAATTTGGCTCCTCTTGTTCCTACAAGAGTATATCTAAAAAACTTCCTATAAAAAAAATTATTTGGTAATGCATTAACAATATATACTACTATATCTTCGTTCCTCTCAAAAAATATGATTTTTTCATTTATATTATTAATAAGTTTATCTATATCTTCAAAATCAAATCTTTGTTTATTCCGCTGTTCGCCAATAAAATCTTCTTGAGCATCAATAATCAAAAGTGCCTTTTTCATTTATCTCCTCATCTTCCACATAAATTATATTATACTTTCACAATCTCTTATGTAAATTCTAGGTCTCAATTTATTCTATTATTATCATAAGTATTTAATTACTTGTTTAATTCTAAATAATATTAAGCTCAAAAATAAGAATAGTAAACATCTTTAGAATTCTAGATAAATATAATAAGAGGCTTCATATAAATGAAGCCTCACTATATCCTTTATTTACTTATATAATGGATGTTTATCACATAAAGTTTCTATTCTAGATTTAAGAACTGATAAATCTCCATCTCTATTCTCTATTGTTTCTGATATAACTGCTGCAATTTCGGCCATATCTTCTTTTACAAAACCTCTAGTTGTTATTGCTGCTGTACCAATTCTGATTCCTGAAGTTACAAATGGACTTCTTGTTTCATTTGGTACTGTATTTTTATTAACTGTTATTCCAACAGAATCTAGCAAAGCTTCTGCTTCTTTTCCTGTTATATCTTTGTTGTTTAAATCAACTAAGAATACATGGTTATCTGTTCCACCTGATACAATTTTAAAGCCTTTAGCTATTAATTGTGATGCAAGTTCTTTACAATTTTCAACTACATTTTCCCCATATGTTTTAAAACTTGGATCTAATGCTTCTTTAAAACATACGGCTTTAGCAGCTATAATATGTTCTAGAGGACCGCCTTGTATCCCTGGAAATATGTTTTTATTTAACACTTGGGCATATTTCTCTTTACAAAGTATTAACCCACCTCTTGGACCTCTTAAAGTTTTATGCGTTGTTGTTGTTACAAAATCAGAATATGGCACTGGTGATGGATGAACACCTGCTGCAACAAGTCCTGCAATATGAGCCATATCTACCATTAATAATGCTCCAACTTCATCAGCTATTTCTCTAAACTTTGAAAAATCTAAAATTCTTGCATATGCACTCGCACCAGCAACTATAAGCTTTGGCTTATGTTCAATTGCAATCTTTCTTACATTTTCATAATCAATCATTTCAGTTTCTTTGTCGACTCCATACGATACAAAGTTAAACAATTTTCCTGAAAAGTTAACTGGAGAACCATGAGTCAAGTGCCCACCATGGCTTAAATCCATACCTAAAACAGTATCTCCTGGTTCTAATACTGCAAAATATACAGCCATATTTGCTTGTGAACCTGAATGCGGTTGAACATTTGCATGTTCCGCACCAAATAATTCTTTAGCTCTATCGATTGCAATTTGTTCTATTTCATCTACAACATGACATCCGCCATAATATCTTTTATTTGGATATCCCTCAGCATATTTATTAGTTAAATAAGATCCCATAGCTTCCATAACCGCTGGACTTACAATATTTTCTGAAGCTATTAATTCTATTCCTTTTTGTTGTCTAACTAACTCTTTTTCAATTAAATCATAAATTTCTTTATCTTCTCTTTGTATATTTTCAAAATTCATCTTTATAAATCACCCCAATATATTTTTGTTCCCTAACGGGCACGAGAAACCAATTTAACATAGCATAAAACATGTCACAAGAGTTTCACTTATATTCAAATTATATGTTTTCTTACTAAATTTATCAACTATTTTTTATATTTTATATGGCTTTTAGTGAAACTTGTTACATTTTATATTATTTCTGTAATTATAATCTCCGCTTTAATATACTTAAACTTTAATCTTTTATGCCTTAGAGAGTACATTATCTTTAATTATTAAATATTATATAACTTATGCCTATAAGAATTATTTATTATATGCTATAATTCACTTGTTATAAAAAATATATTGGAGAAAAAATTATGGACTTAAATAAATTACTCAAAGTATCTACCTTGGCGGGAAAAATAATGTTGGAAAGTGGCGCTGAAACTTATAGAGTTGAAGAAACTATTAGTAGAATATGTACTGCCTTTGGTGCTCATACAGTTGATAGTTTTGTAATACCGACTGGAATAATTGTTACAGTAACTTATTATGATGATGTTGCTACCCTTGTTCAAAGAATTATTTCCAGAGGTGTTGATTTACATAAAGTAGATTTAGTCAACGATCTTTCTAGAAAAATCCAAACAGAAATTATTGATATAAATGAATTTAATAAAGAACTTACAAGCATATCCAATAGCCACAGATACTCTAACTTGACCACTTTATTATGGTCTGCTCTTAGTGCTGGATGCTTTAGTATTATGTTTGGTGGAAATCTTAAAGATTTTATTTCTGCAAGCATAATTGGTGCAGTAATAAAAATAATTGTTGTGATATGCCAAAAATTAAACATAAACGAATTTTTCACTAATTCTTTAAGTGGAGGATTATGTGCATTTTTAGCCATAGCATTTATAAAATTAAATTTATCTAATAATTTAGATAAGACTATTATAGGTTCTATTATGCTTCTTGTTCCTGGACTCACAATTACTAATGCAATTAGAGATACCATAGCTGGTGACTTTTTATCTGGGATAACAAAAGCTTCTGAAGCATTTTTAGTTGCAGTTTCTATTGCAGTTGGCACTGGAGCGGTTTTAAGCCTATTTATAAATACCTTAGGTTAATTCTAACTTGAATCATAAACAAATAAAATTTGCATCATCTTTGAATCATAATATTTTAGGAGGTTATATGCTTACACAAATTGCAATCTCGTTTTTAGCATCTTTAGGATTCGGAATAATATTTAACATAAAAGGAAAGAATTTAATATTCGCATCTATAGGTGGCGCTATAAGTTGGTTCTCTTATTTATATTTAAAAGAAAATAATGTGGGTGATATATTATCATTATTTATATCTTCAATACTATTTAGCATATATTCAGAAATTTGTGCAAGACGTTTAAAAACTCCTGTAACTACTTTAGTAATTTGTGCACTTATTCCACTAGTTCCTGGTTCTGGAATGTATTACACCATGTATGAAACAATAAGTGGCAATATAAGCCGTGCAGTAGAGTTAGGATTAAATACATTAGCTAGCGCTGGAACATTAGCATTAGGAGTAATATTTGTATCCACCATAACAAAACAGGTAACAAATTTAAAAAAGGTTAAAGAAAAATTACTAGAAAAATAATTTAATCAAATTATTTTTCTAGTAATTTTTTAATTTCTTTTATTTCTTCTCTTAAATCATTTAAAGATAATTCCAAATGATTTATTTTATTATCCACATCCTCCTCTGAAATCTTCTTCTTGATATCATTTGTTGACTTATTGGGTTTATTTTTACTTGAATTAGTATTTTGAGAACTACTGCAAAATGTATTACTTACATTATAATTTTTAGGACTAAAGTATCTTCCTGGCCCTCCTTGAAAATATTGTTGCTGAGCATTATATGTCTCTATTACTTGACCAACTAACTGTAACCAATTTCCTAGTGCATTTTGAACATTGAATGGAAGCCTACCTGATAATATATTCCCCAATATCTCTCCTATCAAAATGAATAGCTGTGGATCTACATCTTGAAATCCGTTTGGAATATCTCTACATTCTGAATTTTCGAACTCATCCTCTGCATTATTCCCACTATTATTTTTATTACAACTACTATATCCGCATGCTCTAGCTAAATTCTCGAAATCATTCCATCCCTTAAATTCCATAGCTTCTCCTAACCCATAACTACTTTCTATCATTATATTATTTATCTTTAGCAATGTTCCTCTAATACTAATAGTAAATAACTTACATTTAATGAATTTACGCAGTTATATTGAAGCAAAAACTTTATAATCCTAATCTTCTTTCAAGCTCTAAAATCCCATCATTAACTTCTTCTATAGGTAGATTCCCTATAATTAATTCATTGTTATCTTTTTCTTTTAGCCTATTATAGAATTTAATTCCTTCTAAAATAATGCTACCATCATTATTAGTCTTCCTAAGCGTATAAAATAAGGTATCCTCAGCTCTATCAAACTTATTAGTTAATTCATATATCTTAAAAATTTTCTTATCTACCTCTAATGAAAGTTCATAATTAACTAATTCATCAGCTATTTCTGCTGCTTCATATAGATATTTCTTGTCTATCTCGTCATCTTCAGCATAAGCTTTATAAAAACCTTCTAAAGCTTTTTCATAGTATTGAACTTTAGCACTTTCATTATTCTCTTTATCGCTAATTAGTCCTCGAAGTTTAAGAAGGCTTCCAAGTGCAATAAATTTTTCTGCATTATAGTGCATTTCTTTACCTATAAAACTTTCTATGCTGCTGAAAGAAAATATATCTATAGTTCCTATGTCCATTCCTACTAGAGCTTTAAGTTTTTTATTTATTTTTTCTTTTGCTTCTCCTATGTCACCTTTTACTATATCCTTATTTACTTCTTCACTTGTTAAAGTTAAAGTATTCTCTATCTCTTTCATATAATCATTTTTTATCATTAAGTCACACCTCATCTTTTAAATTGTTAATTGAATTTGCATCTTTTTACGTATAACTACCTTTACATTTCATTATTATACTCATAAAAATTTATAAAATATTAGATTTCCTAATACATCACATTTTTATATATTTCTCATACAATATACTATGAAAAGAATCTCTTACAACTAAATTATACGGAGAAAAACTTGATAAACTTATGATAGTATGGAGGTAATTTATGAATATTATTTGTGAAAATGAACGTGATTATGATTGCTGCGATAATCGTCCTAGTTACACTTATTCCGACAATCGCCCTAGCTACACTTATTCTGACAATCGTCCTAGTTGCAGATGCTACAATCGTGCCCCAGAACCTGGTAGAGCTTTACTAAATGTTGGTTCTGGTGGAGTTGGGCCTTTGCCTATAATTTCGACACCATTATCTAGACCTATACCTGTAGCTAGTGTTTCTATAGATACTACTAATATGTGCAATCCTAAAGTACTTTTAACATTTACTAGCATAATCTCTTTACCTGTAGATATCTTAGTAAATTTAAATTTTACAATAATAAAAACAGTTGGTGATGGATCTCCTCAACCAATAGGGGGAACCTTTACTTTTGCTGAAACAGTTAGTGTCTTAGAATCCGAATCATTTAGTTTTCAATTTTGTGATTGTAATCCAGCTTATGATAATACAACTTATACAATCCAACTTGAGCCAACTAGCTTAATTGCTGTAACAGCTGGACTCACTATAACTAATGCAGTATTATCGGCTTTAGCTGTTGAATCTCTATAATTATAACTAATTATATTAAAGGGAGCTCTTTTGAGAGCTTCCTTTATTTTTCACAATTATATATTTTAAACAAAATCTAATATTCTTAATACTTCTACGCCAATTTCTCTTTCCCTACCTTTATAAGGATAGCAATGGATATGAATTGCAGGATTAAAATTCAGTTCAATTATTGAATAATTAGAATTTTCATCATTAAAATCTTCAAGCATCATGTCAACTCCACAAATTTTTGCATTGACAGCATTTGCTGCATTTACCGCTATCTTTTTAAATTTCTCTGGAATATCATCAGTATAATCTATACTATCTCCACCAGTACTTATGTTTGAATTTTCTCTTAGATAAATAACCTCGTCTTTTTCAGGAATATAATTAAAATCTTTATTTTGTTGCTCCAAAAATAATTCTGCACTTTCATCTAAAATTATCTTTTCAAGTGGTGTTACATAGTGATGACCTCTTAGCGGATCCTGATTTTTTATTTCCACTAATTCCTTAATAGAATTTACTCCGTTGCCTTTAACATTAGCTGGAACTCTATGGAGTACCCCTGCAACTTTACCATCTATAACTAAAAAACGATATTCTTTTCCCTTAATAAATTCCTCTATAAGAACTGTATTATCATGTTTAAATGCAAGTTCAAAAGCCTTTTTAATGCTCTCTTCATCTGCACCTTCTTTAAATATGCTTATGCCTATCCCAAAATTTGTTGATTTTGGCTTAATAACAACTGGCTTTTTAGTAAAATTTTTTATTATATTAAAAGATTCATCTATTGAGTTTACCTCAATTCCTTTTGGGACTTTAATACCTCTATCAGAAATAACTTTCTTAGTCACACTTTTATTTTCCATAATTAAAGCAGTTATATAGCTATCCTTTGATGTTTTAGTTGCTTGCTTAATATATTCTATTTTAGTATTCTTTCTAAGTGATATGAAATTTTCATATTTATCTAAAACTTCAACTTTTATTCCTCTTTTAATAGCTTCTTTCATTAATATTTGAGTAGATAACTCTAACTCCTCATATCCTTCTAACTTAAATCTGTTTTTATAAGACTCTTCTTTATATTTTCGTGCTATATCTAAATGTGCATTTATATATCCTTCTTCTTTTACTTTCCTTTCAATTTTGTAAGCATATGTCAATTCACTATTCTTAATTTTTCCAATCATCAAGTCAATGATTTTTTCTTTCCCAAGGCCTAGTTTATCATTAATATTTCTTAGATCATTTAATATTTCTAATCCCCACTGCTCTTTAGAAATAAATTTCCCATCTTTCTTTAATAGAACGTCCTTTTGCCCTAGTTTTGAAATTATATTTTGGTTTTCTGTACCCTCTTCCTGCCATTTATCATAATCAGTTTCTTGATTAATTAGCAAAAATAAATTAAATATTTGAAGAAAATAAAGATCTTCTAAACTTATTCCTCCTTTTTCAAATGGATTAATATCAATACTCCTATATTCTAGATATTGAATTCCATCTTTACTAAGAGAATTGAAGAAGTCATTAGGATCTTTTGGTTTAATCCTTACACAACTATACAACTCTTTATGACTGCCTATAAGCTTATCGCTTACAAATCTCCTCAAACTTTCAATGTGTTCATCAACAGAATGATAATTAGGATATAAATCTATTTTATTCTTATATCCGCATTCACTATTTCTATAAGATAAAGCCCCTTCATTCGAAAAACTATCGTGTGCAATTTCTTTAGATGAATTCATACAAGGTCCCATATAGCTTTTATCAACAACTCCACTTGCTCCTAAAAGATATATAATAAGCCATCGATACCTCAAATAATTTCTTGTAACTTTTAAGTATAAGTTATTTTTAAAATCCTTGTATCCCAATTTCTGGCTTTTATTAACTATTCCATTAAAAAGCTTATGTGTGTTTTGTCTTTCATATAAACAATATAACTTGCTCAATAAGCCATCATCAAAAGAAAAATTATAATGAATGCCACATATAAGCTGCTTCTTACCACCATATTTTTTTATCAAATTTTCTCTATAAAGTCTAGCTTCGCTACCTTTTTCATTGTCACCATATTCTGCAATTCTAATTTTATCATCGTTAGGTATTATGCCCGGCATGGACTGTGGCCATAAATACTCATCCTCAGTTTCCATTGCCACAATATCGTATAATACTCTAGAAAAATTATATGTTTCTTCTATACTCTTAAATGGTGGTGTTATAACTTCTATTTGGCTTTCAGCAAAATCCGTAGTTATATATTCATTTTCCACTTTCTCACCAAATACTTCTGGATGACTCTTAACTGATAACTCTCCTTTATTATTTACTCTTAAACTTTCTCTTTCTATACCATAATTACCTTTTAATAACTCATAAGGTGTAAATAATTCTTTAAGTTCATTTAACATTGACTGCCTCCCCATATAAATTTTATCTATATATATATTTACTTATTTACTAATCTATCTATATTTTCTTTTAACCTCAATTATATATAATATATAAGCTACACTACCTTTTAGAATACTCGATATAGAAATACTTATCCAAATACCATTTAAACCAAATGGTTTTATTAAAACTAATGCCATTGGTATTCGCAGTGCTGTGAATACAACACTGATAATTGAAGATATTTTAGGTTTCCCTATACCTGTAAACAATCCATTAGATACTGTTTCTGTAGTACTAAATAATTGAGAAAAGGCTACCACTTGTAAGTACATATTAGCTATTGCAATTGTTTGCTGATCTTTAACAAACAATTTAATAAATGGTGTGCTAAAAAACATGAATATGAATGCCATAAGAAGAGAATATATAATTCCTATCCTAAGTGCAGTGTTATACCCTTCTTTGATTCTTTCATATTTTTTAGCCCCAAAATTTTGACCTGTAAATGCAGCTATCGCACCATGAAGACCACCAATAACCATATATGTAATAGATTCAATTTGAAGTCCTATTTTTTGAGCAGCTATTGCATCCGATCCAAATATAGCTATTATTTTTGCAAGAAATATATTTATTATAGTAAATAGAATTCTTTGTATCGCCATAGGAAACCCTAAAATTATTATTTCCTTTATCTTATTATAATCAATTTTTATGCTAAAATTATATCTAAGTATTCCCGATGACTTAAATAGATATAATAAGAACATTATAATATTAGCAATCATTGTTGCTATGGCTGCGCCTTCAACTCCAAGTTTTACAACATAGATGAAAATTGGATCTAATATTATATTTACAACTACTCCTACAATATTTATATTAAATGCTAGTTTATTATTTCCAAAACTCCCTAATATTCTTGCATATAAAAGATTAAAAAATGCAAAAATTATTGTGGGTCCACTGAATATTAAAAATGTATATGCATCTTTTTCAACTACAATATTATTAATATTTAAAAAGTTTACAAGTGTTCTTCCTAATATAATGAGTATAGACCCAAAAATAAATGACATTACTGCATTAATTAAAAGGCCCGCATTAATATATTCTTTTATCTGATTTTCTTCTTTTTTACCTATTGCATGTGCAACTTTTATTCCTGTTCCTATAACTACTAATGAATTTATAGAATATCCAAGACCTACGTAAAAACTTGCTGATCCAACACTTGCGACAGCATTACTTCCAAGGCCACCAACCCACAACATATCAACTAGATTATATGTAAACTGTAGCAATGAACTCCCCATTATTGGTACTGACAATGTTGTTAGAACATTCAATGTTTTTCCTTTAGTTAAATCAATCTGCCTCATTTGATCTCCGTTTTTATTCAATTTTTATTATTTTTAATAAGTACATTATATTTAATATATTCTAAAGATTAATAAAATTACATTTATACATTAACTCTTAATCAAAATTTTGATTTTTTTTATCATCTTGTATGCAATACTCATTTTCTGTAATTAGATTGAGTAAAAACAACACTAGTCTATTACAATTATTTGTGTCTAACCTGTACAAGTTCCAAATTCCATCTTTTCTTGCTTTAACTAACCCACAATCTATTAACACTTTCATATGGTGTGATAAAGTAGGCTGTGTAAATTTAAAACTCTCTAATATCTCACACGCGCATTTTTCTCCACAAGATAATAACTCTATTATTTTAAGCCTATTAGAATCTCCAAGAGCCTTTAAAATTTTTCCATTCTTATCATATTTCTTACACACATTTAACTCCTTTTTCAATATTAACCATTCTATTAATCTATGTATATAGTATAGACATTCATCTATATGTAGTCAAGATTTTTTGTTTTAATTTAGCTTTTCAACCCTCATCACATATATGTACGTCTATTTGATGTCAGAACTAAGATTATTATATGGTGTTGATAAATAAAATTTTTTAATCTATAAATCATATAGATAGAAAGTCTAGCGTCATTCTTCTAACTTTTCTATTTAACTTTTTTACACCAATTCAATCAAAAAAGCCAAGATTTTACTCCTGGCTCCAGATCTTTTAGTCAACATTTTATGAACTTAAAAAGTGCGGTTTCAATCTATATAAGTGCATGACAAATTTATATTACTACTAATCTCATAGGATTGAAAGTAAGCATACAATATAAATTTCTTAGCATAATTTATATAAAATGCACTTTCAAAAATATTATAAATATCTTTTGTTATGTAATCTACGCATTTACTATTTCTCCACCATTAACATGAATCACTTGTCCTGTGATATATGAAGCACATTGTGAAGCTAGAAATACATATGCTCCAGCACACTCCACTGGCTGTCCTGCTCTTCCTAATGGTGTATCTGATCCAAATTTCTCAACCTTTTTTTCATCAAAACTTGCTGGAATTAATGGTGTCCATATTGGTCCAGGTGCAACAGCATTTACTCTTATGTTAGTTTTCCCTTTTGCCAATGCAGTCGATAAAGATCTTGTTAATGTAACTATAGCACCTTTAGTCATTGAATAGTCAATTAATGTTTCATTTCCTTTATATGCAGTTATTGAAGCAGTATTTATTATACATCCACCTGCTTTCAAATGATTTAAGGCTGCTCTTGTCATATAAAAAGTCCCGTATACATTTGTCTTAAATGTCTTATCAAATTGTTCATCACTTATTTGTTTAAAATCTGTGCTTTCGTATTGGACCGCTGCGTTATTAACTAATATATCTATTTTTCCATATTCTCTAATAGTTTTTTCTAAAACACTATTGCAAAAATTAGGATCACCAATATCACCTTTGGTCAGCATACATTTTCTACCAATACCATCTATTATTGCTTTTGTTTCTTCTGCATCTTTATTCTCATTATAATAAACAATCACTATATCAGCGCCCTGATTCGCATATGCTATAGCAACCGCTTTCCCTATTCCACTATCACCACCAGTAATTATTGCAATCTTATCCTTTAATTTATCTCCTTTTGTATTATAATTTGGATCATCATATATTGGAGCTGGATTCATTTCATACTCCAATCCCGGTTGCTCCTTTTGTTCTTGTTTAGGAAAAGATGTTGGAAAATTCATTTTAATTCCTCCTGTTTTTCTTTATTTTTATACAGAATAGTTTTTCCTATATAATAAAAAATATTTATGTGCAAAAATTAAACTTCCAGTAAGTTAAAGAATTAATTTCTCATTTAACTTACTAGAAGTTTATTTATAGTCTTTATTCAAATTTATTAATCTATCCTCTCGATTGCGAGTCCTACAAGTCCTGGGCCTGTATTTACACCAAGTGCTGGACCTATTGTCCCAGCTATTGTGCACTCAGCTACATTAGGTAAATCTTTTATTAAATAGTATAAGTTTTGCACCTTATCAAAACCATTTCCATCTAAAATCCAAGCTTTATATTTACCTTTCTCTAGGTATGTTTTAAATATACTAGTTAACTTTGATACCGCTTGCTTTGAGCCTCTAACTTTGGCTGCCGTTCTATATGTTCCATCTTCTGCTACAGTTATTATTGGCTTAAGATTCAAAAGATCTCCTATTGTTCCTGCGACTTTACCAATCCTTCCTCCTTTTTGAAGATATTCTAAAGTATCTATTGTAAAAAATAAATCTATCTTCTCTCTGTATGTAGGTAGCATTTCAATGATTTCATTAAATGATTTCCCATCCCTAATTAACCTTGCAGTTTCTAAAACCATTGCCCCTTCTGCCATTGTTAATGTTCTAGAATCAAATACAAAAGTCTGCAGATCCTTAAACTCATCACAAATTAATCTTACAGCATTATATGTGCCAGAAAATGCGGATGAAATAGTTATTATTATTGCATGAGTAAATCCCTCATTAACAGCATCTTTCAAAACACTCGTTATTTTTTCAATGCTTGGCAGCGATGTTTTAGGAATTTCTGTTTCTAACCTTTCATACATAAACTGAGGAGTTATGTCAATTCTATCTTCATATTCCTTATCAGAATATATAATTTTGAACGGTAAAAGCTTTATTTTATTTGCTTCTAATAACTCAATACTTATATCTGATGCACTATCAGTAATTAATGCTATCTTTTCCACTTACTGTTCCTCCTAAACGAATTTTACATTACAATTATTATATCACTCTCCATAGGTTTATCAATATTTCCAAAGTATTTTGAAACTCATACCCTAACCTTTGGAGAATCTAAGATTTAAAATCCAAAAACAAATTATTTATAAACAAATTTACTGTGGCTGAAATAATACTTATTTCACTATTACGCCAAGTAGTCTCGCTAGCTCCACTGCCTGCATAGGTGATACGATAGCATCTTTTAGCTCTCTTCCAGTTAATAATATGTCTGATATACTATTTCCCCTAAAATCTACATTTTTAAGATGGGTATTAGTAAATTCAGAGTTATCTAAATCACATCCATTAAATGTAACATAATTAAAGCTGCATTCCAAAAACATACTACTTTGCATATTGCATTCCTGAAATTTTACGTTTTTAACTTTTGAGTATCCAAAGTTAGAATACCTGCTAACTGTGTCTTTAAAAAGAACATCTTGTATACTGCTATCACTAAAATCAGCTCCTATAAGCTTGCAGTTATTAAATTCTATTCTATGTATACTTCCATTTGAAAAATCAACATTTGATAAATCACAATTTTCAAATATTATATCCACTAAGTCTACATTTTTTAAACAACACTCCCTAAACACAACATTCTCAAATCTGCATCCACTAATCTCTATTCTTTCTTCATTTATATATTCTAAACAAATATTCCTAGTTAAAGTATTTGCTAAATATTTTTCATTTATGAATTTCTCTTTAATATTTTTATTTTCTTCTAATAAACTATTCAATCTTGGTCCTAATATTCTTTTTAACTCCGACATATATGCTCCTTACCCCCAAAATTAATTTGAATTCTCCTTTATTATAATTCTTATTTTATAAATTGTGTATAATATTTCACTATACTCCACTTTAATTTAATTTTCTTTTAACACATATAGAAAAGAGAACTTTAACTAAAGCTCTCTTTTCCAATAAAAATAAAATCAGCCTAGATTATCACTCTTATATAATTCCTCAACTCGTGCCCAATCGATTAAATTCCATATGTTTTTAACATAGTCTCCGCGTAAATTCTTATATTTCAAATAATAAGAGTGCTCCCAAACGTCTATTGTTAGTATTGGAGTGAATCCGAAACTTAGAGGTGTATCCTGATTTGAACTATTTGCAACTTTCAGCTTACCACGTTTATCTTTAACTAGCCAACCATAGCCTGAACCAAATTTATTTATCGCAGCTTCGCTCACAAGTTTCTTTAACATCTCTAATGAACCAAAAGTACTAACTATTTCGCTAAGTAGTTTCCCTTCAGGTTCCTTTTTGGGGTAAGGAAAAAGAATTGAAAAATATAAATTATGGTTTAATACTCCTCCACCTTGATTTATAACATCTTGATAAATTTTTTTAGGTATTTTATTTGGATTTGAAAGTATTTGCTCCAAAGTTTTTCCCTCTGTAAATTTCTCATATCCCTTAAGAACATTATTTAGTTTATCAACATATCCTTGAAGATGTCTAGTATAGTGTATTTTTACAGTTTCTTCATCAATATATGGTTCTAGTGAATTATATGAATACGTTAATTCAACTTTTTCATATCTCATATTTTTCCTCCAAGCTTTAGAGAGCAAAATTTATTTTATATTATAGTATGTTTTAATTGAATAAATGTTCATCTAAATGTTTTCCAGTATAGATTTTATTCATATTCCTCATCTCCTTAGCTTGACCTTATTCCTTATTTAATCATATTATTAATCGATTACATTCAATATCTAATTATGCATATTGTTTGTTTTTATGATATAAATCGCCACTAAATTTCTGGTCAAAATTACTTTTCTGTAATAAACTAAAAGACCTACTCAATTATGAATAAGTCTTTAAAAAGATGATTAAAATATTTTCTTAATTATTCTCTCTTTATGTCATATTTTCAAAAATCTTTGGCACATTCAATATACCATAACCCCAATATGGATTTGGCGTAATATCTCCACTCCTTGCCATCGCTCCTTTTGCAAGATATGCCTTAATAGTTTGTGCATACATATTGGGTTCATTTCCATTTACAATCCCCCATTGGAATAACATAGCACAAACTCCAGATACAACAGCTGTTGATACGCTAGTACCGCTTACTACTGCTGTTGTATTATTCGGAGCAACTGTTAGTGCATTTATTCCGCCTGCTGCAACATCTATTCTATCAGTATAGGATTCCAAAAATGCCATACCAGAAAAATCAACAATATTATTATTATTTTGGTTATATGCCGCCACAGTTATAGAATATATGGAATTCCCTGGATTTGTTATAGTTCCAAATGGATCCGAGAAGCTGAATCTTGTATCTCCAACTGTTAGTCCTTTTTGTGGTATCCAAGCATTAAATCTTCCATTAGAAATGTAATTTGCCTGTATTCTAATCCTCCATATACCAGGCTGCAAATTATAAAACCTTATCCGTATCAACTCATCTCCAGTAACTTCTTCAGGAAAATAAAAATTAACTCTAATTGAAGTCTTTTCAAAAATAAAAGTATGATTTATAGTATAATTAATTATTACACTTAATATGCCGGAGCTTTCTCCTGATGGCGATACTATTTCAACTGTCATTATGTTAGGCGAATCTGCCCATATTTGAACCCATATATTTTTTTGTTCAGGTGATGCTTCTAACTCTGCAACCCCAGCACCAGGTGATTGCACTCCGACAATCTGAGTTACTGAACCAGATGTATGACCTCCCGCATCTCTCTGATTTCCTGTACCAGTAACTACCGCTATCCCTCCATTACTTGATATTGCGTCTATAAAATCTTCCAATATGCCTTCTCCCTTATGATTGCCTAAGCTACTTCCAAGAGGAAAATATATAACCATTGGCTTATTAGTAGTTAAAGCATATTCATACACATATTGCAAGGCCGCAAAAATAGCAGTTATATTAAACACCGGAACTATGACATCAGGAAACTGAACCTCATAAGAAAAATCTCTTATAAGTTTTACTACTACAAAATTACAATCTGGTGCGACACCTCTTAAATTTGGATTTTTTCCACTTGCTCCAATTATTCCAGCCATATTCGTTCCATGTCCGATTTCATCTCTACTTGGAACTATATCGTCTGGAGATCCTCCTTCCCTACTTGCTCTTATAGCATCATTTATCTTACTTCTATCAAATAATACGCCAAACGGTACATATTCCGAATCATTTTCGCCAGTGCTTATCAATGTTTGATCCCATATGCTTACAATTCTTGTTTCTCCATTAGCATCCATAAATTCCTCACTAAGGTAATCAATGCCCGAATCGATAATTGCTACATTTACACCTTTTCCCGTTAAATTTAATTGAGATCCAGTCTGTAAAAAACTAGCTTGAGATGCATCTACTGGTGAAATATCTTGTAAAGTATAAAATTCTGCAGGAATAACATATACAATTGATGAAATGTATGGTTCATTACCCATATTAATTTCCACATCTTTTTTAACAGATACAATAGCATATCTATCATTAATCACTGTAACATAGTAATCTGGTATTTTAGAAATTTCTGCTTCAATATCTCCTTGATACTGTACAACATAATTATCATAGTTAATATCATGAAAAATTCTTTCCATTAATATATTTTTTTTCATTTAAACTCCTCCATATTTCTTCTCGGAATCCTTATGAACGACTTTTCTACATAATATTTCAATGTGTATAATATTCAGTTCTTTTAATTTATACACACTTAACTCCTTTATAATATTTATATTTAATAATATTTATATATATAATAAATTATTCGCAAAGAATGTTTTTATAAAAAAAATAACATATTAACTTCTAATTGCAAAGTTAATATGTTACTCTTTATTAAATTTAAATTACAACATTTTGTATTTAGTCCTTTTTATAAAATCATTGTTGATTTGCTAATGTTTTATAAATTTCTAACCTTTCCTTCGCTTCAGATTCTGTTTTCTCGAATAATTTTTCTGACTCCTCTGGAAATGCTTTAGCAAGAGATGCATATCTTACTTCGCCCATTAAGAAGTCTTTAAAATCTTCTTTTGGATCTTTAGAATCTAATATAAATGGATTCTTTTCTCCCTTTAATGCTGGATTATATCTATAAAGATGCCAATATCCACAATCAACTGCTTTCTTTTCTTCCTCTTGAGTATTTGACATTCCTACTTTTATTCCATGATTAATGCATGTAGAATATGCTATTATCAATGACGGACCATCATATGCTTCTGCTTCTGTTATAGCTTTAATAGTTTGATTCTTATCTGCTCCCATACAAACTTGAGCTACATAAACATATCCATATGTCATAGCCATTCTTCCTAAATCTTTTTTCTTCGTCCTCTTCCCAGATGCAGCAAATTTAGCGATTGCTGCTGTTGGAGTTGACTTTGATGACTGACCACCAGTGTTTGAATAAATTTCTGTATCAAATACTAATATATTTACATTTTCATTCATTGCTATTACTTGATCAAGACCGCCATAGCCTATATCATAAGCCCAGCCATCACCTCCGAATATCCACTGTGATCTCTTTACAAAATATTCTTTATCTCTTAATATCTCTTTAGCAATTTCGCTACTATCATTTTCAAGAACTTCTATTAATCTATCTGCCCTATCTCTTGTTCCATCGCTAATATCTTTATTATCTAACCAATCTTTAAGTACTTCTTTGGTTTTATCTGACATATCACTTTCAAGGGCAATAGCAACATTATTAGCTATTCTCTCTCTTATTGTTTTAACACCTAAATACATTCCATATCCGAACTCAGCATTATCTTCAAACAATGAATTTGCCCACGCTGGTCCATGTCCATGTTCATTTATTGTATATGCCATTTCATATGACCCTGCTGCCCAAATAGATGAACATCCAGTGGCATTTGCAATCATCATTCTATCACCAAATAATTGTGTAACAAGCCTTGCATATGGAGTTTCACCACAGCCTGCACATGCTCCATTGAACTCAAGTAATGGTCTTTCAAATTGACTTCCCTTAAGAGTATATTTATTCAGTGGATTTTTAGGTTTAACTTTTTCTAGATAATAATTCCAAGCCTCAATTTGCTCGTGTTGACTATCTTGTGATTTCATTACTAATGCTTTACCTGGTGCAGGACATACTTGTGCACAATTACCACATCCAGTACAATCAAGTGGAGTAACACCAATTGAGAAATATAACTTTTCATCACCTTTTATTCCTTTTGCATCTAACACTTTTAGCCTTTCAGGAGCCTTTTCTTTTTCATCTTCATTTAGCAAGAAAGCTCTAATTGTAGCATGCGGACATATGTATGAACATTGTGTGCATTGAATGCAGTTTTCTGGTATCCATTCTGGTACATTTACAGCTATTCCTCTCTTTTCATAAGACGTTGTTCCAGACATAAAAGTACCATCTTGCATTCCTGCTTTTACAAAATGAGACACTGGCATTGAATCTCCCTCTAATCTATTCATTGGTCTAGTAATTTCTTTAATGAATTCCGGAAAATCCTCGTCAAGCTCAAGTTTATCATCTAAATCAGTATTCCAACTATAAGGAACCTTAATTTTAGTTATTCCCCCTAACCCTGCATCTATTGCTGCGTGATTCATATTAACAATTTTTTCGCCTTTATTACCATATGATTTAACAACTGCTTCTTTTAAAAATTTAATAGCATCTTCAACTGGAATTATGTTTGCTATTTTAAAGAATGCAGCTTGCATTATCATGTTTATTCTTCCTCCAAGGCCAACATCTTGAGCTATTCTAACTGCATTTATTATATAGAATTCTATATGATTTTGAGCAATATACCTTTTTATAGATGCTGGTAATCTCTCATCTAATTCTTCAGGCGTCCAAATTGTATTTAATATAAATTTACCATTCTTTTTTAACCCTCTAATTACATGATATTTATACACATAAGATTGATTATGACACGCAACAAAATCCGGTCTATCAATTGGGTATCTAGATTTAATTGGCTTATCACCAAATCTTAAATGCGAAACTGTAAGTCCTCCTGATTTTCTAGAATCGTAATCAAAGTATCCTTGAGCATACATATCTGTATTATCTCCGATAATCTTAATTGCACTTTTATTCGCACCAACTGTACCATCTGATCCTAAGCCCCAGAATTTGCATGATGTAATTCCATCAGGAGTGGCATCTATATGTTCAAATGTTCTTAAAGATGTATTTGTAACATCATCAATTATTCCAATTGTAAAGTTATTTTTTGGTACATCTAAAAATAGGTTGTCATAGACTGCAGCAATATGAGCCGGTGTTGGATCTTTTGATCCAAGTCCAAATCTTCCACCAACAACAATCGGAGCATTATCCATTCCAAAAAATGCTCTTGATACATCTAGATAAAGTGGTTCTCCAACTGACCCTGGTTCTTTCGTTCTATCTAAAACTGCAATTTTTCTTACAGTCTTTGGAATAGCCTTCAATAGTTTATCCACTGAAAATGGCCTATATAACCTTACTTTTACAAGCCCTACTCTTTGTTTATTATTATTTAGAAAATCTACAGTTTCCTCTATAACATCATTTACTGCCCCCATAGAAATTATAATTCTATCAGCATCATGCGCTCCATAATAATCAAAACAATGATATGATCTACCTGTGAGCCTAGTAATCTCGGTCATATATTGTTCAACAATTTCTGGAACATCATCATAATACTTATTTACAGCCTCGCGCATTTGAAAGTAAATATCTTGATTCTGAGCAGTTCCTCTTATAACAGGATGATTTGGATTTAAAGCTCTTTTTCTAAATTCATTAAGCGCCTTATAATCTAGTACCTTAACAAGTTCTTCTGGTTCAATTACCTCTATCTTTTGAATTTCATGAGATGTCCTGAATCCATCAAAAAAATTCATAAAAGGTATCCGCGATTTTATAGTAGCTAAATGCGCCACCCCGCTTAAATCCATTACTTCTTGAACGGATCCTTCTGCAAGCATTGCAAAACCTGTTTGCCTTGCTGCCATAACATCTTGATGATCTCCAAATATACTCAGTGCAGATGTTGCAAGCGCTCTAGCAGCTACATGTATAACACATGGTAGCAATTCCCCTGCTATTTTGTACATATTAGGAATCATTAGTAATAATCCTTGGGATGCTGTATATGTAGTTGTTAATGCACCTGCCTGAAGCGAACCATGCAGTGCACCAGCTGCACCTGCTTCTGACTGCATTTCAACAACCTTTAACGGTTGCCCAAAAATATTCTTTTTCCCTTGTGAAACCCATTCATCCACGTGTTCTGCCATTGGTGATGATGGAGTTATTGGAAAAATTACCGCTGCTTCCGAAAATCCATATGACATATATGCAGCAGCTGTGTTACCATCCATAGTTTTCATTTTTCTCATTGTATTACCTCATTTTCTCTTTGTTTCTATATTGTTAATTATTAATTCTATCTTCATCTATAGTATTACTAAAAGATTTTGATAGTATGTATTTTTCAATGAAGTAATTCCATGTTCTTCAAATGATAGTATAATTTTAGCTTAAATAAACAAAAGTTATAATATTCTCATTTATTCGTATGTTTCCAACGGAAATACATGAGAGTATTATAACTTTTAAAATGTTGAAATTTATATTTTTCACATGCCACAACTTTCATATTAATAAAAAATAGTTACTAGCTTTTTCTATATTTGTATAAGAATTTAAAGTTTTTACTTAACTGAAAATAAACACATTTTACATTTCATTTAATTTTAAATAAAGTCTAGGTACTATTCTATCTAATAATAATTATTTTTCCAATGCTTCCTTCAAAGTATGCCATGCTAAAACTGCACATTTAACTCTTGCTGGCATGTTGGAAATGTTTTTAAAGGCCATAGCATCTTCTAATGCATATAATTCTTCATCATCTTTAATTTCTCTTTTAATCATTCCAATAAAAGTTTCTGTAAGCTTTAATGCTTCTTTGATATTTTTACCTTTTATAAGGTCTATCATTATTGATGTAGATGCTTGAGATATTGCACATCCTTGCCCTGTGAAGGCTAAATCTTCAATAACACCATTGTTTAATTTAAGTTCTAACGTAATTTCATCTCCACAGCTTGGATTATGACCTTTTTCCTTAATATCTGGGTTATCTAAGTTTCTCTTATTATGCTTTGAAGTGCTGTGTTCCATAATTAGTTCTGTATAAATAGCATTTAAATCCATCTAAATTACCTCCATTTCAAAAACATTTCATATGTTTTTTTTGTTGCTTCAATTAATTTATCTATATCTTCCTTTGTATTATAAAAGTAGAAACTAGCTCTACAGGTTGCATTTATACCCATATATCTCATTAATGGCTGAGCACAATGATTACCTGATCTTATTGCAACACTGTGAGAATCAAAAACTGAAGCAACATCATGAGGATGAACTCCTTCTATGTCAAATGAAATTATTCCACCTCTATGGCTTAAATCCTTAGGTCCATATATCTTTACATAAGGCAGCTCTTGGAATTTTTCAAGAGCATAACCTGTAAGGTCTCTTTCTATTTCATCTATTCTTTCCATTCCTATATTTTCTAGATAATCAATAGCCGCTGCAAGCCCTACAGCACCTTCAACGTTTTGAGTCCCACCTTCAAATTTAGATGGCAATTCTGCAAAGGTTGCTTCCTGCTCATAAACATATTCAATCATATCTCCACCAACTATATATGGAGGCATGCTTTCCAAAATCTCCTTCTTACCATAAACTACACCAATTCCCATTGGGCCTAAAAGCTTATGACCTGAAAATACTAAGAAATCTGCATCTAAGTCTCTTACACTTACTTTCATATGTGGTACACTTTGTGATCCATCTATAATTACTACAGCACCTTTTGAATGAGCGTATTCTATAATTTCTTTAACTGGATTTATAGTACCAAGTGCATTTGAAACATGAGTTATGCTCACTAATTTAGTCTTTTCAGTAATTTTATCCTTAATTTCTTCTTCTGGAATTTCTCCGTTTTCATTTACGTACATATATTTTAATGTTGCTTTTTTAGCTCTACATACAATCTGCCATGGAATAAGGTTTGAATGATGCTCTGCAATTGAAATAACAACTTCATCACCTTCATTTATATTATCCATTCCATAAGAGGATGCTATAAGATTAAAACCTTCTGTTGCATTTTTAGTAAAAATAACTTCTTTTGAAAATTCTGCATCGATAAATTCTCTAATCTTTTCCCTAGAATCATCATAGGCTTTAGTTGCATCTATGCTTAATTTATAAGCCCCCCTATGAGGGTTAGCATTATTTACTTTATAGTAGTTATCAATAGCCTCTAAAACTTGAACAGGCTTTTGAGTTGTGGCACCGCTATCTAAATAAACTAATCTTTCCCCATTTTCACCGGCCCTTAAAACAGGGAAATCTTTTAAAAAATCTATATTATTCATTTTTAAGTCCCCTGTCTACACCTTGTAATATTTCTTCTATAATGTCATTATCGCCAATTGCATCTATTATTGGATTAAATGCAGCTCTAACAATTACAATCTTAGCTTCATCATAACTTAATCCTCTAGACATCAAATAGAATAATTTGTTTTCATCAATTCTTCCCGAAGAAGCAGCATGTTCTCCTGAAACATCATCTTCTGCACATAATAGCACTGGCATTGCTTTGGCTCTAGCTTCTTTTGAAAGTAGCATACAATATTCATCTTCTGCACCTACACTTTTAGATGCACCAGTTTTAAAATCCAAAGTTCCTTTAAAAGCCTTTCTAGCTTCTCCTTGAAGTGCTCCTTTAACATTTATATTTGAATTACTTCTTTGACCTTTGTGAGTTACAATGTAATTAATATCTATAAGTTTATCTTTATTTCCTAAATAAATAGAATTTATATTGGCAGCTGATTTATCACCTATTAAATCTCCATGATAATTGTAAATACTATATTGTCCTCCAAGGTCTACTGATATAAAATCAACCTTTCCATCTTCTTCAATATCAGAAACATTCGAATCAAAATGAATTGTATTGTCATTTAAAAAATTCACTTTAGTTAGTTTAATTTCACTATTCTTCTTTGAATATATAGTACAAATTCCATTATGATAACCATTTGAATCATCTAAAGATTTATACTTTACTATAATAGAAGCTTTTGAATTTTCTTCCCCAGCAATTATTAAATTATCTACTAAGGAACTATTATCTTTATCAAAATTAAATTCTAATACTATTGGTTTATCATTTTTCACATTTCTTCCTACTGTTATTAAATAACCTTGGTTAAAATCTTCTTTACCCTGATTTATTAAATCTTCACTGATTCCATATTGAAACTCTCTATATAAAGGTAATATTTTATCATTTTCTAACTTTTGAATATGAACGCCTTTTGATCCTTTGATTTCTACATTATCAAACTTTTTAATTTCTCCAATATTTAATTCTCCAAGGCTTATATCATTAATATTAACCCAGCTTTTAGTTCTTATTGGAGTTTTATTTAAATTATTAAATTGTATAGCCTTCATTTCTCTCACCTACCCTATGCTTCCTTCTAATTCTATGTTGATTAAATTGTTCATTTCTACTGCATATTCTAATGGCAACTCTTTTGATATAGGTTCTACAAACCCTCTTACTATCATAGATTTAGCTTCATCTTCACTTATTCCTCTAGTCATAAGGTAGAAAATAGAATCATCGCTTATCTTACCTATTTTTGCTTCATGCCCAATTTCAACATCATCATTTAATAAATCAATTACCGGAATAGTATCTGATTTTGATTTATTGTCTAACATTAGAGATTCACAAGATACCATAGACTTTGAATTATAAGCATTTGAATTTACCTTAAGCACTCCTCTATAAGTAGCTTTTCCACCGTTTCTAGAAATTGATTTTGAGTTTATAGTAGAAGAGGTGTTTGGAGCAGCATGTATAACCTTTGCTCCAGTATCTAAGTTTTGTCCCTTACCTGCAAAAGATACGCCTGTAAATTCTGCTCTTGCTCCTTCACCCTTTAATATACTCATAGGATATAACATTGATATCTGTGAACCAAAAGAACCTGATACCCATTCTATTGTTCCATTCTTCTCAACAATTGCTCTCTTAGTGTTTAAGTTAAGCATGTTCTTTGACCAGTTTTCTATTGTACTATATCTTAATGTTGCGCCTTCTTTTACATATAGCTCAACACAGCCTGCATGTAAATTTGTAACGCTATACTTTGGAGCTGAGCAACCTTCAATAAAATGAAGTTTTGCCCCTTCATCTACAATAATTAGTGTATGTTCAAATTGTCCTGCTCCAGGTGAATTTAATCTGAAATAAGATTGAAGCGGTATGTCAACATTAACCCCTTTAGGAACATACACAAAAGATCCTCCTGACCAAACTGCTCCATGAAGTGCAACAAATTTATGATCGTTAGGTGTAACACACTTCATAAAATATTCTTTAACTAAATCCTCATGTTCTCTTAAAGCTGTTTCCATATCAGTATAAATTACGCCTTGTTTTACTAAATCTTCCTTTATACTGTGGTAAACTACTTCTGAATCGTACTGTGCCCCAACTCCAGCAAGTGATTTCTTTTCAGCTTCTGGAATTCCTAATAGATCAAAAGTCTTCTTTATATCCTCAGGCACTTCATCCCAAGAACCAACTAAACTGCTTTTTGGCCTTACATAGGTTACTATATTATCCATATCCAGCTCATCCAAGGATGGTCCCCATGTTGGTAATTTCAATTTATTATATATTTCTAAAGATCTTAATCTAAATTCCATCATCCACTTTGCTTCATTTTTCTCTTCTGAAATAGTTTCGATTATATCCTTTGTTAGTCCTTTTTCAGATTTAAAACTAAAGCTGTCTTCGTTTTTAACATCATAGATTCCTCTATCCATCTCATCTATATAAGTCTTCTTTTTGTTTTCCATCTTATTTCACCACCTTTATATAGCTACATTTTCTTTAAAAGATTCATATCCCTTTTCTTCAATTTCCTTGGCTAAATTTCCATCTCCTGTTTTAACTATTCTTCCATCTACTAATACATGAACATAATCAGGATTCAAATTTTCTAATATTTTTGTATTATGAGTTATAATTAAAACTCCATTATTTTCGTTCGAGAACATTTTAATACCTTTCGAAACAATTCTTATAGCATCAACATCTAGTCCTGAATCTGATTCATCTAAAATTGCTAGCTTTGGATTTAAAGTTAACATTTGTAGTATTTCATTTTTCTTCTTTTCTCCACCTGAAAATCCTACATTTAAATATCTGCTTGCATAGCTTTCATCTATTTTTAATTCCTTCATATTTTTCTTTAAATCTAAGTCAAACTTAAAATGTTTTAGCACATTTCCATCTGTAGTTCTCTTAGCATACTTTAAAAAATTCTCTACAGTTATGCCCGGAATTTCTTCTGGGTATTGAAATGATAAAAATAAACCTTTTTTAGCTCTTTCATCAGTCTTTAATTCATTAATGTTTTCACCCTCGAATTCTATATCTCCACTTAATCTTTTATATTTGGGATTATTTAAAAGAGCATTAGCTAGAGTAGATTTACCTGCTCCATTTGGCCCCATTATTACGTGAACTTCGCCTTTATTTATTTCAAGATTTAATCCTTTTAAAATCTCTTTATTATCTGCTTCAATTCTTAAATCACACACTTTTAACAAACTCTTATCCATAACCATTCTCCTATCTAACTAATATTTAATTAACTATGTTTTTCAAAAAAACACCTTTCTAAACTCCACAATGTAATTCTTATATATAATTTCTTTATATGTATAAATTTTAAAGTGCATTCTAAATACACCTTAATATTAGCACAGGTTTTTTTAATGTGCAATACAAATACACATTTTATTTTTAACCAATTTACTTTTTTTTATTATAGGGTATAATAAAAATACAGAAGGGATGTGAAAATTTGAACTTATCTAAGTTTTCAGATTATGCTTTTAGAATCTTAATATATTTAGCTCATAATCAAGAGAAAATATGTACTGTAGAAGAATTGGCATCTAACCTTGAAATATCAGAACATCATTTAAAGAAAATCGTCCATAGATTAGGTAAAACCGAATACGTAACATCTACTAAAGGAAGAAATGGCGGCTTAAAACTTGGGATGCCACCAAAGGACATAAATCTAGGAAAAATATTAGTTATTACTGAAGATAGTATAAATATATCAGAATGTTTTTCCAGCGCAAAGCATACTTGTTCTTCCTCAAAATGCAAATTAAAAGCCATATTATCATCAGCTATAACTTCATTTATTGATGAGGTTGGCAAATATACTTTAGAGGATATCTTATAGCAAGGTAAAGTTTTTTATACTTTATCTTGCTATAATTTTTTATTCAGATTCTATGATTTTCTATATTTATAAAAAGCAAGATTTAATCTAGTGACTTATTATAAAACCAGTATACTCCTTTTCAAAATGAAGTAAGCCCTTAAATCTATTGATTTGAGCTTATTTAAATCAATATTTTTCACACAATCATTAGATATAAATTTATTTATAAAATAAAAGTGTTACAGCAGTTTCCTACTATAACACCATTCATTTATGAATTATATTTTTTTTCTAATTCTTCTAGTATTAAAATATTATCTTTTCTTATGTGATTATTAATTTCTTCGAAATCAATACATTCCTTATTTATATCTGTCAATATACTTTCATTTAATTCTCTTTTTGCAAATGTATATACAACTTTATCTTCTTTATCAATATGTCTCTCTAGTAAATGTGTATAGGAAATAGCATTAGAAATTACGTCTAAAATAGCTTCTTCATTTCCATCTTTTAGATTTTTAAGTGCAGTTTGAAGTTCACTTATATGAAGTCTACCAAGATCATGCTCGACAAGCATACCATGCTTCACTATTTTTTCAGCAGTTGGACCTATTTCTTCAACCATCTTATTAAAAAGCATCATTTCTTCTTTCTTATGATGATGAGAATCAGCGAAGTTTCTAATAAAGCCTATCATAGAATTAAAATCATCATAACTTATTTTCTCACCTTTATATAATTTAAAACAGGCTTTTCTTACAACAACCAACATTCTTTTTATAAATTCATGTTCTTCCATCATTAAAGCTATAGCATCCATATCTTTCTCCTCCTACTACCTATATTCATTATAGATTATAATGAATAATGATAAATTTAATCTTTGTAGATTTCTAAATATTTATAAATTAACTCTTATTTAAATTTAACATGTTAATTTTTTAATTTTAAAAATACTATTTTCTTTTTATTACCATTGTATTATCGTCTTCTTCCACATACTCAAAATCTGAATTAATTGCATTTACAAATTCTTTAACCCATAAACTTCTTAGTTTGTAGAAGTAATCAACGTCACCTTCTTCTTTATTCCAAATATCGCTATGAACACATACTCTTCTTTTCCATTCAACAATATCTTCTTCTGATTTAATTACTTCATTAACTCTATCGCAAGGCATTCCGTCTAAAATGTAGTCATTAATACTATTAAAAATTTCACCTGCATTTGTAAGTTCCATTCCTTTTTCTTTAACTTCACTTGCAGCTTTAACTCCTTGGATAGAATAAATCTCTTCTAGCTTTGCAGTAACATCTTTATTATTATTTATAAGTTTTGTTGTCCATGCTGCCATTCTTCCTTCTGCTGAATGAATCTTTCCTTGTAACCATCCATGGATGTTACTTGTATCTATCATTTCTTCTAATGGAAGATCTGGAGTTGGCTCACCATACTTTTCATTAATTTCTTTACGTAACTCTTCTATGTTTATTCCTTCTTCTCTTGCAAGAGCTATTATTTCACCTTCTAATTTTTCAAACCATAAAATCTTATTAAATAACCAATAATGTATCTTTCCTAAAAATAAACTCATATTTTTCTCCTCCTATAGCAAAAGTATTTAACTAGAAAATTAAACTTCTATTATTTTTAAATTCAAGAAAATTCAAAAATTCAAATTCATTTAACTTATAATACTTATTTATATTATGTTTTATTTGTAAATTTATAATACCATATTATTTTATATTTTTGCGTAACATATGATACAAATCCATAAAAGAGATATATAAGAAAATCTTATATTTTATTCTTTTTTATAAAAATGTATTATTGTATTTATATTAAAAGTCTACAAATAGAAATTTATGATTAATAACATTATTATATTCTAGGATTTATTCATGCTTAATCAAATTCTCATATGACAAATGGAGTTTAAATCCTCTAATTTTTTTTATAATATTTTATAAAAAGAAGCAGTGGTTGTTTTTTTAACTTCCACTGCTCCGTATACCCTTATATTAATCTACCCTTTTATTTTACCATAAATCCTATTTTTGTACTGGTTTCTTTATTATTCCTAATATTACTGCTCCAACTACTGCCCCAATAACTATTGCCCCTAAGTATTGAAGTGGATTAGTTACGATTGCGATAACGAATATTCCACCGTGAGGCGCTCTTAATGCACATCCAAATGCCATTGAAAGGGCTCCGGCTACAGCTGAACCAATTATACAAGATGGTAATACCCTTATTGGATCTGCTGCTGCAAAAGGAATTGCACCTTCTGAGATAAATGATAATCCCATTATATAGTTTACAAGACCTGCTTGCCTGTCTTTTTCAGTGAATTTATTTCTAAATATTGAAGTACATATTGCAATTGCAAGTGGTGGAACCATACCACCAGCCATAACAGCTGCCATTATATCAAAGTTTCCACTAGCAAGTGATGCTGTACCAAATAGATACGCTGCTTTATTAACTGGACCACCCATATCAACTGACATCATTCCACCTACAATAATTCCCAAAAGAATTTTACTTGTTCCACCCATTGAATTAAGAGCACTACTAATACCTGTATTTATAGCTCCCATAGCTGGGTTTATGAATAACATTATAACACCGATTAGAAATGTTCCTAGTAAAGGATATAAAAATACTGGTTTAATACCTTCCAAACTGTTTGGTAAGCCTGCAAATAACTTCTTAAGGCCAACAACTAAATATCCAGCAATGAAACCTGCAAGTAATGCACCTAAGAAACCACCAGAAACTGCTGGAATCTTTGGATCAAATGCACTTGCAAAAGTAATACCCGCACTAGCTAAAGCACCACCAACAAAACCTACTGAAAGAGCTGGTCTATCTCCAATACTCATTGCAATAAATCCAGCAAGAACTGGTAACATAAATCCAAATGCTGTCCCACCA
>NZ_KK211342.1:2659-42288 GCF_000621745.1 Clostridium beijerinckii HUN142 | reverse complement strand
CTAGCATTCCGTTAACCCAATTATCAACATAAACCTTACCACATGATGTGCAAAATCTACTTTTACATGTAAATCCAACTTTCTTTATTTCACCACAATCATCACATTTTAATTCAATGTAGCCATTACTTATATCCTTGCATTTCATAACTTTTTTCACTTCTGCAATAACATTAGGTCTAATTTTATTTTTATATTTTTTATAAAATTCATTCCAATTTTCTTCTAATATTATTCTTAATTTACTCTTAATCATTTCATCAATTTACCACATAAATTTACTCAATACAAGTCTACACCGCGCTTTCAGCGATCGGAATTTTTATACTTTCCTATACAACAAGAAATATAATCCCTTTAAGTATATATGCATATATACGGACCACGAATACCAAACCACTATTATTATATCGGATACTTTAGAAAAAAGAACAAAATGCGGTAAATTTTTAATTAATTTAATGTCTTTTTATAATCTGACAAACCATGAAAAAATGATTAATTATAATATTAGTAAATTTCTAATATTTATACTATGGATTATTTGAGTTTCATATAATATTCCACAACAGCATTAAGGTGGTGATTTTGTTTTATGAAGGATATAACCATAGATGCAATAAGAGATCTTCCAGAAGAGGAGCAAGAAACAATTTTACATTTAGCAGAAATATTTGAGGGTGAAGAAGATACCATTAACGAGTATGTTAAGAATGAATTGATAGATAGTATGGAAATCTTTATGTCAGTATGGTAAAATAATAACGATCCATTGTAAAAGCGAAAATACATAAAAGAAATGCAGCTCTTGAGTTAGCTGCATTTTCATCATAGTACAAAAGATATTAATTAATATATATTATTATAATAATGTCCACTATATTATCAATAATCATCATAAAAGGTAGATTTAGCAAAATACTTAATCTATCTTTTATTTTTTGGTGCAAAAATATAGATAGCAAAAGAATCAGGTGAATGATAGTAAGCTATCTCTCTTGGACTAATATAAAATCATATTATAATTATTAATTCAGTTTGAGTAAAATATACAACAAAATAAAAAGGCAGCAACCGAAGTTGCCACCAGTCCATTTTGCATAATTATTATAATCCAAACTAATTATTGAGGTCAAGAAATATAAAATAAACAATATATGGTATAATTAATTTATAATGATATTTTATGAAGAAATAAGTATTCTTTAACTAAAGTAAGCAGGGGGGAGATATTTATGTGTACAAGTTTTATTTATCGAGGGCAAGATACAATTATTGGAATTAATTTTGATAACAATGGCATGAAATATTCTATTGATACTAGAAATCCTAACTGGTTTACTGTACAGGTTGATGGAGGACGTGGAAAATATCCATCATTTGGAGTGGATTGTTTTGGTAGGTTCTTTAATAATATTGTAGTTAATTCAAATGGAAAAGGTTTATATAGAAGGCCAAGCAAAAAAGTTACGCACACAACTAAACTTATAATAGATATACTTAAAGGAGTTATTTGTACTGAAAACTTAGGAGAATATTTAAAAAGTGTTGAAGTTGTTAATACACCAGATTCGAGTTGCCACAATATGATTTGCGATTCCAATGGCAGTGTTTGGGTAGTAGAACCTGGTCGTGGTAACATAAGTAATCAAGCAAAATCTTCACTATTTTTTGTTATGACAAATTTTTCATTATAAGATTATTTGCATGAAAATGTTGAATGTAATTGTGATAGATTTAAAGCAGTATCAAGTGCATTTGAAAAATCAGAACAAGTAAATGTTGAAACTGCATTTAGTATACTCAATTCTGTAAGTCAAAGAAATGGAGAGTGGGTCACTACATTTTCCATGGTCTACTCAAAGAATTTTAATATTCTGCATAACATTTACGACTGGATGTTCCAAAAGCGTTTCAACAAAACTTCCTAATAACATAAAGGAACTTAAATTTGAAAATGTAAAATCTGCAAGAATTGAATTAGCAACAGTTGGGGCGAGTAAAACTAAAAACTTTAATTTTGATTTTGATAACTCTGACCAAACTAAAACACTTAAAGATATTATAAGTCAGTTAAATTCTGCTAAAGTTCAAGGATATTCAGAAGAAAAAGTTACCAATAAAGGCAGTTCGCCCACATTGCTAATTTTAGAACTTAAAGATGGTTCGGTTATCCAAGTTAAGTCTGCTGTAGGCGGAAAAGTCACAAAATTATCAGATGGTTCGACTGAAACATCACAATTCGATACTCCAAATGAGATAACAATTATCCCAGATTCTAACTAAACCAATTATAATACTGTATCCAGAAGTAAGAAAATTAATTTATAGTGGATGTAAAGATATTTTTAAGTGAATAATGTTTTAAGTTTATAATATAAAAATTTAATACATAATCTTCTTTTATCATGAATCAATAAAAATAAATAACAAATTGTAAAATCGTATTATTTAATAGATTGGATTTATGAGTTTTTAGTGCGCAATTTGTAGATTTGACGTAGTAAATTAAAATATGTTCTTTGAAGAATGAATAATTTAACTAAAAGACACTGTAATTGTCTTTTAAGTAATAATTACTTCATATTTTTCAAGAATTAAAATTCCAAAAGCAGGTTCAAGAGGAATTAGACCACATTCCTCTGAGTTAGGCTCTAAATATATAGACTGTATTTGACGTTGGTTTTCATCAAAGAGTACAAAATAAACTTGAGTAATGAAGAGTAAAAACTAAGAGGAAATACAAATGATGCAGAGTGTTATGCTTTTGATGAACATTGAATGATGTATTGTGGTTGTATTACTCCTAATTATTGATTGGCAGATATAAATTAGAACGCATTAGAAATATAGATGCTATTGTTTGGTAAAATGATATGGATATTTTGAGGAATAGTTCATGTATTAATAAAATTTTGTAGTACAATGAAAATAGATTATTCATAAGAAAAGAAATGTAAATTATTTTCTGAAGAGGACAAGATAAAGATACTACACTAACTACTCTTAAAGTCACCTAATTTTAAGAGTAGTAATAGAATTATTGACACTTTTTATTCTTATTCTTCTTTTTGTTTACAATACGATTAGCTTTTCTTGCGGAAGCAGCTGCAATGCAAGCTTTATCTGAAGCATTACTATTTCCATTTGCTGCTGAAGCTGCTTTGATAGCAGCGGCATTCGCAGCAGTTACAGCACAAGATATATTCCCTATATTATTCGTTATAACTGGCTTAACCACTACTTTAAATTTATTTTTTTAGGCATTATCTTCTTTCTTGATTTGAACGTCACTCTCATTTTCTTAGTCATGTATTTTAGAAGCATTGTTCATAAAAAGGGATTCATATGACAAAGTTATCCCACCTTTTAAATTAATAATTGGCTTATCTTTTTCTTAACTAAGTCTTTATACCTTTGGTCTATAAGCTATGCTCACACCAATATTATCAAAACTGTTACCTAAGGTACAAAGTGTAATTTTTAGTTTAGCTATAGGTTAAATATTGAAATTTAATTTATACATTAAGTATTGATTTGAGGTTATTAAGTCCCTATACAATATAATATATATGACAAGTGCAGAATTATGCTTATCTTGTATAAAAAACATTGTGAAAATTAAAAAAATCAAAGAAAATGAGTTTATAAAATATTTTCTTTGATTGTAATCTTGTTTTCCTTTGAAATTAAGCTTCATCTAAAACTTTATATAAAAAATCTATCGCATCTTGAATATCTAATCCTTCATGCCCCTTTTCTGGTTCATAGTGTAAAATTACATTGATACCATTATACTCAGTAATATTCTTCATATTTTCAAGCCTCTCTAAAAATGGTACTAATTGAGTTGAATTATCTGCATGAGAGCATAAATTAACATAAATATATAATTTAGGAATATAATTATGCTTTTCAAAAGAATCTAATGCATTAAATCGTTCTTTATATTTTAATGAAGTTTCAGCATTGTCAAAACAAAAAGTAATTATACTTTCAAGTACTTCCTTGTAAATCCAATTTGCGAGAATAAATTGAGAATTATCAGCCACTACCGATGCCCCTTTAAGATATATCCCCATAATAATTGAAAGATATCCGCCTCCAGATGTGCCATAAATAACTGTATTGCTAAGCTGTATGCCCATTTTATATATAATTTGCTTTAATATTAAACTGCTGTTTTCAAGATAATAGTCTTCATTTTTTCCAGCGCCACAGCCAAAGAGTAAGGAGCCGTTTATATACAGTGTAGGGTCCATACAGAAAACAGAGGATGTCTTTAACAGTGATGCACAACTATGTCTTTGGAAGACAGGTACAGTAACATTTCCACCCACTACAGCACCGTTATTAAAAACAATAAGTTTATCATTGCCACTTCTTCTATTAATCAAATATTCATAAGGCACACCGCCTTTTACAACTCTGAGTACATACATAAGATCATTTTGTATTTTAAGCTCGTCAAGCTCAGAATAATTTATTGTAATTTCTGGGTACGGAAGTTTTTTATATTTTATATTGCTTACTTTTTGCATTGTTTCATCAATTAGGAATTTAGTTTTTTTAACTTCTGTCGTAAGATCATAGTCATCACCAATGTTAAAGATTCCTTTATCATTGTCAGGTTTATTCAAGTACATATACAAAACCATAGATAGTTCTTTTTCATCACCGTGGATGATGTGGCCACAGTTATATTTTACTACCAATTCGTTTGCTACCCCAACATCTGTTGAAATAATAGGAGTATTCAGCATAACACTTTCTACCAAGGCAAGACTAAACCCTTCACTATAAGAAGTCAGAACTGTTGCTATTGAATTTTTGATATACGGATATGGATTTGGGACAAATCCAAGAAGTTTAACATTTTGAGTAAGCTCGTTATCCTCTATATATTGCTGTAGTTTTGCCTTGTAATCACCATCTCCCAAAAGATAAATAATAAAGTCATCGCGATATTTTTTAAGTTCTTTTGCGGCTTTTAGCAGCAATATTTGATTCTTATTATAATCCAGTCTGCCAACTGAGGTAAAGAGCATTTTATTTGGTATACTAATTTTTTCATTGCTCAAAATGTCGATTTTTTCACGGTCTACAGAATTTGGAATTTTAACAACATTTCTGGTTATCCCGAAAAGCTCGAATAAGGACCTTTCTACCACATTTGAAATTACGGCTATAGAATCAAAGCACTTTAAAACTTTAGCTTGCATTTCATACTCTTGTTTGATTTGTTTATATTCTTTTGAATTTTTGTCAAGTCGTGTATAGTCAAGCTCACGCATATCCCCCCTGATCCAAAGTATCTTTACATCACAGTTTAAATATGAAGTAAAGTAGGAAGGGGCATTATGATTACAAGCAATAATACAATCATATTTTTCATTAATTAGTTTATTGAAAAGCGGAGGAGATGCAAGTAATTTATAATAGTGATCAAGTGCATTTTTTTCGTCATAGTCCTCCTTTGTAGAATCAATAAGTGAGTCTAATATTTTTATATTCTCATTATAGACATGAGTATTGGAATCTTTAAATAGTGGTAAGATACTTATATCATATTCTTCTTTATTTAATATATTTAAAACATCCAGCAATGATTTTTCTGTTCCATAGCCGGAAGTTATAATCCAAGTTATAAACAATAATTTTTTCATTATTTCACCTCATTACTTCATTATATAGAAAGCAACATTATTTTGTGAACCACATAACTAAAATACTATTCTTAGGGCATCTCAGTGCGGAATAAATTTCATATAGAAGAGATATTTAATTTAGACATTCATAAAACTAAAATATTATTCATTGTATTGCAATTAATGAAAGGGTGTTCTTTAAAAATTGAATAATGTGATGTCTGCGAAATATGTTATAATTGGTACACAATGGTAATGTATAATATCGTAACATAATTGAAGTGAAATTTATGTTCAAATGTCCGTATTGTAAATATAAAACTATTACTTTTTCGGAGAAAGTTTGTGGTGACTTGCGTTTCTTAGTTTTGTTGAACCAAAGAAGTAGTAGCTAGGAGAAATTCAGCTACTACTTTGTTTTATGTCAGCACTTTGATGTTAATAACAGAATTAGGAAATATACTATCATATAAATAATATATTATAAATTAGAGAGTATGTGATAAAAACGGAATTTATGGTTAATGAATCTATATTAGTATTTATTTACACTTTTTAGAAGAGTATTATAATGTAATTGAGGCAATTAATAAAAAATATGTTGAGTTTCATTTAAAGGGTCCCAAATAAAGGAAATAGAGAGAAATCTTCATTTCCTTTATTTTTATGTAAAAAAACATGAAAGTTGATACATTTTCTAGATGGGATAAGAATGAAAAATATAAAAATTAAATTAAGGATATATAAGGGAAAAAAAACTATTAAAATATTATAAAATCAAATAAAATTAATGAAAAAGATTAAAAAGTATGATATAATATGTAAAAAAAGTTCTTACGGAGGATAAAATTGTGGAAAAAAGTAATGTCAAATTAGATGGGTTGGAATTAAAGGATGTTATTGATTTGAATTTTATTCAAAAATTCCAAGATGACTTTGCTAAAAGTATGAATATCGCAAGTGTTACAGTGGATAAGAATGGAATTCCTTTTACAAAACCAAGTAGTTACACTAATATATGCTCTAATTTTACTCAATCTACGGAACTTGGAAAAAGTCGATGCGCTCAATGCCATGCTAGTGCTGGAGAGGAGGCATTCAGGACTGGAAAACCTTATATTTATAAGTGTCATTCAGGACTTATTGATTTTGCTGCACCGATAATAGTTCAAGGAACTCTTATTGGAACAATTCTTGGTGGACAAATTCTTTTTGAGAGTCCTAAAGAAATAGAATTTAAAAATACTGCCAATGAACTTGGGCTGGAAGAAGATAAATATTATGGTGCTGCTAAAGAAGTGAAAATAGTTGACGAACGGAATATCAGGTCAGCAGCAGAAGTCTTATTTTCAGTTGCTAACACATTATCAAATGAAGGATATCAGCGTTTAAAAATTAAGGAATTAACAACAACTCTTGCAGATAGTTTTGAACAAATATCATCCGCAACTCAACAACTTGCTGCATCATCAATGGAAGTTACTGAAAATCAAAATTTATTAAATAGTGAAATAGTAAATGTAAGAGAACATTCTAATAAAATAAATGCTATTTTGGGATATATAAAAGATATAACTAATCAAACTAAAATGCTTGGACTTAACGCTTCAATTGAGGCAGCAAGGGTGGGAGAGTTAGGAAGAGGATTTTCCGTTGTTGCAAAAGAGATTAGAAATCTAGCGGAAAGCTCTAAAGAAACATCAAAAGAGATTGCTAAATTAGTAGAAAGAATACAAGAATCAATAGAGAGAACTATGCAAGTATCAAATACCACATTAGATATAACTGAACAACAATCAGCTGCAATAGAAGAAACAAATGCTAGTGTTGAGGAAGTTACAAGTTTTACTATGGAGCTAGACAAGTTGGCTGGTTTATAACATAAGTAATTACAAATAGGAATGCATGCAAACTGAATACAAAAGCAATTTACATTTTTGTTAATATATGTTATAGTATGGACGAGACAATTAATAAAAAATGTTTGGTTCTCATTAAATAATTGTAGTATAAGTGGGAGTAGAGAAAAGTCTTTATTCCCCTTATTCCCTTTATGTTAAATGATATATAATAGCAGCAGTAAGGATGTTTCTAACTGCTGCTTCTTTATAAAAACGAAATTTAATATATTTTTTTGTTAATGCACATAAAAGATCAACACGACATGGAGAAAATGCCGGTTATATTAATTAATATATTGTAGAGTAGGAAGAAATGTTACAGAAATAAAATTTATAGTTTTGTAAATGGCTATAATTTTCAATAGAGATAGGGATCATACAAAAAATACAATCCCTTTAAGTATATATGCATATATACGGACCACGAATACCCAACCACTATTATTATATTGGATATTCTAAAAAAAGAACAAAAGGCAGTAAATTTTTAATTCATTCACTGTATTTCCGGAATATGCCAAACCATGAAAAAATGATTAACTATAATATTAATAAATTTCTAATATTTATACTATAGATTATTTGAGTTTCATATAATATAATATTCCACAACAGCATTAAGGTGGTGATTTTGTTTTATGAAGGATGTAACTATAGATACAATCAAAGATACAATAAGAGAGCTTACAGAAGAGGAGCAAGAAACAATTTTACATTTAGCAGAAATATTTGAGGGTGAAGAAGATACCATTAACGAGTATGTTAAGAATGAATTGATTGATAGGTAGTATGGAAATCTTTATATCAGTATGGTAAAATAATAAAGATCTATTGTAAAAGCAAAAAGTACATAAAGCAAGTGCAGCTCTTGAGTCAGCTGCATTTTCATCATAGTACAAAAGATATTAATTAATATAGATTATTTTATAATGTTATATTATTATAATGATGTCCACTATATTATCAGCAAGTACCAATAAAGGTAGATTGAGAAAAATACTTAATCTACCTTTTATTTTTTTGCGCAAAAGTAGAGATAGCAAAAGAATCAGGTGAATGATAGTAAGCTATCTCTCCTGGACTAATATGAAATCATATTATAATTATTGACCCAGTTTGAATAAAATATACAACAAAATAAAAGGCAGCAGCTGAAGCCGCACCAGTCCATTTTGCATAATTATTATAATCTAAACTAATTATTGAGGTCAAGAAATATAAAATAAACAATATATGGTATAATTAATTTATAATGATATTTTATGAAGAAATAAGTATTCTTTAACTAAAGTAAGCATGGGGGAGATATTTATGTGTACAAGTTTTATTTATCGAGGGCAAGATACAATTATTGGAATGAATTTTGATAACGATGGTATGAAATATTCTATTGATACTAAAAATCCTAACTGGTTTACTGTACAAGTTGATGGAGGACGTGGAAAATATCCATCATTTGGAGTGGATTGTTTTGGTAGGTTCTTTAATAATCTTGTAGTTAATTCAAATGGAAAAGGTTTATACAGAAGGCCAAGCAAAAAAGTTACGCACACAACTAAACTTATAATAGATATACTTAAAGGAGTTATTTGTACTGAAAACTTAGGAGAATATTTAAAAAGTGTTGAAGTTGTTAATACACCAAATTTGAGCTGTCACAATATGATTTGCGATTCCAACGGCAGTGTTTGGGTCGTAGAACCTGGTCGTGGTAACATAAGTAATCAAGCAAAATCTTCACCATTTTTTGTTATGACAAATTTTTCAGTATGGGATTATTTACATGAAAATGCTAAATGTAATTGTGATAGATTTAAGGCAGTATCAAGTGCATTTGAAAAATCAGAACAAGTAAATGTTGAAACTGCATTTAGTATACTTAATTCTGTAAGTCAAAGAAATGGAGAGTGGATCACTACATTTTCCATGGTCTACTCAAAGAATTTTAATACAGTATATTATTGTTTAAATGGTAATTTTAATGAACGGTTTGAATATAAGTTTTTATGTGATAAAAATTAATTATAATTAATACACCATATGTAGAAAGTGTGTAGTAAATAAAAAGGTCCCTAATAAGGGGAAAGATAATGAGTGGTTCAGTTTAATTATGAGTATATTGTTATTATATAGAATAGGATTTATGAAATATTCACTTGCTTAAAAGCTAAGAGAACATTACCATATATTATAAATTTATAATCAGCTTTAAGTGGTATTAGTGGATTTCTAGTAGAGCTAGGTTGTATTCGTACAAGTTGCTGTACCTTTTTATCAGAATCAATAATGAATAATAGACCTTCAGCGTAAGGTTCATTATTTTGAACTATATAATTAACATTCTCAATGAGTCCAAGGTCCTTCATCGTATAAAAACCTTGCGAAAATGTTTTAGGTTGAGCCATGACATTTATTGTATTCATAGTAAATGATAGAAATAAAAATATAGAAAATATAATAATAAATTTTTTCATTAGAATTGCCACCTTTCAAGATTCTAGTAATATCATAAAGCCTCAATTTTTATTATTTAAGATAATCAAAATATATGTAATTGGAACTAAAAGTTTTACTACGCAATACTAAAATGCTAAGTAGTTTGTAGATGTTGCGATTTAAGCTGTAAAAGATAATTGACCACTACCAGCTATTATAATTTTATAACCATATTGCATTGGATTTAAGACATATTGCAATGAGTTTGGCTGAAAGCGTATAGATTGCTCCATTATCAGGTCCTCGTTAAGTATGGTTATGAAAACCTTACCACCAGAAACATTTCGAACTTTATATGGAACATTTGGAATTAGCTTTAAGCCCTCAATACCATAAATTCCTTCAGAAAAGGTATTAGTTTGAGCGACAGAAGTTATTAAATTCATGCTAAATGACATGAATAGAAAAATAGAAAATACAATAACAGATTTCTTCATTGGATTGGGCACCTTCCATAATTTAAGTTTTATACAAGTAAGTGATTAAATTTATTATGTGGAATTATTAAATAAATATGCAGAATGTAGATTTGACGTAGTAAAGTGAAAATGAAAAGTCTTATTATAGGTTAAATTATTAATAAGTATGTGAAAGAAAAAAGGCACTGAAAGTGCACTTATGAGAAGGTTATAATACCATTAATATTACTTGATTTTATGTAGTTTAAAATGCAAAATAATTATTTTTATAGTTTTGAGTAATAATGTCTACCGTATATAATTATGATATATTTGTCTAATTTCATGTGTATTTATATTTATTTCTCTGGTGTTACATAGAAATAATGTAGCATCAGAGAAAATCCTTACTAGTAAATAACTTGAAAACTTTGCTTTGCTAAACTTATTTACAATTTTAGTAAAGGGTAGGAACTGGGTAACATGCAACCTGACTTATAGATTTTTCATCAAGTCCATAAAATATCCATTTTTTCCGTCCCATCTATATCCAGAAACTTCTCCTTTCTCTATTCTTGTAGGATAGAACCAGAAAGATTTCCCGTGTTTGAGCCATACGTACGTATATTGGTGCATGCAATCAATAATATATGAAACTTTTGGTTTTTTAGGTTTAGTTTTTGGCGGTGGGGAATTCGGTTTGCCGTATTCGCTCATATGATTTTACTCCTTTTAAAAACTCTCTAAATCATAGTATGATTGAAAACATATATTGTTCATTTTACGGAGGGAAACTAGAGGAAGTAACAGGCCTAACTTATTAAGAGGGGTAAGATAAATTGAAATAATGCACAATACTAACATAAAACGCAATACTAAATAAGTGCAAAATAAGAATAAACTATAAGTATTACAAAAGGAGACTATAATGGAAATTAATTCAATTGAGACTATCGTTTCTACAAACTTCAATCAAGCTGAAGATGTTATAAGAAAAGATATAGAAAACTTGCTTGAAAACTATAAAATTGAACTGAAATCTTTGAGTAAGATGATAGGAGTAGATCATGTTTGGTTGAAAGATTATATGAATGGAAAAAATAAATTATATGATTTTTTTACCAATATCGTAAATTCTGGTGAGAATAGTGAAGAGAGTTTGAAAAATTCCAATATTCCGAACCCTTCGCATTTATGCAACATGATTTTCATGCTATCTGAAGGGATAGCGATGGTAAATCAAGATGACCGAGTTAAAGGAGTAATAGATGTGCTAATAGGTGAGTTTGAAATTAGCTATGAAACATTAGCTATATATTCAGGACTTGATCTAGGAGATTTGCAAAGTTTTATGAATGATACTAATTCTGTTTCCTGTGAGAAAAAATATAAGTTAGCAGTAGCAAGTCTATTTTTGCATTATTTATGTAAACAGCCATCAAACTAATTAATTACCTTCTTATAAAATATAATAGTAAATTATTGTGAAAGAGAGGATTAAAACTATGCTAGCACATGTTGGGACGGCGAAGATTGAAATAGAAAGATTAATTTAAAGAAAGTTTGAATATACAGATGATGAAAATATGTTGAAATATTGAATTAGTGATCCTGAGATTCAATCACTGTATTCCAAATTAGTTTATAGTACAAGGAAGAGGAGAAAGAACTACTTGATAAATATATAAGTTCCTATGATAAAAGTGATTACTATAGATAGGCTGTTATTAAATATGGTTTCGATAAAATGAATTTGCATAAAGTTCAAATATGCCACAAATCAATAAATATACCATCTCGCAAAGTTATCGAGAAATGTGGATTCGTTTATGAATGAACATTACGAGATTTCTTTTACCAAAATGGAGAATATATAGACAGATTGTATTATTCAATTTTGAAAGATGAATTTATACCAAAGTAATTAACTTTTTATATGGTCTTCTTAACTTGGGTATGTTTTTATAATCTAAATTCATATTGAACTACTTAGTTTTCTATTAAAATATAAACAAGTTTAAAGGCAATAAACATTATTACAAAGTGTTTATTGCCTTTTTCTCATGCCAATTTATTAGAATCATCAGTAGAACTCTCTGTATCAATAGCCACCCCAAGTTTAGCTGATATTATGGTATTTAACTTATTAATTGAACTTGATAAACTAACGATTTGTTTCTCTAAGCGAATTAGCAAATATGCAGATACCGCAACTGGAAACCCATTATTAACAATAAGGTTAATTAACTCATTTACTTCCATAAATCCATCACCTCCTATAAGGGATATATGAAATAAAATATATTAGTTTATATTTAGGAAATAAATAATTATCTAAAGTTAAAATAGATAAAATAAATTATTGCGTACCGCCTCGCCTTCATTTACAATATGGTTATGATAATAATCTATGGCAATATCAGCTATTGTACTGATACATACATTAAGATCTGGAGGGATACTCTTTAATTCATTTATGTTTCTTATGGTAGAACTTCTAAGGGTGTAGCTTCTTTTAATATTTGGAGTTTCACCATCAACTGCAGGAGTGGCACCATTAGGAAGTGGAGTTCTTCTATTATCAAATAAGTCTTTTGTAGAGTTTAAAGTATTTTTTATTTCTATGGAATTAGTTATATTATCTTGAAAATCGCTGTTACTAGTTGAAGCTGTATTAGTTTGAATATTATTTTGAAGATCTTCTTGAATTGCAGTGTTATTAGATTTACATTCAGAATTAGTTTGAATAGTATCAGAATCATCATCAAAAGAGAATGAAAGTATACAGTCACCAGCTATAGGAGTTTCACTAGTAAATCCATATACTTCACCTTCATCATATTCAAAATCATTTTTAGGAACCTTAGATGTTTTTCTTCTAGCCATAAATTATATACCCTCCTTAGCAGTATTTTATGTATCTTCGTAAAAGATATATGGTTATTTATTAGAGATTCTAAAATTCTTAAGAATTTATATATAATGATCCTAATTGCAGCATAGCTGCTTTTTTTCAAGATATATATTTATTAGAATTTTAGAATAAAAGAACTTAAGAATAACGGAATTTAAGAATATTAGAACTTAAGAATATAAGAATTTGCTTGTAAAATGCGGGCTAGGAGATTAGACATACAAACTTAATCATGATTTTAATGTTATATTATAAAACATATGCCCATAATAGCAGCTGCTTAATTTTAAAGCTGTAAATAAATTATTGGAGCGTGTTGTAAAAATGATTAGAGATGAAATTAAACTTAATTCAGAAGAATGGGAGGTCTTTGATAAAAAGCAAATAGCTTTAGCAATAGTAGAAGTATTTTCAGATTTAAATACAGATTATAATTACTATTGCAATCTTCATAAACAGGATAAATCATGTAAATTAAATATTGATGATACGCGTAAAGAAAATCTTGAATTTAAAATCGAAAGGATTGGATTAATGAGACGATAAATTTAAGGTATAAACATAAGGTATTATTTTGTTCCTTAAACTTGAATATTGATAAAAAGCCCTTGCATTTTGAAAATTTATTGATAGATAATGGTTCACCTGCTACCCTAATAAATAGTGATTATATTCATTTTGATGGTAATGAAGAGCTTATTAATGTACATGGAGCTGGTTGTTATGAATCAGTTTTAATGAATCTTTTTAAAAATATAGCCATTAATTGGCTATCCTTTTCATGACGTCCTTTTATGTATTGGTGGAATGCATTATGGGATTGACATTGATTTACTCATTGGACTAGATTTACTGAAAGCGCTTAATGCTGATATTAGCATTAAAAATATGTGTCTAGAGTTTTCAAATTGTTAAATGTCAAAATAATATACAATTACTAAGTAAATAGAATAACTGGAACAACATTTTTAATTAAATTGATTAATATTATAATTCTAACAGCTCCAAGGATTAACCTTAGAGCTGTTAGAATTTTATGCTTAATAATACAATGAAATATTATTAAGGATTTTCATTAATATGTTTTTCTTTTTTTGAATAGCAGTAGAGTAGCACATATTTTTGAAATAGGCATATTCCTTAACAGTGTAATTTTTGTAGAATACGAAATCTATAAGTTCAACTTCCTCTTCATTTAAATTCTTAAGAGCTAATTTTAAATCCTCATAGTCACACAGTTCACATAATGAAGTTTCAGTTGAGATTTCAAGTTCTGGAAAATTATTTTCTACATCATCATGTAAGCTTAATGCATAACTACCTTCAGTAGATCTTCTAGTTCTAGTTCGTTTTATTAGATCATTCATATTATTTTTAATAGCATTAGTAGCATAGGCAACAAATCTATGCTTTTCTAAATTATACTTGGAAACAGATTTGAAAAGTGAATGGTAACATTCCTGTATAATATCATGGGAATTATACCTATCAATGAAAGTCCTTTTAGAAATATTATAAATCAAAGGCCTAAATTCATAAGCTAATTTTTCTTTTGCTTCTTCATCATTGTTCTTACATCTGGTAACTAAAGTTTCAACATAATCAAAATTCATACAAACCTCCATCTTCAATATAAGAGTTATGAATTAAAGTAATTATTTTACATATATTGTGTTTTGTATTAAATTCACCTCTATATATAGTATATATGACTAGATTACATATAACTTATATGGGAGTATAAAAATAATTAGATTTATGTTGTTACTTATACTTTTAATACTGAACTTCTTGGTTGCAGGATATAGCTGCTCTTTTTAAAGGCGTATAACTCATATTAAAAAGTAAATAAATTAGAGATTATGGAGGAGATGTGGAAAATGATTAATTTTATAATAGCTGTAGGTCATACTGCGAGTGGTAATATTGGATGTGGGGTTGTTGACAGGCTTGATGAGAGCAATTGTACCACCAACCTTTAATAAACACACCAGGCAGTATTTCTTGTTCTACTTGTTCAGCAAACAATTCAAAGTATTTTACTCCTTTACACATTTTAAACTTAAGTGTTTGAATATCTGGTGTAATAATCATAAGAAACACCTCTTTATTTTTAATACATTATACAAACGATATTACCTCGTAGAAACAGTTCGGTTTTAAAAGTTAGTATATACGAAGTTTAGTTAGTTCATTTTCAACAGTAATGCTAACATCCATACGAAAACTATATTAGGTATACACTTAAAAATATGAGTTGAAATGGATAACTGTTACAAAATACTAATAAAATATGAGGAACCAGAATGATAATTGTATAATATATATTCATTTACAAATAATAGATTAGGTATTTAAAATATCTAAATTATTATTTGTAATTTAAATTTAACATAATATAAAATATATTTAATAAAAGGATGTGAATGAAAATGAGAACAATAACATGGGTATTGGTTGTTGCAGCTGCTATAAGATTAGGAATAATAGGTTTTTTGGGAGATGATTTCATAGGGCTTGCCTTTGGTTCTGCACCTGTAACAATGTCTTGGCTCGATCGGATAGTTTGTGGCATTGTTGGTATAGCAGGGATATATGCAATTTATTTATTATTCAAAGGAACGAATAGTGAAGTAGCCTAGAAGGATAAGAAAAGTAACACAATCATTTTAAATATGTTTAAGCAAAAGTACCATAGATATGTAAAAGGCTCAAGTGCTGTAAAAGCTAAAATTTGAGTCTTATTTTATTTGAATTGATTATAAGAATGTTGTAAAATAGCAGATAGTAATCAAGATAGTACGTGATAAATAGATAGCATTTAGAAATTAAGATTTTAAGTTAGAATATTAATTACTTTTATTATCTATAGATTAGGTTTTAAAAGGAAGATTGAAAAATTCACAGATAGAAATAGGTTAATTTATAGAATAGTTAAAAGTGATGGAAGAGAGGCGGGGCTACTAATATTTCAAGGAAGAATAATTCCATTTATACCATCAGGAATTATAACACTTGCAGCATCAATAAGTAATGTTGATAGTAAAATATTCACTGTTGCAACATTGATTGGAAAGGTTCCATCTATAGCTTTAGAGGCACTTGTTAGCTATGACATAATTAATATTTATGACAATTGGATAAGGCTAGTCATAACAGTTATTGGCCTAATATTTGTGAAATTTACAATTACAAAGAAAAAAGATGATCAGGTAAAAGAATGAATTAGAATAATCTCATATTAGAGACTTCTAATTCATTTTTTTATTAAAGCTAATTATTTATCTAAAGTTTTGATATAGGCTTTCATTTGGTCGATATTCATGCCACCAACATGCTTAGAAACTATATTTCCGTCTTTATCAATAAAGTATGAAGTAGGAATTGAAGTTATGTTATATTTTGTAGCTACACTTTGATCAGAGTCTATAAGTACCTTAAAGTTATATTTGTTACTATCAATAAATGATTTAACAGTATTTAATGGCTCACCGATTTCTATAGAAATTATAACTAAGTCACTATCCTTTGTTTCTTGATATAATCTTTCTATCTCAGGCATTTCAGCTTTACAGGGAGGGCACCAAGTTGCCCAAAAGTTAAGAAACACTTTCTTGCCTTTTAAATCACTTAAAGATAATTCATTACCGTTCAAATCTTTTAAGTTAAAATCAATGGCTTTGGTTTTAATATTATTAGGAGTTACTTCAATAGTTTGATTTGAAGAATTATTTTTATCGTTTGTAATTGATATGGATGAGTCAGTTTTTGAATTTGATGATTCGGAATTATAAATAGTGTAAACTGAAAAAACTATAAGTGCTACTGCTACAATTGCTGCTATCAATGCTTTTTTCATATTTGTTTTCTCCTTAATTTAAAAATTAATAAAACTTGAATACTGACTTAATATTGCTAATTTATTTGTAAAAATCATAACACCCATTATGATCATTAAAATACCACTTATTGTGGAAACAATAGGTAAATACTTTGAGAACTTTTTAAATTGTTCGGCAAAGCCTTCTATAGCCAAAGCTGTTAGAATAAATGGGATAGCAAGTCCAATGGAATACATTATAAGAAGTAAAATTCCTTTGTTCATGGAATCCATATTTGCAGCATAAATAAGTATTGAAGATAAAATAGGACCAATACAAGGTGTCCATCCAGCAGCAAACGCCATTCCAATAATTATTGAACTAAAAGGACCTTTAATTTTATCAAAGTGTAAAAATCTTTTTTCTTGATAAAATAGTTTGATTTTGAAAACTCCAGTTGTATGTAGACCAAAGACGATTATAAGAATTCCACCAAATTTTCTAAATAAATCTTTATGAGTAATAAATAATTTACCAAGAGATGTTACTGAAACCCCCATTAGAATAAAAATAATCGAAAAACCTAACACAAATCCAAAGGATTTATATAAAGTAAAAAGTTTTGTTTTACCTTCCTTTAATTCTTTTATAGAAGAGCCTGTTAAATAGCTTATATATGCAGGAACAAGAGGAAGTACGCATGGAGATAAAAAAGATAATAAACCTGCTGAAAAAGCTAATAAGATCGATATATCTTTCAAGAATAAATCACCTCGAATCTAAAATTAAGACATTAAATAATGTTTAACTAAATAATTGAACCGTTTAAAAGTATAATCCCGAATATATAAAAGTCAATAATTATCATAAGTAAAATTATTATATAAAAAAGATATGAAGATATTATGTGTTCTAGAATTATAAAAGAATCAAGTGAAGAAATTTATAGCACTATAGGAGGAATAGTCGGCATTTACAAAAACTATAATAAAAAGAAATTTCAAAGGTAATTAATATTCTAATGAGAATAAATTTAATTTGAGTTAATTAAAGTAGTTGGGCGTAATGAAGTTAAAGGCCTTACAACTGCAGCTGGTCTTTGGGCCTGTGCATGTATGGGACTTGCCATTGGAATTGGCTTTTATGAAGTCGCTATTATTTCATGCTTTTTTTTATCAAGTGTATTAACAGTACTTCATAAAGCAGATTTACATTATAGAGCTCAGTCTAACGAATTGGATATATATGCTGAACTCAAGCATATAGCAGGCGTTACGAATTTTATGAATGCAATAAAATTAGATGGAACAAAAATTTCTAATCTAGAACTTAAGAAAGCGAAAGAGCTTGACAATCATATGATTGGGCTTAAAATGATTTTAACATTACCTGAAAAAATTAATTATTCAGAGTACATTTTAAAGCTTCATAGCCTTGAAAATGTACTTACAATAGAGGAAATTGTGTAAATTTTTATAAAAATACGAGAAAGCAAGAATTAAAAAGTAATCTTGCTTTTTTTCACGCATCTGCCTTTTCGAACGCATGTGAGAAAAATTTGGCAGGCGAATAAGATTTTCTTTCTATTCTTTTTTAAATACGCAAACTATCCAATCAACCTTTTTTTAAGTTATCCATAGATTTTACTGGAATATAAATTCCTAAAGAATAAAAAATTTATCATTGTTAAAATGAAAACATAGTGGTAGAATATGTGTGGGTAGTATCGAAAAAGAGTTACACCAAAATTTTTTGCATTAATTATATATAATACAACTCATATCTATAATGAATGAGATTGAAATTAGGATGTTGTATCACTCACACACATATGGAGGTGATACCATTAAAATTGGATTTATTGGTCCAGGGAAGGTAGGCGTAAGTTTAGGACGCTACTTTACTCATAAAGGGATAAAATTAAGCGGCTTTTATGGAAAAGATGACTTAAATACCATAGATGCAACTAATATTACAAAATCTAAATTTTATAACAACATTCAAGATATTATTAAAGATAGTGATATATTATTTATTACAACTCCTGATGACATCATTTCAATTATAGATATTGAATTATCAAAATTTGATCTAAATAACAAATCTATTTGCCACACAAGTGGTTCACTTAAATCAAATGTATTATGTAATGCGAAACGTTCTGGTGCAATGATTTATTCTCTACATCCAATATTTGCATTCTCTAGTAAAGAAACAAACTTAAAAGAATTGGAAGATATATATTTTTCAATTGAAGGTGATAGTTTAGAAGATTCATCTATTATTAGTGTACTTAAACTTATTGGAAATAAGTACTTTGTTAGGAAAGCAGAAGATTCCTCAACATATCATTTAGCAAGCGTTTTTGTATCTAACTTAGCATTATCTTTGCTTGATATAGGTACAAGTTATTTAAAAAAACTTGGACTAGATGATGAAGAAGCTTTAAATGCTTTAAAACCTTTAATAAAGGGTAACATTGAGAGTATTTATACAAAAGGGTTTGTTAATTCTTTAACAGGTCCTATAGCAAGAGGAGATATTACTACAATTGAGAAGCATATTTCTGTTTTAGAGGACAAAGATAAAGATTTATATAAGATATTATCTTTTAATCTCTTAAAACTTGTGGCCTTAAGAGATAAAAATAATGCAGATATTACAGAAAACATAGAAGAATGTTTCTATGACATGGAAAATAAGAGTCAAATTGAAGATGTATTAAGTAATTCAAAAAAGCATTTGGAAATTTATAAGTTTTTAGGAGGCGTAAATTAGTGAAAAATACAGTATTAACTTTTAAACAAGCCAAAGAAGAGAAAAGAAAATTGAGTATGCTTACAGCATATGATTACTCAATGGCAAAAATCATCGATGAAAGTGGTGTTAACGGAATTTTAATTGGAGATTCTCTTGGTATGGTCATTAAAGGTGAAGAAGATACATTAGCTGTTACCATGGATGAAATCATTTATCATACAAAAGCTGTTAAGAGGGGGGCTAAAAATGCTCTTATTGTAAGTGATATGCCTTTTTTATCTTATCATGTATCTATCGAACAAGCAGTTTTAAATGCAGGAAGATTAATTAAAGAAGGTGGAGCTAATGCTGTTAAGCTTGAGGGTGGTGCGAAAGTTGCAGCTCAAATTAAAGCTATTGTAGATGCTCAAATACCAGTTATGGGACACATAGGATTAACTCCTCAATCAGTAAATGCTTTCGGAGGATTTAAAGTTCAAGGGAAGAGTGAAGCAGCGGCAAAACAGCTCATAGATGATGCTGTACTTATAGAGAAAGCAGGGGCATTTTCAATTGTTCTTGAGGGAATTCCTGAAAAAGTTGCAGAACTTATAACAAATGCAGTTTCAATTCCAACAATAGGAATAGGAGCAGGAAAATATTGTGATGGTCAAATTCTAGTTTATCAAGATATGTTAGGCATGTTCAATGATTTTGTACCAAAGTTCGTAAAACAATATGCAAATGTAGGTACCGTTATGAGAGACGCCATTAGCTCCTATATTAAAGAAGTACAAGCTGGAGATTTTCCAGAAGAAAAACATACTTTTAAAATAGATGAAAATGAATTAAAGAAATTATACTAAATTTATACTTATGTGATAATAAACCGAAATTTTAGTATTAGGGTGAGAAAGGTGATCAGTAATGTTAGTTAAAGAGATTAAAGAGCTAAGAAACATGATTAAAGCTTGGAAAATGGACGGTCTTTCTGTAGGGTATGTTCCAACAATGGGAGCTTTACATGAAGGTCATGAGAGTCTTATAAAAAGGGCTGCTAAAGAAAATGATAAGGTAGTTGTAAGTGTATTTGTAAATCCAACACAGTTTGGTCCAAATGAAGATTATGATAGTTACCCAAGAAACATAAATAAAGATTTAGAACTTTGCATTAATGCGGGTGCAGCACTAGTATTCAATCCAGAACCAAGTGAAATGTATTATGGTGATAAATCTACTAGTGTTAGTGTATCAGGTCTTACAAGTGTACTTTGTGGTGCTAAAAGACCAGGGCATTTCGATGGAGTATGTTTAGTTGTTTCAAAATTTTTAAATATAGTTACTCCAGATAAAGCTTATTTTGGAGAAAAAGATGCTCAACAAGTAGCTGTTATAAAAAGAATGGTTAGAGATTTAAATATTGATGTAGAAATAGTGGCTTGCCCTATAATTCGCGAAGAAGACGGATTAGCAAAGAGTTCAAGAAATACTTATCTTTCTAAAGATGAAAGAAAAGCGGCATTAGTATTAAGTAGAAGTTTAGAAATAGCTAAAGATGCCTTAAGAAAAGGTGAAAGAAATGCTAATAATATTAAAAATGCGATAAAAGAGGTACTAAATTCAGAGCCATTAGCAAAAATAGATTATGTAGAAATCGTAGATAGTGATTCACTAAAAAGCGTTGAAATCATTGAGAGAAATGTATTGATTCCAATTGCAGTTTATATAGGAAAAACAAGATTAATAGATAATTTTACATTTGAAATATAATAATATAGATATCCGAGGTGAAAATGTACTTATGCGTAAAATCCACCGAAATGAAGCTTATGCATTTGTTCAGGTTACTGAGGATTAAGCTGTGAATTTCTAATAGCAGGAGTTGCACCATTTCTGCATGATCCTGAAACGAGTTCAGGACAAGCAAAAATGGAACAACTTCCACTAAAGAAATATCTGCAGCTAAATCCTCTAATGTAACGCTTCCACAAACGCATGACCTTCATTTCTGTTATGGACTATACTTCGAAAGATAAGTTCAATTTAATGGGAGTATCTATGGAGATACCGAAAAAGAATATATACTAATTTTATTATTATGAATAGATAAATAAACAGATTTTCAGGAGGAATTTTTAATGATACTTACAATGTTAAAAGGAAAAATACACAGAGCTACAGTTACGCAGGCAGAATTAAATTATGTAGGAAGTATTACAATAGATAAAACATTAATGGAAGCAGCAGGTATCTTAGAAAACGAAAAAGTTCAAATAGTTGATATAAATAATGGTGCAAGACTTGAAACATATGTGATTCCGGGTAAAAGGGAATCAGGAGTTATTTGTTTAAATGGTGCTGCCGCAAGGTTAGTACAACCTGGTGATAAAGTTATTATAATAGCTTATGCACAAATGAATGAGGATGAAGCTAGAAAATATAAGCCTTCCGTTGTTTTTATGAATGATGATAATACAATAAAAGAAATAACAAATTATGAATCTAACGAATAATAATTATAGTAAAAGAGTAGGATATACAAAAATCCTGCTCTTTTTTAATACAAATTAAAATATAAAAATTCAAGGATATAAAATCTAGACATTTAAAGTTTTAAGAAAGTTAATTCTATATGCGCACGTTAAAGTAACTCCTTTAATAATATAAAGCATGGAAACAATATTTAACAGTTAACAATTAGTGTAGGAGGAAAAGGTTTAATGTGCGCTATGGTTAAAAAGATAATATCAGGAAATGAATTAATAAAAAAAAGAATTATAACAATGAATGCTTTTTTACCAAATGATAAATACATACTACTTAAAGGTACAGTCTGTAATCCGCATGGGAAACCATTGTCAGGTGCGGCTATAGAAATTATTCAAATAAACAACACTTTGAATCCAGCAGTTGAAAAAAATATAGGAATAACATTTACATTAGATGATGGCTCTTACGGAATACCTCTATTATGGAAAAAAGGATATGCTTATAAATTGACAGCGTACTCTCCGTGATAAAGTTATAGATAAATAATGTATAACTTAGACTTATCCAATAATCTACCAAAAGGAGAAAAGTTGTTATTTCACAGGACTTTGAAAATTTTTCTAAAAGTTCTAAATTGCAGTTTGTCTCACTAATGCTTGCTCCAAATTTCATTGTTACAAGTATTAATGGAACAACAGCATAATCCTTATTTCGTAGATCTATTTGTATAAGTTAATGTCTTAACTTGGATATCCATGGTAACAATACAAAATCTTTTTCATATTATATAGGTAGAATAACTTTAGAAGAAGTATGTAAGGAGAGACTATTATGGCTAATTATAAACCAAAAACAATGGTAGTGCCATCGAGTGATGCAAATTCTGGATTGCCTTTTACTCAAAAACTTAGCACAAATACGTGGGGAATGTTTTTATTGAAAGGAACTGCTGTAAGTCCTTCAGGCGCTGCTATGGGAAGCGGTGCTGTTCAGGTTTGGGAAAGCACTAGGGTAACAACTGATCCTGCAGATCACACTACTTTTACAGATGCAAGTGGTAGGTATGGTGTAACTTGCAGAGCCAAAACTCAATTAAGAATCAAATTCTTTGGTAAGTAGAATTATATAAATATATGAATTCGTCTATCCCAAAATAATTTATAAACTATTTTGGGATAGCTTCAATATATACCTGAAATATTCGTATCAAACAAAGTAATATTTAATATTATATATTGTAAATAAAAATACCTTAGAGGTAAATAAGGGGATAGTATGCAAAAGGTAAAAACTTTAGATGGCTATTATGTTTTTAATATAGAAAAAGATGATAATCATTGGTATCTAGCTGATAAAAAGAATTACAAAAAGGAAATTGAAAGTTTATTAAATGTAGTAAATGAGATTAAGTTTGATTCACTAATTCTTATTTTTGGAATTGATACAGGCGAATACTTAGATAGTTTACATGATGTGCTATGTGAAAAGAACAAGGTATTAATATTTGAACCTAATAAAGATATATTTAATTATAATAAAGGAAAAATTAATAATGATAACGTACATCTTATTCTTTATGATAAAGATAATATAAAAGCTAATTTATATAAAGAAATAAACAGTACAAATTTTAATAATTTATATGTACATGCTTTTGGAAATTATGCTGAAGTATACAAGTGTGATTACGAAATATTTATAGAGAATTTAGATGATGCATATTATACAGCATGCTCTTCTATAAGTGTTGCAAATAGATTTAAAGATATATTTATCAAGAATTTTATAGCTAATTTGAAAGCTTTAAAAAATGCAACTCCTCTTAATTCATATGAAGATATAAACAAAGGTATTCCAGCCATAATAGTATCTGCTGGCCCATCCTTAGACAAAAATATAGCTGATATGGTTATCCATAAAAAAGAATTAGAAAAATACTTCATAATAGCTGGAAGCAGGACATTAAAAGCCCTTATAAAAAATAATATAAAACCAGATATGATAGTTTCAATAGATCCGGTAGATGATAACTACGACATGATGAAGGATTATTTAAATGAAAATTCTCCTTTGGCATTTTATGAATATAGTAATAGATATTTAGTTAGAGATTATGAAGGGGAAAAGATTTATTTATCAACTTTTTTATCAAATACTATACAGGAATTAAATAATCTCAAAGGAACATTTTTAGGCGGATCTGTAGCACATACATGTATAGATATTGCAAATATTATGGGCTGCTCTCCAATAATATTAGTAGGACAAGACTTAGCGTTCACTTATGATAAACATCATTCAGAGTCCGCTATATTTGATAGTGATGATACGAAAAATTATGAAGCAAGTTTGAAAGTTGATAATATATTTGGTGAAAAAATAAGGACTAATATAACACTTAATCAATTTAGAATAAAAATGGAAGAATATATAGACTTCTACAAAACGCATAAGCAGGTGGAGTTTATTAATGTATCTTACGGAGCAGAAATTAAAGGTGCACCTCATAAGGAATTATGTGATGTATTTAAGAAGTATACAAATAATAATGCTAATAAAAAGTGTATTGTAGATAAATCGATACAAGTAGATGTTGAGGCTGTCGTTTCAGATGTAATAAACTATCTAGAAGAATATATAGATAAAGCAAATAATGGAGAAGCTCTATGCAAGAGTCTATTAACAAATGAATTAGATAAATCTTTAGTTGATATAGACGAAAATGATGGAGACTTTCAAAAGTTTCTAGACGTTATGGAAATCGTAAATGACTTTGAATCCTCTAAGGAACGGTTTTATCTTGGTGGATACTATAATAAATTCTTGTTTGATGTAAAGGAAGAAATTTTTAATATGTATGCTGTAGATTATGAAGCTTTGACTTCAAATTTAAAATATCAAAGTAAGTGCTTTTTATCATATTTTCTTAAAATGAAAGAGATTCTCGAAAAAGTTAAATCATTAGCATTAGAAACATTTGCAGAATTTTATTATGCAATAAATCAGTAGAGGTGAAGTTTTATGGAAAAAGTAATAGATGGAAAATCTTATAAAGAAGTAAAGATAAATAAAATTATAGTGAATGGAAAAGAAATATCAGGATCCATAATACCAGCTGAAGATGCAACAGAAGATAATGATATGACAGTAACTATATTTACTGAAAATGCCAATGAAGAAAAATAGGAATCGTAAGAAAAAAGTTAGCCCGTGTTCACAAGATTCAATATTAATTAACGCTAATAATTTGAATTCAAGAGCAAATCATAAACTAAATATAATTATGATGCCTAGAAAAAGGGTCATTATTAAAGGGGTCGCTTACAATGTAAGAATGCAGCCAATTTCAGGTGCTGCAGTTGAAGTCATAGAAGTTGATTATAAAGAAAATATCAGAAAAGTGTTAGGCTACTCGTACACTGATAATGAAGGAGAATATGTACTTTCTATAGAAGCTTTGCCAGAAATGTTTTATGAAATTGTAGTATATTCTCCTTTAAATATTAAAATAAAGGAGACATGAAAAATTGTCATCATATGCAGAAATTGTGATAACTCCAAGAGAGCTAAAGTTGCATAGGATTATAAACAAAAAAATTGTAGTGAAAAGAAAAAGAACAATATTAATAGAAGGAAAAATTTTAGATAAAAAATCAAATCCCATAGATGGTGCAATTATCGCTATAAAAAAAATAGATTATAATTACAAACCATATAAAGCAATTGATGTGGGATATGCAATTTCTAACAAGCATGGAGAGTACGCTATAGTCCTTGAAAAACTCTATAATATTAACTATAAAATTAAGGTATATGAACCACAAATTAAGCTGCTAAATCAAAAGTGATTACTTGATATAGAAGGAATCCTAAAATGAAAAATTATAATTATAAATCATATTTTAAAGAAGTAATAATAAGAGGTAAAGTATGCTATGAAAATGGATATCCAGTTCAAAATGCAGTAGTATTTCTTGAAGCATACTTTCCATATAAAAATCGCTCAAATCAAATAAAGTACCATAAAAAATTTTGTGGCTATACTACTACAAATTATAATGGAGAATTTTATTGCTTCATTTATGACATAAGATATTACTATAAAATAAAAGTTTTTAATAATAAACTAAATAAATTTAAGAACCTAAGTTATAGAATCTGTTTGAATTAGCTTAAGAGAATTAATATTATTGGAGGCAATAAATGAAAAAAGTTTTAGTGACAGGAGCAGCTGGTTTCATAGGTAGTCACTTAATAGAAAAACTTTTAAACATAGGATGTAATGTTAAAGCTTTTATACATTATAACTCGATTAACTCTTGGGGATGGCTAGATTCATTAAGTAAAGATAAGTTAAAGGAAATAGAAATATTTACTGGAGATATAAGGGACCCAAATGGTGTGAGAGAAGCAATGAAAAATATTGATGAAGTATATCATCTTGCAGCACTAATAGCAATTCCTTTTAGTTATCATTCACCTGATTCCTATGTGGACACTAATATAAAAGGGACTTTAAATGTATTACAGGCTGCTAGAGAACTTGGCACTAAAAGAATATTAATAACTTCCACTTCAGAGGTTTATGGTAGTGCTAAGTTTGTACCAATAACTGAAGAGCATCCCTACCAAGGACAATCACCTTATTCTGCTACCAAAATAGGTGCCGACAGATTGGCTGAGTCTTTTTATAGAAGTTTTTCTTTACCAATAACAATAGTACGGCCTTTTAACACTTACGGACCAAGACAGTCAGCAAGAGCCATTATTCCAACAATAATAATGCAGTTATTATCAGGCAAAAATGAAATAAAACTAGGAGCATTAACGCCTACAAGAGATTTTAATTATGTAAAAAATACCGTAAATGGCTTTGTTGAAATTGCGAAAAGTCAGAATACAATAGGGGAAGAAATAAACATAGCCAGTCAAAGAGAAATATCAATAAGAAATCTTGCAGAAGAGCTTATAAAGCAATTAAATCCAAACGCTAAAATTATATGTGAAGAAGAAAGAATAAGACCTATAAACAGCGAGGTAAACAGGCTACTGGGATCCAATGAAAAACTAAAAAAACTTACTCAATGGTCAGAGGAATATACTTTTGAAGAAGGTATTAAAGAAACAATTGAATGGTTTAAAATAAAGAAAAATTTAGATAAATATAAAACAGATATATATAATATTTAAATAGTTCAATTCCATAGATAAACCAACTATAATCTATACTTATGCGCATGCCTCACCTAAATGAATAATATACTTTTGTTCCAGTTTCTAGGCAATTCTGATGGGTGATTCTAAGGCTATAAAGTTGCACCCAAAGTGCTAGCCTAAAAGAACAAGCTGTGAACTAGCACATTTGGAACAACTTATAGCCAAAGAATCACATCCATCAAAATTACCAATGAAACATTCCATAAAAGTATATCACTCATTTCTGGTTGGAATATATTTCATAGTCTAAGTATAGTTCATGATTGTATTATCTATATAGATACCTAACTTTAAAACCAGATTTAAGTGGTAACTTACCGAAATAATAAATATTTTGATTCCCAAAAACTATGAAAATATCACTGAAGATTCTAAGTAATAATTATAGGAGGTCTTATGGAAAGAATAATATTAGTAGGTGGTGGTGGCCATTGCAAAAGTATTATTGATTCACTAAATGGATTAAAACAATTTGAAATTGTAGGAATTGTTGATAAGAAGATCAGTGAAAATATGGGACTAGGTATAGATGTTATAGGCAATGATGAAAATTTAGGTGAATTATATAAGTCTGGTATTAAAAATGCCTTCATTTGTGTTGGATCTGTAGGCAATCCTTGCATAAGAGTAAAACTTTATAACATCTTAAAAAACATTGGATATAATTTTCCTAAGATAATAGATAAAACAGCTATAGTATCGGAGAGCGCTTTAATTAATGATGGAGTATTTGTTGGTAAAGGTGCAATTATCAATGCGAAAGTTACAATAGAAAAACAATGCATTATAAATTCTGGCACCATAGTTGAACATGATTGTAATATAAGCGAGTTTGTTCATTTAGCACCTGGAGTAACACTAAGTGGTGGTGTTAGTATTGGAAAGAGAACGCATGTAGGAACAAATTCTACTATTATTCAAAATGTTACCATTGGAAATGATGTAATTGTTGGAGCAGGTTCTGTCATAATTAAGGACATAAAAAATGGGTTTAAGGTCTACGGAAATCCAGGAAAAGAGGCATATGTTTATGAATAATATTTTTATAATTGCTGAAGCTGGAGTAAATCATAATGGAGATATAAACATAGCAAAAAAGATGATTGATAATGCTGTACTTTGTGGAGTAGATGCAATAAAATTTCAAACATTCAATGCAAATAATTTAGTAACTAAAGATGCAAAGCAAGCTAAATATCAAGTTGACAATCTAAAGGAAGAAACTTCACAATTAGAAATGCTAAAAAAATTAGAATTAAGTCATGAGCAATATAAGGATCTAAAAAAGTATTGTGAGGAAAAGAATATAATATTTTTATCATCACCTTTTGATTTAGAAAGTATAGAGTTTTTATATAGTATAGGGATGAAAATTTTTAAAATACCTTCAAGCGAAATTGATAATGTTCCATATTTGAGAAAAATAGCTGTGCTAAAAAAGAAAGTTATATTATCAACTGGCATGAGTAATTTATCAGATATAGAATTTGCATTAGATACTTTAAGAATTGGAGGAACAGAAGATATTGTTGTGCTTCATTGTAATACCGACTACCCAACAAAAATGGAGGATGTAAATTTAAAAGCAATGGAGACTATAAAAAATGCATTTAAAACTCCAGTTGGATATTCAGATCATACCAGCGGAATAGAAGTTGCTATAGCGGCAGTAGCTCTTGGCGCTACGGTAATAGAAAAACATTTTACATTAGATAGAAACATGATTGGCCCAGATCATAAGGCAAGTTTAGAACCTTTCGAACTTAGAAATATGGTTATGGCAATTAGAAATATAGAAATAGCTCTTGGAAATGGAGTCAAACGTCAAACTCTTTCAGAGAAGATAAATAGTATAGTAGGGAGAAAAAGTCTAGTAGCCAAAGTTTATATAAAAGCTAATGAAGTTTTTACTGAAAAAAATTTATGTATAAAAAGGCCTGGAACAGGTGTGTCACCCAAAAATTGGGATTGCGTTATAGGAAAAAAAGCAAAAAAAGATTTTCAAAAAGATGAACTTATAGATTTATAAGCTGGGAGGAGTTTTATGAAATTTGAGTTCATAAATAAAAATGAATATTTACAAAGAATACAGGAATTTCAAGATCTATTTATGTGTTGCTTTAATAAGGAGATATCTAAGGAATTCTTAATATGGAGATACATGCAAAATCCTATGGATGAGCTTCTTGTTAATGTTGCACTAGATAATAATAGAATAGTAGCAAACTATTCTGCATCTCCATACAGAGTTTGTATTGATGGAAAATTAGAAAAGGCTGCACTATCTATGACTACAATGACTCATCCGGATTATAGAGGAAAAGGATTGTTTCCCAAGCTAGCTATGGACTTGTATAAGAGGATGGAAGAAGAAAATTATATAGCGGTAACTGGTTTTCCAAACAATAACTCTCATTCGATTTTTGTAGAAAAATTGAATTGGAATAATATATATGAAATACCAACTATGAAAGTAGATTTATCAAGAATAGATAAATCTAATAGTTCAATAAGCTTCAATGTTGTTAATGATGATAATTTTTCATTAGATTATTCAAAACTTGTAAATAATAAAAAAAATAAAATAAAAGTATATAAAGATGTAAACTATTTGAAATGGAGATTTAAGGATAATACAGTGAATAAGTATGTTAATTATATATTACTTGAAAATAACTATGTAGTTTCATCCGTAATTACTAAGAGTTTTAATAAAAGTGAAACTGATATAGTTGAAGTTAATTCTTTAGATGATTGCTCTACCAAAAGGCTACTAGAATACATTATAGATACAGAAAAAGGTAAAGGTAAAAAATATATTAATATGTGGTGCCATCTTAATAGCAATACCCATGGAATAGTTGAAAAAATTGGATTTGTTAACACTGAACCAGTTTCTTACTTTGGAGTTAGATGTATCAAAGGTAATATAAATGATTTGAGAAATTATAATAATTGGGATATACAAATGGGGGATTCGGATGTCTATTAAAAAGGTTTTAGGATTTACAGGGATAAGATCAGATTATGATCTATTAAGTCTTCTATATAAAAAACTTAACGAATCAAGTGATTTCGAAATAAAATTGATAGTATCGGGTGCTCACCTATCTGAGACATATGGATACACTTTTGACAACATAGTACAAGATAAAATTCCAGTAATAGCCAAAATCGAAAATTTAATTGATTCTAATTCAAGAGCATCTAGAATTAAGTCGTTATCCATTTTGCTACAAGACTGTATTCATACAATAGTAGAATATAAACCTGATATTATAATATACGCTGGTGATAGAGAAGAGGTTGTTGTGGGAGGGCTAATAGGAACATATTTGAGAATTCCTACGATACATTTTTTTGGAGGCGATCACGCTTTAGATGGAAATATTGACAATCCAATAAGGCATGCTGTATCTAAATTATCGTCTCTCCATTTCGTAAGTAATCAGGAATCAAAAAAAAGATTAATAAAATCTGGAGAACATGAGCGTAGAATATTTAATGTAGGAAGTCCTGCTTTAGATAAGTTCTTATCTACAAAATACATTAATAAAAAAGATGTCCTTAATAGTCTGGATAGACCGTGCTGGGATAATTATGCAGTCATGATATATCACCCATTTGCAGGTGAGGAAAATGAAGCTGGAAAACATTTTGAGGAAATTCTAATATCTTTAGAGAAAAAATCTATAAAAACCTTTGCGAGTTATCCAAACGTAGATGCAGGAAATAAAGAAATAATAAAAATAATAGATAAATACTCAAGTAAAGATAACTTTAAATTTTATAAAAATCTTCCTAGAGAGTTATTTGTAAACCTACTTAGAAATTGTATGTTTATGATCGGAAATTCAAGCGCTGGATTATATGAAGCGCCCTTATTAAAATTAGGAGCAATTAATGTTGGAAATAGACAAAAGGGAAGATTATGTGCAGCAAATGTTATTTTTGTTGAACAAGGAATCAATAACATAATAAAAGGTATAGAAAAAGTTATGACTAGAGAATTTCAGATCTTATTAAGTAAAGTAGAATGTCCATATGGAGATGGAGACTCTATTGATAAAATTATAAACTTAATGAGAAGTTTAGATTTTGAATCCTATGTATCTAAATCAGAAGACCCATTATTAATGGAGGGATATTATGAGTAATATTTTAGTTGTAGCACCACATCCAGATGATGAAACTTTTGGATGCGGTGGAACTATACTAAAACATATAAAAAGTGGTGATAAAGTTTATTGGGCAATAGTGACTTCTATGAAAGAAGAATTGGGTTTTTCCAAGGAAATCATAGGCAGAAGAGAGTCAGAAATTGCCGCTGTTGCGCAGGAATATAAATTTGAAAAGCTATTTGAATTAGGATTCCCAACAACACTATTAGATAAAATCCCAATTAAGGATTTAGTAAAAAAATTGTCTGAATGTATTATCGAATCAAAATGCGATACTATGTATGTACCTAATTATGGAGATATACATAGCGACCATAGAACTGTTTCAGAAGCAGCAATCTCCTGCACAAAATGGTTTAGGCATGAAAAAATAAAAAAAGTTTATGCCTATGAAACATTATCCGAAACTGAATTTGGAATAAATAATTATATAGGAACTTTTAATCCAAACGTATTCGTTAATATAGAAGAGTTTCTAGAGAAAAAACTGAATATTATTAACATCTTTAAAAGTGAAATAGGAGACGCTCCATTCCCAAGGTCTGTTGATGTAGTAAAAGGCCTCTCAGTATTCAGGGGTGGAACTTCAGGCTATAAAAATGCCGAGGCATTTATGTTATTAAAAGAGAGAATAGACTAATATAATTGCTCACTTATTAAAAAATGTAATTATCTGCTTAAGAACCTTTAACAGCTCATTTTCAAATGTTTTCTTCACAAATATATTTATGATTTCTAGTGAAGATATGAGCTTAAAGTTCTAGCAATTTTGTAAATATGTTCATCTAATAAGTTAAATTCTTAAATTGGATACCTATAAGACTAATATATAAAAGGCAATTGAAAAATATAAGAAAAAAAGTTTGGAGATGAAACCATGATACCGCTATCTGTACCAAATTTAAAAGGAAATGAAGAGAAATATGTAGTAGATGCTATTAGAAGTGAGTGGGTTTCTACATCTGGGAATTATGTAAGCAAATTTGAAAATGATATAAAAAGCTATCTAAATGTAGATAATGCAATTGCATGTCAAAGTGGTACTGCAGCAATTCATTTAGCATTAATATTATCAGGAGTTACAAATAATAACGAAGTTATTGTTCCTACCCTTACATTTATTGCAGCTGTTAACCCAGTTAAATATTTAGGCGCAGATCCAGTATTTATGGATTGTGATGATAGCCTAAATCTGGATTATTATAAGCTTAAAGAGTTCCTAGAAACTCAATGCGTAATGACTAAAAATGGATTGAAAAATAAATCAACTAATAAAATAATAAAGGCAGTTATAGTTGTACATGTCTTTGGAAATATGGCTAACATTGAAAAGATCATTGAATTAACTAACAAATATAATTTAAAGTTAATAGAGGATTCTACCGAAGCTCTAGGAACCTACTACCTTAGCGGAAAATACAAAGGTAAATTTGCTGGAACAATAGGAGATTTTGGAGCTTATTCATTTAATGCAAATAAAATAATAACTACTGGTGGTGGCGGACTTTTAGTATCAAGATCTTCTGAGGACATAAAAAGAGCTAAATATCTGTCAACACAAGCTAAAGATGATGAATTGTATTATGTACATGATCATATAGGGTATAATTATAGAATGACTAATTTACAAGGTGCTTTAGGAGTAGCGCAGCTTGAAAAAATAGAAGAATTTATTGATATAAAAATTAGAAATTATGAGTTATATAAATCAAAAATGAGCAGTATAAAAGGAATTACTCTTTTGGGCTATAATAAGGAAGCTAGAGACAATCATTGGTTCTATTCATTAGCTATAAATGATTTTAAATTAAATAGGGATCAATTATTGATATATTTATCACAAAATAAAATTCAAACTAGGCCTATTTGGAAATTAATACACACTCAAAAACCATATCTAGATAATCAATCTTATAAAATAGAAAAAGCTAATCTATATTATAATAAAATATTAAACATTCCATGCAGTACCAACTTAAAAAAAGAAAGCATAGAATATATCATAAACACGTTGAAAAAAGCGTAAATAACTCAAGGAGTGTTCTTATGAATATTCAAACTCTTTTTATAAGTAGAGATACATCTATAACAAAAGCAATCGAAAAATTAAATAAAACTGCTAAAAAGGTTCTTATAGTAACGGAAAGTAATAAATTAATTGGAGTAGTTACAGATGGAGATATAAGAAGATGGATTTTAGCAAATGGAGATTTATCATCATCAATAAATAATATAATGAATACAACTCCAAAATATTTAACCAAGGAAAATATAAACAAAGCAAAAGATATTATGAAAAACTATTCTATTGAAAGTATACCAATAGTAAACGAAGCAAAAGAAGTTATAGACATAATATTTTGGAATGATTTATATGACAATATATCTGATTATACTGAAACTATTAATATCCCAGTGGTAATCATGGCAGGCGGAAAAGGTACAAGATTATATCCATATACCAAAATTATTCCAAAAGCACTCATTCCTATTGGAGATATACCAATAATCGAGAGAATAATAAATAAATTTTTAGAATTTAAATTTAAAGATTTCTATATTACTATAAATGATAAAAAGGAAATAATGAAGGCTTATTTTAATCAGAAATTACCATATAGTATTTCACTAATAGAAGAAGAAATTCCCCTTGGCACGGCAGGAAGTTTGAGTATATTAAAGGATAAATCATTAAGTACTTTTTTTTTAAGTAATTGTGATATATTAGTTGATGCCAATTATACAAGGATCTTAGAAAGCCATAAAAAGAATAATAATAAAATAACAGTTATTACTGCCTTAAAAAATTATGTGATTCCATATGGAGTTTTTAACCTAAGTGAAAATGGAGACATAAAGTCAATTAATGAAAAACCAAACTATGAATTCTGGGTTAACACAGGCATGTATATTATAGAAACAGATATATTAAAATATATTCCTAAAAATTCATACTTTGATATGACAGATTTAATTAAGGAGTGTTTATTAAATGGAGATAGGGTAGGTATATATCCTATAAGTGATAAGAACTGGCTGGATATGGGTGAGTTTAAATCGATGAAAAACATGATAGAAAGATTAGATATATAGGTTATATATATGTTTATGTATAACCTGCAAACAGTTTTTAATTATATGAGTAAATTTGATGTATTTTACCATAGAAGCATTAATTTATTATTGGTGAGGAAATTATATGTGTGAGAAAATTTTAGCTGTAATACCCGCAAGAAGCGGATCTAAAGGGATTAAGGATAAAAATATAAAGAATTTAAACGGTAAACCATTAATAGCTTACACTATAGAAGAATCAATTAGAAGCAGAATTTTTGAAGATGTAATCGTATCTACAGACTCAGAAAAGTATAAAAAAATAGCTGAAGGATATGGAGCTTGGGTTCCATTTTTAAGAGAAAAAAAATTAGCTGAAGATACAGCAAATACTATTGATGTAGTAGAAGATGTATTATTAAAATTAAAGAATATAGGAAAAAAATATGATTCTCTAATGATATTACAACCAACATCACCGCTAAGGGACAAATATGATATCAGAGGCGCTTTTAAATTATTTTGTGAAAAGGAAGCAAACTCTGTAGTTAGCATGTGTGAATGTGATTATGCTCCACAATTAACTAAAAAACTAAATGATAAAATGAAGTTAGACGGTTTCTTATCAGATATAAACAAAATACGAAGACAAGATCTTGGAAAATTTTATAGATTAAATGGAGCAATTTATTTAATAAAAGTTCACTACTTCTTAAAATATAAATATATCTACAAAGAAAATAGTTATGCATTTATTATGGATAAAAAAAAGTCAATAGATATAGATGATTTAGATGATTTTGAATATACTGAATTTTTAATGCAGAAAAATCACTTCCATATAAATAATTGTAGTTAAAAAAGTGTTTCAAGTTGATTTTTATAATTTGAAGCACTTTCTTACTATAACTAACTTTTGAATTTTAGTTATTATCAATCAAAAACAAATAATCTATTATTTATATTTTTAGTTTGGTGAATTTATGTATTATTTTTAATAATAAGAAAAAAACACCATTATTAGGTGGAAACATATATATATCTATTTCATACAATAAAGTAGAAAAAGATGGAATATCATCGAACTTAATGACAAATTTCAATACAAGGAGGATATAAATTATGTCTGAAATAAGAAATTGTGTTACTACAGCACAATGTCAATCAGTTGGATCAACAATGGACTGTTGTACAAGCTGTCAATCAAATATGCAGGATAACTGTAGCTGTGAAGGATGCGGTCCAATAGGTGTAAGTTGTGGCTGTATAGAAGATGCAGTATGTCTACCAATTTTAGCAGATGAATTATATGATTCTGTAACTAGTGAAAAAGAAGATATAGGATCATTAACAAATCTAACTTTTAATTTAGATAGTCTTAATCCTAACTTAGTTGCAGGTCAATTAGTATGTATTCAACAAATAGGAATTAGTTACGATTTTATAGGATTAGCACAAACAGTTCCTGTTAATAGTCAAATTGTAATTAATGGACAAACATTTACAATTACACCATCATCATTATTTAATGTTAGTACTACACCTGGTACTGCTATAAATCTATTTGATGAATTAAATGGAACTATTACTTTGCAACCACCTTGCTGCTGCAGCGCTCCAACTCAACCTGGAACAAGATTTAGAGTCATTGAAAGAAATAGAGCTTTCCAAGTAGCTAATTTACGTATAGTTGCAAGTGGGGTAATAGGGTGCAATAGATTTACTGCTACAGCTGTTACAAGTAACCTAGCTCAACCAGGAACAACTGCTATACCACTTAGCGTTTTTGGTATAACTAACATGGTGTTTACAGGAAGAATTTGCTGGCCTAATAACAGAAATAGAATGACTTTAACTGATAGCTATACTACTAATTTATCAGTTGACTGTATAGTTCCAACAAGTAATTTTATTGCACCAAGTGTTGGTGGAGCAGGAACTTTCACAGCTAATATAGATCTTTCATTTGTAGCAGATAGAAGATTATATATAAGTAGCAGAGAACCAATGGCAGTCTTTACAACACCTAATGCTGTTATAATAAAAAATGGAGAAATTATAGGATAGGTGTGTAACCAGTTTTTTTATTTAATATAGTTCTCTATTATTACCGCTCATATAGATTATGATTATGATTGAAAATATTAAATTAATATTTTCATTGTGATAAATGGTTATCTTAAAATAATACTAAATTTAAGATAACCATTTTACCATTAATATTACTCTTAATAATACATATAAATTTCATTATAAAGATATGACTAAGAAATTTAAAGAGCCTCAATTAAAGGCTATAAAAGATTATTAAGAATATTTAGTCTATGTAATGTGGCGATTTCAGTCAATTATTCATAAAATATAACTAGTCAAGATATTTACTTTTTGAACAGGATAAAAAATTTATAAGTGATAACAGTATTAAAGGAGATATAGGTCTGATGTTTGAGAATAGAAAGACTTCAATAATAATTTTAACCTATAACAATATTGATTATAATCGTATTTGTATTGAAAGTATTAGAAAATATACAACTGCTGGGACTTATGAAATAATCATTGTGGACAATAATTCTACAGATGGAACTAGAGAATGGCTTAAAGAACAAAATGACATTAAACTTATTTTAAATAATGAAAACGTAGGTTTTCCGAGAGGATGTAATGTTGGAATAGAGGCGGCTGAAAAAGATAATGATATTTTATTATTAAATAATGACACCAAGGTGGCACCTAGATGGCTGGAGAATTTAAAAATATGTCTATATAGTGATGAGACTATTGGTGCTGTAGGACCTATAACCAATAATTGTTCAAACTATCAAGGCATTAATGTATCTTATAGTAATGTTGATGATATGATTGAATTTGCAAGTAATAATAATATATCTACGCCAAAAAGATGGGAACAAAAATCACGATTAATAGCATTTTGTATATTAGTAAAAAGAAAAGTTATTAATAAAATTGGAAACTTAGATGAGAGGTTCACTCCTGGAAATTTTGAAGATGATGATTTATGCATGAGAATAATAGAAGCTGGATATAAGCTTATGGTTTGCAATGATAGTTTTATACATCATTTTGGTAGTACTTCATTTAAAAAAGATTTTACTAACTTTAACAATGCACTAATTATAAATGCTCAAAGATTCGAAGAAAAATGGGGATTTAATTCTAACGACAGTAGCGTTATAAAATTTGATATACTAGGACAAATAGTTGAAACAAATGAAAAAGAATTAAATATACTTGAATTTGATTGTGGATTAGGCGCTACATTATTTAGATTAAAATATATATATCCTAATGCTAAAATATATGGCCTAGAAACAAATAAAAATATATCAAAGATATGCGGAAAAATGATTGAAATAATGACGGAAGATTTCGAAGATATATACACCATGAAATTTAAAGAAAACAAATTAAACTTTTTTGATTATATAATTATAGGAGATAGACTCCAATTAAGTAAGGATCCGTGGAAACTATTGAAGGAGTTAAAAAAATTTTTGAAGCCTGGAGGATATATAATAGCTACAGTATCTAATGTAATGCATTATTCAGTAATCAAAGAATTGCTAAACGGAAATTTCATGTATAATAGAAATTCAATATTAAACGTAAGAAATTATAATAAGTTTTTCACATTGGCTGACATACAGAGAATATTCGAAGAAAGTGGATATGTAAATCCTTATATATTTCATTATTATACAGAGATATCACAAGAAGATAATAAATTTTTAAATAATCTTTGCAATGTAATTGGGAATAATATGAAGGAATATTTTCTTTCATATGAATATGTAGCTAAGTTTCAAAAAGATATTAACGATAAAGATAATAATATTTAATAATAGTTGTGCCAACTTTTTAAAGTATATGAATTTATACTTTAAGTTGGTATTTTTTATTATGTAATTTGATTATAACAGAATTTATTATGGAATATATTTTAAACGCGCTTGTTTAGCAACGTGTGTCAAATACTATTTGTTTTACATATATTATAGTAGCTAAATTTATTTTAAATAACTAAATACAAAAGATAAACAAAGATAAAAAGTAAGGAGATGGTGGGATGCCTACTATATTTATAAGTCCTACAGATGATGCATATATATCATTGTTAAATCCAAATGCCAATTTTGGGTTATCAGGTGACTTATTTACAGGCATGTTTATTCAGATTGGCGACGTATATAGAAGCTTATTAAAATTCAATTTATCTAGTATTCCTCAAGGAAGCTATGTTTCAAACGCTTCACTAAATTTATTTGTTTATAGAAATGATGTACCAGATTCGGCGCAATTACCACAAACTGTTCGAGTATATACAAATTCAAGTAATTTCACAGAAAATACTGTTACGTGGAATACTGCACCTATAGCTAATTTTACACCATATTCTATAACTATTACTGATGGAGATGTTGGAAATTATATTAGTATTGATATAACTGATATAGTAAATGGATGGATAAACGGATCTATACCAAATAACGGTATAACCTTAATAGGTATAGAAAATTTAATGGATACTATCATAGGATATTTCTCTAAAGAATGGCCATTACAAACACAGAGGCCATTATTAAGTGTAACGTTTGCTCCATTAGGACCAACAGGAGCAACAGGTCCAGGTCCAACTGGACCTACCGGACCAACAGGTCCAACAGGAGATACTGGAGTAACAGGTCCATCAGGTGACACTGGAGCAACAGGACCATCAGGTGACACAGGAGCAACAGGTCCAACTGGAGA
>NZ_KK211342.1:0-1727 GCF_000621745.1 Clostridium beijerinckii HUN142 | reverse complement strand
GGAGATACTGGAGTAACAGGTCCATCAGGTGACACTGGAGCAACAGGTCCTATAGGAGATACTGGAGTAACAGGTCCAACTGGAGACACTGGAGCAACAGGACCAACTGGCGATACTGGTGTAACTGGACCAACAGGGCCATCAGGCGCAACTGGACCTACTGGACCAACAGGTGCTGGATTAGCTGCTGATGGTTATGTATATCAACTAGCAACAATAGCTGACGCAACTGTTGTAGGTGGAGCAGATATTCCATTTTCTAATAATGGACCTTTAAGCAATATAGCTCACACACCAGGAACAACAACAGTTACTGTAGCAATTGCTGGTGTTTATGAGATTAATTACGGTGCTAGCATAACAGCAGGAATTGGAGCTCAAATTGCAATTGCTGTAAATGGTACAGTTGATGCATCTACTCCTATTTCGGCTCTTGTAGCAACTGGTGAAATCTCAGGAAGTGCTATCTTAACTCTTGCTGCTGGAGATGTAATCACTTTCAGAAATAATTCAGCGTTAGCTTTAACATTAACTTTAGCACCATCAGTTGGAGCACAATTAACCCTTAAGAAATTAGATTAATTTATAAAAGTTGCCCTCTGCATTTATGCGGAGGGTTTTCAATTTGCTATTCAATATAATAAAAAGTTAAGGCTTATTATTAATTTAGTCTAATAGTAAAATTAAATTTAAATAAATAACTTTTTTCTATTGCACCATATAATAATCCTTAATATATAGTTTTTTTGCCGTTAACATCCAGATCAACATAATTTTAATATAAATGCATATTAGGATAAAATATATACTCACTAAATGATTATAATTTGTTAGAGCAATTTTATAATTTCGTTCCAACATACTTTGTTATAGTAAGTAAATATATTAGAAGTAAAAAGTTATCTGATAATATTTTTAAATTTATATATATGAGAGAAGTGTCAAAAGTTTTTAGTTTACATATATTGTAATAGCGCAATCTATCATGATTAAGTCAATAACAAAATGGTATATAATTCAAACGCAAGATAAGGAGATGGCTGAATGCCTACTATATTTATAAGTCCTACGGATGATGCCTATATATCACAACTGAACCCTAATGCAAATTTTGGGTTATCTACTGATTTATTTACAGGCATGTTTGTTCAAGAAGATGACGTTTATAGAAGCTTACTAAAATTTAATTTATCTGGTATTACACCAGGAAGCTCTATATCAAATGCTTCATTAAATTTATTTGTATCCAGAAATGATGTACCAGATTCAGCACAATTACCTCAAACTGTTAGAGTGTATATAAATGCAAGTGATTTCACAGAAAGTACAGTTACTTGGAATAATGCACCTATAGCTAATTTTACTCCATATTCAACAAATATAAATGCTGGAGATGTTGGTAACTATATTAGTATAGATATAACTGATTTGGTTAATGGATGGATAAATAATACAATTCCTAATAATGGTATAACTCTTATTGGAATTGAAAATATAATTGACACTATTATAGGATATTTTTCTAAGGAATGGCCATTGCAAACACAAAGGCCTTTCTTAAGTGTAACAATTACTTCAGAAGGTCCAACCGGGGAAACAGGTCCTGGTCCAACAGGCCCAACTGGACCAACAGGAGATACTGGAGCAACAGGTCCAACTGGAGATACTGGAATTACCGGACCTACTGGAGACACAGGTGTAACTGGACCAACAGGAGATACTGGAGT
>NZ_JHXK01000036.1 GCF_000621745.1 Clostridium beijerinckii HUN142 | reverse complement strand
AAATGGTGACTCCTAGGGGAATCGAACCCCTGTTACCACCGTGAAAGGGTGGTGTCTTAACCGCTTGACCAAGGAGCCATGCTATATTGTCTTTCGCTTAAATGTCTTAACTTTATGTCCTTGAGTTATTCAAGCTGCTGACCACATAGACTATAATACCTAAAATTAGATTCCCTGTCAACACATTTTTTCATTTTTTTTATTTTTATCTTATTTATTTTTACGATAATGGCATTATAACTACATTTCATGGGCTTCTTGAATATAATCTATTGCTTCCTTCAGACTAGATAAAATACCCTTTTTTAAATTAATTTGATCTTCAATGATTTCCATTTCTCCACAACATACCTCTAAAAAATTATCTCTTTCCATCTTATTAATATTTATACTATATCCATTTTTTTTAAAATTTTTTCCTGATGCTCTAACTTCTAAAGGAAATTTATTATTTATAAGTAATAGCATTTCCTTTTCCCATACTTTGCTTTTATGTAGTTTATATTTATCTCTTAAGAGACTTAATTCTTTTATTTCTTCTTTAATTTCTAACTCTAATGACTCATATAACGCATTATAAAAAAGTACTGAGATCCCTCTTTTTAATTTAATCTTTAAAAAATTTCTATTCTTAATTAAAAATTCATCTATCTCATTCTCACTTACACATTCCACATCATTAAAAGAAAAGCTCTTTGCACCACCTACATCTTGATAATTAACCATTATATTATCAAAATTCATTCTTATTACTTTAAATATACCTCCAAAGTATCTTGATTTTTCATTAATAACCTTTACTTTCATACTAAAAATCACCTCATCTTTAGTATTCCTTTCTTTTAGTCTTAATATTACTATGATAAAATTTATTAAAGCGTATTATAAAACATTGAATAATATTATTTGAAACTCTTTATTTTAGTAGTAATCGATGAATTAGTGATATACTTAAAATATTCAGTTTCTTTTGGTTCTGATCAAAAATATATTATTTAATTTTATACGGTCAATAAAACATACATAAGGAGTGATTGTTATAATGATTTATCACGATTTAATAATTGTTGGTGGTGGTGCCTCCGGCCTAATGGCTGCAATAATAGCTAAAGATTTTGGAGTTGATGTAGCAATTGTTGAAGGCAATGATAGAATTGGCAAAAAAATTCTTGTAACTGGCAACGGAAGATGTAATATCACTAATAAAAATATATATCACCCATTTAATTGTTTTCACAGCGAAAATCAAACTTTCTTTAAAACAGCATTAGATAGCTTTACTGTTAAAGATGTTGAAAGTACATTTTTGTCTCTAGGATTGCCACTAATTGAATTAGAAAATGGTAAGATGTATCCCAAGTCCCTTCAAGCCTCTTCCGTAATAGATATATTCAGAATGGCAATAGATGATAGACAAATACCTTTATACACAAATTGCAAAGTTAATTCTATAAGCAAAAAGAGTAACTTCATTTTAAACAGCAGCAATACTGACTTTAAAAACTTTTCTTGCAAAAAACTTATTTTGAGTTGTGGTGGCAAATCTGCTACCAAAACAGGGTCAGATGGTTCTGGTTATAAGCTATGCAAATCTTTGGGTCATAGCATTGTAAGTACACTTCCTGGTATTGTTCAGTTAAAATTAGACTATCCTTACTTAAAAGCTTTATCCGGGATTAAATTTGATGGCTCTGTTTCTCTTCTCGTTAACGATAAAATAGCGCGCACAGAGGTTGGAGAAGTTCTATTCACAGACTACGGAATTTCTGGACCTCCTATAATGCAGTTATCATCTCATGCCTCTAAAGCTCTTTATAGCGGCTCAAAAGTCACTATAAGACTTGATATGTTTCCACATGAAAGCAAAGAAGATGTTGAAAATTTCTTTTCTAGTCATTTTTCTATGTTTAATTACAGAGGCATATCATCTGCATTAATTGGAGTAATAAACAAAAAATTAATTCCTACGATATTAAAAGATGTTGGAATAAAAGACATTCACTTGCCTTGTAGCAATATTGATTGGAAGCACATTAATAAATTAATCGATAGATTTAAAATGTGGGACTTCAATTGCATAGATACTAACGGCTTTCCTAATGCTCAAGTCACTGTAGGAGGTGTAAATACCTCTGAGGTAAACAATATGAGATTGGAATCCAAGCTAGTTAAAGATTTATACTTCTGTGGAGAAATCCTAGACGTTCATGGTGATTGTGGTGGCTTTAATCTTCAATGGGCATGGAGTTCTGGTTATTTAGCTGCAAAATCTGCTGCTAATAGCTAATTATATAACAAAATAATCTAAGTTATTTACTAAAAATAAATGACAGCCACAAAACTTTTAAAGAATTTAAATTTTGTGACTGTCATTTCTAATAATTATTCTTTTATTTTTTCCCACTCACCCTCTAGTAATGTAACAGCAACTCCTTCTCCATTTCTTATAGTATGATATGATTTTAAACTATTTTCATTCACTTTCTTCACAGTTGCAATTGATGATATAACATCCCCGTATTTAGTCTCTTTCTCAAATGTCACTTTAATTCTCCTAAGATTATATCTATTAACAACATCCAGTGGAACAGCTTCAGTTGCCCATTCAATATACTTCACATTATTAACATGATTGTTTGAATCAATGTCACTATACCTAATTCTGAACTCCTTATGATACTGCTCTTCATCAACACGTTCTATTTTATCCATGCTTATATCATAATCTACATCCCCATCTACCCCATAAATATCATACTGTTCGTTCTGTATCCTGATTGGTCTTCTTTTTTTAATATCAATCAAGAAAAATAGTGCAAGAGCTTCTCCGATAATATTGTTTTTCTCATCTCTTATAAAGTACTTTCTCAATCCATAAAACTTTTTAAAACCAATAGGCTGAGTTGTAATGCTTACAGCTTCACCAAACATTGGATATCTATTTATCTTAATATCATATTTATAGAAAACCCATGCACAATCATTTTCTGTGCAATATTGAATTCCACCACCCAAATGCTCCGATTGCTGAGTACCTACATCACAGATAAAATCTACTAAAGATGATAATTTACATCTTAATTTAGCGTCTACTTCATAATAATGTACTTCATATTTCTTTGTAAAACTTTTACTCATATTTATTCATTGCTAATAAAAAATAGTTTTCCTATTCATAAGCATTTTTAGATTAGCTTATTTATCATATACTATTCTTAATTTAACAATATACCTCCCCCTTTAATGTATATTTTTATACTGTTTTTGACTTTATTAAAGCTGTGATCTCAATATAGTATATTTTATCATTTCTTAACGGATAGGAGTTAATATAATTATTAATTTCCGTCTTAATTCTTAAAATAAATGCTTCTAATTACTGTGATATTAGTGCAAATAAAAGAGGATTTTCTAAAAAGAAAATCCCCTAATAAATAATATTATTATCTATTTAATGCTTCTAATAAATCGTCCAAGTTTAATCCGTGAACTGTTGCTGCTTCAGCTATAGTTTCAGCTTGAGCTGATGGACATCCAACACATCCCATTCCAAAACTCATTAGAACTTGAGCTTTAGATTGATCTGCACTAACTACTTCGCCAATTGTCATATCTTTAGTTATCATAATTTCACCTTCTTTAATATAACTTTATATAATTATTGTCTACAATAAAATTATATTTTATACAAAACATAAAGTCAATACCCGAGCATAATACTAAACTATAGATTATATACTATCTATTCTCATTGTTTGATCTCTCTTTGGACCAACTCCAACTATTGAAATCTTAGTATCAGTAAACTCTGAAATTCTAGCTAAATATTTCTTAACATTATCAGGTAATTCATCATAGCTTCTAACATCTGCTACGCTATCATCCCAACCATCAAATTCCTCATATATTGGTTCACATTTAGCTAAATCTTCTAAACTCGCTGGGAAATAATCAATTACTGTATCATTAAACTTGTATCCAACGCATACTTTAATCTTTTCTAATCCTGCTAATGTATCAATTTTTGTAACAGCTAATGAAGTTAATCCACTTACTCTAGCTGCAGTCTTAACTATAACTAAATCTAACCAACCACATCTTCTAGATCTTCCTGTAGTTACACCATATTCATGTCCTTTTTCTCTTATCCAATTTCCGGTTTCATCAAGTAATTCTGTTGGGAATGGTCCTTTACCAACTCTTGTAGTATACGCCTTTGTTATTCCCACAGCATTAGTGATCATATTAGGTCCTATACCAGCCCCACTAGACACCCCTCCAGCAGTTGTATTAGATGAAGTTACATATGGATATGTACCATAATCAATATCTAACAACATTCCTTGAGCACCTTCAAATAAAACAGTTTTATCTGATTTGATTTCATTATAAACTCTAACAGATGTATCTTGAACAAATGGCTTTAATTTTTTAGCAAATTCTAAATATTCTTTTAATATTTCCTCAAAATTTAATGCTTCTCCACCTAATACTTTTGTAATATAAGCATTTTTCATTTCAACATTTTCTTTTAATTTTTCTGCAAAAACATCTTCATGCATTAAATCACAAACTCTAATTCCACATCTTTCAAATTTATCTGTATAACAAGGTCCTATTCCTTTACCTGTAGTACCTATATCATTTTTACCTCTAGCTTTTTCTTTTAATTGATCTAATATTTTATGATATGGCATGATAAGTTGAGCTCTGTCACTTACTACTAACTTTTTAGGTGTAACATTAACTCCTACACCTTCTAAGTATTCTATTTCATCAAATAGAGCCTTTGGATCTACAACTACTCCGTTTCCTATAACATTTAATTTATCATCATACAAAATCCCAGATGGTATTAAGTGTAGTTTATATTCTTTATCGCCAACCACTACAGTGTGACCAGCATTATTTCCACCTTGAAATCTAACAACTACATTAGCTTCTTCTGCTAAATAATCTGTCATCTTTCCTTTTCCTTCATCTCCCCATTGAGCTCCTAAAACAATAAATGCTGACATTTATCTTGCCTCCCTTAATATAAATAAGCTTACATTAGCTTTAATTTTACTTATCAATTTGGAGTAGTATAAAATTCTTTTAATCTCTCCTTTTAAATAGTAGCAAAGTACCTTTCTACGGTCAACTGTATATCGAATATTTTTTTGCTTTTTTTATAAATAATTCGTATAATTGTTTTATATTGTTGTATTTATGCTTATATTTTACTGATATTAAATATATTTAATATATTAAGGAGTGTTTTTAATGAATATTTATGAAGAAGCCTTAAATTTCCACGAAGAAAAAAGAGGCAAGTATGAGATTAAACCTACATGCGAGGTAAAAACTGCTAAGGACTTAAGTCTTGCATATACACCCGGTGTTGCAGAGCCTTGTCGTGAAATACATAAAGATCCATCAAAAGCTTACACATATACTCGTAAATGGAATACGGTTGCTGTTATTTCCGATGGTACTGCAGTTTTAGGCCTTGGAGATATTGGTCCGCTTGCTTCTTTACCTGTCATGGAAGGTAAGAGTATTTTGTTTAAGGAGTTTGGTAATGTGGATGCATTCCCTATAGTTCTAGACACTAAAGATGTAGATGAAATTGTTAATACAGTTGTAAATATCGCTCCAACTCTTGGCGGAATAAACCTAGAAGATATTTCAGCTCCTAGATGTTTCGAAGTTGAAAAAAAATTGAAAGAGAAATTAAATATACCAGTATTTCACGATGACCAACACGGAACAGCTATAGTTGTTTTATCGGGTCTATTGAATGCCTTAAAAATAGTAGGCAAAAAGCTAGAAGATATAAAAGTAATTATAAATGGTGCCGGTTCTGCCGGAACTGCCATATGTAAGTTATTACTTTCTTCCGGGGTTAAAAACATAGTAATGTGTGATATAGATGGCGTAATAAGTAGAGATAAAGATCTAAGCCATAATATTTACATGGAAGAACTAGCTAATATAACTAATCCAAATAATGAAACTGGTACACTTAAAGATGTTATAAAAGGTGCAGATGTGTTTATTGGTGTTTCTGCTCCAAACATAGTTTCTAAAGATATGGTTAAAACTATGAACAAAGATGGAATAATATTTGCCATGGCTAATCCAACTCCTGAAATCTTTCCTGAAGATGCAAAAGAAGCTGGAATTGCAGTGATGGGAACTGGACGTTCAGATTATCCTAATCAAATAAACAATGTATTAGCCTTTCCAGGCGTATTTAGAGGAGCGTTAGATGTAAGAGCTACAGAAATTAATGAAGAGATGAAAGTAGCCGCTGCTTATGCTATTGCAAATGCTATATCGTCCGATGAATTAACTCCTGAAAATATAATTCCAAAAGCATTTGACCTCAAGGTTCAAGCTTTAGTTGCAGAAGCTGTTAAAGATGCTGCAGTTAGAAGTGGAGTTGCTAGTATCTAATATTTTAAGATTTTAATCTTGAAGAATTTATATTAATAAAACCTATAATTGAGCTTATATTTCAATTATAGGTTTTTATTATTTCCTTTCCTAATTAGTTATGTACACAAGAAAAATAAGCTTAGATTTATCCACAAATTCATTTTAACAAAAATTATTCACAAAATTATTTTTAAAATTTATCCACAGAATTTATATTATATAATTATCCACATTATATTGCTATAAATCTTATCCACAAAAAATATTTTTAAATATTATGTTGATAAATATGCACTCTTCATAAAAACACCTAATCCTAGACAATATTAAGTCAGTTAGTTAATATAAAATTAATATTAATCATATTAGGAGTGAATTATATGAATAAATTACTAATCCCTATAGATGATGATACTTTTAAAGCTGAAGTTAGTATAAGATTTAATAATATTTCGGAAGGCTTCGATTCCTTTAAAAATTTTACCCTTATGGCTAATAACATTGAAGATGGAGAGAAGAAGTTTATCAAATTTATAGAATATACTTTCGAAATAAATAATTGTAGCGCTTACATAGATTTTTATATAAATAAAATTTCAGATGAAGATAAAAAAAAGCTTTTTGAGTTAATTCCGGATGAAGATAAAGATATACTAAAATCCCATTTAAATTTTGATAAACATACTGGTGTATTTTTTAAACTTCTTAACAAAGAGCTTATACCATTTTTAGTTCGTTTAAATACACGAGAAACTTTTTTTGTTACTTTTTATTTTACTTATAAACCTATTACTATCTGGGGCAATTATGATTTAAAATTTCCTTGTTTTTTTAATACTCAAAAAGACCTTGAATTTTATTATAATATATTTAAATCTTTTGATTTTAATATATTATAATTTGAAAAATTAAAGTAAATAAAAAGAGATGGTATAGTAAATGATTATAATTATTTACTATACCATCCCTTTTTATTTACTACATACTTTTAGATTTCTCTGCACATTTATTCATAGCCTGTATAACACTATTTCTAAAACCTAATTTCTCTAACTCAACTACTGCATCTATAGTTGTACCAGCCGGTGAACAAACCATATCCTTTAATTCTCCTGGATGCTTTCCTGTTTCTAGAACCATCTTTGATGATCCCAAAACGCTTTGAGATGCCATTTTATAAGCCTTCGCTCTAGGTATTCCTAATTTTACTGCTGCATCTGCCATGGCTTCTATAAACATGAACACATATGCAGGTGATGATCCACATAATGCAATGAATGCGTGAAAATCTTTTTCTTCTAGTTGAACACATTCTCCAAAACTTTCAAAAATCTTAAAACAATAATCTAGCTCATCTTTGGTAACATTTTTATTAGGACATACAGCTGACATTGCTTGACCTACAAGAGCAGGTGTATTTGGCATTGTTCTAATTACTTTAGAATTACAATTAATCCATTCCTCCATGTTATTAATTGTAATTCCTGCTGCTATGGTAATAATCAATTTATTTTCTGTTAATTCCGATCTAATCTCGTTTATCATTTGCTTAAACATAAAAGGTTTAATAGCAAAAATAATAACATCAGATTCTCTTACAACAATTGTACTATCTAAAGTTGTTTTTACTTGAAACTGTTCTTCTAATCTCTTTGAGGAAGACTCAGTTTTGGTCGATACCATTATATCCTCAGCTTTTATAAATCCAGACTTAATAAGACCTCCAACCATCGAACTTCCCATATTACCGCAACCTATAAAACCAATTTTTTTGCTCATATCATAGCCCCCATTAAATATTTTTTGTTATTTATTCAAATTTTATCATTTTATATGAATATCTTAATTATAAACCACCACAATCATAGGATAGCTTGTATTAAAAACTCACAAACTATAATTAAATATGAAGGGAGGAATATATATGAAAGATAATTTTTTAGTATATAATAATTGTTTAATAAGCCCAAAAGAATTCATTAATTCCATGCTATCTCTTGAGCTTGAAGAACAACTTCCTACATGTGAACTTGAAGAATCTTCAGATTTTTATTACATAAATGTAGATTCATTTTATGATAGCAAACATATATTAGAAATATCTTATAAAAATAATTTTTTAATATTAAAAATTATGTTTAATAACAATTCAAAAGAATTTTTGTTTCAACGAATCTTTTATTTATCAAAAGTTGATGTAAGTAATATTTTACTCCATGACTATAAAAGTAGTTTAAAGCTAATAATTCCAAAAGCTGTTTGATAATATTCATAGTAATATTATCCTCATTATTTAAAGATATAAGAAATCTTATATTTATATGAATTTCTTATATCTTTATAATTTAGTTTTACTAATTATTTAAATTTTATTCCTTATGAATCAAATCTAAATTACCAAATTTACTATATTGACCAAGCCAAGCAAGTTTAACAGTTCCAACCGGGCCATTTCTTTGCTTAGCCATTATACACTCACCGATATTTTTATCCTCAGTTTCTTTATTGTAGTATTCATCTCTATATAAAAACATAACTATATCGGCATCTTGCTCTATAGATCCTGATTCTCTTAAGTCAGATAACATCGGTCTATGATCTGCCCTTTGCTCAGGTGCACGCGACAACTGAGATAAGGCTATTACTGGACATTCCATTTCTTTAGCTAATGCTTTAATCGATCTGGAAATTTCAGATACTTCTTGTTGTCTATTATCACTACCAGCTCCTCCAGACATAAGCTGCAAATAGTCTATTACAATTAGATCTATTCCATATTCCATTTTAAGTCTTCTACATTTTGATCTCATTTCCATAACAGTGACACCAGCAGTATCATCTATATAAATTTTTGCCTTTGAAAGTGGGCCTGCAGCCATAGCTATATTTTCCCAGTCCTTATCCTCTAAAGTTCCAGTTCTAAGGCTTAACATATCTACATTAGCTTCTGAACAAAGAAGTTTATATGCTAATTGCTCTTTGGACATTTCCAGAGAAAAGACTACAACGCTTTTATTTTCTCTAAGAGCTGCATGTTCTACAATATTCAGTGCAAATGTTGTTTTACCCATTGAAGGTCTGGCTGCTATTAATATCATATCTCCACTTTGAAATCCAGATGTCTTTGCATCTAGATCAGTAAATCCAGATCCCACACCAGTAATTGTTCCCTTATTGTTAAACAATTTTTCTATTTGCGCAAATCCTCTTTCTAATACATCGCTTAAAGGCTCGAAATCCTTTGATGTCCTTTTTTCAGCTATATTGAATATTTTCTTTTCAGCACTATCTACGACATCTTCTACATTACTTTGATTATTATAACTTTCTTCTATTATTGCAGTTGATGACTTAATGAGCTTTCTCAACGTAGATTTATCAGAAACAATTTTTATATACGCGCTTAAGTTTGCAGTAGTTGGTACAGAAGAACTTATTTCTGTTATATATGTTACCCCTCCGGCCCTCTCAAGCATATCCGAACTCTTCAAATATTCTAATAATGTTAATAGATCTACTGCTATATCACTTCTAAACATTTCTTGTATAGCCTTATATATTACTTTATGACCATCTCTATAAAAATCCTCTTCCTCTAAGCTCTCTAGAACTTTTGCAATAGCATTCTTATCAATAATCATAGATCCTATAACTGATTGTTCCGCTTCTATGCTTTGAGGCAAACTCCTCATAACTGATGCATCCAAGCTTTATTCCTCCTATCTAATTATCAATTGACAATTAATTTCCCCTTCGTCTTTTGTATATCATCATTCTAATTCTATCATTTCTTAGTTACAAAAAAAAGTCTCCTTCACCTTAAGGAGACCTATTTCATTAAATTAGATAAATGCAATATCCATAATTTCTTTTATAGATCTTACAATCCTAACATCTATATCATCAGTATTTAAAGGAATTTCATTTTTATTATCACTTGGAATTAAAACAAGTTTTATTCCCGTTCTTCTAGCTCCGTATATTTTTTCAAATATTCCGCCAACAGGCTTAACCTTTCCTTGAAGTGATATCTCTCCTGTAATAGCCATATCCTGCCTTATAGGTCTATTTAATAATGAACTTATTATACAAATCGTAATGGCCGCACCTGCTGAAGGTCCATCTATTTTTCCTCCACCAACTACATTAACATGAATATCATAATCCTTAATATCTTTGTCGGTTAATCTTCGAATTACTGAAGCAGCATTAAATACAGAATCCTTAGCCATACTTCCTGCTGTATCATTAAATCTAACTATACCATAACCCTTTTTCTTTGCTGGAAAAACCGCAGCTTCAATTTCAATTGTAGATCCTAAAAATCCACTTACACCTAATCCATACACATGCCCAACTTCTCTTTCATTTATATTGCTTAACCTTTCATATGGCGTATATCTTCCAACCGATATTACCTCATCTAAATCTGATAGTTTTATTTCTAAATTATCAACAAATTGTTTAGATCTATGCAATGCATATCCATATGTGTCTGTTAGAATATTTACAGCTTTTCTACCCTCAAACGTATAATTACTTATTTTTTGAGCAACGCCATCTTCTAGTCTTACATTTAATTTTTCAGCTGCATCTTTTACTATAAATACAATATCCTTTGAAGAAAGCGGTTCAAAATACACTTCTGTGCATCTAGATCTTAAAGCTGGATTTATTTCACTTGGACTCTTAGTTGTTGCCCCAATTAAAACGAAATCTGCTGGAGCTCCATTATCAAAAAGATACTTTATATATTTAGGAATTGTTTCATCATCTGGATCATAGTATGATGATGAGAATTCAACTCTTTTATCTTCTAAAACCTTCAAAAGCTTATTTTGAAGCATCGAATCCAATTCCCCAATCTCATCTATAAATAGTATGCCTCCATGTGCCTGTGTAACTAATCCTGGTTTAGGTTCTGGTATCCCAACCTCAGCCAAATCCCTTTTGCTCCCTTGATATATTGGATCGTGCACAGATCCTAGCAATGGGTTTGTTATTTCCCTAGGATCCCATCTTAATGTAGTACCATCAACCTCAATAAATTTAGATTTATCATCAAAAGGTGTAAATGAAAGCTTCTTAACCTCATCTAAAGCTAATCTTGCTGCTGTGGTCTTTCCAACTCCTGGAGGTCCATATAATATTATATGTTGTGGATATGGTGATGAAAGCTTTGATATTAATGATCTTATTGCTCTTTCTTGCCCAACTACTTGATTAAAATCCGTTGGCCTTAAAAAGCTCATAATATTTTTACTAGTAATTCTACTATCTAATTCTATTAAATTATTTAATTTACTGATAGTCTTTTTATTTTCGGAACCCTTTTGCTTGTTTATAACTGAAAGCCTAACTTCATCTATATATTTCTCCTGTTTTTCCATAATAGATTGCTCAACTTGAGATTCAATTTTATTTTGAACATACCTTTTTGCTAATTCATTTGAAATTAATCTAACAGTTCTATCTATAGCCTTTTGTAACTCTTCTTTTTTAGGTATTGTTTTTAGATCCTTACCTTCAGCTAATATAGTATTTAGCGCGAAAATTTTATCGCAAAGATTTGATGATTGAATGAATTTATCTAGTTTAAATCTAACTGTTCTCGCTCTAAATGCGCCTTTGTCGAGTACATTCTTGGTTATAGAAAATAAAGCCTCAATTTGTGACTCTAATGATAAAGTTCCTGAAATAATATCCTGCAATAAGCTTGCGTCATCATATGAATTCAAAATTAATCCTCCTTATTCTTGTGGAACAATAATCACCTTCATTTTAGTACTAACTTCTGGATATAGTTTAATATCAATTTCATATCCGCCTGCTAATTTTATTGTATCCATAACAATTTTCTTTTTATCTATTTCAATCTTATACTGTTCTCTAATTAGTTCTGCAACATCTTTGCTAGTAATTGCACCAAATAATTTCCCACTTTCCCCTGTTTTAGCTTTAATTCTTATTTCTTTTCCCTTTAATTCTTCAGCTAGCTTTTGTGCTGCTTCGAGTTCTGCTAATTTTTGTTTTCTTTCATTTTCTTTTTTATTATTCAAAATATGCATATTTGCAGTACTAGCTTCTTGCGCTAATTTCCTTGGGAATAAAAAATTTCTTGCATATCCGTCTGAAGCCTCAATAATATCACCTTTTTTACCTATCTTTTTAACATCTTGTAATAAAATAACCTTCATAATTTATTCACCTATCCTTAAGTATTTTTTCATTGCTTCTTTTAATTCAATAATTACTTGCTCAATTGTCTTATTTGATATTTTTACGCCAGCAATATTCATATGCCCTCCTCCGCCAAGTGCTTCTAGCACCACTTGAACATTAATATCACCTACTGATCTTCCACTTATATAGATATCACTATTTACTTCACCTAAAACAAAACTTACAGATATTCCAGATATATTTAGCAATTCATCTGCTGCCTTTGCTATAATTACAGTATCAATATTTTTAGGTGTTATAGCAATAGCTGTATTCTCTTTCACTTCAGCAGACTTTATGGTTTCAGCAATAAGTAGATAATCTTCTAAGTCATCTGTAAACATTTTTTTTATTTCTATCGGATCTGCTCCCAATGATTTTAAAAATGATGCAGCATCAAAAGTTCTAACACCAGTTTTAAATGAAAATCCTTTTGTATCCATAAAAATACCTGCAAGCAACCCTTCTGCTTCTGTTCTCGTCAACTTTGGCTTATCAACCATATATTGAATGATTTCTGTAACCATCTCTGATGTAGATGATGCATATACTTCTATATAATTAAGTATATCATGCTCTATCATATCTGGACTTCTCCTATGGTGATCTATTATAACTTTTCTTTGGGCTTTATCTACTAGTGACAAATCAGCAACATAACTCTTATTATGAACATCCACAATGATAACTAATGTTTGACCATCTAAGTCACTTTTTGCCTCTTCCACAGATATGAATAAATCATCATATTTAGACTCCTTATTTAATTTATTCAAAAAGTATCCAATTGCAGTAATATCATTATTTAGTATAATTTTACAATCTCTACCCAATTGTTTAACTACACTAGTTAATCCGACTGCAGATCCAAAGCAATCCATATCCGGGTTTTTGTGCCCTATAATATAGACCTTGCTGCTCTCGCGAATTAATTCACTCAGAGCTCTCGCTATAACTCTCGCTTTAACTTTAGTTCTTTTTTCTATTTCCTTTGTATTTCCACCAAAAAACTTTATATCATCATTAGTTTTAACAACAACTTGGTCTCCGCCTCTACCTAACGCTAACTCTTTAGCTATATTTGCATTATTATAATTTTCAAGAGGGGACATTCCTCCTTTGCCAACACCCATACTTAAAGTAATTTCAATTGAATTTCCCTTATCTATTTTTGATATTACTTCCATTATATTAAACTTATGCTTTATTTCATCTTCAATATACTTATCTTGAACTGACAATACATATTTATTGGTATCATATCTTTTAATCATTGCTTTTAGATTATTGGCATATGCGTTTATTGTTCTTTCAATTTCAGCCACTAAAAGCGGCCTATTATTATCATCGGTTTTATCTAATACTTCTGTAAAATTATCCACCTCTATTAATATTACACTTTCTTGAGTTGTTTCATAATCTATGAGCTTTGTAATGTCATTAAATGATAATAAGTATAAACTTTTTTTATTTTTAGTTTCAATCAAAGTGGCATATACATCGTATAACTTATTTTGTATATTTAACCTTTGATGCAAGTTATTTTCACTCTTTAAAAAATCATCTAGATTTATTCCCCTTGTTATACTTAAAATATTTTTTTCATTATCTTCTTCATCTGATTTTAAAGTGTTAAATAAATTATTGTACCAAACTATTTCCCCATCTTCTTTTATCAATACTAATGGATATATTGACTTTAATGCATTCTCTGATATACCTTTATTTATACTTTTTATAAATTGGTTAAAATCATTTTCCTTTTCCAAGTAATAATTTAAATGGTGGAAATCATCTATTAAGTAGATTACTAGGACAATAATACCTGCACCTGTATAATTATATGCAAATAATACTATTAAAATTGTAATTAGTAATCCGGGCTTAAGCAAACGTTTAAGCATAGTTATCCAATTCATAAAAAGCCTCCTAAGAATATTTAATCTCTTCTGTTACTAATATAACCTTTTAATTTACTTAAGCTTTTGCCTTCTTTTTCAACTTGATCCTCTGCTCTTACCCCTAAATCTAATTTTGATTTTATAGTATGGTCTATATCTACAAATGAATATCCTAACTTATCACCTAGAATATATAGTATAATTATAGCTCCTGAGATACAATCTAAAATAGAATCGCGGGCTACATTGTTGCCCTTTGTTAATAGCCTGAAAAACTCTCCTATTATACAAAGAAGTTGTGCCTTTAAATCTTCTATAATTTTAATGTTCGTCATTATATTAAAATTATCTTTTCTCATAGTCTATCACCTCTCTTAAAACCCTTGTATTCTTATTTTAAATTTTTTTTATGAGTATTGCAAGAATTTATAGTCAATTTACTATATATTTCCATAAACTTGAGAAATTTATCTAATATTAATATTTTTTTATATTAAAAACCCCCTGATTTCTCAGGGGGAATATTATTATTACCATTTATTCTGTTGTAAATGGTAATAATGCTATGTTTCTTGCTCTCTTAATTGAAGATGTTAATTCTCTTTGATGCTTAGCACAAGTTCCAGAAATTCTTCTTGGAAGAATCTTTCCTCTTTCTGTAACATATTTTCTAAGCTTATTTATATCTTTATAGTCGATAAATTCAGCTTTATCTACGCAAAAAGCACAAACTTTTTTTCTAGATCTTCTCATTTTACCGCCAGGTCTTCTACCGTTGTTACCTTCTTCTCTGCTCATTATATTCCCTCCTTACTTAAATTTTAGAAAGGCATATCTCCGTCATCTACTGGAGTTATATCCTCTTCAAATCCACCATTGAACGCATCATTCGCTGGTGCTGAATATTCATTGCTATTACTAAAACTATTTCCTGATGAATTGCTTCCTTTGCTTCCTAAGAATTCAACTCCACCAAATTGATCTGCTACAACTTCAGTAACATATCTCTTAGTTCCGTCTTTCGCATCATAGCTTCTGGTTTGGATTCTACCACTAATAGCCACTTGGCTACCTTTACTCATGTAATTAGCAGTACTTTCAGCTTGTTTGCCCCATACTACTACAGGAACAAAATCAGCTTCTCTTTGGCCAGTCTTTGTATTATATTTATCAACTGCTAATGTTAAGGTTGTTACTGCTGCTCCACTTCCTGGAGTAAATCTTAGTTCTGGATCTTTCGTTAATCTTCCGATTAGAACTACTTTATTCATTTACAACGCCACCTTATACTTGTTCATTAACAATAATATGTCTTATAACACCATCAGTGATTCTGAATATTCTATCTAATTCTCTTGGTAATTCAGGGTTAGCAGTAAAGTTAACTAAAGTATAATAACCTTCACTAACTTTTGAGATTTCGTAAGCAAGCTTTCTCTTACCCCAGAAATCAACATTTTCTACTGTTCCTCCACCATTTTCTATAACACCCTTAAACTTTTCGATGTTAGCTTTTACAGTTTCTTCATCGAATGATGGGTTTAATATAAATATAGTTTCGTACTTTCTCATCAATTTCACCTCCTCCCCTCGGACTAACGGCTATGCTTTGCATAGCAGGGATTACAATTAATGATTATACCATTTAAAAAAGAAAGAATCAAGTTATTTTGCTAACTTTCTGCAGCAATTACTATTTTTTTTGCTTCCTTTTTAAATTTTCCTCTTGGAATCATTACTATTCTAGCGCAGCCAGTACATTTTATCTTTATATCAGCACCTACCCTTATTATTTCAAACTGATTTGATCCACATGGATGTTGCTTTTTCATTTCAACCACATCTCCAAGATTAAAGTTTTCTACCATTATTCCTCCCCCTTCTCTATATTTTCATTGTCTAATTGCTTCTCAGTCATAGATATATTTATTCTGTTTTTATCTAAAGCTAACTTTATTATCATTCTAAGCTCTCTTTCCATTTTCCATTGCATTAATGGCTTTGCATTACCTACTACTCTTATTGTAACCTTTGATACTTCAAGTGCTATGACCCCCGTTATTTCTAAAGATTCACCTATGTATTCTTCGTTTTTGCACTTAAACTCATCACAAGCACTTCTTATAATATCAATTACCTTTTTAATATTTTCCTGTGGCGATATATCTATATCTACCACAAACCTAATATCATTACGTGAATGATTTGTAACTCCACCTATTGATCCATTTGGAATTGAATGTATGTCACCTGTAAAATCTTTAATCACAGTAGCCCTAATTCCTATACTTTTAACAATTCCATTAAAACTGCCTATAGTTACATGATCCCCTACTCCAAATTGATTTTCAAATAAAATAAAAAATCCATTGATTAAATCCTTTATTAGGCTTTGTGCACCAAGACCAACTGCGATACCCCCTATACTTGCGAATGTAAAAGACATACCACCAAATAAAATTGATATTATTGCTGTTATTCCCATGAAATATACTACATATTTTAAAACACTTTTTAAAACTTCCCCTAAAGTTTTTGCTCTTTGAGAATCCAAGGAAATAACTGCATTACTTTCAATTTGCTTCTCAACAAACTTTTTTATTAAATGCTTTCCTATTTTTATAGAAAAATACATTATAATAATTACAACTGCTATTTTAAATGCTTTATTTATTATTAGTTCGATTGATTTAACACTTATTATATCTACTAGTGTACTATTAATATTTGATTTCAATTCTTTTAGAAATTGAAAATCTTCTTCTAATTCTATTAAGTAATTACCATACAATTATAATCCCCCTTCCTATTTACTAATTAAGATATATCCTCCATCATTTCTATAGTATATATTTTTGTATTCTATTAAATCGCTATTTATTACCTTCTCTATATCTACCTTTTTATCAACCCTCACACATATGCCACAACTCATTGTTATGGATGTAGGTGTTGGCATTATTCTAAACACTAAGTCTAATTCTTTTAATCTTTTTTCTGCTGACATTGCATCATATGTATTTTTGAATACTATTATATAATAATTCATATTTACACCACCTGTACTATCTTTATTATAACTTATATTAATATTATATATATTTTTCTCATTTTATAAAGGTTAAGAATACATTCAGATAAAAACTTCATAAATTTAGTGAAATAAATATCTTTTTATTTTATAATTATATAGAAATGCAATAAAAAGGAGAATATAATGTTTTCAGTATTTAACATATTAAAAGCTATATTAATTGGTTTTTTTACAGGTTTTGTTGCCTCTATACCCTTAGGTCCTTCAGGTCTTGAGTCTGTTAGTCGTTCGATATCAAAAGGCTTTCGAGAAGGATTTAAGGTGTCGCTTGGTGCTGTTTCCGCAGATATAACATATATAGTAATTATAAACTTAGGCCTTTTTACAATACTTACCAGAAACCCTAAGTTTCATAGTCTATTTTGGATAGTATCTGGTATTGTTTTAATTTTATCTAATAAAATATCATTTGCACATAAAAAGGTAGGATTTAACTTGGAAAAGCCAATTTATAGGACTTCATCAAATGGGTTTCTAACTGGATTCCTGATAACCTTTCTCAATCCAACTACTCCATCATTATGGATTGCATTAAGTGGAACCATATTCAATGTTTGGAGACATCATGGAAGAATATATTTTATATTTTCAATCTCATCAATGATAATTGGAAGTATAACTTGGTTTTGCTTTCTTAACATTTTAGTAAGTAAAGGTTTTAAGAAATTTAAGCCTGATTTGGTCAATGGCACAACAAAAATATTGGACTACTTCCTCTTTGCTTTGGGTATAATATTTATTATTTGGGGCTTTTATAAATTATTTTTTTAGAGGTGAATACTTAATATGGAAGTTTACTTAGATAACTCATCAACAACTTTTCCTAAACCAAAGCAAGTTATTAATGCTATGTGTAACTATATGCTTAATATAGGCGGTAATGCTGGTCGGGGAAATTATAGCAACTCTATCCAAAGCAATAGATATCTCTATGATGCAAGAGAAGTGATTTGCAATTTTTTTGGCTATGATTCTCCAAGCAATGTTATTTTCACAAATAATGTTACTACATCTTTAAATGTATTAATTAAGGGAATTTTAAAGCCCGGAGATCATGTAATAACTTCTTCGATGGAGCACAATTCCGTTATTAGACCATTATTCTTTTGCAAGGAAAGTCTTAAAATTCACTTAGATATAATAAATGCAAATTCTGAAGGTTTTATCAAAGCCAGTGATTTAAAAGATAAAATTACTAGCAAAACAAAGTTAGTTGTAATGACTCAGGTATCTAATGTTACAGGTTCAGTTCAGGATTTATCAAGCATCGGTAAAATATGTGATGAAAACAACATTTTTTTCATTGTTGACTCTTCTCAGGGTGCTGGTGTTCTAGATATTAACATGAAAAATATCAGAGCTAATGCAATAGCTTTTACAGGTCATAAAAGCTTATTAGGTCCACAAGGAATTGGTGGTTTTATATTAGACTCTAAATTTAATGACTCTTGTTCAAGCTTAATACATGGTGGCACTGGAAGTCTTTCATATTCTTTATCGCAACCTGACTTTCTACCTGATAAATTTGAATCTGGAACTCATAATCTTCCAGGCATAGTTGGATTATCAGAAGCTATTAAATACATAAACTCAGTAGGATTAAATACAATTTATGAGCATAATAATTATTTAATGAATCATATGTTAGAAGGTTTATTAAATACTAAAGGAATGACTGTTTATGGTGACTTATCTGGTAAAATGTTAAGTTCATGTGTTTCTATAAATATTAATTCCTTAGATCCTTCTGAATTAGGATATTATCTGGAATGTGAAGGGATTAAGACTAGATCTGGTTTGCATTGTGCTCCATTAGCGCACAAGACTATAGGTACCTATCCAACTGGAACCGTTAGGTTAAGTATTAGTTATTTTACAACTAAAGAGGAAGTTGATTATACTCTTATGGTTCTTAATAAAATATCCAAAAGTATATATCAATAAATATTATTAGTGTTCTTTATAATAATCTTAATATATATACTTCCTGTAATGTTTTACTTATTACATAAGATTATTAATTTTAGTGTATATTCATTTATTATTATTTGCAAACACTGAATAAAACCTTTTTTTATTGGGAATAAATCTAGTAAAAGGAGGTTTTATTATGTGTCAAGCTTTTTCTGTAAACGCATCTTCATTAGCTTCTTATACCAAAATTAAGAATTATTTATTGACTGAATTACAACCTATAATTAATGAAGAGAGACCAATTATTTTTATCTGTATTGGAAGTGATAGATCTACCGGTGATTCATTAGGTCCATTAGTTGGGCATAAATTAAGATATTTTTCTAAAAATAATATACATATCTTTGGAACTCTCGAAGATCCAATACATGCAAAAAATATAATTAGTAAATTAAATGAAATAAGTTTTAACTTTAAGAATCCATATATCATAGCCATCGATTCTTGTTTGGGATCTATAAATAATATAGGTAAGATTTTTATACAGAAAAAACCTCTCTTTCCCGGTTTGGCTCTAAATAAGAAACTTCCTGCCGTCGGTGAAATGAGTATAACTGGCATCGTAAATGTATCTGGAGGCTTTGATTTCCTAGTTTTACAAAATACCAGATTATATACTGTTATGAATCTCGCAGATTCAATTTCCAGAGGCATTTACTATTTTATCTTAAAAAGCTTAGATAAGCCTAGTACTTCTGTAAATATTCAATCTAATTACTTTTAATTCTTCTCCTCTTTAAATAATTCACTCCTATAATCCCCTGTTCATTTTAAATTTATATAATATATCCGTATAATACAATTGATGCTTTATTTTTTAATAGAGATTGTTTCACGTGAAACAATCCTATTTTCTTTCATTAATAAATACCTTTATAAAGTATTTTGGTATAGAATCATTCTATCCCCCCTAATTTTTCTTTGCATTCATGTAAAAACCTTTATTGCATTTTTACATAGATAACTTACTAATATCTTATGAGAATTAAAGTACTTTTCATTATTTCTATTAAAACTTTTTACCATGTTTCTTTTAATATGAATATAGGATATACTAAACTTGCTTCCGTCATTTTGTTATTTTATCATTTTCACCTTTGGTTACCAATGAATGTACATGTGGATTCCATTTTAAATCTATGCCAAAAGTATGAATTAATATAATTACTCTCACTTCATAATTAGAGTCCTTCTTTTTATTATACAAATCCTTAATCACATGATTTACTCTACCTTGTAGTTCATTTAACAATTCTCTCTCTTGGATCAAGAATAGTCTCTTAGCTACTCTACAAGCATAAACACACTGTCGTTAGCGTATCTTTCCTTTATTCTTAAGCTCATTTCATGGTATATAGCCTATCAAATCTATTATAAAATTTACTTTTATATATAAATAGACTCCTTGCACCTTCTCATATATTTTACAATCGTATTCTAAAATCCATGCTTAATATCACTGCTGCACCTTAATCCTTACTTGCCGCTTCATCAATATGCTTTCTCATATCTTTTAGTGACTTATACAAATACTTATCCTTGAAATCATTATAATTATCCTTTAATGTATCTTTTAACACTGTTTTCCCCTTAATTCATAATACCTATATTTTACTAGTTATCTACAGGATGTCTAACCACATAATCTTCTAGAGAATACTCGGGTAGAAGGAAAATAATTATTTTGTTTTCAGACATCTCACACCACCGTGCGTACCCTGTGGTCTAGTCATTATATATTGTTCAGTATTTTTCTAAATAAAAAGACCTAAAGATAATGCCATTTATAAGTTAAATACATTATACTTAGGTCTCTATAGAATGTAATGTATCATTTAATATTTGTGCAGTAGACTAGTAAATTCTAAGTATTTATTATTTATATATTTACCCAAAATCGGACTGCTGGAGTTCTCAAGTAGCCTTTTCTTGTATTTGCATATTACCAAACTTTATATTTGTTGATTTCTTGTTAAAATAGATTTCTTGTTTTGTTATAGTCTTCTTTTAATCTATTCTTTAAATAACTCTATATTCTTTTATTAATCCTTATTTCTACTCAACTTTTCAAAAAGTAGAATAAAAAACCTAGAAACTTTCGTTTAAATATTAAATCTACTGCTCTTTTAACTTTTTACATATAATCCGAAAAATTTGTTAACACGTCTTCAAGTTCCTTATCTATTTCATCTAAACAATGGACTTAGCATTCCTCCTTTTAGAGTTCCTTCTTCACTTGATTCTGTCAACCATTGATTAATATCGCTTTTCAAGTGGCCGTCTACTCAGTATCAGTAATCTTTTATCCTTAAATCTCTTTTCAAATTTGCTCATAAAAGTACCCTGATTAACTTTATCAAAGAACTTTTCTAAATCCATACCTATAGCCTATCTGTTTCCTTCGTTTATATATTGCTTTGATTTTGCTATAACATCTTTTGCTCATCTCCGATGTCGAACTCCAACGCCATTATTGGAGAACAATGGTCCATAGATTCGTTAAAGCTCTTGAGCAATTGCTTGTTGAATCAATCTATCTTGTACAGTCGGTATTTCTAAAAGTCTAACTTAGCCATTGGGTTTGTATATTTCTTTTCTTCTTACACGTAACGGATTATATTAACTTTCTAATAATCTAGCATTAATGGTCTCTCAGTGTTTCTTGATATGCTCACTAAGTTCATCGGTCTTCATTACATCAACGCCGATACTACCTCTATTGCTAATTACTGTTTTAAGTTCCAGGAACATATTATTTCTTTCAAGAAATTCTTCAAGTAATTTACAAGTATCAAATGCATCATCATTTACGCTTTCTCTGTTTGGCAAAACCATAGAATTGCTATGACTTCTGCTAGTTCAGCTATATATCACCATATAGGTTGTATCTTAGAGGCTTAATTCTTTGGATAATTGTCTATCAGACTTCCTCTGGTAAGAACATGCACTTTCACCTCATTCATCTTCCGCATTTATTCTTTCTGTTTTGGATAGTTATTTGGCTTTACTCAGTGTTGCAAGTTTACCTATAGAATTAAGCTTCAAATGCGATTCATGTACCTCATGCCAAGGCCTTGTCGTCGACTTCCTTCAGAGTCGATCTCGCAATGGACATCCTTATTTCAAGCTAATTGTTGTCACTATCACAACCGTCATTACGGACTTTCATCGATTAGCGCGTGGCCATGCTGGATACACCCACATAAAAGAGAGCACCAAAAACTATTTGGTGCTCTGAGTAAGTAAAATAAAAATTATTATTTATTATCCTTATTTGATGCTTCATTCAAAACATATAATTCTTCCTCTGAAAGATCATATCTTGATATTCCTTTATCAATTGGTTTTGCATAAGTTGTACTTTCCTGTCTTCCATATATACCAGTTAAGATAACTCCATCATTTCTATCATCTAGCATTGCAATTGAAAAACTTAAGTCACTCCCAACATTCTCAAATGCCTTATATCTCATAATTGCTACTTTTTGAATACAATCTTTCATCTTGACTTCTAACTTCTTGCATTCTTCTAGTGCCTTATCAGACCTTTCCTTAGCATCTTCAATGCTGTCCAATCTTTCCAGTAGCATTTCTTCTAGATTATTATTGGTAGTACCTTTCATTAATTTTCTATATCTACTTTCTACTTTTCCAACTGCTTTAAATAAGACTACCACCATTATAAATAATAATATAATTATTATTATCATTCCAATTAATAAATATGGTATTACATCATTCATTGCACCAATTAGCATATCCAATTTTCTGTCATTCCTTTCATAATTGTTTCACGTGAAACATTACATATTAATAATGTCTAGTATTCTTTGAAGATCTTCTTCTGAATAATACTCGATTTCTATTTTCCCTTTATTTTTCTTATTTAAAATATTAACTTTTGTTCCAAAATAGTTCTGAAGCTGATTCTTAACTTCTTTATAATACGGATTCACTTCACCTATATTTTCATTATTTTTTTCTCTCTCAGTATCATCATTGATTTTCTTTATTAATCTTTCTAATTCCCTTACAGATAACTTTTCGTCGATTACTTGTTGAGCCATTTCATACTGCTTTTGTTTATTGCTTATTGAAAGAAGCACTCTTCCATGTCCTTCTGTAATAATACTCTCAATTATGTATTGTTGAACACGTTCATCAAGATTTGTCAATCTCATTGTATTAGTAATAGCTACTCTTGATTTTCCTATTCTTTTACTCAATTCTTCTTGTGTAATTTTAAAATCATTTAATAATTTTCTATATGCTAAAGCTTCTTCTATTGGATTTAAGTCTTGTCGTTGAATATTCTCTATTAATGAAATTTCTAATATATCTTTATCACTTAATTCCATTATTATTGCTGGTACTTCTTTTAGTCCAACCATCTTAGCTGCTCTCCATCTCCGTTCCCCTGCAACTATAATGTATTTATCCTTCGTAAGCTCTCGTAAAATTAAAGGTTGAATAACACCATGAGTTTTAATTGATTCTGCTAATTCAGCTATTTTTTCTGAGTCAAATAACTTTCTTGGTTGGTCTTCATCGCTTTTAATTTTGTTTATAGAAATAAGAAAACTACTGTTTTCCTGTGTATTATTATCTGATTCTTCCGGTATAAGCGCGCTTAATCCCTTTCCTAAAGTGAATTTCTTTGCCATTCTATCACCTACTGTCTCTCTAAAAACTCTTTAGTTAACTTTACATACGCTTCAGCGCCCTTGCATTTTTCATCATATAGCATTATAGGAAGTCCAAAGCTTGGTGCCTCTGCGAGTCTTACATTTCTCGAAATTGTTGTTTGATATACCTTATCCTTAAAATATTTTTTTACTTCCTTCAAAACCTCATTACTAAGATTTGTCCTATAATCAAACATTGTCATTACTACACCTTCAATTTCTAATCTTCTATTAAGCGACTTTTTTACTAATTGTATAGTATTGATCAATTGACTAACTCCCTCCAATGCATAGAATTCACATTGTATCGGTATTAGTACTGAATCTGCGCATGTTAATGCATTTATTGTTAATACTCCTAAAGATGGTGGACAATCTATAAATACATAGTCATATTCTGATTCAACTTCCTTTAATTTATTTTTCATTATATTTTCTCTATCACTTCTATTTATAAGTTCTACCTCTGCTCCAGCAAGTTCCATCGTTGATGGTGATATGTAAAGATTCTGGACTAAATCGCTTCTTAATATAGATTCTTTCATAGTTGAATCAGAAATTAACACATCGTAAATAGATAAATCCAAATTACTTTTATCCAATCCTAATCCACTTGTAGTATTTCCTTGAGGATCTATATCTATAGTTAACACCCTATAACCTTCCATTGCCAAGTACGCACATAAATTTATATTAGTAGTTGTTTTTCCAACGCCACCTTTTTGATTAAAAATACAAATTACTTTCATAGTACAGCCCTAAAAGAGCGTCCCCCCTTTCCATATTAATATTATATATACTTTTCTATTATAATAAAAGAATTATGTTCTAAAAAACAATAACTCTTAATAAAATTATCTTATATTATGAACTATTCTTCATTAATTATTAATTATCTATACACGGACATATAATTAATAATCCTATATCCTAATCTTTATAATTATAGCATTAATATATAATTAAAGTTAAGGTAATAATTAATAAAACCTTAACTCTCCAATTATTTATCTTATTTTTTATTTTTTTGTTTTTGGTATTTTTACTACCACTTCTATAAAATCATCATCATCTTTATATGCATATTCAGCTGGAATATCAAATTTCTGCAAAACTTGTTTTATAGTATTAACGTATAGTTTAGCAGGTAATACACCTCTTATATTTTTTTTATTCGTATTTTTTAACTCTTCTCCGGCTAATTTAAGTAATTCTTTATTAATCAATTCTTCTGTTCTTTTAACATTTAATCCATCTTTTATTACCTTTTGAACAATCTTCAACTGCAATTCTTCAGTAGGAACTGTTAGCAATGCTCTTGCATGTCTTTCAGTTAACTTATTCTTTAAACATAATTCTCTGACTTCGCTACTTAACTTTAGCAACCTTAATTTATTAGCAATTGTTGATTGCTTCTTCCCCATCTTTCTTGCTAATTCATCTTGTGTAAAATTATGATCACTTATTAAATTATAGTACGCTTCTGCTTCTTCTATGTAATTTAAATCCTCTCTCTGAAGATTTTCGAGTAAAGCTATCTGAGCAGATTCAGAATCTGTTATATCTATAATATTGCAGGGAATCATCTCTAGATCAGCTAACTTAGCTGCTCTAAGTCTTCTCTCACCTGCTACTAATTCAAAAACCTCACCACGTTTTCTTACAGTAATCGGTTGAATTATTCCATGTTCCCTAATTGATTGTGATAATTCTTCTATAGCCTCTTCATTAAAATATTTACGAGGTTGATAAATATTTGGAATGACTTTATTTATGCTTATCTTTACTATTTCATTATTCATGTTCCCAACCCATCCCTTATTAAAATACTATATACATATTTTACCTTAATATCCTATTTTATCTATCTTGTTACTACCTTAATATTTTATCATATATCTACTTAAATAATCAAATTTCGATTGTTTTATATACTTTCTTTATTTAATTGGATTCTTACTTATTAATCCTGCTTTTCTTGGATATGCCTTAGGGCATTTAGCTATCTTTTTTACAACAACTAAATTATGTTTTAATTCCGTATCTTCAATACTAATCTCACAAATTTCTAACAATTCTCCTCCGAGAATCTTTACAGCATTTGTACTCTCTACGATTTCTTGATCAACCGATGGACCTTTTAATGCAATAAAGTTTCCTCCAACTTTTACATATGGCAAGCATAATTCAGATAGCACACTCATATTTGCAACGGCTCTAGATGTCGCAATATCAAACTTTTCCCTTAGATTAATATCTTTTGCTCCATCTTCTGCTCTAGAATGTATTGTTGCTACATTAGATGTTCCAATCCTATTGATAACAGTATTTAAAAAATTCACTCTTTTATTCAATGAATCTAATAGTGTAACATTCAAATCAGCTCTCATTATTGCAATCGGTAAACCTGGAAAACCTGCTCCTGTACCAACATCTATTAAATTGCTAGCACTTTTAAATTCATCTCGTTTAAATGCTTTTATTGAATCAATAAAGTGCTTTTTGATTATTCCTTCATCATCAACTATAGCTGTCAAATTAATCTTTTCATTCCATTCTTGAAGAAGCTTCATATAATCAATAAATTTTTCATACTGTTCTTTTGATAATTGTAAACCAACATCCTCTGCTGATCTAGACATTAAATCATAAAAATCCATAATTCCTCCACTAATAATTAAAATTATTTATTATAATGATGTTCAAGATAAATAAGTATTACCGAAATATCTGCTGGAGATACTCCAGAAATACGTGTTGCTTGCCCCATACTTATTGGTTTAATGTTACTTAGCTTTTGTATTGCTTCAGTCCTTAGCCCTTTAATATCACTATAATCGATGTCCTTCGGTAACAATTTCTTCTCAAATTTCTTAAATTGAGCGACTTGCTCAAGCTGACTTTGAATATATCCTTCATATTTTGTTAATATATTAATTTGCTCTCCAACGTCATAAGGCAATTCAGGTCTATCCGGATCTAGTTGCTTCAGATCGAAATAGTCTAACTCAGGCCTTTGTAGTAGTTCATAGAAAGTAATTGGTTTTCTTAATTCAGCTGAATTTAACGATATTAAAAATTCATTTATTTCCTTTTTATTGGTTACCTTCAAATTCTTTAGTCGTTCTAATTCATTTTCAATATTTTGTTTTCTCTTTAAAAACTTACTATATCTTTCCTCTGTAACTAATCCAACGCTATGTCCTATATCTGTTAATCTAAAATCTGCATTATCCTGCCTCAATAATAATCTATATTCTGCTCTAGAAGTCATCATCCTATAAGGTTCATTAGTACCTTTCGTAACTAAATCATCTATAAGAACTCCTATATAAGCATCAGATCTAGTTAATATTAATGGATCTTGTTTTTTAATTTTTAATGCTGCATTTATACCCGCAATTAGTCCTTGCGCTCCAGCCTCTTCATATCCTGAACTTCCATTAAGTTGACCTGCACCATATAATCCTTCAATATCCTTAAACTCTAATGTTGGCTTTAATTGAGTTGGATCAATTGAATCATACTCAATTGCATATGCAGTTCTCATCATTTCAACATCTTCAAGCCCTGGTAGGGTCTTAAGCATTTTAATTTGCACCTCTTCAGGCAATGATGATGAAAATCCACCTACATACATTTCCAGTGTGTCAAGACCCTCAGGCTCAATAAATATCTGGTGCTGTGGTTTATCTGGAAATCTCATTATTTTGTCTTCTATAGATGGACAATATCTAGGACCAACACCTTTTATACTTCCATTGTAAATTGGAGATCTTTCTATGTTATCTCTAATTATTTTACGTGTTTCATCATTTGTATAAGTTAAATAGCAAGATACTTGTTCCTTTTGGATATTTTCACTCATAAATGAAAAGGGTACTATACTATCATCGCCATTTTGTTCTATCATCTTAGAAAAATCCACAGATCGTCTATTTATCCTAGCTGGAGTGCCAGTTTTGAATCTCCTCAAAGAAACTCCTAAATCCAATAATGATTGCGATAAATCATCTGCTGGAAATAAACCATTAGGACCACCACTATATGATACTTCACCAATTATAATTTTTCCTTTCAAATATGTACCAGTTGCAAGTATTACCGCCTTACATTTAAAGATTGCTCCATTTTTAGTAACTACACCTGTTACTTTTCCATTTTCAACATTAAGTTCGGTTACTTCAATTTGTCTTATTTTAAGATTCTCTTGTTCCTCTAAAACTCTCTTCATTCTAAATTGATAGCTCTTTTTATCTGCTTGAGCTCTCAACGAGTGAACAGCTGGTCCTTTTGAAGTATTCAACATTCTTGACTGAATAAATGTATTATCGATATTAATTCCCATTTCTCCACCAAGTGCATCAATTTCTCTAACCAAATGGCCTTTTGCAGTACCACCTATATTAGGATTACAAGGCATCAATGCTATTGAATCTAAATTTATTGTACATACTAATGTATTAAGCCCTAATCTTGCTGATGCTAATGCAGCTTCACATCCCGCATGACCTGCACCAACAACAATTATATCAAATTGACCACCATCATAATTTACTGCCATTACTTTTACCTACTTTCCTACACAAAATTCACTAAAAATTTTGTTTAATAAATCTTCTTCTAGCTCATCGCCTGTTATTTCTCCTAAAGCTTTCATAGCTGCTGTTATATAAATTGATATTAAATCAAGATATTCATTAGCATTAATTTTTTCTAAAGCTATTTTACAATTTTCCAATGACTTATATAATGCTTGCTTATGCCGTGCATTAGAAATTATTAAACTTTCAGAACTTATCTCTCCATTAAAGAATAACCTTTTAACTTCACCCTTTAAAATATCTATTCCTTCTCCAGTTTTAGCTGATATATTTATTATATTATTTAGACTTCTAAGCACTTCCTTTTGAATTTTCATATCGTCTAAATCCATCTTATTTAGTAGTACTATATATTTCCTATCCTTTATTTTATTAATTATTCTACTGTCTTCTTGATCTATATATCTAGATGCATCAAGCATGAGTATTATTAAGTCTGCTTCTTCAATTTTCTCTTTTGATTTTTCTACGCCTATTTTTTCTACTACATCCTCTGTATCTCTTATCCCCGCTGTATCAGTTACTTTAACTGGTATTCCGTCAAGGTTTATGTACTCTTCAATTATATCTCTAGTCGTCCCTGGAACATCTGTTACTATAGCTCTATTTTCTCTTAATAACGCATTAAGTAATGAGGACTTTCCTACATTTGGTTTTCCCACAATAACTATATTGAGTCCATCCCTTACAATCTTTCCCTGATCAGCATTGGATAATAAGTTTTGAATTCTTGAGTTAGTCTTACCTATACCTTCTTTAATCTGGAGAATTAAGTTGTCATCAACGATATCCTCATCATCTTCTGTAAAATCAACCGCATATTCAATCAAAGCTAAAACGTTTAGTAAATACTTTCTTAATTCGTTTATTTCTTTAGATAAAGCTCCTTTGCTCTGAAGCATAGCAGCCTTCATTGATAACTCTGTTTTAGCAGTTATTATATCCATAACTGCTTCAGCCTGACTCAAATCTATTCTTCTATTTAAAAATGCTCTTTTAGTAAATTCTCCAGGTTCTGCGAGTCTTGCACCGGCTTTAATAACTTGATCCAATACACTGTTAGTAGATACAACTCCTCCATGACAATTTATTTCTACAACATTTTCCCCCGTATAGCTCCTTGGAGCCTTCATATAACTTAAAATAACTTCATCAATTATATCTTTATTCTCTAAATCCATAACATTTCCATATTTCATAGTGTATGTTTTCATATTTTCAATATCATAGTTATTTCTAGGAACAAATATCTTGCTAGCAATTTTTAAAGCATTTTCCCCTGAAATCCTTATTATTGCAACGCCACCTTCTCCAATAGGGGTAGCAATCGCACAAATAGTATCAAATTCTTTCATTTAATTTCCTCCTCTTATTTAAAGAAGATTATTTTTTAACCTAAAATTCCTTTTTAACTATTATCAATTTTACATAACAAAATTTAAATAGTCAAAGTTATATTAGCTAAAACTTCTCTTTTTTAGTCATAAATTTTATTTATAAACTTAAAAAGAAAGCCACTATGGCTTTCTTTTTAAGTTAAATCTTTCTTTAATTCAACAACTACCCTTCTGAACGGCTCCTCACCTTCACTATATGTATTAACAAAGGTATCTTCCTGAAGCGCAGAATGTATAATCCTTCTCTCATAGGGATTCATTGGTTCTAGTTTAAATGCTTTTTTTGTTTTCTTAACTCTATTAGCTGTTTTAATTGCAACACCCTTAAGAGTTTCCTCTCTTTTGCTTCTATAATCTTCGGTATCTAGTATAACCTTTTTATGAGGAAGTTCATGTACCTTATTAACTATAAGTGAAACTAAATATTGAATAGAATCTAAGGTTTCTCCCCTATAACCAATTATTACTCCCATTTTTTCCCCTGATAAATTGATTATAATAACATCATCTTCCTCTTTAATATCAATCCTTGCTTCAACTTCCATGCACTTAAGTATATGAACTATAAAGTTTCGTGCTTCTTCAATATAATTATATTTTCTAGAAACTTTAATTCTAGCTGGTTTAACTCCTATAACATTAAATAAGCCTTTTGAACCATGGTACAAAATTTCAATATCAACCATATCTTTATCTGCACCCAATTCAATTAACGCTTTATTTAAGGCATCTTCAACAGTTTTCCCTTCCACTTCTACTGATTTCATCTGTTAATTCACCACCTCTAATATCAAAGCAAAATCACTTTTTAATTATTTCTTTCTTCTTTTTTTACTTGCTGAATTTTTAGGTTCTTCCACTGACATAACAAATTTATCTGATTCTATCACAGCATCTTTTTGACTCTTATCATTGATCTCTCTCATTGCTGGTCTATAATTTAAGAAATATGTTTGTATAGTTTGAATTAAATTACCAATTATCCAGTAAAGTACAAGTATTGATTTGAAATTCAATGACATAACACCCATCATTCCAGCCATAACTAGGTTCATACTTCCCATATTCATTCCACCAGGTTGTGATGGAGTTGATTTAGACATTAAATAAGATGGTATATATGTTGACAATGCAGCTAATACTGGTAATATATAATATTTATCTGGTGCAAATAAATCATGAATCCATAGAAATGACGCACCCTCTATCCCTTGTATTCCCATAAACACCCAATAAAGAGCCATTAATATAGGTAGGGGTAATAATGATGGAAGGCATCCGCCAGCCACGCTAACATTATTGTCCTTATATAGTTTCATAGTTTCAGTATTCAATTTTTGTGGATCATCTTTGTATTTAGCCTGAAGCTTTTTCACTTCTGGCTGAATTTTCTGCATTCCTTGTGATGACTTTGCTGCCTTAATGTTAAATGGTAATATTAAAATTCTTATAATTAATGTAAAAATAAATATTGCCAAAACATAAGATAGTCCAACATCTGATATTCCCATACTAACTATAAAATCATGCAGGGAGTCAAATATGCCTTTCATAAAATTAACTATTGATTGAAACATTAAAATATATACCTCCTAATATTTCACCTAACTGGATCATGCCCACACTTACCAAAAGGATTACATCTTAATATTCTGTAAACTGCTAATGCACAACCTTTAAAAGCTCCATATTTATTTATGGCATCTAATGCATATTGTGAACAAGTCGGCACAAATCTGCAGCATGAAGGCCTTATAGGTGAAATATATTTTCTATAAAATTTAATTAGGCGTATTAGTAATTTCTTCATTCTTATATAAGCCTGCCTTTTTAATTAAATTTTTCATAGCTTTTTCTACTTCAAAGTAACTTCTACTTTTAATAGGATTTCTTGCTATAAAAACAAAATCATATCCATTTACTATATAATTATAATTTAATCTAAAGCTTTCAGTTATTAATCTTTTAGATCTACTTCTAACAACACTATTTCCAACTTTTTTACTTACAGAAATGCCTATCTTATTATAGGCCATAAGATTTTTATCTTTATTTTTTCTATTCTTTAATATATACATAACCAGAAGCTCATTTGCAAATGATTTACCTCTTCTATATACAATTGTAAATTCAAAATTCTTCTTTAATCTATAAATCATAGATATTTTTATACTCCTTTTTTCCCTGCATTTGCAGAAAAAAGGCCACTAATGGGCCCTTAAGCTGTTAATTTTTTTCTTCCTTTTTGTCTTCTGCTCTTAAGAATGTTTCTTCCTGATTGAGTGCTCATTCTTTTTCTAAAACCATGTTCTTTTTTTCTTTGTCTCTTTTTAGGTTGGTAAGTCATAAACATACATATGCACCCCCTTAAATTTATTATTTATAGTAAAAACTATACTTCGCTATTTAAATTTTACTTTATTATTATATAGATATACTATTTTTCTGTCAAGGTGGTAATAATTGTTGATAAATATATTTATATATATTTTTTTGTGGATAACTTATTGAATATGAGCAATTACTTATGTTATCATAAATATTATGTTGTGAATAACTTATTAGCATAAAAACTTATCCACATGTGTGGATAAAATTGTGCATAACTTGTTTATTTTTATTGTTAGTACATGCTTCATAGTTGATTTTACTATGATAATCGCATGTTTATAACATTTAATAATAATCTGTTATTAAGTTTATATTAAATTAATATATACACATAGTTATTAACATGTTGATATATTTATATACATACTTGGCTATAATATATGAATGTTAACATCCTTGTTGATAAACTGTACATAAATATTATAAAAATTTTTTTATTACAATTATTGGAGGAATAAGAATGGATGCCGATCTTAAAAATTTATGGGATAAAACCTTAGATATTATAAAAAGTGAGCTAAGTGAAGTTAGTTTTAATACTTGGATTAAAAGCTGCGAACCTCTGTCTATTTCTTCTAATACTCTAAAGATAAGCGTTCCAAATTCCTTTACTCAAGATATTTTAGATAAACGATATAAGGACTTAGTTGCAAACTCCATAAAAGCAGTCTGTTCAAAATTATATACAATTGAATTTATTATAATGTCTGAAAGCTATGACAAAGAAGAAAATAAGAGTACTTCAAATCAGAAAACAAAAGCTATCGTAGTTAATGATGAAATGTCATCTACATTAAATCCAAAATATACTTTTAATTCTTTTGTAATCGGTAATAGTAATAGATTTGCCCATGCTGCATCTTTAGCAGTTGCGGAGTCCCCAGCCAAAGCATATAATCCGTTATTTATATACGGTGGAGTTGGACTTGGAAAGACTCACCTAATGCATGCGATAGGTCACTATATCTTAGATGGGAATCCCAATGCTAAAGTGGTCTACGTCTCATCTGAAAAATTTACTAATGAATTAATAAATGCTATAAAAGATGATAAGAATGAAGAATTCAGAAATAAATATAGGAATGTTGATATCTTACTTATAGATGATATACAATTTATAGCCGGAAAAGAGCGTACTCAAGAAGAATTCTTTCATACCTTTAATGCATTGCATGACGCAAATAAACAAATCATATTATCTTCAGATAGGCCACCAAAGGAAATTCCAACATTAGAAGATAGACTTCGCTCTAGATTTGAATGGGGATTAATAGCAGATATTCAGGTCCCTGATTTTGAAACTAGAATGGCTATACTAAAAAAGAAAGCTGATGTTGAAAATCTAAATGTAGCAAATGAAGTTATGGGATATATTGCTACTAAGATTAAATCCAATATAAGAGAACTTGAAGGTGCATTGATAAGAATAATTGCCTACTCTTCATTAACGAATAGGGAAGTTACAGTAGATCTAGCAACGGAAGCATTAAAAGATATAATATCTAAAAAGCAAGGAAAGCATGTGACTATTGACTTAATACAAGATGTAGTTTCTAGTTACTTTAATTTGCGTGTTGAAGATTTAAAATCTCAAAGGCGAACTAGAAATGTTGCTTATCCAAGGCAAATAGCAATGTATTTAAGTAGAAAGCTAACAGATATGTCTTTACCTAAGATTGGAGAGGAATTTGGAGGAAGAGACCATACCACAGTAATACATGCTTATGAGAAAATATCTGAAAATCTCAAAACTGATGATTCATTACAAAATACTGTTAACGACATTACAAAAAAATTAACTCAGAACTAATCCACAGGACTGTCTAATAAGTACATAATAAATTGTGGATAATATTTTTTTAGTTATATTATGTTTACACTTGTGGATAACCAGTCTGTTTTGTTACTGATTTATCCACAATATTTTTGAATTAAATTTTGTTGATATTACAGCGATTAGGATAGTTATCAACAAATCAACAGCCCCTACTACTATTATTACTATAAAAATATTTATCTAACTACTAATTGTCATCTTTAATTATTGTGAATAAAATAAGGAGGATTCTTAATGATCTTTACATGTGAAAAACAAAAAATATTAGAAGGTATATCAATAGTTCAAAAAGCTATAACAGGTAAATCAACAATGCCCATATTAGAAGGCATTTATATAAACGCAAATAACTCAACATTAACTCTTATAGGTTCAGATATGGACGTTAGTATTCAAACATTAGTAGATGCAACTGTTATGGAAGAAGGAAATATAGTTATTGATGCTAAAATGTTTGGAGAAATAATAAGAAAATTACCTAATTCAACTATAAAGATAGAAACTATGGAAAACCAGTTAATAAAAATAACTTGTGAAAAATCCATATTTGATGTAGTTTATATGAACACACATGAATTTCCAGATTTACCTGAAATTAATGAGAGTTTAAAAATATCAGTAAATCAAAATATACTAAAGAATATGATAAAAGGTACGTCTTTTGCTATTGCTCAAGATGAAACAAGGCCAATTCTTCAGGGAATATTATTTGAAGTGAAAAATAAAAATTTAAATTTAGTTGCTCTAGATGGATATAGACTAGCTATAAAGAATGAATTTTTAGATACAGATATCAATATAGAAGTTGTAATTCCGGGAAAAACATTAAATGAAGTGTCAAAAATATTAGAGGATATAGATGAAATTGTAGATATAACATTTACTAATAACCATATATTATTTAATTTAAAAAGAACTAAAATAATATCTAGATTATTGGAAGGTAAGTTTATAAATTATAAATCGTTATTACCACAAGAACATAAACTATTTGTAAATGTTAATAGACAAGAACTACAAAATGCTATAGAAAGAGCATCTCTGATGGCTAAGGATGGAAATACTAATTTAATAAGACTAGATTTGCGTCAGGACAATTTAATAATAACCTCTAATTCTCAATTGGGAAAGGTACGGGAAGAAATTTCTATAAAATTGCAAGGAGATGAAATAGAAATTGCATTTAACTCAAAATATTTGCTAGATGTTTTGAAGAATATGGAAGACAATGAAGTTGTTATGAAAATGACATCTGGTATAAGTCCATGTGTTATTGAAGAAAACAACAATCAAAATGCTAAATACTTGGTTTTACCAGTTAGATTAATGAGATAGGAGGATAAATATTATTTTAATATTTATAAAATAAAAATGAATAAAATAAAAATTGATACTGAAACTATAAAATTAGATGCTTTTTTAAAGTGGGCTTCAATTGCTAGCTCAGGTTCAGAAGCTAAGATTTATGTACAAGATGGAATGGTAAAAGTTAATGGAGAAGTTTGCACTCAAAGAGGTAAGAAATTAAAAGTTGGAGATAGAGTGAATTTCAATGGTTCAGATTTTGAAATAATATAGAGATAGTTATTTGATTATTTATGATATAATCATTATAGGTGTATTTTTATGTATGTTAAAAATATAAGTTTGCTTAATTATAGGAATTATAAAAAGTTAAATGTAGAATTAACTGAAAGTGTTAATGTGTTTGTGGGGGATAATGCTCAAGGTAAAACAAATATTTTAGAATCAGTATATTATTGTGCTTTTGCAAAATCTCACAGATCATCAAAAGATAAAGAATTGATAAATTGGGAAAATAGCACAGCTTACATAAGCTTGCTTATAGGAAAAAATAGGTTAGATAAAAAGATTGATATAAATATACTCAGAGATGGTAAGAAGGCTATAAAAGTAAATAATATAAAAGTGACTAAAATAGGTGAACTATTTGGAATTTTTAATGTAGTGATGTTTTCTCCGGAAGATTTAAAAGTTATAAAAGAATCACCAAGTTTAAGAAGAAGACTATTAGATATGGAATTATCTCAGGTAAATCCTAATTATTACTTTAATTTAGTACAGTACAATAAGGTTTTAAGCGAAAGAAACATTTTATTAAAGAATAGGTCATTTAGCGAAGAAATTTTAGAGGTATATGATATACAATTGAGCAAATATGCTGATTATATTATTTCAAAGCGGTTAGAATATATAGATAAGATAAATTTTTACGGTGATGTAATCCATAAGGAAATAACATCTGGAAAAGAAGTGATAAAGTTTAAGTACAATTGTACTGTTAATTTAGAAAATAAAAACTTTAAAGATAATTATTTAAGAAAGTTGAAGGATAATATTACCAGAGATAGAGAAAAGGGATTGACTTCTATAGGACCGCACAGAGATGACTTTAGCGTATTTATAAATAATATTGATACTAAGATTTTCGGATCCCAGGGACAGCAAAGAACATCTATTTTAACTATGAAATTTGCATCTTTAAAAATAATTAGAGAGATTACAGGCGAATATCCAGTATTATTGTTAGATGATGTTCTATCAGAACTTGATCTCAATAGGAAAAGATATATATTAAGATCGATAAAGGATATGCAAACTATAATAACATGTGCTGGAATTGATGATTTAACGGATTATTTAGATGATAAAGTCAAGATATTTAACGTATCAAACGGACAAATTTTAAATCAAGGGAGGAATATATAATGTTTTTGCATTTAGGTGAAAATGTAGTAGTTCCTATTAAAGACATTATTGGGATATTTGATCTTCAAAACACGATGTATAGCTCTGATACAATACAATTTTTAAGGCTAGCAGAAGAAGACGGATTTGTAGAAAGAATAACAGATGAAAAACCAAAATCGTTTATAATAGCAGAAGTAGATAATAAAAGTAAAATATATTTATCACCAATATCATCAACTACATTAACAAAAAGAACAGATATAGAGTATAGTTCTTAGTTCCATAAAATTAAAAATTTTAATAATATTTATTAAGTTTAGGAGGAGTCTGATTTGGAACAAAACAATAGAAAATATGATGAAAATCAGATACAAGTTCTTGAGGGATTAGAAGCAGTAAGAAAAAGGCCAGGAATGTATATTGGAAGTACTAGTTCGAGAGGTCTTCATCATTTAGTATATGAGGTTGTAGATAACAGCATTGATGAGGCATTAGCAGGCTATTGTAGTAAAATAGAAGTATACATTAACGAGGATAATTCGATTACAGTAAATGATGATGGTAGAGGTATGCCTGTTGGAATACATCCTAAGATGGGAAAATCCACTGTTGAAGTTATAATGACTATATTACATGCAGGTGGTAAATTTGGAGGAGGGGGGTATAAGGTTTCAGGTGGATTACACGGAGTTGGTGCATCTGTAGTTAATGCTCTTTCAGAAGAATGTACTGTCACAGTTAAAAGGGATGGACATATATGGGAACAGAAGTATAGTAAAGGGAAGGTTCTCAATGAGCTTTCTAAAATAGGGGATAGTGACCAGACTGGAACACAGACATATTTTAAGCCAGATACAGAAATATTTGATGAAATAGTATTTGATTTTGAAGTTTTATCTCAAAGACTAAGAGAGTTAGCTTTCTTAAACAAAGGAATATATATAAAGTTAGTAGATAAAAGAGATGAAAAGGAAGAAGTTTTCCATTATGAGGGAGGAATTAAATCATTTGTTAGCTATTTAAATAGAAACAAAGTCTCGCTTCATGAAGAACCAATATATATCGAAGGCGTGAAAGATAATATATCGGTGGAAGTAGCTATTCAATATAATGATGGTTACACTGAAAATATATTTTCCTTTGCAAATAATATTGATACAGTTGAAGGTGGAACCCATTTAGTTGGATTTAAAACTGCATTAACCAGAGTATTTAATGATTATGCAAAGAAATTTGGACATATAAAAGAAAATGACAAGAATTTTACTGGTGATGACATAAGAGAAGGACTTACTGGAGTAATATCTATAAAGATTGAGGAACCTCAGTTTGAGGGGCAAACAAAGACTAAGTTGGGAAATAGTGAAGTAAGAGGAATTGTAGATTCTATTGTTGGCGAGAATATAGGAATGTTTCTTGAAGAAAATCCTAACATAGGTAAAATGATTGTTGATAAAGCGCTAATGGCTGCTAGAGCTAGAGATGCAGCTAGAAAAGCAAGAGAATTAACACGAAAATCAGTCTTGGAAAGATCTACATTGCCCGGGAAATTAGCAGATTGTTCATCTAAGGACCCGAGGGAATGTGAAATTTATATAGTCGAAGGAGATTCGGCAGGTGGATCTGCAAAGCAAGGAAGAAATAGAAAATTCCAAGCTATTTTACCTTTAAGAGGTAAAATATTAAATGTTGAAAAACAAAGACTAGATAGAATATTAAATGCAGATACTATTAGATCAATGATTACTGCATTTGGAGCAGGCATAGGGAATGATTTTGATGTTGAAAAGATTAGATATAATAGAATTATAATTATGACAGATGCCGATGTTGATGGTGCTCATATTAGAACACTATTGCTAACATTTTTTTACAGATATATGAGGAATTTAATAGATGATGGGCATGTATACATAGCACAACCACCATTATATAAAGTTAGTAAGAGTAAAAAAGATTATTATGCATATAGTGATAATGAATTAGAAAGTGTTTTATCAGAGTTAGGTGGAAAAGATAATTCTACTGATATTCAAAGATATAAGGGTCTTGGAGAAATGAATGCGTCTCAATTATGGGATACAACTATGGATCCGGAAAAGAGAATTTTATTAAAAGTAAACATAGATGATGCTATGGCAGCCGATGAAATTTTTACAATACTGATGGGTGAAAAAGTTGAACCAAGAAAAGAATTTATACAACAAAATGCTAGAAATGTTGTTAATTTAGATATTTAGTACTGAAATACGAGGTGAAGTACATGGATTTTAATGAAGGAAAAGTTATACCTGTAGATATTAAAAATGAAATGAAAAAATGCTATATAGATTATGCAATGAGTGTTATAGTTGGTCGTGCATTGCCAGATGTAAGAGACGGATTAAAGCCTGTTCATAGAAGGATATTATATTCGTTGCAGGAATTGGGATTAACTCCTGAAAAGGGATATAGAAAGTGTGCAAGAATAGTTGGAGATGTTTTAGGTAAATATCATCCACATGGTGATAGTTCAGTTTATGATGCATTAGTTAGAATGGCTCAAGATTTTTCAATGAGATATATGCTAGTTGATGGACATGGAAATTTTGGATCAGTTGATGGTGACAGTGCAGCTGCTATGAGATATACAGAAGCAAAAATGAATAAAATAGCAGTTGAAATGTTAAGAGATATTAATAAGAACACAGTTAATTTTATGCCTAACTTTGATGGTGAAGAGCAAGAGCCAGTAGTATTACCATCAAGATTTCCAAATCTCTTGGTAAATGGTTCGTCAGGAATTGCAGTTGGTATGGCAACTAATATTCCACCACACAATTTGGCTGAAATAATTGATGGGACTGTTATGCTTATAGATAATCCTGAGAGTACAGTTTTGGAACTTATGACCAAGATTACAGGACCAGATTTTCCTACAGGGGCTACCATTATGGGTAAAGCAGGAATTAGGGCTGCATATGAAACTGGTAAGGGAAAGATAATAGTAAGAGCTAACACTGATATAGAAGAAGAGAATGGAAGGCATTCAATAATTGTTACTGAGATACCATATCAAGTAAACAAGGCAAAACTTGTAGAAAATATTGCTGATCTAGTAAAAGATAAAAAGATTACTGGAATTTCTGATTTGAGAGACGAATCAGACAGAGATGGTATGAGAATTGTAATTGAGCTTAAAAGAGATGCTAACCCAAGTATAGTATTGAATTTATTATACAAGCATACAAAGCTTCAAGATACATTTGGCATTATTATGTTGGCATTAGTCAATAATGAGCCGAAGGTTTTAAATTTAAAGCAAATACTAGAAAATTATGTAGAATTTCAAAAAGAAGTTATAACAAGAAGAACTGTATTTGATTTAAACAAGGCAGAGGCCAGAGCGCATATCTTAGAAGGTTTAAAAATAGCATTAGATAACATAGATGAAGTAATAAGTATAATAAGAAATTCTAATACTACTGAGATTGCAAAAAATACCCTAATGGAAAGATTTGAGTTTTCTGAGAAGCAATCTCAAGCTATATTAGAGATGAGATTAAGAAGATTAACTGGATTAGAAAGAGGTAAAATCGAGGAAGAGTATAACGAACTAATGAAACAAATAGAATATTTAAAATCTATTTTAGCTAGCGAAGAAAAGCTGTTAGATGTTATTAAACAGGAACTAATAGAAATAAAGAATAGATACTCAGATGAGAGAAAAAGTAAAATTGAAAAAATAGTAAATGAAATAGATATAGAGGATTTGATTCAAGAAGAAGATGTTGTTATAACATTAACACATTCCGGATATATAAAAAGAATTTCAGCTGACACTTATTCTTCACAAAGAAGAGGTGGAAAAGGAATTCAAGCAATGTCAACTAAAGAAGATGATTTTGTTGAACACTTGATGATAACATCAACACATTCTGATGTATTATTCTTTACCAATAAAGGAAGAGTGTATAAATTAAGAGCTTATGAAGTTCCTGATGCTGGAAGACAAGCAAAAGGTACGAACTTAATAAATCTTATAGCAATAGAACCTGATGAAAAAATTCAAACAGTACTTACTGTAACAGATGAGAAAAGAGAAGGATTTTTGTTTATGGGAACTAAGCAAGGAATAGTAAAGAAGACTCCGTTAAGCGAGTTTAAAAATTTAAGAAAGAACGGTTTAATTGCAATAAGCTTAAAAGATGGTGATGAATTATTAAAAGTAAAGAATACTTATGGCGATGCTAACATTATGGTTGTAACTCAAAATGGTTACGCTGTTAAATTTAATGAAAGAGATGTTAGATCTATGGGAAGAACTGCATCAGGTGTTAAAGCTATTAATTTAAAAGAAGATGATGTAGCAGTGTGTATGGATATTGCTGTTGATGGAGAAGAGTTATTAGTAATAAGTGAAAATGGATACGGAAAGAGAACGCCTATTACTGAATATAAGCTTCAAAATAGGGGCGGAGTAGGGCTAATAACTTATAAAATTAGTGAGAAGACTGGGAAGCTTGCTGGAGCTACAATTTGTAAGGTAGATGATGAATTAATGCTTATAAATTCTAGTGGAGTAGCTATTAGAATTAATGTAGCAGATATTTCTGTAACAAGTAGATCTGCAATGGGTGTAACATTAATGAGAACTAATGAAGATGAGAAGGTTGTTGCAATAGCTAAAATATTAAGCAATGATGATCAAGAAAATGAGTCAAGTGATGAAATTGATTCTGAAGTAAATAATATAGAAGAATAATATTAAACTTAGAAAAATTTATAAATTTATAAATTTATAAATAAGGCATAACTATTTAATATAGATTATAGCCTTATTTTTTTCTATAAGTATTAGTATATGCAAAATATCATGGTAATACGTACCAGGCGTGTCATAATGAGATATGTTAAGCATTATATAGATATTTTAATTAGCATAAATATAAATCAAAATAATGGATATATGTTACATAAATATTAGTGAATTATATGATAATATAAAAAACGTCGTTAAGAGACATAGATAACTTAAAATAAGCTAACAAATTTAAGAAAATTTGATAAATAAAAAAGTTATTGACAATATTTAAATTAGGTGATAAACTTAAAAAGTCGCTTGAGGGTGACGAGAAAAAATAAAACGCAACAATATGTTGTGAGAAAAATTGGTCTTTGAAAATTGAACAGAATAACATAAATACATTTAAGTAAACCAGCAATTTTTATTTGAGTAAGCTAAGATTAAACTTTTAATTGAGAGTTTGATCCTGGCTCAGGACGAACGCTGGCGGCGTGCTTAACACATGCAAGTCGAGCGATGAAGTTCCTTCGGGAACGGATTAGCGGCGGACGGGTGAGTAACACGTGGGTAACCTGCCTCATAGAGGGGAATAGCCTTTCGAAAGGAAGATTAATACCGCATAAGATTGTAGTGCCGCATGGCATAGCAATTAAAGGAGT
>NZ_JHXK01000035.1 GCF_000621745.1 Clostridium beijerinckii HUN142 | reverse complement strand
TGCACAACCTAACCATCATAAATACCAGTAAAAAAATAAATCTAAAACTTTCGCTTAGCCTTTAAAAAATTCTTTATATATCAGTAACATTTTATTTATAAAATTACATACTTCTGGATCCTTATAGTAGTTGTCTTTTATATCTGTATTCCTGATAGTGAGGAAGACCAGGATATTTAGTTATCCTAGTCTTTTAAATTTATATATTAAATTAGAAAGATCTAAAAATTCCTACAAGTTTGCCTATTATATTACACTCATTTGTTAATAATGGCTCCATAGCATCATTTTCAGGTTGAAGTCTTATATGATCTTTTTCTATAAAATATCTCTTTATATTAATATAGCCATAAATTGCAACTGCCACTATATCTCCATTTTTTGCTTTGTCATCTTTTTCTATTATCGCCAAATCCAATTCTCTAATTCCTGCATTAATCATACTATCATCTAAAACTCTAACCATAAATAACTCCCTATCATGTTTTATAAAGTCTAGCGGTAGTGGAAACGTATCTTCAATATTTTCCCTAGATAGTATCGGCACTCCATCTACTACCTTATTTATTATCGGGATATTAATCATTTCTCTTTTATGTGGTGAATTTTCTAATATTTCTAAAGCCCTTGGCTTAGACGGATCTCTTTTTATTAATCCTTTTTTCTCTAATCTTTGTAAATGACCATGAACAGTTGATGTTGATGCTAATGAAACAGCTTTACAAATTTCCCTAACTGATGGTGGATACCCTTTACTTTCAACATATTCTTTTAAAAATTCATATACCTCTCTTTGTTTACTTATTCCCTCTTCCATATTATTCATCCCCTTTTGTCAATCATTGTGCGAATGTACGTTTGTACGAATGTGTGTTTGCTTATATATTACTACTTTTTACTTCTTTTGTAAATAACAAAAGAGACCTCATGGCCTCTATTAGATGAATTAATCTTTATCTTTCATATAATGCTTGCAATCTTTCCTGGATTTCTTTAAATTTTTTTTTATCAAACTCTAAAGTACTGCCATTTAATCGTCTGAAATATAAACCTTTGTTCTTTTCGTTTCTATCTTTACGCTCATATCTTGTTGATGCTAAATGAAATTTTATTTTTTTCCCATCCTTTTGCAGTTCTAGCTCATCATGAAATGCTCTGCTAGTCACCTTTACAACTTCAAAATCTTTAAATTCTTCTGATATAATCTTCTCTAGTTTTTTCTCTGTATCGCTAAATATTTCTGAAACAACTTTTTCTTTTGCTTTCATTATTTCTAGCATAATACTCCTCCTACGTTTCTTAATTTCTTTATAGTAATTTTATACTATTTCTGTATTAATAAAAAGACCAGGATAATTAAATATCTTGGTCTTTAAACTGGTTATTTAATAGCAGCAATATTAATCCAATTAGGATCTATTGGTTTAGGTCCTGTGGAAATTAAAGATTGTACTATATCTAAGTTTCTAACAGTAATATCTTTAGCTTTAAGCATTGTGTAAATAGCATGCGCATCATTTTTAAACTTCTTATGTTCATACTGCTTTACACTCTTTTCTAAGTAGTATCTTATAGCTAATATCCTTTCTCTGCTAAGTTCTTTGTCCCTAAGATTGTCATGAAATAGTTTTTGAGTATAATTATATTTCATTTCTACCTTTAATGGTCTTATCTTATGTCTGTTCATATCCTCTATCACCATTTCTGCTGTTATAACTGTTCTAGGTAATAGGCTAAGCTTTCTTAAACTTAAATTTGTGAATAATTTTATTAATACTGGTAATGCTAGTAATGAGATTATTAAATACATAATCATCATCCTTTCGTCTAATATATTCATATTACTGTTTTGTATAAATTTTATCGGTTGGTTAAGTGTAAAATTTATCAGGAGTAATATGTAGGAAATGATGTTGTATTTAGTGTTGGATAGATTGTAGTATAAAAAAAACAACCTATCCAATACATATAAGTAATAGCTTTATTTTTAAAGCGCAATAAAATAAGAGAATTATAAAATAGTAGGATTTTGTAATAATAGATTAATAATATTAGAATAATACAGGTCTAAATAAACTGCATTAAAGTTGTGTGAGTTATACCTAATTCCTTCCGTTGGACGAGCAATAACTATTATTGGAAAAGTTTTGCAACATTGTGTCTGAAGTTCTCCTGTTTTATAAAGTGCTTCATACTTTTTCATTTTTGAATTTGAAGTATAATGAGTCAAATCTACTTCTAAAAGTACAAAATATACATTACCTTGATAGCTAAATATTACAAAAGCATCAGGTCTTATTTTTTTATTCATGTATTGTGGTTGAAGTTGAAATTTAATTATATCCCCACCATTTTTCTTAATGACTTTAAAAAATTCATACACAAACAGATTGTGATCAGATATTAGTTTTTCTTGAAAATATACTTTGCTTTTGAGTAATGTATTTGGAATACTTTTTAATAATTCCATATCTTCAAGTTGTTTCATTCTGCGCCTACAACCTTCGTAATTTCCATCAAAAAATAGATACGTGCATTGTGAAAGAGTTATTGACTGATAATCTTGTATCCATGATAATATATCTCTATCTCTTTGAGTTAACATTTTTGAAATCCTCCAGCGAAATTACTCCTTTACGTGGTTTATTCCTCTTTGGTTTTTCTTCCACTATTTCAGTTTCTTCAATATCAATAACTTTTGGCTGTTCTATGCTGTAAATTTTATTATTAATCTTTTTAACATTTAATATCTCTTGTGTTTCATCTTCATTAGGTATCTTTATCTGTTCAACATACTTATGCAAAATTACATAATCTTCATCAAGATATGGTGTCTTAACAAGCTGATAATCACTATTTCCATCAACTATACATTCCCTTTCTTTTAACTTACAAGCATCAGTAGTATTAATTATATTAATAGAATCTATAGATGATTTTTGACGAAAAGTTATTCTGGTCATTTGGCTCTTTAAATCTGGTGGTAAATTTGTTGCTGTGCTTCTCTGAATACAAGTAATTAAATGAATCCCTACACTTCTTCCTGCCTTTGCTATTTTCATAATATATTCCCAAAGGTCAGTTTCCATAAAGAAAGATAATTCTTCAATAGTAACAAATATTCTTTTCATATACTTTCCTTTTTTATGTTTGTTCCACTGAGTTATATTTCTAATACCAAACTTTTTAAATTGTTCACTACGCCTATCCATTTCTTTAATAAGCTTCAATAGTGCTACCTTGCACATTTCTTCACTATAGGCGCTGTATTTCACACAATCACAATTTTCAAAAGCACTTATTTCCGACTTGCATATCTGCAATAAATATAAATCTATATATTTGCTAGAACTGTAAATCAAATTAGTCAATATGCTTGCTAATAAAAATGTTTTTCCAGTTCCAGTTGTTCCGCCTATAAGCACATGAGGATCTTTGTTTAAATCCAAAAAGTAAGATTGTCCTTTAAAATCTTTTCCTATATATAATAGGTTATTTTTACATTCTACAGGCTCAAAATCAAATCTATTGATATTTTTATTAACCACATACATTTTTATATAATTTTTAAATCTATCTTTTTCTATTTGAACTATTGAATTTAAATTGCATTCTAAAATATTTAACTTACTTTCTAAATGCTCTACGCTTAAACCTTTCACATTATTTAAATAGCACACATATCCATAACCTTTAGAGTCTATTTTATATATCCTATAGGTTTCTTCAGCTTTATTCTTAATTCCAGATTTCAGCATTACTTCATTGAAATTATTTTTAAATTTTCTTTCTGCTGCAGAATTAAGATAGTTATATAAAGAAACTGTTCCAACCGCTAATCCTAGCTCTACAAACATTACTTATTCACCTTCTTAACATTGTTATCTGTAACTTTAACTATTGCTAGTACAATAACAGAACTATATAAGACAAATCCCTCAAACGCTCCATATCCGAAAGCTCCACCCAAGTGTCTGCAATTGCTGTATATAATGTTGAATAATTGAATATCTAAATTAAACATCAGATTCCTCCTAAATAATAAAATTAATTTCTAGTTGATAATGTCCATTTACAACAAAATTACGCGCACTCATACTCCAGAATTCACTTTTTAAATCTATCATTTTATATCCACTTAATTTTAAGAACGATTTCCATGTTATTTGTTTAATAGTTTTCTTTTGAACTAAATAACAGTAAGTGAAATTTCTAACCATTATAATATCGCCATTGTTTAAAATAACATTCATATATTAATCTCCTGAAAATCAAGGTAATGTTTCTTGTCTCTAAAGGTAAGCCCAAAACCTCGATTTATAAAATTCCATTCGAGATTATAACGCCTAAATATCCTTCGAAGTAATGCATAGCATCTTATAAATTCTTTAGCTTCTTTCTTTTGATGATCTCCATATATCTCATATATAGAATCTGGATCATAACGAAACATTGTATGTGTATCAGCTTCAAGTATCATGTTAAACTTATCATTCCAAATAACTTCGTTATAACATATATAATCATACGGATTTTTAGGTTTTAACCACCCATCTAAGCTACTGTAATACTTGTCAGGTAGCATTATTCCATAATAATCATAAATACCGAATCTATTAAAATTTTCTATAATTTCGCATGATAAATTATTTAATTCTTGTAGATTATTAAACATAATTCCCCCCTATATCTCTTTAATTTTTCTTTTATATCTTTCTGGATAATATATTTCTCCTAAGGTTTGCTTTATCTCAGTGCCTCTATCCTCTAACTCATATAGGCGTTTATATAACTCCACTTCTTTTGATGATGTAGTTTTGAAACTTAGTGGTATTATTAAAGGCTTATCCATTTCTTGACTCCTTTTTAATTAATCTTTAGTTAAAATATATGCTGACTTTTTATAAAAGTTGCCAAATATTTAGCAAAAATATTTTATTTATTTCTTTATTACTAACATTAGTATTTTTGGCAATAAAAAAGGCACCTAATCTTCAAGGTACCAAATGTCATCTACCTTTCGATTAAGTGCTTTAGCTATTATTAATAACGTTTCTATATTGCCTTGAACCTTCCCTAACTCTAATGAATTATATGTGCTACGTTTTATCCCTAAAAATCCAGCAAACTCAGTTTGGTTCATCATGTATTCTTTCATCCTGATTTCTTTTAATTTGTTTTTTACCCCCATAACACCACCTCAATGTATATTTTACCATGTATTGGAAATAATTAAAATATTATTATGAATCGTGAGGTATATTATGGACTTTATTTCAACTAAATCTCATTTCTATATTGTACTGGCTATTGTAATTGCTATTTTAACTTTTACTGGACATGTAGAGCCTTTAGTTTTATATGGTATATTGATAGATAGAATACTAATTTACTCAACAAAAAAGCTAGGATTAAATTCCTAGCTTTTAATCTATTAGTTAACCTGAATATTAAAAGTTATATAATTTTCTTTTAAGAGCTCTGGATATTTCTTATTAAGTTCATCTTCTTTAGTGCCAGAGATTGCATCTCCCATAGCTTTTTCAAAATTAGTATAATCTATTAAGTTATAACTCAAATTAAATTCTTTAACATTCAATTTTTTCTCAACCAAAACTTTGACCTGTCCCTCCACGTAATTATTGGATGCAACTTGTCCTTTAAGATCATCTGATGGAGTATGGTCTTTTAACTTATATCCGTCTTTCATTTTTGCTGACCAACCATATTTCGAAAGAGTAATTGCCTTATCTGTAGTATTTTCAATTTTTAAGTTAACAACTACATTTTCATAATCTGCTGCCTTTACAATTTTGGATCCAATAGCAAAATACTCTCCGTTATATTGCGCTACATTATCTTTTGTTCTATCTCCTTTTACTGGTTCTTTAGTTGCACTTTCTAATGTAAATTTAATACCATCTACTGTCTTCTCATTTGGATTAGAATCTTCTTGTTTAGTAGGTTCTTTAGCATCTGCATTTGCGGTTGTTTGAGTACTTCCACACCCAACTAAACTAATTATTGTAAACAATGCTAATACGCTAGCTATAAGTTTTTTCTTCATTATTAAATCCCCCTCATACATCTTCATACCATAATTGTATATTATTTGGTATCTTTGTCAAATATAATAATTAAATTATAAGATATATCATGAAAGAAAGTTATATTAGAATAGATCTAGTAGTAATTTTAATGTTGTTATGTATTAGCTTTAATGTATATTTTTTAATGTTTTGCAAATAATATAGTTGCTCAAATTTAAAAATCTAAACACACAAAAAGAGATAGCAATTCCTCATTCTCCCTGCTATCTCTTTTTACTTATATTATTTCTTTAATATTTCCGATGTACCCAATACACTCATCATATTCATTTTTAAGCTTATAACACCATTCGAAATTAGCAATTATATTATCTGGTCTTTTAATTGCTTTAATCTTATCCATATAAACGTCTACACAACCACCAACGAAATTAACATTTAAAGTATCTTTACTCATTTCTAACACTAAATTAACTTCGCCCTTAACCAGTAACCCACATTTGTGATAATAGAATGTTCCTTCTTTTAATTCTTCTATATTCAATTTATTCACTCCTTGAATTTAAGGAGCAACCTATGCTATACTAATTTTGCGAGAATCGGTGGTAGCTTCGGCTGCTGCCTTTTATTATTTTCTTTTATTTCCTTTTTTAATAATATTGATTAGCTCTTCTTTGCTCATACTTTCATAATCTTCTGTTGAGGATTTAACTATTTTTTTTACACCTTCAGGTGATAATAATATTGGTTGCCTCTCTCCTAGCTTCCTGTATTCTATTCCTTCTTGTAAATTTTTTAGCCTACCATGAAGTGTTTGACGAGAAATATTATATTCATCTGCTACCTCTTGTATTGTTTTTATATCTTTTAGCTCCATAAAATCACCTCCTACCTTATAATACAAATATAATGCACCTGTTTCGCTTTGTCAATACACGTGTTTTTATTTCTTTACTTTTCAACAAACGTGTATTAGCAATATAATATAAAAATAAAACTACAAAATTAATTCTAGCTTTATATTAAATCAAAATTTAATCACATTTTATTTTTAGTAAATCTCCACAATTATTACATTTATATATTTCAAAATCTAAATCATTTTCCTTAATCATTTTTAAAAATCTATATGTGCCATTCTCACAATTATAGCAAAAATCATCCTCTATATTAGATTGATATAATTCTCCATCTTTAAACAATGCTATATCACATACTTGTCTAACGTTTTTAATATCAACTTTTTGAATCTCCCTTTCTCTTATACAATATTCTACAATACAATCATGAGAACAAAAAAATTCTCCTATGCCACCATGGTGATAGCTGTCCATTTTATCAGTTATTATGCTATTGCAATTATTGCATCTTAAATGCATCATTTTTATCCCTACTCTCCAAGTTATTAAATTTACTATACTATATTTCATGATTTAGGGCAAAAAATAAAAGGTAGACTAAGTATTTCTACCTAATCTACCCTTACTGGTGTTTTCTAATAATATAGTGGACACAATTATAGTAACATACCAGTATAGAATAATCTATATTAATTAACATCTTTTATACTATGATACAAATTAAAATACAGCCAACTCAGTGGCTGCATTTCTTGTATGTACTTTTTGTTTTCACAATAGATTTTTATTATTTTACCATACTAATATAAAAAATTCCATATTATCTATCAATTAATTCATTCTTAACATACTCATTAATAGTATTTTCTTCACCTTTAAATATTTCTGCTAAATATAATATCACTTCTCGTTCCTCTTCTGGAAGATCTCTTATCGTATCTTTGATTGTATCTATAGTTACATCCTTCATAAAACAAAATCACCACCTTAATACTGTTGTGGAATATTATAATATATAAAACTAAATTAATTATGTTATAAATTCATTAAGAATTAGCAAATTTGTTTAATTCCATAGTAAAACTTGTAACTTCCTCAACACTAGCATTTGTTTCTTCTATTGCGGCTGATTGTTGTTCAGTTATATCTAATGTAGTATTTGATACTTGTATAGTTCTCTCTATTGATTCCTGTATTCTTCCCACTAATTTAGCAATCTCTTTTGATGTTTCTTTAGAACTTTCCGCTAGATTTCTTATTTCTTTTGCAACAACAGAAAATCCTTTTCCCAAATCCCCCACTCTTGCCGCCTCAATCGAAGCGTTAAGTCCAAGCATTTTGGTTTGATTAGTTATATTTTTTATATATCCTAAAATAGTATTTATTTCATTAGAAAGTTCTCTTACATTTACTATTTCACTATTTAATAAATTTTGATTTTCAACAACTTCCATTGATGATGCAGCAAGTTGTTGAGTTGCGGAGGATATTTGTTCAAAGCTATCTGCAAGGGTTGTTGTTAATTCCTTAATCTTCAAACGCTGATATCCTTCATTTGATAATGTATTAGCAACTGAAAATAAAACTTCTGCTGCTGATCTAATATTCTGTTCGTCAACTATTTTCACTTCTTTAGCGGCACTATAATATTTATCTTCTTCTAGTCCAAGTTCATTGGCAGTATTTTTAAATTCTATTTCTTTAGGAGTCTCAAAAAGAATTTGTCCACCAAGAATTGTTCCAATAAGAGTTCCTTGAACTATTATTGGTGCTGCAAAATCAATAAGTCCTGAATGGCACTTATAAATATAAGGTTTTCCGGTCCTGAATGCCTCCTCTCCAGCACTAGCATGACACTGAGCACATCGGTTTTTTCCAAGTTCCGTAGATTGAGTAAGATTAGAGCAGATATTAGTGTAACTGCTTGGTTTTGTAAAAGGAACTCCATTCTTATCCACCGTAACACTTGCGATATTCATACTTTTAGCAAAATCATCTTGAAACTTTTGAATAAAATTTAAATCAATGATATCTTTTAATTCTAACTCACTTAATTCAACATTATGTTTTTCCATAAATTTCTCCTCCGTAAAAATTGTTTTCATATAATATATATCGTAATATTATTTATTACCTGTAATTATCTTACGCTGAAAAATAAAGGTATTCATTCCTTGTTTTGGCATAGTTTCCTTAATACTAGCTTAACAAATAAAAAAATAAAGGTAGACTAAGTATTTATACCTAATCTACCTTTACAACAGAGTATATGCAATTTAGCAATAAACATTATATCATATTACTTTAAATTATCAATCCATACTTGTTATTGTATAGTCGTCTCCGGAATCATACCAGCAACTTAAATGTAAACCATAGCTTATTAAAAATACTAATACACCAATTACTGCTATCCAAATTTTATCACCACCAGTAATGTTATAAGTAATTGCGTACGCTATTAACGTCCATATTCCAGTATAAAATATGCTAATAATCATACAACCAATTTTACTAGAAACAAAAATCTCAAATATAATTATTACAGTAATTATTGATAAAATTAGTCTTATAGCTGGATGAATAGTTATTTTAAGCATTCCAGAAATCATGTATAAAAGGATTAAAGTTATAAATAATTCTATGCCTACTAATCCAATACCTCCATGTGAATTTTTGTATATGCTATACCTCATTCAGTTTTCCCCCTAATATGTACAAAATATAGAACAATTGTATATCTTTATACATTTTTAGTCAATAATGTAACAAAACTTATTATATAACGTTAACCTAGTAATAATATTATTGTATTTTCTTAAAATAAATAAGCAGTAGTTGGATTGCTCCTAGCTACTGCTTTTTTTCCTATATAACTTATGTTTATCTGGATCTGTAGATATATTATTCTTTATAGTCTGTATTTTTTCTTGCAAAAGTTCTAATAAATTAGCTTTTTCAAATATAATTCTTTTTAAGTCCTTATCACAAATATTAATAATTATAATTCTATCATTAAGAAAAAATTCCCGTGCTAATGTTTTACATGTACCAGTCGGTTCTAATCTTGATGCTATAATTCCAATTGCCTGTTCCTTATCGTTTTTATTCCCACTTATTATACTGTGCAGCTTATGATAATAAGTATTATCAGGTTTCTTGGCTGGTTCATTCTTACACTCAATTTTAAAAATAGATCCTAACTCCCTATATACTGTAAGTGGTATGAAGTAATCATTTCTAATAGTACAATCTATTTGATTAGTAGGAGTTCTTATATCTGTCGTTGCATGCATACCATCACAAATATTAAACAAATCACACATTAAACCCTCTAAGGCCTTTCCTTGTTCTGTTGTTGAATCTCCATAATCCGAATCTAAGCTTTCAAACGCCTTTTTCAATTTTTCAATTTCTACCTCAGAGGGATCATAAAAAAAATCATTAGGGTTCTCTTTATGATTTTCAAACATTTTTTCCAATATATCTTCGTCATTAAAATTATGGCTCTCGCTCCCAAATAATTTTGATGTTTCTATCGCAATATCTACACTACCTATCTCAGGTTGTTTTATCACTTTATATCCAACAACAATATCTTCGCTCTTTATAAATATCTCATTTCTGCACTTTATGCAATAATCTAATTCCTTTACTTTACTAATTAGTTCTTTTTGATTGGATATTAAAATTTCCCTACCACATTCTGGACAAATTGCAATATAAACTTTATCCACAATTCCTAGCTCATAAAGATATTTAAGAATAACTCCTATAATAGAATAATCTAATTCTAGCCTATTAGCTAAATTAGAAATTGTAATTATATTCTCTGATCTGTTAGGTAAAAATGCAAAATACTTGTCTATTTTTTCTATTGCCTCTTTAGCTCCTGTTTTATCTATGACCTCTAATAATTCTGGATAGTACATTTTCTATATCCTCCTCTAACACATATTTTCTTAATTCAATATGCATCGAACCTCTCTTTACTTCTATAATAGCTTGAAATGTTTTATTTGTAAAATAAGTTTTTGGTGCTCGTTTAAAAACCATTATTACATTATCACATTTCTTTTGTTTTTGTATTATCTTTTTATTATCAAAAAAGATAGGTGTGCATTGCAAAGGCTTATCTTCAAGAGATGTTTCTTCAACAGAACTTGAATCTTCATCAGTGGCCGATATTTGAATTGGATAGCCATATCTATCCTTGGTGAAAATATGCTTATCATTATAATTAATGGACATATATTTCTCCATTAATACTGTTAAATCTTCTACGGCATTTTTATAATTATCTCCGCTTAAAAGGCTGATTTTTTGCCTTTCTAAAAACTTCTTTATAAAGTTTTGTCTACATTCTTTTTCTTCGTCTAGCTTTTCTTGAATTTCCTTTGGCGTAGCAGTTGTTTCATCAACAATTTTGTGTATAATTCCTTTAAATATATGTAATCCAGTTGGTACATCTTCTTTTGAGACACCTATTTTCTCTATTGTTAAATTTACTGCTTCTCCAATCAATTTATCACAATTCATAGATTCTGTAATGTCATCTTTCTTTTTGTCTTCTACTTCTATAATTTGAAACTTGAATATAGAACTTTTAGATTTACTCCTACCAACAATGTATCCTTCATCTATGTATACATCAATAAAAATAGGATAAATAACACTCATTGGTAATTGGTCTTTCTTTTTTTGCTCTTTTAATAAAATTGTATATTTCAATTCCACCTTAGATACTTTATCTTCATTAAGGACAAATTTGTATCCACATAAAGAAATCTTATTCTTATGCTCATAATTCAAAATAGGAATTGATTCATATACTTGAAATTTCTCATTAATAATTTCTATCCATTCTTCTTCTGTTTTATTCATCAATCTTCTAGTATTATTTAATTTAAAAATAATTATTTTTTTTATTCCTTCTTTTAAAGTAGGATCCACCCATTCACATACTCTTATTGAATTATCTTCACTAACTTTGGCAAATTCAATTATTGAATTTACTAATTCAACTTTATCTAAACTTGTTTTTAATTTATTTTCTTTACAAAATTCTTGCAACTTACCTAGTGTCAAATATTCTTCATTTCTATCTTTAAAACAAAAAGGTATATCTTTAATCATTTTTATCCTCCAAATTATAGTCTTATTTTTTAATTAATGCTATAATAGAAGTATGTTAATTGACCTTATATTATAGCAAAGGGCCCACGAGATTACCGTCTCATATGTGGGTTCTTTTTATTGGTTGTATTTACATAATACTACATTTAAGACAAGCTTTCCACATAAAAATAAATGGACAGGATTACTCCCATGTCCCAAAAAATCACTTTATATCACAAAACCAACTTCCTAGTGCATCTTTTAATTCTAAACATTTACTCATAGGCAAGTTTTGCGTTTCAACCCATATGCCCTTTTCATTTGAATTAGCATAGATACGAATATCTTTAAAATATTCTTGCACATATTCCATATCCACCCCAGCAAAACTTCCATCCCCTCTATATCCGTTTGGAAGATAAGTAGTTCTTACATATCCAGTAGTCTTATTTAGTATTCCTTCATTAAACTCATTCATATCGCAATCTGTATTCACACCAGATACAGATCCTGTTTCATAATATTGGTGCCCTACTCTATTATTAAAGAAATTAGAATCTAATTGCCATGGAGTATTATTATAATTTGCTTCCCATAATGGATAATCCGCAATTCTATTATCTAAGTTAGCCATAAAGCTAGTATAAGTATAAATACCTATCTGCATATTAGATAACTCTTTAAATTTAGCGATGAATCGTAATATATAATCCATTAGCCCATCAAAATTAGTTTCTACATCTAGCATTGGAATAAAATCACTAGCCTTATCCTTTATAGCATTATAAAAACTATTAGCCTGAGTTTCTGGCTCACTAGTTCCAACTAAGAAATGATAAAATCCTGTTTTTAGTCCTACGTAGTGTGCATTTGAATAGTTGGTATCTAAATAACTATCAGTAAATGTTGTACCTTCTGTAGCTTTAATGTAAACAGCTTCTATTCCCGAATCTTTCACTTGTCCAAAGTTTATGCTTCCATTATGATTACTTACGTCTATACCTTTCATATATATCATCCTTTCCATAAAAAATAAGAGCAACCTATAAAGGCTACTCCAGAATTATGCTTGTACTGTTTGCTGTGTATCTGCTGGTTTTACAACTAAAGCTTGAACTTTGCTCAATTGATCTGTTAATGTTGCCAATTCAGCTTTTAAACTATCATTAGCATCCTGTAATTGCTTTAATGCATCAGCTTCACTTAAAACAGCTTCTTTATCTTTATTTACTTCTCCGGCAACTGCCTGTCGTAATTCAGATATATCGTTCTGAGTTAATTCTGGAAATTTGGCAAGTAACATTTTATCGAATTCATCTGCTTTACTTGCAATTTTTTCTTCAATAGTCTTAGTGATCCTAAAGTTTTCTTCAACCACATTCCAAATTTGTTTGGCTGCTGTAATGTAATTTTGATTTTTTAATAATGTTTCTTCTAACCCTGCCTTAATCGCTTTCTTTCCTAATACTTCTATTAATAGTTTTAAAATAGTTTTTATCATTTTACATTCCACCTTTTCTAAATTAATTTTTCGATTGAATAAATAAAGAACCCAAGTAACGTTGTTACCCAGATTCCTATAAACCACTTCATCACACTTGTAAGTGCTTTTAAGTTATCACATAAGCTTCTTAATTCAGCTTTGAAGCTAGCATTATCCTGCTCTAGACTATCTAGTTTTTCACTGTGTGCATTAAGTCTCTTTTCGTGTGTTTCTAGCTTTTCCTCTAGTCTTTTGTGCTTTTCTAAGCATAATTCATCATTCATGTGTCACCTTCCTTAATTCAAATTATCGTATATACATTTTAAAATTAACAATAAAAAAAGAACCTTTTAAGTTCTTGATTACATATATTTTTTAAGCGCATCTACATCTTTCAATTTTACTTTTCCATCTAAAATATAGAATAAATTTTTATTTATCATTACATATTCATCATAATCAACTACTACAAAATCGTATATTAATTCATAGTCAGCTTTAAGATCTCCATAGGCATTCATATCTTGTTCACCTACCGCCATATCTGTTAAATCCCCTGTTGATTTTCTATAAAATATAGTCATTTTTTCATTCATTTAAAATACCTCCTAACCAATTATTAAGTAACTTATGCATACTGAACCAGTGTGACTTCCTGTAACTGCGTAAATCTGTGTACTAATTGTTTCATACTCTGACCCTGGGTTAGTAGGGGTTGAAATCGCCACTAATTTTTCACTAGACAAATATGCTCTTAATGTAATTGTAGTTGCGGTTATATTTGTAATCGCACATCCAATACATCCCGTTGATTGGTCAAATCCTATTGAATAAAATGATACACTCGCAAGCCCGTATGGTATAGTTCCCTCTAACCTGTCAATAACTTCTTGTGGAAAATTAAAAGTCATATCTTTTTGTGTTGTTCCATTCATCTCTATTATAGCTTTGCCCATATAACTGTAGTAGTGGTAAGGCATAGCACCATAACTATCTACATGCTCCAATCCCTTTTGGCTCATTTTAGTATAAGCACCTGTTGATAAATCACCAAACTTTGCTCCCTCTGGAGAAACTTGAAAATAGATAGATATATTATTAAATGCTGTCATTACTTCGGTTGGAGATTGTGTTATTATTGTTCCTATGGCATTCCCATAAGTTGTAGCTGTTGTTCCATCTTCCAATCTTAATTCTGTTAAATAAGCATCACCAGAACTATTTAACCAAAAATACAAAATTCCTGTAGTTGACGCTGTGAATGTAGCTACGCATTTTGTCCATGCACTATTTGACAGAGTGAAGTTAGCTGCACCATTACTTCCCCAAAGTTCGCTATGCAACACCATACCGTTAGTTGATGAGATAGCATAAAATGAAATAGTGTATTTATTTCCACTGACTACATTTACGCTTGTATTTACTATGCCACTCGAACCACTTCCAGCACCAGTTGCAAATATTCCTAAACTATTAATGCCATTTGCATATGTTATGGCTGTGACACGCTGTATGCTTTGATTTCCTCCAGCGCTCCATCCTGTAGTATCGTTTAACAATAAAGGATTAGTTATATAATTTTTCTTAGAAATTTGTGAAATTAAATCGCTAATAGAGTTATTCACATCCGTCTGGCTTACCTTAGAACTTATCTGTCCTGCTTGTAAACTAATTTGAGATTGTAAGCTACTTATAGTAGTATTTTGTGCTGTTATTTTACCATTAAGTGTACTTACTGCACTATCTATATTACTTTGTTCTACCTTTAAAGCTATTTGATTTTGTAGTAATGAAATAGAACTTTGTAAGCTAGATACTGAACTATTTATGGTTGTAATTTGAGAATCTGTATCTTCAGGTGCTGGAGTCCATGAAGTGGCTTGGTTTCCTTCTTCAAATTTTATATCACAAAATGAAATAACGTCTCCTACTTTAACAACATTAGTGTTATTAAAAATATATAGTGCTTGATAGTTTAATGTACTATTTCCTGTCATGCTAACTGTTTGATAACTAGTTGTTACACTTACGTTTTTAGATACATTATTTGCTTCACATCGCATTGGCCATGTTCTTGATACCGTAGATTTTACTTTGAAACTGATAGTATATTGTTTTTCATTCCCTCTAGTAAAAAGTGCTGAATATGATGGTCCGAAATAACAATTAAAATAACCATTTGAGTCTAAAGCCGTTATTGTTATATCGTATCTATAACCACTTGCTGTTGTGCTATCTGCAACAAAGTTAACTGTTGCTGTGCCGCTATTATAAATAAAGTAACCCATTTTTGTTTTACTGCTAATTATTAAATTTCTACCACCAACTTGTAAATTATCTATAGCACTCTTAGCTGCATTTGCTGTTGTAGTAACACTAGATACATTACTATTTAAAGTTGTTATACTTGCATTGATTCCGTTTACTCCTGTTTCTAATGTAGATACTCTATTAGTAACGCTTGTCACTGTACTACTATCTGCCTTATTCCCTAAAGTAGTGTTTATTGTAGATACGCTGCTCTGCAAACTTTGAACACTTGCTTTAATAGAATCTGTAGTTTGATTAATGGCACTCACATTACTATTAATAGTTTGTGTTGCATAATCTTTCACTGCTGAAATAGAGCTATCTACATCTTCTGGTGCTGGTGTATAATCTGTAGGTTTATTACCTATTTCAAGTTTTAATTTTTCAAAAGTATAAGTACCTGAACCTAAAGAATTGCTACCATACCAAATTGCAAGTTTTGCTGTTGTACTTGTTGTTTTAAATATATAACCTGTGTTAAATAAACCACTTGTACCAAGGCTATCTGTTCTTGTTAATTGATTTCCGTTAGCATCAATTTCCCTTAATGACATCCATCCATTGGCAACACATCTAAATGTATATAAAGTGCTAGGCGATATACTCATTGTAATTCCTAGTGTATCTCCTCCATAATTGGTACTAGATATTAGAGTTATTTTTGAATTACTGTTTACTGTTGCTAATGAACTTATTGTCCATAATCCACTATTGAAATTTCTTAATAAATTCCTTCCACCAATACTTAAACTAGAAATAGCTGTTTCTGTATTCCCTACTCTTGTAGTAAGTCCAGTTGCTGTAATTTCCAATGAAGAAACTCTATTTGTAACATTACTAACATTAGTATTTAGAGTAGAAATATTATTATTCGCTGTAGTTATTTGAGTAGCTTGATTTGATACTGTAGACTGTGTGCTTGATAAACTTGCACTAATATTATTTACAGTTACTTCTAAAGCTGCTTCTTTACTAGTAACTGATGTAATATTCTTTGTATTACTATCTATTTCACTTGCATGCTGTCCTATAGTGGTTTGCATACTATTAATAGTGTTAACTGTGCTATTATAGGCATCTTTAAGCTGTGTCGTAGTTCCATTAGTAGTAATTGTTGTGTTACTTATTAATGTGCTTATTTGACCTTGAATAGCGCTTATAGATGTTGTGTTAGTATCTGTTGTTGTTTTTACTCCATCTACTTTAGTATTAATATTATTAAAAGAAACGTCTAAGGTCTGTCCTGTTAAATCTATTGCTACCTTACTTGCATTTATATAGCTTGTATTTGTAGCTTTATTAAATCCGGTTACAAAACTACTATAATTTATTTGCTGCTCTCCTATGGCACTATCTGCAACCATATTAGTCTTAATAAGCTTGTCTGCTATAGCATTTGCTTTTACACCAGTTCCATCTATAAGAGTTGTAGTTCCATCACCTGCAACCAGAATAAAATTAAAATTTCCCTGTGCATCCTGCCCCATTTGAATTCTAACTTTACCATTTTTATCTTTAAACTGTTGTGTAGCTCCTGCAATAAGTAAACTTCCATCAGAACTTGTTACACTTATTTTACTAGTGTTTAAACTTCCAGTGTTTATTTTAGTAGCATCTAAGCTCTCTATCATAGCATTTTTAATAAAACCATTGTCCACTGTAACCTTACTACTGGTTAAGACTAAAGATTGAATATTAGCACTTGTAAGATTTCCATTTATCAATGTCTTAACATTTGCTAGATCCGAATTTAAATTAGCTACAGTTGCATTAGTTGTAGTTAAATCTCCAACATTAGCCTTATTTATTAATGCACTGTCTATATTTGCTACACTTGCAGTCAAGTCCGACACCGTTGCCTTAGTTGCAACCAAATCAGCTATTGTTGCATTAGAAATATTAGCATAATCAATAAGAGCTGTATTTATTGTTGCTACATTAGCATCTAGTTTATCTATCCTAGCTGAATTAGCTTGCAAATCAGCTATACTAGCTTTATTTATAATTGCCTTTTCTGCTATTAAAAGCTTAACGGATAATCTTTCTATATTCTTATTAGCAGAACCACTAGCACTAAAAGAATTTGAGTTTTTAGTTTCTCCTTTTGCACTTGTTTCTGCACTAAGTCCGCCATTATAAGTTAACTTATTAGCAAATACAAGAGCTTTCCTTGTTACATTATTTTTATCTACTAGAGTAATAATATCCAATGGATCTAAAGACAAATCACCTTGCCACTTTAAGGTATAACCAAGATAACTAAAGTTTTTAAGCTTATTATAGATATCATTAAGAATAGATTCTGTTACCCATGGATTTTCAAAAGTGAGTTCCATAGTATCACTAGATAAAGAACCTACACTTATTGTATTTTTATCATTTACACTATCATAATCATCACTTTCAGAACTATCATTATTACTATTACTTTTGTTTTGGCATGTAATCATTCCAATTTTATAAGTTTGATCTTCTAACTTGTAACCAGTAGAAAAATAATTATCTGCTGTTATAGTACAATCAACTTCATGTGGATATATTATTGTAAATTTATTATCTCTTGTTATATATGCATTACCACCACATACACTTGCTACATAAGCTAAAACCTCTCTACAGGTATAACCTTCTAATTTGGTTACTATATAATTTTGTACTGTTCCAGTAAATTCTACGCCTGTAATACTAGCCAATTCATTTACAACTTCTTGTAGTGTTGGATTATTCCCTAACTTGCTGAAATAACCAGTTTCAAACTTAACCATATTATCATAGCAAGTTAACTTAACTGTATAATCTGTTTTGCTAACATCATCAATATTAAAGGTACCAAATGGAATATACTCTATAGAATTATTTATCTTAAGTCCAATTTCAACATCTATTTCTCCTACACTCGCATAGGCTTCTCCATCATTTTTTAGAGTTATATCTATAGATTGGCTAACAGTATTCCCTATAGAAAAGCGATCACTAGGTTGCACAACTGTAGGCACTATTTGTATAATATCGCTATTATTAAACGCTCTATTTCCTAATGTAATTCTACATTCAAAACTTCTTGAAGGTTTTTTAATAAACGTTTTATAACTATCAGATACGTTATACACATTAAACCTCCTTTCCCTTAAGATTTAATTCAAGTTATTCCAATATCATAAAGTCTAATTCCATAAGCTCTCCTGGAGTAAAATTTACATTGGAATTAAGTAACTCATCTGTATTAATTCCTCTTAATTGAATATCCACTTCTATATCAAGCAATTCATTATATTTCTTATTGCATTCATTTTCTTTTTCATCACTTGGAAATATAAACTTGTTATCTTTTACCTTTGGATCACCATGTTCATCTTTAATAGCGTAGTCTTTAATCAACTTCATCTTTTCATCTTCACAAATCTTTAATTCCTTATTAATAGAATTAATATTCTTAGCTATAGCGTAACTAACCTTTACTGGTAACTGCTTATTAGATAACATACTTAACACTTGTACTTTTCCTTGTAATTCTCTATTTGTCATTTTCATATATAATCAATCCTTCCAAATTTAAATATAAGAAAAGCACCCTTAAAGAGTGCCTTAAACTAAGCTGTTGCTGCATTATCTGCAGTAGTTGTGGTTAATTCATCTTGCGCTGCATAAACTTCTGCTTGAAAATCTGTTATGTCTTTCCTGCACTCTGTTTTGTTCGCTGTATAAGCTGCCAAATCTGTGATTGTAGTAGTAGTATTTCCAGTAGAACTCCCATCTGTACTTATATTAGCACTTAAAAATAATGCTTGCTTATCTCCCACCATAGATTGTCCTGTTATTGTTATACTTTTATTTGTTTTTAACATAATTCAATCACTCCTATTTCTCTATAAAATTCATTTTCAAACTTTTCCATAAGATTTCTTGTGTATCCTTATCAAAATAAAATGTAGGAGCCGTTCTATCTCCTACATACATTGTTTTTGTTATAATTCCATCCAGTGGATCTATAAATTCACATTCAAAAAATTCACTTTTTACAGCATTTAATAAAGTAGAAATTTCATTTTGGGTTAATGGTCCCCACTCCATCTCTAGCTTCCTTTTAGTTCCTATCCTATCTCTTATTAATTCTCCATTTGCATTTCTATTTGTTTCACCATCAATATCATTTAAAGATGGTTGATAACTTTTAGGAGCAGTAATCTCTACTCCATTAACTTTAAGCATGTTACCACTCCTTTTAAATTGGTATTACTGTAATTTTCCCTTGTCTTTGTGCCTTTCTTAACTGGTCTATTGCAATCTTTCCAATAACATCACTGTCAAACATAAAGATTACATCTCCACTACTGTTAGGCGAAGCTTTTGCTGAGCTACTTCCGCCCATTCTTTCTAGTAATTTATTAGCTAACAAATCAAGCCCACCAGTATTATTTTCCAATGGTATAACTGCTTCTTTCCCAGCTTCGCCTACTAAGCTTAACGTTGGGCTATCAATTATACCACCTGTAGCAAGTGGCGTTATCGTCGGAATATGAATGCCAAAACTATCTCCTGCCATATCACCAAAAATTTTATTGTCTGGAATGTCAATATGGATTGAATTTAATTTTTCTATCAGATAATTAGCCATTTTGATTATTGCATTAATTGGTTTTTTAACCATGTTCTCTAGCCCTTTAAAAGCATCATTCACAATATTAGCTAAACCATTCCATGCATTGCTCCAGCTTCCTGAAAATGTTGTATTTAAGAAAGTAACTATACCATTCCAAACTCCTTGAGATGTTGTTGCTATTTCATTCCACTTTCCAGTTAACGTATTTTTGATTTGGTCCCATAAACCAGGTGCATCAGTATTTACCTGTGTCCATTTATCATTTATATATTTTTTAATACCATCCCATGTATCACTTGATGTTTTTGTTATAGAGTCCCACTTCTTAGAAAGAGTTGTCTTAATGGTTTCCCAATCGTCAGACGCATCTTTGTTAACTGCGTCCCATTTTTTAGATACATAGTCTTTAATATCATCCCAAGTTTTATTTGATGCAGTTGTAATCAATTGCCACTTTTCAGCTAGCGTAGTTTTAATGGTTTCCCATTTGGTACTTGCATCATTCTTAGTTTCATCCCACTTTTGATCTATATAAGTCTTTACTTCTCCAAATTTAGTTGAAGCACTTGTTTTTATCTCTTCCCATTTTTGTTCTAATGAAGTTTTAATTTCATCCCATTTCTGTCCTGCAGCTGTACTAATTTCTCCCCAGCCTTGAATTAAAGCATCTTTTAATTGACCATTTGAAGTTGCACCTTCTGCTAACCATCCAATAAAGTCAGCAATCCATCCTATAACTATTCCTAATGCATCACAAACCAAGCCAATAGCCGGAGATAGCTCTTTAAACAATTCTGCAAAATCTTTAAAAGCATTTCCTGCCAGAACCATTACTAGTTTTGCAACTTGCTCAATTAATTGTACTATGCCATCAAATAGAGTTTTCCCTCCATTGTCCCAAATTGCTTTGAATCCATCTGCAAGATTTCCTATTCCATCAGAAACATCAGTTGCAAATTGAATAATTGTTGGGAAAATATCATCTGCTGCCTTTCCAAGACTTTCTCTAATGCCTTGTCCTACATCTCCTATAACACCTAATATTTTTCCTAATGTAGATAACAAGCTATCCATTAAAGTGTCGCCTGCTCCATTACTTTCCCAAGCATTAGACCATTTATTTGCTATATCACTAATAGTTCCAATTATGTCATCTAATATAAGCAAGATAGCATTTACTACTGTATCGCCGTTAGATTCCCAAGCCTTAGAGAAAGAACCTGTAATGTCCTGTATAATTCTTAAACAGCCATTTAATAGATCTAGTATATCTGTAACTAACTGCTTACCTAAATCTGATTGAAATGCTTTATTAAATGAATCTGCAACTTGTCCTATTATAGTAAAGATATTTTTTAATATTTCTAATATATTTGTGCATATTTCTACGCCTATACCACTATTCCATACATCTCTGAATACCTGCCTTATAGTTGTCAAGAGTCCTAGTATTTTATCAAATGCATCAAATAAAGCTTGCACAACTTGTTTTCCTAAATCTCCACTATCCCAAGCGGTTTTAAAGGTTGTTGCTATATCTCCTATAATGTTAAATACAGTTTGTAATAGCTTTAAGATATCAGTACATACTCTTACACCTGTTCCATTGTCCCAAACATCTAAGAAAGTCTTTCCTATATCCTTTGCTAAGTCCCAAATACTACCTAAAGCGTATTTAAGAGCATCCATAGTCGCTTTACCTTCATTTGCCCATGCTTCTTTCATAGGATCAAAAATTTTAGACATTATATCTTTAAACTTTTTAACCCATTCTGCTGTTGCTGCTTCTATAGGTGCCATATTCGCCATTGTCGTTATTGGATCTACAACTCCACTGCCTGCCGGAGTAGGAGTCTTTTCAGAAAGCTTATTTATTTCATCAAAACCCATTAGTCCAGATTTAGCATCTTTACCAGCTTTTTTAGCTGCACTTCCAGCACTTCCAAGAGCTGTTGCTGCTTTCTTAGCTGCTTTTTCTTGTTGTTCATAAGCACCAATAGAATTCTGTAAATTTTGGGCAGACTTAAAACCAGCTTCATAAGTTGAGCCAAAAAGCTGATTTATAAAGCTTGCAATATAAGCTGTTGTTGTTGCTAAAGAACTCATTAAACTATTTAAAGCTGGCAATACCGCATTATATATTGGAGCAAATGCGGTATATAAATTACTCTTAATCTGATTTAAACTGGTAGCGAACTGTTGGTTTGACATAAAAGCACTACCAAGAAAACCAGTCATTCCTTCTAAGCCCTTCATTATAATTGGCAATATAACCATCCACGTAAAGAATTGCTTTGCTATATTAGACATACCACTATGCATATTGTTCATGTGTTTATTTGTACTATTACATGAGGAACCTAGACTTTTTAAAGATTCTCCTAATTTCTTAGACATATTAGCAGTACCATTGGCTAGACTTCCAAAAGCTCCAGTAACTTTACCTAGCAGATTAAATTTACTTGCTGCTTCTCCAGCTCCTTTGCCTGCACTAGCAAGTTTTGCATCTAAATCAGCAAGCTTAAATCCAAGTTTATCGGATTTAGAGATTAGACTATTTATAGCACTTTCTGTGCTTAGAATCTTTTCTTGCAATGCATTCTTCCTAGCTTCATTAAAAGTATTTGCATATGTCTCTTTCAGTCCTGCAAGCCTCGCTTGTTGCTGTTCTATTTTAGTATTAACAATATCTAATGCATTAGCTGTATTCTCAATTTGAGATATCAAAGCCGTTGTATCTATGTTACTCTTAGGTGGTCCACGTGTTGTTGTTTGATTTGCTACATTACTTGTCTTTGGCTTAGCTATATCTATCTTAGGAAAGCTTATAGATGGCATTTTAATATTCTTCAATACATCTAATGCAGATGTAAATGTACCTCTAATATTTTGTTTCATCTTATCTAAACCACTTTTTAAGGAACTACTCATAGATTGCATATTCTTATTCATGCTTTCATTCATACCATCAAACATACCTTTTGTAGCATTATCCATGGTATCTTTGAGCTTTTTCCCCATAGCATTACTAACTTTACTAATTTGATTAGCTAAGTCACTTGTAACTTCTAGATCTAAACTAATCTTACCTACACTATCACCCGAGCCTGTACTTTCAGCCATATCTAATTACCTCCTTTCTAATAAAATAAAAAGTGCCTAGATTTCTCTAAGCACCTCCAAACATCTTTGCCATTATCTCTTGGAATTCTTTAGCCTTTTGAGCCTTTTCTTCTTCTGTCATTTCCCCTATAGGATTGTTTCTATTTCTCCACTCATTTCTAATTTCATGCTGTTCTTTAGTAAAGTTTTTTAGCATATCTTTATCTTCCTCAGCACGAATAGAAACTATTTGCCCTAAAGGAGTCTTTGGCATTATCCCTGTTAATAATGTGCAAAACTCCGAGAAAGTCATATCATTTTCTTCTCTAAGTCTTATGCCATATTGCATAGCAAAACTAGATTCTATTAGATCCCAATCATCATATAAGTCATACCACTTATTAACTGGGTGTATTTTCTTCCTGTTTCTTTTCTATTTCATCAAGTTCTACATCTGCAATTGCAGCCATTATTGCATTAACTATCGCTATATATCCACTCATTTTTAGGTTCAAACTTTTAATATATTCATTAGCTTTTTTATCAAATGCAGTACCTAAAACTTTTGCTATTTGATCCTCTTCTTTTAAATCTTTATCTTCCATATAAGCTTTTATTGCCATTGCAGCTGGAAAACTATCATTAATCTTAAACTCATGTTCATCATCAATTTGCACTGTAGCTCTTTCTTTTGCATTCATAATTTTATTTACTATGTTGTATTTTTTACTCATTTATATCATCCTTCCTATGCTCCTGTAGTAGTTGTTCCTGCTGTATAATTTGGCTTTCCATCACCTTGTAGCTCAAATTCTAAAGGCGCAACCTTTGTACTATCATCACCAAACGGATTACTAACATCAATAACAGCATTAAACTCAAGTTTTGCCCCATCTGGAAATTCTATTTGCGCTTTTGTAGTACAATCAAGACCGTCTTTCCATGCACACGCCGCTACATAATCATTACCTGGATCGCCTGTATTTCTTTTACCTTTTAAGCTTATACTAAAGCTTTTTCCTGTCATAAGTTTTCTAGCCCATCCGCTTGTAGTCATAGGAGTCCAATCCTCTACTTTCCCATCTATTTTAGGAGAGAAAGTTTCCATATCAGAAATTGTTACCATGTCTGCATCTGCACTAGCAAGACCTTTTGTCCCTATCTTAAATAATATTTTATAAACTGGAAAAACCATTTTTATTACCTACCTTTCAAAATAAATTATTAAAGGTATTACAAATTCGTAATACCCATTGCTATCAGTTCCTATTCCTATAGGTTCTGACTTTCCCATATCAAATTTAACTACTCTTTTCTCCCCTATAACAGCACTTTGCCCAAATAAAACATTATATGTCTCTTGCGCCTTTTGCTCTGCTATATTGGAATTTTTACCCCAATGGACCAATATAGAAATACCTTTAGTAGAATAAGATGTATTACTTAATCCTCCTAAGGCTATGTTTGGTTTCAAGCCCTCTGCATTATATATTCCTATACATTGTTCAACATTAGAATCAATCTTTCCGGTGTACCATTGAGGACAATCTATTTTAGTTTTTAAATAATCTTTTATTTCAGTTAATAGCATTACCGAACCAGTCCTTTACTAAGTTCTTTTAAGTGTACAAAGTATCTTTCCTTGACAAAATCTCTTTTACTACCACTCATATACATATCCATCCATCTACCCTGAGCATTTGAATTCTTATCTGTTTTAAAGTTATATTCAGGATGCCAGTACAATCTTTTTGCATAAGGGGTATCAAATACTATTGATGCAACTGCTTCAGACACAAATTCTATTGAACCTGTACTTTCTAGATTTCCAGTATCCTTAGGAACAACTTGGCTATCTTTAATATCTTTTAATACATCTTCAACTGTTAACTTAAAAGCCTGTTTACTTGCTTCAACTAACTTATTTATCTTAGACTGGTTAAGTTTTACACTTACTCTTACACTCATATTAAGCCAAATCCAATTCTGTACTAAATACTGTTCCATCTGGTGTTTTGGGTCTTGATGTTCTTACTATTGTCTTTTTAGTTCCATCCACTTCAACATATCCTTTTATTACATTGTTAGGATAAATATCACCAGCAATAACAATGCTACCACTAAGAGTTATAAGTTGCTTATCTGCATTGTATATATCCTTGCTTTCCTCGTTGTAGGTACATTGCCCTTCATATATAGGAAAGGTTTCTTCACCATCTTCACCTAATTTAATACCAGTAACTTTAACTGTTTTATTATACAAAAATTTTGGATATTTCATGATTCCTCCTAACCCAACAGCTTTGCAAATGGCCTAGGCAATAAAGCTGCAACATCAGGTGTAACTTCTAATCCATTATTAGTTACATATGTTACGCTTGTTTTACTCATGGTGTAGCTCTTAATACCTTGGGTGTCTTCATATTTTATCTTGTTATCCATTAGCTGAATTAAAGCACTTTCATAATTAATTTCTATCATATCATTAGTTATTGTAGAATCTAAGTTAAGGTGGTTTCTTATTGCATCAGCTGCCATCCCTCTGTATATAATTAATTTGGTGTTATCTGTATCAGAAAATAACGCTGTTAGTTTTTCATCTAGTGTCATAATCGCACCTACTTTATATTTTCTTGAACAAACTTTATTAAATCATCCTTATTTAAAGCTGTGTAACCTTCTAAATTATTACTTTTACATAATTCTTTTAATTGGTCCACTGTCATGCTATTATAATCAACTGGTGGCTGTCCGCCACCCTCATTTTTAATTAAACCATTTATTCTTTGTTCATCTAAACATTTATCTTCATGATCATAGAATAAGATTGGATTGTCCATTTTTATTCCGCAATGTTTACATTCCAAATTCAAAACCTCCTAACGCATAGTTTATTAGGGGAATAATCCCCCTACTGGTTAACCTAATATTCTTGTTGCTAATTCAGGATAGATTGCTTTAACACCATAAAGAATATCTATAGATACTATATTTTTTTTAGTATCCATGTTATATCCCATAGTTACTCTTAAACTCATTCCATTTGGAGCTGTAGCAACGTAAGACTCTGCCCCTCCCATTGGTGGTTCAAGTGGTCTTGTAACTAAGGCAAAAGCATTTTTGTGGAAGGCCATTGATGCTGTGTGGTTTTTAGCAAATGAGACAGCTTGATTACTTATAGCCGCACCAACTGCTGGATATACATTAACAGTAACTACACCACCAACCGCAACTGCATCTGATGTTACTACAAACTGTTGACCAGCTATTGTAAATGCATCGCCTTGTTTAATATCTCCAGTTGATGTTTTAGCAGCACTTGTTAAAGTAATTGTTGTTGATCCAGTAGTAGCAGCTCCCGTTACGTCTGTTAGGGCTGTAAATGCTCCAGCAGTTTGTTTCTTTACATTTTGGTCCATATAAGTATCGAAACCTAAAATTCTTCCAATTGAAGCTTCTCTTAAAGCAGCTGTAGAACCACTTGCATCGGCTCTAGCAATCGAATCAATTGTAACCAATTTAGCCTGAGCATAAGGGTCAAATACTGCAACTCTGTTTGACATTGGAACTCTGTTGTTATTTAAAACTAACATAACATTTGAAATGTCAGTTAACGAACTTGGAGTAGTACCACCAACACCAGCGTAATAAGGAACTTGTTTGTACAATCCACATAAATCTTGATCCATCTTTTCAGCAATTGCCAAAGTAGCTCCATCAAGGATTTGTGCTCCAAAGTCAGAAACATTTAATGTTAATTCCTTTGAACCAACTTCAACTGATACGTCTGCAATTTTATCTAAAGAAACTAATACATTCTTTTCTCCAACATCTTGAAGATTGATAGTCCCTCCAAATTCATCAGCTATAAATGTAGCTGGTTTTCTAATTTGAATAGTGTCTCCTTGTTCTTTAAATTCTTTTGAGTAATCAGTGTAAACTAATCCACCCATAACCATATTTGATTGTAGTCTTAAAAGTGCCTCTCTTGCAATTTGTTGACAAGTTAAAAAAGTATTTGCCATAAATAAATTCACTCCTTAATTTTAATTATTTTTCTTGATGTGCTGCGAACCATTCATCATCAGTCATTTTTGATTCATCAACTGGTGTAGGGTCGCCACTTGGTGGCTTATATCCACCTTTTAATTTTTCTTCAATTGCCTGTGAAATTGTTTTGCTATAAATATCATTAAAATTATCTAAGTTTTTCAATGTTGTTTCTTCATCTTGTCCAATTAGATAGTCAATTAGATCACCAGGTAATTTCTTTTCTGTAGCAACCTTTAAAGCCTTATTTCTTAGAGTTTCCTGAGTCCTTTGTTTTTCTGATTGTTCAAATTTCTCTTGTAGCTCACGAATCATTTTTTGTTCTGGTGTTTCTTGAGGATTGGTTTTGCTCACCGCGTCATCAATAAGTTTTTGTAAGTTATTTTTTTGCCAACTTTTAATTCCATCTGTAACTCTCGTATCCCCATATTGTTGTAAATACTTTTTACCATCTTCATTACTATCTAAAAAGTTTTTAACATCATCAATAGTTAAATCCTTCTCAAATAATTTTGATAATGTTTCATTTCCTTTTACAACGTCATCTATGTCTGCATCCTCTGCTAAGTCTTTTAATAATTCATTTATTTCGTTTTTCTTCATTGTTAAACTCCTTCCCTATCCAGTTTTATTACTAACCCTGTATAGTTAAATCATTATTTATTTCTAGCCTTTTAAAGCCATGCTAAGGGCAAAATAAAAAGCCTTATTTCTAAGACTTATTTAATACCTTTATATGCTGTTTGCAATAAGAAACCTAAGTGATTCCATACTTGATTTTTAATTCTTTCTTTACATATTTCAGCTCCTATTTCCTCATTATAATTTTGGGGATCAACACATGCTGAACTTTCAACAATTGTAAATCCATTCACCAATGTTGCTATAACAATAGTAATTTTATCTTTCTTAGTAAATACTTCATAATCAACAATAAAATCATCAACCATTTTTGCCCCTACTGAAACACCACTAGGTAAGTTGGGATTATCATCAACCTTGAGATAACATTTATCAAATTGGCATCCTGGTCTCCAAAAAATATATCTTGTTTCATCTTCAACTAGATATCCATCAATTGTTTGGTCTTCTCCTTTTGGAGCTTCCCATCCTCTAAATTTATTATACTCTCCTCTTGTCATTGGTTGTGCTTTCACTAATGCGGTTCCGATATAGTAATTCATTTATACATTCCTCCTAAAATAAAATAAGCCTTAACGCTGGCTTTGCGAGATATTGGATTACCTCTTTAAACTTTCACTCATGATATTCTTATAAAATTGAAGCGTTGCAGTGATATATGCGAGAAATAATAATAATTTTAACACTATAATATATGGAATAAACACAGCTACTACCAAAATAATAGTCCATAATATAACACATATTTTATAAACGTTCTTATGCATAAACATATCCTTCCTTAATTTTAGGCATAATAAAAGCACCTACCTATTAACTTAAGTAAGTGCTTTTATTCTTCTAAACTGATTTTATGATCTTGAGATTCTTGTTTTATCTTTTTATTTAGCAAATCAAGTGTTTCTTGTTCCTCTTTTGGCATTTTACTTGTTGCAACATACCCTTTGCCAGGAACAATTTCATACCATTCTTCATTCTTTAGAAATTTAGCTACTTTAATATTTCCCCACACTAATATCACCTCAATTTTAGTTGATTTATTATTTCTTCAGCTATTTTTTTATTATTACCATTATAACACATTGAAATTAGCTCTGGTAGTAACTCCTCATAATTATATCCATTATATGTTATTGACGCATATTCCGAGATATTTTCCATTACATAAGTATTAAACTTCATGTTGTTGTCAAGAGCTCTTTTTCTAATGTCATTCTCAACACTTTTTAATAATCTCTTGTCTTTATTATTTAATATATGTCCTATTTCATGATATATAACTGACCTATAATCCGTTCCTTTAACAAACCATCCTTCATTAGTTAACTTATCATACATTTGTTTCATGTACTCACTATCATCAAAGACTCTTTTATTTAATATAATTGTTTTTCCTCTAGTAACTGCTAGATCTTCTACATTGCCTGCATCCTCATACTTTAATGTTAGTCCATTTTTTAGATTTTTAATCATAGGGAAATCATTAATAATAACTTTTAAATCTTCAACCATATTATTTAATACATCATATTCTCCATGATATTCCTCAAAGCCTACACAATTTACTCCTAAATCATTTAATTTCTGTATAAAATTATTTAATTGCTCATTTGATATCTTATTCCCTTGAACAGGATTCTTATCATCAGATTTATTAGAGCTCATATTTAATGATTTTTTTGATTTATCAGCTATAGAATAAAAACACCTGCATCTTATATGCTTTGGAAGTTTAGGTCTGTTTGGGTCATCTCTCTTAAACTCTTTCCCATCTAAGTCAAGACATTTTTCACAAATATGACTATCTAATATACCACAATAAACTAAATCAATGATGTCATTATCTATAAAATATCGTTCATCTAATTCACGGCACACTCTTGAAATTTCATTTTCAACCAATCTATCAGTCACATGATCATTAGTACCAAAAGTTTTCTTAATTAAGTCCTTAATTTCATTTACTGACGTTTTTCCATCTAGTAAGTCCTTGGTTTGTTTTTTTAGCAACTTAGCAATTGCATTTTTATTATCATAAATTCTATCCGAATAAGTTTTACCATCTATTTCGGTATTTAAAATATTTCTAACATCTTTATTGCTAATATTCCACTGATTAGTTTTCTTTCTAAATTTTATTAGTTTGTTAATAGTATCTTTTAGAATGTCAGTAACCATTTTAATTTCATTTTTAGTTTGATTACTAAAGATATCATTAATTAATACACTAGCTTTTTTGAACTCTAAAATCCTTTGTGCTGTAGTTAGCTTAAGCTTTTCTTCGGCTATTGTATATTCAAGTAATAAAGCTGCGACGAAACCATATATTGAGTTATAGTCTTTATTATTATCTTTTTTAAGCTCGCCAATTGCTGCATTGCTATAAAAGCCACCTATTAGATTTATTTCATCAATATTACTAACCATTAATTATTACCACTATTACTATTTAAAGTATCATCATGATTAGGGATATTATCCATCATTTCTTGTTGTTCCTCTTTGGCCTGTTCTGCAACTCTTTGCGGATTTTCTATAAAGCTTAATAATGATAAAGCAACTTCTAATGGTAATTTATCTCCTAATTGTTGAATTATTTGAGCTGCTGATAAATCATCCTGTGGTACATTTGGAGTAAACTTAATTTTTATATCTTTGTAATCATAAGACTTATTCTTTTTAAGATTTAAGTAAATAAATAAAAATTTCAGCCTATTCTTAGCTGCATCTGCAAAAGCTTTAGTATTAAGTTTGCATTTTTCTTCAAGTGAAATCAGCCTTGATCTTAAAGCTAGTCCACTTAAATTGCTTTGCATTTTCTCATTATGATTTATATGCGACGTCAGCTGATACATCTTATCTTCTTCTGTGGCTAATGTATTTTGAATAAAGCTATCGTTAATATTCTTAATTATCCACTCTGCTCTACCCTTTTCTGTGCTAACTTGGATTACGCCCAGTTCTTTTAACTTATCAATGTCATCTTCTTTAATTTGAAATCCAAATATACCTAAATAAGCATTTCTAAAATCACTTATTTCATTTGAGATATCGGATAAGTTAGTTTCATAGGCATCTTGTAGACCCTTTATATCGTTATATATAGTATCGTATCTTTTTTCATCGCTTATCTTGGCAAACGAAACTGGCACTTCTCCGAAATAATGTTGCTCAATTTCCACTTTATCAAAAGTATCAATATAATGATAAATGTTTGCATCATCATAAACATCTATATATGTGTTTGAATCAAACTTCTTTTTAAACACCCTCATGAAAAATATCACATTCCCTAAATCATCAACATAAGCATAACCTTCTCTTGGTGTTATAATTCTAGAACAAAATTGTGCTTTACCATCCATATAATATAGTTCAAAAGCATATCCATAAGTTAGCATTCGATTCATTAATAATGCATCATGTTGCTCACTCCAATGGCTTAAGCTATACTCAATATCATTTACAACATTTTTATCTCCTGATTTCGAAATATAGTTTATCTCATTTCCAACGCTATAACTAACCTCTTCTTTGATGAATTTTTTTATAAAGTTAACGCTTATCTTGCGACTGCTTCTCTTTTCTCCTATAACTTTAAAATAATCTCTTAAAGCTTGTGAATCACCTTTATAATAAAGATACATATCATCAAAAAGTGGTTTTTCAGTTTGGAAATGGTTATAAACTTTTTGCAATAATTCTATATTTATCAAGTTCCCATCCCCCTTCTATATACCCAAAGTCTTTCTATTTATAAAAGTTGCTATAGGTATTATTTTTACATCTTTTAAAGCTATTCTAAGTTCAGAGATACCATCTATAGCATCATCATGCGGTGTATATTGCTGACCTTGAAATTCTTTTATTTGGTCAACAACTTCTTTGCAATCTTCACAATCAGAATTTAAAATAATTTGACCATTATTTACATCATCAATTATTGTACTAATCTTTTCATCCTTGTTTTTACGCTGCATTTCATTAATAAACTCATATTGTTTAAATTTAAGAACATCATGTTTAGATATTAACTTCTTAATTTCTAGAACATCCGCTCCTTGGAACGTATTTTTTTCAATTTTTATGTGGGTTATATCATCTGGATATCTCTCTAAATACTCAATTACTTTTCCACAATACTGGTCAAAAGTAAGTCTTTTCATTAAATAATCCCTTAAATAAACAAATCCATTTGTACTTTCCGAACCTACTCCAATAAAAGTGAAGTCTGACCTTCTTGTTTGAGTTGATGCAGGATCCACAATGAGCATTGTTTTAATAAATTCACGTTCCTCAATTTCCTTGCTTGGCCTAGTCGCAACTGATTTAAACCACTTTTCCCCTATAGCTGTAGCATCATTCATTAACTCTGACATAAAGGATATTCTATTTTCCCAATAAGGAACCGCTAAATCATTAAAGCAATCCCACTTTTCTTCCCATAAGGTTTTAAATTTCATTTCTTCCTTATAATCTTCGTAGAATTGCTTTGCTGCTTCTTTCGGATTATCCAATTTATCATTGAAATAAAGCTTTTTACACTCTAACCATAAAGTAGATTCAAATATATCCTCTACTGTTTGGTTTGGTTCCAGAATTATCGCTCGTCTTAAAATAGTTTTATAATCGTTATTTCTTGAAAGCCTACTCATAAGGCAATCAATGTGTAACACTGTTCCAATAGAAATAATCTTGGTAGCTGATTTAATCTTTACACCTTTTCTATAGACAGCTTTATCACCTACCTGCTCAATTTCCTTGGTCCAACGATTATATTTCTTTTCTCTTGCATCCTCAGTAAGTATGTCTTTTTCATCCTGGTAATCATCAGCTATTACAACTGTAGGTCTAATACCTTTCCAGTTTGCGCCTCTGACAGAACTAGCAGAACCAACTGCTCTTAAATAAGTGTCATTAGTAAATTCAATTTCATTAGCATTTACGGTATATCTTTCACCACTTGGCTTAGCGCCTTTAGGATCTATTAATATCCCAAACGCTCTCTTGATTTTTTCATTCTCTAAAAATACTTTTTTAATAGAATCAATAAACTGACCTGCATCATCGTCTTTTTTAGCACCTAATAAAGTAAATATTGATTTCCTATAACAATGTAGCCAAACAGAAATAGCTAAATCAAAGATTGTTGTTTTTGCAAATCCTCTAGGCTCAATAATATTCAATTTATCATATAGATCTTTAATAAAAGCATTATCCGCTAATTCCCACAATTCATAATGTGCCGGAGCTAATTCTCTTGCAGTGTTCCCGTCTTTAACAACAAATGTATCTGACATAAAATAAAGGCAAAAGAACGCTATATCAATTTCGCCTAATGCCTTTGCTAACCTATCCAAATCATCTGCATTATTTTGAATTAAGGCTATAGCCTTTTCTTCTCCATAATGTTTTGTAAGATGTTTCTTTAATATATAAATCTCAAATCTTAGTTCATCTTTAAATTCCAATCCATCAAAGTAAATCAAAGGCTATAACCTCCTTCCCGAATTAGTTGCTAAGGCTATTTATCAAGTAATTCTTTAACTACTTTTTCAATTTCTAATCCTTTTTTTGAATAATATAGTTCTAAAACCTTTATAACATCTTCATCTAAGTAAAATTCGCCGCTTGATGGAGTTGTTACTTTCAACCAATGCCTTTTCTCTTTATTTTCCTGAATGATATTGCTAATTTCTAAGCAATTATTGTGTTCATCGCATAGTTTCTTTAAATCATTTAAACCCATCATTTCACAACCTTTCTACATTAAAAAAGAACCTACATTTCTGTAAGTTCTAAATCAAAAGTTTATTTTAGTTACGATATTACTATGTTATAAGCTTTTTTCTTCCATGTAAGGCCTGTAACTTTTTCATATTCTTCAATAACTTCTTTAAGTACGTAGTATTCATTAAATATAGCATAAGCTTTTTTAAGTTCTTCTATATTCTTTTTATGTTGCTCTTTTAATTTAATTCTAAGCTCTTTATTTTCGATTAATAACTTTTTTATTTTTTCATCTTTGCTTTCTGATTCTTCTTTTTTTATATTGTACTCTTTCCAAATATCGTTATCTTCAAGGCCCTTTATATATACCACTTCATTATTGTCACAAATGTTATATTTACATTTATATTTAGATATATAATACAATTCCTTTATATTCATTTCTGTCTTTGTATTAAGTTCTAATATTTCTATTTTATTGGTTTCATTATAACATTCAATTGGCAAATGACCTCTTGTTCCAAAATGATAGGCTAATCTTTGTGCTATATTACCTGTTTTCCCAATATAAATTATATTATTTTTTATATTTAAGAACCTATATAAATACCATTTCATAATTACGCCTCTACAATCTTTAAATATTTATAAATGGTTGTTCTACTCATATCACATAACTTAGCAAACTCTGATAAACTTAGGGTCTTATTCTTAAATAATGGATAATGCTTATAGAATACTCCCGGAATACTGTCTTTATCAACTACAGGTCTTCCTATCTTCTTTCCTTTAGCTTTCGCGTTGTTCATTCCCAATATAACTCTTTGCCTTATCATATTTCTTTCGAGCTCAGAAAATACTCCTGTCATTTGCAAGAATGCAGCTGTCATAGGATCAAGTTCTCCATTACTACAATCAATAGTCATAGATTTTCCTATAACTAATTTAATATTTTTTTGCTTCACTAATTCTATAATGTCACATAATTGTTTAGTTGACCTTGTAATACGGCTAACCTCTGTGGCAACTATAGTATCACCTTTTGAAACTACTGATAACAGTCTATTCAGTTCTTTTCTGTCAACCTTCATTCCACTTTCATATTCTATATATATGTTATCTTTATCTGTAACTCCTAATTTCTTTAGTTCTCTTACCTGATAGGCAACATCTTGTTTTCCTTCTTTTAACTCAGTAGAACATCTAGCATAACCATAAATCATAATCAATAACCTTCCTTCAACCTCAGTTTTAAAAATTGGTGAGAAATTTTATAGGACTTATCGACGCCAGTTGATGGAGCTCATTTTTAGAACCTACCCCCTCTATTGGTTTTACATATCCTATACTGTTATTTTATTCCCAATTTATACATTTGTCAACGAAAAGGTTATATTGATTTACTGAACATTTTTATTAGTTGTATCAATGCAGTTATGCCATTTGTAGATACTCATATGTTCTATTTTATTTGTTCACGTAAGGAATTGGTTTATTGAACAGTAATTAAAGCTATTATTTTGCTTGTTCTAACTTGATTATATTACTATTATCAGACACTTCATTGAGTAGTGTATTTATATCAGCCTTATCTTTATTGCTGGTATTGTTGTCTTTATTCTCAGTAGTCTGCTCTATCTTATTCGTTGGTGTTCCATATATCCTATTCAACCCATATATAGTAGCGTCAAGCCTGTTCTTCTCTGACTTACCTGTTAGTGCTATCCTTATTAGATTGTCCATTAGCGACTTAGCATGGCCATTCATCTCTACATCTGCTAGGTTTTTAATGATAGTTTTATACTCGTCAAAGGCAGCCTTAAACTCCTTATTCTTCATCCAGTTATCAATTGTCTGTCTTGTAACGCCTACCAACCTACCTGTATCCGTTTTATTCTCACCGTTTGCGAGCAATTCAATTGCTTTGTATTGTTCATCAGATAAGCGTTTTTTATCTACTTCCATAGTCTTAACCTCCTTTTACGCTTTTACATTTGAATATTAAGTGTTTTAACTTATAGATTTATTACACTAAAAGGGGTACGGTCACTAGGAAATATATATTATTTATATACATCCTACTCAGCGTACCCCCTCTATTAAGTTCTTGGTATCAATATAAAGTTTATTGTCTTTGTTAACCTTATACTTTTTGATCTTGTAGTAATACTTATTTTCTATTGTGCTTATTATTACCGCTATCTCTCCACTGGATAATTGTAATTCCGTTAGACTTATTTCACCTTGGATATATTTCTCCTGGAGCTTTCTAAATGCATTAATGTAAGCTTTGTTTCTCCAGAAAGATTTATATTCTTCTTGGGATACTTGAATTAACTGCCCTTGGTCCTTATCTAACCTAAAGTAATAATAGCCATCCTTTGATATTATTCTTTTATCCTGTAGTGTGTTATCCCACTTAATAACAGTATTCTTATTTATATTAGCTTTATTTGCTATATCTTCTATACTGTTTGGTTCCTCTTTAGTTCTTATATTGAAGTAATCAATAAAGTTATCAGCCTTTTTAACATTGTATGTTTTGTTTATTATGTACTTGGTTTTACATTGTTGCAGCTCATACACTGTTTTATTATTCTGAATATACTTTCTGATTAACTTGTATCCTTTTTCTAGTAATCTTTTATCTAATGTCTTGCGTCTTTCTATTTGTTTAAGCGCATTAAGGTTAACTTCTAAAATACTTTTAAGTTCATTCCTTGAGACTTTCATGTTCTTCTATCACTATTTTTAAAGCATTCTTCTATCTCTTTCTTACTATATGGATAATAATATAAGGTCATATGTTCACAACCTTTACTATTACACTCTTTACATAGACTAGGAGACTTACTACACTCCACTTGCCCTTGGTTATTGAATTTTAAATTTAGGATTAGTTTCTTTTTCATGTATTGGTCTCCTTTCTAAGTTTAATATATTTTATTGCATTAAAAAAGAACCCTAGATTAATAGAGTTCTTGGTTTCTACTGTATATCGCCAATTTCTTTTTTTACATTACATACTATCTCACTGAGTAATCCAATGCTATCATTAATATCTTTAACAAATTCTGCCGAAGTCTTATACCTTTCTAACTTGATATTCTTTCTTATGACTCCATTTTTCTTTGTTCTAGAAATAGTATAATGTATTTGATTTTTTCTAAAATTATGTATTTGTGATTGTCTATTCGCATTAGTTCTTTTAAATCTTCTATCTTTAATAATACTTGCTAAGTAATCCGATAATTTTTTATTTTTACTTTTGATTCTCTCAATTACTTCTAAATTATACCCCATACCGTCATGAATATTAAGCTTATAATAACAATTCAATATATGATATATCGCATCTACAAGACCTAAATATCTTGCGAACAAACTATCCACATAAAAACCAAACCAATAATTTATTGCAAAATCTTTATCTGCAAATTCAGGGAAAAATCTAATTTGCTCTTTGTTTATATCTGTTTTAGCTTTCCAATTATCATCTGGGATTCCTTCGTTGTAATAAGCCATTACAAATACATAATTTACTTGAAAATCATTTACTCTGTTATTGAATTCTTTAATCCAATCTTTTAGATCTATATTGGTAAATGATACCTTTGTATGTGAAAAATTAATCTTTTCAAATTTACTTTTTACAGGTTTCAATATTTCTTGGATCTCATCATCGCTCGGTATTTTTGCATATTCCATTATATTAACCAAGTAACTCACCTACATTCATATAACTAATTATAAAAAGAGATAACTCCCTCTAATTTTCTTTTAAATATTTAAAAAATTCCTTATTATCATCGCTAATTCCATTAAGTTCATTTAATATTTGTTTATCAATACTTAATATGCATCTATTAAACTCTTCTACTTTTTCCGGATCACTTATATTCTCTTTAAAGGAATTGAATATCTTATAATATGCTTTCATTTGCATTTTAATTAATGCTTCATACTGTTGGTAAGTTAAATCAATTATCTCTATATGTTTATCTATCATACTATTCCACCTCTCTAGAGTTTATATTCTAGAGAAATCATCAAATACCTTTTATATTTTACAAATAAAACAAAAGAACCCTATTTCTAGGGCTCTTATTTTTTATCAATATATTTTTTATCCTCTTGTGCCAGTAGTCTCAAAGTCTCTTGCACTTGGTCCGTAAAAACCTCTTGTACTACCAATTTCAGATTCATATAAACCTCTGCCGCTTCCGATTTCTGATTCATATAGTCCTCTTCCGCTTGGACCATCATATCTCTTTATATACATAACTCTCTCACCTCCCTCTATATAGATAATTATACAAAGTTTGGTAGATTCCTTTTTGATATCACAAATACAACAAAAGAACCCTATTTGTTAGAGTTCTAAAATATAATTTATTTCGCTATTTGCCTTTATGTTTTAAAAATTTAGTTACACGAGCAATATATTGCTAAAGCTATAAATATAAGAAATATAATTAAGTAAGGATCTTACTTAGCTTTTTCTACAATGCTATAACTCACATGTAAATCTTGAAGCTTTGACACCAACTTCCCATCATTGATATTCGCTGTACATAAAATTTTGTTCTTATACTCCGAATTATTTTTGGGGATTATTTTAATATTGTCTTCATTTATTACAACTTGTGAAATTTCATTTTTATCTAATAAATTAATAAATTCGTTATAGCTAATTTCTTTCTCCATAGTAGCCTTTTCAGGAAAATTATATGCAACTGACAATAACAATAATATTACAAAAACTGCACTAATAATTTTAACTGTTTTTTTATCCTTCATAATTTTATCCCCTTCCATATAATACAATTATACAGAAATAGGCAATTCCCTTCAATAAATAAAAATAATATAAAAAAATACCCCATATCGACTACATATCGCTCAAGTATAAACTTAAGCCTTCATCTTTACAGGGTATTTGATAAAAAGGGGTTGAGAGATTATAAGGGCTGTAAATTTCCTTTTGAGGAATTCTTTACAATACTATTCTACCTCATTTAAAACTAAAAATTATTCGTTTTTTATTCCAATATTATTCCACCAAATCACGCTCTTTTAGCATATCCACATAATCTACATGTGCAAAACTCTCCTTGTCCCACTTCACATGTATCTTCATCGTCTTTTCTATGATCTTTACTATTACAGTTTGGGCATTCTTCTAACTTATTACAGAAACAAACATTTTCTTGATCTTTATAATATATTATACACTTCATATGCGAACCTCCGTTCGTATTATTTATTCTATTGTATAATAAAAGCACCACACTTACAATAAAATGTGATGCTTAATTTTTTAGTATTGCGAAATATTTTAAATAATAAAAAATATCGCAAATCTATTCTTAGTTATGAATAGTGCGATATTCTAATTTACTATTAAATTCTCAAATATAATAACATCTATAAGCAACTCTAGAATTGGAATTTATCTCTTCTTACCTTTTTTATTGTTAGCAACAAAAATGCATAAAAAAGTAGCACCTATCGCAATCCAAAGGGCAATATTCATTTAAATCCTCCTCTCAAATCCTTATTTGTCTTTTAGTTAATTATAACATATTTTGCAAATACCGCATTATTCAATTTTTAAAGAACACTATTTCAATTAATTACTACGTCAAATCTACATATCACGAAACTTTATTCCACTGGTCCCAATTTGCAATTAATTGTATTAACCTTCTTTTCTTCTTATTTATCTCTGATTGGGACCAGTTCATTGTATTACCTATTTGCATTTCTCCCATTCCCTTTTCATATTTCATCTTAAGTAACTCTTTAAACACTCCTTTTATTGGTTCTATTGCATCTTTAATATAGCTACAGTCAAGTTCTATTTGATCTATTTGCTCTAAAATCTTTTGCTTTTCCATTTCTTTAGCACATTTTCTTTTTATCATGTATTCTGTTAACCTCATAGCTTCTTTTTCTGCATAGCTTGACCCATCTCCAGAACTTTGCACCCTCTCTTCATAGCTAATTGGTTTTATTCCTGGTTCTATATTTATATTGCAGCTCTTTAAATCATCATCTATAGCTTTTATTTGCTTGTCTAATAGGTTTATCTTATTATTGAGAGAGTTAATAACCTTGTCCTTTTGATAGTATCTACGCACCTTATTTTCTGTTTCTATGAATAGTTCTTTATCCATGTAATACCTCCTTATTTACGAAACTTATTATCTATGTGCTTTTTAATTTTGCCTTTTATGATTAATCTAAATATATCCATGTTGTGTTCTTTCCTGTAGTGATTCCATAGGACTATATTTCTTTTTACTTTTGCTATTGTTTCTATTCTAGACATTGATTCAAATTGTTTCTTGCACTCCTTGCAAGTTACGTATGCCCTCCACATCTAACTTCCTCCTACTCTCTTATATCCATAATATTTATGATAATAGGTCTGCAATATGTGTTATTCCACTCTCTAGCATCACGATTAAATTTTTTCCACTCATCAATAGACATTGTATTTGTTTTAGTCTCTATTACTGCATTTTCTTCTCTAAAGCCTTTATCCGAACATAAATCTATTTTGTAATAAATAAGCTTTTTCATATTTATTTTACCCCTCTACTTAAAATAACTCTTATCGACTGTTACCCACTCTTTACCCTTCTTAATCTCTATCTTTACAATTCCCTCTATTATGTCCGCTTGATTGTAAGACTCTCTAAATATCGCCTGTCCATTTTTATTGAACTCTACTGTTATCTTAAACTTATCTACAGCATATATAATTCCAGGTCTATTATTTATCTTAATAGTATTAGAGTTTTTGCCTTCTTTAGTTTTAGTTACTCTTACTGTTTGTCCTAATTCCATGGCTTAATCCTCCTTAGCTTTTTCACAATTATGGCAAGTGCATTCGCTACATCTTTTTGCCTTTATACATCCTTTTATAACTGAACCTATCGCTAAAATTGGTATCCATCCAAAGAATAAAAAATATATTGATACTAGTGCTAACATTGAATCCATCTCTTAATCCTCCTTAAATCCAATTAGGATTGCTTACATAATGTCTTTCTTTACCTTTTATATAATCTTTAAAGTTATTTGTAAGCTTAGTTATTCTTTCAAGTGTTGCTTTTTCTTCCTGTAATTCTTTTACCTGTTTTTTATATTTATCTACTGTTTACTGGCTTTCATCTAATCCCTTTATAGCTTCGTTTACTGCATCCATACAGCCTTGCCCTATACTTACCTTTTGTTCTAATGCATGTTTGATTATCATCCAGTCTTTATAGCTTAATTCTCCTGTTAATTTACTCATTTGTTACACTCTCCTTTGCAACTTCTAAAGCTACCTTCCAAAGAGCTTGAAACAAATCTCTATCTACTTCTTTAAATTCCCAATACAAATCACCGTTTCTTATAATGATTGTGTGTTTAAAGCTTGAATACACCATTTTTACTTCAACACAATGCATTTTGGTTTTCTCTAAAATAAACTTCCTTAGCTGCCCTTCTGTTAGTAGTGGAATTATATCTTTACCATATTCATTAACGAAAAAATCTATCTGTGAACCTAAAAGTGGGAATTTACTTTTTCTAAATTTCTCATCTCTTGCTGAAAATAAACTTGTTTCCCAATCATTAAGTTTGCTAGTATAATTAATGAATATATTTTGCACTTCCTCAGGTTGTTTTAAAAATTCCTCTGCACTTATATACTCCATTTCTTATTCCTCCAATCCCTCAACATAAATATTGCTTGCCAAAAACTTGTTTATATCTACTAGTTTTATAATAAGTTCTTTAAGCTGTGGTAATTTAGATTCATATTCTTTTAGTTTAAAATTAGATTGTTGTATATCATCTCTTAATTGATTAATTTCTGCTTTTAATTCTTCATTTTCTTTTTCTTTCTTAAAATCTCCATTTTGCAAATAAAATCGAGAAAAATCAGAAAGCTTAATATTTAACTTTTCATTTTCTTCTTTTAATTTCTTGTATTCCTCTTTGTAATCTAAAACTTCCATATCCTCAAACCTCTCCTTTTTATAGCTTTCTTTAATTCCTAAGTCGTTTATAACATCAAAATAGCCTTCATATTCCTTTGATTGTTCTGCTTCATATAATTTATCCTTTGTTAATCCAGGAAGCTTATTCGAGGTCAATTTGCTTAAATAATTAAAGTGTTTTTCGCTTTGGTCATTAATACATTTAACTATCATTCACTCAACCCCTTCAACAATACTGCCCTATTAATAAACTCTCTTGTATACCTCGCATTAACTATAAAGATTCTATTAGGATCACATTCTTTAACTTTGAATCTATCCTTAAGTACCTTGCATGACCAATAATTTTTACATTCTTCTTTATCACAATGCTTTTTCATTTAAGCTCATTCCCTTCTATAGGATAAAAGCAAACTTCTTTACCATATATTCTTATCTTTTCTGCTTCATCAAGGTTTGATGTTAACATTGCATATTTAGAATTCTTAGGAACATAAGAAGATAAAACTTCTACATATTTTGCATTTAGTAATATATGAAAATCACATCCATTTTTAATTAAATAATTAAGTATTTCAAAGGCAACTTCCATCTTTTCAGATTTTTCTCTTATTTCTTTTTCTTTTAACTTATTTTGAGGAAATTGAATAACTTTCATTAGTCCCATTTGTTCAGCTTTCATATAATTTCACCTCAAAATCTTTATACATCAAACTAGGTTGTACGCCTTTATTATCTTGATATTTCCCACTCTTATATGCTTCATATTCACCTAAAATAGTATGGTAATATATTTGGCATATTTCAGTATTAGGATATATTTTGATAGGCTGTACACATTGTAATTCTAATGTCCAGTAACCTTTGAATCCTACATCACCAAATCCAGCAGTAACATGAATATATAAGCCTAATCTTCCTACACTTGATCTACCTTCTAGCATTGGTACTAAGTTATTTGTTTTGGTATATTCAACTGTTCTAGCTAAATACAATCTTCCTGGCCACAATACCATTCCTTCATTCGGTATTATTATCCTGTTGCATTTATTTTCTTTTTTCATATCTAAAATATGTTCATCATCATAAACTAACATTTCATTGTGTAATTTTAAGTTGTAGCTATTTGGATTTAATTGTTTTGGATTATATGGATTTATTATTATATCTTTTCCTAATCTATTTTCTATCTCTTTACCACTTAGTATCATTTCCCCACCTCTTAATTTAATTATTCCTTTCATTCTTAACTGATTCCCAAATGAGATTTGAGAAATAAAGCTGTATTGCTTTTATTCCTCATTCTCTATTAAATTTAAAACATGCTACATTGTCCTTCTATTTCTTCTCGCTTTTTATCGCTTTCTCCAATAAACCATTTCATTACATCTTCTGGCGTTTCCCACTCTGTTTCCATATTGTTTTCTTTTCTGTATCCAAGCATATTTTTAAAACAATTTAAGTATATTTGTTTAAACATAGGATATATTTCAAATTCTCTCTTTTGGTTACTTCCTAAAGGACAGCCTATACATCCTAATCTATCAAATCCATAATCGTAAAGAATGCAATACGGAGCTTCTTGAGATAGAATAAAACTCCATACTTGAACATCAGTCCATGGTAATATTGGTCTTATCATTATTTTGCCTTCAAAAAATTCAACAGCTTTTCTTTCTTTTCTGCCCTTAGATTCTGCATTTCTTACTCCTGTAAAAACCGTATCCCCTATTTCTCCTGTCCTCTCTTTTAACTCTGAACAGCAATATCTCATTCTTCTAGTAGGCGGCAATGCTCTATTACTTAATAATGACATCATTGTAATTTCTTTGCCTTCCATTTTGCCTTTTGCTCTATTTTTAGTGAATTTATTATATTTCACTATCTCTATAGCTGGATAACCTTTTGATTCTGCCCAGGGATCGAAAGAATATTTTATATAATATATTAATTCTGGAGGATCTACTGATGTAGGAGAGTAAACAGCTTTGAATTTTATTCCGCTTAGAGCCATAACTAAATATGTTGCTAAGCTATCTTTCCCTCCGCTGAAAGCTAATATTGTTATTCTTTCGGGATCTCTATTCTGAAATTCCTTGCAAATTAGTATTGAATTATCAATAAATGTTTGCATTTCTACTATAGGCTGATAATCTTTTCTAGGCCTGTGGTTTAATAATTTAATATTAGTATTCTTATGAATCCTTTCTTCATAGCTATTCATTCAATCACCTAACAAATCAATTTGCCTTGACTTATTAGGAAATCGTGCTTAGGTTCATCGTTGCAATAACTTCACCTTGCATGTGAAAACATGTCTGAGTGGATTTTACGCTTTAACTCACTTTTCCTTTTCTCGAAATATTGTTAATGGCTAACTAACACATTTCTATGCAACCTGGTTTACCAGGATAAACTGATTGAATATCTTATTGTTATAAGGCAATTTCTTGCCTAGTTTCCTTTAATTCAACTGTGTCTAGAATTTTAACATTAGACATAGTTCTGATTTTCTTTGCCCATTTTCTAAAATAATCTCTTGCTTCTTGTCTATCAAAGTGTTTTATTATTACTTTTCCTTCTTTTCCCTTATGGCTTTTCCACGTTTCATATTTAAAAGTTATAAGAAAATCTTTGACTTCAAGTTTTATTGGTATTCTTTTAACTTCATTCATTTTTCCACCTTCTCAATTATTATGTTAGTGTACAATCTTCTTTGCTGCTAAAATGGCATGTTTGAATCGGAATCATCTACAATTAATTCCTCATCAAATCCACCGCCAAAAGCATCATTTGCAGGCTGTGAATATTCATTACTTCCGCTAGCTCCTTTTCCTTTACTTCCTAAGAACTCAACACCTCCAAACTGATCCGCTACAACTTCTGTAACATATCTCTTAGTTCCATCTTTAGCATCATAGCTTCTTGTTTGGATTCTTCCACTGATAGCAACTTGGCTACCTTTTGTCATATAATTAGCAGTACTTTCCGCTTGTTTGCCATAAATTACTACAGGCACAAAATCAACTTGTTTTTCTCCTTTTACAAATTTATCAATTGCTAATGTTAAAGTGCATGTAGCAGCTCCACTTCCCGGTATAAATCTAAGTCCTGGATCAGCTGTAAGCCTACCAATTAATACTACTTTATTCATTCTCTTTTCCTTCTTTCTCTTCTATATATTCCTTTATATCTTCAAAGGCTTGTCTTAGCTCTTTTCTACCTTGCTTAACCAAATTATCTGTATTATCATGAATAGTTTTTATAACTCTTTCTATCTGCTCTGCTATAGGTACTATTCCTGTATTTTCTTCTATACGTGCATCTTCTATCTGAAGATTAAGTAAGGCCATCTTTAAGTTTTCAGTTTGCTTTATAGCTGCATCATTAACTCTTGATATTTCTTTTAATAATCTTTCTACTGTTTGTAAAGATTCATTTATGTTTTTACCCATATCTACTCCACCCTTTCACCTTTTAATACCTCACTAATTCAAATCTAAATTCTTGCTTTATTTCTGGATACTTTTCTTTATCAACCTTTCCATCGAACATTATTAAAGGTCTTGCATACACTCCAGAATCATCATAAAGAGATTTGTATAAGACTAATATCTCATAAAAGTTCTCTTTCTCGTGGTACCATTCTCCATTTATCTTTAAATACATAAACTTAACTTTTTCTTCAGTATGCCAACAATATAAAGTCCCCTGTAATTTTTTAGGATCTTCTTGATAAATTTCTCTCATTTCTTTTATTGACATTGGCTTACTTATTCCCATAGTTGCATAAATATATTTTTCTGGCTCAAATTCATTTTTAAAATGTTTATATATAGCTGGATATATTATTTTTCTTTCCATTCCTCACCCTTCTTTCTTAATCTCCCTCGTATACAAAACCCCTTGTTAGGTTTACGCTTTGCACTATATACACATTGAGTTTTATAGCCTACTTCACATTCTTTGCATGATATCCATAGCCTTCCTAGATGGTCTCTGAAGCTTTTCATGATGTTTTACTCCTTCTTTAAATTTGGATTTATATAAATGTCGTAGTAAGTAACGCCAACTGCATATGCCTGCCATATATCTTTTTTAAATCCATAAAACCATCCTGGCTCTTTCTTAGTCCCTTTTCCCTTATTAGTTGTATTAGGTGCAAATCTATCTATTAAAGCTTGTATTATATTGCTATCTTTCGCTTTCATACTTCCGCATATATTTAGCTTTTCTTCTTTTCTATAAATAAGTTGTGGTTTTAACCCCATTTCATAAGACTTTTGATAAAATCTACCTATCCACATACATGTTTCAAATACTGTTGCTCCTACAGCCATTCCATAACTAGCCACCATCTCTATAGCTATATGAAGTTTACATTCATTATTTTTATCAAGAAATTCATTTAAATTTACATCTAAGAACCTTGGGATCACATCATCTAAAACATATTCATTTTCAATTTTCCCTTTTTCTACAATGCTTAAATCATCATTTAAAAGTGCATAACCGCTTTCTACATTTCCTGGATCTATTGCTAATATCAATCCTATACCTCCTTAAGTAACTCTGGATTTTCATAAATATTGCCTATTATTTCACATTCATTTGTATAAGTATTATCAAAATCATATACCAAGCCATTACCACTCAAGATATATCTTGCTGTTTCAATATCATATTTAGCTATAAAATAACCATCTTCTTCATCGACTGAATTATTTATTATATTTATAATATCCCCCTCATATATTTCCTTATCATTCTTATCTTTTAAGCCTGCATATTGCATAATTTCAATTTCACTAAAGTTTGCTCCCATTATTTGCTTATCATTTATTCGCAACCATGTATCTTTATTAGTAAAACTAATTCCTGCTATTGGACACATTTTATTATTGATTTTATCCCATGCTCTAAATTTAATTTCTCTGTTCATTTGTTGCACCTCTCTTGCTTTAATTTCACCATCTATATCCGCCAACTCTAAAATTCCAATTTTTCTTTCTCTTAATACTTTGTTCTTTAAAATATCCGAACACTTCTTTTTCTGCTGTTTCTCTTCTTTTAGCTATATCTCTTATTGTTTTCTGTGTAAGTTCTTTTGGAGTCATATACTCCCTTCTTTCATTTGATTTTCATATGAGAATGAGCGATTACAGCCTTAGTGTTTTATCACTCATTCTATTTAATTCTTAATTTTTTAGTATTGTGAACTCTTTGATTCTTCTGTCCAATTTTTCAATGCTTGGAAAACATCATCTAATGTTCTTTTATCGCCTAAAACTTGTCTATTGGTTTCAATATGCCAAATTACGTTATCTAATTTTCTTTCAGTTTCTTTCTTCTTATCTTGCATAATATCAATTAATTCTTTACTCATATTTAATTCCTCACTCTCATTTATTTACTGCACAAAATCTACATATCACGAATTTGATAATTCAACCTTAGACCATGCTAATAAACTTCTTAGTGTTTCTATTTCTAATCTTGTATTTCTAATAGATTCTTGGCATACTGCATAAGAATTTTCTGCTAAGTCTCTTTCTAACCTTAATTTACTTACCTTGTCTTCACCCTTTGCTAGATCTTGTATTATTGACATTGGATACTTGTCTACCTTAAGCTGTAGTAGTTCTTTCCTTAATGCTACTCTGTATTCTTTTTCAGCATTTGCTTTTTTAAGTCCTAAAGTTTTTAGATTATCATTACCTCTTTGTAACGCTATTTTAGCTAATTCTATTTTTTCTATAATCCTTGGTGGATTTAGTTCATTATTATTCATTTATTCCTCCACGTACCATTTGCCTTCTTTGATTATTTTTCTTAATTCCATACTTGTATGAATATGTCCTAACGTCTGCATAATATCAGATAAGAATCTGTATACTTTTAAATCAAATTCATATTCATCAAAGTGGCAAATCATTAGCTTATGCTCAACCTTGCATTTTTTATCCGAATTAACCACTTCCATAAAGTTTACTGGCTGCTGAATTGGGGTTAATGTCATATTGCTAGTAGCTGTAGTAACATTTACTTGTTGGCAAATGTCACCATCCCAACATAGTAAATTATCTTTATCATTTCCTTTTATTACTTCTATAAAACCAGATTCAAAATCAAAATCACCTTTAAAATTGAATCTAGTACCTATAGGCATTTTCATAGCTTCAATTAAATTTAACTCTTTACTCATTAATATCACTCTCACTTTCTGTAATTATCTTTCCTCCCATGGCTTCTCTGATTATGTCCTCTCTTTTATATAGATTCCCTTTATGTCTCTTTAGTGTTTTAACTATCTTATAGGCATCTTTATATTTGATTTCTAACAATTTTTCTATCTCTTCTACTGTAAAATATTCTTTTAGTAAGATTCTTTCTAAGTAGTTTTGAAAATCTAACTGTAACTTTATTCTTAGCCCATAACCATTTGTACCATGGTGTATCGAATAGTGGCAGCTGTCACAAAGATATATAATGTTCTCCTTACAGTCTCTTAAGGCTATTTGTTCACTTTTAAATATCTTATGATGTGGTGTTAATCTTCCATATTGAAAACATTCTTCGCACGTTCCTATCTTCGCCATAGGCATTAACCTTCATATGCAAAAGCTGCAATTACTTCTTCAGTTCTTATTTTTACAATTTTCTCATTTTCATCTAATCCAGATAATTCGTCTTGAAGTTTCTCAATCTCTTTAATAATTTTTATTTTTCTTTCTTCATCCCTATCTAAAATTTCTTTTTTATGTGCTTTGACTTCTTCTATATCTTTATAAAGCCTTTCATTAAACTTAATTCCATTTTTAGTCTTTTCATAAGTGCCGTTTGGAGTCTTAAGTTTTATTGTTTTCTCTACAACTTCAAATATACTTTTTATATCTTGTTTCTGCTTGCCTATTTGTTTCTCTACACTCTTATTTTGCTTTTTAGGTGTAATTACATTGCTCACTTCTTTTTGTTCTAAAATCGGCTGATTTTGAGTTGTAATTTCGTTGGCTATTTCGTCTGCAATTTCTTTTATTGCTTCATCGTTTTCCTGATATTCCTCTTTAGCTTCTTGAAATATATTTATAAGGTCCTTGTTAGGTATTTTAGGGAAAACTTTCTTCAGGTCCTTAAGTGCATCATTATGTGCTGAAGTACCTTTATCTAATATTTTTAAGCACTCTTCCTTGATTTGTTGTTTAATCTCATTTATTTTCATAATCCAATCCTCCTTATATTCAATCAAAAATTCTTCATTTTCTTTCATATACTCATTAATTCTTTTTATCACCACTTCAACTTCCGCAATAGTTGACTCTCCTGAATCAAATAATGCTGCTGCAATACAAGTCTCTATTGCTTGGTTAATTGCAAATACCTTTTTATCCACTGTTTTATCTACTTCATTCTGTACGTCTCTTTTACATATATAAGATAATGTTACTAAGTCGTATTGAGACAGTTTAGCTTCGAACATTTCTGCTCTTTTCTCCATTGACAGCAAGGTAATCACCTCCCATAATCTAAATTCCCTATCTTTTGTAACTTGTCTAAGTAGTAGAATTTAAGTGTTCCTGTCTTACCGTTTCTTTGCTTTGCTATAATCCATTCCATAATGTTTTTATCTTCTGTTTCTTTGTTGTAATATTCATCTCTATATGTGAACACTATTAAATCCGCATCCTGTTCAATGTTTCCAGACTCTCTTAAATCGCTCATCATAGGTCTTTTATCCGCTCTCTGTTCTACGCTTCTTGATAACTGACATATTAGTATTACATTTATCTCAAGTTCCTTTGCTAAAAGCTTTAATTGCCTTGTAACTTCTCCAATATCTGAACTTCTATTTCCTGTATTGGGTATATCCATTAGTGTCAAATGGTCCACTATTATAAAATCTAATCCATATACTTGCTTAAGTGCTTTGGCTTTGGCTTTTATTGTTAAAATACTTTGATAACTTGAAATGTCTGTAAATATTTTATTTTGCTCTGACAGTTTATTAAAAGTTTCAGCTATTCTTATAAATTCTTTTTCTTCTAGTTTCCCAGTTTGCAACTTTTGAGCTTCTACATTAGCCATATATGCAAATCTTCTTATTCCTAATTGTTCCTCTGTCATTTCCATTTCAAATATCCCACCAACGTATCCGCTCTTAGCTAATCCATCTGCCATATTTATAGCCATTAACGTTTTCCCCATTGAGGGCCTACCACCAATTACAAATAACTCACCTTTTTTAAGTCCATTTGTTGCCTTGTCAAAGTCTGTATAGCCTGTCTCCATTCCTGGTATTTCTCCACCATTTGCGCTTCTTGTTTCTATTGCTACCATTGTCTTTTCAAATAGTTCGCTGTCACTCAATATCTTTGACTTAATTTCTGTTGAGGTTAATTCATTGGTCATCTTCCCAATTACTTCTTGTGGCTTAACTTTTTCATCATATATGCTGTTTAAAGATGATGTTAAAATCTGAATTGTTCTTCTTCGATATGATCTGTCTTTGATTATTTCTATATATTGTTTAGGGTTTATGTGTAGACCGCCTGTCATTAATTGTGTGAGGTACGTTACCCCTCCAACGTCTTTTAGGTTGTCTCTTCCCAATGCCTCTATAATCGGCGTTATTCCTATTTCTTTTCCCTCTGCAAATAAGGTACACATTGCATTGTATATTAACTGATGTTTTGTTAAGTAAAAATCATTTGCTTTTAGTTCATTTACTGCTTGTACCATAATTTTAGGGTTATAGAATATTCCTGATAATAGGTCCTGCTCAGCTCTTAGGTTTTGAGGTGGTAATTGTTCCATTAGCATTCTCCTTTCGTGATTTTTTAGTATTACGAATTACAAATAATAAGTTCCATCCTCATTTTGATATACATCTTTTATTACTTCGTCATTCAAAGTTGTTTCATCCTTTACGCATATCTCTTGGTTTCGATCTAATTCCTGTAATTTTAAAATTAATTCTTTTACTTTCATATATTTCACCCTTTCTGTATATTGCTCTAATCATCAAACTGAAACGCATCATATTGCTTATTTACATTTGGTGTACTTTGAGTATTAGCTTTATTCTTCATACACCATGTATTTAATGCTCTGTAGTGGTCTTTATACTTATTGCCTTTACCATTAACAATGTAGTTATCTAAAGCTAATATTTCCTTGTGTAGTTGATATTCTCCATATTTATTAATTAGCTTGTTATATTGTTCTTGAGTAAGTTTTACTTTTTCTATTGAATCATCAATGAAAGATAAATCTATACTATTCTTATCTTCTCTTATCTTATCTTCTCTTATCTGTGGTACAGTTTCGTCACATTCACGTAACACAACCGTGGACGAAGGTGGATTTAATGTGTAAGATTTGTTAGTTTTGGTATATAACATGGACTTTTCCTCTATATAATTTGTTGGTTTGTAAGTGTCTTTTCTTAGGTAATTGTGTATTAACCAATGTTTTATAACTACAACTCCACTGTCAAATTTAAGCACAAATCTTTTGGCTATTAATAACCTTAAATCATCCTCACTACAATTAATTAGCCTTTGTATTTTCTTCGGGCTGTTTATAAATCCGTCATCATCTGCTCTCATATTTAAGTGGAAATATAAAGCTTGTGCGCTAAGTGGCATATCTAGAAAAGCATCTGAATCAATTATCTGTTTACTGAACATCCTTTTATCGGCCATGTAATCACCTCATTATTGTTTCTTTTGGCAGTCCATACATAAGATCTTTTTATATTTTTGATGACTAAATTTAGCTACATTTTCAGCAACATCCTTGGTGCAATCAATACATTTATAATGCTTTGGGGCACTTCCTTCGTTAGAGTTAGTTTGTCCTGTTTTAGGCTCTTCTTTTGGCTTGTCTGGAGCTTTACCACTTGAAGGGTATGCTTGATTTTTTGCAGTTACATTTTTAATGACTATTCCAGTTATATTTTTGTTGTTATCGTACTCTATACTTTCAACCACAAACCTATCGTTACACTTATAAACGGTTTTTCCATTTACTGTTTGAGCAGATATACTTGCATTGCTAACCCATATAAAAGGTGCTGTATAAAGTTCTCTGCCAATCCCCCAATTAAAGCAAGCTCTTTTAAAACTATCACTAGCAAGACCTTTCTCTTTTTCTGTAAAGCTTTCTGTTCCTGTATCCTCTTTAGATATCCATTCGCCTTTCTCACTATCCCATAAGCTTACTGTGCAATTTGCATTATCTCTTGAATAAGACTTTTTCCAGTTATAAGGTCCAACTGTTTCATCTAATAGGTTCATATCGCAACGTGCATCCTTATATAGTAATAGTGATAATCCATTTTGCTTAACTTGCGCTACTCTCACATCTATCTCACTCGCTCTTAAAGGTCTAAATTGTAACTCCATTTATTTTTCCTCCAATTTCTCTAATATTTCTGAATAATATTTTATATTGTTCTCGGTCTTTGATATTTCGCTATTCAAATGCTCTCTCGCAATTCCAGATATGCAATATATCTCACTAAATGCTTTTAATTCTTCTAATTCTTTTTTTATATATTCCAATCTCCTTTTGGTTTCAGTAATTAAATTCATATTTCACCTACTTTTCAACATCCGATAATACACCGTCTAAAGCTTCAGCTATATCTAAAATCATGTCATAAAGCACTGAATAGTCATTTTCTAGGTACTCAGCTATATCATTATCAGGCAAAGCGTTTCTTACATCATTTACATGTGAATTAACTACTGCTGCTCTTTCTTTTAATTGTTTTAAACTAACCAACTTGCATTATCTCCTCTCTGTGATATAATTGTTCTTGATTGATTTTCTATGCTATCTTGGATTACTTGCCGGTTGTCCAGGATAGCTTTTATATTCTGCTATTCTTTTAATTAATACACTCACGCTTACGTTGTACATTTCTGCTATTTCCTTATTAGTTTTAGTAATTTTTAGTTTTAAAATATTTTCTATATCTTCTGGTTTGACTTTTCTTACCCTAGTTTTACTAGTTACATGTCTTAATTGCCTTTTACTTCTTGTATCTTGAACTGTTTTCATTAATCCCTTGTTTCTTAGCTTGTATACCATATTAATCACCTTAGATTCGGTTTTGCCTAATGCAAGAGACATTTCCTCTAAACCTATAATGTTGTACCAGTTAATTAGGTAATCTAAATCTTCATCAGTCCAAGGCTTAAATTGTGAAAAATGTAGTCCTGGATTATATTTCATTCTTCCGCAGCTGTCATACTCGATAGGATAAACAATATCAACCTCTTCGCATTCCTTCATTTTCCTTTTCCTTCTTGCTAAAATCTATTGCAGCTTGTCTTAATGCTGCTGTTAAATTTAAATGATTCATTAGAAACATATTTGCTATATCTTTAGATATCTCTAACTCTTTGTTTATCACTCTTCTTCCTCCTGTCTGTAGTTTTAAAATCATGTGTGCTTGGATTAAACCATATAATAAACTGTTTTCCGATTATTCTTATTTGGTAACCTTCCATTGTTATTTAACCTTTCTTGCTTTATCAATTAATTCCGCTGCTTTCTTAAACTCAACTAAACATTTAGGACAGATATCTAAATCAAATACTTTTGTTAACCCTTTCATTTCTCCGCAACAATGGCAGCCCACTTTATACTTTCTTAAAATGATATCTTCACCTTCTACAAAGATTTGTAATTTATCTCCTTCATTTAGTTTTAAAGTTCTTCTTAACTCCATTGGTATTACTATTCTTCCTAATTGATCTAATGGTCTTGTTACGCCAGTACTTTTCATAATTAATCATCCTTTCTTATTTATTTTCATAGTATTTCAGTATGGTGTACTATCACCAATTTTGATTTTTTACTTTTTTGCCAATTACTAATTGATTTTTTCCATCTAATTCAGCTTCAAAATATCCTTTGCATTTATTACCTAATGCTTTGTCTATATCTGGATTCAAAGTATCTTGATATACTATTTCTCTATCTTCACTATAGATAAGCATACTGTTATCATTTAAAGACTTTTGTATTTTTACTATCATGTTAATTCTAAATCCTTTCTTCGATGCGCCTACACGCTCTGAATTATTTAATGACCTTCAAAACTGGTTTATTTTTATTATCTACATATTCTTTGCTGAACTCATTGATATAGTAATCAACATTTGCTTTCACTTTTAATATGCCTTTTTGCTTATCCCAACTTAAAGCGTATATTTTATTTATTCTCACTTTTGTATCGTTCCCGCATATTGTCCAACTATCATCCCACATATTTAATGGTGGAATGTCCATGTACAAATTAAAAGGAAGTATTAAATCTTGTGTCCTTATACATCCTTTAGAATCCATACTGAAGAATAGACATCCAGTTTCATTTCTGTTTATATCTTTGCCTCCACATTCGCCACCATGTCTATAATTTCTTTTGCAATATGCACATTCTAATCGGTTGGGTAAATCCTGTGGTCTATTCATATATCAGTCTCCTTCCTTCATGATATCCACACATCACGCATTAACTCTATTTTTATTTTTAATTAGTACTCTTGGTGTATTGCCATACTTCTTCTTAGCTTTCTTAGCCTTTTCTTCGCATTCAAAACATACATAATCTTTATCTTTGATTTTATTTTTTATACTTACGTTGTATTTCACATGGCACACTTTACACCTTTTGTAATGAAAGTCACTTCCCATAAGCTTGTACCAATGTTTCATTGATTCTCTTTAAGATTTCTTCTTTAGATTCATGATTATTGAATTTTAATACGAAGTTTCTCATCTTTTTTATCCCCCATTTCTTCCTCTCTAAATTTATCAATCTCCAGCTCTAATGAACTTAAGTTATTACACACATAAGAATCTTCAATGTAGTCGTATTTGAGTATCTCCCAAAGCTGTCCATCTTTCATAAACACTCCACCTACTTCTTTCAATCTCTTTCCCTCCAGTGCTCACAATTTATAACTGGCTCTGCGTCTAAATTTTTATCCTCATATTCGCAATATCTAATTGCATCTATATGTTCATTTGGGCATCCATCTAGCTCTGGGTGAGGTTCTAAATATGGTGGCTCATAAACATAACCGGAACAAGTTAGACAAGTTTTATTCTTATTGTTATACCAACATATACCTTCATGTTTTTTCATAGCTGACTTATTAATTAACCTTCTCTTATGACAGTGTTCACATTCATAGATAGTTCTTTCTATCATTGATAAAATAACCTCCTACAATATTTTTATTATGTTGATTAACTTGGACTATTACATCCTTTAATCATTAACTCTAGTTCTCTGGTGGGCTTCCAATTAATGATTGCTTGCTTAGCTGATTCAAAGTCTTTAATTAAAGTATTTCTATAAGAATTTACATTTAATTTATTCTTGTAATCATGCCAAAAACTTCTGAATGCTTTCTTTGCTAATTCTCTATATGCAGCTGTATCTTTTCCACCTAGAATTGCTACTACTTTCTTATTTGCTAGATCATTTAATTCTTGTTGTTGTGAATAATCAATTGTTGTATTGTTTTCTATCTTAGTCATTCTGTTATCGAGCTCTACTGTTTTTTCATCTATCATTAGAATTGCTTGTAGCTCTTTAGATATTGGTTTGATAAATGCTTTGGCTAGTACATCTTTTGCTCTTAGTTGATAGTTGACTAACTTTTCAGCTACTTCTGGTTGCTCTTCCTGCATCTTAGGTGTTATAGATATCTTTGCTAACCATAGTGGAAGAAAATCTAATTCTATTCCTAAAACCTCATTGTTTGGGTCAATTACCCCTGCTTGAAATTTCAAGCACCCTTTATTTAGCACTAAATCATTTTGTATATTTTGTACTTGAGTATCTTTCTGGCTTTTACTTAGCCCTATTCCTTTGCAAATGTAACTAACTCCTGTAAAAATTTTTCCTGTTGCTTCATCTTTAACAGCTACTAAGCTATCTCCGAAAAACTCAACTGATTTGATTAATAAATTATTCATAAAGCTCCTCCTTTACTTTTGGTAAATTATGTCTCGTAGTTTTGTAAATTCTTTAGCTTGATTTGTCTGTATGTTCCACTCCATATTGCTTTTTTGCATAATCCATTGATAACAATGCAATAGCTGGGAATACATTTTGAAACTTACTTGCATATTCACATCTAATATCATTTGAGATCCTTTTATCATTAAGTAAATCTACAATTATATTACTTAATGAGACTAAACATTCTTCATCATCTTTCTCACCATGGTTCATAATATAAAGACCTCCCTTTATTATGTTAATCAATTCATCATAGGCAACTTGGCCTATTTATCATTATTGTTTATTATTTTCTTCATTTTCTTTTTTAGGAAATATCTTTTCATTATCTTTGTATTTTTCATACAAAATAAGCATGTTTCGCGTAACTAGTTTTTTAAATTCATCGGTTACTTCGCATCTAATTTCATAATGCAATTTGATCACTCCTAAAATAAATCATCTTCATTGTATGCTTGGACGCTTTTATTTGTTACTCAAAGAATAATTCAATCACCGAACTATCTAGTGCAGTTGCTATCTTGTCCATGGTTTCTTTACTTGGGTTTGTCTTCTGTTCGTTCTCTAAATTAGAAATATACGTAGCTGATAAGCCTGTTGCTTCAGCAACATCGTACACTGTCATATTTAATAATTTCCTTTTATTTTTTATTTTATTGCCCATGTTTTCACCTCCTTGTATCCTATGAGAATATACTATCATGTTCTATTAGAACACACAAACAATCGTATTCTCCTAGGACACGATTACAGTGAATTACCATATTCTAACAGCATATATCTTAATTTTTCTTCAATTTACTATTGACTTTATATTCTATTAGCATATAATATATTCCATGGGAATATAAATTCCAGTTATAGTCAATAGTTAATTAATATTGGAAGGTTGTGATATCATGTTCGGTGAGAACATAAAGAAAATAAGAGAATCAAAAAAGATAGGAGTTAATGAGTTATCAAGGCTTAGCGGTGTTAACGCTAGTTACATAAGTGCTTTAGAACGAGATGAAAAGAAAAATCCATCAGTTATGATTTTAAATAAATTAGCTACTGCTCTAGATATTGCGGTTGATGATATTATGAAAAGTGAAACCAATACAGTTGAAGAATGTTCAAACATACATGAAGAATCAGATACATATGAAACCGAAGAATTTAAAACCGCTGAGGCAGCTATGAAATTTATTTTGAAGCAGCCTGCTATTATGGGATTCGGAGGATTTGACGCAAATAAACTTTCTAATGAAGAAATAGTTCAATTTGCGAATGAATTATTAAGCCAATTACAATTATTGGGACTTAAATATAAGAAATAGGGTGATTCTATGTATTCTTGGATTGATAACATAATTTTAGGAATCAAAGACAATGACAATTATACAAATGTTTACGAATTATATGATTACTTGGAAATAGAGATAGTTAAATTAATGCCTACAAATATTCTTTTAAGGGGCAATGATAGTTTCTATTATCGGGATTTTAATGATAAAGAAATTGTTTTTATCCGAAATGATCTAAATATCTCTATGGAAAAATTTATTTTGCTTCATGAATTAGCACATGCTTTGCTACATACACACATTTACGAAGCTGCGTTTAACAAAAATTTCATTAATAAAGATAAGATTGAAAAACAGGCTAATTATTTTGCCTTTAAAATGTTAAATATAGATTTTGATAAAATTGAATTGGAAGGTATGACTATTGAACAAATTTCTACTTATATAGGTATTCCATATAACTTATTGTCCAAATTGATTAGTTAACATAAGGAGGAATAACATGAAAAGAATTGCTATATATTCTAGAAAATCGAAAGAAACCGATAAAGGAGAATCTATAAAAAACCAGATAAAAATGTGTAGAGATTACTTTCTACGTTATGATGATGAATCTACTTTTGAGGTTTTTGAAGATGAAGGATTCTCAGGGAAAAATACTGATAGACCTGCATTTAAAAGAATGATGATGTTAGCAGCACATAAAAAATTTGATATTATTGCTTGTTATAAAGTAGATAGAATTGCGAGAAACATCATAGATTTTATGAATACGTTTGATATACTAAGAAAAAATGATGTTTCATTAGTATCTATAACCGAAGGTTTTGATCCAAACACACCTGTTGGAATGATGATGATGACATTAATTGCAGGCTTTGCTGAAATGGAACGTATGAACATTGCTCAACGCATAAAGGACAATATGAAATCACTTGCAGAGCTTGGAAGATGGTCTGGTGGGACTCCTCCTACTGGATATAAGTCTATTCAACTTGAAGTCGGCGGTAAAATAGTAACATATCTAGAATTACTTCCAGAATATAAAGAAAAAATAAAACTTTCTTTTGAAACTTTAGCTCAAGGGCATACAATACGCCAAAGTGCCGCTATTCTTAATATGCCTGTAAAGACAGTCGCTAATATAATAAATAATCCAACTTATTGCAAAAGTGATGAATTAAGTGCCAACTATTTAAAATCAATAGGCTATGAAGTATATGGCGAATTAAATGGAAATGGTTATATGCCTTATAATCGCAGACCTAAATCTAAAAATGGTAAAAAAACATTTAACGCCAAAGGGATGTTTGTTGCTGTTAGCAAACATGAAGCTATAGTTGACTCTAGTTTATGGATTACAGCTAATGAACAAATAAAACAACGTGGTAATGAAGCCAGACCAAGAATCTCTCAAAACAGCTTCTTAGCGCATCTGGTTAAATGTTCTTGTGGCAGCGGAATGTATTTAGAACCAGGTAAGACGCGAAAAGACGGAACAAAAACTTACTACTTTAGATGTTCCAGACAACGATATGATAAAACTTTATGCAATACTGGATGGATAAACGCTACTTATTTAGAAGAAGACATATTAGAAAGTTTAAATACTTGGGCTTCGGATAAAAGTGAGTTAGAAAGCTATGTAAATAAAAGGCCATCTGGAGATATAACAAAAAATATTAAAAAAATTAAGAAAGCGATTGATAAAAATAATTCAGATCTGCATAAATTAACAGAAAAACTAATAATTCTTGAAGGTTCAGCTGTTGATGCAGTTACTAGTAAAATGAATGAAATATCAAGGGATAATGAAAAATTAAATGAAAGTTTATTATTACTTGAACGTAAAAATTTAACTAATGATATTGATACTATTAATATAGAAATATTACAAAATAAAATAAAAGAAATTGTGAATACGTGGCATGAATTAACAATAGATGATAAACAAATATTAATAAAAAGTATAATAAAGAGTATACTGTGGGATGGAGATAAGGCGTTTACTATACAACCAAATTTATAATTTACTGGTGTTTGAACTGGGTTGCACAACCTAACCATCATAAATACCAGTAAAAAAATAAATCTAAAACTTTCGCTTAGCCTTTAAAAAATTCTTTATATATCAGTAACATTTTAT
>NZ_JHXK01000034.1 GCF_000621745.1 Clostridium beijerinckii HUN142 | reverse complement strand
GAAACAGGTCTCACTACTAAAGAAGCAGTTTATGCTGGTGGAGATGCAGTTACAGGAGCAGCAACAGTAATACTTGCTATGGGTGCTGGTAAGAAAGCAGCAAAGGCAATAGATGAGTATTTGCAAGGAGAATAGACGATTACGGCTGAATAATTGAAAGTGAGTAAGTCTACAATTACAGAACAAATTAAAATTGATAACTGTTATATATCTCGGAATTAAAACAACAAGCCGTTACTGAATATCGCGACGGTAATAGTTTTCAGATATATATGTATTAAATATAAAACTCGTTTATATAAACAACTTCAAGATTGAATTATAATGTAATGAAAGTGTGACAATATAGCTGTATGCAATATAAATACAAAAAATAATTTATATTCATATTAAAATATGCTATGACGCAATTGGGAAAATTAATAAAAAAATGTGTTTAGTTCTCATTAGAGAATTTCAGTATAAGGGGAGTAGAAAGAACTCTTTGTCCCATTTATTTCTTTTATGTTAATAGACACATAATATAAAAATAGTAGTCAGAATGTTTCTAACTACTGTTTTTATAAAACTTTATCCTTTTTTAGGTTCAAATGATGCTTATAAAGTAAAAAATGATTTTACAGGTTCAATTGATAAAGAAACTAAAACTTTTATGTAATATAAGTCTGCGTGGGGAAAAGATTTCTATAAAATTCAGCGTGGAGGACAAAGTGGATTAAATGGGGGATATGCAAAAGAAATTGCAGACTATCAAGACGCAATTACATTTATAGCAAAACAATTATCTGACAATCCGAAATTCAAAACAGATAATATACAAGTGTGGGTTGATGTACCATACATTTAATCAATTATAGTCTTAGTTAATTTCTAATATTTATGCTGTGGATTATTGCATTATAATACAAAAGATATTAATTAATATAGATCATTTTTAATGGTAGGTTATTATAAACATATCCACTATAGTATCAGAAGATACCAATAAAGATAGATTAGGCAGGGATACCTAGTCTATCTATTATTTTTAGTACAAAATAATAGACGTACTATAGTTATTAACATGATTTTGGAAAAGCAGAAGTGGTAATAAGTTCAACTACTGCTTTCTGGTTTAAGGTTAACTATATGTTTAGAAAAATTATTTATCTGAAATATAATCCGCAACAAGTAGCAGAAAATATTCTAAATCGTAAATTTGAAGCCAATAAATCGAATCAAAAATGGCTTACAGATGTCTGACTGCTGACAGGATGCAGTTCAAGGATTGAATTTGCGATTTTTTTGTTGCTTAGCGTTACTTTGCAAGTATATTTTTTGCTAGACTATAAATAGCGGCTTAAAGACTTTTGAAATCACATATTTTAGAAAAACTTTATATTTTTATATGTTTAAAATTAATAATAATACTTTATAATATTTCCTGTAATAATAAATCTATTTTTTTAGTGGATGTTTTATATATTTTATTCACTACATCTACTTGTTATTTAATGTATTAAATATTGTATTTTTACCCATTTATGGCTTCAGGTTATATTCTAAGAATATGATTCTTATTGTAATATGGCAATTTGTAGAAAAAATTTACTGTACAATACTAATATAATATCAAGTGTTTATCAATAAATTATTAAATATTTAAGAAGTAAAAAATATAATATATTCATGAATTGATTTATGAACGGAGGAATATTAATGGCAAATCCAACTATTAAAGAATTACATGAACGAGTTAGTTTATATAAAGAGAAAATCGAGTTAGTAACCAAAGATAATGCTAGGCTCTATAAGGAAATAGAAGATATAAAAGCTGATAAAAATGCTGTTAGTGCCAAGGAATATGATATTCTATTAAGAAATATAGAATTATTAAAATCTCAACTTGAAAAGTATAAGAATTTATATTTTCGCGAGAAACAGAAAGTTAAAGTTCATCCAGTAAAGAATTCAAGAAATGCTGAAAGAAAACCTGCATCAGATGAATTAAGAAATAAAGCATTAGATTTAAAAGAACAAGGATTGAGTATAAGGGGTATTGCTAAAGAATTAAATATTGCGCTTGGTACTATTCACAAAATAATTAATGAACAAAAATAAAGGTTGAAATTCCGACATAATACTTAAATTTGGCATAGAAGGAGGTGAATATTTTAATTCACAATTCTAAAATACCGAATAGTTTGTAGATTTGATGGAATGATTAATGAAAAAGATGATCTTTGAAGGTTGAATAATACGGCAGTTACAATACGTGTTATAATTGGTGCGTAATGATAAATTATGAGGTGGGAATAAAAAATGAATTAAGGCAAGTAACAATGAAAAGATTAAAACCTATATATAGTTTATTAGTGGTGGATATAGTAATGTGTACAGGCGTTATTTCAATATCAGCTTATTCAACAGTTAAAAAGCAACAGTATCGGGGGGGCGAATTAAGTAGAGATAATTAACTAATTATTTAGAAGCGGCTAAAAGCCATGATGTGGATAAATCAGTATCAATATTAAGAGAGAGTGGCATAATCGAGGCTCAACAAGAAAAGGATCTAAGTGAATTATTTAAAACCAAATTGCGCGATATTTAAAAGTTATGTTATTATTATACAATAGTGGTTGGTATTTGTTGGCTTGGGGGATGTTTAAATGAATTTATATTATACAGAAGTTGATGTTGCAAAGTGTAAAAAAAGAATTGATAATATAATTATGTCTGAAAGACTTTTTCCTGATGGATTAAGAGGTGAGGTGGATTTTTATAATAATAAATTTTACATAAGAAAAAAGAAAGCAAATTTTCATAGTGCATTTGAAAGAGTCTTTTATGGTGAATTGATAAAAAGAGAGAATGGAACTATCATCCAAGGGGAATTTCATATGAATTTCGTAACACAAATATTTATTGGAATTTGGTTTGGCATTTTAGCCTTTGCATGGGTAATTACATTAATATTTTATCTTTCAAACCGTTTTTTGGAACTTCAATTGAATTCTCAAGTGGCTTTTCTGGGGGATTAATAGGACCTCCACTTATGGCATTATTCGTAGGTGTAATGATAGGTTCAAGTTTTGAAATATACGAAAATGAAGAAAACTACGTGTTTGATTTAATAAAATCAATATTAGAAGCAAATGAAATAAAAAGTGATTTCACATAGCCGAATAGAATTCTATGTAAATTTTTAACGTACAATATTAAAATAGAACTTATTAAGAGGAGTATATCAAGATGATTAGAAATTATCTTGATATACTACCTTTATTTTTTAAAATTGATTTATCCATAAAAATCTAAAGATAAATTTTCCTACATTTAATGTGTTTTTTATTTTAGTTTGTTAGTAAATATGGGTAATATAATAGAGACTTAGGTCCAAATACTAATTATTCATATAATAGAAAACAAGATATTTATATAAATATAGGTATTTTAAATTTTATATAAAAAAATTGTGCAACAAAAAATAAAAAGGCGAATTTATTAATAGAAAACTATTATATTAAAACAGAAACATACCGAGGTTTTCAAATCTTAAAACCTCGGTATTTCTAATTTGGTGACTCATACAGGAGTCGAACCCATGATTTAATAAGAAAGATTTCTTTGATTATTGAGGAAGTTTTCATTTTTTTAATAAGAAAATAGGAGTAATAAATCATATGAATTTGGGAAATGAATACAACAATGTATGTTATTGGTTTGACAAAATATGTAAATCATATATAATTATGATATAAAGGTTTAAGGGGATGATAGTGTGATAAAAAACTGTTGGAAAAAAGCTGTAGCTTTATCAATGATTGCCACATCAATAATATTATTGAACCCGGTAGGAGCTAACGCATCATGGAAGCAAGATAATGTTGGATGGTGGTATAATGAGGGAAATCTATGGGCTACTGGTTGGAGAAAGATTGATGGAAATTGGTATTATTTCTATCAAAATGGATATATGGCTAAAGATACACAAATAAATGGTTATAGAATATATTCAAATGGAGTTGCGGCAAGCAATCCTAGTGAAAAATATGAAGACATAACTTCTTATAAATGGAAAAATGAAAATGGAGTGACTAAGGATACCTCTAATAACTATTACTATATTGAAAATGATAAAGTTATTGGCAAAATGATTAATAAAAATAACTATTTGTACTATACAGAAAATGGACAATACTTTACTGGATGGAAGAGACTAGGTGGGAATAAAGGCTACAATTGGTATTACATGGAGAATGGAAAACGTTGTTTAGGCTGGAAAAGTATTAATGGAAATTGGTTTTATTTTTCTGATTTTGATGGAGAGTCTGATACTGATGTTGAAAATCTAAGAGGAAAGATGGTTAGTACATCTATTTTGGATGCTGGAAAGAGTTATCAATTTGATGATTATGGAGCTTTACAAAGTACAGTTACAATATAAAAAATATATTGAAAATACTGTGAGGAGCCAAATCACATTTAAGTTTGTGTAGTTAAATAACATTTTGTGTATTTGAATTATCAAATATTTCAAATTGCCTAAATAATATTACACAATACAAAAAAGAATGACTTAATTAGGGAAATAAGTCATTCTTTTATTATTATTTAAGGGGATAAATAATAATGCTTTAACTACTTTACAAATTTAATTTTATATTATTAATGTTACATCAATGTGTCAAATTTATTAACTTAATATAAACAAAAATCTAATTATTAACTATGAGAAATAAAAAATGAAGATTACGTATCGTGGGGAAAGAAGTATTAAAAGCGAAATTTAATATTATTAAAAGCATTTATATATAAAAAAGCAGTATAAAAATAAGTAAAGATATTGTTGAAAGATAGTAAAATGGAAATGGGTATAATATTAATGATTATGAGAGAGATGAGTAATCATAAAAAAAGGCTAAGATCCTCATTCTTAGGCCTTTTTTTGGTATGTAACAATATGTTTGTCCAAATTTTGAGAAATATGAATAACGATTTTATTTCTAGGAGAAAGAATATAAAGCATCTTATTTAGGAGACACTTTCTTAAACGGATGTTATATCTCAATTTAAATAATTCAAATTTATTCATGATAGTACCTCTTTTTACTAATTTATACACATAAAATAAATTATAATCTACATAATATAATTTTTCAAAAAAAATCATACTACAAATAATGCTAAAATATTGTATAAATATACATGCTGTTTTGTTCGGATAATATGAGCATTTTAATCTAGGTAAATAATATATAAAGAGATATTAAATTATTAGAAAATATAAATTTATATACATAAGATTTGTATTATTGACAGTATTTAGAAACCAATAAACTCAATTTATTAGTTCTAGTTCGGATAGAACTAATTTTTTGTACCGAAATATATGAATTCTAAATAATATAGTTAATTTTTTATAAAATACTTGTTATATTATCTAATGTTTGAGATAAACTTCGATGAGTTGGAGTTTTTAGAATATATGGAATTTAACGAATATTAACATTGAAAAATTGACGAAATAGATGTTAAAATGTATAGAAGAATTAAAATAAGAAAGTATTGACTTATGAGGAAATTATTTAAATTAAAGATAGTAAAAAATATGTAGTAATTTATTGGAGGTAATTATCATGAAAATTCATGAAATTTTGTTTGGTTCACAACCAAAATCTATTTTGAGAATAATAAAAGAAGGGAATTTGGATGAACTTAAAAATTTTATAACAAATGGCGGAAATGTTAATGACAAATATAATGATACCAGCCTGCTTCATTTTGCTATAGATAATTGTGAGAAAAATTACTTTGAAGTAATACAACTTTTAGTAAGTAATGGTGCTGATATAAATAGTAATCAAAGTTATTTGAAAGAGATACCTTTACATAGAATCTGCGCAAGAGTAAGTCCTAAGATGGATGTTATTAGATTATTATTAGAGAAAGGATCTAAAGTAAATGCTGAAAATATATCAGGAAAAACTCCTATCTTTTATTGTAACTTTAATTATTCGGTAGAACTTTTAAACCTTCTTATCAAATATGGCGCAGATATTAAGCATAGAGATAAGTATGGCAATACTCTTTTGCATGATGATTATTTAACTTGCAGTGATAGTGATAAATTTGAAGAATACTTAAATGAAGTAGTTTCTCTTGGATTAGATATAAGCTCAAAGAATAACGTGGGTCACACTCCATTATATCTGTGTAAAAATAAATCTATTGAAAATATATTGATGGATCATGGAGCAAAGAGAAATTTTTAATTAAGCCTTTAGATAGGTTTTATAAAGAGTGGATGAAAGTAGCTATATTAAGTTTTTGATTCTTTTTAGGCAACATTTCTACCGAGTATAATTTATAATTGTGGTTAATATATTACTGCAAAACAAAATTATAATTAAGGGAGGTAGATTCAAATGTCATTAAATAATAGTGGAGTACATAAAAATTCATTATCCAGAAAAAGAACTGATTCAAATACGGTGAAGTCAGATGTTGGCGCAGAAATTGGTTTTCCTAATAATAAAGATAAAGGTAGAGGAAAAACAGAAGGAATAGTTGGAAAGAATTAAAATTTAAAATGATTTAATTTTTCAGATTAAAAGAATAATTTAGAATATAGAAAAATAAAAAATCCCTTTGCGCTAATATTTTTTTATAGCAAAGGGATTTCTTATTAATTTCTTATTAGATAATCAAATGCGCCTAAAGCAGATGTTGCTCCTGATCCCATGGAAATAATTATTTGCTTGTATGGGGTATTAGTGCAGTCTCCTGCAGCAAATACTCCTGGTACATTGGTGGCACCATGGTTATCAATTATAATTTCACCTGATTTATTGCGTTCAATTGTTTCGCCTAGCCAATCAGTATTTGGTACAAGTCCAATTTGAACGAATATACCATCTAATTCAATATGTTTAACTTCTTCTGTGTCACGTTCAATATAGGTAATTCCGTTTACCTTATTGGTGCCAGTAATTTCTTTAGTCTGAACATTTTTTAGAACAGTTATATTATTCAAACTGTAAAGACGATCTTGTAAAACTGAATCTGCTTTAAGTTCTGGCATAAATTCAAAAACAGTTACGTGATTAGCAATTCCGGCAAGGTCAATAGCAGCTTCAATGCCTGAATTACCTCCACCTATTACTGCTACATGTTTCCCTTTAAACAAAGGACCATCACAGTGAGGACAATATGTCACACCTTTATTCTTAAATTCTTCTTCTCCAGGAATACCAACGTTTCTCCAACGAGCACCTGTCGAAATTATTACAGTTTTACTCTTTAAAAGAGCACCATTTTCTAGTTCTATTTCAATAAGGTCTTTCTTTTTTAAAGTCTTAGCACGTTGTAAATTTATTATATCAACATTATAGTCTTTAACATGCTCCTCAAGACTTGCTGCAAGTTTAGGTCCTTCTGTATATTTTACGCTTATAAAGTTTTCGATTCCTATAGTATCTAATACTTGGCCACCAAAGCGTTCAACGATAATTCCTGTGCGAATGCCTTTACGTGCGGCATAAATAGCAGCACTTGCTCCGGCTGGACCGCCGCCAACAACAAGCATATCGTATGGATCTTTATCTGTAAAATCTTCTAAAGGTGGAGAATTTCCGATTTTAGCAAGAATTTCTTCAGTAGTCATTCGACCACTTGCAAAAAATTCTCCATTTAAATAAATCGATGGTACTGCAAGTATGTTTTTACTCTCTATTTCTTCTTTGAAAACAGCACCATCAATCATTGTATGAGTGACATTTGGATTAAGAATGCTAATTAGATTTAGAGATTGAACAACTTCTGGACAGTTATGGCAGCTTAAACTAATATAAGTTTCAAAATGGTATTCTCCTTTAATGTTTTTAACTGAATCAATTGTCTTCTGATCAATTTTGGGAGCTCTTCCGCTAACTTGTAGAAGGGCTAATATTAATGAATTAAATTCATGTCCTAAAGGGATTCCTGCAAAAACTATACCAGTTTCTTCATCATCACGATTTATGCTAAAGCTTGGAGTTCTTAATAGTTTTGACTTTTCAGCTTTTATTTTTGGAGACATAGCAACTAATTCATCTATTAGAGCAATCATAGTGTTGGATACATCATCGGAAGCAGCGCTGACTTTTATAAGTACATTGCCTTCCATAAGTTCAAGATATTGAGCTAATTGTTGTTTTATATCTTTATCTAGTATCATAGGCGTACCTCTTAGATCTTTCCTACAAGATCTAGGCTTGGTTTAAGTGTTGATGCGCCTTCTTTCCATTTTGCTGGGCAAACTTCGCCAGGATTATTTCTAACATATTGAGCAGCTTTAATTTTATTAACTATTACAGCTGCATCACGCCCGATATTACCAGCATTAATTTCAATTGCTTGAATAACACCATCTGGATCAATGATAAAAGTACCACGATCTGCAAGCCCGTCAGACTCAATCAATACATCAAAGTTGCGTGATAATGTATGTGAAGGATCACCAATCATAGTGTAAGTTATCTTTTTAATGGCTTCTGAACTATCGTGCCATGCTTTATGTGTGTAGTGAGTATCTGTTGAAACTGAATATACTTCAGCGCCAAGTCCTTTTAGAGTTTCATAATTATCTTGTAAATCTTCTAATTCAGTAGGGCATACGAATGTGAAATCTGCTGGATAAAAACAAACCACACTCCATTTACCTTTGAAATTTTCTTCAGTGATATCTATAAATTCACCGTTTTTGTAAGCTGATGCTTTAAATTGTTTTACTTCTGTTCCTATTAATGACATAATATGTTACCTCCTAAAATTCATTTTATATTTAAATTATAATTTGTTTTTAAATATTATCACTTAATAATGATAATGATTATCACTTAAGATAATTATAAAACTAAATTATAATTTGTCAATACCATTATGTAAAAATTCTAAAATATCATGTCATATGCGTAACAAGTATATACAAAGTAGTAAGTAAGCCAATAGTTTCAAGATTGCGAAAATTAAACAGACAAGGTTGAGGGAAGCGAAAAATATTATTATTGTTAGAGAAAGTATTGGAAAAGACTATGTTAATATACATTAAATCCACCTACTTTTAGTAGGTGAGTAACTTAACTTAAAAAAGTAATCAAGTTTCATATTAAAATTTTACGTATTTTCGAATAGGTCTAAAAAATTTTTGCCTGCAGATGATAAATAGCCTGTTTTTGACCATATTATAGCTATTTGAGTTGTTAATATATCACTATCAATTTCTTTGTAAATTATATTTGAAGAGCCTATTAATTTTATTGCGGATTTTGGTACTATGGCGATTCCAAGTCCAGAATTTGCCCAAAGCAGTGAAGTCCGTGCATCGTCATTTTTACAAAATACATTTGGCTGAAAATTAAAATCTTGGCATACTTTAAATATGAGGCTTTCAAATCTTCTATAAAATATTAATGGTTTGTTATTTAATTCAGTAATTTTTATAATTTCACTATCAGTCCAATTTAGGTCCTGTCTCATAGCTGCAACCATAGGCTCTTGGGGTAATAAAATTGAGTTTACTCCAGAACTATTAAATGGAGTTCGTACAATAGCAATTTCAATTATACCCTTATCTAGTGATTCTAATAATTCATAGGTATTCCCTTCATGAATTTCAAAATTTATAAAAGGATATTTTTCGTGGAATATATTTAATCTACTATCTAAAAGTGATGCTCCAGATGAAGATACAGTACCTATGGATAAGGTTCCATGATTTCCTTGCTTAAAATCTTTTAATTCATTTTCTGTAGATTTTGCTAAAGATAATATCTGCTTAGCACGTTTATAAAGTATAACTCCAGCATCGGTAAGTTTTATACTTCGACTTCCTCTTTCAACCAGTTTAACGCCGAGCTCATCTTCTAAGTTTTTTAACTGATAGCTTAAAGGAGGCTGAGCCATATGAAGTCTTTTGGCAGCATTTGTTATTTGACCTTCTTCTGCAATTGTATAGAAATATTTTAATTGTTTAATATCCATTCTTATTCACCTTCTCATATACAAAAAATGTATGGCATTGATACATATTATGTATTTTTTATATAGATATGTTTTTGTTATAATGATAAAGGAAATTTTAACAATATTCAATAAGACATTACAGATAGGGGGATAAATCTTGAATTATTTATTAAAATTCGTAAAACCATATAAAAGACAAGTTATATTAGGTCCTATATTTAAGTTGCTCGAAGCTGTATTTGAAATATCAATACCAACAATAATGATATTTATAACAGATAAAGGGATAGAAACGAAAAATATAAATTACATATTTGAAATAGGATTAATAATGCTTTTTATGGCAGTTTTAGGCGTATTATCATCTTTTACATGCCAGTATTTTGCATCTATTGCTTCACAGGGATTTGGGACAGCTCTTAGAAATGAGATGTTTAAAAAGATAGGAACTTTTTCATATAATGAGATTGATGATTTTGGGACACCATCTCTTATTAATCGTGTTACAAATGATGTAAATCAACTTCAACTTGGTCTTGCAATGCTTATAAGACTTGCTATAAGGGTTCCGTTTCTTTGTGTTGGCGGAATTATAATGGCTATGTATCTTGACGTTAAATTGTCGCTTATAATGTATTTATCGATTCCGTTCTTTGCTTTTGCAATATATCTTATTATGAATAAATCTCTTCCTCTATATAAGGTGGTTCAAAAAAAACTTGATAAGTTATCGCTTATTTTAAGAGAAAATTTATCTGGAGTAAGAGTTATAAGAGCATTTTCAAGAGTAGAAGGTGAAAAAGTAAGATTTAGAGAATCTAATGAAGAACTTTCAAGCACTGCAATTAAGGTGGGGAAAATATCGGCACTTATGAATCCCGTTACAAGTATAATAATGAATTTCGCACTTATGGCTGTAATTTGGTTTGGAGGAATAAGGGTAAATGTAGGTGGAATGACAACAGGACAGGTTATAGCTTATATAAATTATATAAATATGGTATTATCAGCGCTTATAGTACTTGCTAGCCTTATAGTTACTTTTACTAAAGCAGCTGCTAGTGCAGCTCGTGTAAATGAGGTGTTTAGAACAGAACCAAGTATTAAGTACAATGGGAATTCTGAGTTTAGTAAAAATATAAATAAAGATATTCCAATAATTAAATTTGATAATGTATCTTTTTCTTATAAAGGATCTAAGGAAGATGCAATAAGTAATATTTCTTTTGAAATAAAAAGAGGACAAATGGTTGGGATAATAGGTGGTACAGGTTCAGGAAAAACAACTTTAGTTAATTTAATACCTAGGCTATATGATACAAGCAAAGGAGATGTGATGCTAAATGGAATTAATGTTAGAGATTATTATAAAAGAGAACTTGATAATAATATAGGGTTAGTTCCCCAAAAAGCTGTTTTATTTACTGGCACTGTATCAGAAAATATAAGATGGGGTGCTCAAGATGCAAGTATGAGTGAAGTTAAGAAGGCAGCTGAAATTGGAATGGCAGCAGATTTTATAGAAAAAATGCCTGAAAAATATGACACATATATATCCCAAGGTGGGGTTAATTTCTCCGGTGGTCAAAAACAAAGACTTACTATAGCAAGAGCCTTAATAAAGAAACTTGAGATATTAATAATGGATGACAGTTTAAGTGCTCTTGATTATGCTACAGATGCTGCACTTAGAAAAGCTCTTAAAGAAAATTCTAGTGATACAACTGTAATTATGGTAACTCAAAGAATAAGCACTATAAAGGATGCTGATCTAATAATTGTATTAGATGACGGGAAACTCGCAGGAGTTGGAACACATGAACAATTGCTTAAAGAGTCAGAAGTTTATAGAGAAATATGTAGCTCTCAAATTACAAAGGAGGCTATGTAAATGAAAAAAAGTACATTTTCTAGATTAATTGGTTATGTTTCAAAATATAAAGGGTATTTGTTTGCATCTTTGATATTTGCACTGATAAGTAATGTACTTATAGCATTTATGCCATTAATAGTAGGGAAAGCTATTGATCACATAGCTGCTAAAGGTGAAGTCGATTTTGATGGATTAATTAAGACAATTATAATACTTGGAGTAATATATGTAATAAGTGCGTTATTTACATGGTTATTTACTATTGTGGCTAATATCGTAGCATATAGTACAGTAAAGGATCTTAGAAATGAAGCATTAAATAAGATAAGTTCTCTGCCTTTAAAATATTTTGATAAAACGCCTCATGGAGATATTATAAGCAGACTTACAAATGATATGGACAATGTTTCAGATGGGTTATTTCAAGGAATAACACAAATTTATCCAGGAATCATAACTATAATAAGTTCACTCATTTTAATGGTAAGTTTAAGCTTTAAATTAACTTTAGTTATAGTTTTAATGACACCTTTATGTTTTCTTATTGCTTCCTTCATAACAAAAAGATCAAATAAAATGTTTAAAGAGCAGCAAAAGACTTTAGGAGAATTAAATGGTTATATAGAAGAAATTGTAGGAAGTCAAAAAGTAGTAAGACTTTTTGGATATGAAAAAAGAGCTGAGGAAAATTTTTCTGGAATTAATTCAAGGCTTTATAAGTGTGGGCAGCTTGCTCAGTTTTATTCATCACTTACAAATCCAGCTACAAGATTTGTAAACAATATTACATATATTTTAGTTGGACTTGTTGGAGGAATACTTTCAGTTTTAAGTGGATTAAGTGTTGGTGTGATTTCAAGTTTTTTAACTTATTCAACTCAATTTTCACAACCAATAAACAACATTACCAGTGTAGCTACTCAGCTTCAAGCCGCCCTTGCATCTTGTGAAAGAATATTTTCTATTATAGATGAGGAGCCAGAGAAAGCAGATTTTAAAGAAGCTGAAAATATAGAGAGCTGTGATGGAAATATTGAGTTTGACAATGTATCATTTTCTTATAATAAGGAAGTTCCACTTATAGAAAATTTCAGCGTTAATATAAAAAAAGGAAGCACAATAGCTATTGTAGGACCAACTGGTGCTGGAAAAACCACTATTGTTAATTTGCTTATGAGATTTTATGATTTGGATAACGGCAAAATTACTATAGATGGAAAAGAAATAAATAGCCTAACTAAGAACAATGTTAGAAGTCAATTGGGAATGGTTCTTCAGGATACATGGCTATTTGAAGGAACTATAAGGCAAAATATTGCTTATGGTAAACCAAATGCTACGTTAGAAGAAATTGAAAATGCAGCCAAAGCTGCCTTTATTCATAGTTTTATAAAAAGACTCCCTGATGGTTACGATACGCTTATAACTGAATCTGGAGGAAATCTTTCAGAAGGTCAAAAGCAGCTCTTGACTATAGCTAGAGTAATGCTAATTGATCCACCGATGCTTATATTAGATGAAGCAACAAGCAATGTAGATACAAGAACTGAACTAAAAATACAAAATGCATTTCTTTCAATGATGAAGGGACGTACAAGTTTTGTTATAGCTCATAGGCTTTCTACTATACGTGATGCAGATATAATCCTTGTAATGAAGAATGGTAAAATTTTTGAAAGAGGAAATCATGATGAACTTGTAGATAAAGGTGGAATTTATACAGAACTTTATAACAGTCAGTTTAAGCATCAACTGTAAAAATATGTTTGTATATTCGAAAAAATTTATATGTTAGTATAAATTGTATAGGTAATATCATATTTAATAATATAGCTTTTTTATCACGAGTGTTTTAAAGTTATAAAGGATTATAAATTTATAAATGTATAAGAGGTAGGAAAATGAAACGTAATAATAGTAATAGTACTAAAAATATTAAGAAAGCGAGAATTACTATATTAGTTATTTCAGTTGCAGTACTTGTAATTATAGGAAGTATAGTAGCGGCACAGAAATTTTCAATAAACAACAAAACGGTACAAGCTGCTACAAGTACGGAAGAAAGTAGCAAAGATGATAAAGAAAATGGTGATTCAGTTGATAAAGAAAGCAATAGCAGTGTAGAAGATGTTGCATATTTGGAAAAGTATATTGAGCAGCAAGAGAAGAACCAAAAGCCTGATGGTGCTGATGGTAAAAAAGTTGCTTACTTAACTTTCGATGATGGTCCATCAACAACAGTGACCCCTCAAATTTTGGACATTCTTAAGTCAGAAGATGTACATGCAACTTTCTTTCTTATAGGAAAGTATGTCGATAAAGATGATGCAAGCAAGAACCTAGTAAAGAGGGAAGTAGCAGAAGGTAATGCAATTGGGATACATTCATATTCACATGACTATGGTTACTTATTTCCAAAGGGTAAAATAAGCTTAGAGAATTGTATGTCTGATTTTGATAAAACAGATAAAGCTTTAAAAAACGTTTTGGGAGAAGATTTTTCAACTCGATCAATCAGGTTTCCAGGAGGACAAGAAACATGGAGTAAAAAGGATCCTCAAGGAGCAGAAAAAGTGGACAAAGCTCTTCATGAGAAGAATTGGCATCAAATTGATTGGAATGCATTACCAGGAGATTCAGAAGGCACTCATAAAAAGAATGCAGATGAGCTAACTCAAGAAGCTATAAAAAGTATAGGTAATAGAGAAAAGGCACTGATTTTAATGCATGATACTTATGGGAAAGAAGAAACAGCGAAGGCTTTGCCACGAATAATAGAATATTTAAAACAGCAAGGCTATGAATTTAAAATAATAGAATAACTAATTATTATCTCCCTCGTATTTGTGAAATAAGAGGGAGTTTTTTTTATTCTTTAGGAATTTATATTCAAATAAAATCTGTGGACGAGGTGCTCCTTGAGGGTATAACTTAAAAAAGGTTGATTGACTAGTTTTTGTATTTAAAAAAGAATAAAAAAAGAAATCTTGCTCGCCTGCATAAAATGTTCTTATATGCAGAATAGTTCAGTATTGTAGAAAAGCTCCGTATTGCAGCATAGCTACTCTTTTTATAGGTGCATAGCTGCCATTTCTGATGTGCAGATTTTTCTCACATACGTTCGAAAAGGCAGATAGGTTCTATTTAAAGTATGTGGTGTAAATAGCTAATACATTGAGAAAAGGGAGTGGCAAAATTTAACTTTGATTTATATCTATATTAGTATAATATGTAAATTGATAAAGTGAAATTTATACAATTGAGTTAAAAGAGTATAAGGCAGTGAATATTGAAAATGTAAAATTGTATTTTAAAATAATATATGTTAAAGATCTAAGATTGGGAGTGGAAAGTTTTGATACTTAGCAAAGAAGTAGTTATACGTCATAGTAAAGGATTGCATGCAAGAGTTTTGGCGATGGTTGTTCACAAGGTAAGTGAACTTGAAAAGAAATATGATTTAAAGTTTTTTATTATTTATAAAGATAAAAAGAAAATTTTAGCGACAAGTCTTATGCCGCTGGTTTTATTGAAGATAAAGCAAAATGAGAAGATCTTAGTAGAAGTTCATGGAGATGATCCGAAAGAGCAATTAGATGAATTATGTGATTTTCTACAAAGTGATTTTGATTTAGATGATAAAAGTACTATTAATCAAGTTGATAACATAATAAATAATAATACTATAACGTTAGAGCACGTATTTAGTAATATACCTAATGGAATTATTGCGACAGATGAGAAAGATATAATTTCAATATTCAATGAGGAAGCAGAAAGATTATTAGGAATATCTTCTGGTGATGCTATTGGCAAAAAAGTATATGAAATAATGGAATTCACAAATCTTCATGAAATAAATAGAACTGGCAAATCAGAGTTAATGGTAAAAGAAATAATAAATAATAGAATATTACTTATAAATAGAACTCCAATAATAATAGACAAGAAACCTAAAGGTGCATTAGCAGTATTTAATGATATTTCAAGATTAGAAAAAGTTAAAGATGAACTAAAAACGGTGAAAGATTTGAAAGAAAGATTACAACTTATATTGGAAACAGTACAAGATGGAATATGTGTTATAAATTCAGATGGATATATAACATATGTGAATAAGGCGTATCTTAGAATTTTGAACGAAAAAGAAGAGGATATATTAAATAAAAATATTAGGGATGTATCTCCAGATGGTGCAAGAATTAAAGTACTTAAAACAGGAGAAGGTATCGTAGGGGCTATAAGTTATAAGGAAAATGGTGTAATAATAGTTTCAAATGTAAATCCTATAGTAATTGACGGGGAAATAACAGGCGTTGTATCTATAGTTAAAAATGTAACAGAAGTTCAAAAGCTCTCTGAGAAATTAACTCGGGTTTCTGCAAAAGCTGATTATCTAGAAGAAGAGCTTATGAGAACTAAAAAACCTGATTCGGCGTTTTCGAAGTACATCGGCCATAGTGGTAAAATATTGGATGCACTAGCTACAACATTAAAAGCAGCGAAAACAGATACTACGGTTTTAATAAGAGGAGAAAGTGGGACTGGAAAAGAACTAATTGCAGAAGGAATACATTTTTCAAGTAAGAATTCCAAAGGACCTTTTATTAGAGTGAATTGTGCAGCAATACCACAAAACTTATTAGAAAGCGAACTTTTCGGATATGAAAAAGGAGCTTTTACAGGAGCTATAAAAAGAAAATTAGGTAAATTTGAATTGGCTCAAAATGGCACTATACTTCTAGATGAAATAGGAGAAATGGATAAGAGTATGCAGGCCAAAGTTTTAAGAGTAATTCAAGAAAAAGAATTTCAAAGAATTGGTGGAGAAGAAACTATAAAAATAAATGTTAGAATAATTGCTGCGACTCACAGAAACTTAGAAGAAATGGTAAAGTCAATGGAATTCAGGGAGGATTTATATTATAGGCTAAATGTGATTCCAATATTTTTACCACCTTTAAGAGAAAGAAAGCAGGATATAGCACCTTTATTGGAACACTTTATAGATAAAATAGGTAAAAGGATAGATAAAAGAATAACTGTAGTAACAAATGATGCAATGGAATCTTTATTAGAATATAAGTGGCCAGGAAATATCAGGGAATTAGAAAACCTTGTAGAGAGGATAATGACTCTAAATGAAACAGGAGTAATAGAATTAAGTGACCTTCCAGCTTATATGAGAAAAGATATAAATACAGTTAACGCTACAATCAAAAGTAAAAATAATAATGAAATAGACATGCTTATTGAAGCAGATGAAATACTACCGTTAAAGGAATATGAAAAAATCATAATAGAAAAAGCACTTAAGAAATATGGAAGTTATAATGCTGCGGGAAAAGCATTGGGACTTACTCATAAAACAGTAGCTGCAAAGGCAAGACAATATGGAATAGAGAAAAAGGTGACTTGGGAATAGAAATAGCAAGTTGGTAAAAAGTATCATGATAAAAAAGAACATTTTGATATTTTTTACCAAGGAATAGACCACTCATATTACAGTTATGTGTAAATGTTTACTTGAATTTTTGGCTAGAAGGCTTGAAAATACATACTTTTAAAAATATTTAGTTAGTAATTGAAATTGTGGCATGAGTATTGCTTTATATAAAAGTACAAATATAAATAAAAACAAATCAAAATTATTTATATATATTCTGAAAATTTAATTTCTGGAAGTTTATTTTAGACTATCAATCAGATAATGAAAGGTAGATGATTTTATAATGGATGAATTATATTATTTAGAACTTATATATAAAAATTAGATATAAATAATTTTAATCATAAAGAATATTTAAATATGGGAGGAAGAATTTTATGAAAAAAATAATTAATGATGCAAATCAAGTACTTGAGGATATGCTAAAAGGAATGGTAGCTGCACATCCAGAATATATAAAAAAAATAGAGAATGCAGATGTTTTAGTAAGAGTAAATTCACCAATAGATGGAAAGGTTGCTTTAGTAAGTGGCGGAGGAAGTGGACATGAACCAGCTCATGGAGGATATGTAGGAAAAGGAATGCTTGATGCAGCAGTAGCAGGAGCAGTGTTTACATCACCTACACCAGATCAAGTATATGAAGCAATAAAAGCTGTAGACTCAGGTAAAGGGGTTTTACTTGTAATCAAAAATTATACTGGGGATGTTATGAATTTTGAAATGGCAAAAGATATGGCTGAAATGGAAGGGATTAATGTAAAAGCTGTTGTAGTAAACGATGATGTTGCAGTTGAAAATAGTACTTATACAGCAGGACGAAGAGGAATTGCAGGAACAGTATTTATACACAAAATAGCAGGTGCTAAAGCTGAAACAGGAGCTAGTCTTGAAGAAGTTACAAGAGTTGCAGAGAAAGTAATATCAAATGTTAGAAGTATGGGAATGGCTATTTCATCTTGTATTGTACCAGCTGCTGGTAAACCAAATTTCACATTAGGAGAAAATGAGATGGAAATTGGTATGGGGATTCATGGAGAACCAGGAACTCATAGAGAAGAAATAAAAACAGCAGATGAAATTACAGAACATTTAATGAGCAAAATTTTAGAAGATATCAAATTGAGTAGTGGAGAAGAAGTTGCAGTCATGGTAAATGGCTTATCATCAACACCACTTATGGAGTTATATATAGTAAATAAAAAGGTAAATGAAATATTGGAGGAAAAAGGAATTAAAATTCATAAAACATTTGTAGGTGAATTTATGACATCTCTCGAAATGGCCGGATTTTCAATAACAGTATTAAAACTTGATAGCGAATTAAAAGAATTACTAGATGCACCAGCAAACACACCAGCATTTAAAGTGATATAAAGTGAAGATTTCTAGATAGAGACTTTTGTATTATATGGATTTAGTAGAACTTACTTAAGGAGTGTACAGATTCTTCTATCAAAGAATTACGATTTAGATGAAGCTTTAATATATAAGCATCATCTAAATTAGTTTATATATAGGAGGAATAAAAATGAGTATTCAAGGAAAGAAAGTAATTGAAATATTAGAGCAAATAAGTGAAAAGATAGATGAAAATAAAGCATATTTATCAGAGTTAGATGCTGCAATTGGAGATGGAGATCATGGGCTTAATATGAGCAAAGGATTTAAGGCTGTAATAGAAAAGATAAAAGACGATGATGGAAATGATATTGGAGGAATATTAAAGAAGTCAGGAATGGCGTTAGTATCTAATGTTGGTGGAGCTTCAGGACCTTTATATGGAACAGCTTTTATGAAGGCAGCGGTAAGTGTTAATGGAAAATCAGAAATTGATATTAATGATTTTGCAAAAATGCTAGATGAAGCTCTTGAAGGTATAAAAATGAGAGGTAAAGGTCAGGCTGATGATAAAACTATGATAGATGCAATAGAACCAGCATTAAAGTCAATAAAAGAAGGTATAGATAAAGGGCTTGAAGTCAAGGGAATTTTAAAATCAGCAAAAGAAGCAGCGTATAAAGGTGTAGATCATACAAAAGAAATTATAGCTAAAAAAGGAAGAGCAAGTTATCTTGGAGAAAGAAGTTTAGGCCATCAAGATGCTGGAGCTACATCTTCTGCAATAATATTAGAAACAATATATGAAGCTTTAAACTAGTAGTTTTTGTTTTGAGTTACATCAAAATAGTCGTTGAAGGAGAATAGATATGGTAGGAATAGTAATAATATCGCATAGTAAAAATATAGCGGATGGTGTAAAGGAATTAGCAAAGCAAATGGCGCCTAATGTAGCTATAGGCGTGGCAGGAGGAACATCAGATGGAAGAGTTGGCACTGATATGGAGAAAATATCAAATGCAATAGAAGATGTTTATTCTGAAGATGGAGTAATTATTATTTTTGATTTAGGTAGTGCTTTTATGAATGCAGAAATGGCAATAGAATGTCTAGATGAAAAAATGAAAGAAAAAATAAAGATAGTAGATTGCCCGATAGTTGAAGGTGCAGTGACAGCAGCAGTTGAAAGCAGTATAGGTAAAAATATTGAAGAAATCGAAGAAGCGTTACAACCTATGAATTTAGGAAAAATGCCTTGAAATAATAAAATATAGATAAACAACAATATGGCTTAGACTTATGTTATAACCTGCAGAAATTATAAATATTTCAATTATAGATATGAACTTAAATATGTTTATCTAATAAATCCAATCTTTTAAGTGGTTATCTATAGTTGTTTAAAAAAGAACATTTTAATAGTATCTATATAGTTTAAGAAGATAATTTCTATAAATATAAATAGAAATTCATCTTCTTAATTTTTTATAAAGTATCTATCATTTTAGTGAGAAGATATTAGTGATATCATTCTTAATAACTAAAATAAAGCATATTATAAATGAAACCTAAGAATTATTAATAAGTAATTAACCTGAATATATACAGTATTTTAAAAATATATTATTTATTCTTAAAGAAGTATTATAAATGATTAATTATTCTAAAATATAGTAAAAGTATTTCGGGTATAATTGAAATTTATAAATATTGACTTAAAAAATTTAGTTGATTCTTTTAAATTGAGAATTGTTATTAGAGGAGAGGAATTATGGAAAAATATACACTAAAAATTATTGATATAATTGATGAAACAGATAGTACAAAAACATATCTTTTTGAAAAACCAGAAAATTTAACATGGGAACCTGGTTCTCATACCCATATTGGACACATTGGATTTGATATTGGTGATAAGCCTAGAAAAGAATGGGTAAGGCACATGTCTATTACAACTTTACCGGAGGAAAATAAGCTTGCTATAACAACAAGAGTGCCAGGAAGCAAATCTGAATTCAAGAATAAGTTATCTGAATTAAAAATTGGTGATGAAGTTGTGTTTTTTAAGATAGGTTCAAGAATGAGGTTAAGACGTATAAATAGACCTATAATTTTAATATCAATGGGAGTTGGAATAGCTACCATGAGACCTCTGGTTTTATCATTTATTAATGATAAAACCAATATTCCATATCTATTAAATATAAATATAGACTCATCAGATAAATTTGTATTTAAAAATCAACTGGATAAATTAGCAGATGAAAATTATAAGAATTATTGGATAAATTCTAGAAAAGGATTCTATGAAATACTTAGCAAATCAATGAAATTAGGGGATGCTATTTATTATGTAGTTGGAAGTGATGCATTTATAAAGGATATTATCCAAAGATTAAGGGTAAATAACATTAAAATTGATGATATTCTTATAGATAGAAAAGATGAGGTAAAACAAAAGTTTTTAGAGGGTTAAAGAATTGCGAAGTTTATGATGTTAATGTGTAATAATGAGAGGGTTTTAAAAAGGATTAGGAGATTTCTAAGAGTGAATTACATTTTTAGAATAAGTTTGGCTAAAATATATATAACAATATTTACATTAAATTTTAAATATGGTATAATTATACTTGCGTTGTGATATATGAAATAAAAAAGGACGTTCAATTATATAACTTACCATCTCGCGTAATTGGTACTTACGTTTTTAAAGCAATATAATTCTACTAGTCCTAAAAATATAGATAATGTTTCAAATATAAATTTGTGTTATTGTTACTTGAAAAGTTTTAAAATTATAGAGATTAGGTTGAGTAGCTCACTAAGAAAAAGAAATATATTTTTCATTAAGTCTTTATCGAAACGTCTTTTTACATGTGCACGTTTCATATGCTACGCCTCCATAATATATCGATTTGAGATGGCATAATAATTATAGCACTAATTGGTAAAAAATACAAATTTGTATTGATGATATGTTAAGCAGTGGTAGGAGAAATTCTACTACTGCTTTTTAGTTTCAGGGCAAAAAAATATATAAAATGATAATTAATGTGATATTTTATTGTTAAATCAAACCATGTATTGATAAGATATATGAAATATTATTAAATATATTATAGTCAATTACGAACAGGATTTTTAGATATCTTTCTAAATTAATTTTAAATAATATTGCAATTAAGTTACCACATCCAAGTATCAATCGAGTATTAGCTTAACAGAATTTTAAATGCAAATTTATTATTGTAATATATATTTAAATAAAAATCTTGATGATTTTTAAATTTAACCTAGGATTAGTTTGAATTAGTCCTAGGTCATTATATTTATTACTGCAAATACTAATCTTAAAAAAGAAGAAATAAGGTTGACTAGTCAGCCAAGTGTTTGGAGGAAAAAAATTTGGAAAAAGAAAATGTTCATTTTATAATGCTTAATAGTAAGTTCTTTTGAAATACGCAGTTTTTTTTAGATAGAGCTTTAAAAAAAATATGAATTAAGTAGTGGCTCTATTTCATACATATTTACATTAGAAAAAAATGAAGGTATAAGTCAAAATAGGTTAAGTAAAGAAGCAGGAAATGATAAGTCCATGTCAGCAAGAACAATTACAAAACTTATAGAACTGGATTTCGTATATAAAAAACAAGATGAGAAGGATAGCAGAGTTTACAATTTATTTTTAACACCAAAGGCAACAGAACTTATACCTAAGATTCGTAAGGATATAAAAAGTGTAGTGGATTTGATAACAGAAGATTTAACAGAGGAAGAGAAGTTTATAACAACAAAATCCTTAAAAAAAATCTTAGATAGAACTCAAATATTAAAGCATAAAGAAGAGCGTTAATTTTTAAAGGAGGAATTTAAATGGAGAAAGATATAGAAAAAGATAAGGAGAGAAGCAGATGGTCAATATTAGTTATAGTTTTAATGTTTACATTTATGTCAGCTTTAGACGGCAGTATTGTAAATGTAGCATTACCTAAAATGGCTAATGCTTTAAATGTAACAACATCCAGCATTCAGTTGGTTGCAACAAGTTATTTAATAGTTATTGCGGGGACAGTGTTGATTTTTGGAAGACTTGGAGATATGCTTGGAAAAGCAAAGATGTTTAAATTTGGGTTGGGCCTATTTACATTTGGATCCTTATTATGTGGCATAACGCATTCTTTTCCAATATTGATTCTAGCGAGAGTGGTACAAGCTGTAGGCGCTGCTGGAACAATGGCTAATAATCAAGGTATTATTACAGAAACATTTCCTCAAAATGAAAGAGGAAAAGCACTTGGTTTTTTAGGAACTTCAGTAGCATTGGGGTCTTTAGTAGGACCAGGACTTGGAGGACTCATAGTGGGTGCATCTAGCTGGGAATTTATATTTTTGATAAATGTACCTATTGGATTAGTTGCTTTATTTTATGCACTTAAGTTGTTACCTAAGGGTAAGAAAACAGTAAAAGGAAAGCTTGATTTAATAGGCGCTGCATTATTTATGCTTACAATAGTTCCTCTTTTCGGTGCTCTAGACGAAGGACTAAATCGTGGTTTTACAGATCCAATAATTTTATCAAGTTTTATGATTGCAATCATTTCTTTCGTAGCATTTATTTTGGTGGAAAAGAAACGAGATAATCCATTGTTGCAATTAGAAATATTTAACAATAAGTTATTTTCACTAAGTATATTTTGCGGCTTTATAACCTTTGTAGCAATATTCTGTAATAATATTATTCTCCCTTTCTATCTACAGGATGTAATGAATTATACACCTGAACATACTGGATTAATACTCATGGTTTATCCTTTGATTTTAACTGTGGTGGCACCAGTTAGCGGAAATTTATCGGATAAAATTGGTTCGGAAATTTTAACTTTTATTGGATTAGTACTTATAGGATTTGGATTAATATTAATGTCTAGCTTAAATGTAGGCTCATCTTTATTAGTTATGATTATATTTATTGGAATTATGTCAATTGGTATGGGATTATTTCAGTCACCTAATAATTCTTTAATAATGTCAACAGTGCCAAAGGATAAGCTTGGAATTGCAGGAAGTGTAAATGCTCTTGTAAGAAATTTAGGAATGGTGTGTGGTATAGCTTTAGCAACAACACTTCTATATAGTATGATAAGTTTTAAAATTGGGTATCGTGTTACAGATTATGTTGTGGGAAGAAATGATGCATTCATATATGGTATGAGAATTGTATATATAGTTGCAGGAATAATAAGTTTGTTTGGAGCGGCACTAACATTTATAAGATTAAAAGGAAAGAAATATAGGAATATAGGTATAGGATAATATAAGAGGTTTCTGCACTAAAAAATTAGTGTGGACGCCTTTTTTTATAAAAAAATATTCATTTTTAAAAATAAATATTTTTAGGAGTGAATATTTTTAAGAATATTTAAATATAAGTGTTTAAAAAGTTAAGAAGGAAGAAATATAACAATGTAACAATTTGCAGGAAATATAAGGTGTTGGAGAGCCTTGCAGATAGATTTCTCAAATACAGCTCTAAAAGCAGGAATTGGGTTGATTCGCAGAAATAAATTCTTTTATACAGAAAATGGATCATGGCTAACTTTAGAAGCATGGTTAATATTTAAAAAATTAACGAGCAACAGCAAGCTGTTAAATTTTATTAAGCTAGATTATTCCTATAAATAATACCGATTTTATAGCTTCTGTATAGTATATAAATATAATATATCTGAAAAATTATACTTGGTAAAGTTTTGATGTTTTATTGAATATATTAGAAACTCTAAATATTGCAATACGGTATATTTATAACAGAATTAATGAAAAGGGATGATTTTAATAATGGAAATATACAATAAAAATGTATATAAGAATAGATGGATAATATTAGCGGTGGTAGTTTTGCTTCCGTTTATGGGAACACTTGATAGTACAATAGTAAATGTAGCGCTTCCTGTTATGGTGAATATATTTTCGGTAACGATGTCGTCTATTCAGTTGATAGTAATTTGCTATCTTATAACAATAGTTAGTACAATATTACTGTTTGGAAGGTTAGGTGATATAAAAGGAAAATCTATAATATTTAATTTAGGTTTATTGGTGTTTACGTTAGGATCTTTATTTTGTGCTTTATCAAAAGATTTTACTTACCTATTATTTTTTAGAATAGTTCAGGCGGTAGGAGCATCAGCAGCTATGGCAAACAACCAAGGGATAATAACTCAAGTATTTCCTGCCAATGAAAGGGGAAGAGCTCTTGGTATATCAGGAACATTTCTAGCTCTTGGGACAATGATTGGTCCGCCATTAGGTGGTATTATAATTTCTTACTTAAGTTGGCATTATATATTTCTAATAAACATTCCAGTAGGGATAATTGCAACAGCAATTGGTTTTAAAGTATTGCCACGTAAGTTAAGTGAAAAGAAGGAAGATATTGATTTTATTGGTGCAATAATTTTTGGCGTAAGTGTCATATTATTATTTTACTCTCTTATAAATGGACAAACTGTTGGCTACGATAATAACATGATTAAAATTAGTTTTATTGTAGCTATCATTTTATTCATAATATTTATACGAATAGAAGGAAAATTGAAATATCCACTTCTAGATTTATCATTATTTAAAAATTCACTTTTTACGGTTGGCATAATATGTACGTTCATATGTTATGCATCAATTAACAGTAATAATATTGTACAGCCTTTTTACCTCGAAAATGTTTTAAAGATGACTCCAAGCTTTGCGGGAATGATAATGATGATCGCTCCTGTATTAATAACAGTTATTTCTCCATTTAGTGGTTATTTATCAGATAAAATAGGGTCAGAATTTCTAACATTTTTAGGATTGATACTAATAGGAATTGGGATGAGCCTAATGGCAACTTTAAATGAAAACTCAAATATATATGAATTAATTGTCTATATAGTCTTTATTGCAATTGGAAATGGATTGTTTTTACCCCCTAATAATTCATTAGTTATGTCTTCAGCATCTAGTGATAAGTTGGGAATTGCAGGAAGCATTAATGCTTTTGTAAGAAATTTGGGACAATCATCTGGGGTTGCGATGGCAACAATGCTTTTATATTCATTTATGAGTATGAAAATGGGAGGAAAAGTACTTGGATATATAGAAGGCAGAGATGATGTTTTTATGTACGGAATGAGGTATGTATATATTTGTTCAGCTATTATTTGTTTTGCTGGAGTAATAATAACATATATAAGATTAAAAAAGAAAAAGTTAAACGAAAAAAGATGATTTATTAAATGCGGATTAGTACGTCGATAAAAATAATCTTTTTTTGAGTTTGATTACTATGAAAAAAGTTAAAAATAAAGAAAACTCAAATGTTTTCTTTATTTTTATATAATAAAACTTTATATTTATGAATTGCATTAGTATATAGTAATGTGATTTAGAACTAATAGTTATTAATGTATTTTATTTAACTATATAACCTCGAACTCTTTGTACTCCGTAGCTATTTACCCTTCGAAAGTATTCATGATCGTTTTCACCAGGCTCTCGTTGTACAAATACATCTAATCTATTATCTACGCCAAAATATTTATCTGAACCTTTATCATTAACAGTGACTTGTCCATAACCGTCCAAATATATTTGAGTATTTAGAGGTATTACATTATTTGCAACACCGCCTGGAGTTAATGGCTTATTTTGACAGGTTACTGGACCCGCACTGCTATTTTCTGAATCAAGTGATGTATAAAATGTTAGTACAAAGTCTTTCCATTCAGGTGTATTGTTTTTTTGTTGTTCCTTTTCTTCTGCTTCCTTTTTTTTAATTAATTCTCTCTGCTCAGCTTTTTCATTAATTATTTCATCTATAGGATTTTCCTTAAATTCTATTTTTTCTTTATGTGTCATTTCTATATTATTATCTTTTACAACATCTGTTGCTAAAGCGTTAAATGGTGTTATTGTGCTTGCGTCATATGTATCAAGTATTAGGATAAAACCTAATAAGCACACTAGCCTCTTTACTCTTAGCATTTGTCCACTCCCCTTTGTTGGTGGTTTTTAATGAGACATAATAGGCCCTAATAAATTATAACACAAATGTAAAAAATTTACAAAATGAGAGGGGTATATAATTAATGAGTTAAAGGGTGTTATATGAATAAATCTTTGAAACTGGTAATTTATCAATACAAAATGTTAGTGTTGGTGGCTAGATGGTAAAACATGTGATAGAAAGCTATGAACAAGGTTTACAATAATAGTTGTTGTGAATTTATGATTTAGCAAGATAACTATGAGATATTCTCACGTTAAACAAAAACTCTAGAAGTAGGGTTCTCTTGGCGCTTAGATATTTTGATAGAAGGAATAAAAAATACTCTATAATAATTATAAAAATTTCAAAAGGAAGTGCATAAAACATGATAAGAAATCTAATAAATAACGATAAAGAAAAATAATTAATTAATAATTTAGTTATAAGTTAGTTGATATTTTTGTAATGTTTAACCAATATATGTAAATGTGTTTAATATCATATTAAAATGTGATATTATAAATATGTAATTATGTATAAACCTTTATAGCAATAATATGGAACTAAAAAATGCAGTCATTAGCCTGACTGTATTTTTTATTCTTATAAGAAATTATAATGCAATTAAATCTGTGGACGAGGTGCTCCTTGAGGGTATAACTTAAAAAGGTTGATTGACTAGTTTGTGTATTTTAAAAAGAATAAAAAAGAAATCTTATTCGCCTGCCAAATTTTTCTCACATGCGTTCAAAAAGGCAGATGCGTGAAAAAATCTCCGGCTCCACAGTCGCCTGCGATTTTGTTCTGCAAAATAAAAATGTTATAATGGTTATAATTGGTCGTTTTGATATGAGTTTAAAAAAATACTCATCTTTGAAATAGAGGTCAAATACGTATATTTAAGAAATAAATATACTAATATTAAAAGGTGTTAATCACGATAAACTTATGAAAAGCTAGGAGTTGTTATTTATGCATGACCATTTATTATTAATAGACGGTTCGTCTCTTTTATCTTGCTGCTTTTTTGGTAATCTCCCGAAAGAATATAGATTTGCTAAAACTGAGGAAGAAAAAGATAAAAATATTGAAAAATTGCGTCAATCCCCTAAAGGAGAATTTACTAATGGTGTCTTTACAATGATGGCATCCATGCTTAGAATGATTAGAAATCAAAATCCTACTCATATGGCTGTAGCCTGGGATTTGACTAAGGAATTTACCTTTAGAAAAAAGTTGTATCCAGAGTATAAGGGAAATAGAAAAGATTTAAGAAGTGAGCTTGGAAGTCAATTTGCATTAGCTCAAAAAGTCCTAAAAGAAATGAATGTTCCAGAGTTCGTTTTTAAAGAGTACGAAGCGGATGACATAATAGGTACATTGGCAAAGAAATTTCGAAGATGCACGAGAGTTAGTATTTGGACAAAAGATCAAGATTGCCTTCAACTTGTTGATGATGATATAAGAGTGTGGCTTATAACCTCAAAGTGTGCTGATATGTATGAAAGTCTTGGAATAAATATTAAAGAACTTAATATACCTAGTGGGACTTTTGAGTTTACTACACAGTATGTAAATCATTTTTATGGTGTAGATCCTATTCAAATTATTGATAGAAAAGCAATAGAAGGTGATTCTTCTGACAATATTCCTGGAATAAATGGTGTTGGTGAAAAATCTGTTATACCATTACTTCAAGAATTTGAAACTGTAGAAGGTATATATGATTTTATAGAAAATTCATCTGAAAAAGAAATAAAAAAAGTATTTAAGGATCTTGGTATATTACGTTCTCCGTTATCAAAGCTAATTGAGGAGTCAAATACAAAAATTACAGGAAAAAAAGCAGCTTTGCTTTGCAAACAATTAGCTACTATAAAGTGTGATATAGAGGAGCTTAATAATATAACAATAGATCAATTGAAACTTCAAATAAATGAAGAAGGTATGAAAAATATATTTACGGAACTTGGATTTACAAACTTGCTAAATTAAAGGTTAGCATATTATTTGTGAGTAAATACAGGAATATAGGGAAAGCATTCCTTAATATATACGTAATAAAAAGCTATTTGCAGGTAAGTGAATAAATATTAAAATAAATACAAAAATGTAATATGCACATGTGAGTGATATATATTAGGAGGAGTAGATTATGAAATTTTGTTGGAGTACATTAAAAGTTAAAAATTTAGAAGAATCGTTAAAGTTTTATCAGGAGATTGTTGGACTTAAGATTAATAAAAGATTTAATGCAGGTCCTGGGAGAGAAATTGCATTTTTAGGAGATGGAGAAACCAAAATAGAACTTATATGTGATGAAGAAATAAAGGAAGTAAGCTAGGGAGAGTATATTTCTCTTGGATTTGAAGTTGATTGTGTAGATGAGAAAATAAACTTTATTAAGGAAAAAGAAATAGAGATTCACAGCGGACCATTTCAGCCAAATCCTAATACCAAGTTTTTTTATGTTTTAGATCCTAATGGATTGAAGATTCAATTCGTAGAAAATAAATGATCATAAAGATATTGACATTGTAAATATATATTTAATCAAAGCTGAAAATCCTTAAAATTTGAGGATTTTCAGCTTTTTAAATAATAGTTTAATTAACCCAATATGTCTATTTTAATATTTTACCATTTTCCTTTGCTCATATGTGCTGCTAATTCTGCTTTTGATATTTGCTTAATAGTCCAAGCACTATTTTTAGCTTTTTCAAAAGCTGTTACACAAGTAGGATCTAAGTTTAAATCTATTCCTTCTCTAGAAAGCTTGTAAATTTTATCTGCTAAATTAATGATTTCTAAATGAATGTCATTAGTTCTATCAGAATTATAGATTTTATCAGCTTCTTCACTAGTTAATTCAACAAATTTTTCTCTAGGAACTCCACACTTTGGACACTTCTCTGGAGCTTCTGCTCCTTCACATATAAATCCACACACACTACACTTAAATAATTTTTTCATAATTCTTCCTCCCTTTAATCTTACCATTAGATTATTAAAACATATATAATTATATGTTCTTACATATATATTAATTTGACATAATTGGTTAAAATCCTCCTGAAATTGAAAAAAATCTTAAAAATACTTTTGTGTAAAATATAGATTGACGTACATAATCTGAGTATGTAAAATTAGGATAAATAAAGATTGTAATCCATAATAGTAAGGAAATGAGGTGTTTTAATGAAGGAGGAATTATTATATTCTGAAAATAAAAAAAATAATAGAATATTTTTATTAGATATATTTACTAAAAAGACTATTAAATTCAAAAATTTAATTAAATATAAATTGAAAAAATCAAAGAAAGTTGAGAAGCTAACATTAAAATCTGCAAAAAAACAGTTTGAAGAGCTTAAAGCTAAAAAAGAAGAATTTGAAAAGTATGAGAATGAATTTCTAAAGTATGATGATCAATTAAAAGATATGGATTATTGCCTAATAAAATCTAATGATTTAAATTCGGTAATCAGCTGTAAAAAAGATAGCTTGTCTCAAAGATTTTTTAAGTATGAGAATGTGAATATTGATAGTAAAGCAATAAATGCATTAATGTTTTTTAGTAAAGAAAGTATTATTCAGATAGAAGAAACTATAGGTCAGTTAAATAAGGATGAAATTTCAATAGAAAAAACATATAAGCTAAGTAAATTTAGGGTTAAAAATATATGTAATTTATATATAAGCTATGAAGAAAATAAATATGTAATAAAAAATATAGAACCTTTAGATAAAGAAATATATGGAACATTGAATGAAATTACAAACAAATATGAAGAGTATCACTTACAAAATAAAGAGATAAGAGATAAATTTATTAAAGCTTTTTCTGATGCCAAGTATGAACTAAATATTGCGAGTCCATGGATGAATAATTATGTAGTTAATAATAATTTAATAAATATGATGGAAAATTTACTTTCAAGAGGTGGATCTATCAAAATTATATACGGTATAGAAGAAAATAGCTCTATCTATCACGTTAAAAAGGATAGTAACAATAGAAGTAAGAATAGAAATAGCGATATAATAGCAGAAAGACTAAAAGATAGATTTAAAGATTATGGAGGGAATTTTAGAATAAAAAAGGTGAACTCACATAATAAGCTTTTAATTTGCGATGAACAGTATTATATGGAGACAAGTTTTAACTTGTTATCTTTTTCGGGAGAATATGACGAGAACTCTAAGGATATTAGAGATGAGGGGGCAACTTATAGCACCAACATAGACGTTATAAAAGATTTGAGAAATAGATACTTTAGTTTTTAATAGACAAGATGAGATCGAACTAAATATAAATCGATGCTTAACTTAAATGTAAAACATTAAAAATTAGAGCCGGATGTGTTGATAAATCTAAAGAAATTACACTTATTTTTTAAAAATAGTTTGTTGGAAGTAATGGTAAAGTGGTATATAATGATGAAAATGCTTATTTAATGTTTTAAATTGAGAAGGAGGAATAAGAGTGTCTTATTTATTCGTAGAGTATCCAAAATGCACAACATGCAAACGAGCAAAAAAGTGGCTTGATGAACATCAGGTTGAATATGAGGATAGACACATAGTTGAGAATAATCCTAAAATAGAAGAACTTCAGGAATGGATTAAGAAAAGTGGTTTGCCGATTAAAAAGTTTTTTAATACAAGTGGAACTTTGTATAAAGAGATGAATTTGAGTCAAAAGCTTAAAGAACTTTCAGAAGAAGAACAAGTAAAACTTTTATCAACAAACGGAATGTTGGTTAAACGCCCTATTGTGGTTGGAGATGACTTTGTACTTGTTGGATTTAGAAACGAAGGTTTGTGGGAAGATTCACTCTTAAAAGGCTAGATTAACATTAATATAATGAGTTTTAAATCAGAAATTATTTTGTATATACGTGAGAAATGCAAAATAAGAATCTGTTGTGAGAAACAATGGATTATGGTTGAATTAATTAATAAAAGAATATAAGTTAGTGATTAAGTTATGGAAGAAAGAGAGATTTGAATTAAAATAAATCTCTCTTTCTTTTTGTTTTTAAAAATTGGCAAAGAAAAATAATTCGCAGAGATTGTAGGCTAAATTGTTTTATATGCTACATAACTAAGCAAGTTAATATGTAACATGTTAAAATACATCAATAAAAATGATTAAATTTATCACTAAAATTACTATTTAAAGTGTGATATTCTATATAACATAAAGTAAAAGGCAAAATTTTCATAAAGCGTACAACAAAAGGTATTGATTAATATAAAGTATCTATAATTAATCTGCTTATAGAGATATGTTGGGGAATTTGTGAAATTGCTATATTGGGGAGTGATAGGGATGGAAAATTTTCGAAAATATAAAAGAATGTATTTTATGCCGCCAAAAGTAACATATGATTGGGTAAAAAAAGATTATATAGATAAAGCACCTAAATGGTGTAGCGTTGATTTACGTGATGGAAATCAATCATTAATTGAACCTATGAGCTTAGAAGAAAAATTGGAATTTTTTAATATGCTAGTAAAAATAGGTTTTAAAGAAATTGAAGTAGGATTTCCGGCAGCTTCTGAAACAGAATATCAATTTATAAGAACATTAATTGAGGAAAAGATGATTCCTAAAGATGTTTCGATTCAAGTATTGACTCAGGCTAGAGAACATATTATAAGAAAGACTTTTCAAGCAGTTAAAGGGGCTCCACATGCAGTAATTCATTTATATAACTCAACTTCTGTTGCACAAAGAGAACAGGTCTTTGGTAAATCTAAGGATGAAATTAAGCAGCTTGCTGTAAATGGAGCAAGGCTTTTAAAAGAAATAGCAAAAGAAGAAAAGGGCAACTATTCGTTTCAATATAGTCCGGAAAGTTTTCCGGGAACAGAAGTAGATTATGCAGTAGAAGTATGTAATGCTGTTTTAGATGTTTGGAAGCCAACAAAAGAAAAGAGGGCAATCATTAATATTCCTACAACAGTTGAAAATGCTATGCCTCATGTATTTGCTTGTCAAGTTGAATATATTCACAAAAACTTAAAGTACAGGGATGCTGTAACTTTATGCTTACACCCACATAATGATAGAGGAAGTGGAGTGAGTGATGCAGAATTTGGCATACTTGCAGGGGCAGATAGAATAGAAGGAACTCTATTTGGTAATGGAGAGAGAACAGGAAATTTAGATATTGTTACAGTTGCTATGAATCTTTACTCTCATGGTGTAAATCCTAATTTGAATTTTAGGAATATGCCTGAAATTCTTGAAACTTATGAAAGATTAACAAGGATGCAAGTAGGCATGCGCCAACCTTATGCTGGTGAATTAGTGTTCACTGCTTTCTCAGGATCTCATCAGGATGCTATTTCAAAGGGGATGAAGTGGCGTGAAAATAAGGAGTGTACGTATTGGGAGGTTCCTTATTTGCCTATTGATCCAATGGATGTTGGGCGTCAGTATGATTCAGATGTTATTCGTATTAATAGTCAATCAGGTAAAGGCGGAGTAGCGTATATATTACAAAAGAATTTTGGAATTTCACTTCCAAAAAAGATGCAGGAAGACTTTGGGTATACGGTAAAGGATGTGTCGGATAAGGCCCATCGAGAATTAACGCCAGAAGGAATTTATAAGATTTTAGAGGAGAAATATATTCGGAATTCTCATGTGTTTCAAGTGCCAGAATGTCATTTTATACAAGGAAGAGAGATAGCGGCAGATACTACAATTTGTCATGGTGGAAAAGTACAATGTATAACAGCCCATGGAAATGGAAGACTAGATGCGGTAAGTAATGCAATTAAACAATATTTTGATATTAACTATGAATTAGATGTGTATGAAGAACATTCGTTAACAAGAGGTTCTTCATCAAAAGCAGTAACTTATGTAGGAATTAAATGCCATGATAAGCTTTATTGGGGAGTAGGAATAGAGAATGATATTATTAATTCATCAATTGCTGCTTTAGCAGCAGCAGTTAACCAATTAGAAGAGATTAAGAATATGAGAAGATCAGATAATAGAATGACAGAAGTATTAAATTATATTCAATCAAACTATAAGACGGTCACATTAGAAAAACTTTCAGAAACTTTCTACTTATCTAAGCCTTACTTATCAAAATATATTAAGGAAAGTACAAATAGTACATTTGTGGATATAGTAAAACAGATTAGAATGGATAAGGCTAAGAGTTTGTTGAAAGGAAGCGGAATGACAGTAGAAAAAATTGCAGAACAGGTTGGTTATGAAAATGTAGAGCATTTTACAAGATTATTTAAGAAAGCTTACGGAATAACTCCAGTAGAATTTAGAAACAACATACCTAAACGAATTGATCAATAAAATATTGAGCGGAGATATTTGAGATTAGAGAATTTATGCAATATTGTCACAATAAATAGGTAAATGTGGTTTCGATATTGTATATATAATAAATTAGATTCTATTTACATTTAAATAGAAAGATTGAATAAAAAAATATAGATTTATATGTCATACTATGGTATATTATATACATAACAAATGATGTTGAAAAACGAAAGATTTAAGCAAACTAAAGATATTTCGAAAAAGAGATAACTGTAAAGATGGTTGTCTCTTTTTTTTATTAAAAATAAGGAAGGAATATAACTATACAATTCAGATAATTTCTTATGTTAATACTAAAAATATATTAAAAACATTTGTCGAAAAAAACCTGATAATCAATATTAAAAGATATAGATTATTTTTGGATATTATGATAAAATGTAGTTACACAAAAGATACCCAAACCCCACTCTTAATCTCTCCTAAATTTTATAAATGATACAGCCATTAATTTGGCTGTATTTTTTTATTCTTTAGGAAATTATAATGCAATTAAATCTGTGGATAACTTTTATAGTAGTCTATTTTACTAAGGTTAATTACTATAAAAGAATAAAAAAATAAATCATATTCGCCTGCCAAATTTTTCTCACATGCGTTCGAAAAGGCAGATGCGTAAAAAATCTTCAGCTCCAAAGTCGCTTGCGATTTTGTTCTTCTCGCATATATGAAAAGAGTGCTAAGCACAATAAGATACTTTCCTAAGATTTTATTTTGGTTGGAAATTAAGATGCCACATAATATACAATAGGTGATTAAGCAACTAGCAGAGTAACGCTATTAGAATTAGATGATATTTACAATATGTGCTATAATTTAGTAAGAGTAGCACATATAAATGTTGAGAAATCCTTTATAAATTATTGTAAAAAGTCGTAAATTTGGAGGAGAAACATGGAAGTTATAAAATCAGTGTTATATTTTATATTGGCTGGAATATTTGAAATTGGAGGTGGATATCTTATATGGATATGGTTACGCGATGGAAAAAGTTATTTATATGGAATTATAGGAGCGATTATATTAATTTTATATGGAATAATTCCTACGTTACAGCCTTCGAATGCTAACTTTGGTAAGGTATATGCAGCTTATGGAGGAATATTTATTGTAATGTCAATTTTATGGGGATGGAAAATCGATAAGATAATACCTGATAAGTTTGATTTAATTGGTGGATTCATAGCGCTCGTAGGTGTTATTGTTATTATGTATGCACCTAGAGGATAGAGCTGGTTGTGATAAACTAATGTATATATATAATGGTAAAAGTATAAATAATAGCTATAAGAATTAGTAATGAAGTTAGAAGAGTAATTTAAATAAGCAGAGCAATTAAGAATTTGATAGTATTAATGAGATGTGCAATAAGTACAAATAAATGAATAGCATATAAGAAGATAGTCTTATTGAAATTCAATAGTGGATTGGTTATATGCGACAAAAGTAAAGTGAAAAGAGCTTTAAAAGGAAAATTTTTAAGAATATAAATAGTATATAAAAAATTGCAATTAAGAACTTTTACTAATATTTGAATTAATATAAAATTATAGGAGGAAAAAGCAAACTTTTATATAATTATATATATTTAAGGGGATGAGTGCATGAATCAGAATGTAGATATAATATTAGAAATAATAAAAAATATGCCATGTGAAAATGTTGAAGGAGTTAATATTCCGAGGTCTTTAGGATATGAGCAGATAGGAATGAGTATTGATGAATTTGATGAAGCGGTAAAGTACATACAGGATAATAATTTACTAAGAAAGATAGTTCCTGTATTTAAAAATAATAAGATAGTACTAATAAAGATAACGTAAGGTTAAATTAAGTTTCTAGAGAGGTGGGCTAATATGACTAGTAAAGAAATAGAATTTGTTGATTTAACTAACCAACAGTATGAAGCATTGATTAAAATGCAAATGGAGTCATATAAAACAATATTGGGCTTTTGCAGAGAAAATATAAATGATTTGGAGAAGATAGAAATTATAGATAAGAACATATTAAGAATAGATGAAAAAATAGTAACCAAATTAGAAGAAATGAGAGTTTACAACAAAATATTTATGGAAACAGTTAAGTAAGATGTAATATTTTTAGAGGAATTTCTCCTTTTTTGTGTAATTATTTATTATGGAAAGAGGTGAGGATATGGAATTTAATCAAGAGTCATGGATTGAAAATTATGTACATAGCTTATGCCCGAAAAAAATTAGTAAAGAAAATGCAGATAAAGAGATAAAAAATATAGTAACTTTAATAAATGAGTTATTTAGCAGTAGAAATGCAGACAAGTATGTTGAATTTATCCCAAATGAAAATGCTATAATATTTCCAGGTAGAAAAGCAAACATTTTTATAAGGTACAGTGTAGATGGAAACAGTAATGAATTAAAAATAGCGAGACATAAAAATCGTGAATTAGGTAGCAATATAGAAAAAGCAATATTAATAAGTTGCAAAGGTGAAGAATATGTAGTGAAAGATGAACCTTCCATAACAATGGATGAAATGTCATTTGAATGTTTAAAAGATTCTATTAATTATGCATTTAACAAAATATTAAATTAAACTTTTATGTAAGAGAACCCTATATGGGTTCTTTTATTATATTAATTTTATTTTTTTAGAAGAATTTTAAGAAAACATTTTCAATTGACAAAAAACTGACAAAATTTAATGATAATATATATATTAGAAAGTGTAAATGTTGTCAATAATGTATTATAGAGAATATAAAAAATTTTTTATATTATGTGATAATGTTTACAAAAGTCATAAAGTTTTAATTATTTTTGTATAAAAATCACAAGAATTTAATATTATCATATATTTAAAAGAGGTGAGAACAACATGGGAAATATAATTAAAATTAATATGTACGCTGAAATGAATAAAAAAAAGAATACTAAGTTAGATTTAAAAACAGTAGAAGAAGTCATTTTAGAATATAATAAATGGCTAAAGAAAAACAATAGAGAGGATAAAATAGAGACTTATGAAAAGTTTTTACAAGTGTAATTATTTTTAAAGGTAGATTGAGTGGTAATGCTTAATTTACCTTTTTTTATTATCTAGGAAATTATATCGTTGGTCAATCTGTGGACGAGGTACTCCTTGAGGGTATAACTTATAAGAAAGGCTGATTCAAAAGGTTGATTTTTAAAAGAGAATAAAAAAGAAAATATATTCGCCTGCCATTTTGTTCTTTAAAATTACGCTATTCGTTAACTGTTTTTATTTATTATATTTAGGATTTTTGGAGTTTATTATGGGTTAATGTAAATTTAACTCTATTTTATGGTAAAATATAAATAGAGTTTAGAAGTGCATTTTAGTAAAATTAGAGAAATATATTAGAGATAATAAAAATAGATTACTAAAATATCATCAAATAGCTGAAGAGTTATAGGGCTGAGTGATGTGACTGAAAAATATATTTTATTTTACAAAAGATTGGAGGTAGGTTATGGAGAATAAAGAACTATTAATTGAAAACTCACATAAGAGGAGTGAAAGTTATGGCGTAGAGAAAAATTCAGATCACTCAAATAAAATTCTTAGTGGTGAGAAATTAGAAAATATATTAACTACCAATAAAGAATTAATAGAGGTATCTAAAATATACATAGATATGGTGTTTTCAGCAGTTATGGATAATGAATTTATTATAGTATTAACGGATAAAAATGGATGCATTTTATACATTAAAGGAGCAGAAGAAAATAACAGTAAGGTAGGTGTTAATAATCTTCAAGTTGGTGCTTATATGGACGAGCAAAATATAGGAACCAATGCAATGGGAACAGCAATTAAAGAAGATAGGTGCATTCAGATAACTGCAACTGAGCATTATATAAAGGGATTTCATAATTTGACATGTTCGGCTGCACCTATTCATAACACAAAAGGAGAAATTATTGGAACCTTAAACTTAACAGGTAGAAGAGATATGAAGCATCCTCATACTTTAGGATTAGTTGTTTTTGGTGTAAAGGCAATCGAAAATGAATTGGACAAGAACGGAATACGTGATATATTAAATCAAACCTATAATTATATGGAGAGCGTTATAGATAATGTTGACAAAGGCATTATGATTATAAATAAAGAGTATAAAGTAATAAATATAAATAAGCTCGGAGTAGAAATATTTAATATAGATAAGGATTTACTACTAAATCAAGATATACATTATATTTTGCCTGATTTAGGAAATGTAATAAAGGAACTGGAGAATCATAATGGCGATATTGTAAAGGAAGTAAAATTAAAGCACACAAGCAGGCACAAAATAAAGTTAGTTTTTAAAGGACTTAAACATAAAGATAATATTATAGGAATGGTTGTAACAATAAGTTATGAAAAAGAAGAAAAAGACACTAAGAATGCAACAGGAGCGTTTTTTACCTTTAATGATATAATTGGAGATAGTGCGGCTATTGTCAATGTGATAATAAACTGTAAGGTTATTGCCAATAGCCCATCAACTGTTCTAATTCAAGGGGAAAGCGGAACTGGTAAAGAAATATTGGCACAGGCTATGCATAATTATAGTGTAAGAAGAAGAAAAAAATTTGTTGCAATAAATTGTGGAGCCATACCAGCTAATATAATAGAAAGTGAATTGTTTGGATATGAAGATGGGACATTTACAGGAGGAAAAAGAGGAGGAAATCCAGGTAAGTTCGAAATTGCAAGTGGAGGTACATTGTTTTTGGATGAAATTGGAGAAATGCCACTTGATGCACAGGTTAAGCTTTTAAGAGTGCTTCAAAATGGAAGAGTTACAAGACTTGGCGGAAGCAAAGAAATTCCTATAGATGTAAGAGTAATAGCTGCTACTAACAAGAATTTAAAAAGAGAAGTCCAAAAGGGTAACTTTAGAGAAGATTTGTACTATAGATTATGTGTAATTCCTATCACTTTACCTCCTTTAAGAGAGAGAAAAGGCGATGTAAAAATGCTTATTGACTTCTTTTTAAGAATCAAATCATTTCAGTTAAACAAATCGATACCAGAGCTTGATAAAAGTTTATATAGTAAGCTGTTAGACTATGATTGGCCAGGAAATATAAGAGAACTTGAAAATTATATTGAAAATATAGTGAATTTGGATGGAAGATCATCTTTTAATTTATGGGAATTTGAAGATGATCAAAGTCTTGAGATAGATAATTCATATGATAGGAAAATATTAAAAGATGACTTTTTAAATAAAGATATCTGTGGAGATGATCAGATTAATGGTTTTTCAAAGACTGTGAATGATGAAAAGACTGAATACATGGTGAATACTTTAAATCTAGAAGAACTAGAAATGAAAGCAATTCATGAAGCCGTAAGAGTAAACAATCATAATATGACAAAAGCGGCTAAGGCTTTAGGGATAAGTAGAAATACGTTATACTTAAAATTGAAAAAATGCAAATAAAACATAAGTGGTGTCCTAAAATATTACGCTGTATTAAATTTACGCTGTACTGTTTTGGGACATATCTTTGTTAAAAATTATTTATATAAAAGAATGTAATATTAACAATTAAGTCATGTCATATTTATTTTTTTATGTTTAATAATTTAAAATAGAACCTTTAAATACAAGATTTTTAAGTAATTGCGCAATTTTCACTGGAAACATATCTATATATTTTGATACTTTATTATCATAAATATATAGTAGATTGATAAAATAATCACAACTTGGCATGAATATTGCTTTAATAATCTATGTGGTCAAAAATAGACATATTAACTTATTATTTTTGTAATTATGCAAAATAATAAATGAGCAAATTTTAGGAGGAAATATTTATGGCACGTTTTACTTTACCAAGAGACATATATCATGGGGAAGGAGCACTTGAGGCACTTAAAACTTTAAATGGAAATAAAGCATTTGTAGTAGTTGGTGGCGGATCAATGAAAAGATTTGGCTTTCTTAAGCAAGTTGAAGATTATTTAAAAGAAGCAGGAATGGAAGTAGAATTGTTTGAAGGTGTTGAACCAGACCCATCAGTGGAAACAGTAATGAAGGGTGCAGAAGCTATGCGAAACTTTGAGCCTGATTGGATAGTTGCAATGGGTGGAGGGTCACCAATTGATGCTGCAAAGGCTATGTGGATATTCTATGAATACCCGGATTTTACTTTTGAACAAGCAGTTGTTCCGTTTGGATTACCAGAGCTTAGACAAAAAGCTAAGTTTGTAGCGATTCCATCAACAAGTGGTACAGCTACAGAAGTTACAGCGTTCTCAGTTATAACAAATTATGCAGAAAGAATTAAGTATCCTTTGGCAGATTTTAACATAACTCCAGATATAGCAATAGTTGATCCAGCACTTGCTCAAACTATGCCAAAAACTTTAACAGCTCATACTGGAATGGATGCATTAACTCATGCTATAGAAGCATATACTGCATCACTTCAATCAAATTTCTCAGATCCATTAGCAATTAAAGCTATAGAAATGGTTCAAGAAAATTTAATCAAATCATTTGAAGGAGATAAAGAGGCGAGAAATCTAATGCACGAAGCTCAATGTTTAGCTGGAATGGCATTTTCTAATGCATTACTTGGAATAGTTCACTCAATGGCTCATAAGGTTGGTGCTGTATTCCACATTCCTCATGGATGTGCAAATGCTATATTTTTGCCATATGTAATTGAGTATAATAGAGTAAAATGTGAAAATAGGTATGGTGATATTGCAAGAGCATTAAAATTAAAAGGAAATAATGATGCTGAGTTAACTGATTCATTGATTGAATTAATTAATGGATTAAATGATAAATTAGAAATTCCTCACTCAATGAAGGAATATGGAGTTACTGAAGAAGATTTTAAAGCTAATCTTTCATTCATCGCTCATAATGCAGTATTAGACGCATGCACAGGATCAAATCCTAGAGAAATAGATGATGCTACAATGGAAAAATTATTTGAATGCACATACTATGGAACTAAAGTTAACTTATAGGATAAATAAAGGCAATTTTTTTAGTTCATAATCTTATAGAAATAAAATAAATTTTGTATTAAAAATCATATGGCTTTCAAGGAAGCTGTTGAAATGAATAATTGAATAATTACTAAAAAGAATCGTTACAACATTAATAAAGCAACAAGGGCTCCACCTCATGGAGTCTTTGTTGTTAATATAGCAATAAGAATGGAAATTCCAGTTCATATTATTAATAGAATTTATAAATGTAGGGGGTACTAAGAGTGTACAAAATTGTCAACAAAAGAGAACTTACAAATAATATATTCTTAATGGATATAGAAGCACCTAGAGTTGCTAAATCAGCAAAACCAGGTCAATTTATAATTATAAAAAATGATGAAAAAGGCGAAAGAATACCTTTAACAATTGCAGGTTATGATGCAGAAAATGGTACAGTTTCTATAGTTTTTGCAGCCATCGGAAAAGGAACTAAACAGTTAGCTGGATTCAATGTCGGAGATTATGCTTCAGATTTTGTAGGTCCATTAGGTGTACCAAGTGAATTTATTCATGAAGATTTAGAAGAATTAAAAAAGAAAAATATTATCTTTATTGCAGGAGGAGTAGGAGCAGCTCCAGTTTATCCTCAAGTTAAATGGATGCATGAACATGGAATAGCTGTAGATGTTATTTTAGGAAGCAGAAATAAAGATTTATTAATATATGAAGAAGAATTAAAGGCAGTTGCTGGAAATCTTTACGTGACAACAGATGATGGTTCGTATGGGTTTAAAGGAACTGGTTCAGATATGCTTAAGGAATTAGTTAATAATCAAGGTAAGAAATATGATCATGCAATTATCATTGGACCAATGATAATGATGAAATTTACTTCAATGTTAACTAAGGAATTGAATATCCCAACTGTAGTAAGTTTAAATCCTATAATGGTTGATGGTACTGGAATGTGTGGTGCTTGTAGAGTTACTGTCGGCGGAAAGGTTAAATTTGCATGTGTTGATGGGCCTGAGTTTGATGGTCATTTAGTAGATTATGATGAATCAATGAGAAGACAAGCAATGTATAAAAAAGAAGAAGGAAGAGAACTATTAAAACTTGAAGAAGGAAACACTCATAACCATGGTGGTTGTGGATGCAAGGAGGGTAAGTAATAGAGATGAACGATAGAATGAAAAGAACACCTGTTACTGAACAAGCTCCAGAAGTAAGAGCAAAAAACTTTAAGGAAGTTTGTTTAGGCTATAATGAAGATGATGCTATGAAAGAAGCAAATAGATGTTTAAATTGTAAAAATCCTAAATGTGTTGAAGGATGTCCAGTATCAATCAATATTCCAGGATTTATATCGAAAGCTAAAATTGGAAACTTTGAAGGTGCTGCTAGGGAAATAGCAAAATACAGTGCACTTCCAGCGGTTTGTGGAAGAGTATGTCCACAAGAAAGCCAATGTGAAGGTAATTGTGTACTTGGAATTAAAGGCGAAGCTGTAGCTATTGGAAAGTTAGAAATGTTTACTGCAGACTGGTCAAGAAAAAATAAAGTAGATTTGTCACAAACAGAACCTTCTAAGGGTAAGAAAGTTGCAGTAATTGGAAGTGGTCCTGCTGGTCTTACTTGTGCAGGAGATCTGGCTAAAAAAGGTTATGATGTAACTATATTTGAGGCACTACATGAAGCAGGAGGGGTTCTAGTTTATGGAATACCTGAATTTAGATTACCAAAGGATGAAGTTGTTAAAGCTGAAATTGAAAACATAAAGAAGCTTGGAGTAACAATTGAAACTAACGTAATTGTGGGAAGAACAATAACTATAGATCAATTAATTGAAGATGAAAAATTTGAAGCTGTATTCGTTGGCTCAGGAGCAGGTCTTCCAAAGTTTATGGGAATACCAGGCGAAAATGCAAATGGCGTGTTTTCGGCTAATGAGTTTTTAACAAGAGTAAATTTAATGAAAGCTTTTAAAGAAGAATATGATACTCCAGTTAAAGCAGGTAAAAAAGTTGCTATAGTTGGTGGTGGAAATGTTGCTATGGATGCAGCAAGAACTGCCTTAAGACTCGGCGCAGAAGCCCATATAGTATATAGAAGAAGTGAATCTGAGCTTCCAGCAAGAGCAGAAGAAGTTCACCATGCAAAAGAAGAAGGCGTAATATTTGATGTATTAACTAATCCAACAGAGATCTTAACAGACGAAAATGGATGGGTTAAGGGAATGAAATGCGTTAAAATGGAACTTGGAGAACCAGATGCTTCAGGAAGAAGAAAACCTGTAGTTAAAGAAAATTCAGAGTTTGTACTAGAGGTTGATACGGTAATAATGTCCCTTGGAACATCACCAAATCCATTAATTTCATCAACAACTAAAGGTTTAGAAATCAATGGTAGAGCTTGTTTGGTTGCAAATGAAGATGGATTAACAACTAAAGAAGGTGTTTATGCTGGTGGAGATGCAGTTACAGGTGCTGCAACTGTTATTCTAGCAATGGGAGCAGGAAAGAAAGCTGCGGCTGCAATAGATGAGTATTTAAGTAGATAGTATTTAATATATATAAGAAGGTTAGTTACATAGAAAAGTTAATGTAACTAATCTTTTTTTGTTTATAATTTTAGATGATATTTTACAAGAGTTATTTCTTTTTGATAGAAATAATATCTCTGCTAAAGGGAGTAAATAATCTTAAAAATTTCTTAAAAATCTATAATTAAGTATTCCTAATAATATTATTTATTGATTTTATTATGGATTGATGATAATATTTCATATATATGAAATAAGTACATAGAAATGTATTATATTACAATTGGAAGCTATGAAGAATTCTTTCTAAATGGGCACTTTAAGAGTTTGGAGCTAGTTGTGCAACCGACCAATTAAGATTAATTAATTATTTTATTAGTTAGTTTTAGTTGGTTTTTTATGTGAAAAAATTTACATATTTATATATAAATATGTACTTATATATCTTAAGGTTAAGTATAACGTAAATTCATTGAGATAAGATTTTACTGTTCATGAACAAAAAAATAGTATATTACAATAATCGTAAGGGTTAAATTAAGCGGTATATAAGTATTAAATGAAGGGATGAGACTGTTATGGATATTTTTGTAGCTAGACAGCCTATATTTAACAGAAAAAATGAAGTTGTTGCATATGAACTTCTGTTTAGAAATGGACAAAATAATTTCTATAACAACGCTAATGGAGATGAAGCAACTTTAAAGGTTATATCAAATACATTTTACACATTTGACTTTAAAGATATTACTGATAATAAGAAAGCATTTATAAACTTTACTGAAGAATTGATAAAAAAAGAAATAGCAACTATACTTCCTAAAGAATATGTTGTAATAGAAATTTTAGAAAATATAGAACCAACTGATGAAATTATAGATGCATGTAAAAGACTTAAGAAAAAAGGATTTGTTTTAGCATTAGATGATTTCGTATTCCATAATAAATATATTAAATTAATAGAGATAGCTGATATTATAAAGATAGATTTTAAAATCACTACAGGGTATGAAAGGAAGAAAGTATTGGAGCTAAAAAAGATAAATAGTAGAATAAAATTTTTGGCAGAAAAAGTTGAGAATAAAGAAGAATATGATGAGGCTTTAAAATTTGGATATTCATATTTTCAAGGATATTATTTTAGTAAACCAATAGTTCTTTCAAGAAAAAATATTCCAACTAATAAAGATACAGCAATGAAAATTCTAAAGTTAATTAATAAAGATGATTTTGATTTTAGCCAACTTGAAGAATTAATAATAAAGGATTTAGGTTTATCATATAAAATAATTAAATTAATAAATTCGTCTGCATACTGTCTAAAGAATGAAGTTAGGTCTATAAAATATGCTATTGCACTTTTGGGAAGAAAAGAAATTATAAAATGGTTATATGTAGTTTTATTAAATGATCTAAAGGAAAATAATACAGATGAACTTATAAAAGTTTCATTGCAGAGGGCGAAGTTATGTGAATTAATATGTAATATGAGTGAATATAAGAATAAGGTTTATTCAGCGTATATGGTAGGATTATTTTCCGTTATGGATGCAATTTTAAATTGTTCAATTGAAGTGATTTTAAAAGAATTATATATAGATGATGAAATAAAGGAAGGACTAATTGAAAAAGATAATTTATTGAATAAAATATTAAAACTAGCTATTAATTATGAAAAAGGTGAATGGGAAAACGTTGAGTTTTATACGAAAGAAATAAATATCAATGATAATAAGCTTGCAGAAGCATATATAGATTCTATAAAGTGGGCAGATGATGTTGTGAGTTAAAAAAATAAGAAACTAGAATCATTCTAGTTTCTTACTTTAATTGGTAAAAAAAGAAAATACTATATCAAAACTCTAGGAAAAATTTCAATATAAGTAAATTGTATATTTACATTAACATTATACGACATAATCTGTTTTAATTCAACAATAAAAATATAAAAAAGGTGTAAATGGCAAAAAAAAATAATGTTATATTATTTTTCATTGGAATAATATTAAAAAATAGATAAAAATAAGCAATTATATTAATTAATATAAGAAATTAAACTAAGAAATGGCAAAAGGGTTTTAAAACTAATTTTGAATATGAAAAGAGATAGCAGTTAGATTAATAAATGCTACCTCTTTTGGTGTAGTTGAAAAGTAATACTTTCATTAATAATTATTAACAAAATTTTATTACATTATACATAGAACATTGTAAAAATGATAGAAAAATAAGTGGTAAGATTAAAAATATCTAGAGATTTACTAAATATTAGAAGTGAGTTACAAAATGATAACGTAATTTTATAATTAATAACAATATTCATTTTATTAGTTATAATTAATTTATGAACGAAAGAAAGTGATGGCAGTATGGGAAAGCTTCAAAATATAAATAGGAAGATTAATGAATTAAGAGGAATTTTACATGAATTAATTGAGGAAAAAGCAAATTTATTAGATCATGAAATAATTCTAGCTAGCAAAGAACTTGATAATGCTTTAAATGAATATAATAGATTAATCAGTGAAATGCACAAGTAAGCAATATTATACATAATACAAAACATAGATCTATAAAATTTAAAGATATAAGTTATAAACAATATAATTGATTTTTAAAAAATATTTATCTTAAACATCTGATAGCTTAAGATAAATTTCGATGAATTAAACTTTTTAGAATATATATAATTCTTATTATAAAAATTTATGTTTTTATGTCAGAAAATTATATTCATTAACGAATAATATATTGAGTGTGTAAAAATTGATTACCATATACCCCTTAATATGTGATTATATAACACTCCTATATTTTACTATACCTACTTACACCAAATCCCCTGTAAGGTTGATTATCAACTTTACAGGGGATTTTTGTTTTTTTATAGCAAGATATACTAAATGACCAGTAATTTATGATCCAGCAATATTTAATTCACAATATTAATTTAATCCGATTATTATATAACAAATATTATTAAGGAGTTAATATCAATTGAATTTTGCACCCCATCATTAATAAGAGGTGAAATAAATGAAAATAAAAGTGATTAATAGTTATCCAACTTGTATATGGGAAGAAGATATTATTAAAGCAATTCATAACCTATGTGTTGAAGAGCTCCAAGAAAAACTAGAAGAATATGAAACCAATAATTTAATCGGAGGAATTGTTAATTGCCATATTTCAAAAAGAGAGTTCTGTTGTAAAGGACGAGTTTTTATAGAAATGACAGCAGACTTTGATATTGTTGATATAGTAGATTAGATAAAATAGTAACTTAGAGAACTATAACTAAATTAACAACAATCTCCTCATCAAACATGGGGAGATTTGTACTTTTGTTTAAAATACGTACTAAGAAATGTATATAAAGAAATTTTGGTTGAAAAAAGTTTCTTTATATTTGGGGGGCGAAGTGAATAACAAGTTTCATTGGTGATTCTGACTTTTATAATTATAGAATTAAATGTTATGAGAATAATTATCAGAGTTATGTGAATTAAGTGGATTTTATGGTATAATATAGATTGGGAGTAAATTACTTGGTAAAGTTAAGAAGGACTAAAATGTAATTAACTTTACTTAACTTATGCACTAAATTGGTTAATTGTGTTAGATGACTTAAGATAAAAATTTATTAGACATCAAAGAATAAATTTTAGATATATTGCACTTAGTTTCTTTGTATAAAGTGTATTTATCTTCAGGCATGAATATTTAAAATTCATATAAATCTAAAATTTATGCTTAAAGACAATTAAATATTAGCTTTTTTAGTATTTATGTCAAAATTACTGAATAAGCCTAGTAATTTATAGAATGATTATGGAATTAGGTATTGGGATTAAATATGATAACTTAAAGTAGGAAAGGAAGGATAAATACAATGTTTAAGAAAATGAAAATCTCCCAAAAGTTAATAGGAAGCAGTGTGATATGTACTGTATTCTTAGTTTTAGTAGGAATTGCTGGACTATTTAGCATGAACAAACTAAATATGAATACAGATAAAATCTATAATACTAATTTAATGAGGCTTCAGAAGTTATATTTGGTAAAAAGTAATATTAATTTAGGGTTATCTGATATGGAACATATTATTAATAGTAATTTTAAAAATGATATAGATGAGGCGCAAAAAGATTTAGCAAGTTTATCTGATTTAAATAATAAAACTTTTGAAGAAATTGAGAAAATACCGTATTCTAGCGAAAAAGAAGAATCAGATTACAAGAAAATCAAGGATGCGTTAACTAGGTATAGGGATACAAGAACAAAGATAATAAAGTATGTTGCTGAAAATAATTATGAAGAAGCTGTTAAATTATACAATTCTGAATATGTTACTTTAAGAGAAGAAATAGCTAATGATATAAATGTTATAATAAATGATAATATTGATGCAGCAAAAGAAACATCTGAGTCAAGTAATGCCGTTTTCAAAAATTCGTTTAAATTTCTTATGATATTTATAGTTATTTCTGCATTGATATTAGCAATACTAAGTGGTGGATTAGCAATTTGGTTAAGAAAGAGAATAAACAGTATAGTTAATTTTGCTAATGGTTTAGCGGAAGGAGATCTTACTGAGAAAATAAATATAAATGCATATGATGAAATAGGAAATATGTCAAAAGCATTGAATATTGCTGTATTAGACGTGAAAAATCTTATTATAGAACTTACTAATCGTATGAAAAATGTTAGAATTTCAAATGAAGATCTAACTTCAACAATGGAAGAAATGTCTGCAACTATGAATAATATTAAAAATGTAACTCATGAAATTGCTGATGCAAGCATGAATTTAAGTTCGGCAACTCAAGATGTTAGTTCATATACAATGGAGATAGAGAAGCTAACAGATGAACTTAGCAGAAATGCTGAAAAGAGGGAATTGGATTCAGATGAAATTATGAAAAGAGCAATAAACGTAAAAGAAAAGGTGGAAGCATCATCTAATAATGCAATAAGCCTATATAATGAAAAAGAAATTAAGATTAAAAAAGCAATTGAGGACATAAAGATAGTTAAAGAAGTGGAAAAAATGGCAGAAGCTATTGGTCAAATATCTGAACAAACTAATCTTTTAGCGCTTAATGCATCCATAGAGGCTGCTAATGCTGGGGAGGCAGGACGCGGATTTGCTGTAGTTGCAGAGGAAGTTAGAAAATTAGCTGAGAAATCATCAGAAACAGTTATTGATATAAAGAAAAATATCAGTACAGTTGGAAATGTTATTGAAAACTTTACTAATAATACTAAGGATATATTAGGATTTATCGATAGTCAGGTTAGACCAGATTATGAAATGTTGAAATTGATCGGAAATCAATATGAAAAGGATGCTGAAGTTGTAAATGAAATGTCAAAAGAGATTGCGGAGTCAGCAATTAAAATTGCAAGTAATGTATCTAAAGTAAATAATGCAATAGTAAATATTTCATCAAAATCCCAGCAATCGGCTTCGAGTGTAGAAGAAATATTTGCAAGTATTAGTGAAACCAGTGCGTCAGTAGATAATGTCACTAATCAGGCAAAAGACACATCAGAAATGGCTGATAGCATGATTGAAATGGCAAATAAATTTAAAATCTAGAAATAGTATAAGTTCTAAATGTAGATATCCAAATTTGAACTTAGATTTATGTGTTAATAAACTGAAATTACATACAATTTTATAGCAGGACTATGAAAATATGTAAGGCCAAATAGTCATTCTAATAGAATGGTTATTTGGTCTTTTTGTATATAAATAAAGTTTACTACATAATGTAACAAATGATACAGCAAATGTATTTATTGGGGATTATACTTATAAAAAAGTAAGAGAGAGTATAATTTGGAAGAAATAAAAGAAATAGAGAAAATAATTTATAAAATGAGACAATCTTTATATGAAATTATAAACAATGAAAAAAGTTTATTAGATATAGAAGTTATTGCTGCGAGTCAAAAGTTAGATGATATAATAAATCAATACAATGAGCTACTTGATGGATGAATTTAAATATACTTATATTTTTAATATTATGTATTTTGTAATTGGATTTAAACCTTTGGCTTGCTAGAGTTTTAAATTTATTTTTGCAATATATATGGTCGAATCTTTATATAATTATATCAATTGGAAGGAAATTACATATTTTTGTATAATTAGATATATATAAGGAGGGGATATTATGAATACTATGGAAAAAGTAATGATGAATCTTAAAATAAGACCAGATGGTATGAATCTGTATGAATTGGATAGGATGTGTTTCACAACTTATCAAAAGACTTTAGTAGGTTCAAAACTTGGAAGAGTAAAAGATCGGATAGAACCTATTTTGAGATATTTAGAGGAAACAAATCAAATAACAATTAGAGAAGGAATTGTCAGATTAAAAAGAACTGATACGATCTAGGATATCCAAAAAACTAGACTGTAATATAAAGTGGAGGATTAGAAATGATAAGAATACTTTTATGCTGTGGAGGTGGCTTTTCATCAAGTGCCCTAGCAAGTAAGGTGGAAAAAGAGATATTAGAGAGTAATATGCAAAATGATTATTCAATTGAATTTTCTCCGTTTTTATTAGTGAATAAGAGAATGAATGAATTTGATATCATTGTATGTTGTCCTCATTTAATAATTGATGTTAAGAAGCTGGTAAAAACTTCGGAAATTGATATACCTATTTATATTCTTCCACCGAGAATGTATGGCCTCATTAGTTTTAAGGAATTAGCACTGGATGTTGTAGATGCAATCAACTTGTACAATGAGACTAAAATTAATCCTGTATATTTTCCAGGCGAAGAAAACACTATGATGGTTACTAGGTATTTGGCATATAGAAAAAATAAAACCTAATAAGTTATTTTTAGAAAAGATTATTTAGATTATGAGAAATGGAGATTTTGGATTCCAGATATTATAACCTAGTAAAGAAGAGATACCTTCAAATTTATGAAAGTATCTCTTCTTTAATTAAACTATTGTACGGCAGTATCAGCTGCTGTAGTTGATGATGTATTTTTTTCTTTATGAGCTTCTTTTTTAGCTTCAGATGCTGCTTTTATCTTAGCTTTAGCATCTTTAAATGATAATCCTGTTATATCAATTCCTAATTTTTCAGCTCTTGCATTTTGAATTTTAGTTATTACATCCTCATTTGATAAGCCTGTAACGTCTATTCCAAGTTTAGAAGCTTCTGCTTGATTTAATTTTATTCGAGCATCTTTATTTGATAAACCTGTTATATCAACTCCGAGTTTTGTTGCTTTCTTAGTTAAATCAGCAAGATTTTTAGCTTCAACAGCTGACTTTATTTTAGATAAAGCATCTTTATTTGATAGACCAGTTATATCAATTCCAAGCTTTCCTGCCTCTGCTGATAAAATTTTAGCTTTAGCGTTATCAACTGAAAGATTTGTAATATCTATTCCTAGTTCAGCTGCTTTTTTATTAAGTCTGTCAAGAGTTTTTCCTTCAAGAGCAGCTTTTATTTTAGATGAAGCATCTTTATTTGATAGACCTGTTATATCAATCCCAAGTTTTTCAGCTACAGCAGTTCTTATTTTTGCTTTTGCTTGATCATTAGTTAATCCAGTGATGTCAATTCCAAGTTTTGATGCCCTTTGAGTAAGTTTTGCAAGTTTATCAGCTTCGTTATTTTGCCGAACCTGTCCTGTAGTAACACCATTTGTTACATTTTGTGTGGAAGCATCATCAGCAAATGCTGGAACGAGGCTTGATATTGAAATCATAGCTGCTACTGCAATTCCTAGTATTTTTTTCTTTTTCATAATTATCTCTCCTTACGTCATATAAAATTTTGTTTTTATGTTAAAAACATATAATTAATATAGAAATAACCGGCTATAAGGGAATTATAATTCTGTTATGTGAAATTTATGTGAAAAGGAGTCTTGAATATATAAATTTAATTTATATTATCCTTCAATTGAATTTCTACATTTCGCCTTAAATAAGTGCTTACTTACATAACTAGAATTTTAAATGTAAATTTATTATTGCAAAATATATATTGAAATTTTAAGTTTCTAAGATCAGGTAGTAAGTGAACATTTAGCTTATTGGAGTCTTAGATATAAATTTATTACTGCAACATTTATAGATATTTATCATAAAAATGATAATACTATATATTAGGATAAAAATCCTAAACAAATTTATAATTAATCTAGTAGATAGAAATACTAAAAGTAAAGTCATATTGGGGTTAAACGAAAGGAGAAAAATAATGAACGATGTAATACAAAATATTCTAACAAGAAGAAGTATAAGAGTTTATAAGGAAGAGCAAATTTCGGATGAAGATTTAAATACAATATTGGAAGCGGCTAAATTTGCTCCAAGTGGTATGAATAGCCAAGATTGGCATTTTACAGCTGTACAGAATAGAGAGAAGATAAATAAGTTGATTTCAGCTACTAAAGAGGCATTACAAAATTCTCCTATAGAACAGTTAAATAAGATGGCTAATAACCCTAACTTCAACCCATTTTATAATGCACCTACTATAGTAATAACATCCTGTGATAAAAACTTACCGGTAGGGCAGTCTGATTGTGCTGCAGCAATACAAAATATAATGTTATCTGCTCATTCACTTAATATTGGATCGTGCTGGGTACATACTTTAGCTATGGTTGGAGATGATCCTAATGTTAGAAAGGTTCTTACTGAACTAGGAATTCCAGAGAACTATACGACATTTGGTACAGCAACATTAGGTTTTAATGGAGGAAAAGAACCAAAAGCTCCAACGAGAAAAGAAGGAACAGTAAATATAGTAAAATAAAAAAATAATGAGTTAAAAAGATGACTTTTACGTATCTACTATAGTAATAAGTCATCTTTTTATATTCAGTATAGTCTAGCATGCTTAAACCAAAAAATATTTTCTGTGTTTATCTTAAAATATCACTTTCAATATAATTTAAATTTTTTCTTAGTTCAGATGCTATATTCCAAGTTATATCTCCACCTTCGAACAAAGATTGTATAATATTTCTTTCTAGTTGCATTGCTTTAATTTCAATTTTTTTCTTTTCATACTTACTAGCTCTTTCTAAGATTGGTTTGCTTGCAACCCAATATACACCTTGATAATATAAAATTATTTTTTTGAGCGTTTCTTCATTTTCAGGAGTAATAATAGATTTAACATATTGAATTAAGTATTTTGCATTAGTGGAATAAAGCTCTTTCATTGCTAAGTTCCTTAATTGTTGTTCACTTCTTTTTTTGTTTTCTATCCCTCTCAATATATACCTGAATTTTTTTATATTAAAAATTAGTGAAGAAATACGTGCTAAAACTTCTTTAAATACCAACGAAAAGCCTGCAACTGACGACATCAATTTGATTTTGTTTCTAACTGATTTTTCATAAAAATATGCAGTTGATTCATCTATATTACCGGAGTCTAACATTTTTCTGGTATTTTCAATTTCTTTTTTGAAACATATAAGCATCCATTTTTTTTCTTCTTTACTACTTCTGTTCCAGTTCTTATAATAAGAATTTCCACGTTTTAGTTGATGAATGCGATACTTATATTCGCTTATAGCCATATGAATATATTTTTTATTATCAACTTCTGATTTTAATCTGTTTATAGTATTAGTCCACACTTGTATTTGTGCTTTGTTTAATATCTCTAAATAATCGGTTTCTTTAGACATATTTTTATTAGCAACTAAAGGTAATATAAAAGTTGTAATAAGGAGTGTGGTTAGAATTACTCCAACAGACAAAAATAAAATTAATGTTCTTTCTGGAAATGGTTCACCATTTTCTAATGTTAAAGGAATCGAAAGAACTGTGGCTAATGTGACAGCACCTCTTACTCCTGAAAGGGAGGTTAAAAGTGCAGCATGAAATTTGACGCCTTTTTCCTCTGTTTTACAGGCGCTATCTCCAAACTTATACATGAATAGAACCCATAAATATCTGAGTGTAAGTAAGGCTAATGTGATTAATAAAACATCAATAACTGCATCAAGATTATTTATTGTGGCTTCATAAAAAGCAATTTCAATTATATTTGGTAGTTGTAATCCAACTATTATAAATATAAGCCCATTTAGAACATATGCTAAAACGGACCAAGTATTTTCTGATACTGCATTTAGCCTAGCATTTTTAAATTTTAGTTTTCTAGATGATAACGAGTATACCATTCCAGCCACAACCACAGCTAATATACCTGAGACCTTAAATACTTCCTCTGATAAAAGATATATTATAAAGGGAGTTAGAATTTGGAGTAATATTTCAACTGTAATATCTTCCATTCCAAGATTTCTTATCCAAAGTTCAAATTTAATTAGAATATTCTCTAAAACGAATCCGACAATGATTCCTCCAATAGAGACCATAAAAAAACTTACAGTTGCATCGAATAATGAGAATGTTCCAGTCAAAGCTGCAGCTAATGCAAATCTAAAAGATACAAGGCCTGATGCATCATTCATAAGCCCTTCGCCTTCTATAAGATGAAGAACTTTTCTTGGAAGTGAAATCTTTTTTGAAAGTAAACTAACTGCAACATAATCAGTTGGGGATAAAGCAGCTGCAAGTGCAAAAGCTGCAGGCAATGAAATAGATGGGATCAGCTTATTTATAATGAATCCAACCAATATTACGGTTACGATAACTAAAGCTAATGCCATTAAAAGTATATTTCTTCTCTGTTTCCATAGAGATCTCTTATCTGCATTTTTTCCATCACGAAAAAGAAGTGGGGCAATAAACATTACTAGAAATGTATGAGGATCTAGTTCAATGCTAAATCCTGAATGTATTATTGCAATTAGTGATCCGATTGCAATTTGTACAATAGGCACTGATAAGGAAGGTATAAATCTACTTACTATAGTTGATAATAAAATGCAAATTAATAATATTAAGATATAAGTAAACATATATAATCCTCCTAACTTCAATATTTATGTAAAAGCACACATGCTTTATGGCAATTTCATAGGTTCACAGAAAATACACTAATTATAGTATATTAAATTGGTGAGAGTTTATGTAACAGTTTTATTTCTCGGATTTAATGCTTGAATCTTATATTATATAGGTTCTAAATAATATAGTCTATTCTTTTATAAAAATTAATTGTTTTATATTACCTAATAGTTTAAGAAAAACTTTGATGAATTAAACTTTTTTTTATATACATATTGAAAAATACTTGTTAATTTACAGTAAACCTTTTACGGACAAACTAGTAATACTGATTATAACAATTTTCGATAAAATTAATTAGTATTGACAATAAAAAACACGGCATATATAATGGTAATGTGCTTAAATGCTGGTAAAAGTTAATACAATTAAAGTTATGATAGAGTCTTGTTTTATGAAATTTATGAAATGAGACTTTTTTGTTTTTATAATATAGGAATACTACTTTACAACAAAATCTTGCAAAACAATTATTTATAAATATTTAATATACTTACGATAAAGGGGAAATAATAATGAAGTTAAAAAAAATGAAACTAAAAAGCATTAGAGCCAAGCTTGTTATGAGTCTATTAGGAATATGTTTAATTCCTTTAATAATACTCGGCTTTGGTGCTAATGAAGAAGCTAAAACAATCCTTAATGAAAAACTAAAGCTGACAAGTCAACAAACTCTTTTGGAATTAAATGATGGAATTGACAATTATTTTAATGGATTTGTAAGCATGACTAAAGCATTATCAACTAATTATAATTTTGTTAATTCTGATAAAGAAGAATCATACTCATCTATAGTTAGTATGCTAAAAGATGTAAAGGAAAGTAATAACGATATTTTTAGTGCATATTTTGCAAGTGTGGATGATAAATTTGTAATCTATCCTAGTGAGAAAATGCCAGAAGGATACAAGCCTAGTGATAGAGATTGGTATAAACAAGCGATAGAGCATAAAGATCAAGTTATAATAACTCTACCATTTAAAAGTGCTCAAACGGGAAAAAGTGTTGTAGCTATAGCCAAGGCAATAGAAAAGGATGGAAAATTAGTTGGTGTCTGTGCAATGAATGTATCTTTAGATGCAATTACAGAAAAGATAGCAACTAAGAAAATAGGTAATACTGGTTATATATTTGTTTCAGATATAGATGGACAAAATATGATAGCACATAAGAATAAAGATTTAATTGGTACAGATGTAGCAGCTAAGCAGTCATTCTGGAAAGATGTGAAGACTAATAATTCGGGATTTTTAACCTATGAATTTAATAATACAAAGAAATTTGGAGTGTATGGAACAAACTCAACTACAGGATGGAAAATTGTAGCTACTCTAGATGAAAAAGAAGTAACTAATGATACAAATTCAATACTTACTACAACAGTATATATAACTTTAGCTATATTAGTAATTTGCATAATACTATCCTTATTTTTAAGTAAAGGTATATCGCAAAATATTAAAAAGCTAAAAGAAGTATTTGAAAAAGCTTCAAAGGGAGATTTAACTGCATCGATAAATTTGTCTACAAAAGATGAATTCATGGAATTGTCACAGTCTTTTAATGATATGATATCTAATATATCAACGCTTATAGAAAATGTTACAGCATCATCTAAAACAGTATTAGAAACTTCATCAAATCTAGCGAATATGTCAGAGGAGGTAACAGCATCAATAGAGGAAGTCTCAAAATCAATAGAAGACGTTTCACATGGGGCAGTTAATCAGTCGCAAAATGCGCAACATGGGGTCTTAGAAATGAATGAGTTATCAGGTAAATTGGATGAAATTAATGAAAACTCTCATGAAATGGACAAACTTTCTGTAAACACTAAAGAATTAGGAGCAAAAGGATTATCTATGATTGATACTTTAATAGAAAAATCAGATAAGACTAAAGCGGCTACGGATGAAGTTAATGGTATAGTTCAAGAAATGGCTGAAAATACTAAAACAATAGATACTATATCTGAAACAATATCTCAAATAACGGAACAGACGAATCTTTTAGCATTAAATGCAAGCATAGAGTCAGCTCGTGCGGGGGAAGCAGGAAAAGGGTTTGCTGTTGTGGCGGAGGAAATAAGGAAACTTGCAGAACAGTCTAAAGTCTCCACTGAAGAGATAAAGGAGATTATTGGAAATATAAGGAATAAGTCAGATAAGGCAACAGATGCTATTATAGTTGCTGAAAATATAGTAAAAGAGCAGGAATTGTCAGTAAGTATGACTCTGGAAATATTTAACGAAATAATAGAATCAATTGGAGTAATGAGCGCTAAAGTTAAAGAAGTGAAAGCATCTATAGTTGATATAAATAGAAGTAAACAAAGTGTATTAGCAGAAATTGAAAATATTTCATCAATATCGCAAGAAACTGCAGCTGCATCTGAGGAAGTTAGTGCATCAACAGAGGAAATAGATTCTGCTATGGTTAGATTTACTAAGCATGCTGAAGAGCTTGAGTCACTTTCGGAAAAATTAGGAGAAGAGTTAGGTAGATTTAAGATAAATTAATATAAGAATTACTATTTTAGAGGTGTAGATATCTGTTTCATATACTAATCTATTAGTAAATTCAACATAATAAAATGCTTTTTACATAATGAATGCACTATGTAAAAAGCATTTTTTAGTTTTAATCATATAAGTTTTAATACTATTTTATCGTTAAATTTACTTAAAATATTATTCGGATTTAAACCCTTGCTTATTAATCGCTTCCTTAACATTAGGATAATAAACTGTTTGATAAATTTTTGATGTGAAAGTACTCCAATTTGTTTCTTGCTGAGACCTTCCAATATCTTTTAGATATTTTGACATTTCTTCATCATAAGTATTAATAGAAGCTTCAACAATACTTTTATTGTAACTTTCGTTATGTTTGTAACTTCCAAAAGGAATTCTAGGTTTTTTATGAGATTCATCAGCAGGATAGCCAATTGCTAAACCTATCATAGGAAAAGTATACTGAGGTAATCCTAATAATGCTATGACTTCCTCTGGATTTTTTCTTATACCTCCAATAGGTACTGTTCCAAGTCCAAGAGATTCAGCGGCTATAACTGAAGCACCTAAAATTATTCCGCAATCTACAGAACCAGCTAGAATTCCTTCGATATCTTTATGAATAACTTGCTTATATCCAGTTTTTTCACCAGCAAGATAGGTTCTATAAAAGTCCATTACAAATACTAAAAAAACAGGGGCCTTTGCTACATATTCTTGATCTCCTACAAGTTCAGCTAATTTTGCCTTTCTTTCTTTGTCTCTTATGACTATAACAGATGTTTGCTGTCCGTTTATTGAATTAGGCATACATTGAGCACTCTTTAAAATCTCATCAATTAATTCATCAGGAACATCTTTATCTAGATATTGTCGTATTGATCTATGATTTTTTATTACATTGATTATGCTATTCATAATTACCCACCTTCATATATAAATTTTAAAATTAAACGAAATGCTTTAATACATATAGTGTAATTTAGTTTTAGGGTTGGATATCTATATTATTATTCTAAATACAAATTTATTATTATAATACATATAATATCTTAGTTTAGATAAAAACTAGAGTATATCTTAAATTATATTATCACCATTTATAGTTATAGAATCCGCTTTAATATATGGAATATAAATTTTGCATTATTAAATATATAGTAATATTTATAATATTATGTATCTAATAAAATAATAGAGTGTTAATATTAATATATAGTATAGTACTTAAGAATAAGAATGGAGTGAGTGAGATAAATGGATAATACTATAGTAGTACAGGCTATGAAGGAGCTTGATATAGACCAAGTGCTTAAACTATGGAGAGATATTTTTGGTTCATCATTTTTAGAAGAATCTGTGACTAAAGAACAATTAGTTACATATTTAAAGAAAAATCCAAAAGCAAGTTCTGTAGCATGTACAAGGGATGGGAAGGTAATTGGAGCTTTATTATGTGGCAGCGATGGCATACGGGGATTTATATATCACATTGCTATATATAACGAATATAGAGTTAATGAAATTGAAAAAAGAATGTTAGATCGTTCTTTAGAAAAGTTAAAGGAAATTGGAATAAAAACTGGTTTTATATTCACGCAAAGTAGTAATCATGATATGGAAGTAGCCTTCAATTCTATAGGTTGGGTTGTAATTCCTAATGAGCTAAATTTGGGGATCTAATTTACTAATATAGATATTATGAATTATGAAATTTGGACATAGGGGACTCTATAAATAATAGGATCTTGATATCTAGTGTATGTTTTGTAACTATCAGAGATATCATAGGTCCTTTTAACCTTTATATGGACAACTACTTCAAGTGTATCAATATGAATAAAAATGATAATATTAAAGAATTATGGCGGATAATGTGAATAATATCGTTAAATAGCAAAATAATAAAGAATGCAAGTGCAATAGAGATGATACGATAGAACACGTCGTTAAGAGACATAATTTTAGAAATAACTTAAACTTACTAAGATGCCTAGAAGAAGGTGTGAAAAATCTTTCTAAGAAAGTTGTTGACAAGATTAAATAACGATGGTAAGATGTAATTCGTTGCTGAAAAGCACAAAATTCAATAACTTAAGGCTAATAGAACATCCAAGAAAAATGTTTGAAAAGTTTTTAAAAAAGGTTGTTGACAAAGTATGAAAGCGATGATATACTGAGTAAGCTGTCAGAAACGACAGAAACTTGTAAAGCCTTGTAACAAAAGGTTTTAGAAAGAAAAATTGGTCTTTGAAAATTGAACAGAATAATATAAATACATTTAAGTAAACCAGCAATTTTTATTTGAGTAAGCTAAGATTAAACTTTTTATTGAGAGTTTGATCCTGGCTCAGGACGAACGCTGGCGGCGTGCTTAACACATGCAAGTCGAGCGATGAAGTTCCTTCGGGAACGGATTAGCGGCGGACGGGTGAGTAACACGTGGGTAACCTGCCTCATAGAGGGGAATAGCCTTTCGAAAGGAAGATTAATACCGCATAAGATTGTAGTGCCGCAT
>NZ_JHXK01000033.1 GCF_000621745.1 Clostridium beijerinckii HUN142 | reverse complement strand
TTTACATTTATTAATTTTCCTAGCATTCCGTTAACCCAATTATCAACATAAACCTTACCACATGATGTGCAAAATCTACTTTTACATGTAAATCCAACTTTCTTTATTTCACCACAATCATCACATTTTAATTCAATGTAGCCATTACTTATATCCTTGCATTTCATAACTTTTTTCACTTCTGCAATAACATTAGGTCTAATTTTATTTTTATATTTTTTATAAAATTCATTCCAATTTTCTTCTAATATTATTCTTAATTTACTCTTAATCATTTCATCAATTTACCACATAAATTTACTCAATACAAGTCTACACCGCGCTTTCAGCGATCGGAATTTTTATACTTTCCTATACAATAAAAAAATCTCTCGTATTATTAAAATACAAGAGACTTATTAGCTAGCCAATACTTCCCTAAGAACGAATTAATCTAGATTCATATTTTAATATATCTGTAAGATCACATCCTACTACTTCACATATTTTATCAATATGATCTAAATTTACTCTATTATTTAATTCATGATAGACTGTATAATATTTAATTTCATTTAACAAATCCTAAAGGATTATTTATTTAGCCCACTCTTTCAACGAGCATATTTTTCAACTTATCAATTTAAAAATACAACTTACCAAACCAGCTTTACAGCTTACTTCAGAGCTATTAAATAGTATGAATTGCTAACATATACTATAGATATAAGAAATAAGGGGGGACGTGGAAATGAAAATCACTATCGAAAATATCCCTGCTGGATAAGAACCGGAAATAATAATAAAATGTAACGAGCCTGACGAATCATTACTCCAATTAATTTATTCGCTTAAATCATATTCTAAAAAGCTTATTGGATTTACAGATGCACATCATTAACCCTAAAGATGTATTCTATTTTGAATCTGTGGATAATAAAGTCTTTATTTATTGTAAACAAAAGATTTTTCAATCAAAACTTAAGCTCTACGAAATTGAGTCTGAATACGAAAACAATGATTTTTTTAGAGCATCGAAATCGATAATTATTAATATTTCCAAAATAGAATCTGTTAGCCCAGTTTCCTATGGCAAATTTCAAGCATTACTACAAAATGGAGAAAAAATATTCATCTCAAGACAATTTGTTCCTGTATTCAAAAAGAAGCTAGGATTATAAGGAGGGATTATACAGAGTAATCTATTAATTAAATATGTTCTATCTGCTACTTTTATTTGTAGATTTTATCACTACATATATTCTATTAGTACATAATTTCCTCAATTTTAATAACACTATGTAATGAAAAACTTTCGTTTTTGTAACATTTTTCTTACTTTACAATATATTAACTAATATGGAAAGTAACAATTTTTCCATGTAGCGTTAATCTTTATGTGTATTAATAAAAAATTTATATTACCTTTCGTTTTTATAAAAAAGCAGTAGTCAGAAACCTCCTGACTACTGCTATTATATATCCATTAACATAAAAGAAATAAAGGGAATAGAAATTTCTCTCTACTACCTTTATTTCGAAATGCTTAAATGAATACCAAAGCAATCTTATCAATTGCCACAATTAAATTTTAATACATTTTAACAAAACTGTAAACTTTTCCTTCATATTAATATGCATGTATTTATACTGCTGACACTATCTTTAACTTGTAATATATTAATTTTATGTTAGTACTCACCAATTATATTTCTTAATCTTAAACAAACATGACCGCATATTTAACTTAAAAAGCAGTAGTAGGATTAATCCTAACTACTGTTTCGTTTATTCTATTTGATTATAGCTATACTTAGCAATCTAACATTTTTCAATTATATAATTCATTGTAACTGTAATTTTATTTAAATATCTTTAATTTTAAATATTATTATTCGATTTTAACATTTTTTATCTTCTGGTACATTAGTAGGATCTTCAATTAAAGTAGTGAAAAAATAATCATGTTGATGTCCATCTGCAACAGTTGTTCTACCCTTTATTAAATGAATGTGTTTTCCACCTAGAAGATAAATAGCTGGACCAGTAGTATCACAAATCTCGTGAAAATGATCACCAAAAGTATCTGTAAACTCAGCTACTTTATGAATATGAGTTTTCCCATATTTAATTGGAGGACCAGTCACGCCAGCAATACGATGATTGTGTAATTCACCTTCATCATCTTCTTCATAATCTGTACTTGATTCAAATTCATGATTATGATTTTTTATCTTGTAATATTTTTCGTCATAATCCTTTTTATCGTTATAATCACATTTATTTTTATCGTAATTATAATAATTGTTTCCCATCTTCTTTTCCCCTTCGTTGTTTATTATAAATTATTAAATTAATAATCTCTTAATCTTATATTATGCTAACTTACATAATTTGTTATTAATTTTACTAAAAAAATAAAAGGTAGCCTAAGTATATAAACTTACTTCCTTTATATTTATGCATAATTGAATTTTTATTACGTAATTATATAATAATATATTTTATTTATAGGAGTAATTTTATGCGAAATATACAACCTCAATCCTTTGATTTTAAATCAATTAATGGAATCTCAACGGAACAGTTAGATGAACATTACAAACTATATAAAGGTTATGTAAATAAATTAAATGAAATTTGGAATATTCCCTATATACCTGATAACTATACTGATAACAATGCAACATATTCCAAAATGCGCAGCTTAAAACTTGGAGAAACATATGCATTAGACGGTGTAAAACTTCATCAACTTTATTTTAGAAATATGACTGGAGGTAATAATACCCCTAGTGGTCCTGTATTTAATTCTATACTAAGTCAATTTTCTTCTTATGATAATTTTATATCCTATATTACAAATGTAGGGTTATCTATGAGAGGTTGGGCAGTACTTTCTATTGACTCCATAGATAATAATTTTCATATAATAGGAAGTGATTTGCACGATACTGGGGCTGTATGGCTTTCCTATCCTATATTAGTTATGGATCTTTACGAACATGCATATTTTATGGATTTTGGTACTGATAAAGGAAAATATATATCTACATTTATAAAAAACATAAACTGGAATATTTTAAATAATAGGTTTAGAAATTATATTCGCTCAATGCAAAATGCAGATATGAAAAGAATTAATCATTATCCTTTTGAATTTCGTAATTTATCTTTTATTTGATTTTCTTATATTTCATTCTTTTTTATTTTATACTTTATTAACATTTTTTCTATACCATAATATATTAAAATAAAAGGTAGATTAAGTATTTTTTCCCAATCTACCTTTAAAACTAGTATTCGTGAAATCTAGCCGAACATATTATATCAATTATTACGTTATACATCAAGCAATTCATTTTTGACATATTCATTAATAGTATCTTCTTCACCTTTAAATATTTCTGCTAAGTATAAGATTACTTCTTGTTGCTCTTCTGGAAGATCTCTTATTGTATCTTTGATTGTATCTATAGTTACATCCTTCATAAAATAAAATCACCACCTTAATATTATTGTGGAATATTATATTATATCAAGCTAAAATAATCCATAGTATAAATATTGGAAATTTGCTAATACTATAGTTGCTAATCTTTTATAGCTTGGCAGGTTGCCAAAAGACAGTAAATTAATTAATGTTTGCTGTCTTTTGTTCTTTTTTCTTAGAATTTCCAATATAATAATAGTGGTTGGGTATTCTTGGTTCATGTATATATACTTAAATGGATTATATTTTATGTATGATCCTTATTTTTTATTAAAATTTATAGTAATCTATAATACTATGTAATAATAAACTTTTATTTGGGTAACATTTTCCTTACTCTACAATATATTAATTAATATAATTGGTATTTTCTCCATGCCTTAATTTTTTAGCAAGAATAGACAGAAAATATTATCATCTTTAATGTTTATTTTTTAATATAAAAAGCAGTGGTTAGAGACCTCCTGACTACTGCTTTTGAAATAAAAAACATAATTTACATTAACAAGTTCCATAATACCTTAGATTAATCATATAATAATATACAAACTTTTGTATTTACACATAAACAATAAGTAGATAACTATTTATATTTACAAATAACTAAAAGGTAGACTAGTATGACTAACTGCTATACCTCTACGATCTGGAATTTGTGAAATTCAGCAAAAATTATTATAATACATAATTTTTTAAATGTAGAATAAATTCTTCATGGAGAGACAATCTAGTATTAAATATTGTAATTTTATAAATATTCGTGGAGGGTTAAAATGAAAATATTAAAAAAGATACTATCTCTTGCTTTCATCTCTATATTTTTATTACATAGTATTAACCAAACTACATATGCTAGCCCAAATAGTAGTTCTCAAACTCCGCTTAAAGTAGGTGTATTCTTAAATAGCTTTAATGACCTATTTATCTCTAATGTGAAAAAAACTTAGAAGATATTCAAAAGGAAAATGAAGATAAAGTTCAATTTACTTTTTTTAATGCAAGTGGAAATCAAGTTACTCAAAATGAAGATATTGATAAAGCACTTAATGGAAATTTTGACCTTTTTGTATTAAATCCAGTTAGTACTAATATGGATCAGCTTCAAGATACTCTTAATAAAATAGTACAGAAGAATATTCCATTAATTTTATATTATGCAAAAACTAATCCAATAATAAATTTTATTAAAAACTACCATAATTCTGTTGTTATTGATACAGATATTAATCAGTCTGGAACTCTTCAAGGTAAAATCCTAGTAGATGCATGGAATTCTAATAAAGAAAAATTAGATAGAAATAAAGATAATATAATTCAATATGTTATGCTAAAAGGTCCATCTAATAGTCCAGAAACAATTGGAAGAACTAAATATGCGATTTCAACAATTAATGAATCAGGAATAAAAACTCAGGAGCTTTTGTCAATACCTTGTAATTGGGAAGAAGAATGCGCCAGAACTTCAATGGAATCAAGCCTATTAACACTTGATGGTAAAATCGAAGCAATAATTTCCAATAATGATGCCATGGCAATAGGTGCCATTAAAACGCTTCAAAAATATGGCTATAATAAAAGTGATAACTCAAGAAATATTCCAGTTATCGGTATTGATGGATTGCCAGAAGCTCAAGAATTAATTAATCAAGGCATTATGACTGGTACTGTTGTACAAGATTCACGTGCCCATGCTAACGCAATATATACCATAGGAATGAATCTAATTTCTGGCAACACTCCTCTCAATGGCACAAATTATAAATTTGATGAAAGTGGAGTTACGATTAATATGCCTTATCATGAATATAAACCACAAAAGCAATAGTTGTTGGATTACTCCTAGCCACAGATTCTTATTTACATCCTCTAACCTTGATTATATAATCTAAATTTTATCTTTAGAAGAAAATCATATTATTAAACAGAATACCCTAGATGGAGGATTATAATGTGGATATTAAAAAAAGTATTAGTTATAGTACTATTAATGAATATTACAGTAAAATTCACTAGAATTAGTACATTTTATGATCTAAATTTGAACAATAGAAATATAACCAATGTTGCCGTATTATTATATACATTTGATCCATTTATGTCATCACTTAAACAAAGTTTAGAAAATATCCAAAAGGATAATGCTGATAAAATAAAATTTACTTTTTTTGACGGCAAAAATAATATAGCAACACAAAATGAAACAATAGATTCTATTTCAAAAAATGATTTTGATTTAATTTTAGCAAACTTAGCTGATACAAGTGAAAACTTTGTTGAAGATATTATTCTTAAGGTTAAATCAAAAAATCTTCCAATAGTTTTTCTAGATGTAGATCCAAAAGTAGTGTCAAAAGTTTCTAAATATTATAATAAAGCTGCTTTTATATTGGCAAATTCTGATTTAGCTGGCACTGTCCAAGGTAAAATTCTAGTTAATCTATGGAATATTAATAAAAGTGCACTAGATAAAAATAATGATAACATTCTACAATATGTTCTATTACATGGTGAAGCTAAAGATCCAGTAACAATCGACAGAACAAAATATGCTATTTCAACAATTAATAATTCAGGGATAAACACAGAACAATTAGCATTTGTGAATGCTAATTGGCTTAAGACCTTATCTAAAGATTCTATCGAATCCTTATTTCTTAGATATGATGGTAAAATTGAGGCAATAATTTCAAATAATGATGATATGGCAATAGGGGCAGTTGAGGCACTTCAAAAATATGGCTATAATAAGGGTGAAAAATCAAAAAATATAGCTATTGTTGGAATTGATGGAATTCCCGAAGCAAAATATCTAATTGATAAGGGACTTATGACTGGTACTGTTATTCAAGATCCTAAAGTTTTAGCAGAAGTGTTCTATAATGTGGGAATGAATTTAGTTAACAATTTAAGTCCCACAGAAAATACAAACTATAATGTTGTTGATGGAGAAATTATAGTTCCGTTTCCTTATGAGGAGTATATAAAAAAATAAAGGGCACAGGATTACGCCCATGCCCTAAAAATTACTTTATATCATAACACCAGCATCTCAAAGTTTCTTTTAATTCTAGGCATTTGCTTGCAGGTTTTGAGTTTCAATCCACACACCTTTATTAGCTCCCTCACGTAACACATAACATCTTCAAAATACTTTATTAGCACCATTATAATTTGCTGAACTTTGTAGAAAATAGTTTGTAATTACATATACTTTTTTTATGTTGTACACTCCACCTCATCATATAACTAAATGTATTACAAATAATAAAATATTTTGCGAATGCAATATTATAAAAGAACAAAAATACCACAAATTCATTTCTTTGAATATTGTGGTATATGAATTCCTTTATAATTTCAAAACAATAAAAATCTAAATTACTATACTGTAAATGTTTAATTCCATTCTTCAATCTCTATCCTTTTATACAAATTGTCATTCACATAAATTGCAACTTCATCATGATTCAAACATATCTTTCTCCAAAGAATTTATTAATAATTTATATTATGAGCATGAATCTTAATAGTTACTTATCATAAATATTTCTGAATATTGTAGTATATCAATCCGTCATTAATATTCCTATATAACTAATTAATTAATATCCTAGCTGCTTTCCTACAATAATTACCTTTATTCTATCCTTAATAAACTGCCCTCTAATAATTGTAAAATCATTGCATATTCTATTTGAACTTTTACAATCTACACAATACCCTAAAGTTGTGCATGGAGTATCTTTTCCTAATCTTTTAGCGTCAATTGGAGCGGAGTAACTTCTAACTCTTCTTTCAGCATCTTCTATGTCTTTAACTATTTTATTTATTCCAGTCACTAGAATAACCTGTTTAGGCCCATAAATCATCGGTGCAACTCTACTTCCATTACCATCAATGTTATATAGTTCTCCCTCTTCAGTTAAAGCATTTGTACTACATATAAAAGTATCAGCAGAAAAATTTTGTATATATATTTGCTTTTTTTCTTCACTTGTAATATCTTCTCTGTACTTATCTAAAAAATTATATTTACCTTCACGAAGAAAATTTATAACACCCATTTCAGAAAGTGTCATCGAATCTCCAACACCTACTACAGAATTTTCATCGATAAGCTCTTTTAAAAGTTTTATTAATTCCACCTCATCATTAATAAAAAATCCTGCCATATTACGTTTTTTTAAATTATTTATAGTTCTTTCAATTTGTTTTTCTCTATACCATAAAACATTGTTATCCATTGAAATATATTTTTCCTTTCTATACTAAAGTTACATACCTTTTAATCATAATTTACTATTATAGCATGAATTATAAATATCTTATTGTTTAGATCATTTATAATTATTTCGAATTATATATTTTCCTATTCATTCGTAGCAAAATAGTAATATCACTACTCTTCGCTTTTTCATTAATTAATTTATGAAAGAGTAATATTGACTTTGATAATAAAGAAATCACTTTTGATAAGGCATTAATAAAAGGTAAATTGGGATGGAAATTAGGAAAATTAAAAACTGAAACATCTTATAGAGCTCTATAATGTAAATCTGCTTTATGAAGTACTGTTAATACACCTATTAAAAAAAGCATGATATAATAGCCCCTTCATAAAAGCCAATTCCAATGGCAAGTCCCATACATGCACATGCCCAAAGACCAGCTGCAGTTGTAAGGCCTTTAACTTCATTACGCCCAACTACGATAATAGTACCTGCTCCTTTAAACGGTTATTCATCTAAATTAAATTATTTTTCTCAGTTTACATATTATATATATTTTTGCTATTGTATGCTATCCTAAATACTATAAAAACATATTATGGAGGCATGCTCATGGATAATTCAAATATGATTAAACTCGTTAATCAATATAAAAATGATTCAGAATCTGTTTATAACACATGGCTCACGTATAACGAAACTAGACTTAAAGCATTTAGATCAATAAGACGTGGAGTAATAGATATCATTAATTCTATTAAAACTAATTGTTTCGGAAATGACTTTAAAGGTTCTCCATTAGAATTTGTCCTTAAGTGCATAACGGAACAAAAGCAAGTTTTTGAAGGTGCGGCACACCCTTTTTTTGGAAACCTAAACTTAGAATACCTGATATTTATGAAAATGAAGAAAACAAGAAGATTTTTGGTCAATTTTTAGAATCTTGTTTGTCAGCTAATAATGAGGACAAGTTAATAAAAGAAATTATAAAATTAGATAGTTATAAGATAAAAGGCTTAGGTCCAGCCGTAGCAAATATACTTTATTTCTTGCATCCTACGCTAATGCCTCCTTTTAATACTGCCATGGTAAATGGATTTAATGCTGTTTTTTCTGATAAAAAGAAACCCGGCTCTTGGACTGATTATTTACATATGAGAGAAGTAATTATAAAAACTAATGAAGAACTAAATCCTTTATTATCAAAAGACTTAGGTGCTATTTCAGGTTTATTATTTGATGTAGGTACCGGAAAAATTTCTTTAAGTGAGAATTGGGAAACTTCACTAAACTTTGAGCAAAATAAATTAGAAAAAGCATTAAATAAACACCGTATTGAAGTAGAAAAAAGCACCTCCATATATTCAGGAATATTGCGTTTAGTTGACTTAGCATCATCACTACGCTCTAAACAATATAACTTTTTCCTAGTTGCCCCTGACTCACGCGAAAAAGAAATAATTGCTCAATTAAATCGACCATCATTTAGAAACTTAGAATGTATTACTTTAAGGTATATGTTATTTTCAAAACTATATGAGAACTCTAATTCATTAAGTACCTTTGGTGATGATTATAAAATACTTTTTAAGATTGCTAATGAAGTTAATACTTGTATTTAATACGCTAAAATAATATAAAGGTAGCTAGATAACTCTATATTATTTCTACTGTTGTATAGTATTACCCTTTTACCAGATATGCCAAATATTTTTATTCCATAGAGCAATACATCTTACTCTATTATTCTAATTTTAATAAAATACACCAAAATTCTTTAGCTTTTGTAATAATATGGCTTTTATTTCAAATATTCTTCTTAACTCATTTCTTCACTTACAAATCTTTCTTTTAATATATTTAATGAATTGTCGCTAACGCTGCAAACTTTAACATAACTTTTTTCCTCTTGCTTAAAAATTACATATATAACAGCTTCAATTAAAAATATAGTTATAATCATCATACCATCCCAAATTCCCATCATATTCAATCATCCTTTCATTTTCATATTTATATCCATTAATTTTGTCTTACCTCATGCTTAAATTCAATTATACTAATTCCCCATCATTTGCCCATATTTTCTATGTCTATAGATTGCATCATCTTAGCCATAGATCCATATCCGTTATTTTGCATTTTATTTTCTTTAATATATTTCTGAAAATATTAAGATTTTGAGGATTTACTTGATACTTATATTGAGCTATAACTTTACTACATAATAACCTCCTTTTAATTAGTAATAAGAGCCTCAGCTTCTAGTGCTTCGGCTCTTACTAGTGTTTTACCATCTATTATAATGGACTCTAGTTTCATCAAATCTATCTACAAATTCATTTTTCTGCCCATCTGGATATCCTACGGGAATTAACGCAAAGGGTTCAATATTTTCAGGTAAATTAAACATGTTTGTTATATACTTTATTCTCTCTTCAACAGGTGAGACTCCAACCCAAACTGCCCCAAGCCCTAGATCTGCTGCCCTTAAAAGAAGATTTTCTACAGCTGCTGACATGTCTTGCAGTGAAAAGTCTGGAAATATCAGTCCATCTTTTCTTGATAAAACCACAAATGTTACTGCTGAATTTGCAACAATACCTGAATAAGGGCTTGTACATGCTAATTCCTTCAATATATCTTTATCATCAACTACTAAGAACTCCCAAGGTCGTTGGTTTGCTGCCGATGGTGCTTGCATTGCAGCCCTTAAAAGTTTTTCTATTTTATCATTCTCAACTGTTCTCTTACAATACCTTCTTATACTTCTTCTATTTAAAATTGAATCCACTTCTAAAGACCTCCCATATGTTAAATTTATATTTATATTAATAAAATTATTTTGCCTGCTTTACAGCTTCTAAAAATTCTTCAGCTGAATCCTTAATAACTAGTTCGTCATTGATATAGCCAAAGCTTTTTCCCTTATTTTGGCCACATAAGCCTATACAGCCTAAATATAAATTTTCTTCTAGTACATTGTTTTTTAATAGTTCAACATCTACTCCTGAACAATTTGGACAAACTTTTATCATTTTCTATTCCTCCTAAAATCTTAATGCCCTTAGTTTACATTACAAATATATAACACACAAGTATGCACTTTTAGGTAATTGAAGTTACCTAAAAGTAAGTAATTAGTTTAATAAAAACTTTGTTAACAATAAATTTATTTAATCTTAATAGACCAATTTGAATTTAACTTTAGTTTTGATATACTATTACTATCTAAAAATTATATTTAATAAGGAGAAACTATGATAAGTTATAATGACAAAAAATTTGTTTGTTATTTAGATTTAGCCTTTGAACTAATAAGGGGAAAATGGAAAGCAGTTATTCTATGTAATTTAAATGAAGGCCCTAAAAGATTTCTAGAGCTACAAAGATTTACAGGTGACATTAGTGCCAAAGTATTAACTGAAAAGCTAAACGAACTAGAAGCAGATAAACTTATTGAAAAAAAAGTTTTTGCAGAAATTCCTCCACGCGTGGAGTATTTTCTCACTGAAAGAGGGAAGAAAATTTTCCCTGGCTTAGAAATGATTCAGCAATGGGCAATAGAAACCTTCCAAAATGATGTAATGGTTGAATAATATATTTCCCAATTCATTAAACTCTGATTTCAAAGATAAGAATAGCCTACAAAATGTGCCATAATTTAACACTTTGGTAGGCTTAATTCGCTCTGTGTTAACAATATCTTTTCATAAAAATCAAATTGATGCTAAGGCTTTTAATCAGTCTATTAAGCTTTTAATTTATATTTTATCAGAATCTCTTGCGAGAAAACGTATAATTTTAAAGGCATAAAGTTACACCAGCTCATTAATAAGTTTTACTTTAAAAATAACTATATGATATTTAGATCAAGAAATCAGCAAGAACCAATTGAACCAGATATAATAAGCTAACATGGCTCTATTAAAAATTCACGTTCCATCCTTATACCATATAGTTAATTCTAGTTTAAATTAAAATTTGTTTAAAATATCCTTTCTAGTAAATCAAGTTTATTTAGTTTTCTATTTAAAAAGAGAAAGATTTTACTCTTTCTCTTTTTTGTAATATGATTGTTACTTTCTTAATCCATAAAAAGCTATCTTATAAAGTTCTTCCAAGTCCTCTGTACTAGTTGCTCTTGGATTTGTAGCAGTACATACATCATCAAAAGCATTTTGAGACATTTCTTTTAATACAGCATTGAATTTATCTTCACTTATTTCAGTATCAGTCAATTTGTTAAATGAATCTGGAATTCCTAAAGTTTTATTCACTTCTCTTATATAATCAGATAAGTTTTCAATGCCTAAGCTCCTTTCTATTAGCGCATACTTATTTGTACCCTTTCTGTTATATTCGATAACAGAAGGAAGTAAAATGGCATTTGCTAAACCATGAGTTATTCCAAACTGTCCTCCTATACTATGTGCTAAACTGTGAACAATACCTAGAGATACATTACCAAATGCCCATCCAGCAATATTAGATGCATTATGCATCGCTTCTCTAGCTTCCATATCTTGTCCGTTTTCATAAGCTTTAGGAAGCCATTTAAATACTAATTTAACTGCTTCAATAGCTAATGGATCTGTTAGCATATTAGCAACATTTGAAACATAGGCTTCTAAAGCATGTGACAATACATCCATACCTGTATAAGCAGTAGCATTCTTTGGCATTTTAGCTGGAAGATCTGAATCAACTATTGCAATATCAGGTATTATCTCTGAAGATACAATTGGATACTTTGCATGAGTCTTAGTATCTGTTGCCACAAAGCACCCTGTAATTTCTGATGCTGTTCCACTCGTAGATGGAATTGCAACAAATCTTGCTTTGTTTCTTAGTGTAGGAATTGAATTTGGTTTAATTATATTTTGGAATTCTAATTCAGGATATTCATAAAATGCCCACATACCTTTAGCTGCATCTAGAGATGATCCTCCTCCTATAGCAATGATCCAGTCTGGCTCAAACTCCAACATGTCTTTTGAGCCTCTAATAATTATATCAACTGTTGGATTCGGCTCTACGTAATCTATAACTTTAACTTCAATACCTGATTCATTTAGATACTTTTCTGCCTTTTCAATAAAACCAAATTTCCTCATGGAAGAACCACCAGTTACAATCATTGCCTTCTTCCCTTGTATTTCAGAAAGATACTCCATAGATCCTTGTCCTGAAACAATAGTATTTGGTATTTTAAACATAGAATAACTCATTATTTATCTCCTTCTCCCATATATTTTAATAATGTTTCCCCAGCAAGTCCAAAGTTCTCAGGTTCTACTTCATTAATAATTATCCTAAAGAACTCTTTAGGAATTTGAATAAGCTCACTTAATTCATCAGTTACCTTTTTTATCATCTTTTCTTTCATTTCTTTTGTTTGTGGTGTTATATCAATTTTTATTATAGGCATAAGTCTCAACCTCCTTTTATTGGATTAATTTATATGGTTTAATCCATTAATATTGGTAAATCGATTTACACACATAGTGTATATAATTATCCAATAACAAACAAGTATGCACTTTTATGTAATAAAGTTTCCTAGAGGTAACCTTTAGTTATACGATATTAAATGTATATAAACTTTTTTGTTATGTGCCAAAACCACAATTTAAAGGTCAGAAATTTCATATATGGTTACATAAAAGTAAGTGTTGACATTAAATAAATAATATTTTATTATTACCGTATGAATGATTATTCATTCAAAAGGAGGTCCTTTAATTAAATGGATAAAAAAGCTTTAATTTTGAAAAGTGCGTTAAAACTTATAACTGAAAATGGATTCCATGGAACCCCTGTATCTATGATATCAAAGGATTCAGGTGTTGCTGCTGGAACAATTTATTTGTATTTTAAAAATAAAGAAGATATTTTTGATGAATTATATATTTATGTAAAAGCAGATTATAATAATGCTATTGTAAATGGCATGTATGAAGGCATTAGCGTAGAAGATGAATATCACTTAAAATGGACAAACATGGTTAAATATCTTATTAATAATCCGGCAGAAGCTAAATACATAGAACAATACCTTACCTCTCCAAGTGCAAATAAGGTGTTAATCAAAGATAAACTTGAAAAATGCGCTGAATTGAGAGATTTATATAAAAGAGCTATTATATCTGGTGTTATCAGAAATATTTCTTATGAAACTGTAATAACTACTATGCTCGGTACTGTGAATCAACTATTTAGAATGCATAATTCTGATATTTTAAATATAGATGAAAAAATCATAGAAGAAGTTTTTCATTTATTTTGGATTGGCATAAAAAAATAGATACTTAAAGAAATTCAATATTTATAAAAGTTATTGAGTTTTTTTATTGAAAGCCTGTAAATGAATATTCATTCAGAATTATAAAAATATGCTTACATAACATTTTAAATTTAGAAAATTAAATATATTTTATTCACTAATATAAAAAGGGGGAGAACTGTTTTGATAGAACATAATAATAAGAATTATGTTTGCCCATTAGATTTAGGCTTTGAAATTATAAGAGGCAAATGGAAATCCATAATATTATTTAACTTATATGAAAGTTCAAAAAGATTTTTAGAACTTAAAAGGGCTGCCATAGGTGTAAGTCCTAAAGTGCTAACTGATAATTTAAAACAGCTTGAATCTGATGGCTTAATAAACAAAGTTGTATACGCTCAAGTTCCACCAAAAGTAGAATACTCGCTTACCCAAAAAGGTGAAGACTTAATTTCCGCTTTAACTATAATTCAAAATTGGTCTAAGAAGTACTATTTAAATATTAAATAATAACACCAGTTATTTAATCAACTAAATTATATGTGTTGAAGTACTACTCCTCCCTCACCTTGCCTAAAATAAGAATACTTTACTTGTTTCTACACACTAGCGAATATTCTTCTTTATCATTGATATTACTTCGCTTAAAACCAGTAATATCAATGACCTTAAGGAAAGTTCAAGTTATTTATCATACCGTTCACCATTCATTATCCTAAATCATATTTAAATGCTTTTATTACAATCAAACTTCCTATTATAGACATTATGTAAATCTCAAATTCATAATTTATTCTTTATTTCAAAAGATAATAAGGGTAGATTATCTTTTCTAAAATAAATAGTCTATCCCTATTGTGCTACAAAATTTACATTCCTCCATATTTATTCATTAATTTCTTATCAATTTAATAATCTAACAAATAATTCATTTCGTTAAGCCTTAGCTTTCTAAGTAAGAGAACCACTAGTTGATGCATCAGGCGAAATACATCCTGGCTTAATTCCTACAGGAATTCCTATGTTGTGCACAAATCAAGAAGATTTAAAAGTACTTCTTAAAGCTGCATTAGAAAAAGGCTGCGATGTTATAGATTTCCCTGTTGAAGGTCAGCAGACAAAAAGTTATAAAGAATTTCTATCTATTACACGAAGTATAACCTCAGAAGATACGAAATACCTTGGAATAGCATTAGTTGGTGCAAAGAAGACAATTAGCAAACTCACTGGAAAATGTGACATGATAAAATAGTAAAAGTGTAGAGTGGATATTACATTTCAAATATATTCCACTTTATTAAATTTATATAATCAATTCCATTCTAGGAATGTATAAACTCAATAATCAATAACTTAAGTAAACCTATGATTAGTCCCAAAATTGGGCAATACGTTTTGCATCTTCATAACCTTGTTCTCGACCGCAAGCTGCGATTACAGGTCGTATTCTAGGATCAACTGGGTTTCCGCCAAGTTGTTGTAATGCTTCATAAATTTTTTTGTCAGGTTTCACTAATTCGACTTCAGAACCAGATTTCTGCAAACTTTGAATCTGGTCTTCAATCTTAAACGGGGTTTGTACTGGAAGCCCCACCGATAAAATAAGAACTTTGCTAGCTCCTTCAGCTATATCAGCGTTCTCCATTGAATGAGCTCCACCATCTAAATACTTACGAGAGCAGATAGTAGTTGGCGGCCATACTCCTGGGAGAGAAGAACTCGCAGATGCAGCTTTAATCAATTCAATACCAGAGTTAGATCCCAAAACAACTCTTTGAGATGTCGCAATATCAACAGCCACGATACGCAAAGCCTCCGCCCATTGACAGTCACCTATAGTATTTCTAATACGCGATAATTGTTCGCTCTCAGCCATGGTTTTTGATTCAATGGCCAACTTTCCTATCCTATCAATCCATTCTTTTGGTGTCTTGGAGGAAACAGCTATTTCATCATATTTTTCAAACAGCGAACCAAGATTCCCCGAAGGACTCTCTTTCTGCGATTGATATTTTAGATTTATTAATTTTTCCCAAATATCATCCCAAGAAATTCTTGAGGCAATCACAGCTCCAACTTGGGATCCAGCTGAAGTGCCTACAACCAAATCAGCAAAACGTGTATCAATTCCACCATCAGCAAGACCTGCTAAGTAGCCTGTTTCCCAGCCAATCCCCATACTTCCGCCACCTCCGAGAACAAGAGCCTTTTTGTGTGCAAGTTGGTTATCATTTATTTTTAATACTTCATTCATTGTTATTCTCCTTTAAATATTATTTAATTCTATCTTTATATTTTTTTATTTTATTATTATTTTCTATCTCCTTTCTATATTATATATAGCTTATTTTCTCTATCTGAATCATCTATCTCATAATAGCAAAATGAACATGACAATAGTTTGTCATGTTCATTTATATTTATTTAAAATATTTTCTACACGAATTTTTAAATCTTCTATAACATGTTTAGGTGATAAAACTTCTACCTTATCTCCAAAGCTTAATATAAGTTGCATTATGAATTCATAATTTATATATGGCATATCTATTTTTATTCGATTATCATTAGTTATTTCATAGGAACTAAATTCAATATAATCAATTAACTTATATTCAAGAGAACGATCTATTAACATAGTTACAGTATACCTATCATTAAAGAAATCCTTTTTTTTAAGTTTTTCTTCCGGAATATCTCTAACATTAAAAATAGTATCTGACAATATGATATCCGTCATTCGTGTAAGTTTGAATAATATAAAATCATTTTCTTCTTCACAGAAGCCCAAAACATTCCATGCTGATAATCTAAATATAACAAGATATGGTTCTATATTTCTTTCATAAATACCAGTTTTTGAATAATAACGAAAAGATAGTTCTTTTCTTTCATTTATTGCTTTTCTTATTACTTCAATTTTTTCCTTTAAGCTAGCCTGATGAAATGAAGCTAAGTCAATAATAATGTTGTTAACTGATATAACATCTTCTTGTTTTGGGTTAAGCTTTTCTAAAAGTAAATCAATATTTTTATCTATAAACATGCTTTGTATACTTTTTAGTCCAATTAAAATACTCTCAAGTTCATTTTTAGTTAATACACTTTTATCTAATTTGTATTCCTTAACAATCCCTATTCCACCATCTCCACCTTGAAAAGTTATAATTGGTACTCCAGCTTTACAAATATCTTCAATATCTCTATAAATAGTACGTATCGATACTTCAAATTTTTCAGCTAAATATTTAGCTTTTATTTTCTCACTATTTAAGAGAATTGTTATTATTCCAAGTAAGCGATCAATTTTCAATTATAAACACTCCTTTACATTGAAACGACATTTATTGTGCTAATTTCATTTAAAACTTAGTATAAATTTAACTTAGTTAGACAAATTTTCTATCGATAACTTTTTTATTATCGTTCGTTAATTATAGCACAAATTGTAAATGTTAAATTATTTAATTTTTAAAGAACATCCTAAGTTTATCTCTATATTAGCTAGGACAAATTTAAGATGCCCATTTTTTACACGCCTGCATCACTTCTCAACAAACCATATAATAAACCTAACTATCACTCTCTATAATCATATAAATGAACCAAATTTCTATAGTAACTATTTTTCGTTATATTTAAGGTGCAGCCTTTAATACAATTACTACACTAATCACCAAAGAAAGTGTTAAATAAAAATTTACTTACTAAAGTATCCTGGGTATTGTCTTTCTTACACCCTTGTTGATGTTTTTTTTTGTATAAAATATCACTATATCCTTTTATGAATATTATAATTGTGATAATGCTAGATAAAAGGTCTGTTATAGGTTGAGCGAACCATAGTCCGTCTTGACCAATTACCTTTGGTAAGAAAAATATAGTTAGTGCTAATATCACTGATTGCCTTGATATGCTTAATAATACGGCCGTTTTAGGTTTACCTGTAAGCATCATGAATCCAGCTCCAAATGTAGGAATAGAAACAAGAAAAATAAGCACTGTATATTTTTTTAAGCCATTTATAGAAATATTCACAAGTTCAGGGTTCTGCGTAAAAAGACTAACTGCGAATTTGGGAAATAGCTGCATAATTATAGTACCAACTGCCAAGAATCCAGTGCTAAAAAAAACAGCAAGGGCAAGAGTCTTCAGCGTTCTGTCATAGTTCTTTTTGGCATAATTATAACCGATGATTGGCTGGAAGCCCTGGGCTATTCCATAAACTGGCATCAAAAATAACATTGTAATGGAGTTTAGTACAGTCATTGCTCCAATTGCCAACTCTCCACCATATAAGTTTAAAGAATAATTGCTTACAATTTGTGCAATACTTATGGATATTTGATTAGAAAATGGAACTAATCCAATTAAAAAAATATCCTTTATAATTAAAAGATGTAATTTAAAATTGCTCTTTTTAAGCATTAAGGTATTTTTTAATTTTATCAAATAATAAAGTCCAAGAATTACTGTAGTAAACTGAGCAAGTACAGTTGCAATAGCTGCTCCTTTTATGCCCATGTGAAATACATATATGAATAAGGCATCAAGAAATATATTAAGAATGCACCCTGTAATTGTAATCACAGCTGAAAATATAGGATTACCGTCAGAGCGAACGATAAAAGGCAGAGAAAATCCCAGCATATTAAAAATAGTACCAGCCATGATGATTGTAATAAAATCTTTGGTATAAGATAATATTTCACCGTTTATACCGAGCCATCCTAATATTGAATTTTGAAATATCAGATACAAACTGGTGACCAAAAGCCCTAAAACAATGCTTAGGGATAATGCATTTCCAGCAAAATTTTCAGCTTCTTCTTTATTATCTTCTCCGAGTTTCATAGAGATATTAGAGCTGGCACCCATTGATATAAGAGCAGATAGCGCTACGACAATTAACGTAATAGGCATTGTAAGGCCAATTCCAGTTAAGGCTAGAGTACCGACTTTTGGGATATTTCCTATAAACATCCGATCAATTACTATATAAAGTGAATTAATCAATAAACTTAGTACTGTTGGAACTGAATATTGTATAAGTAATTTTCCAATAGGCTTTTGTTCAAGTTCTTGTATTTTGTCCATTATGTAACTTCTCCTTTAGATATATTAAAGATATATAATATCTGCAATCCCAATATAAAAACCCATATAATATGGGTAAATATTTACTCTTTGTTGGTTTTACAGTTTGATTTATTTTGAGTCAGATCATATAGTTTTTTATCTTCTAGATAATTTTCTAGTACATTTTCAGCTTCTGCCATTACTTTTTCAATCAAACATTTGCTATTTTCATTTAAATTGCAAACAAATAATGAGCCAGTTCCTTCAGTTGCTTTAATAACATCCATAAAAGAAATAGACTTTATGTTTTTACGTAAAACGTAACCTCCATTTGTACCTGGTGTTGACTCGATTAAATCAGCTTTTACCAGCTGAGTTAAAATTTTCGAAAGATATGTAGTGGATACATTAAAGTGTTCAGCCAGAGCACTGACGCTTAATTTCTCACTTTTGGCATTTTCCATCATATATACAATTGTATGTAGCGCATAATTTGTTGCTTTTGTATATTTCAAATCAAAACCTCCTAAAAGACATTATAGAGTCTATTTGTCTATAATAATAAATATAATAGCTGATCTTGTCAATAATTATTTTTCGCCCTTATTTATAATATGCAAAATTAGCTAAACTTAAAATATTGACAAAATTAATTAATGTGATTATAATCGCAAACAAATAAACTCTATAATATACTTAATTCTAAAGTAACTACAAAATGAGGTGGTCTAAGAAATAGTGAGAAAAAACTGTAAGAGGTTTAAAGAATTACTACTTAAATTTCTGTTAATTGAATTTGAAAAGTTTTTAGGTATATTAAAGATATCAAATCGTATCTGATCAAAAATATATATTGAATTATGGGCTTATTATTTTTTGCCCATAGCAAAGGAAAATACAAGGGAAAATTCAAAAAAGTCTAAATTTCCCCTTGTATTTTATTCCATAAAAACTTACATAATTTCCTCTATTGTAATTACATTTTCAAGGCTATGAAGCTTTAAAATATACTCTGAATGATTAATTTTTTCAGGTAATGTTAAAGTCATTTTAAGCCCAATTATATGATTGTCAAGCTCTTTTGCTTTCTTAAGTTCTAGATTAGAAATTTTTGTTCCATCTAATTTTATTGCATTCATAAAGTTAGTAACGCCTGCTATATGCTTGAGTTCAGCATATATATCCAATTCGTTAGACTGAGCTCTATAATGTAAATCTGCTTTATGAAGTACTGTTAATACACTTAATAAAAAAAAGCATGATATAATAGCGCCTTCATAAAAGCCAATTCCAATGGCAAGTCCCATACATGCACAGGCCCAAAGACCAGCTGCAGTTGTAAGGCCTTTAACTTCATTACGCCCAACTACGATAATAGTACCTGCTCCTAAGAATCCAATACCACTTATAACTTGAGCACCCATTCTGCTTACATCATCCTGAATGTGCAATATATCTCTCATGTATTGCCCAGTAATCATAATTAAAGTTGCACCAATACAAACTAATATATGCGTTCTAAAGCCTGCAGGTCTTTTTTTTCTTCCTCTTTCAAGCCCAATAATTCCTGCACAAATTGTAGCAAGAGTAAGCCTTAAAATTATAGATGCAGTATTAACTTCCCTTAAGTAGTTTGTCAGTTCATTTATTGTATTCTCCATATAATCACCTTCATAATTGCTGGTAGCTTATTGTTAATTATAATTAAATAATTCTAAAATCTCATTTTCATTTAACGAATGTATGAATTCTCCTACGGATAAATCATCACCTAAAATCCTATTTATTAGCTCTCTTTTAGAATCCTGTAGTTCTACTATTTTTTCTTCTATGGTTCCTTGAGCAATTAACTTAATCACTTCTACTACATTTTTTTGACCAATTCTATGTGCTCTATCAGTTGCCTGATCTTCAACTGCAGGATTCCACCATGGATCAAAATGTATTACTATATCCGCACTTGTTAAATTCAGACCTGTACCACCAGCCTTCAAGGATACTAAGAATACAGTATTTTCACCATTATTAAATTCGTCAACCATCTTCATTCTATTAATTGATGAAACTGTTCCATCTAAGTATGAAAATAAGAATTTTTTTTCTTTAAGTATTTTGCTTATATTCTTTAATACAGAAGTAAATTGCGAGAATACTAATATTTTATGCCCTTCCTCTATACTTTGTTCCAATAACTCAATTAATGCATCTATTTTCCCACTACTGCCTAAGTAATTATCCATAGTTACAGAAGGATCTAAGCATATCTGACGAAGCTTAGTTATATAAGCTAAAATTTCTATTTTACTCTTGCTAAACTCAAAATCTTCGACTTTCTTTTGAATTAAATCTTTAGTATAGTTAGCATAGGTTTCATATACAGCTTTTTGCTCATCACTTAAAGGAACAAGAAGTCTTTTTTCTATCTTATCAGGTAATTCTTTAATTACATTTTTCTTATATCTTCTAAGAATAAATGGTTTTACAAGTCTATTAAGCTCTTCTAGAATTTCTGGTCCTTCTTCAAGCCTTCTATGATACCTTGTTACAAATTTCTTCTCATTATATAAATATCCTGGCATTATAAAATCAAATATTGACCATAATTCCATTAATGAATTTTCTATTGGTGTCCCAGTCAACGCAAATCTTATTCTCGCCTTTATTTCCTTAACTGACTTAGCACTTAAAGATGATTGATTCTTTATATTTTGCGCTTCATCTAAAATGCAGTAATCAAAATTCATATTATATAATTCTATGTCACGTCGTAATAAATTATAAGTAGTTAAAATTACATCATATTCTTTATATTCATTAATTAATTCTTCTCTTTCTTCTTTTACACCATTGCAAATTGCAATTTTCATCGATGGAGCAAATTTCTTAAATTCATTTTTCCAATTATAAATTAAAGAAGTAGGTGCAATAATAAGAGTTTTTGAATTTGGTTTTGAAAGTAATAAGGTTATTGTTTGTAGCGTTTTTCCAAGTCCCATTTCATCACCAAGTATTCCTCCAAACCCCAAATAATCTAAAGTCCTAAGCCAATTATATCCTTCTTTCTGATATTCCCTAAGTTTAGCTTGAAGCCCATATGGCGGTTGAAATGCTTTATCCCTAATATTGCATAGTCTTTGCTTAAGTTCTTTAATTTCATCACAGCTATTTATATATCTTAATTCTTTATCCTCTAAATAATCTTCAAGATAAGCTCCCTTATTAATTGGAACATTAATAAGGTTCTCGTTTAGTTTTTCTTCCAATAGTAAATTATCTATAAGAGTCAATGCTTCTTTTAACGCTTCATCTTCTAAATCTAAAAATTCTCCATCCTCAAGCTTATAGTATTTCAAATTATCTCTAAAACTTCTAAGTACTTTTGCAGTTTCTTCTGGAGATATATTAGAAATTTTAAATTCGAATTCAAAGTAATTAAATTTACCTTTTCTAACTTCTCCAACAAAATCTGATTTCTTAATATCTTTTATTCCTTTAAATCTCTCAGAATAAAATACTTCACCATACCTTTGAAGCTTTTCTATTTCATATTTAAAGAATTTAAAAGCGTCATCATCGTCCCTTAGGAAATATAATCTTCCATTAATTTCTTCAAATCCAAGACTTTTTAATACCCCTAAAACTTCATATTCTTTATTAGTATCTCTGTAAATAATTTTATCTTTGTATTCTTCAAAAAAATTAAATTCATGTCCTTCATAGGATACCTTAAACAATAGTGAAATATCCTTCTCTTTATCAAAATAAAATCTGAAGTTGACAGGGGCAATTACAACTTTTTCTCTAATATCCTTAGATAAAACTAAATCACTTGTTACTTTCTGGATCGACGGTATTAATTCCTTTAAAATCCTACTTTCATTAGCTTTATTAAAACTCACTTTATTAGTAGCATTAAAGATTTTTAAATATGGAGATAATCGCTCACATTGTTCTATTGAAGGAATATATATTGAAGTGCCAAATAGAAATACATCTTCATTTTGAGTTAATGCTTCTGGTATCCCATTAGGAGCCTCTAAAATTATATTTCTATTCTTGCTCAATAAAGCAAAAGGAATAGGCATATCTCCCTCTATTATTTCAGATTCCAATATTCTATAAAAGAATCCATCGCCTAAAAAAACTCTATTCTTTTTTATAATATATAAAAATTCTTTAAACATCATATCAGGGATTGTTATAGTCTTTCCTTCTATTAATTTATCCTGATAACGTCTAAAATTTCTATCATGATCTGCTAAATTTTTTATGCTATTCATGAATTTTATTAATCTTCTGTCCTCATAAGAAAGGCATTGAGTTTTTATATCAAAAGTAAATTCTTTCCCATACTTAATTGGCACTTTGTTATAAACGCATGTTAAAAACTGATTAATGTCTTTAACTATATACATTTTATTGCTTTTTCTTAATCCTATTTTAAACTCCACCTGAAGCTTAGATGACCAATTATTTTTATTAATAATAATTTCAAATTTTAGTTTTTCCTTATCGGTATCCCCGACAAGTAAAGATAACAAATCATCATTAGGCTTCTCCTTAATTCTAACTTTGTTATCTTTAAGAGATAGACTGCTAGTTATCTTTCCTCTTAATTCTTCATCTTCATCAATATTTCTTAGGAATGTATAAAAAGTAGCTATTATATGCTTGCAACAGTAATTATCACGAGAAAATTCGTTTTTCTCAAAATCTAAACAACTACAATGAGTCCCTATAATTTCTTTAGTAGCATTATCAATTTCAAGCTTGCATGAATATTCACTAAGAAGGCTTTCTGAAACTACAGCTGAGTTTATTTTTATGTAGTCTCTATCTACCTTAACATTTATTTCTCTTAACAAATCATTTTTCAAAACACGTTGACCTTTTGTAAGAGATGAATTTGTTATATTCTTATTAAAACCCTCTAGTAAAATTTGTTTTATCAATGTTTATCACCTACATTTTTATTTTTAACTTCTTTAATTCTTTTAATTAAATCTACACTGATATATTGAGATTTAGAGACTCCTTTTCTAAAATATCTTATTTGTTTATAGTCACGGCCTTCAATGTTTATATCTAATATATCAATTCTTTCCGCATTAAATATAGTAGGATCATTTTTTCCTTTTAAATATATATGTACTTCCATTTCATTAGGTGAGATTATTTAAATTAATAATTTCAAAATAACCCCAATGCCTCCTTTTAAAATTATATTTAGTTATTATTTTTAAATTCTTCAATTGCTTCAGCGATTTCATTTAGATATTCCCATCGCTCGTATTTATTGTCTAATTCCTTCTGCGCTTCTTCTTTCTCATGCATTAATTCATTTAGTTTTCCATAGTTTGAAGCATTCTTTGCCATATCCTTTTCTAATGAATTAATTTTTTCCTCAAATTTAGCAATATCATCGTCTATAGTTTCATATTCCTTCTGTTCTTTAAAAGTAAATTTAGGTTTATTATCTTTAGTTTTTTCTTTAAATCCCTTTCCTTTATCTGCCAAAGACTCATTATTGCTTTTATCACTTGAATCAACAGATCTACTTTTTTCAATTTCTTTTGAAATCAAAAAGTCACTATAGTTACCGTTATATTCTTTAATATACCCATTTCCTTCATAAGAGAATATTTTTGAACAAATTCTATCTAAGAAATATCTATCATGAGATACAACAATAATTACTCCCATAAATTTATCTAAAAAGTCTTCTAAAATTTTTAAAGTTTCAATATCCAAATCGTTAGTAGGTTCATCTAATATTAGAAAATTAGGTGATTCCATTAAGACTCTTAAAAGATGAAGTCTCCTTCTTTCTCCTCCAGATAATTTTTCAATGGGGGTATATTGCATAGTGCTATCGAATAGAAATCTTTCACACATAGTAGAAGCCATTATTTTAGTTCCATCTTCTACTGGTATGTATTCTCCGCCTTCTTTAACATAATCAATTACTCTTAGCTTTGGATCCATATTACTGTTATCTTGTGCAAAACATCCTATTTTAACTGTATCACCAATTTCAATTTTTCCATTGTCTATAGAAAGTTTATTTCTAAGAATATTAACCAAAGTTGTTTTTCCAGCTCCATTTTCTCCAATGATACCAATTCTATCATTTCTCAAAAATATATAATTAAAGTCTTTAATTATAACTTTATTTCCAAATGACTTAGATATATCGTATAATTCAACTACTTTTTTCCCCAGCCTAGAACCAACAAATGATATATCTACATCTTCCTGTCTTTTAATGCTTTCTTCGCTTACTAACTCGTCAAATCTTTGAAGTCTTGCCTTTTGCTTAGTAGTTCTGGCTTTAGCACCACGTCTAACCCATTTTAATTCGTTCCTTATAAGAGCGTTTTTCTTTTCTTCTTGTGATTGTTCTACTTCAATTCTTTCAATCTTTTTTTCAAGGAAGGCAGTATAATTTCCTGGATAAGAATATAGATTTCCTCTGTCCAATTCAATAATTCTATTTGTAACTCTATCTAAAAAATATCTATCATGGGTAATCATTAAAAGAGCACCTTTCCTAGAATTTAGGAATTCTTCAAGCCATTCAATGGAATCTGAATCTAGATGATTAGTAGGCTCATCTAGTATAAGAAGATCACATGGTGTTATAAGCGAACAAGCAAGTGCTATTCTCTTCTTCTGTCCTCCAGATAAATTTCCAACCTTTTCAGAATAATTCTTTACTCCAAGTTTATTTAAAATTGTTTTTGCTTCACTCTCCATATCCCACAAACCTAATGAATCAATTTGGCTTTGAGCTTTAAGTAATTCATTATTTAAAGAATCAAATTCTTCACTTTTGCAACTATTAATTTTATCTAATAATTCTTCGTATCTTCTTAAAAGTTTCATTTCTTTAGTGTCACCTTTAAATATTTGCTCTAAAACAGTTGCATCCTGATCAAATAACGGGTTTTGGTCGAGATATTCAATTCTAACACTCTTTCCCTTTACTATGTTCCCATCAAAAAATTCCTCTCGCCCAGAAACTATTTTTAAAAACGTTGATTTACCAGCGCCATTTATTCCAATTAAACCAATTTTATCTCCATCATTAATTCCTAGCGAAACATTATTTAATAATATTTTATCACTATAATTCTTGCTTATATTTTCCAAAGTAATTATATTCATTAATTTTAAACTCCTTTATGTGATTATATACATACTATTTTAACATAGGATGCCGATAAACAGAAATTTAGATTTTAAATTAAATATATATACCCTTTAAACAAAAAAAGACTATCTATATAATATAGATAGTCCAAAAATAACATACCTTGTTTCAAATAATTGCTGTATATATTAATAATTCACTTATTTTTTAGATTTTGACTTGATATCTCATATTTTTCTTCATTATCTTCTGTATTATAAAAAGCATTACAACCAATCAATAAGGCACAAACAAAAATTACTATCCCTAGCATATTTATTCCCCCTTTAATATGGATCTATTTATATTTTTATTATAGCACAATCTTCATGTAAACGATATATAAATTTGTTTTTTTACAGCATTTAAATATTAAATTGAGTTTTTATAATCCTCTATTTTAAAATAACAAGACGCAACGGGATAATTGTATTTCACATACCAATAAAGTCTTAAGGAATTTGACTTGTATAAGCTCCGAGTAATATAAAATTCATCCTTTATAAAATTATTTATTTTGTATTACCTTATAGATTAATATAAACTTGGCTGAATTTAATTTTTGAGAACATATATATTAAAATTTTTATGGAATATAAAAAACTTATTTACTACTTAAATTTTATTGTTTCATTCTTTTTGCAGAATTTTCAAAATATTATTGACAAAGCTTATATATTTTGACTATAATTTATACAAACCTATATAATTTAAAAACTGTGAAGAGGAAGAGTACATATATTATTGAAACAAAGAGAGAGGATATTTGCTGGAAATTCTCATGATATATATATGGAATGTAGCCTTGGAGTTTTTAATCGAAATCTTAATTTTTAGAGAGTAGAATTAAACGGATTGTCCACTGTTAAAAGGACAATAATATCGGTTGTTTAACCTGTATTATTAATAAGTGTGTATTTAATTATACAAAATTAGGTGGTACCGCGGTGATTATCTCTTCGTCCTATATTATTTATAGGATTGGGAGTTTTTTTTTACACAAAAATAATATTTAGTCCTATGTTAAATAATAAAATCGAACTTTTTTATTTAAGCAATAAACTTTAACGAAATATTCTAAGATATTTATGTAAGGAGTGATTCTTTTGAAATATAACGGTGCTGATGTAGTTATTAAATTATTAGAAAATGAAGGAGTTGAATATATATCAGGCATTCCAGGTGGCTTCAATCTTCCACTTTATGATGCCTTATATAAAAGCAAAAAAATCAAACATATACTTGCACGTCATGAGCAGGGAGCCGGATTTATTGCGCAAGGTATTTCAAGAAGTACAAATAAAGTTGGAGTATGTTTTGCAACTTCTGGCCCTGGAGTAACTAACCTTCTAACTGCTATTGCAGATGCCAAACTTGATTCTATTCCTCTTGTTGCAATAACAGGCCAGGTTCCGCTATCAGCAATAGGCACTGATGCTTTCCAAGAAGTTGATGCTTACGGATTAACAATTCCAATTACTAAGCACAATTTTTTGATTAGGAATATAAATGAACTATTTACGGTTATAAAAGAGGCATTCAAAATAGCTTTAGAAGGAAGACCCGGTCCAGTACTTATTGATATTCCTAAAAATATTCAAACTGAATTTATAGACTTAGAAGACTTTCCTTCTGAAATTGCACCTGAAACTCTGCCAAAGAGGGAATTAATAAAAAGCTCTACGCTTTATTGTATCGCTGAATTAATCAATAATTCAAAGAAACCTATAATTTATGCAGGCGGAGGTATAGTTAATTCAAACGCATCAGCGAATTTATATAAAATCGCAAAGAAAAATAGTATACCCGTTTCTTTAAGTCTTATGGGGCTTGGTGCTTTTCCTTGCGAAGATGAGTTAAGTATTGGTATGCTTGGTATGCATGGTGCACCATATACAAATTATCTTCTAAATGAAGCTGATTTAATTTTGGCTCTAGGAGTAAGATTTGATGATAGAGCTACAGGTAATATAGAAAAATTTTGTCCTAACGCTTCCATAATTCATATTGATATTGATCCTTCTGAAATAAATAAAGTTAAGACCAGTAGTTTATCTATGGTTGCAAATGTTGACGACTTCTTAGAAGACATACTTCCGCATATTGCAAGTAAAAGTCGAAACACTTGGAGGGAAAGAGTTAAATGTTTTAAATCTAAATATCCCCTCCCTTCTTATAAAAACACGTTGCACCCTGCTAATATAATTCCTTTTGTAGGGAACATGGTTCCTAGTGACGCAATTATTACTACAGATGTTGGTCAGCATCAAATGTGGGTAGCTCAAAGATATCCATTTAAATCGCCAAAAGCTCTATTAACTTCTAGTGGTCTTGGAACTATGGGATTTGGACTTCCAACTGCTATAGGAGCTGCATTGGCTAACAAAGATAAAACTATAATTTCTTTTTGTGGTGATGGATCTATTTTAATGAATATTCAAGAACTAGCTACTCTTACAGACTTCAATCTGAATGTAAAAGTAATTATTTTAAATAATCATCATTTAGGACTGGTACGTCAGCAACAACAGTTATTTTATAATGAACATTATATAGCATCTCAATTTATATCAAATCCTAACTTTAAAATAATTGCAGAAGGCTTCGGAATACAATCTTGTGATTTGGGAAATGAGGAGAAACCTTTAGAAAAATTAAAAGAATTGTTAACTATAGATGGGCCTTGTGTAATAAATATACCTATTGAAGAAACTGAAAATGTACTTCCAATGGTTCCTCCTGGTAAATCAAATATAGAGATGATTGGTGGTGAAAATTAAATGATTAATACTAATTTTTATCTTATAGAACTACATGTTAGAAACCATTCTGGGGTTATGAGCCATATAACTGGACTTTTCGCTAGACGTGCATTTAATTTAGAAGGAATTTTATGTGCGCAAATAGGTGATGGTTCTACAAGCAAAATGTATTTACTTGTTAAAAATGATTCTGTATTAGATCAAATAATTAAACAATTAGAAAAACTTTATGATGTTCTTGATGTTTCAGTACACCAAGATTATGATCAATCTGTATTTGAAGATTTAAATAAAGTCTTGAAGCTTAAACAAGAGGATATTTGAGAAACGATAGCAGATATTGAATTACATCTCTATTTAATATAAAAATCATGACATATTTCATAATCAAAATGTGTATAAAAACCTTAATCTATATGTATATGTCATAGTTGGATTATATACTCAAAAAATAAATTACAAGGTATATTTAAAAAAGGCTAATACAATTTGCATTAGCCTTTAATGTTTAATTGTATTATTTATTTAGAATACTAGCAACGCTTTAACATTAATTAGTAAATAATTAAATAAAATTATTATAAGTCAAAATCCTTATCTATACTAATTTAAATCACTATATTCTGTCGCGCATTTCATAAATTTATTGGCAGTTTGTTGTGTAAATTCAACCTTAACTATATTTTATAAAATGTTTATATTAAGTTAATTAATTTGACATAATGTTGTCACACTTACCACTTATAATAAAAACATAAAGTCGATAAAACTTTTTTCATAAATTTACCCCTATTAAATATATAACACAGTATTTAGGATAATTTGTTCCCCTAAACAAGTTGTCCTTTTTATTTTATATTGCAGAACTCATATATTTACACAAATTATAATTTTATCCTATAATGATATTGTAGAATGGTTAAAACATTATTATAAAACTCCTATTAAAGATGATTTCTTCCCTAAGTAAGTTATCTTTTTTTATTTTACGTCACTAATTTATTCACATTAACTTCATAAATAGTAAAGAATTATTTAATATTTGTAGTTTATAATAGTAATTGTAAAATAGTTAAAACATTATTATTTTACCCCCGTATCGGTAAATGTATTTTACCTTTATAAAAACGACCTGCTCCCCTAAGCAGGTTGTTTTTATTTCTTTAATTGTTTACCAAATCTTAATTTTATTTAAGGAAACCTTTATATTAAATTAACATATTTAACATAATTTTGTAATAATTATTTGTTATAATAACATTGTAAGATAATTTCTTACTAATTATATATCCTTCTACTTAAAAAATATAATAATCATTTAGGGATAGCTTGTTGTACCAGCCAAGTTATCCCTTTTGTTTTGAAATTATCTATTCGTCATATCTTCCAAACTTTAGTCTATTCTTTAGTTTTAATAAATCGTTTATATTAAATTAACATTTTTAACATATTTTTGTAACAAATATATATTATACTGATTAATGTAAGATAATTTCTTATTAGTTCTTTATCTTTTCTACATTAAAACTACACTAATCATTTACGGATAACTTATTTTTTCAGATAGGTTATCCCTTTTATTCTAGCCAAATTAATATATTGACTTTTTTTACAATTTTTCCTACAATCTTATTGTAAAGTGGTTAAAGCATTATTATAAAACTCCTATTAAAGATGACTTATTCCCCTAAATAAGTCATCTTTTTTTATTTCCTTGCCAAAGGCTGATTTACTTTCAATAGTTTAACATCTGTAATTGGGCTGCTTTGCGTAAAATTTTCTTCCTTTGAATATTTATAAAATACTTGTAGTGATTTAATAACAGAATTTATATAAGTAGGCTTTCGTTGCGCTTGCTTTAATCATGCTACATAAGATTTAACATGTAGCGTTTTTACGTCCTCTATCTTTGTTATCTTATGTTTATTTTCTAGATACTTTATAAAATTTAAATTTTTACTTTTGTAAGTTATTATTGTCTTTCTGCTATAATTTTGTATCTCTAACTCTAGTACAAATTCTTCTAAAATATTTCTTAGTAACAAAAAAATACACATCTATTAACATAGAGATGTATTCCATAATCCAACCTATTTTTTTACTCTGCACCTCCTCTGAAGCCACTATTTAAACCAAAACAATTAGAAAAACTTTATGCTGTCCTTGATGTTTCAGTACACCAAGATTATAATCAATCTGTATTTATGGATTTAAATAAAGTCTTGAGGCTTAAACAAGAGGATATTTGAGAAATTTTAATTACTCCTCCCACATACCTTAAAGTAACAATATAATATTGCATATTAATTTTAAAATTTATTAAATATGTACTATTGATAAAATTCATAAAAAAAATAATAAGTAAAACCAACTTTTAATACGAAAACAAAAATAAAGATAATAAACAATATCTCTACTGTTTATTATCCTCATTAAATGAATCGTTCTATAAGAAAGTTTGTAATTATCTTGGGAGTATAATGTTAGCATTGTGTGAATTAATATTAACATATTTTTATAATTTATACAAGACTATTTTTATCTGTTTTATATACTTTTTTTTAAAAGGTTATTATATAAAAAGCTCTTCTAAAATATTTTTTTATGCTAAAAAAGCCAATGTAAATAACATTAGCCTTTAAAGTTTGGGTAATATATTAAATGATTTAGTTCTTTAATTTATAGATTTAATTAAATGAGCCTGATAAATACATACCACCAAAAATAAAAAATATTGCTAATACTGCAGCTAGCGCTAAGCGTAATGGGCTTACTTTTTTAACTTCACGAGAATCATCATTATCTCCTTCTGATGATTCTTTTCCAGATAGCACATAATTTGCGTATTCAGAATTTTGACTTATGTATAATTCTTTATTTTCTGGATTCTTTTTAGCCATATTTTTAGCAAATTGAAAATCGCTTTTTATCTTATTTTTAAAATCTGAATCACTTAATTTTTCAGCTTTCCTTTGTAAAATTCCACCTAAAATAGCTAAAACAATTCCTACTGCTAGAGCTACTGGAATAGCAAACTTAATATCCTGTTCATAATTTGGATTTGCAGCTGTAGGAATCATAATTATTAACATAGCAATTGAACATATACAAATCCAACAAAACGCTTTTAGAATCGCCCCTAATACGCTTAAAATAGTAGCACGTATGCTCCATTCATATGTTTTATAACGTACGTTTACAAAATACATATAATACCCCCTAATTATAAAATTACTTGATATTATATCATTATTGCAATATTAATGCAATTTATGAATTTTTTACATTCAGTAACAAAACTATAATAAGACCAATATGTTTAACATTTGAAACATATTGGCTTTATATCTTCTTAATCTTAATAATATTTGCTTTATCCACCAATTAATTCATTCTTAACATACTCATTAATATTTTCTTCTTCGCCCTCAAATATTTCTGTCAAATGTAATATTATCTCTTGTTCATCTTCAGGAAGATGTTTTATTGTCTCTTTGATTGTATCTATATTTACATCTTTCATAAAATAAAATCACCGCCTTAATGTTGCTTTATTTCTAAATCTTTTAGTACAGCTTTTTCTTGATTATATGTTACTATAAATCTTTGTTTATTATCTTTAGATTATGTTAATATTTCCTTAATATAATATTACAAAAAATTAAAGGTACAGACTTAGCACTCGTTCTACTTTCTTTTAAGATTCTCATTGCAGTTTCCATCAATCCATTCATGCCTCCTCTTTTATTATCCAATATCAATTTCTTTACAGATTTACATTTAATGTTTCAATAAAGACTTTGCTTAATTAAGGAAACTCTAATAATTCATCATAAAGATCTTAATTTCATTGAAATGTAGATAAGCTTATATACAAATTACTTATTGTATTTTCCCATTTGACATTATAACGCATTTGTTTGTAAGTTATTGTCTTTATGTGAAAATAAATTTAGATTTATATCACCAATTATTCTACATATTCATTCATATAAAGTGCTTGTTCGAAAATAAATAGACTACAAAATAACTCATAAGAAATATTTATTTAATTATTTGATATAATATTAAATTTCTTACAATAGAGATAAATAACTAGCTATATACGATGAAATTAATTATACTCACCTTTAGTGCTGTTTTCTAAATATAATGAGAAAATAGCACTAATTCATTTCTCGAGGGCATGATATTCTGAACTAATACTTTTTATATCCAATATTAATTATTGCTTTTGATTAATCTAACTGATTTTGTTATATTAATCTCTTTGTTTTTCAATATCTTTAACCACATATAACTAATAAAAACTATAGTATAGCTGCTTAACCTTACCCAATCTATTTCCTTTTCATTTAAAAGTATAAGTAAAATATGGAGATATGTTAAAAAGTAAAACAAATACGCCCATCGCTGAAGCCTTTTCCATTGCTTCCCTTGCATTTTGCGCCTTATCTTTTTAAATGAAGTTATAAATAATGGTATCATCACAATAAATCCTATAATTCCAACCCCTATATAACTTAAATATAATATTGGAAATGTGCCTTCGCTAATAATCTTTGGAAGTTTAAGTATTATGAATCGAATACAATATACTATTCCATGAGGCAATAACATAATAGATCCTATGATAGCTAATTCTGCTCTAATACTGCGTAGTTTCTTCGTTATTGTCCACTTTTGATTCAAAGCCCCTGCATACATTACTAATATGAAAAACGATACTGATATTAACCCTCTTATTGAAGTTTTTTCAAGAGTTAGAATAACCCCTTCAAGCTTTGCATCAGATGTTATTCTTAGTATTTCATAAAATGATGTGATAATTGCAATACCCACTGCCAGTGAATAATATAAATAATAATGTTTTTTAATAGACGATGTAAAAAGTAATGATAGAATCGTTACTAGAATTAATGTACAAATAAAGATCATATTTCTACTCCTTATAATTATTAATGATAATGAATATCATTAATAATTATATTTTATCATGGCTATTACGTCAATATTTAGCAATCTTTATTTTATCTGATAATTTAGAAATAAAGCCAAATTAAACTATAATGAATTTTCTTGTATATTGACTTAAAGTTAGTATATATAGGTTTACCATTACATTGAAAAAGAGATAACCATAATCATTATAGTTATCCCTTAATCTTATTTCCTATATAACTTATATTATTCTACCATTCAGCTTTTGTTCCATCATAATTTTTCCAATTTGGATTAGACCAATTAAGACCTTCCATAGCAACTTCTTTTACTTTATTTTCATCAATAATAAGTCCTAGACCTGGTTTTGTTGGTAAATCTACAAAACCGTCTTTATATTGAATAAGGCTGTGCCCTTGAGTGAACACTATGTCTAAAGATATATATTTATTTACTAAAAACATATACAGAATATAACTCTAATTAAGATAACTTTAATGATAGGAGAATGTAAATAATGTTTCTAAAAGTAGAAAATTTAAAGAAAAGCTATAATACAGGTGATGTAACCACTACTGTCTTAAAAGGCACAGATATAATTTTAGATAAAAGTGAGATAGGTGTAATACTTGGACCTTCTGGTTCCGGAAAATCAACTCTTCTTAACATTATTGGAGGAATTGATAGATGCGATTCAGGTATGGTTTCAGTTGATAACATAGATATTACTAAACTAAATGACAATATGCTTACAGATTATAGGCGAGAAAATATCGGCTTCATATTTCAGTTTTACAATCTGATCCCTAATCTTACTGTAGGTGAAAATATAGAAGTCGTTTCAAATATAAGCAAGTCACCACTTAACGTTGATGAGGTCTTAAAAGCCGTAGATATGCTTGATAAAAAGCATAGATTTCCAAGGGAACTTAGTGGCGGTGAGCAGCAGAGAGTTTCTATTGCAAGAGCTATAGTTAAAAACCCTACGCTTTTGTTATGCGATGAGCCAACAGGTGCCCTTGATTTTTCAACCTCAAGAGAAATATTAAAACTTCTTCAGACGATAAACAAAGAGTTTGGCACAACAATACTTATGATAACCCATAACACAGCAATTAGTGCTATGGCTAATAAGGTTTATAAGGTTAGAAGTGGTGAAATCGTAGAGAGCATAGTTAATAGTATAGCCATGCCAGCGGAAAGGATTGAGTGGTAATGATTATTAATAAAAAAATTAAGCGAACGATGCTAGAAAGCAAATCACAATATATTGGTTCATTAGTGCTTATTGTTTTTAGCTGTCTGCTTTTTACAATGTTTAACTTGGTTTCAATAAATCTTACGAAACTATCATCTTCATTTGAAAAAGATTATAAGCAAGAAGATGCAAATTTTATAGCCACTAAAGAAATAAACGATCTAGAAGCCTTAGAAACAAAATTTAATATGAACATAGAGAAAACAAAGTCTTTTGATTACTCAGTATCACAAGATAAAACCCTAAGACTATTCAGCGAAAATAAAAAGGTTAATATACCTGCTGTGATTGAAGGAAACGCTCTAAGCAGCGGCAATATCCTCATAGATCCATCCTATGGAAAAGCTAATAAATTAAATATTGGAGATAGCCTTAAAATTAATGATAAGAACTTTATATTATCAGGTTTTATGTCTCTTCCTAACTATATCTATCCACTAAAAAGTGAATCGGATATAATGAATGATCCCAAAAGTTTTGGAGTGGGTGTTGTAAGTAAAGAGGATTTTAATAATTTAAATAAAGGAAATATCTCTTATGCCATAAGATTTAGTGGTAACAGAAGTAATATAGATAATAGGATATCAGAATTTAAGGATTATCTAAAAAGTAGGAATATCATTCTTCTCAGCTGGATAAACATAAGCGATAATCCAAGAGTTACATATTTTACAGCAAAGCTTTCCGGTATTGATAAAATGAGTTCTTCTATGCCTATGGCTGTGCTTCTATTAACCTGCATATTAACTGGTATAGTTATGTTTAGAATGTTAAAAAGAGAAGCCGTTATCATAGGGACTCTTTATGCTATAGGCTATAGAAAAAAAGAGATTATGAGGCATTATCTCCTATATCCCATGTTCATTTCACTTGTAGGCGGTATTATAGGAACTATGCTTGGATTATTAACCTTAAGACCTATGATGAATTATTATGTGTCATTCTTTAATATTCCTGTAGGTTCATTAAACTATGATATAAGCTATATTATAATAAGTATTTTACTGCCAATATTCTTCTTAGTAATCTGCAGTTATCTTGTAATTAATAAATCCCTCAAAAATTCCCCAGTGCAGCTAATGAGAGGTAGCACAGAAAAGAATAAGATTGGCTTCTTAGAAAGAAAAGTAAACCTTGAAAGATTCAGTTTTAATACTAAATTTAAAACGCGTGAACTCCTCCGAAGCATACCAAGAAGTATATTTCTGTTACTTGGCATTATTATGTCAACAATGCTGCTACTCATGGGCTTTGCATCAAAGAGTTCAATGGATTCCTTATTAAAAAGATCTTTTAATGAAGCCTTTAAATATAATTATCACTATGTATTTAACTCTCTCCAAAATGGCAAACCAGAAAATGGCGAAGCTTTCTTGGAAATCCCCTTTGCAATGAAATACGATGATAAAACTACTTTTACAGTATATGGTGTAGATCCTGATTCTAAATATATTTCCTTTAAAGATAAATCAGGCAATATATTGAAGTCTGATCAAATCATTGTTACAAGACCATTGGCTGATAAATTTAATATAGCTCCAAAGGATACTCTAAAGCTTATAAATAGATTAGATTCAAAAGAATACACAATAGCTGTTGACAGTATTGCTGAAACTTTCGTAGGCCAATATATTTATATGCCACTAGATGATCTTAATGATATGCTTGGTTTACCTTCAGGCAGCTACATTGGGTTATGGAGCACAGAAAAAATAGATATTCCTGAAAATAAGCTATTAACAGTTGTAACAGTGGAGGATATGAAAAACGCCTTCGATATAATGACAAAGCCACTTCAAGCTGCAATTGGAAGTATAGCTTTTATTTCCTTTATAATAGGTCTTATTGTAATATACGTTGTTACTTCTCTTACTATAGAGGAGAACAAGGATAATATTTCTCTTTTAAAGGTTCTAGGTTATAGAAAGAATGAAATCTACTCGTTAATTTTAAATAGTTCTAGGTTTATAGTAGTGCTTGGCTATATACTAGGAGTCCCTCTCCTACTTGGTTCCTTAACCGCATTGTTTAAATCAATGACAAAAGAGATGAGTATATCATTCCCTGTAACTATTGACTATATCTATGTTCTGGTTGGTTTCGTCATAATATACTTAACTTTTGAACTCTCAAAGTTGTTAAGCAGGAAAAAGATAAATAGAATTTCAATGGCTGAAGCACTAAAGTCTAGGGTAGAATAAAAACAATATGCAATTAGATTTATCCGCATAACTCCTAAAAAGATAAGATTCTCTGTTACTCAGTTGCCAAAATGTAAATCACTCACTCAGGTTAGTTTTTAGATCATTATAAAAGTTTAAATCTGAAGTTTCATAAAATTAAGAAACTTCAGATTTAATTATAATCAGCTCAATGCTGATTAAGAAAATATAAATATCTTTTTATTATTAATATAAATGGCAAGTCACTATATGATCATTTTCTACCTCTTTTTCTATTGGTGTAACTTCACTACATATTGGTTTAGCATATGGACATCTAGTATGAAATCTACAACCAGAAGGAATATTCATTGGGCTTGGAATATCTCCTTTAATAATATTTATATTAGATTCCTTTGCTTTTATAGGATCTGCTATGGGTATAGATGATAAAAGTCCCTTAGTGTATGGATGAAGTGGATTCTTATACAAATCATTACTTCTTCCCACTTCAACAATACTTCCTAAATACATAACTCCAATTCTATCAGAAATATGCCTTACCATAGATAAATCATGTGCTACAAAAAGATAAGTTAAGCCCATTTCTTTTTGCAAATCCTCAAGCATATTAACAACTTGAGCTTGTATTGATACATCTAAGGCTGATATTGGTTCATCACATAATACAAAGTCTGGGTTTGTTGATATTGCTCTTGCAATTCCAATTCTTTGACATTGCCCTCCACTAAATTCATGCGGAAATTTATCCATATCATCTTTCTTCAAACCAACCATTTCAAGGAGACTTTCAATTTTTTCTTTTCTTTTTAATTTACTTAGTTTCGTATGTAAAGTTAGAGGCTCTTCTATTAGCTCTTTAACATTCATGTAAGGGTTGAGTGAGGAATACGGATCTTGGAAAATGATTTGCATTTTTTTATAATATTGTTTCATTTGTTTTTTATTTAATTTTGCAATATTATTCTCTTCAAAAAATATATCGCCAGCTGTTGCATCGTAAAGTCGTGTTATTGTTCTGCCTAAAGTAGATTTTCCACAACCAGACTCTCCCACCAATCCGAAAGTTTCTCCTCTTCTTATATTAAAGGAAACTCCATCTACAGCTTTTATAAAATTATTTTTATTAATTCCATTTTTAACTGGAAAGTATTTTTTTAAGTCTTTTACTTCTATTAATATATCACTTAGCTTTCCCATCCTCTTTCTCCTCCTAATAAATTAATAGTCTGTATTAAATAATTGCTAACTCAAAGTATACAATAAATCATTTAGCAAAAAGGCACATGCTTCTATGTGTTTCACTAAAACTGTTGTATTCAGGTATTTTATTAAAACACTCTGCTTTTGCAAATTCGCATCTTTCTGCAAACGGACATCCCTTTGGAGGATTTAAAAGAGAAGGTGCTGAACCTTTTATTGGATTAAGCCTGGCTTTTTCATCATCTTGAATCTTTGGTATAGAATTTAGTAACGCTTTTGTATATGGATGCTTTGATGAATAAAATATCTCTTCCGTTGTTCCTTCTTCCATTATTAGACCTCCATACATGACTGCAATTCTATTACATAAACTAGCTACAACTCCAAGATCATGAGTTATGAGAATTATAGACATATTATTTTTCTTTTTAAGTGATTTTAAAAGTTCTAATATCTGAGCTTGAATAGTTACATCTAGAGCCGTTGTTGGCTCGTCTGCAATTAAAAGTTTAGGATTACATGCAAGTGCCATTGCAATTAATACTCTTTGCCTCATGCCTCCACTGAATTCATGGGGATATTGATCTATTCTTTTTTCTGACATTGGTATTCCCACATCATTTAGGACTTCAATGGCCATTTTTCTAGCAATCCTTTTATTAATACCTTTATGTCTAACTAAAACTTCTATGATATGATCTCCTATTTTTTTTAATGGGTTTAACGCCGTCATAGGATCTTGAAATATCATAGCTATTTCTTTTCCTTTAATCTTTCGCATATCCTTAGCCGATAACTTAAGTATATTATTGCCATCAAAATAAACTTCTCCTGAATCTATCTGTGCATTTTGAGGAAGTATGCCCATTACAGATTTCATTAGAACACTTTTTCCACTCCCAGATTCACCAACAATACCCAAAATATCTCCCGAGTTTATTTGAATACTCACCCCTCTTACAGCTTCTATTTTATTATTTTTACTGTAAAAGTTAGTCTTTAGATTTTTTACTTTAAGAAGAGCTTCTTTACTCATAATACTACTTTTCACCTCCAACCATTCTTGGTTCTACAATCGCTCTAAGAGTATTTCCAAGCTTATTAAATGAATATATTGTAAGAATTATCAATAATCCTGGCAATATTGCCATATATGGAGCACTTTGCAGATTTGCTTGTGCATTTTGAAGTAAATTCCCCCATGAAGACATTGGTTGCTGAATTCCAAGACCTAAAAAACTCAAGGAAGATTCAGTCATTATAGCTTCGGCTATACTTGTTGTTGAAGCTATTATAATAGTTGGAAATACGCTTGGAATAATATGTTTGAGTATTATTGTTCTTGAAGATTGACCAATAGAAATTGCATATAACACATATTCCCTTTCCTTTACTGAAAGTGTTTCTGCTCGTACAAGTCTTGCAATCTCCATCCAGGTAAATAGACCTATTACTATAACTATGGTTTGAAGTCCTGGTTTTAAAAATATACTAATTACAGTTACAAGTATCAACCAAGGAATAGATGATATTATGTCAACAAAACGCATTAAAATATTATCTATTATACCTCCCAAATATCCGCTCATTGTACCAATAAGAACTCCTATTGAAGTAGAAATTATCATTGCAAGGATTCCAACTATAAGTGATACTCTACCTCCATATATAGTTCTAGTTAAATAATCTCTTCCAAGTTCATCAGTACCAAATAAATGACTTAAACTTGGCGATTGCAACATATTAGTTGTGTCTGTCGCATCAGGGTTTATAGGTATTAAAAATGCAAATACTGAAATAAATACTATAAAAATCAGAAAAACTACCGAAAAAATAGCACTCTTTCTATTTTGAAGTTCATTTTTAAAATTCTCTATTCGTCTATTTTCCATATAATTTATCTTGCACTCCTTATCCTTGGATCTATTAAGCTGTATAATATATCAGATAATAAATTTCCTAATATAACTAGTGATGAGGATAATACCAAAATTGCCATAATAACAGGATAGTCCATTCCCTTAATAGCTGTTATAAAATACGGACCAACACCAGGCCATCCAAAAACAGTTTCAGTTATCATCCCCCCTGTTACGAGCATTGGTAGCGCCATTCCTATCTTTGTAATTATTGGAAGCAACACATTTTTACATACATGTTTAAATAATATTTCGTGGTTACTTCCACCAAATGCATCCTGAACCGTCACATAATTTTTGGATATTTGACCTATCGTTGATGATCTTACGTACCTTGTAAGCCCTGGTAGAAAAGCCATAGTTAAAACAATACATGGCATTATAAAATGAACTATAAAATCTGAAAAAGATTTATCCTCACCAATAGTATTCATCCCTAATATAGGAAATATTGCAAGCTTATATCCGAAGATAAATATAATTATCATAGCAAACCAAAAAGTTGGTACTGCTATACCTATTGAGCAAAAGCCATCGATTATTTTATCTATAAGTTTATTTTTATTTGCTCCAGCTATAAGACCAAGAACTATTGAAATTACAACAGCCAGTAAGTACGATGGCAAAACTAATATTATTGTTGCTGGAATTCTTGCAACTAAATCATTAGCTATATTTTCGTGATTAACTATTGAATATCCAAATTGTCCGCTTAATATTCCTTTAAGCCATAGGAAATATTGAACATAAGCTGGTTTATCAAATCCATATTTTGCTTTTATTAAATTTACAGTTTTCTCTGGCATATTAGGTGTTGCCATTGCATCAATTGCATTATACGGAGCTAACTTAATAAACGTAAAGCAAATTATTGAAATTATTAAGAGCAGTGGAATTGCCTGAATAACTCTCTTTAATATATATCTAGCCACTACATTGTCACTTCCTTTATTAATAAATTACAAATGGGAAATAATTATTTGTTATTCCCCATGAGCTTAACCTGTAATAATTCTTATTTAAAATGCAATTTTGACATATCTTCAAACGTATATACTGGAACTAATGCAGCATCTTTTACTCCATCAACATCAGAGCTCATAACAAGTATTCTCTTATTTTCAAGAATTGGATAGAAATACGCATCATCTTGAATTCGTTTTTGGGCGTCATTATATATTTCTTTCCTCTTTGCCTCATCTTTTTCTACTCTTCCAGCATTAAATAAATCAACAAGTTTATTATCATCAAAATGACTGTAGTTGTGTGAACCTGGTATAAATAATGAATTAAAAGTATCAGGATCTATTCCCATAATATATCCCCCAAGGAACATATCATAATCACTATTTGGATCTTTCATTTTTTGTGTTATAGCCGCATCTTCTCCTCCTGCAAGCTCAACATCTATTCCAACTGCTTTAAGATTTTGTTGGATTATAGCAGCCTCTTTTTGGTATGGTACATTATTTCCAACATATCCAAGTTTAAGCTTAAGTCCAGAAACCCCAGATTTCGCTAAAAGTTCTTTTGCTCTATCTTGATTATAATCATATTTTTCTACATCATCTGTATGATATTTACTTTCATTTGGAAGGAAAGTATACGCTTCTTTAGCATATTCATCTGATCCAAAAGCAGCGTTTATCATATCTTTTCTATTAAGTGCATAGAATATAGCTTTTCTTACCTCTTCATTCTGAAGTTTAGGTGATTTAGAATTCATTACCATATAAGCAATTCTACCTTCATCATATGTGTAAGTTGATAATTTATCACTTTTTAAATCCTTTAAGTCAGCTGATTGGACAACTAGAGCATTTATTTCTCCCTTTTGAATAGAAAGCTTTGCAGTATTTGCATCTGGTATAGTCTTAAACACAATATTTTGTATCTTCGGTGCCCCTAAGAAATAGTCGCCATTTTTTACAAATTTAACATACTGACCAGCTTTGTATTCCTCTAATTTATAAGGTCCAGTCCCTACTGGTTTTGCATTCTTTTCACTATTTTCAAAATTTGTTTCACCTTCATATATATGTTTAGGCATTATAAAAATATCCCCTAAAAGTTCCATTGCTGGAGCACTAACTTCTGGAAGTATGAAATTGACAGTATAATCATCAACTTTTTCAACTTTTACTGGTTTTCCATTAAATATTAATTGACTATATGCCCATCCAGCATTCTTTTCCTTTAACATCTCATTATATGTGAAAACCACATCATCAGCTGTAAACTTAGCACCATCGCTCCACTTAACATCTTTCCTTAACTTTGCTGTATATGTTAGTTTATCTTCCGACGGCGTCATGCTTTCTGCAAGAAAATACTCAACCTTATCTGCATTATACATATAAAGTGGTGAATATAATGCTTTTATTTCCATTAATCCATAACGGTCAGTTGTCGTTACTACATTTACTGAATTACCTGGATCTCCATCAATTCCGTATGTAAATGTATCAGCTTTTGAAGCGCTTGCCTCAGTTTTAGAATTACTGCTTGTCTTTCCACACCCACTTAATATAGATATTGCAGTAATTCCTACGATTAAAATTTTTGATAACTTTCCTATTTTCACTTATTTTCCCCCTTAATTATGCTTATAAAATCCCCTTGCAATAGCTTTATAAAAACAACTACATGATTAGAACAACAAACTTTATGAAGCTATGCTTTTCTTATTCATTGTGTATCTACATAATTCATATAGGCTTACTAGGTTTATATTCCGATTATATCACTCAGAATTCCTTTGTCAATATATTTTTGCCTCTTTTTCAATTTATATCCACATAATCCATTAATAGCCATTTTTTTATACATGTTCTAAAAATTTAATTTTGCAGAGCTTATATTAGACCACCAAACAATGCAAATCAAATAATTTTCTGAAGATTATACTTATATTTACCGTTTATTATATCCACATTCTTTGTACATAAAAAAAGCGCATATTCATCCGAAATAATGCGCTAATCATTATATTATATTTCCATTTCCTTAACGTTATCAGCTATTATTAAATCAGCATCTGTTATTCTTACTACTTCATCAACAGTTAAACCTGGTGCAATTTCCATTAATACTAATCCTTTATCTGTAACCTTCATAACCGCTTTATCGGTAATTATAAGATCAACACATTTTGCAGCTGATAAAGGTAATGTACATTTTTTTAGTACTTTGGGATTACCTTTTTTATCATTATGGCTTAGCGCAGCTATTACATATTTCGCTCCTACTAAAAGGTCCATTGCTCCTCCCATACCTGGCGAAAAGACTCCTGGTATTTTCCAATTTGCAATATTACCTTCTTGATCTACTTCTAAAGCACCCAATGCAGTTATATCGACATGTCCACCTCTTATTATTGCAAAAGATAAATCCATCTCAAAGGTTGAGGCTCCTGGTAGTAAAGTAATTGGAGATCCACCTGAATTAGCTAGGTCTGGATCAGATTCTCCTATCTTTGGAGTTGCCCCAAACTTCAATGCGCCATTTTCACATTGTAGTGTTATTTCCATTCCTTTTGGCAAATAATTTGCAGCCATGTTAGGTATACCAAACCCTAAATTAGCAACCATTCCTTCTTTAAATTCTTTTGCTATTCTTCTTGCAATTATCTCTTTACTATTCATCATTATCACCCCTATCTCATTTTATTAGTTCTTGTCCATAAATCTTCAAAATATTTTCTTCTCTCTTCAAAAGAATCACCTTGAACTATTATATCTACTAATATACCTGGTGTTCCAATGCTATCAGGAGAGATTTCACCTACTTCTACAATTTCATCTACTTCGGCTATAACTAAATCAGCAGCAAGCGCCATACTTGTATTTGTTCCTTTTGTTGTTCCTCTATATACAATATTTCCAAATTTATCAGCCTTATAGCCTTTAATTAACGCAACGTTTGCCTTTATAGCTGGAAATACTAAATATTCCTTTCCCTCTACAATAAGTTTATCTCTTCCTTTTTCAATTTCAGTGCCAAGTCCAGTTGGTGTTATAACTGCACCAAGCCCAGCACCACCAGCTCGTATACATTCAACTATAGTCCCCATAGGTATGAATTCTACTTCTAATGTACCTGCATTATATTGTTCTTGCGCTTCAGGACAAGTCCCAATATGTGAACCTACAAATTTCTTTATTTGTTTATTTGCTATAAGCTTACCAACATCATGAGTCTCTCCTGGTTGAGCTGATACAGCTTGAATAAGTGTAAGATCTTTAACGTTTGCATTCGCTAATGCGTCTATCATCTTTAATGGAGCACCAACTCCCAAAAAACCTGCTGTCAAGATCCTCATGCCATCTTTAATATTTTTTACTGCTTCCTGCACTGTCTTAATCTTTGTCATTTCTCTATACACCTCCGGAATTTTTATAATATGCTATTGATTATTAAAGAAAATTTATGATTTAAGACCTACTACCCCTTTTAGAAATTTAATTGTTATAATAATATTATTATTTATGGATTTATATTCCAATTAAGTGCAAAAACAGAAAGATTAACGTCTAATAAGTTTTATAAAATATTTATAACATATGGGAGTATATAAGAATTACCATTTTGAATTTATATAGCATAATTCTCTATAAGCTTATTAAATAAAATAATTGACTTGAATTATACTGAGTTTTTGAGTAAAAAAATAGATGTGAATTAGTATAATTTTTCCTAATTCACATCTGTTCTTATAATAATATTTAATCCACTAAACCCGCATGGTTCCTATAAATTATAAAAATCTCTGTTGTGCTTTGCACTTTTTAATAAATGTATATTGTTAACTTTTTTTATTTAGAAAATTCTTTATTTGAAAACAGTTTCATTTAAAGATGCGTTTATTTAAATCATTAAAAACTCATTTATTCTTAAAAAGGTTTAAATGTTTATTGGAATCTTTTTAAGAATAAATGAAGTTTAATTAAAATTTTAGTTATCGCTTAATATATCTTCAATTATATTTTTTAAGTTTTTACCCTGTTCAAAATCTTGATCTAATGCAATAGACTTCTCTGTATACTCTAAAGCCTTATCAATTTGTTGTAAATTATAATAACAAAGTGCAATTTCGTAATTTGTTTCTGGACATTCACCATAAAACCCTAGCGAAGATTCTAAAAGCTTTAGTGCATCATTATCATAACCAAGATAACCTAATATAGAACCAAAATAATATCCTAAGTCGCCTTCTTCACCAATAGGGAAATAGTATTCCCAAACTTTATTGATTGCATCAGCAAGTTCATCTTTAGGGAATTCTTCTTCATTTTCTATTCTTTCAATTAAAATATTATATAGCTCAAGCAAAGTTCTTGAATCCCATACTGTAAATCTTAGAAAAGTCAAAAGTTCCTTAGTGGTCAAGGAGTTACTCAAAGGCATAATTGCTTTTTTCATTATATAGAAATCATCTGGCCCTACACTTTCTATAATTTCATTGTAAGCCATTGAAGTTTCAATAAAATCATTATCACTACTACTTACCATAAATAGAGACACATTTACGTTTTCGTGTTCATATATACTATGTATTGCTTTTCCGCCGAGTTCTTTAAAATATAACTCTATAGCATGAAAATTTACCGTCATAGAAATACATCCATGCTTTGATAAAAATGGATGATAATTTTTATCCATGCTTTCTTCATTCTTATAACCTTTATCAGCGGATATTAAAATCACGTCATCATTAAACAACTTTCTTAATCTTGAAATACATCTTAATCCAATTATAGGCATATAGAATGCTGTATCCTCTAAAGAATTTTTGTAATGCATCAAAACATCATTTAAATTCTTATCTTCGTAATAACTATTCCCATCAATTTTTTTATCTGTATAATAATAATCTAATCCTGCAAGAATTGATTTATCATTAGAATCTCCTTTTTCGTCTGGAGAAGTTATTGTTATTACTCCTTCATAAATCTCTCCGTTATTAACATAAAAAGTATCTTGTGGAAGACTGTCAAAAGTATAATTAGCAAATAGAATTAAAGGATTTTTCATTTTCCTTTTTGCTAATACTTCACCACTATGTCTAAGTTTAATTTCATCATCCTTAGATATATCAAAAGTTGCACAATCAAGTATTCCAGCTTCGAAATAAGGAGTTAAAAAGCTATGATTCTGCCAATATTCAATATTTCTTTCAGCAAAATCTGTTACTATGTATTTAAACTTTATATCTTTTAACGAAGAATTTTCAATCATATGTAAAAATCTTTTTAGAAACGTATAAGTAAATCGTCCAACTCCTGCTGCAAGCTCCATAATATATATGACAGTGTTTTTATCTACATCCTCTCTTGCAACATAGTCTCGCAAATATCCAAAGACAGTTTTAGCGTATTGGTTTGCGATATACGGATTGGTTGTTATATATTGTGGCACAATACCTTTAATCCAAGCCTCTGGACCTTGGTTTGCAAAGAATTCTGTCTGCAATTTCCATAACATTGACTGTGATAAAGGCTTTTCAGCTTCAACTATAGCTCCTGAACTCTCGTTAACTTTCGAATTTGAAGCTTTAGTAATATTATATTTTTTATTTTTTTCTGACAAAACAATTCCTCCCTAAAAGTAAAGTTAAAAATTACTTTTACTAAAATATCATTAACAGAATGATTATACTATTCTAATTAATTTATGTATATAGATAAACCAACTATAATGTATACTTATGCGTATACCTCACCGAAATGAATAATATACTTTCATTCCAGTTTCTAGGTAATTCTGATGGCCTCAAAAAATCATAATCATTATTTCTAGTTGGGGTATATTTCACCCGTATGGCACAGATAAAACGTAAATTTCCAAATAAAAAGGCTACGTAAAAACGCAGCCTTTTTGTAGTCAATATTTGACCTAAAATTATTTTAACTTGTTCTTCTTTTGATTACAGAATTTTACCGGATATTCATTTACTTGCCCTCGGCGCACTTTTTGTACTCTATAGTTTTTTCAACTGGTTTAACTATGGATTTATCTTGCCACCTACCTTGCCTGTAACGTATTACGCTTGCTATAGCCGTAATAGTCCAAGTAAGTCCACTAGTTACCCACACACTCCAAACTCCTAGAAAAGGAATCATAGCTAGTCCGCTTGAAAATCCAACTCTTCCAGCCACTTCAACAAAACCGTTAATCATAGCATAAAATGCATCCCCTGTACCATTGAGTACACCTCTTGTAACGTAAATCATTCCAAGAGGAAAGTATGCACAACTTGTAATCCTTATTGCCTTATCTCCAAGATTTATTACTGATTCATCTTTAACAAACACTTCCATTATAGCCTGTCCACCAAATTGCGCTGCAAGAAATGCTAAAAGGCTAAATCCAGCTACTATTAAAATGCTTTTGTGATATCCTTTTTTTACCCTATCCAGTTTATTAGCTCCCATATTTTGACCTGCAAATGTAGACATAGCTGCTCCTAATGAATTGAAGGGCTGCTGTATTAGCTGTTCTACTCTACTAGTAGCAGTAAATGCTGCAACAGCTGTCTCTCCAAATCCATTTACTACACTCTGAAGCGCTACTAGTGAAAAAGCAATCAGTGAGTTTTGAGCTGCTACGGGGACTCCTATCCTTATGCATTTAGTTATGATTGATTCACTTATTTTCCAGTGTTCTTTTTTCAATTTAAAATATGGATTTTTGATCAAGGCAAAGACCAAGCAGCCAATTGCTGCACATGCCTGAGAAATGACAGTAGCATAGGCAGTACCTGATACGCCAAATCCAAATTTTAGTACGAAAATTAAATCTAAGACCACATTAATTGCACAAGAAATAATTAAAAAAACTAAAGGTGTACTTGAGTCACCTAATGCTCTAAGTATGGCAGCTATAGCATTATAGGCAGCTACAGCTATCATTCCTCCTGATGCTATTCTCAAAAAAGCTACAGAATCATTTAAGATTTCAGGTGGTGTATTCAAAAGCTGTAAAACTTGGCGTGCAAAAACAACTCCTAATATACTCATAACAACACCAGATGCGCCAATCACATAAGTTGAATTGGCAATGGCTCTCTTTACTTGTTCTTCCTTCTTAGCTCCAAAATATTGAGAAATGATTATACCTATACCAACAGACAATCCCAAGCATACAGAGAAAAAAAGAAAACTTAGAGATCCACAAGCACCTACTGCTGCTAAAGCATTAGCACCAACAAACTTTCCTACAACTATTGAATCAATCAAGTTATAAAACTGCTGAAATACATTGCCTATAAGCATTGGCCAAGTGAATTTTATAATATGGGAAACTTCATTACCTTCAGTCATATCATGTACATATTTTACAGACATAATTTAAAACTCTCCTTCTTTTGTTTACTTCAATATTACATGGATTTGATAAATTAAGCTGGCAATATATTAACCCAATATAGACATATATTGCAGTGCATGTTATATTTCTTATGATAAATTTAATTTAAGTGTATATTATTTTACAATCGCTCTTCTTAGAATTTTGTAAGGATTATGTTTCTATCAATATCTTGTAATACCATTGAACTATCTACATACTAATTATATATATTAAATATTTGGAGGTCTTATATGTATCCTTTTTTTGAAGCAAATAAATCTGGTGATCAAAACTTTTTTAGTTCAAAAATATTAGAAAATTTCAGTTTCCCTCCACATTTACATCCATATGTAGAAATAGCTTATGTTATTGAAGGCTCTATAGAAGTTACAATAAACGATACTCCATGCTGCCTTAAAGCTGGTGAAGTTTCTATCTGCTTCCCTAATGATATACATACTTTTAATAGTGATGGATTTTCAAAAATTATTCTATTTATTTTCTCACCAGATCTTACACGTAGCTTCTTTGGTATACGAATGGACAAAACACTGGAGAATCCATTTATGTCAAAAAATATTGTCGATGATGGGGTAAGTTCTCTTTTATATATGCTGCATAACGAATATACAAGTTCTAATAATAAATATGTTATTAAAGGGCTTTTATACACCATACTTGGAAAACTTGATTCGCATTGTACATTTAAAAAAAGCAGCACTTTTTATAACAGTACAATGCAAAATCTACTTAAATATATTGAGATTCATTACCATGAGAAAATTTCACTAGATAGTATAGCTAAAGATTTAGGTTTCAGCAAATTTTATCTCTCAAGAATTTTTTCAAATAAGATTGGCTACCAATTTAATGATTACATAAATAGATTGAGAATAAATAAAGCTCAAAAACTCCTTAGCGAAACAGACATTCCAGTTACAGTTATAGCTTTGGAATGTGGCTTTGAAAGTCAGCGAAATTTTAATAGAATTTTCAAAGAACTAACTGCTCTTACTCCTACAAAATTTAGAACAGGTATATAGATATCCAACTTTAAAACTAAATTTATGTGATAACTTATCGAAATCATAAATATTTTGATTCCGAAAAGCTATGAAAATATCGTTGAAGGTTCTAAGCAGCAGATTGTACCCACTTTAGCATGCTCCAACTTTCAGTTTGACAAGCTAAAATGGAACAACCTACAGCTAAGAACCTTTAACAGCTCATTTTCAAATGTTTTCTCCACAAATATATTTATGATTTCTAGCTAAAGATAATCATTTATATATAGTAAATATGGAAATATGTTCACAGAATAAGTCTAATTAATAATTGGGATATCTATGGATAACCCAACTATAATCTATACTTATTCGTATGCCTCACCGAAATGAATACTATACTTTTGTTCCAAAAAGCTACGAAAGTATCGCTGAAGCTTCTAAGAAGCAGGTTATATTCGCATAAAGTACAGTAATAGTTTAGTTGTACTGAAAAGTTTTTGTGAAAGAGATTTTTGAGAATATTTTCAATTGCCTTGGTATAATAATTCATTGCTAGTTTGGCAGATGATTTCAGGCGTTTTATGAATGCTAAAGAATAAAAAATTAAATCTGAAATCTTCCAAATGCAAGAAAACTTCAGATTTTGTTTTAGGCCTATTTAAGTTTTATTTATTAGAATATGAGAAGTTACATTGTCAACGGTGCTATTTTTCAACAACTCCATTTGATGAGTCAAACTTTAAAAAGCGTGTTCCTTGAAAAGTTAATGTTCCCCATTCATGTTCTGGAACATTTTTGAAGACACGTCTTCCAACTGTAAATTTAATTTCGCTTCCGGTGTCTAACTCAAATTCTAAAATTAACTTTTCAGTAGTTGTCATAACTCCGTTGTTGTCTGTATTTGTACAAGTTTCTCTTTTTTTCTTAATTAATTTTGCCTTAGTGGATATAATTGGTGAGTTTTCATTTTTAATATATTTACTGATGTTTATAAAAATTATAAAAGCCACAAAAACAAAAAATATTAGCTGAAATCCAATCATGATTAATCCACTTCCTATCCTTCTAAAATTCTATTACTTTAGCTTAAATTCAACATTTTATTTATCTTAACTTGGTTTACTAACTTATTTCTTTAATACTTATCGTTTTATACCCATTATATCATAAACTTACATAAATTAGCCTATTAAGCATTATTTATGCTAAAATAAAGTCAATATTCAAGAAATTTTTACGGTAAACTTTAATGAATTAAACTTCTGTTTATAATACATATTTTCTTAAAAATTAAAGCTAAGATTTTTAAATGCAAAAAATCTCAGCTTATTAATTATCAAATCATTTATAAATTTCCTAATACCTTTTGAATTTCTAACTCTGTCAAAGGCCTATACTGGCCTTTCTCTAGTGATTTGTCTAAAGCTAGTCCACCAATTGAAATTCTTTTTAAATATACAACGTAGCAGCCTACAGACTTTAACATACGCTTTACTTGATGCTTGCGTCCTTCTGAAATAGTTAGATATCCCGAAACGACTGGCTGTGTATGATGATTTGAGTTTATATTGTTCACATTATTGGTGGCCATTTCATGTTTAAGATCTTCATATATGCCAAACCTATCTACTTCAATTCTTGCCGGCTTAGTTAATATTTTACCCTGTCCAATATAAGTTCCCTGCTCTAATTGATTCTTATCTTCTTCGCTTAAAGAACCTAACGCCCAAAAGAAATAAGTTTTTTCAACATGCTTTTCTGGATACATTACCTTATGTTCAAATTCTCCATCATTTGTAAATAACAATAATCCTTCTGTATCCTTGTCTAACCTTCCAACATGAAATATTCCTTTTGTACCAGCTTCGCCTAAAAAATCAAATACGGTCTTATGAATCTCATCAGTTTTTGCAGTAATACAACCTGCTGGTTTGTTAAACATGTAATATAATTTTCCAGCATATTTAACTATCTCATTAAGATACTCAACGACATCACAGTTTTCATCAATTTCCATTGCAGGCTCTGTAACTATCTCTTTATTTACCTTTACCATACCTTCTTTAATGTAATTTCTGACACTTTTTTTGCTTCCAACAGCTGATTCTGCTAGAAATTTATCTAATCGCATATATCGTCACATCTCTTCCTTTGTAAAAACTCCATAAACATTTTAAAACATATAAATCTTTTATTCCAATTTGATCTATATAGATTATAACATCTTTTTCATTAATTATTTACTAATTTAAATTTCTGCCATGGAGCTATTGTATCAATCAAAAACAATTCTTCCTCTGAGATTCTTCCTACTACATTTGATTTGCCAGAGTTTTTCATAGGCTTTTTAGCTATCTGCATTTCTCCTGCATAATGTCCATATAATGAACTTTCTATAATAATATCTCCTCTTCTTATATCTGGAGTATTAAATACTTCAAAATTGTGGTCTTTATATTTAACTCTGCTTTGAGTTGATCTTATTAAATAATCAGATACATCTCCTCTGTTAAAATGAAATTCTTCAAGAACTATTTTCTTCTCTGTTTCAGGTGCATTTTTATTTATCTCACAATTTAATGTCAAAACATAAGGATCTATTTCGCTTAATGCTTTTAATTCTTCTTTACTAGCAAAGGCATTTGCAATAATTACATCATCTATTAAGTCAGATGTCCATAAATGCTTTGCTTGAACTGTTATTGGAGGATCTCTATGAATTTCAAGAGTGCATAATCCCTCGTTTACAGGCCATGGACCATGATCTGCACTGTGAGATGAAATAAATGCTGCTGTTCTGATTCCTAACGATTTGAACTGCTTGCTGGTTTTTATAAAATGTTCGTAGCTTAATCCTGTATATCTGTGTGGATAAAAATTATGACAGCCTAATATGTTATCTGCATTTGGCATATAAGAGAATATATTATCTATATATTTTGTCCCATTGCTCATGTTTAATTCTATTTTTAATTTCTTACTTGTAAATGACATAATAGATTCCTCTAAACCATTAAATCCAAGATCAAGTCTTATACCATAAAGTCCTAGATCCTTAAAAAAATCTAAATTCTTATAATCAATTCCAAGTTCATCGAATACTTTAGGACTTATATCTGCTATTACTTCCATATCATTTTCATTTGCACATTGTATTATTTTCTTGAAATTATTGATTATTACTTCTTTACTTCCATCAAATGATAAAAGACATGTAAAAATTCTTTTAAAATTATATTTATATGCCAATTTTATATAATCTTCTATTTCATTTGCACTACTGTGCATGGGATAAACTGATATTCCTAGCCTTCTCATTAAAAATTCTCCCTTAATTAAAATTTTTATTATAGATAAACAACATATAAAGAATACTCCTTATTTCGGAGCGCTATATGCATAGATTCATGTCTCACCTGGTCTATCTATATTTTCTTATAGATTTTCACTGACAATCATTTTAAATATAGTGTTTCTCTATTTAATTGATGTGATTTATTTATTATAAAACATACCATTAAAAAATATTTTATCGTCTAAAATTGTTATATTAGTTCCATATTCGTTAGTAATCTTTTCAGATCTTCCACCTCCAACTGGAATTTTATAAAGATTTTCATTATCTGAATAATTCACATAATAGACATAATCTTTGCTTGCATTTATAAAAGTGGCTTTGTCATTAGATAACTTAGCTTTTCCTGTTCCATCTCCGTTTACTTTATATAACTTATCACTATCTGATTTGTTGCTATAAAAAACAGTATCTCCACAAACAGTCATAAATAAAGTTTCATCATCACATACTTTTGTATTCTCACTTCCATCTAGTCGCATTCTATAGATTTTATATGCATCAGATATATTAGTGTAATAAATCCATCCATTGCTTACAGTCATATCCTCTGTAGCTGTGGAATTAAGTCGTATTCTACAACTGCCATCTAAAGATATTTTGTATATATTATTTAGATCAATTGAATGTGAATTAGTTCTTTTAACATAATATATCCAATTTCCTTCTACAAACATATTTCCTACTGCTTCATTTGCTATGCAGGTGTCCTCTGTTCCATCTTTTTTAACTTTATTTATACTGTGATGAAAAGCATCTTTCCAATTGCTATAGTAAATCCAGTCGTCTACAAGATTAAGATTCCATACTCTATTTGGAATTAATTGTGTATTGTAACTTAAATCACATAAATCCTTCCTAGGCGGATCATTTTTCCTTATTTTGTACAAATAGTCAGGAGCTGCTCCATAGACGTCTCCAACTCTATTTATATAATATATATAATCATTATCTTCTACAGCCATTCCATCATTTACAATATTGCCTGATGAATTAGAAATTTTTGAATTATCATTTTTAGGTGCATTTGAGCTGTTGTAGCAAGTAAAATTAAAATTATATATTTTGTCATAAGAACCATACGAATTTGGGTCAGCTCCATTAGATGAAGACTTTTTTACAAAAATCATAACTTTATATTTATCCTCAGTTAAGGCCTTAGTATCTTCTATTGTAAATTCATTGTATGCAGGAATTGGATTTGAATATCCATCAGTTAATTCTGTGTAATCTTCATTTTCACCTTTAGCTATAAATACTCTATACTGCACTGGATCATAATTGCTGTAGTCAGAATAGTCTCCATCATACTTAGAACTCATATTTATCTTGATAGTGTCACCACTTAGCACTGGATAATGATCAACTCCTGCATATTCGACATATGGATTTTGCTTTTCAATCGATAAACCTGAAATTGTACCAAAATCCGTATGTGGGAAATCAGTTTCTGTTGTATCAGCTTTTGCACTTGTACTACATGTCATAAAAATCAATGATGTAATAGTAATAACTAAGAATAATCTATTAATAACTTTTTTTGACATCTATACATCCACCCCTGATTCTTTTTATTTTATAAAATATTTATTTACAGCTCTAAGTGATGCATCTGCAACTTTCTGACTATTAAGTCTATGCATCATCATCTTTGCATCACCATCATCGCACTCAACAGTCGTTTCCATAAGTACTGCGGGGCACCATGCTGATGATAACACTGCGAGATTTGGCCTATCTTGAAGTGGATATGTGTTAGTTTTTATGGTGCTAGACACTTCTCTCATGAGTATTGTTGCAAATTCTCTTCCTGGTTTTGGAGCAGTAGAATTATATAATACCGTAGTTCCCCTAAACATATAAACAGACTGCATGTTAACATCTAATGGAAGTGAATTATTGTGTATACAGAAAAATAAATCCGCATTCAAAAGATTTGCTGGATCCGTTCTATCTAACAATCCTACATTTCTATCATCATCTCTAGTTATATATATACGATATCCTGCTTTTTCAAGGTTTTCTTTTACTCTTTTAGATATATCCAAATTTAACTGCTTTTCATAAGTAAAATTGGCTGTTGCTCCAAGCTCTGAGCCTCCATGGCCAGGGTCAATAATTATTATTTTCGAGTTATCTTTAACCTTTTCTTCAAATGTAACATCTATAAATGTCTTAAACTCATATTTATTGTCCCCTAAGGAAGAATATCTCCTTTTTACAGGATTAATTTTAACATTAAGTTTTCCAGAAGTCTCAATATCAACTTTTACTGTATTATTATCAAGTTTATCTAGCTTTATATTCTTTATATACTTATTATCTTTTAAAACTGAATTGAAGTTATCAGTGCCACCAGTAACATTAACCTGTGAAATAAGTATTTCAACTTTATTTCCATCAATGCTTTCAGAATACTTAGGCTCCACTGTATATTTTCTAATATCTCCGGCCTCAGATTCTGAACATGAATAGGAAACCGGAATTCCTAAAGCTCCTTTATGTTCAATTTGATAATATTTAAAAGCATCTTGTTGTAAGTCATAAACTTTGCTATTGCTAGCTTCTGTCGTAGTAGTAGTTTCTTCTGCATTACAATAAGAAACAGGTAATATGAAAGTACAGACTAGTAAAATCACAAAGACTATACATTTAAATTTTTTCATAAATATTTACCTCCACTACATTTTTTCTGTATATCCTATATAGACTTTTCATTCTATTTTTTCATAAATTCCTCTGCACTATTCATTTAATTACATAATATTTAATTTATTTTACTTTTCATGAATTACCTTATACATTCTTACCATTTTCTCAATGAGGCTATTTTCAGACATGGCAGTCATTAATTGATCTTGTGCATGAACAATAAGTAATGTTATTTTAATCCCTTTTCCATTTATCTCAGCTTGAATCAATTTTGTTTGAGTATTATGAGCTAGTCGCAGTTCTTCCCTAGCCTTTTTTAGTAATTCTTCCGCTTTATCATAATTTTTATTTTCAGCTTCATCAAGTGCTTCAAAGGCATATGCTCTTGAGTCACCTGCATGTGTTATTATCTCAAATATTTCTTGCTCCATGTAGATCATCTCCTAATATTATTTATTAAATTGTGGTAAATACTTTCTGTTTAATGTGCATAAATCCTCAAATAATTTAATTGCAATATCTATTGATGGGACCAGTGGATTATTGGCTAGAGCCATTATAGCTTGATTTGCATCCCCATGTAATCCAGCTTCTATTGTTGATATTTCATAAAATTTTACACTGTGAATCAAACCTAGAATCTTTTCTTCTACAGGTCTTGTCAAAGATAATGGAGTTGCCCCTCTCTTATCTACTAAACAGTTAACTTCAACAACGGAGTCGTCTGGAATTCCTTTAATAGTCCCATTATTTTTAACATTTATTGTATGAATATCTTTTTTATCATTGTATATTGAACTTATAAGTGATACAGCTGCATCCGAATAATATGCTCCACCTCTTTTTTCTAACTCAGGTGGTTTAACGTCTAAATTTTTATCCTTATATTTTTCAAATAAGCTTGCTTCAATTTTCTTTACCTGTTCTGCTCGTGTCCCAATAGTTTTGGCTGCATCTTTTTCTTCCTTCAACAATCTATCTGTCATATAGTAATATCTATGATACGGACATGGTATCATTCCTAAAGCATCTAAAAATTTCTTTGGCCATTTTAAATCTGATATATTTTTCATTGTAAGTTCTGCACCATCTTTTAATTTTTCTATAACTCTATCAGTTACATTTATGCCTTTATACCATACATTTCGTCCCCATACTAAGTGATTAAGTCCTACATATTCTATGAAAACATCCTTACTGTCAACATCTAGCATTGAAACCACATCCATTTTCATGTGTATTGGAACATTGCATAATCCTATACATTTAATATCTGTATATTTCAATACCGTTTCTGTTATAATTCCTGATGGATTAGTAAAATTAATAAGCCATGCATTAGGACATAGTTCTTTTATATCTCTCGAGATATCTAAAATTACAGGAATTGTCCTAAGGGCCTTTGCAAATCCTCCAGGTCCAACTGTTTCCTGACCTAATACGTTATACTTTAAAGGAAATCTCTCATCTCTTGCCCTTGCATCTAATCCCCCAACCCTAAATTGTGTAACTACAAAATCAGCATCATTTAGAGCCTCTCTTCTATCTAATGTGAGGAAGATCTTAATATCTAAATTGGCTTTTTTACACATTCGATTTGCTAGATCTCCTACTACACTAAGCTTTTCTTTTCCTTCTTCTATATCAACTAAAACTATTTCTCCAACTGGAAGTTCATCTTTTCTCTTTATAAATCCTTCTATTATTTCTGGAGTATAACTACTTCCTCCTCCAATTATTACAATCTTTAACTTACTCATCTTGCGCCTCCAACTTGATTTAGTTATGCCGCATTTGTATAACACTGCATAACTAATTTAAAATTAATAATAATTTTTATTAACCATTTTCCATACCTTCTTTAATTAATTTCTTTTCATATGCTTTTAAGAATGGAAAATATAAAGCAGTTACAATAGCTATATTTATCAAGACTAAAATTATTGCTCTCCAGTCTCCACCAGTTGCTAGATAAGCACCAATAGGTGCCGGCAATGTCCATGGTGCTAAAATCACTGGTTTAGATACTAAATTTAAAGTCATAGCAAAGTATGATACACAACCACAAATTAATGGTCCAAGAACAAATGGTATTATTAATAATGGATTTAACATAATTGGAGCTCCAAATATGACAGGCTCATTAATATTGCAGATTCCTGGGATTAAGCTTGCTCTAGCGATATCTTTTAAGTATCTTGATTTAGAGCCTAACATTAGTATTACAAGCCCTATAGTTGCTCCTGATCCGCCAATCCATACAAACCATTGAAAAAATGGCTCTGGTGCTATATTAGGAATAGGCTGTCCAGCTGCTTGGGCTGATACATTAGCATCAAGCATTGCTAACCATATAGGTCTTGCAACAGTACCAACAACAGAATCTCCATGTATTCCGCAGCCCCATAGAAGTGTAATAAGTAATATTGGAACTAATATTCCAGGAAGTGAGTTTCCTGCAGTTACCAAAGGTGTAAATATACTTAACACAAATTTCTGAATATCAAAATTCAATAAATCTCTTATGATCCATATTGGAACTATAATGAAAGCTGCTGGAATAAGAGCCGCAAAAGAATTAGCAACTGATGTTGGGACTTCTTTTGGCATCTTAATAGTTAGATTTTTTTCTTTGCATACTCTAAAGATTTCTACAGCAAAAATAGACATTATAATAGCAGTAAACATACCAGATCCGCCTAAACTAGATAACGATAACATCCAGCCGTTAGGATCAATATTTAATGGAACATTTGTAAGCAGGAATGCTGCAAGACCTAAGCTTCCACCAGATAAAGGATCTAGTTTATATGACTTTGCTAGATTATATGCTATTCCAAAAGATGCGTATAATGCCATTATCCCCATACTTAAGCGATATGGAAACATTATCTGATTAACATATGGCGCCACTAATTGTTTTAGCCAATCATTAGGTGGAACTGCAATTACTAAGAAAAAACTTCCTATTATTATTAGTGGAATAGTAGATACTATTCCATCCCTAATAGCTTTTAAGTGCCTCTGCTCAGATAATTTAGTCATTGGTGGCAATAAGTACTTTTCTAGCCAATTAAAAAATTTATTCATATTTCCTCCTTATCCTTTATTATAATTTTTACTCACAATAGCTCTTTATTTGCTTAAGAACTCTTGCTCCACCAAGAGGGGTATATCCCATTGGCTCAATGCCAGTTACTTCAATGCTATATTCTTTCGCCTGATCTTTAAAACCATTTAATCTATGTCTTACCTGAGGTGCAACTAAAACCAAATCATACTTATTTTGCTGAATTTCATCCTCAAAATCGCTAGTTCCAACTGCCTTAATTTCTAGCTCAAAGCCCTCTTTATCAGCTTCCTTTTTTATTGCTTGTACAACTATTGCACTAGACATTCCCCCAGAGCAAACCATTAAAACTCTCATAATAATATCCCCCTTCAATTATCAATATATTTAAATGCCGCTTTACAATATATGTATTTTATTATTATCCCTATTATTACCTGCTTTTGTTTTTAATTTAATAAAATTTCAAAAAAGTTATTTATACTTGAAATTTTGTTTCACAAAACAAGAAATATGATATTACGCGAAAGAATATTAACAAATAATTATTGACAATTGATAATAATTATTGTTAACATAAATTAAGTACTTTGGAAAATATATTTTTTAAATCCATGTACATTAATTATATAAATATTATTGATACTTTATAGATCACGAAAGGCGGTAAAATCAATGAAAGAACTTCATAATATAGGGTGGTATGCTAATAAAATATCCCCCAAACTACCCAAAGATGCATTTAAACCAGTACCTTCAAGATTGTTTGGAGGACTTGCATATACGTTTATTATAATTTGTGGAATACTCACAATTACTCTATGTAAATTTAATAATCTTATAAACTTTTTAATATCTTTAGTTTTAGGCTTTAGCTTTGCGTCTATAGGTTTTCTTGGACATGAAATTTTGCACGGCACTGTTGTAAAAACACCTTGGCTAAAAAAACTCCTTGGCGGAATAGCCTTCTTGCCATTAAGCATAGGTCCAACCATTTGGATTAAGTGGCACAATATGAGTCATCATGCTAATACTCAACACGAAATAAATGATCCAGATGCTTGGATGAGCTTTGATCAATTTAACAATAGATCCTTTATAAAATACATTTATAAGCTTCCTTTGTGGTTTCGTTCTCTATTTAGCTTCACAGCATTAACTATTTCCTTTACTCTTCATGGAACTCGTATGTTCTTTATATACGTTAAAGACTTTAAAAGACAAAAGGGTATAAAACTATGGATTCAGTTTATACTCCCTTGGATTATATGGATAGGCTTATTCTTCTTAGTTGAAACTGATAAGTGGATTTTCTCATATTTAATTCCATTCCTTATAGGGAATTTTATTGTAATGTGTTATATATCAAGTAATCATAGGTTAAATCCTCTTGTACCTATAAATGATCCTTTAGTTAATAGTCTTTCAGTAACAGTTCCAAAATGGCTTGATGTGCTCCATTTTAATTTTTCTTATCATACAGAGCATCATCTATTTCCAGGAATGAATCCCAAATACTATGTTCTAGTAAAGGAAGAGATATTAAAACTATGGCCAGAGAGATATCATCAAATGCCTCTTAGCAGCGCTTTAAAGCTTCTCTGGAAAACTCCTAGAATCTATTATAATAACGAGGAACTAATAGATCCAAGAAACAAACGCATATATACTTCACTAGAAAAAGGATTAAAACCTAATAAAATTTCTTATCATAATCTATAGATAAAATTAGAGATAATTATAGATAAACCAACTAAGACCTGAACTTATGTGGCAACTTACCGAAATCATAAATATTTTGTTCCGAAAAGCTATGAAAATATCGCTGAAGCTTCTAAGCAGCAGGTTGTATCCACTTTAGCATGCTCCA
>NZ_JHXK01000032.1 GCF_000621745.1 Clostridium beijerinckii HUN142 | reverse complement strand
TAAATACATTAAATACATTAAATACATTAAAACAACAGTTGTTTTTTTCTGTTTTATTTTATTAATTATTATATTTATATATTGTTTATTATTCATTTCTGATAATCATAAATGAATAATAGTTAATACTATCTAAATTATTTAGGTGTAGGAAATTAATAATTTAGTTAAAAACATTCTGTCTATTCAATTTTTTTTGCAAATATAATTTTATCTTATTTTATCCATTATGATAAATGTATAAAAAGCGATCGAGGTGATATGATGAATTATGATAAAATCATTTTAGAGTTAATGAGCAGAGTTCAAAACTTGGAAGAACAAGTAGCTGACGTTAAGAATGAGTTAGCATCACGAAAATATGAAGAATTTGAAGATGATATTGATGATTCTGTTAATGAACAAGAAGAGTTTACTAGATCTCAAGCAAGAGATAAGGCCATGAAAATAATTCGAAGTAAATTTCCTAATTATTTGATGGAAAAAGCTTCAAGAAAAGAAGGCAGCGGTATAAAGATTATAAAAGCGGATAAAAATAGCAAAATGGCTATTATAATTAAATTCTATCATAGCAAAATACATGAAGATAAGAATGGTTTGGATCATGTCTGGCATACAATTAATTTAGACGAAATAATCGGAACTATATATGATTTTTGTTTATTCTCAGTTGTAGATAAAAATGGAGATTGGAATTTCTTTATTTATGAACCCGATGAATTAGGTTTCTATCGTGATGAAAACCGATCTACAAATAGTGAACTTTTTCATTTATACTTCTCTATTAAAGATGGTAAAGCTGTTGAAATTCGTGAAAAGACAATTGATGTTACTGACCATTTAAATAATTGGAATGTATTAAAGTAATAGGAGCTATTTATAATGAATGATTTAGAGAGGAAATTTAATTCAGATATGCAAAATATTTATAATATAGCAAAAAAAGATCTTGGTTATATTTCTAATAGTTTTTTGCACCTTATTTCAGAAAAAGGCTGACTACAGGCTGAAAAAACACTAATATCAAAAAATGGTGGAACCTATGGATTTGAGGTATTGTGGGAGAATAACAGATTAGATTTATCAATCGAGGCTCATGTGTTAAAACAAGAATATATTTCACTCTTTACTGATGAAGACTTAGCTAAGGATATATATAATAAGAAAATAGAGATTTTATTTTAATAAATTAAGTAAGAAAAAATATAACACATATTGTTACGCTATACGTTATAATATATGTTATATTTTTTGTATAATTATTTGTTACAATAAAAATAGATAATATTATATTTTTTAAGGTATTTGGAGGTGTTTATATGCAAAATTTTTCATGCAATTTAACTATAGATAATTTATTTTATAATAGAAAGGCCATAGGTAAAAATTTGCTAGAAATAATGAAACTTAAAGGGCATACTAAAATATCATTTTCTAAATTAACAGATATAAGCAGGCAAACTTTAAATAACTTATTTAAAGGAGAAATTAACGATAAGACTATATTTAAAACTTGTATAAATAAAATTATAGAAACCGAGAATATAACATTAGCAGATATAATTAATTACAATGAAAATAAAGAAATTCAGAATATAAATGATTATAAGTTTGATCCTAAAGATAAAGAAATGCTTGACATATTACATCGCATTTTACATTTATACGAGCTATACTATTGCTGATAAAATAAAATAATTTCTATTCTAATCATTATAGGTAATTATATATGTAGATAATTAAGCACTTATAGATATAATATATGATGATAGACTACATATTATATTTTAATTAAAAGATCGCAGAATAGGTAAATTTTCAATATCTATTAATTGATGCTACTATTTTGCAAACTGTTTTATGATCTGTAAAAGTGTACTCAGAGTATTTTTTCTCAAAACTTCCATCAGATTTTGCTATAAGAATATTGGATTCTAACTTGTCCATTGAATCAGCAACACTATCTGTATCAGTTTTTATTTCTTTTCTGTAAATTTAATTTTTTCATTTTTACATATAACACTTGCAATATTTTCACATTCAGCTACTGTTCTTAATATTAGATCTGCTATTTTTATGGAGTATGTTTTTAATTGTTTTCTATCTATCGATATGTAATAACTTATCTCTTTAAATTCTTCTTCTAGTTTCTGATATATTGGCCAAAATAAATTCTTATTCATATTTAATTCTCCTTACAATGTAAATTTTAGCAATGAATAGATGATTATTCAAGTAATACGCGTACAGTTGCAAATATCTAATAAGTTTTAAATTAAAATCTTACAATAATGAGTTTTATTTATTAATTTTGTATATTTTATGCAAAATCGTGATTATAATATACTAAAAAGAACAATATATTTATCCGATAGCTAGCATCCGTAACACTCCCCTTTATTTAAGCTGGAAATAACGGCTGCACGCTCCTGGATAAGTTCAACTAAGATTTACTTGATAAAATTATTATACGGAGGGCTAAAATGTTATTACAGTTTACGGTAAAAAACTTTTTATCTATAAAAAATGAAGTAACTTTAAGTATGGTGGCATCTAAAGATTCTTCATTTGAAGATAATCTTTTACCATATGAAGACGGAAAAAAAATAAAAAATGCTTTAAAATCAGTTGTTATATATGGTGCCAATGCTTCAGGAAAATCTAATATTTTAAAAGCACTAAGATTTGTAAAGAATTTCATAAAGAATTCACATGAAATGCAGCAAGGTATTAAGATACAAAGAAAACCATTTAAGCTTGACAATAGATGTATAAATGAACCTAGTGAATTTCAAATTTTATTTATTCATAATGATGTAAAATATCTTTATGGTTTTTCTGTAACAGAAGATGAGGTTATTGATGAGTATTTATACTATTACCCAAATGGCAGACAAAGTATTATTTTTGAAAGAGAAAGAGATGAATATAAGTTTACAATTGATGTTGAACGTCAATCAGAATTAAAAAATAAATTTCATTCTAAAAATAAACTATTTATTGCCACAGAAAGTTTGTGGGAATATGAAAAAGCAAAGGTTCCTTTTGAATGGTTAAGCAGTTATTTAAATATTTTTATTAATCATGATGATCTGGAAGGGTATACTGGATCAAGTATGCATAACGATGAAAAAATCAATTTACTTGTAAAAAAATATATAAAACTAGCAGATGTAGGAATAGATGATATAGACGTAGATATAAGGAAAAGTGACGATATAATAAATTCTGATGTATTTAAATTGCTATCTGAGGATGTTAAATCCCAGTTATTAAAAAAAGTACAAGATGCAAATATTATAGATATTAAAATGATTCATAATGCTAAAGATAAAGATGGTAATATTATGAATTATGAATTTAATATAGATGAAGAATCAGATGGAACCCAAAAGTTTTTTGGTCTTTTAGGCCCATGGATTAATGCACTATTGAATGGATATACAATTGTAATTGATGAACTTGATATTAGGCTCCATACACTTTTAGTAAGGAAACTTCTGGAAATGTTTTTAGATCCTGATGTGAATAAGAATAATGCTCAATTAATTTTTACAACACATGATACAAACCCGCTTGATTCAGATCTTTTAAGAAGAGATCAGATTTGGTTTACTGAAAAGAAAGAAGATAAGAGTACTGATCTTTATTCATTATATGATTTTGGAGGAGTAAGAAAGAGTATAAGTATAGAGAAAGGATACCTTCAAGGAAAATATGGCGCAATTCCAGTGTTAAAGGGTGACTGGAATTAGAAAGATTAAAAAGAACTGCTAAAAATATTGTAAAAAGCAATCCTTATACAAATGTTAGTGATTTAATTGAGTATATGGAGTCTTTAGAACATGGAGAAAATAATTAATATTTATTTTTCTATTTCAAATTTAATCTCTACCATAATTAAAACTTCCATACTTATTATTCTCTTTATACGCTTAAAAGATAAAAATATATAGATAAATATATAACTAGATATCTATATTAATAAGATATCTAGCTATATATAAAACCATCTGCAATAACAAATATATTGTAATATAAGTTAAAAATGTTGTTATGAAATTTGTAACAAAAAGTGTAACTTATTTTATAACATAATTTGTTATTTAATTTATCCATTATTCCTTATTCCAGCCGAGTAGGTTTGCTTCTAATTCGTTATAGTCATAAGTTCTTGCTTCAAAATTATTGAATTTATTATTAATAACTTCAGTCACTGTCCAATCGTCTTTTATTGCCTGCATCATGGCTCCTACTAAGTTATTTACATTTTTAAGTTTACTTACTACATTATATTTTTCATTAACCTTCTCGATATCATAATCAGCAGCATTAAGTATTTTATAAGCTTCACTATAGCTTATATCTCCAATAAGATTTTTTACAATGTTAATATCATAATTTATGTTTTCTCTATTTAGATCTTCAAGGTCAATAGCTATTTCACTTTTCACATTCTCATTGTGTTTTATATAAAACTTTAATGATGTTATTTTTCTAATCTCTTTTATTTCTTCGTATTCAATGTATAAATCAGTCTTTGAATTTATTTCATTCACTGCAACGCTGATTACTTTCTGCTTTAAATTTGCATATTTAGGATATTGTTTATCATCAATGTCCAATACGCATCTAAAATCATCAATGGTAATTGATCTAATTCCTATTTTTTCATATTGCTTTACGAGTTCATATAATCTAAATGAGTAGGTGCTTTTGAATTGCATTATATTTTTTAATTGATATTTGGTATACCAATCTAGGTTTAAATAAAATGGCTTTAATTCTTTATTTACCTTTAATGTTAAAACTCCATCTTTATATTTACAGGTATCTACCCAATGATATTTTTCAAACTCTCCAGTATTTATGTCCTTTATTTTAATAACTCTTTGCATAATAGAATCTGTAATATTATCAATATCCCTATAAAACCTGCTATCGCTTGTATTTAATATTTTTATTAGTTCTTTGGTTTTAAATTTATACTCTTTAAAATCATCATCTTTTTTTATCATACTTGCTAGCAGTCTGATCAATTTCTGTTCCATAACAGTTAATGTATAAGATGCTTCAATCAGTCTATTGCTTTGATATATCCAATTATTGCTCATGCTTTTTAACTCATTAAGCATTTATTATCACCTCGCATTATAAATATAACTTATTTGTAATTGGTTATCAATAAGTTAAAATATTTTATAAAAAATCTAGGTGAAATATTGGTATCACTTGATTTAGATACTGTAGTTCAGTTCACTATCGAAAGGTTATATTTAAGTAATTTTTACTATCATTAGGTTACAGTTCACTATCAACTGGTTATGCTTAAATCCATTTTTACTATCAATAAGTTATACTTTACTATCAAAAGGTTATATTTGAGCTATTGAAACATAGATATATCAAGGCTTTCAACTATGCCGAAAACATATTAAAACAATAAATATAAAACTATATAAAACAACAACAGACTATCAATAAGTTATAGTTGGACTTAGAAACACATCATATCTAGGTTATATTAAATCAATTTTCACTATCAAAAAGTTATATTTAAAAAAACTTATTGTTTTATAAATGATTTAAACTATTTGTAAAACAATAAGAAAACATATATTGTTGTTGTTTTTATAGGTCATAAAAAATCAATAATATTAACAGATTTTTAAGTACCATAAATAAGTTTTACTTAAAAATATCCACTATCAAAAGGTTATAGTTAGATATAATCTAAAATCTATAAGTTCATCTTAAATTGTGCAGAAACTGTCTGCATAATTTAAAAAGTATCTGGATATTCACCTTCATGCAATCATGTTTTAGTTTCTAAATTACATAAGTCTTAGCTTCCTTACCATTTTAGCTAATTAAATTTAACTCTTTAGTTCACAAAAATTAATATAATAGATAATAAACTCATAGAAATACTAAATAAAAAAACAAAAAGAAACCTTGACTATACAGAAAAGGTTTCTTTTAAAATTTATAATTGAAAAATATTCATAATTCAATTATAAAATAAACATGTATAGAAGAACTATCGTAATTCTATACTTATATAGTATGCAAAAAATTTTAAGTTGTCAGAGATCTTTATTAAAAATCTCTTCTACCAAATAGTATGACCCAAAATAACTTAAAATAACCAAAACAAAAAAAATCTTAACTATTCGGTAAAGATTTTTTTAAAACTATAAGCGAAGAACTATCGTAATTCCCTTATAAATATTATATTAGTGAAGAAAACTATCGTGATCTTCAAAATTAACTTAATTTATGACGTACTTCTTGAAGTACGTTATAGTATTATTATAGTATTGTTTCGATACCAAGTCAAAGGTTTTGTTATACATTTACTATACTTTTGTTTAACTTTTAACTTCATTAAGCTTGTCCTATCAAGGCATTATTTTAAAGCCAAATCTTTCTTTTAAATTACACTTTCCATTATATAAACTTGATTCTATAACTTTATATATATTTGGTTCTTTAGGATTAAGACCATTGCATTTTCTATTTAATGTTCCTGGAACAAAATCTGCAAGCTGCACTCCAATGTTGTTGTCTTCTTTTATAACAAAGTTTAAATTATTTAAAAGCCTATCTTGAAAAGAATTTGCATTTAAATATAAGGTCCCATTTGCCATGATTTTGTAATATGTATTTCTAATGTCTGTATCTTCTTTATGATTTCTAGACTCAATAAATACAGAGCCTAGTGCATTGTGTTTTTGGAGAAAATGTATGAAATTTTCTAAAACGGCCTGCAATACTATGAAGTATTCATCATTTAAAGAGTTTGTTTCATAAAAGGATCTATATTTATCTACATCAATTGCAGCTCCTATAGTTGTTATATTATAAGTTACAAATATTCTATTTAATTCCTTCCAAAAGAAAATTCTTTTTTTCTCTTTCCTCATTTCTGAATACTCACCTTTAGCAGATCTTAGTTCAGACTCATGCAATATTACTTGTGTATCCCCAAATACTGAATTCTTCATAGAATTTATTTCTCTTATTATTGTTTTTTTATATGTATCTTCCTCAATTATAACGCCACCTAAACAAAGATGCTTTAAGTTACTTCCATTAGGTTTTGACTCGTCAAGAAATAGGTAGTATTTTTTCATAAGTTCCTCCACTATCATTAGGAATATAATAACCATTAATTTGTTTTTATTATAACATGAATTGTTAATATACAATGTAAGTAGTTCTGTGAATATATCTATAAATATTTTTAATATGTATAATAAAATGCTGTTATGTCTAAAATACAAATATAAAGTTGCCATCAAATAGTGGCACTTTTTCGAGCCATATGATATTATATATCTATAAGCTATTAAAATTGTATTGTATTTTTAGCATAGCTAATATATAAAAACTCTTTAAAAATAAGGAGAGATTAAAATGGAAAAATTTTTTTGTGAGAAATGTAATAAAAAAGTTAATTATTATATAAAAGAAAATACTATAAAAGAATATAAAGGTCAAATTGTAAATGTTAAAGAAAATATTGCTGTTTGCTCTGAGTGTAAGAATGATATTTTTGTACCAGATATAGAAAATGATAACTTAAAAAGACTTTATGCTAAGTATGGAGAGTTAGTAGGTATAATATCTGCTGAAGAAATTATTAAATTCAGAGAAAAATATAATATATCACAAAGGGAGCTTGTTTTAGTGCTTGGCTGGGGAAAAATGACTATTAACAGATATGAAAAAGGTGCCCTTCCAAGCAAAAGTCACAGTGATATTTTAAAAGATATAATCGATAATGAAGAAAGATTTAAATTAATTGTTAATGAAGCCTTTGAAGCTAATCGAATTAATCAAAAGACTTATGATAAACTATTAAGTTCTTTTCAAAGCTCTAAAAAGAATATAATTAAGTCATTACTAGAACTAGAACTTAGTCATGATGAAGATATAGAAAATGGATTCAGAAAATTTGATATTGAAAGAGTTGAAAATTTAATAAGTTATATTGCATCAAAAGTTGATAATTTATATAAAACAAGCCTAAATAAATATTTATGGTTTATCGACTTTGAAAATTTTAAAGAAAATGTAAGATCAATAACAGGTCTTAGATATGTGAAGCAGCAATATGGACCTGTTATTGAAAATAAAGGTTATGAAAAGATACTTGATTTACTAGATGATAAATTTTATAAAGAAGAAACTGAGGATATTTACTCTAATTCAAGTAAAGCGAAAATAATAAGTAAGAATAATTATGATATGTCTATATATACTGAGGATGAGATTGAAGTAATAGACTCTGTAATTGAAAAATTGAAAAATATAAGCTGCAGTCAAATATCAGATGAATCTCACAAAGAAAATGGATGGATTGAAAATGATATAAATGATATAATTTCTTATGATTATGCTGATGAATTAAAAATGGAATTCAAATAAAAATTACATCTAATTGTTTTTTACCTAAAATATGATTAATTGGTAAATAGTGCTTGACTTTAAATTGGAATAGATATATCATTTAAATATGCAGAAAAGTTCTGCATATTTATTTACAATGATTGCATTAGTTATCAAAAGTATACATTAAGATATGTTGAAAGGGGGTACATATTATGAGAGATGAGTTTCTAAATGAATTCTTAAAAAAAGTTAAAAAAACTGTTGCTAAAAAAGGACATCCTTGTTTGGCTAAAGATAAGCAAGGAAACTATAGAGGAAAAAATTATAAATTTTTAATAGACAATGGTTTAACTTTAGATCATGCTAAGGAAGCTATACTTCAGCTAAGCAGTAAAGACAAGGTCGGAGGACCCGAAGTAGATAGAGATGGTTATCCTGGTTATGTATTTAAGTTTAAATCTAAATATTTAATTGATGAAGTTATATATATCAAGATTAGATTTAATCCACCAGATGAGGTTGTATGTATATCATTTCATGATGATGAATAAGAATATTTTTACATCAAAATAATTAGATACCTAAGGTATACGTGGAGGAAGCATGATTAAAGAACGAGAAAATATAGTTAATGATCTTTTTAATAGAACAATTCAATTATTAAATTTATTAAAGTCTCAAGCTTTGCAGGAAGAAATTTATTTTCTCCCTGTAGGGATATTATTGTTAAAATGGATTAATGATTCAGAAGAAAGATTTAAATGGAATATTCCATTAGAATGTAAAAAAATATTTACTAGTGATTTGGATATGTATATGAATAATTATCATAATAATGGATTTAGCGAAGAGCTTTATACTATGGCAGCAAAACTTGAACATAGTAATCCCATACTAAAGGGTATATTTACATCTTTATGTTTTTATAGCCTTGATTATGTTAATCCCAAATACCTAGTGAACATATTTATGAGTTACAGTGACTTTGAATTTAATTATATAGATTCTGAAAGGAATATAACTGGACCATTTATCGAACTATTTTTACAAACATTAAGTTATGATTCAAGTTCTTATTCATTTATAACTACAAAATCTATAAGAGAATTACTAGTAAGATTATTTGAATTTGATATGTATAAAAATATGGACATAGCAGATATTACTTGCGGAACAGGTGGTATTTTAGCTGAAATTATTAATGAGTGTAATTATAGAGATATAAATTTTAATAGAATTAATCTATATGGACAGGAAATAAACTTTAAAATAGCACTTATAGGTAAACTTAATTTACTACTTCATGGAATTATGAATTCTAATATATCTATGAGAGATAGTTTAAAAGATCCAATTTTAAATAGAAATAGTTTGGATATAATATTATCTAATTTACCACTTGGATTAAAATGGGATATAAGCGAAATAGGTTATAGAGATGAGTTTAAATATGGTATTCCTAGCACTATGAATGCTGATTGGTTGTTTATTCAAAGGGGGATAGCTGCATTAAATGATTCTGGCAGAGCTGCATTTATAGTTAGTAAAGGAACACTAACCCGTAAAACAGAAAGTAAAATAAGACAATATATTTTACAAGAGTATCTTATTGAAGCTGTTATTTCTCTTCCAAGTAATTTATATATATCTACAAATATATCTATTGAAATTTTAATAATAAACAAAAATAAGAAAGCAAGCTTAAAAGATAAAGTATTATTTATTGATGCAAGTAAGGATTTTTATAAAAGAGAACGTGGGAAAAATGATTTAAAACCTGAACATATTAATAAAATAATTAATGTATATCACAATTTTAGCGAAATTGATGAATATAGTAAAATCGTTGATATTTCAATGATTGAAAAACATAATTTTGAATTAGACAGCTCTTTATATATAAATAACTCTTTAGATCATTTAAAAGATGCAAAAATGAAATTTTTAAGTGAAGTTGCTGATGTAAAAAGGGGGTTGCAGCTATCAAAAAACGATATAAATAGTAGTAATTATTCAGAGAATAATTCATATTGTTACATTAAAATAAGTGATATCAATAATGATACTATTGAATTTAACGAGGAAAATGAAAAAGTAAATAATTTATCTGATAGTAAGATACAATCATATGAATTAAAACCTAACGATATTCTTATATCTGCAAGGGGAACATTAATAAAACTTGCTATTTATGATGAAGATATGCCTCCAAGCGTTTTTTCAGGAAACATTTTGCTTATAAGAGTAAAGCATGATTACAATCCTTATTTTCTGAAATTTTACTTAAGTAGCCCTAAAGGTAGAGAACTTATATCTAGTATGCAAAGTGGTTCAACTATAATTGCTTTAAATCCTAATAAATTAAAAGATATGTTGGTACCAGATATAAGTTTAGAAGAACAAAATGTATTAGCCGAAAGAATAAAATCAAATGAAACAACTTACAAAGAAAGAATTCAGCAGGCAAAAAAAACATATGAGCAAAACTTAAAAGCTATTGATGAAGAAATAAATTATTATATAAATTATTAAAAACGTTATTTTATTAAAGCTAACTGAAGAAATTGAGTTGAACTTCAGATCTTATATTGCATCATATATAGCCGATAAATTTGGATCACTTGGTTATTTAGATAGCAATAACTTTTTCAATGCTAGTCATCACAAAAATTTTGATAACATTATAAATATGTATAATATTAAAAAGTCATATTTATCAGGATTTTTTCCTGATTGGAAAAATAAATTAAAAAAAATAAGAAAGGCTTAATGCCTTTCTTATTTTTATAGAAATATATATCTGTATATATAATTCTAATATTGCCTCATACCTATTCTGCAGTGCAAATGCCTTATGCGTCATGAGTTCTATCATTAATAGTATATTCGAATTTATTAATGTTGTTAATTATTATATAAAACTGAATTAATTAAAATCCGTTTGTTAAACGAGTTGAATAAATACTATTAGCTTAAAACTAAGTAAAAACTCTTATATTTTTATTTTATAAGAGTTTTTCAATAATTACATAATTTAATTTTAAAAGTTAATCCCTATTTGTATTATAGCATATTTCCAAATTAATACATTAATCGTTCATAAAAATGTCACTTAATCTGTTACAAAATGTATTACATTTTTATGTAACCTAAGTAGTAATAAATATTGTTACTATATTAATTATAATTATCTGCATTAATTATTATGTTACCTCAAATTTTGTATTATTTTATAGTATAAAAATTTTAAAATAAATTACAAAAAATCATCTAACTTAATTAATATATTTATAACATTAAATTGCAATAATTCTCTCAAAATTTACATACCTTTTTTACAAAATATACAAAAACTTAACTCTAAAGAACAAAAAAACAAAAAATTTTTTTATAAAAAAGACATAAAACTTGCAAAATGATAAATTGAATAAATTTAACAGTGCGTTTGGCAACGTAGATAAAAAATCTTATATACATATCAATCATGTACTAATTTGCTTATATATTTAAGATTAAACTTTATTGGAGGTATAAAATTATGATCTTAAAAATTGGTTCTACAGGTAGAAATGTTAACATAGTTCAAAGAAATTTAAAGATGATTTCTTATGATCCAAAAGGTGTTGATTGTATTTATGGAGAAAATACGGAAACTGCAGTTAAGAATTTTCAAAGTGAAAACAGTTTAGTATGTGATGGAATTGTTGGAGATCATACTTGGAATGTATTAATAGATACAATTAAAAATATTCAAGCTGCATTAAATTCATATGGCTTCGATTTAGTTGTAGATGGAATAGCTGGCATTGATACTTATAAATGTCTTTTGAGATTTCAGGAAGAGTATAATTTAACTGCTGATGGAATTGTAGATCCAGAAACAAAAAATGCTCTATTTAAAAATAATAATAACAGCTTAACAGATTTTGATATTTCAGAGAATGGAGTTAACTTTATAGCTGATTATGAAGATTTTTATGCTGAGCCATATCGAGTATTAGATTCTCAAAATCAAACTATAGGCTATGGGCATGTTATAATCTCAGGTGAACATTTTGAAAGTATTACTAATGTTCAAGCTAAAGCTCTGCTAAAAAAAGACCTTCAAAGCTTTGTTGATATAGTTAACACTATAACTTTAAATCTTACCCAATGCCAATTTGATGCCATTATTTCATTTGCATATAATTGTGGAATATCCGCTCTTAAGAATTCAACCCTTTTAAAAGATATTAAAGCTAATGCTTCAATTGAAAAGATCAGGGAAGATTTTCTAATGTGGTGTAATTGCAATGGAAAGCGTGAACTTGGTTTATATCGCAGGCGCTATGATGAATTTGAAATGTATAAAGATGCTGATTATACAAGGACGTATAGAGATTTTTAAGTAAATTAATATTCAGGAAGATACTACATTTTCCTGACTTTTTATCATATAGTTATCTAGATATCTTGTTTGAGAATATATCTAGAAATATTTTAAGGAGATGATTTCTTTGGGCAAAAAAGGTCAAAATTATAAGCCACTTAATGAAAGTGAATATACTGATATTGAAATTAATGGATTCACGAACTCAGAACCACTAGATGATGGTATTGAAATAGAAGCATTTTCTTTTTCTGATAAAGATGATACTTCAAACTATAATACTCAAAATATTATTAAAAGCTTTGAATATTCTAAATCAAATTTTTCAAATATAAGAGATAATCATAGCTCTAAAAACAAAGAAATAAATTCATTGGTCCAAATTCAAAAGGTACGTGGATTAACCCCTGCTGTTAATGGAGAAAGCTTTGATATAAAGAGATGTTATCAATTTAGAGCTTCAACTTTGAAGAAATTAAATCAGATTAAAGGCGAATCTGATAATGTAAATATTTATCTTAATGAAATTATAGATAAAGCTATCTGTCACTACTATAATTGTGTTTTTAGTAAAAATTAACTGTTTATTCTTAAAAATGTATAAACCTCCCTGCATACTTATTTAAAAGTACAATGCAAAGGAGGTTTTCTTTATGGGTGAAATGATAACATTAATTACAAACGTTGGCTTTCCTATAGCTGTTGCAACATACCTATTAATCAGATTTGAAACCAAGATTGATGGATTAACAAAAGCTATAACAGACCTTTCTGCAGTAGTTACGGAGCATTCAAACTATAAAGGCGATGATAAAGTTGCTTAATAAGCAAGAAAATCCTTTAAGCTATAAGTTTTTATAGCTTAAGGATTGCTTTATTATATAAGAGCGTATTTCAGGAAACAAATTATTAAGCCAATCTCTACTAAGCTCTAGCCCAGTATTATACAGTAACCAAGTATTTTAAGCTTAAGTATGATTGTACTTAATATTGAATTACATATTCCAAAACTTAAAAGTAAACAGGCTACGCCCCATTAATATAAGGGCGCATTTCATGATACCAGTAAACTTAAGTCAATATCTATAAGTACGTATTTGGTGATACCAGTAAATCATATATTCCAGTATCTTTTTACTGTTGCGATTCCTTTTCCAAGTTCTTTTGAAACGCTACTTTGGCTTAATCCTCGCTCTTTTAATTCTTGCACAGCTTTAATTGTATCTCGCTTTTGCTGTTCTCTTTTAGTTAATCCATCTTCATTTCTTCTTGCTTCTCTTTCTTTTAAAAGCTTTCTACGCAATTTTTCACTTGGATTTATAATTGTTGTCATTAGCTTCATTTCATCATCTGTAATGTTTAATTTCTCTATTAATGTTTCATTTTTATAATTGTATCCACCACGTTTATACACGCCATTTGGGCTGTCTAAGAGCCACTTCTCATAGGCCTTTTCTGCTTGCATTGTTATTTTCTCAACTTCATTATTAACTAATGGTTTCCTAAAGCCTTGATTAAACTCTAATGCGTTCTTTAAAGCCTGCACTGGATCATTACAGTAGCAGCAATACCAATACCTATACAGAAAGCACATAAACTCTCTTTGACCTTCCTCAGTAAGAACTCCATCATTATTCCTGCAGTATCCGTCTCTTATCTCCTGAAGCTTCAATATATCATTAAGTCTTGCATGATGCAGGGAATACAATGTATAAAAGTTTACTACTTTGGCTTTTCTTCCGCGTCCTTTGTATGCTGGATTTTTTATGTACGGTGTAAGCTGTGGCAGATAATCATTTTGTATATTTCTTAATGTATAAACTAAGTTTTCATCATACATGTAAAGCTTTGATCTTAGCCCAGTTTTATCATTAATGCTTCCAGCAAGTCTCATTATCCTGGCACCGTCAATACTCTTGGAATCTGCTCCCATATCTTTAAGCTTGTCTACAAAAAATTTCTGTATTGAATTCCAAAGTGGAAGTACTTTTATTGGAACTGGTTCAATAAGCCAGTATATAGCAAGTCCTCGACCTGTATATATAACAAAACTTGGCTCTGGAACATCTTGTCCAAAATAATCATTTTCGAGTATGGCAAGAATCCTTTCATGATCATACGTCCTTAAATTTTCAATATTATAATAATCAATATCTATGTACAACGCGTTTAATTTTCTTATATTTTCAATCTTTCTTTTTGGCATAAAAAAAGAATTTGGTGTCATATATATATTTGCATCAAGGCTTACAGCCTTTCCTATGTTATAAGTTAAATCATCAACTTTATAATGATATTGAACATACTCCTTGTCTTTTTTTGCAGCTATAGCAATAAATCCATCATCTCCTTCATGGAGAATAGATATATTTTTTACAGCTTCATCTTTAAACTTAGGATCAATATTATACTCTATGTCTTCTGTCAATTTTCTAATAGCGCTAAGCACGTTATTTTCCCCCTTTGTTTTCTATACAATTATAAAAAAACAAAAAAACTATAAATAAATGTATAAATAAACATACATATTTATTTACAATCACTAACCCACTCACTTATTGACTTAATATGTCACATATTGTATAATTATTCTATAATAAATAAAATATAATTAAGTAAGTGATTCCCTATAGTGTATTTAAGTTTCCTAGGCCTAGTACATTATAGGGGTTGTTTTTTATATGGAATTGTTTGGATTTTGTTATTTATATCATACAATATTCTTTCAAATTATACAAATATTTTACATTTTTATCTAAATATTTTCTTTTTGATTCATCTAATGTTAATCGTTTTCGATTGTGATATAATAATCTTATGGCTGCGCACTCCTGGACTGGGTGCCCTTGGTGGTATTAGTTCAACTAAATTCAGCCAGAGTCAAAACTCCATCTGAAAAGTTTCACTTTATATATTTAAAGTTAATCCCCTTTGTAAATTTTTATAACTTTTGCATATATATTAGCAATTAGAAATTGACTGCTGATAATTAACACTGTCAATTGATTTAAGGGGGTATTTTAATGAATTATGACCAAATAGAAGATCATGTTAAACTCGCCAAATCAGGCAACTCTGAAAGCTTAACCAAGCTGCTGCTCCAATTTAAACCTTTCATATTTAAAACAGCTAAAAGTTTTAATATAAAAAATTATGATGAATATGATCTTGTACAAATAGGATATATTGCTTTAATTAATGCTGTAGATAAATATGATACTTCAAAACATTCATTTTCAAGCTATGTTTATAGTGCAATAAAAAATATAATGAAATATACAGCAAGAGAAAATAAAAAACATCAAAGTACATTAAGCATAAATGCATCTATTGATGGTAATTGTCCTAATGACTTTACAGAGTTTCTACAAAGTAATGAAAATTTAGAGCTTGATTATTTGGAGCATGAACGAATATTGAATATTCAGAGAATAGTTTCAGATCTTGAGCCTGATGAATTCGAACTTATATTTTTTGTATACTACAATAATTTTTCACTTACGGATTATGCAGCCAAGAAAAAGATTTCTTACTCAAAGATAGTTAGGAAAAAGAACTTTATTTTAAATAAGCTTGGATCCATGCTTAGACAAAATATAAAAAACTAGTATAATCCACACCTGGACTTGTGGGTTCTACTAGTTTTTTTGTGCAATTTAGTTTTAATATAATTATATCATTAACCATACCTATTTTTATTAAACTTGTTACTATTACTTATACATTAAACTTTAGAAATACCTTTTATAAAATATCTCAAAGCTAATATCTTTTCAATCATTATATCTCTTCTTTAAAGTTGCATTTCATTTAATGGATTAGATCTTATTGCATTTCTTACTTGTTCATTATCTACATGCGTATAAATTGTAGTAGTTGATATATTCTTATGTCCTAAAATAGTTTGAATAGTTCTAATATCAACATTACTATGTTTGTAAAGCAGTGTTGCTGCCGTATGTCTTAATTTATGTGTTGTATATTTACTTGTATCAAGGCCTGTGCTTGAAATATTCTTTTGTACTATGTATTGAACCTGTCTCTTACATAACTGATTTTTTCTTTCAGATACAAATAGATAACTATGTTTGATATGTTTTCTTTCTTCCATATAATCTTCAATTGCTCTTAGGCACATTTCATTTAAATAAATGGTCCTATCCTTATTCCCCTTCCCCCTTACAACAAGTGTATCTTCCTTAATGTCTTTAAATCTTATATTACAAAGTTCTGAAAGTCTAAGGCCGCAGTTTAAAAATAATGTTAAAATTGCTAAATCTCTTTTTTTATTTCTTCCCACTATGTCTTTAAGTAATTTTTTAGATTCATCTAAGTTTAAATAGTTAATTTGTTTATTGGGCTTTTTGGGAACCTCAAGCTCCCTGCATGGATTATTATTTATTATTTTAAGCTTGGTTTCACAATATTTAAAAAAAGATTTAATTGAAGCTATCTTTCTAGCCCTTGCAAAAGAACTATTATTCCTTTCATTTTTTACATAGCTTAAAAATCCATACAAATCATGCAGCTCTATTAATTCTATAAAACTTTTATCAATTTCTAAATTCTGATACTTATCTTTGGTTTTTAAATAATTTATAAGTAACATTATATCAACTATATAACAATATACGGTGCTAGATGCTTTTTCCTGAATAATATTCAAATAATCCTTGTAACTTTTAATTATCTCTGGTAAATCTCTATTCATTTGCTTTGCTCTCTTTCTTAAATGGAATATCTATATTGTAACATTATTGCACCCATTCTATATAATTTCAAATGATTTGAAAAAAATATCTTTGATTGCATACATATGTATATCCAAATGGTAAAGGAGGGAATATCCATGGCTGTAACTACAACACTTAAAAGCAAAACTCTAGCTATTGAGGTTCAAACTGATACAGATAAAGCTGGCGATCCTATCTATGGAAAGAAGAGTTTTTCAGGAGTTAAAACTGCAACTGATCAAGGTGTTTATAACGTTGCTGAAGCTATTAAAGCTGTAATAGAAGCAGACACAAGGGGCACATACATTAATGAAGTTGAAACACTTGCGAATGCTTAAGCAGATATCTAAAATCTATGATTTTATGATAGTCGCTTACTCTGTGAGTACACCTACGACGTCAGAAGTAGGTGTTTCCTTAAATAAATTGTAAAGGAGGTACACTTTCATGGAATATACTTTGAATATGGTTTTTCTAACTGCAGGTGCAAAGAAAACTACATTTTCAATAACAGATGTTAAAAGTACTCTTGCTAAAGCTCAAGTTGTTGAACTTATGGATAATATCTTAAAAGAGAATATTTTCACTACATCTTCAGGAGATCTAGTAAAAAAAGATTCAGCTACTATAGTAGCTAAGACTGTAACTCAAATTAAAATGGATTAGGTGATTTATAAGGATCAAGTCTTCTCAATTGCTCTAAGATAAAAAAATATGAAGGAGGTTATTTTCATGGCAGTTACTAAAGTAATTGATTCAACATCACTTTCTATTGAAGTTAAAAGTGGAACTGATGAAAAAGGCGCAGCTACTTATTCTAAAAAAAGTTTTGCAAATATTAGAAATGGAGTAGATGAGCAAAGTGCTTATGATGTTGCTGAAGCCATTAAAGCAGTACTCTCAGAACCAACTAGAACTTACTTCTTAAATCATAGCTCTGAAATAGTAAACGCATAAGCACACATATAGAATCTATGATTTTATGATAGTCGCTTACTATATGAGCACTCCTAAAAGACATTAGGAGTCGGAGTTTCTTTAACTAAATCATAAAGGAGGATAAACTTTCATGGAATATACTTTAAGTATGGTATTTATAACTGAAAATGGTCTTAAGAGTTCTTTGTCTGTTAGTGGTGTCAAAGCAAACATCACACAAGCAGAAGTTGATACTCTTATGGACACTATAATTGCTAAAAATATATTTTTACCAGACTCAGGTGCATTAGAAAAAAAAGAGTCAGCTCAACTTGTAGCTAGAACAGTTACAAAATACGAAGTGACTAAGGCTTAATTATAAGAGCAATAGGAGGTTCTCCTATTGCTCTTATTTTTTGTATAACTTAAAATAGTTTATTTATACTTCATTACCACCTATACCAATTATCTCCGCCACTCTCATCATTTGTACTATCAAACCATGAATCAAGAAGTTCAAACCAATTGCCAACATCATTAACTTTAGAAGATTGTCCATCTTTGCACCAACTTAATTTTCCATATAGATAATCTGGTTGAAGGATTGATGTATCTATTGAATTATACCACCTTTGACCTTTCCACTCTGAATAACTTGTATTGGTAGGTATATCTTTGTAAATCCTGCTTCCATCTGGCAAAAAAATGCTTAATCCATTTTTACCTTCAGTAAATCCATTATATTTTGAACCACCGTATGAGTAAACTATCATATCATCTACATTTTTCATTACATCTTTAGCTAAGTTCCTAATATTATCACTAAAGTTATTGCTTGTACTTATTTTCTCACATAAATCATATAAATCAAAGTAAGGATAGTTTAACCACTTACTTCTGCTTCCTTCTTGGAAGTAATGAATAAGAGATACATTCTTCTGATTTCCTCTAAGATCTTCAATATCCGCTTTCTTATTTTCATTCCACAGGCTTACAGATAGCTTATCTACAGATTTTTTTACAGCTTCTATTTTTTCAAGATCATAACAGCTCAAGACTTGATCATTTACATTTGCTGCATTGACCGAATCTCGTTGAGCTTCAACCATTATTGCTCCTAGCTGAAGATCTGTAACATTAGAAGGATTAAAGAATTTTTCTTGCCCCCCCAATGTCGAGTCTACTAGTCCATTATTTCCATCTTCAGATTTAAGCCGGCTAAAAATTTTTTCATAATCATATCCATCTCCCCAAACCTCAGGAGGTGACGCAACCATAACATTTGCCTGAAAGCTTCCATTTCCTGGCCTATATTCATATGCAATTTCAGCTGTTCCCATTAAACAGGCGTCATAAGCCAATACATCTACAGATTCATTATTAGTTAATTTATCTGATATTTCTGCAGTATATAAGCAATCTGAATCATTTGTTTCATCAATACACACTGACTTTGGATCTTTTACTTGCTCTGTTAACTTATCAACTCTTGCGCCACCACCGTGATTAGAAATAATTAATGAATATTTATCTGCTGGATAATTTTCCTTACAAGAATCTATAAATTTCTTTAGGGTATCAGCATCACCCATATCCGCTTCATAATCACTGGTCTTAGTTATTTCAGGAAACTTATCTCCGCCATCAATTCTGATTGCTTCATTTTTTTCAATTTTATACATTCTTGTATCTGAAAAATTTTCTCCTAGTACAGTTGAATCATCAGAATAATCAGGACTTCTATCAATTAAAACAATTAAGTTTAAGTTTGGATTATTTACATAACCATCTTTCATTTGCTGAATATCACCTAGCAGAGAATCTTCAAGATTATTATCCCCATCGCTATAAACCATAACTGTTAATTTTTTATCTGTATCGTTATACTGTACCGCTGATTCGGTAGTGGTATACGTCACTGCTGATCCCGTAGTGACATTCACATTAGTGCTGCTAATATTATCAGCTGCTTTTACTGGTGCAATACTATATAAAGAAGCAACTAAAAATACAGATGAAGTAAATAAAATAAATTTTTTCTTAATCATAACTTAATCTCCTTTAAATATAATTATGTGTAGCTTAAGCTTACACATAATTATATTGATAAATTTTTCTATGATTTTAACATGTAATTTTATGAAGATATAAATTATGACATAAACGTTAGTAAATATGTACTATAAGCATTTAATTTATAAATTTATGCGTTTATTATTCTAATCAATGTACTAAAACTGTGGTTATCCTTTTATTAAGGCACATGAAAATATATAACAAGTCCATTTGCAATGGAGTATATGCTTGCAAATAGACTTGTTATTTTTTGTTGTTACTACTATATATATTTGAAGAAAAACTTGTGAGCCTTAAATAGTGTTCGTATATGATATAAAGTTCGCTATATTTACAATACTATATATCGTTTATTACAAATAAAATATAGTTATTTACAAATTCGATTTAGTTAAAGAGTTACATGATAATATCTTAGTATAAGTTAACTTAAAGCAAACCAAACAAATAAACAAATAAACAAATAAAAAAATAAATAAAATTAAGGGAGAATGATTAGCATGAAAAAAATTAGAATTTTAACATCAGCTATTTTACTAGGTTCAATATTATCTTCAACATCTGTTTTTGCAGCAGATACTACTGTAGTACCAGGTCATATGGCTCCTGGAACAGTAATTAAATTTAATCAAGATAAACAAATGGAAGTTGTAAAGCAAGGTAAAGAAAATAGAAGTTCAAATGTAGACAAGAATGCAGTTCCTGAAGATTTACCAGCTATTAAAGCTAATATGACCGTAACTTATGATGCATTAGGTGCACCAATTGTGATTGTTCCTAAAAGTGAATTAAATAATAGTAAGATTTCTGTAGAAATGAAAGAAGTAAAAAGTTCTGATTTGAAAGATACTGATCAAAGCTCAATCTCTAGAGGAAGTCAATCAGGAAAAATTTCTTGGTTTGATATTTGGGGTGAAGATGATACAGCTTCTGGATTAAAATCATCTAGTGGTGCAGCTCATAAAACTATTAAATTAAAAACTTGGGTTGATGTAGATGATGAGGATACTGGTAATTCAACATCAGTTCAAATTTTAGATAGAGGTCCTTATGTAAGTGGAAGAATATTAGACATGTCTGAAGAATCATTTAATCAAGTGGATAATACAGATAATGGCGTATTTAGCGGTTCAATTTCTTGGTAACATTAATGATAATTTATTACAACACATATTTTAAATGAATAGATTTTGTTATCTAAATAGAATTATCATATGATAATTCTATTTAGTACATAAAAAATAGGCGTGGTTCAAAAATTATATTTTTGTTATTGATATTACTACATTCAAGGCATTAAATTTTATCAAATTTGAACTAAGCTAAGAAATAAATTAAACAAACAATGCTTTTAAATAATTAAGATAGGATGATGAATTATGAAAAATAAGTTAAGTAGGAATTTAAGAGTCCTTATATGTAGTATTCTTCTTATTAGTGCAGTATGTGGTGGTATATTTATTATTAATAATAAACATACTGCATTAACAACTTTATTAAATAATAATAATACTGAAGATCTTATAGTTTCATTATATGATACAGATGGTAAAAGTAATATTACAAAGGTAAATTTAGCATCTAAAGAAGAAACTAAGTTGGTTTCAGATAGAGAAGTTTGGCTTAGTGGGAATTTATCAGAAGATAAAAATTCTCTAATTTATATGGATGCCATCGGTGATGAACCTTGGCAGGTTTTTTCATTGAATTTAAAAAATAATAAAACATATAAAGTTACTACTGATAATATAGGCAAGTTTGGTGGAAAATCTGGAAACGGAAGCACGCTTTATTTTCAAACACTTGATAAATCATCTGGCATTGCAAAAATTGCAAAAATTAACACTGAAGATAAGTCATCTGAGATATTCGATAATGAAGATAAGGATAGAGATGTTCAAGTATATGATTCTAGAAATGATAAAATAATAGCAGTAATGTTTTCTAATGCTGAAGATAATAAAAGACATACAGAAGCAAGTAAGACAAAACAAGCAAAAACAAATCTTAAACCTATGGATTATACTATATGTGAAATAAATGCTGATGGCTCAAATATAAAAAGAATTGCATCAGTAAGTGCAAAAAGTATAACTTCTATTTCATATAATTATGATGGTAAAAAAGCTATAATTTATGGAGAAAATATTAATAATGAAAATGATTATGGCATATATGAATTATCTATTGAAACCGGTGAAATGAAATCATTATTAACAAATACCATGATTCATGACAAAAAAGATTGTATTATTTCTGAAATTAGAGATAATGAATCTGCTATTCTTTCAAAGGATGAGAAACTACTGTATTTTACAGGCAGACCTAAAGGCTCAGAAAAGTTAAAATTTTTAGACACAACATCGTATCCACAAGAGATATATAGCTACAATCTTACCACTCAAGAAATAAAAGAAGTATACAAATACAATAGGCCCACTATTATTACTAATTTAACTATTTCCTATTAAATTATTATTACTACTTAATCATTATTAATATCCTATTTAATAAAAGAAGCAGTCTGAATATTAAACTAATCATTAATTTAATATTCAGACTGCTTCTTTAAAAATAGAAATTAAAATAACCTAAATATTTTTTTTATTTTAGCAATCCTTTGAGTAATCTAGTAGCAACTAAGCACTCTTGTCCATTTGTCATATAAAGAACTCTATTATTTTTATCTATTTCTTTTATATTATCTTTATTAACTAAGAAAGATCTGTGACATCTATAGAAACGATCATCTAGTTTATCTTCTATGTCCTTCATTTTTGCATAAAATTCAATTTGCCTATCCACTGCATGAAGTATTACTTTATGTATAATATTTGATGTTTCAAAAAATAAAATTTTATTATATTCAATATTTATAATTTTATCTTCTGCTTTAATGGTAAGGTTTTTTTGCATTTCTGTTGCCTTTGAAGAATATTTTTTATGAGCATTTAAAATACACTCATGTATTCTTTCTTTCACAGATTCTGGTTTATCTTTTATTATATAATCCATTGCTTCAACTTTGTATATAAACGTTAAATAGCTCATTTCTGCATGAGTTGTTACAAAAACTATAAATCCTCTTGGATCGTACTCCCTTATAACCTCAGCAAGTTTTATTCCATTTACATCGGAATTTAAGTCTACATCTAAAAAATACAGCCCTGAAATTTCATTGTTATTTAAATATTCTATAGTATTCTCTGGATTTTCTGTAGATAAAACAATTTCCATATCTAAATTTTCAATCATAATGCTGTCTTCAATGCACTTTGTAATTTCTTTTCTCTGGTTTTCATTATCTTCACAAATAACTATACTTAGCATATTTCTCCACCCCCTTAGTGTAATACTAATTACTGTTTAATATTTGTAAATTTTGAATAAATTCTTGATTTTCGACACTGGTATCAATAGTTACATTCTTATAAGAACTTATAACTTCTTTTAAATTACTTAATCCAAGACCACGGTTAGATCCTTTCGTTGAAAATCCACTCTCAAACATCTTATAAATTGGCGGATTTCCTTTTAAACAAGAATTTATAATCAAAATGACAATAGAGTTTTTCTTATTTATAATACCAAGTTTTAAACTTGGAGATTCACATTCAAGTGCGGCTTCAATTGCATTATCTAAAAGAATTCCAATAACTCTGCATAAATCTATAATATCCATATTTATAAATTCAATGGGTTCCATAATATCAATAAATACATTTATACCTAATTCCTGTGCTCTGATAACTTTTGATGATAATACACCTTTTAATTCTGTAACCTTAATATGCTGGAGCAGCTCAAGCTTATAATTTTTCTTTGAAATATCGTGACTCATAAGTAATATTTTCTTATTAAAAAATTCATCTAATCCTTTTAAATCCTTCTGCTCAATATACCCTTTCATTGAGGAAAGAATATTTACATAATCATGCCTAAATTTCCTCATGTCATTGTACATGCTTTCTAAATTTGAGGTATACTCTTGTAAGTTATCAAACTCTATTTTTTTGCCTTTAAATTCTATTTCTTTCTTTAAATGAATAGCGAGAATATAACTCATTATAATGGTACAAAAGAAGTAAGATAAAAATAATATGCTATCTACACAAACGATAAGATTATCGATATGAGAGAATTTCATCATCATTGCATTAATATAAAATATTAAACATGTTAATGCTATATTTATAAATATTAATACAGAAAATTTATTTTTGAAATTTACTTTTTCTAAATTAAATTCAAACTTTCTCAATATTAAAGCAATAAAAGAACTAAGCAGAAAAGCAATAAACAATAATAATACGTGCATTAAAACAAATGTAATTTTATTGTTTATAATCTGATTGATGTCTTGATTTAGTACCTCTATAAAAAAAGTACCCTGTATTGTATCTGATAATAGAAAAATTATAATCGAAAAGATTATAGATATAAAATTTTTAAGAATTTTCCCATTTTCAAGGAAAAGTAAAATCATCATAATAATAATAAATAGAGGAATTACAAGCATTTCAAAATTTAAACACAAAATCCCTACTATTAAATATACAATGGCTAAATTTTTAAGGAAATTCTTCTTGTTGAACGCTATTATTTTTAAATTATAAGTGACAAAAACATAAATAAACATTGCTATAAAAGAAGTAACTAATCTTATATTCATAATTTTTCCTCATCATTCTATAATTATCAGTTATAATCTAAAAAAGTAAATATATTGTATCAGTACTAGTATTGTACAATATATACCTATACTTTACAATGCGTTATATTTTGTGAGAATGTTTATTTTATAAATCAGATAAATTGAAATGTTGTATATAAAAGACCTTCCTTAGTGATTGGTCTTTTATATAGAATTATAGGTAAGTATTGTCACCTTATATGATTTAAATTTAAAAATTAAAGGCTATCAACTTTGTCGACAGCCTGAAATGTTTATTATAAAACCTATTCTTCTTCTAATCTTAATAGCTCTTCTGGAAATTTAGTTTCATATATCCCTCCAGAAAAGCAGCATGTTTCTGTAGAAGATTCAGCAATTTTTACCGATATTTTTCCAAGTTGATGTAACGATACATCAATTAAATTTTTAACAAATGACTTTTTTATAACGTTCATAATTTTTATATCCCCTTCCAAATAATTTATATATAATTGGAGTTATGGTGATTGACTCGCACAATGCTCCATAACTAATACAAAACTTTAAGACAGAGTTATTTATACAAAGTACTAAAATCATCAAAAATCCTGCTGATAGTAATGATTTAATTTTAAGTTTCATTCTAAATTTCTTTCCTAGCAAAGGTCTTGCTTCTGTATCTGCAGGGGCATATATGTAAAGTAAAGGTATTATTATAAAAAATATAAGAAAAACCTTATCATTTGTCATAATTAAATATTTAGATATAAATCCCCCAATAAAAAAGAAAAAAGAAGTTATGCTTGTACACTTTATGCTGCTTTTAGCATGTACACCAAAAGCATACCTCCTTAAAAAAGTAAAGCTTAACATAATTAACAATGTTCCTTTAATTATTCCTAACACTTCGGCCATAATAAGAATTAAAAATATTTTGGATAGATTAATAATCAATACCTCCAAGCCATACTTCACTTTTACAAAATGTAGATTATCTATTTCCGTATTGTTATTGATTTGGATTGCTAATTTTAAAGCAATCCTTTCCTCCAAACTTTTTTTATTTAAATTAAGTTCCATATTCCCACCCCTTTTTACTACCAAACCTTTGAATATATTATTTGTTTTTAATAATAATATATTGAAAAACCAGAATAAAAAACATTCCTCCTATTATAATTCCCTTAATAAACATATTTATTGGAATGAAAAAAACCCCTATAAAAACAAATAAATTTAACATTAGTAATAAAATTAAATAGTTTTTCATAAAACAACCTCACTAGTTATTTATTTAATATTATTGTATTACGTTAAGCCGTGATTTTTTTCAATTTATAATAAATGATATTATTTCTGTAATAAACGCATTTTGTTATCTCACTTTTATTATTTTAATATAAAAATCTAATACTAAATCTTTTCCAATTATCCATAATAATAATTTTATTATGTTTTGCAGATAATTTGATTTTACATTCCAATAATAAAACCATCATTAGATTTATATGACAACAATGAAAATCTACAATAAAGAGAAGATTTATATCACCTAATACTCCTTTTAATATTTCATATGGTTTTCTATTAGAATTTACGCAAGATCATTTATTTTCCATACTCCACCAAGTGATAAAATATTGCATGAAAGATTGATTTCATGCAATATTTTAATAATATCCTCTATTTCCTTATCGACTTCTATAATTTATCACATACTATTAATATTATATGTGGGCAAATATTGCATACATTTCTGAATTTATGATTTCTATTAATTTATCTTCATTATAGGGGAATAGCCTCTGTATTGTTTAGTTTAAATTTAAGTTATAATATACCAACTTATGTCCTACCAAAAGATAATAAAGAAAAATAAGAAAATTTAAAAATCACTTTGATGTTCTAAAAAATATCTTAATGGCTTAATTGATACCATCTTATTTGAAGATGAATCAATGATTAGACATTATCAAGCAATACAAAAAAGTGGTTTATAAAATCATATCAGAGAAGATGCCTACTTAAGGAAAAATTATTATGGTATTAGACAATGATAAAATTCATCATAAATTTAATATCTATAGCAAGGCTTCATTTCTATAAAAATAGGCTGCAGTAAACTAATTTGTTAGTTTGCAGCAGCCTATTATCTATTAAAACTATTATATTCATTGTAAATTGCTCTAAATGTTAATGGATATAATATTCATCCAGTTCTTTTATGTAAAATTCTATTACAGCTCCACCAAATTCATTATTATATGCTTTTACTTTACCTTTAAAATTCTTAATAATTTTTTGTGCTATATACAGACCTAAACCAAAATGACTTTTATAATCTTCATCTTGGTAAAATGCAGTAAACAATTTGGATGTATCCTCCTGCTTAAATCCTGTTCCAGTATCAGTGCACTTAAAATTAATTTTTTCCATATCATCATATGCTTCAAGGGTTATTTCACCCTCTTGTGTAAATCTCAAGCTATTATATAATATATTATCTAAAACCCTAAATAACATACTACTATCTAAAACATATTTCGGTTTCATTAGGTTAGTTTTAAACTCAATAGCTACATTTTTTTTATCAGCTATACTTTGTATTTCTATTTGTTTATATTCAAGCAATTCTTTTAAATTTACTTCCTCATTCCTAAATAAAAAGTTTTCTCCCTCAACCTTATAAAATAAAGATAAATTATCTGTTAGAGTTGTCATTCTGTCACAATTTTTATTAATTATCCTCATGTTATCATCTATTTTATAATCTGGACTATCCTTTAGATTATATATTATTTCAATCTGTCCTTTAATAACTGTTATTGGTGTTCTTATATCATGTGCAATAGATGAAACCATCATCCTACGTTCTGCATCTAAATCTGATAAATCTTTAATAGTACTTTTAAGTACTTTTACCATATCATTAAATGATTCTTGAATTTTGTTAAATTCTATTCCACTTGTACCTTCAATATTAAAATCAAGGTCTCCATCTGATATTTTTTGAGCCCCATCTAATAATATAGTTATATTTTTTGAAATAGATTTATACAATTTAGATGTAAATAAAAACAAATATAATAGGAAATATATTATCGGAGATATCATAAATAACATATAAATAAAGGTTACCCCCATATTCGTTTTATAGTTATTAGTTACAAAGTCAAATGGAGCTTTTATTACATATATAGCTTGTATAGAGTTATTTTGTGTTACTGGTATATATCTATAGGTATAATTATTATCATACTTATCTTGATTTATGGAATTCAAGATATTAAAATTATCATTTTTTATGTTATATTCCCCATATAAGTGATTACCAGATAAATCTATAACTTCACCTTGAATATCTTCACCATATTTTTTTATATCTATCAAATTTCCTTTTAAAATAGTATCTCCATTTTTCTGAATATCATCATTTATTTTGTCAATATATTTTATATAATAATTGGTCGACTTTGTATTGTTTATCTCCATAGTTATTATTAAAATCATGTATGTAATTGCACTTGAAATAGCTGTATATATAAAAATCTTTAAAAACAAATTATAGAAATTTCTCTTTATAGTCTTATTTTTATTCATCTTTCACTTCCCACTTATATCCCTGTCCATAAATAGTGCTTATATAAGATTTATGTTTGTCTATATTTTTAAATTTCTTTCTAATATTCTTTATGCTTTCTGTAACGGTTTCCAAATAACTTTCAGAATTTATCCCCCATACATTATCAAAAATCCTTTCTTTTGATAATACCCTATTCTTATTAGTCATTAAGAACCTTATAAGTTTATATTCTTTTCTAGTTAAGTTAAGCTTATAGCCCTTGCAAAGTACTTCATTTGCTAAAACATCTATTACTATATTTCCAGATGTTAGTATATGAACTTCTTTATTTCTTATTCTCTCTTCTCTCCTTAAATGAGATTCTATTCTTGCCCTTAATTCCTTTAAACTAAATGGCTTAGTTATATAATCATCACCTCCAACCGAAAGAGCTTCAATCTTATCTTCCTCTAAAGTTTTAGCACTTATAAAAATTATAGGGTAGGATAGTTTTTCCCTAATAATACTACAAAACTTTATACCATCCATATCAGGCATCATTATATCTAATAAAATTAAACCAAATCCTTCATTTATAATCTCAAGTGCTTTTTTTTGATCGTGAACTGTTTTAACATCATAATTATAAATTTCTAAATAGTTTTTGATTGTTATACAAATATCTTCATTATCATCAATAACTAAAATCTTATTGTTTTCTTGCACAAGTCTTCCCCCCATGTAAATTGTATATATACTTTGCAAATAAGTGTACTTCACAACATAATGCACAAACAAATGAATTATATTCTTTGTTTATAGTCACCTAATGAGAATGCAGTATCCCAAGGAGTTTTTTTTCCCTCTTCAATAGATAATAAGGTTAAGATTATTCCTACTGATCCTTCAATTAGTCCTGTTGAATCGCAACATCTTGTTTTTCCATTTTCATATAATATATCTACAAAGTTAAATATATTTTCTTCATTATATAAAGAAAGGATTTTATCGGATAACTCTACGGCAATACTTTTAAATTCATTAATATTGGTCAATTCATAAAATTTATTACTTATATATGCAATCCCTGAATATCCATGACAAAATGTTGGTGAAACTGCGCCCTTAAGCCTTCTTCCGGCTATTTTCATAGCTTCAATTGCATAATTCATATATTCCTTGTTATTTAATATCTGTCCAGCTAAAAATAACGAATATGCAACTCCAGGAGTTCCATAACACCATGCATCTCTGGCATTTTGACTATTTCTAATGCTATTTTTGTAATCATTTAACGAAATACTATAATCCCAACCATACCCTTCTTCTGCATCCACTTTAAAATCAAAAAGAAATTTTGAAATTTTATCAATCATTTCATATTGTCCTTTTACTCTTATATTAAGTTTTTCGGCATTACATAAATTAACTAATAATGAAGGTACCCCATGAGAAAGCCCCAAATTAAAACATCCTTCCTTATAAGTTTTCCTTTCCTGTTCAGAAATTTGATTTTCTGCTTTTATGTACCAGCCTGGAAGCATCGTTCCCATAACCTCTTTATCTTCGCAAAGTTCAACTATATATTCTAAAATTGAATTTATTTCTTCATTCATTCCATCTTTAAATAACATGCAATAATTTAATACACCTGATATTCCAGATATTGCATCATAATCATACATATCTACACTGGATTTACTTTTTAAATAGTTTAAATGTTCTTCTAAGCCATCCTTTATTATTTCATTAATAGTATTAATAAACTGAATATACCTTGTCCCATTTTTAGATAAACATACTGCTGCAAGCCCTATTCCTGACATTCCTGAAAACATTGATAACATTGAGTGTGGATTTTCTTCTATTAGGTGTCCTATTCTTTTCATATATTCATGGCCTTTCATATCCCATCCATCCTCTGGATACTGTTCATTTAGTTCTCCATATAAAATACATAATGAAGGTATCCCTTCACTAAGAAATAATTCATTAAATCTATTAATCTTTTTTCCTTGTATCTCTATGTAATTTTTTTCGCTTTTTGCAACTTCTAATACTTTATTATAATCAAATAATCTAATTGCTGTATTATATGCAACTTCCTTTACTTTTCCAATAACTAGTGTCTGTTCCATAGTAGCCCCCTTAATGCTTTACTTCCCATTGAAATGTTTCAATTTCATACATTTTTTTATATGTTTCGTTATTTTGAAGCAGTTCTTCATGGCTTCCTATTCCTATAATATTTCCATTATCCATAACTATTATTTTGTCTGCCAATTTTGCTGTTGATAGTCTATGAGATATAAACACACCAATCTTATCCCTTACCATATTAATGAATATATCAATAATATTTTTTTCAGCTATAGGATCTAAGGCAGCACTTGGTTCATCTAATATATATAAGGATGCCTTTCTAAATAAAGTTCTTGCTATCGCAATTTTTTGCCATTGCCCTCCAGATAGTTCTGTTCCATTATCAAACCATAATCCTAACTGTTCGTCTAAATTGTCAATATAATTAATATTGGTATTGCTAAGTACATTTTTTATTTTCTCATCATTATTAATATTAGCAATATCTCCAAAACCTATGTTTTCCCTAACCGTTAATTCATATTTAACAAAGTCTTGGAAAAGTGTTGCTATATTATTTCTTAATTCAACAGTGTTATAAGTATTTATACACTTACTATTAAATAAAATTTTATTATCCTCTACTTCATATAGCTTTAGCAATAATTTTACTAAGGTACTCTTTCCAGATCCATTTCTCCCAACAATTGCAATTGTCTCCCCTTTATTTATTTCAAAGCTTATGTTTTTTAAAACTTCCTTGCTATCATTGGGGTAGTTAAATGTTAAATTTCTAACTTCAATCTTTCTTATTTCATTTATACTATTTTTCTCTTCTAAAGTTGCCGCTACTTCGAGTAAATCTTCTTCGATTGACAAAAAGTCAAATAATTGTTTTATATATAAATTATCTTGATATAAAGAATATATGGTATTTAATATTTTTTTACTATTAGTTGTAACTAAATTTAAAGCGTTTATTAATCCAACAACATTCCCAATTAATATCTCTCCTATAATTGCTGAATATATGATAATTACAAGTACTATATCTATGCATATTTGCTCTATTAATTCAAAAATAAATGTAAATAAATTTCTTTTTTTTAATAAACTTATATCTTGTTTTACAAAAAGCTTATTTATATCCTTGAATTTTTGTAGCAAGTATTTTCCTAAGTTGTATAGCTTAATTTCCTTAAATGCATTATTTCTTGTTAATAAATAAGATAGGTACCATGATTTTCTAGACTGTGTAGCTCTGGACCATAAAACATTAAATTCCCTTTGTGCTATTTTAAAGAAATAAAATGAAGATATTAATGGAATTAATACAACTATAACTAATACCCAAGGCTTCCAATTAACTATTATAATAACTGACGAAATTAATGTAATTATTGAGGTTATTATACCTATAGTTTCTTCAAATATTTTATATGGTTTATATGAAGTTTCATCTTGCACACGTTGTAATTTATCATATATATCTGAATCTTCAAAATGCCTTAATGATAAATTAGTGCACTTTTCCATAACTAAATAATTAAGTTTAAAAGTTATAACTTTCTGAAAGCGACCATCAAAATATTCCGTTAAGCATCCTATACATTCACTAAATAAATTAGCTAATATATAAACAATTAGTGCAGATATTATTATATTTGTATTTCTTGTTACTATTAAATTTAATAAATTCTGCGAAGTTAATAAGGTAATTATAGGGCATAACCCCATAACTATACTTAGTATTATAATTATATAAAAGTTAACTGTATCTATTTGATTTATTAACCTAATCACTTTAGGAACCATTTTCATTATATTTAATATTCCTTTTATTGACACATGGTTATCATACTCTCTTAAATCCATATAATTTCTCCTATTGTATTAATCTGATTATTCATTCCTTTTAAAATATTTTAATGCATATAGTGTATGTGAAGCTAATGCTCTAACCTTCTTTTCAAATTTTCTATCTATGCCAAACAACCTATTACAATGTAAATGAATTATACTATCTAATATAGACAACATCTCTATATGATTTAAGCATTCATTTATCCTTTCAGAATATTTTCTTACTATTTGTGATCTTTGATTTAAAATGTTTAATAATAAAATCCCCTCTTCATTTTCTTTTAGATGTTCCCACTCATTGCTACTATTACATAGATTCATATAATCTTTTCTATTTTTATTAAAATCATCTCTATAATCTGAGGGTTTAACATGGGTTCTTAAAAAATCAACTTGATCTTCATATTTAATTCCATAGCTTTCCATATAGTGTATTATAGATATGATTCCTATAAGCTCTTTAGAAAATGTTATATTATTTAATCTTTTTTCTGCCAATATATTTTCTACTACCATACTATCAAAGAAAAAAACACTTTCTGCTATATCCATTAATTCTAAACCACCATATCTTTCAATTTCTCTATCATAAGAATCAATTGTATATCTATTTATTATACCTTTATTCATTAAATCCACTAACCATTCTTTTATATCTGGATATAAATCTAAAAGTTGTTTACTTGTTGAATTAAATCTCAATCTTATATGTGGTACTGGATCTGCATAACGCATAAAAAAGTATCTATTTATTTCACCATTATTAATTTTTTCTGTGCAATATTCAGAAATATAAAATGCTATTAAATCTTCAAGATTACTTGTTACTCCATATAATTTTAAATAAAGCCAATCGTCAAAAGGTACTTTCAAGCGTTCATTGCTTAAGCTTGATATATTATTTGTTCGTTTTTCGATAGAGACTTCTTTAAGCTGCTTTATTTTTCTTTTTACTAAAGGAATTACTAACTCGCACATATAACTGTTTTCTTCACTATCTGTAACCACATTAAATCCATCATCTTCATATGAATTTAATACAATATCAGCATTACTGTTGTTAATTTCATGTTGGAGTATAGTTAAACTCTTGTCATCTTTAGTATTTAATAATATTCTATTATCTAATGAAGCTATATAAATATATTGTGGTATATCATATTTTTTACAATAAATTTTTACTGCGTTTTTAAATTCTCCGAAGCTTGTCTTCTTGTTGATCTTTAAAAGTTCCTTATTTACAATCCAAGTTTCAGGAGTTATGGTAAAGTTTTTATATTGAACTTTAGGAATATAAATAGCATCTCTAAATATGTTTTTCCATATAAATTCATACCAAGTTTTATATCCATCAAACTCTATATCATGGAGAAATTTTATTGAATTTGGAGCAAACTCTATATTTAGCATGTTATTCATTGTTATAATTAATCTTTTATTTAATGATTTGCTTTTAGCATAAAATCTATCATTTTCTAATCCGATAACAATATCATCTAAATATAATCTATGATCGTCATCCATTGAATTATTTATAAATAAAGCTAGCTCATACTGGCTCCTATGTATGTTCCTGCTTACATTTGCTATTCTAGCATCACTAGGCAAATATACCAGCTCACATGTTACATAATCATCACTAATCTTTTTTTCCAATTCGTCTTTAGACAATATATTAAAACATTCCGTTGCCTCTTTCATCATATAGGAAAATCTTCCAAATGATTTCCCAGCATGTTCTGACCCGAAATTAGGTCCTATATAATATTTCAAATTATTATCTATATTATCTTTAGAATTTGACTTTATTATTAAATTTATTTCAAGTGAATTAGGAATTTCATTATAAGAATACTCCTCTAATTGTAATTCTTTTACTTCTTTGTCAGTTATAATTATACTCTTTTTATTTTTAACTGCATCTATATATTTGTCTGAAAAATACCTTTTTAATTTCTCATTTATTTCAGTATTTAATACTGTATATTCATCTCTATTATTTTGGGGATGTGCATAACCTATAGGAGCACCAATGCCCCTATCATTATCTAACATTTCTAAAAGCTCTACTTCTCTGTCCTGTCCATACCTTTCAATATAGTCATTCTTATATCTTTTAAGGTAAGAATCTTTATTTTTATAAGGCGTTGATAAAGTTAAAAGTATATTAATTAAATCATTCATTTCATCTATTACTTTAGTACTCAATATTTTTTCTTTTAAATTTAATTTCATATCCACCTGTAGAATATTTTCAGCAGAAACTAAGCCTTTCATTTTATCATATACACTTTTATATAACTCTTCCCCTTCACCTAAACCGGTTTTCATATACTCATAAAGCATTTCTCTGATTTCCAGCAATTGATTTTTTAAATCGGTTTCAATATCTAATTCATCAAGTTTAGCTATAATATAAACTAATTGATCCTCTATTGTTAATGGCGGTCTTAAGCTAGATATTAAATATTCATTTTCTATTAAGCCCTTTAAGTAATTTTCGATTTTTTCCTCAGATACATCTTGATTATCATTTATTAACAGCTCTTTTAAATCATTATAAAATATTGGTTTCTTTGCTGCCTTTAACACATTTTCTAATGGTTCTGTTATCCTTACACTTATTTCTTCAACATCATTCTCATCCTCTTCTTTTCTAGTTGAATATAACAAAAAAGCTCTATCTCCCTTTTTGAAAATACTGTCATTTATAGTGTATTTTAAATTCATGTACTCTTTTTTTTCTATAAATTTGACAACGTCTATCAGCCATTCTATATCAGGTCTTACATATTTTCTATGCTTATTATCAGAATATGATATATCTGTCTTCTCTTCACTATAACTTCCAAAGTCAACCCCAGAAAATAATCCAAAAGGTGTTGGTCTTGTACTTATTCTTATTAAATACTTATAAATAGACTGTAAAAAATACTCCTGCTTCCTTATGCTTTTTCCTTCACAAAAATCTATCATTGTATTATAAAGGCTTCTACTTCCTATTAAAATACTTTCCCTAAATACAGAATTTTTACATAAAATCTTTATATGATCTAAAATCTTTTCATTATCAGAATTTCCGTTAAAAAAATCAAAAAACTTTTCACTTTCAAAAGCTGGAGTTCTGACCATAAACGTATTTATTGGTTCATATAATCTTTTTTTCATACTACATAGTCTCCTTTTATTATATATTTGAGGAAATTTCATAATTAAGTTATTTACAAAATCATCTCAATATGAGTTATATGTATCTGGTTATAAAATACTATATATTGTAGTTGATTATTTTAGATTTGAATCATGAAAAATCATGATTATTTAATAAATATGATAACTAAAGTTACTAATTTTTTTTCATACTAGCACACAATAAAAGATAGTAAAGAATTAACAATCCTTTACTATCTTTTTAATACATGTTAAAAGATAGTTATAAATTAACAGTATTAGCATCCTTTACAAGATCTAGTCAAGCAAGTCCTAAATAGGCTTGTAGCACATCCCGGAGTGCATGCACTATAACTTGTAACTGATGGCTTTACTCCTCTCTTCTCATCCTTTTTTATCTTTACATCCAAATCAAAATTATCTAATTTTCCCATAAAGAAAACCTCCTTTGAATTTTATTTATTATTTTCAACATAAAATTTAGAAATGTATAAATTCTTCTTTAGCTTTTAAAAAATTAATAATTTAATAAATATATATTGTATAGTTTTCTTTTATATTTTAACATTAAATTCTAATTTTTTCATAATGTTCTGTTATTGTTTATATTAATCTCAATTATTCATAAATTTATAAAAATTATTCTTTTCATGGTTTAATAAGTAATTTTTAATGAATTTAAACCTTCTACTTAATTAAGTAGATAATTATAAAAATGGACTCTCCTTTATTATTACTTTGCCAAAAACCTCTAATAAAGGAGAGTCTATATTTGTAGTTTGTTGATAAAATATTTAATTCAAAGAGTACATGAGAACTAGTCTTAATTGCTTAATTTAATGTAAAATTCTGATATTATACATATTATTCTTTATTTAGAGCGAGTTAAAAAAATTATACACTAGATTTATGTTAAACTTTAAATCTACAGTGGAATCTGGATTTCTACTTCTGCGCCATTAGTAATTTTTGAATTACGTAATATTAAATTTCCATTATGTTTTATAGCTATAGTATGAGCTATATATAGTCCCATTCCATAATGAGATTTATTACTTCTACTACTGTCCCCCATATAAAATTTTTGCATTCCTTTAGCCAAATCTTCTTCTGAAAATCCTATTCCATAATCAATAATTGTAATTATAATATTTTTCTGATCGCTATTACAATTAAAAATCACTTTTTCATTTTCTTTCGAATGTTCTACTGCATTGGAAACTACATTTATAATAGCTCGTTTTAATAAAGATGAGTTTCCATAAAAATCCTTCGGGAGTTTTCCTTTATTGAATTCTAATTGTAATTTTTTTATTCCAGTTAACGCACTAATAGAATCATGAATCTCCTCAATAAACTCTTCAGCATTAATTTTTTCTGTTTTAAGATTTGATTTCATTTCATCTCTTGATATTTCAATTAATGTTTTAATATATTCTTGTATCTGTGATGAGCTTTGGATTATAAAGTTTAAATATTCTTTTTGTTCATTAGTTAGTTCTGTTTCAAATAACAATTCTGTATTACCACGAATAACCGTAACTGGAGATTTAATATCATGTGCTAATGAAGACATTTGTTCATTACGCATTTCTTCTAACTGCCACTGCTCTTCTAAAGATTTTTTTAATGCATTCCTCATTTTTATCATTGATTGTAAAACATTGTCTATTTCATAAATACCACTCTCATCAACAACAAAATCTAAATCCTGATTTTTTATTTTTTCTGTTACCTCATGTAAACATCTCATTTTGTGTACAATTTGTTTTGAAAACAATAATGCTAAAATTATTACTTCTAAAATAAAAAATACAACAAATAAAATAACAGTTAAAATACCAGGCGTAGGTAAAAACTTCCTTAATAAAGGAGATTTAAATTCTGAAGAGATAGAGTATCTAAAAATACAGACCTTATCTTCTATAGAAACTTTAACATAGTAATAAAAAAAATCTTCTACAACTTCATTTTCTTCTAAAAGTTTATAAGCCTTTTTAGCAGTTGATTCTTTTAAGTTTCCTGAAATAATTTCTCCATTAGTTGTAAATAAAGCATAGCTGTATTCTCCATTAATTAAATCTGGTGTTATTTTTTTTTGCTCAATCATAGTATCCTGTATTTCTTGAATCCTCTTTTCATTATAATTTGAGGAAAGAATTTCACCATTAGATAGGAGCATTCCATATGAGACTCCAAGAATTAACAGTAATAATAAAGTACCTATACAAAATATAGATAAATATTTAACAAAAATTCCTCTTAGATGTTTTGATTTTTTATTCATTTCCATTTATATCCTAGCCCCCATATAGTTTCTATTGGAGATATATTAAATTTCATAAATTTTCCACGTATATTTTTAATATGTTCAGCTATAGCTGAACTCTCACCTTCACCATAAGTGCCAAAAACCTCTTCATATATTTTTTCTTTAGAAAATACTTGCCCATGATTACATGCAAGAAATTCACATATTTCATATTCACTTTTTGTTAAAGTTAGCTCTTCATTATGAACAGCTAACTTTTTACCTGAAATATCAATGCACACATCTCCAATGTTAAATATATTACGTCGCTCTCTTCCTTCTCTTCTTAAATGAGCATTTACACGTGCACGTAATTCACCTATTCCAAATGGCTTTAAAATATAATCATCGCCACCAACATCTAAACCTTGCATAATATCATTTTCCATCGTCTTTGCACTAAGAAATAATATAGGACAATCTGTTTTACAGCGTATTTTATTACATAATGTAAATCCATCTATATTAGGCATCATTACATCAAGCAAAATAAGATCATACATCCCAAGCTGCAAATCAAAAATTTGACTTGGTTCAGATAAAGTACTAACTATATGGTTATCCTTTTCTAATGCTTTTTTTATTAGAGCTAATATATTTGTATCATCATCAACAGTTAATATTCTTGCCATATTTTTGCCCCCTCTATTATTTACATTACGCACATGAAACAAAATAACAAATTAAAATTAATTAGGTAATTAATCATCTATTCGTATAAAAATATTTAACTAAAGTATATTTCACTTTTAATGGAGAATAAATTAATAACCATTAACTTTCCGTTCTTATTCCTTCCCAATGATAAAACCACACACATGAAATTATAAATGCTAGAATTGTTAATATTGTACATGAGTATATAGCATAGTAAATTTCTTTAGAATCAGTATTTATAAAAAATGAGCTTGAATTTGATATAATCCAGTAATTCACAAATCTGGTTCCCCAGGCACATGGAATATAAGGCCAGATTTTATATCCTAAATCAGTTATTAATATTGCACTTAGCATAGTTTCTGTAATTCCAACTCCCATGGATACACTTTTTCCATATCTCATAGATAAAAATAAATGAAAAATATATTCAAAGATATTACTTAATATAAGAATTAATGCTGCCATAATATAAAAACCAATATCAAAATTATTTCTATGAAGTAGATACGAAAAACCAAAATAAAAACCAACACATGCTGCCATAATTGCTAAAAATCCCATGATTATAAGTAGCATCATCTTGCTTAAAAAGGTCATATTCTTGATTTTTGAACCTATTAGCATCTCTATAAAATTTCCTGCTGCAGATTCCTGATCTATGCATATGGAAGTAACAATACTAATAAGTAATGGGAAAGAAACTCCAATAACTTGTAAATATCCTGTTATTTCCCCAATATGACTATGTGGTGAAAATGAGTAATAGCTTAAAAACGTAACGATTCCAAATAAAGGTATCATAAAATGAATTCTTTTTAGCATGGATTTCTTCATTTTTAACATATCTGAATGGAGGACTCTAAAAAAATATGTCATTATATTCCCTCCTGAGTATTAAACCACATACCGGTTAATGCTGTAATTCCAATGAAACAAACTAAAGATATAATTATTCCAGGAATAATTACATTAGTGTTTAAAAGAAAACTTCCTTTTTCTACAGGAAATCCATTTGGCAGTATATTCAAAATAGCACACATTAATCTAGAAGGAATAGAAAAAGGATATAAGTACCAATTTGCACCATCCGAAAAACCCGCAACGCCTATTACATTTGCTATCATGTTTATTAAAACTGTTGCAATCATTCCAAACTTTCCACATAAAATCATACACAATGGAATTTGCCACAAAAATGTTATAAACAATACTATCATACCCTCTATAATCTGAGAAAAAGACATTATTTCTCCAAATATAAATCCCCCTAAGATTATACCAATAACAAAAACAATAGAAGAAATTAAATACATAAAGCTACATGCTATTATTTTACCAATCCATACTGTATTTTTACTGAAAGGCAATGTAAAAAGTTCATTGTACTTTAACTTTTTATCTTTATCTACCATTGTTCCACAAATAATACTTAAAGCACCGGGTAAAAACATTGTATACCACCAATTATAAGCACCATTTTGAAAAGTTTCTCCTGCTCCTAAAATCCCACAAATAAATAAAGTGGCTAGTGGTGCAATAAAAATTAGTTTTTTACTAAATGTTCTTTTAAGTTTTTGCATTTCAGATATAATACATTTAATCATACTGTTTATGCCTCCTTTCTATTATTTAAAACAACATTCATAAATAACTCTTCTAAATTATCATTTTCAGTAACTTTTCCTTCATATCCCAACACTCCACCAGATATTATTCCTACTTCATCCACTACTTGCTGAACTTCAGCTAAAATATGACTAGAAAGGATTACCGTTATTCCTTGCTTTGGAAATGAACGAATTAAATTTCTAAGCTCCTCAATTCCTATTGGATCTAAGCCATTTGTTGGTTCATCTAATATAAGGAGTTTAGGTTTATTTAGTAAGGCAATTGCAATGCCTAATCTCTGCTTCATACCTAGAGAAAATTGCCCTGCAAGTTTATTATCTGTCTTGGTTAAATCAACACTCTCTAGCACTTCCTGAATTCTAGAGTCTGGAAGCCCTAAAACTGTAGTTCTTACCTTAAGATTTTCTCTTGCTGTTAAATTTTCATATAATGGAGGATTTTCAATTAATGCGCCGATATCGCTGAGGTTTTCTCTCCTCCATTTACTTCCACAAAAGTAAATCTCCCCAGAAGTTGGTCTAAAAATACCCGCTATCATTTTTAATGTGGTTGATTTTCCTGCTCCATTAGGACCCAATAATCCATAAACACAATTTTCAGGAATAGAAAGACTAATTTCATTAACAGCTTTTTGATTTTTAAACTTTTTACTAAGATTTTTAGTTTCTAAAATATAATTCATATTGTTTTTCCCTCTTTCTTTCACTATATAAGTTAATTTTAAATGATAATTTTAAGGATTTTATAAGGATATAACAAATATTTTCAAATTAATTTATTTGATTTCTAACAACTAAGATAGTACTTCAATAAATTTATATATAAAAATAGTCATTGCTAAATATAAACAATGACTGTTTTCAAATTAATTATCTAATAAGAAAGCTGAATCCCAATCTACACTATTAGTTTTTGAAATTAACTCTAATAGTGTTAATAAGGTTCCTGATGCTCCATCTAATAATGCTATTGAATTTAAATTTTTTATATTCGAACTACTATTCTCAATATTATAAAATCCAAAAGGAGCATCATCAGTATAATAACTTAATATCTTTTCCAAAAGTCTGTCACTTTCATTTAAAAATAATTTATCTTTTGTTTTACAATAAAATTTATATGAGATATATGCTAATCCAGAATATCCATGACAAAACGATGGTGAAAATAATCCGTTTTCCTTCTTCACAGATTCTTTCATTGCCTCACAAGACATTTCATATAAGCTATTATTTTTCAAGGTGTATGAAGATCCTAAAAGTGAATAGGCAATTCCTGGAGTTCCATAACACCATGCATCTCTAACAGCATCTGAATTCTTTGCACCATTAATGTATTCCTCTAATCCTATCATGCCATTCCATTGATTAGTGCCTTTTATTTTACACTTAATAATATCTCCAACAATTTTTTCTATTGCTTCCTTTTGTCCATCAACTATTATGTTTTTACTATATGATTTACATAGTATTATCAAAGGACCTGGAATTCCATGTGAAAGTCCTAAATTTAAAATACCTTGATTATAGTACTTCTTTTCATCGTCATTAAATAAGTGTTCTTTTTTTATAAACCATCTTGGAACTTCAAAATTTAAATACGAAACCGGCTTTGACAAATCTACAAAATAATTCAATATTTTTTCTAAATGTTTTTCTTTATTATTTAATAATAAATAATTTCCTATTCCAGACATTCCTTCAATTACGTCATAATCAAACATTTCTGTGTCTTTCTTATTTATAATATAATTTAAATTTACATCCAATTGACTATACAAATGATTATCAAGAGTCTGCAACAGTGATTTGTAGTATGCTCCATTATTGGAACAGGCTTTTACCGCCAATGCTATTCCTGATGTTCCTGAAAATAAAGAGCTTGACTGCAGTCCTTCTTCTTGTATATAATCCACGATTGTTTTGATATAATTATTACACAACTCATTCCATCCTTCATTAGGGTATAATTTATGCAATTCATTGTATAATAAACATAATCCAGGAAGCCCATGGCTTAGCGCTAAAGGAATATTAGGATAAAACTTTATGTCTCCTAAATTTAAATAATTATCCTCTTCAAGCAAAACTTTATTTACAAATTTAATATCTCCTAATTTTTGTGCAATATTTTTAACAATTTTTATTCCATCCATAAACCTACTCCTAAATTATATTAATATTCATATTCTCCTTTTTCTTTCAACTCAATATACGCTGGACAATTTTTAGATAAATACTCATCTGTTCCACATCCTACAACCTTACCATTATCTAAAACTATTATCTTTGATGCCTTTCTAGCCGCTGCAACTTTATGAGTAATGAATAATCCTATTGAATTTCTTGATAATTTATAAAACGTACTAAATACATTAATTTCTGCATCAGGATCAAGTGCAGCACTAGGCTCGTCTAATAAATAAACATCTCTATCTCTATAATATGTTCTAGATAGAGCAATTTTTTGCCACTGGCCTCCTGAAAGTTGTACTCCTTCATCAAACCAATTTCCAAGTTGAATATTTAAAATATCGTTATTAGATGATGTATCAAAAAAATCTCCACCTGCTAATTTTAGTGCATTTAAAATGTCTCCATTTTTCTCATCCTTTGAAATATCCCCTAAAATAATATTTTCCTTCAGTGTCATTTCGTATTTTACGTAATCTTGAAACAAAACTGATAGTCTGTTTTTATATGTTGTCTTATTTATTTCTTTAAGATTAATTCCATTAATTAAAATTTCTCCTTGATTAATTGTATATAATCCACAGATTAATTTTAATAAAGTACTTTTACCTGATCCATTTTTTCCAATGACAGCAACTGTCTCGCCTTTATTTATTTTCAAATTTACATTATCTAAAGCTTTTTTATCATTACTATAATCAAATGAAATATTTTTTAATTCTATAGATTCAACTGTATCTATTTCTTTTCCTACATTTTCATTAACTACTTCAATATTCATAAAATCATCAAATAACTTCATATATAGATTATTATTATATATAGAATATAGCGAGCTTATGATAGTATTAGTATTAGATTGAATTAAGCTTATTGTTTTAATATAAGTTGCAACATTACCAATTAAAATACTTCCATAATAAGCTGATATAAGTGCCATCAAAACTACAATTGAAATTAAAAGTTCTTGTAAAATCTCAAATATACAACTAAATGTAGTCTTTTTCTTATTAATACCATTTTGTTTTTGAAAAATATTCTCCTTAATATCCCAATACTTGTTTAAAAAATATTCTTTTATATTAAGAAGGTTAATTTCCTTGAAAGCCAAATCATGTGTCAAAAGATAGCTTAAATACCACGCCTCCCTTTCTTTTCCACTTAGTTCATAGTGAATATTAAATTCTTCTTTTCCAATTTTCAAATAATAAAAAAGTCCTGCACAGGAAAGTAACATAATAACAATAATAATCAGTGGTTTCCATGTAAACAAAATTACTATTGACGATCCAAAGGAAATAATGGATGATATTAAAGTCATAACAGCTTGTAGTGATTGATATGGTTTATAAGTAACATCATTCTCCAGCCTAGTTATTTGATTATATATTTCAGACTCTTCAAAATGTTCAAGAGAAAGTTTTCCACATTTCTCCATTATAATATAATTAAGTCTATAACCTAATTTTATTTGTAATTTTTCATCAACATAATTTGATATATTTGTAATTATTGAAGAGAAAATCGAAAATGTTATATATGATACAAATAATAACATTAATCCATAGATTTCTTTTTTGAGTTGTAATGCATTTAGTAATTCCTGTGATAGAATCATAGATATAATTGGAGAAAAGCCAAGGAAAACAGAAAGTAAAATTGATACTATTAATAATCCTTTGCTAATTTCTAGTATTAATTTTATAGTCTTATAAACACACTGTATATTCAATTTAATAATATTGAACATTGTCAATCATCTGCTTCCTAAGATATTTTTGACCATGTAAAACACGACAAGCGTAATTTAGTACTTTTTTTTCAATTTCTCTATCTATTCCAAATAATCTATTACAATGTAAATGGACAATACTTCCTAATATATCACTATATTCATTTGTGCGTTCTGAAGAATTTGATAACTTCATACAATAATCTGATACTGACTTTTCTCTTTGTTTTAATAATCTCAAGAATTCTCCATAACTATCATTTTTTACAAGGTTATTCCATCTGTTATATGAATCACAATCATTTATATATTCATTCTTTACTTTTTTAAATTCTTCTAAATATTCACTAGATACAAAAGAATTGTTTAAAAAATCAAATTGCTCTTCAAAACTTAAATTAAATGATTTTAAATAATGCAAAACACTTATTACTCCATATTTTTCTTTTTCTTTTTCTATATCTAAATTAGAAATTGCTTCCATAACTACTTTACTATCTTCAAAAAATATTTTTTCTGCATAACTTATAAGACTTTCTCCGCCATATCTCTCTACTTCTGGAATATATGTATCAATAACAAGATTAGAGATAATTCTTCGCTTTTTTAAGTCTTGTCCAAATAAGTTCATTTCATTTAAAATTTTATACAGTTTATCTTCATTACCTTTAAAACGAATTCTAATATGTGGTTTTGGGTCTACATATCGCATAAAATAAAATTCTTCTATATTTGCTGAAGATTTTATAAAATAATTCAAATATTCAATTAATTCATTCTGCCTATCTAAAGGACCATATAGTTTAAAATATAACCAAGTATCAAATGGTAAAAATGTCATTTGATCTTTTGTACTATGTTTGTTTATTTCTTTAAAACTTAATTCCTCATATTCTTTACCTTTACTTTTTATAAATGGTATCACTACTTCAGTATTATGCTTATTATTGTCATTGTAAGTTATATATTCAGCTTCATCAGCTTTTTCTAATTCTAAAAAAAGACCTTTTTTATAATAATCAAAAAGAAGTTTTAAATATTTTTCTTCCCTTAAATCTAGCAATAACCTATTATCAGCAATAGTGTAATATATTTTATCTGGAATCGATAATTTTTCTCTTAAATCCATAAATACCGTTACGAATTCATCATAACTATTCTTATTTTTTAAGTTTAAACTATAATTTGAAATCTTCCATTTTTCGCTGGACACAACAATATTTTTATATTTTATTTCAGGTATATAAGTAAAATTTTCATAGTATTTTTCCCATGGGAATGTACTTAATATAAATTTTGAATCATATGAAATATCAATTAACAATCTGAATATATTTGGCAAGGTACTTATATTAAGCATATTTGTCATAAAAACTTTAATTTTTTTACCACTAATTGAGTCCCGAAGATAAAACTTTTCATTATCATATCCAACTAAAATATCATTTATTCTAATTTCATTATCTTCATCATATGAGTTTGTATAGCACGAAATATTCTTATTATAATTCGTTATGTTTCGGATAACATTTCCCGCTCTTACAGTAGAAGGAATAAAGCTTAATTCACACCTGCATTCATTTTCTCTTGATAATAAACTAGATATGTCATCTAAAACATTTGAATATTTAGATGACATATAACCAAATCTTCCAAATGTTTTTCCCGCCATAGCAGATCCAATGTTTGGTCCTAGATAAAATATTTTTTCATTATCAAGCATTTTAACTATAAAGTTTAATTCAAGTGATTCTGGTAAATTACAGCTTTCTATCTTGCTTTCTAAAAAAGTGATTTCATTATCATCTAATTGTATATAACTGTTGCTTTTTATTGCTTCTGAATATTTTTCTAAAAAATACTCCTTAAGCTTTAGATTAGACTCATTTAATTTTTCTGAATTAATAAACTTGTTTTTAGGATTACTATAACTACTTGGTGCACCTATGCCTATTGATTCATCAAGTAGCTCATATATGGGAACTTCTATATACTCTCCGTATTTTTCTATAAATTTTAATTCATATTCTTCTAATATACTAGTGGAATTTTCCATAGAAATAACTGAAAATAAGTAGTTAATAAATTCACTCATTGTTTTAAGATCTTTATTTTCAATATTTGTTTTTAAATTCATAACTTCACAATCTACTTGCAAAAAACTATTTTTATTATGATCAAATAAGCTTTTCATTTTTTCGCAAATAGCCTTGTATTTATTAATTCCCTCACCTAATCTTGTATTTTTATATTCCATAATAAGGTTATTTATAACTTCTAAATCATCTGCATAATTAACAGATAATGTTGTATTCTTCTTTATTACATTAATTAAATATTCCAGCTCATTTGTATTACATAAAGGAGCTCTTAATTCTGAAATTAAAAATTCTTTTTTTATTAAACTATTCAAATAATTATTAAATACTTCTATGTTTCTATCAGGATATTCTTTTTTTAGGTTATTAATAATACTTAAATAGCTTGTTGATTTATCTGTACACATTTCTTTAATTATTCGAAATGGTTTACTATACATTATACTTATTCTTCCACAATCTGACTCTGTATTATAAGGTAAATACACCCTATCTCCAAATTGATAATAGCCACTGTTCAATTTATAATTAAGTGTTTTATAATTTTCATTTTCCAATTTTTTAACAAATAATAACAACCATTCAATATCAACTCTACAGTTCTTTTTAATATCTATGTTACCTTGGTGATATGTTTCATTAATTTCTTTTAACTCAACACCTGAAAAAAGCCCAAAAGGTGTTGTTCTATATGCAGCTCTATTTTGATAACTTAAAATTGAAGAAATTAATTGTTTTTTCTTTTTTGGTGATAATTCATCCAACTTATTTTCATGTATCATTTTATACAAACTTGGACTTGCAATTAATAATTGTTCATTAAATATATTATCTTCTTTAATTTCCTCAAATGATTCCTCAATATTGCTATATCTTTCAGAAAAACTTATTGGATGAAGTGGTGAACGAACCATATAATAATTAGTGTTAATATATTTATCTTTCATACATATATCCCCTTTAACAAAAAACTACATAGACGTAACATAAAATATATATGATATATTCATAATATTACATCTACGTAGTTTTATTAAATTAAAACAAATCTCTGGTAATGCTTATAATTATTTAGCAGTTGTTGTAAAGCAAACCCATTTCCAACATGAACCTGGTGTACATGCATAACGGCTATTTACTTGTGGTGTAACCTTTCCAGTTTTATTGTCGTCCTTTTTAATCTTTAAATCGAAATCATCTAATTTTATCATTTTGAATCCCCCTTAAGTTTATTTCATTATTTCGAATGTAAAACCTAGTAATTTATCAATTTTGTTTGACGTCTTAACAAAATTTCAGATTTACTAGACATATATTCTGTAGCTCTATGCTACATTTCTTATTTTATACTTCAATTCTAATTTTTCTATAATGTTTTTGTTAATTTATTACATAAAGTTTAAAAAAAGAAAACTAAAATAATTCAAGTATCAGACAAACTTATAAAAAGTATATAACATTCAACATTTAAATTTCATAATTCATGTGCTTATCAAAATGACTTGTGGCATATTTTAATTCTTTTTCATACATCTATTAGATACAGTTATAATGGTGCATGTCCAGAAGTGTAATTAAAATTAGTATAATTAAAGGTCCTATATGATTTTACGGTAGATACAAATCATCTGTGTTCGTGGACTAAACTCACTCCTCAAACAATCCGCTGGTAAAAGAAGTATCCAAATTAGCCATACTGGAGCATATCTAAAACATTTATTAATCAAGTATGCTAATATCTGTATAAACGGAAACTCATAGGCAAACATCACTTTGATAAAAACTAATAAGATATAGTTTTACCCCAAAAGTAGTTCACCCTTTTCAAAAAAGTACAGTTTGGGTTTTTATTGTTATGCCTTAATTTATGATACTTTCTTCCAAGTTATCCTTCGGCCTTGTAATAACAGATATAATCCCTTAGAGAGCAGGTGATTCCTCGAAAAGTATTGGAGTGGTTATATATTAGACAATACAGAAACAACTTTAAAGTTTGCAACCCAAATGACCTGGAAAGGAAAAAAATTCAGTTGTACACCTAGTTGAAAAAGTATATGAATAAATTATATAGAGATCAGAGCAAATTGTAAAATGACTAGTTATACTCAAATCCTAAAAATGTAAGCAAACTTTAAAAATACAAATTAAAATCAGCTTAATGCTCAAGCATTAAGCTGATTCAAATAAAATATAAGTTAACTTGTTATTTATTTTAGTAAATCTTAAACAAAACAGGCTCTCTTATGATTAAAATTTAATCATTAAGGCTACTCCTTTTTCTTGTACAAGCAACATTAAACTCTGTCATGACATTGTATAAATTGAGTATAACAGCTTGATGTACATAAAATTCTACTTGTAATTGATGGTTTTACTCCTCCTTTTGGAGTTGCCTTTACCTTTACATCTAAATCAAAATCATCCAATTTTCCCATTTTTAAGTCCCCCTTTATTTAATTTATTATTTTAAATATAATATTTTGTAATTTATTAATTTTGTTTGACGTCTCAACTAAATCTCAAATTTACTAAATATATATTCTGTAGAACCTGTCTACATTTGTTATTTTACACTTGAATTATAATTTTCTTATAATATTTTTGTTATCATTTTAAAAGTTATACATTTATTATCATCTGTTGTTATTTTTTTATTATATTCCATTTACGGATTACTAATATAATTCTATAATTCTGACATTTAATTTTAATACTTATCCTTTTTTTACTTATTATAGAAATATATTGACAAATAATAGGTACATGTGTATTATAAAAATATAGCAAGGCTCGTTGGTCAAGCGGTTAAGACACTACCTTCTCATGGTAGAATCAGGAGTTCGAGTCTCTTACGGGTCACCATATTGTAAATTAAAATATAAAAAGAGTTTGAATTTAAGTTCAAACTCTTTTTATATTTTAATTTTAAATCCGTTTATATATTGTCCTTCACTTTAATACAACCAAACAATGTACAATTAAATCGAGAAACTGTTGCTGGTGTTACGCCGCCTTTAGGCTTTATTTTCACCTTTAAATCTAAATCAAAATCACCTAATTTTGCCATATTAAAATCCTCCTTTAGTTTGTTTAATGCAGTTTTGCATTCTAATTAAATTATCTTACTTACATCTTTTGCTAATACAAACAAACACGTTAGTAGGGCACAGTGATGTACACTTTGGTGTAAGGCTTAGATATGATGGTTTTATACCTTTTTTAGAATTTATTTTTACTTTTACATCCAAATCAAAATCATCTAATTTTCCCACTTTTACTCCCCCTTAGACTTTATTTGTTGTTTTCAATATAACACTTATCAATTTATTAATTCTGTTTGACGTCTTAACAAAATTATAAATTTACCAATAGATATTGATTAGTTATCCATTATAACCTTTATTTTACATATGAATTGTAATTTTTTTATAATGTTTTAATACTTTTCTGAAGAAACATTGCTTGAGCTGACAGACATAAGCAAACATATCTCCAGCTAAAGTCAAAAATTTTAAAAATACGTGAAGTATGTATAAACCTTGATGACACTGTCGTAACTGTCTTTGCAAATCAAGAAGGTTCAGGTATAGTATATATTCCTAGATATAACATAAGACCTTATTTTAAGGAGAAGGTCGGTTTCATTTATGGTACTGATGAGCTTTTAGGTATAACTTTAGAGGATTGAAAATATCATAGTAATCATGAATTCCTGACCTTTTCAAAAAATAGTAAATTACAAAGTATAATTTAATTTATAAATAAAAAGATAGATGAGTTTAGTAGAAAATTTGTTATGCTAAATTAACTACACAACAACTAAGCACAATTTAATGGAGCTTCACTTGCTGATGTTTGTTAGGTTTATCCAAAAGTAAATTAGAATTCTAAAAATTTTTAAAAATCTTATAAAATAATAAACGGCAATTAATTTTGAGATTTTCAAAATTAATTGCCGAATTCAATATGAACAAATTTATTTCTGATTTAGGTATAAAAAAATAATAGATATAGATGATTATATAACACACTCCAAATATCTTCGGTATACTATTTTATATTATTTATTTTTTACTATTTAATGCCTTATATGCATTAGCTAGTCCCGCTCCATAATATTCACTTGATTTATTACCAGATAACTTATCAGATGTTTTATAAATTCTTTTTGCGACTTCTTTTGGTGTAAGACTAGGCTCTTTACATAAAATAAGTCCTGCTATTGCTGAAACTTTTGGTGCTGCAATTGATGTTCCTTCTTGAAACATATAACCAGTATCATTAGCTGCTGTACTCAAACACAAATCATTTACAGTTTGTCCTACAGCTGAATCACCTCCAGGTGCCGCTACATCAATAAACTTATTCCCATAATTTGAATATGATGCAATTTTATCACCTGCTCCGGTAGCAGAAACATTTATAACACCTTTAATATCTGCTGGAACTACATAAGTCAATCCACTATACGTAAATCCATCTTTTCCATTCTGCTTATTAAGAAATTCTGTTAATTTTTTCGTATTTGAACAATTAATCCCATCATTTCCTGCTGCCGTAACTACAGTAACATTATGTTTTATTGCATATTTAATTGCACGTTTATATAACTCGTATTCTGCCATATCATCTCCTACATTATGTTTAACTCCAGTCTTAGGGTCAGTCCAATAACATTTTCCTTTCAAATCATAACCTGTCATACTTAAATTAATAACATTAACTCCATCATTAGTTGCCTTTATTATTGCTTGCGATACTATAGATGCATTTGTATTTCCTTGTGAATCAAAAACACGGTAACTCTTAAATCCGATATTAGGTGCGACCCCCTTAACTCTTCCATTAGCAGCAATATCCCCAGCTACATATGTACCATGATCAAATCTATCTTCTATATCCTTTGGATCTCCTGTTTCTGTTTCATCATCATCAAAATTCTTAGATACAAAATTTTCTCCACCCATAAAATTTTTCTCTAAATCAGGATGATTTTTTTTTATTCCAGAATCTACAATACCAATTACCACATCATGATTTCCACTACATAAATCAAAACTTTTTCCGTTGCTCGTTACTCTTTTAATATCCCATTGATACAAATTATATAAATCCCCATCATTGCTAGTATCATCAACTTTATTTAAACTCATTTTGTTCGATTTAAGCTGTTTAAAATCTATTGCTTTTCCTTTTTTAATATTAATTTTATGATTTGGTGCTATTGATTTTACAGTAGCATAATCTTGAATTTTAGGTATTAATTCAACATCACAATAAATTTCCATTCCCCCGATATCAGCAAGTTTATTAACTACTTTACCACCACTTTCACTTACAAAATTTTCAACATCAGTATCAATATTATTGTCATTAAATAATACAATTAAATTAATTTGATTTTCTGACTTTTTCTCAATAGCTTGTACACTATTTCCAGTAAACATAATCTCAATCATAAAAAATATAATTAGTAACGAATATATTTTTTTTAAAGTTCTTCTTTTTTTCATAATATACTTCTCCCCTATTCAATAATTTTACACAAGAATAATTATATATCATATTTTGTATTTTTTTACAACATATTTAAAAACCGCTATAAGCGAGTAGATTTGGTTACATTTACTTACGTATCAACTAAAATCAACAGTTTAGTCATCGTCTATAGTAAGTATGAGAATCGCAAGAAAACTGACAAATCTCACTTTAAGGCACTTATTACCATAATCACAAAACAGAAATAGTTAATTTATTAACTGCCCTTAAAAAATAAATTGGGTATGTCTTTAAATTCCCTTTTACTAATGGAAATTGATTTTATTATAGTTATATTTTTGTTAACCTTCTTGTTACTGTTTTTGTTACTAATTTAGTAATATTAATGGTTACATTATTTACTACAAAATATGTATTATTATCATTAACACACTATGTTATGTATTTAGTATCAATATTAGTTATATTTTATGTACCAATATTTGTTGCATTATATCTTCTAATTTAATTTACATTCTTAGTAATAAAAATTGTTACTAATTTTATTTTCTGATTATCCTTTAATGTTTTTGCTACAATTGCTTTTATTACCTCTTTATTCCTTATTACCATGACACTACCTACTTTGCCACATTATATATATTATTTATCCATCAAATTTTCCACCTAAATATTAAATTAAATACTAAGGTTTACAAATTACACTTATTTTCACTTTTAGTATTTATAGATTGATTAACTAGCTAGTTTAAAATCTTATTTAAATTTAATAGATAAAGGAGAATTTAAAATGGATGAAATGGTCAACAAAACACAAGATTGGTTAAATCACACTTATGTAGGTATTTATCCTTATACTCATATCCCTGAAGACGGAATAACAGGATGGACTACTATAAAAGCATTGATTACAGCACTACAAATTGAAATAGGCATTCCAGAGCCAAATGGAAATTTCGGACCTGCTACAATGGAAAAATGTCCAACACTATCAATAAATTCTGATGCTTCTGATCCTAAAATTCAGCATGAGATTTATATTTTACAGGGAGCACTATTTTGCAAAGGCTATAATCCTACTGGTTTGACAGGAACATTTGGTGAAAATACTAAAGCTGCTGTAATGAAATTTCAATCTGATGCAGGTTTATCAAATCCGGATGGTATAGTAACTCCTATGATATTCAAAGCACTATTAAACATGGATGCATTTGTATTGATAAACAATGATAATTTAAAGGGTGATCCAAATATTCGTATCATTCAACAAAACCTTAATAGAGACTATAATAAGGTAATTGGTTTAATACCTTGTGATGGTTTATATTCTCGTTCAACTAACAAGGCATTAATTTATGGATTACAAATTGAGGAAGGGCAAACTAGTCCTGATGGCATTTGGGGCAGCAATACAGCATCAAAGTGTCCAGTATTAAGTGTAGGAAGTACACAAAAGAAATTTATATTACTACTCCAATATGCGTTATACTGCAATGGATTTAACCCTAATGGATTTGATGGATATTATGGAAATGGTGCCAAAAGTGCCGTTACAAATTTCCAAAGTTTTTGCGGTTTAAGAGCAGATGGAATTGCTGGCAGTCAAACTTTTGCATCATTACTTGTAAGCACTGGAGATAATACTAGAAAAGGAACTGCATGCGATTGTTCTACAACAGTTACACCTGCTATTGCAGCTACTATTAAATCTAATGGTTACAAAATAGTTGGAAGATATCTTACTGGAAAGTTTAGAATGACTTCAGATGAACTAAAAGTTATATTTGATAATGGCTTAAATGTTATTCCAATATTTGAAGTTGGAGGATATAAATTAGAGTATTTTTCATATGATCAAGGATTATTAGATGCAAATTCAGCTATGTTGGCTGCAACCCAATTTGGTTTTCCTGAAAATACAATAATATATTTTGCTGTTGATTTTGATGCAATAGATTACGATGTAACCTCTAGTATATTACCGTATTTTAGTGCAATAAATGAGCAATTTGCCAATTTAGGTTCTAAGTTTAAAGTAGGTATTTATGCACCTAGAAATGTATGCATACGTACTCGAAATGCAGGATATTCTTGCAGCAGCTTTGTGTGCGATATGTCTACTGGCTTTAGTGGAAATCTTGGATACCCACTTCCAAAGGATTGGGCATTCGATCAAATCTCAACAGTTACTTTACATGGAGCAGCTGATATTGAAATTGATAATAATATTGCTTCTGGCAGAGATAACGGTATTAGTAACATCTCTCCAATTAATATTTTAGATATTCTTAATAATAATAGCTTTGCCAAAAGGTTTGGTGTTGAATTTTCATCGCCTGAAGCAGAAATAGAATTACTTAATAACGCACTTGTTAAAATCAGCATAAGTGCAGCAATAAAAGCTGCTTCAGATGGTGATTCCTCAGTCATAAAATTTAAAGGCGGTGAATTTGAAGGTGCTGATATACAAACTCCACTTGATAATCTTAAAGCATCTCTAAATAAAGATAACATTGAATTATCATCAATTTTAGCAAAAGCAAATGATATGGAATTATCAATTAAAGTATCCACTAATGGCGCTAGCTTAAAAATTGAACTCGAAAATTCATTTAAAGTACCTGAGTATGATACCTTTTCTCTTTCAGAAACTTTATCTATTGAATTTAGAATAGATAAAGATAAATTACTTGAGGAATTTGAGCTTGCTGTAAATGACATAGTAGACTTTGTTAAGGAAAACCCTGCTATAGGAGTTTTAGCCGCTATTGCAATTATTGCTGCTATCGTAATCCTAAGTGCAGAGTCAACCTTTGCTGCTGCTGTTGCCACACTTACAGAAGGGCTTGAATCTATAGCCGTAGCCTTAACATAATAGAGAATATAAATAAAACTACTTCAAAAGTTTTGAAGTAGTTTTATTTATATTCTCTATTATATATCTTAAACGTCATCAGGATATTGTTTTTTTAATTCTAACTTTGTATTTTTAATAATAGTATCTATGAATAAATCTTTATCTTCTAGGGGATTAAAAGAAAATATAGGAATCAATAAGTTTTCGCGATTTAACGTTGTTATAAAAATATACTGTTCTACTAAATATAAACCGTTAATGGCACCCCACTTATAAATTGTTTCAGAAAATTTTGCACTAATTTTTATTCCATCATCTATAAAGCTTAAATGTTTAGTTTCAAATAAGTTTTTATATTTATCAGAATCATATATTTTAAAAACCTTTTTCCTTAATCGCCATTTATAAAATCTTTTCCTAAAAATAAGGAATATGATACAAGTAATTAGTCCTGCTATAATATATAAAACATTTCCAAATAAAAGTATTACCCCAATCGCTATTATTAAAATATATATGGTAAATAAACGTAATTGCTTATTATAAACTTTCGTTTCATCAATATGTTTCATATGAAAATCTAGCAAATCATCCTTTGAAATCTTGAAATCTACCTCCATAAATACCTCTTTCTATCCTTGTTTTAATTATTATTATATGATAATATTTCATTATACATATTTTTACAAGCAAATTCAACATAAGAATGATTTAATCTTATAATGTATGCTTTACTATTTATATTTTTAATGGTATTAGTATTGTTTTTTGAAGCTATAAAAGGAGGACATATATTGAAAAAATTTAATTACATAATACTGACAGCATTACTACTATTATCTTTTACGGCTACTGGTTGCAAATCAACAGTTCAAAATGGAACTGCTACTGAAAATCAAACGACAACTGGAGACGAATCTCCGAAAACAAGTAGAGATGCTACTGAAAATGATAATTCTGAAACTCGTGGGAACTCTCCAAGAGATCAGGCAATTTTTGAAGAAAACGAAGAAAGAGATAATACTGAAATAGATAAAAGATATAAAGAAGTGGATAAATCTAAACTGAATTATGATAAAGTTGATTCTTCTCTTACTTACTATGAAACTGAAAATAGCTTTGTTGGCAGTGAAGCTGGAATACCTAATGTAGATAATAAAAAATACAAAAATATATTATCTGATTATACCTATGCATCTGAGGTAAATCCAACAAAAGTAACTTATGAAGATGCAATAAAACTTGCTAAAAGTGTGTTGCCTAATGATATAAAAGAAATAAGAAATAAATATGATAATTCCACTGGAAAAACTTATATAGTTTATTCATCTAATCAAGGTAATTTTGTATTAGGTCTAGCATACGATTATGACGAATCGCATAATTCTGGTTTCACCCCAAATTCCAAGAATAATACTATCGTTGGAATAAATTATATGAAAGAAATAACAGAACAATAAATAAGGACTGTAGCAAGATTTGCATAATGACAAATCTACTACAGTCCTCTATTTTAAATTAATGCAATATTTTATTAATTCCAATCTCCATAAACAGGAGTATTACCAGAATTATATCTTATTTTGCAATCTATGAACATTCCATAGGTATCTGTATTAATCGGATTTTGTCCTGAATCATATAATCCTCTTATTCTAAGAAAATCTGGATGGCTGGTTCCATTTTGTGATCTACTATAATCATAAGGTTCTACTAGCGTACCTGCTGGGAATGATCCTACATAGCTTCCACCAGAATTGTACATATCTATTGTTCTATCTGTACGAAATACTCTTGCTGCTATAGCACCTGGTACGAATAAATATTCACACCAATCGCTAATATCAGCATTTACATCCAGTCTACCATCAACCCAATTTCCTGAAGAATTTACAAACTTTATAACTATTGCAATTGGTCCACTGCTTGTAACTGCAAATCTTTCCTTATAACCCAAACTTCCTATCCTTGTGTTATCCTCAATATTTGTAGAATATACTGGTATACTTGATCCTGACATGTTAATTCCTAAATAACCCATAATTTTTTCCTCCTAAATATTAATAATAATTTTATTAAGCCTTTGAGGTTAGCTAACTCATTTGCTTTACATATACTTAAATAAGTTTTTAATTAAATTTGTAAACCTTAAATTTAATTAATTTTATTTTTTATTTCATTGATAGTTAAATTTATTGAATCCAAAAGTTTTAATTTATCCGTAAGTTCTCTTATTATCTCCTGGTAATTCTCTTCTCTTTCTTCCTGTTTTGAATCTCTAGTTTCCTGTGCTTTTAATATGTATACTATAAGCACACAACTAAGCACAGCCCATATTCCTTAAGTAGCAGCATTTTTTATTAACTCATTCAAAGCAGTTTCCTCCTTATCTAAATTGATAATTGAGTTTTTAGATTTCTTAAAGCTAATCTTTGAGTTTTATTTACAGCTTGTCTTGATATTTTCAGCATTTTAGCAATCTCTACATCTGAAAATTGCATGTAAAATTTATAAAATGTTATCTCTCTTTGTTTCGGCTTCAATATTGAAATCAAATCATTAAATCTAATATCTGAGTATTCATCACTTCTATCATTAATGTCAATTACATCTAATATTTCTGTTTCCGATGTAAAGCTCATTAATTCTTTATCTTTAAAGTCCTTATAATACAATAATATTGATCTATTTTTGAGGCACCTATTAATATAGGCCACTATATCCTGTTCTTTTTCAAACTTATTTGGATTTAATAATTTTAAAAGTTCATATAAGTAAATAATTAAATCTGTTTCTGCTTCAGGATATCTCAGTTTATAGGCTAAATACCTGATTTTTGAATTAAAATAAGCAAAAATATTTATAAAGTTTTCTTCATTATCTTGAAACATTGTAATTTCTTCTAACAAATTAGTATCCATTTATAACCTCCCCCTGAGCTCTATTAAAAGATTCAGTTAATGTTTTACTTATCAAAATCAAATTCTGTGTCATGACATATTTACATATTATCAGTTTAACCGTTAAAAACAAATAGCCATATAATCATAAATGCCGATAATAAAAATGATTATATAGCTATAAATTATATTTTCTTCTATTCCCTTTGATTTTTAATTATTTTTATCAGTAATGATGATAATATTATCATCTTGTAAAAATATATGGTAAGTTATAAAGTAAAACTTTTTAAATGAAAAAAGAATTATCCAACAAGAATAATTAACTATAACCATTCAAGTAAGATAATCTATAATAGATATTCTTCATAAATAAAACTGACATTTATAAGGGTCTTATTTTATTACTTTATATTTAATTTTTCTAAGTAATTTAATATATTTATTAATTTAAAATTTAAATACATATAAATAAATAAATCTTTTTATATTCTAAATTTATGATACTTTTTTATTGCATACATATGATAAATTTTAATTTAATCTTTCCGTGTTATTGCTAGTGAATTTAGCTAATTCCCCTATATTATTAAGCATAATTAGTTTTATTATTTCCGTATTTTTAGTAACTTTTTTGTTACAATTTTTGTATAGGTACTTAGTTACTTTTATCGTTTTATTATATGTTACTTATTTTGTAATATATATAGTTATATAATTAGTTACTATATAAGTATCATATGTATTAACACTTTATGCTACATATTTAGTATTAATGTTAGTTACACTTTATGAAATACTGTTTGTACTATTAAAAGTTATAAAATATACTTCTTACACCAAAGACTACCTTCTTGGAAAGTATGGATTTGTTCCTATTTTAAGAGGGTATGACATGTAGAGGACTCAAGATTCGAAATTAAATAGAGCTGGTCGTAAACATAAACCGAATAATTAAAAGTTCATTTTATAATAATATTATAGTTGAAAAAATAGATTTAGATGTGCATGGTACTGCGCCATCTACTAAAGTTCTAGTTAATGAAGCCATTAAAAAGCGAAGCTTATCGGCTTATAGTAAAGTTTGAGTAGGTTTGATAAGGATGATAATCAAGAGCTATAGCTCTTGCAAAACGAGAAAGCTTAAATGTAGCTTGGTCAAAGTAACAATTTAGTTAATAGTAGTATCATTAAATATTCTTAATGATACTACTATATTTTAAATATAAAAGAGTATATAAAATTGACCTTTAAATCATTTTTTATAATTTTTTCTCTAAATCCTTTAATACTTTTTCTAATGTTCCATTTAAATATATATCAACAAATTCAGCTTTCTTATATCCTAAAATTTCTGATATTTTTTCTATTTTTTCTACTGTATCTTGTGATAAATTGTAATTAGGTCTTACTCTCTTATCACTGGTAAACTTAGCCATTATATCCTTTTTTCCAATTGAAATTGTTTTAACTATTGTAACTTTCTTTGTTACACTTTTAGTACTATTTTTATTAACTTTCTTTGTATCATTAACAGTTAGTTTATCTGTATCACTATTAATAGCATTATCAGTTACATTAATTGTATTATTGTCAATAACATTTTTAGTATCTTTGTTATTTACACTATTTGTACCATTTATATTAACATTCTCTGTTACGTTATCAGTATTAGTTACGTTTTCTAAACTATTACTAGTAATACTATCTGATACAGATTCATTTATATTATTCGTAACAAAACTTGTTACCAAATTTCTCTTTTCCGCATCATTTAACGGTTTCGCCACAACCGGTTTTATTATATCTTTCTTTTTTCTTACCATGATATTATCTCCTTTGCTACGTTGTTATAAGCTATAGAACCATCAAACTTTTCACCAGCATATTGAGTTATACTTTCAAACCTCATTACTGCATCTTTAAATTTAGTGCTGGTTTTAATGTAATCTTTGAAAACATAATATTTTTCTTTTAGCATCACAGCAACTTCTCTGCTGTGATTAGCTCTGCCGTCATACATGGTTATAAGTACTTTTACGTCTTTTAATTTCTTATTAAATTCTTGAACCTGTTTAACAGTTTCATTTAATATTCCAAGAGCTCTAAAAGAAAGATACGATGCATCGGTTGGAGCTATTGCATAATCTGATGCAAACAAAGAGTTTATTGTAGTATTTCCAAGTGATGGACTATTATCTATAAGGATGTAATCAAAGCTTTTCTTAGCATTTTCTAGAGCTTTAGCAAATACTGTTTCCCTTCCCATTACTCCCATTAAGTACATTTCTATAGTAGAAAATTCTATGCAGCTAGGAACCATAAATAAATTTTCATTTCCAGTTGGCACTATTACCTCCTCTAATTTCATCTCTCCCCTAAATACATTTTCTATACTTGCGTAATGTTCTAGTGGATCAAGTCCAACATATACGCTCAAACTACTCTGTGGATCCAAATCTATTATTAATGTTTTTTTACCCATTTTACTTAATTCATATCCTAAATTATATGTTGATGTTGATTTACCTACTCCGCCCTTATTATTTAAAATACTAATTACAATGCCCATTTTTGTCACTCCTCTGTATATCATTTTCTTTAATTTAGTTACAGATTCTGTTACAATTAAATTAACTCAATTTTGTAACATGTACTATAACGACTTTCGTAACTCAAATGGTTAATGCCACTCTACTATTTGGGTTACTATTTTTTTAACCAATTTTTTTACTAATTATGTTACAAAATAATTTACTAATCTATAGCATAATATAGTGCACTTATTGTTACCAAACTGGATACTAAAAACGTAATCTAATTCGTTACAAATTGTGTTACATATTTTATAACAATTTATATCTATGAATCAATGTCTTTCAAATCACTATTTTCCATCTGATTTAGCAATTTGTAGAGCTTAATCAAATACTTAGGATCTTTTAAAATCTTTATATTTTCAAGCATATTATTATATTCATTTTGAGATATTAAAACAACATTTTTATTATCTTTTCTAGTTATGATTACAGTTTCATCCTCATCATTTACCTTGTCACAATATGATTTTAAATTTTCACGTATATTCGTATAATTAACTGCTATCATTTAATCATCTCCTTTTTTCTGTACAGAATATAGTACAGTATTATTATAAACTATTTTTTTAACCAAGTGTATAATGTTTAAGTTTTCTCAAGGCATTTTTTTTCAGATTAATATTCTTTTTAGAATCATTTATAACTATAAATTTTAAACATGTACCCTTTATTTTTGTGTAGCAAAACATGGTATAATTTATTAAAAATATTTAAATAAGAGTTGAATGTTTCCCTCTACCATCTTCACTCATAATTTTATCTTTAATTCCAAGTGCGGAAAGAAACAATCCGTTAAACCTTTCCGCATTTACTCCAAGCTCTAACATTGTTACTTTCCTTAGTGTATTCTCCAAATAAAGCTAGTGCCTTAAAGGCTTCGCCTTCAAGCCAAAGGTAGTAATAAGCAAGCTTATTTTTATTCCATAATTGATAAAAAAGTATGTTGATAAAGGAATAATCTACCTTAAGATTATTCCTTTAAAGCTTGTCTATTACCCTAAATTAACTCGCTACGCTCACACAAAAGTAAGAAAAGTAGAAGCCATGATTAATATTTTTTATGTTTAGATAAGCTTTGTTCACTTAGTATATGGAAACTTATTATATAGATTTATGGCTTGTACTTTTCATTAATGAGATGGCCTGCGGCTTGTTCATTTATGGAGTTTGCGATTGAATTGAAGCGAAGTTGTGTCTTTTAGCTAAAAATATCTACATTCTTTAAATTTCAAAGATATTTTTTGCTATAGGACACAACGAGCGGAAAGACAAAAGCGAGCCCATAATGGGACTCGCTACAGGCATGTATAAGATGGACATGCCCTCGCACTTCTGGAAAATTATCCTCTATACTTGTGAGGGCGGGTCCAAGGCCCAAATTTCTTTGTCAGCTTGCCTGACCTACTCTCTCTAATGTTCTTTTCATTGATTCACCTTAAATCTTCTCTATAAGCCTAATTTTGACCTTGTGGCACAAAATAATTTAATGTCTGTCAAGATAGCCTGTACATTTATCTAAATAACGTTTCCCGAAGTGTTCTAGCTGAAATATAAGAATAAAATATCATCTTCAATAAACTTTATGAGCAGAAAAAACAGGCCTAGTAATAAACCCTCAATTATTTTAGCTTGGACATTATCGGGACAACGGCTTATTTAGCGAAGTGTACTTGCTATCTTTTGGGGCGTTCTTATGCTAGCTTGTTGCCTGTTCCAATCCATGATTGGACTCGCATGCATGCCTGTATAAGATGTACCTGCAATCTTGATTGCAAGTACAAGCCCCAGACCTCGACCGACCGCGGATACGCCACGATCCCTCATTACAGGCCAACCACGCATAGACCAACTGGATAAATATTCATCTGTATGACTCTATATTTAGAATAACTTATGAACATCTATTTATTAAAATTTACTGTAAACAACAATAGATTGTACTTTTAATCCTTAGCCTTTAAGATGCAATCTTTAAGGCTCTATATTAGACTTTAAAATAAGCTGGTAGGAAAGTATCAATGTAATGCTGCAGAGTGTAGCTCTGTAGTATGACATATTGATTCTTTCCGTTTCTGGAATTCAAATTTAAATTATAAATTACGTAGATTGAGAGAAACATTAAAGTTCGAGCGATAGCAAGGGTTAATCAATTGATATTAATTAGTTCAAGCTGAATTGAAAAGATGCGATATTTGGGCTTTATATAATGTGTACATGTGCTCGTACTGATACATTTGCTTGAAGCATATTAATATCTTCCTTTTTTCTAATTCTGAACCTATTGCTGATCTTCTAGAATCATTAACAGTTCATTTTGATATATAATCTCTTAAAAATTAAATTGAACTTATTTATTCTTACATTGCCATGCCTGAGTATATTAATATTATAGTTAGTTAATAATTTAATTAAGATGTTTACAATTACAAATTTTAAATCTAAAATAAAAGAAATAGGAACTATAGTCGTTACCTACAGCTCCTATTCCTAAGATATGTTTAATCGTTACTTAGACATATCATACAAGTTTTTTATTATTGTGATTATAATCCCAATGATACTAAAAATAAATGAAACTTTTTCTCTGAACTGCTTTGGATCGTTACTCTGAGGCAGTTTATATTTTTTTGGCCTTCTTTTTCGCATATACTTCACCCCTTTCAAAATTATTATAACTTGATTTTTTTTATTTAAATCACTTCTAAACATTTTTTTTAATAAATTTTTTAAAATTATTAATTCATTAAGCAGTTGCTATGATTCCAACAACTTTATAGCATCCATTAGATCTTTTATAGCTAAAATAATTATAGCTAATATTGTAAATAAAAAAATCATTCCATATTTCTATTAAATGTTTAAAATATTCATCTCACTATTTATTATACCTTGATTTTATAACGTCCTCATTGTTATGAACTATTTTTTTAAGTTTGATTAAAATTTCAAGTGGTACCTAGCTAGCACTATATTTTCTTCAACATATCATCTCCTTTCTGAAAATCTTGATAATGGTTTTATTGCACTATGAAGTATTAACTGAAGGCATATATATTCCACGAAATCCACCGGAACTTTCACGTTTTTTTATAGATCATTTGCCATTTTCTAATCATCATTCGTTAGATCTGATCATTGCATTCTGTTATCATTCTTATTTACTCATAATATTTAATATTAGCCTTATAATCAATTCAAATAATGTTTAACCTTGTCTTATATTTATGTTTAAAATTTCATACATAAATAACTCTCTAAACAAAGAGTGACTCTCTTAATAAGGATATATGGTATTTAATCTTAAATAACAAAAAAGGAAACCTAATTTAATAGATTTCCTTATGGATTTAATATTTACTTATCCCATCCAAGCAACTTTCTCTCCAGATCATCATAATCATACTGCCTTGGTTCAAAATTATTAAACCGTAGCTTTTTAGAGTCATCTGCTTGCTCATTTAAAGATTTATTATTTAAATTTTCAAGTATTCCTGTCAAATACTTAACTGGTGCTGTTATCTTTCCTTGTTTTGATTTATTACACATTATAGATACCCCATCATAAACCAGAACTTCACCATATTTTAACTTAAGTCTATGTATAGTTGAGTCTGCTATGGTAAATCCTGATTTTTTTAAGTATTCAGTAGCATCTAAAGTTTCCTTTTTATCTTTTAACAAGGATTCTTCATAAGAGCTATCATCTAATTCTAAAGCCAACTCATCAATTGAAATTTGCTTATTTATAGCCTTGTCTTTACTAAAATCATATATTCTAGGCTCTAAATCTTCAACAATAAAAGTTAAGCTTTTTACTGATCTTCCAGCTTTATTTTCTTTATAAGATACTTTCATATTTAACTTTTGGTTTATTTCCTTTAATGCCGGCTCTACAACTTTAGTTTTGAAGTTAAAATACCTGTCATAAGATGTACCTTCCTCAATCATAAGCCACCCTTTAAGCTGCTCTATTGTATGCGTAACTTCCTTATTATGCCCGCTCCAAACTCTAAATAACTCATAAAACCTTTGAGTGTAATATCCATTTGCCTGCCTTATCATCTTTAAATTTATAGGCGAATATCCAAGCTCTTTATATCCCATTAAAACTTCATAAAGATCCTTATCTAAATAACAATTGAATTTAAGAGTGTCTTTATCTACTACAACCTTATTAATAAGTGTTGTAATCACATAACTTTTTTGTTTTTCAAATCTGATAGGAATTTTTATAAACTTTTCTAAGCTTTCAGTTAGTGCTTTCACTGTATTTTCTTTTTTATTCTTAACAATGCTGCTTAGCTCATCAATTGTTAAAACAGCTCTTAACTGGCTGTCATTTTCTTTCTCAATTTGGCATTTATATAAAATCTTATTAAAAATCTTATATTCCACGCTAGTGATGTTAATATTACTTTTAATAAGCGTATTACTCTTAAAAAGTACCTCACTAATATCTTCCGCTTTCTCTTCATCAACTATACTAATATCTGAACTAATATCTGAATTCATATAAGCCTCCAGTTTAGGCACATGAAAGGAAATAATAGATAATCATACTGGTCTATTATTTTTTTGCTTTTGCCTAAGTCTTATTAAATAAATAATATCATTAAAACTACTAATCTTCAAACAGGTAGTTTTAAATCCTTAAAAAGTAGTTTTAACTAACGAAAAATTCCT
>NZ_JHXK01000031.1 GCF_000621745.1 Clostridium beijerinckii HUN142 | reverse complement strand
TGGTGGAGGAAGATGGATTCGAACCATCGAAACGAAACGTAACAGATTTACAGTCTGCCCCCTTTGGCCACTCGGGAATTCCTCCATATTTTTTTGTATCTTGTTGACTCATTTATCGGCCAACAATGATTAGTATATCGGTAAAGCGATTTTATTTCAACTCTAATATACACCCATATAATCAATTTAAATTTATATTACTCTCTTTTTCTACAATATGCTCTCATTTATTATAGTAACTTTAATTATTTTTTATTCTTTTATCAATCTCTTGTATATCTAAAAAAGAAGAGGAAATTTCTTCAACTTTCTTATAATCTTCTGTTGTTAATCTCTTTTTTAAAAGTTTAAATATTTCTATTAAGTCTTCATTATCATTAGTATCCTCATAATATTCTTTTATTTTACCTATATCAAATGAAGATAGCTTTTTTATTATCTTTTCAAGTTCCTTTTTATTATCGGTCGATAATTGATTTAACGCTTTTTCTTTATTAATTTTATATAATGGCTTCGAATATGCAACAGTTTCTTGTACACCAACTTCTCTTGCAGCATTCTCATCTTGCGGTTGCCAGTATAGCATAAAATACATATTTATTATTATTGTAGAAACTAAAACTAAGTATATCAAAATCTTTTTCATAACAACCTCCTTATTTACTATTAATTTCCAAAAAACATTTTTTTATACTATCTTTTGTTAATTACTCATATATATATTTTATAAAGGAGGTATATGTCCCTTGAGCAAGCCAGATATTAAACTCAATCTTAATTCTTATTATAACTTATCCGTAGAAGTTAAAAAATTCATATCAAAAGACACTATAATAGTTTGTATTGGTACTGACAAATGTATTGGGGATTGCTTAGGTCCTCTAGTTGGATCTATACTAACAGAAAATTTTTTCCCTTTACCTGTTTATGGAACTTTATCTTCTCCAATTCATGCTTTAAACATAGATGAGCGTTTAAATGAAATATATAGTAATCATCCTAATGCATCAATAATTGGTGTTGATGCTTGTTTAGGTGATGAAGATGATATTGGTGAAATTCGTATAAGGGACTATGCAATACATCCTGGTAAAGGAGTGGGAAAAGAACTTCCCGAGGTAGGAATTGCATCAGTTATAGGCATCGTAGATTCCAGCGATAATGCTGAATTCTTCTTTTCGCGTAGCATAAGACTCTCATTCATTATGGATATGGCTAAGATTATATCCAAAATATTTATTGATGCTTATAATTTAAACCATGGAAAATATCCCAGAATTTAAGTGTTTTATAATTACCATTAAATAACTAGCAGTCAGTAGTAATTACCACTGACTGCTAGTTATAAAGCTATTCTATAAGAACTATTTGCTGAGAATTCACTTGACTATCTAATTTATCTATATAATTAAGCACTTTGCCTGTACCATTAGCGACACATTCAACAGGATTTTCAGCGATAGTCGCTACTACACCAGTCTTAAACTCTATAAGTTTATCTAAACCATGTATTAAAGCTCCCCCACCGGTCATTAATATTCCTCTTTCTATTATATCTGAGGCTAATTCAGGCGGTGTTCTTTCTAGTACCTTTTTTACAGTATCAACTATTATTTCAACTGGCTCTTTTATTGCATTTCTTATCTCTTCTGTTGTAATTTTTATTTCATCTGGTAATCCTGTAATGAGGTTTCTACCTTTCATCATACAAGTTAGATTTCTAGAGTTTTTAAACGCTGACCCAATATTTATTTTTAAATCTTCGGCTGTTTTCTCACCTATCATTAATTTATATTCATTACGTACATATTTTATTATAGCTTCATCGAACTTGTCTCCTGCTACCTTTATTGACTCTCTTTCTACCACTCCACCTAATGAGATAACAGCGATATCGCAAGTACCTCCTCCAATATCCACTACCATACATCCATTTGGCTTAGTAATATCTAGTCCTGCTCCAATAGCCGCTGCTAGTGGTTCTTCAATTAGATGAACTGTTTTTGCTCCTGAATTCATAGCTGCATCAATAACAGCTCTCTTTTCTACTTCTGTAGCTTGAGATGGTACACAAACAATTACTTTAGGTGCACTTACACTTCTCTTTCCGCACGCTTTTTTTATAAATTCCTTTAGCATTTTTTGTGTTATATCGTAATCAGAAATCACTCCATCTCTCAATGGCCTTACTGCAACAATATTTCCCGGGGTTCTACCTATCATTTTCCTCGCTTCTTCGCCTATAGCTAACAATTTATTATTGTTTCTGTTTATAGCTACAACAGAAGGTTCTTTCAATATTACCCCTTTACCTTTTACGTAAACTAGTACAGTTGCCGTCCCTAAGTCAATTGCAAGGTCTATCCCCGTTCTCCAAAAGCACATTTTTTATTCACTCCTATAATACATATTAATACCTATATTTACATAATTCTACTAATAATATATTATAGACTTAATCCTACTAAGATTCAATAATTTTATATTTCATTTTTGTAGCTTCTCCGCCCCTAATATGTCGTTCTGACTTATTTAGTTCTAGAATTGAATGAGTTTCTTGTGCAATTTCAGGATTGATTTTTAGAAGCCTTTCTGTCATATCTTTATGAATTGTGCTCTTGCTAACTCCAAAAACCTTAGCTGTTTTTCTTATTGTAGCTTTTGAATCTATGATATATTTTGCAACATCTAAAACTCTTTCCTCAATATAGTCTTTCAAAATACCACTTCCTTGATTTTATCATTTTATTATCATTTATTTTTGATTTATTAGTCATTTATTTTATAAAAAAAACAAATGACTAATATATATTTTCATAAAACTTTATTTAGATTTTAAATTGAAATATTTTTCTGGATTAACTTGTTCTCCATTAGAATCAATTACTTGTAAATTCAAGAATTCACCAAATACATCTTTACTAAATACTTTTGCACTGTCTCCTACTTTTGCAATAACTTGATTTGCTTTAACCTTATCTCCTTTTTTTACCGATAAGTTTGCATCAAGATTTCCATATCTTGTTTTTAGGCCATTAGCATGTTTAATTTCTACTACAACGCCTTCCTCAACACCAGAATTTTCTGCAACTTCTACAATACCATCTGCTGCTGCCTTTACTTCTGAACCTATTGTTGCTTGTAAATTTATACCCCTAATAGTTCTGAAAACTCCTTCTTCCATCTTAACTGGTGCAGGATAAGTATATTTTCTACTTTCAGCTCCATCTATAGGATTTATAAAAGTTACTGTATTATTTGTAGATACCGATGCAGCCTTTTCGGTTTTTGTTTTATCTGTATTGTCTTTATCACTATTATTTTGAACATTCTCTACTCTTTCAGCATTTTGAACTGAATTATTAGTATTTCCTTCATTTCCAGAATTCATTGTTAGATCTTTATTTACGTCTTCTGTTTTATTAACTTGATTTTTGCTGTTGAGCATTTTATAAGAAATAGTTCCAACAGTTACTACAATACAGAGACATAGGAATAAAGCGATATAAAATCCCTCCTTCCTAAATAAGTTTTTAAGTTTTTCTTTTAAATTTTTGTCCAATATGAACACCTCCAATTGTTATAGTTCCCTTTTTATGAAAAATAATACATATATTTGCTTTTTTATTATGCATTATTTACATTTAAAGGTGCTTTTTAATTACTTTCATGAATATATATCTAATGCTAAAAACTGAATATAAATTAGTTACTAGGCAATAGACATATTTATTAGAGCATTAAACCCTAATTAAGAAGTTCTACTTTATAATTTCTGTTTTAAGTAGTGTTGTTCTAAATTATGTCCATCTCTATTTTTTTTAAACATAGATATACAAAAAATGTAATTAATTGGTGTTTCTCATTTATTTCTCAAATTTATAGACAAAAATATAAAAGGATACTTGTTATTAAAAAATAAACAAGTATCCTTTTTAACTTCATTTAATTATTTATATAAAAGCATGCTACACTTATACTCAACCTAATTTGAATATTGTACCTCTAGTTATAACTTATTTCCTGAATTTCAACTCCACTGTAATAATGTTTAAGAATTTCATCATATTTTGATCCACTCTTTGCCATTGCATTGGCTCCCCATTGGCTCATTCCTACACCATGACCATAACCCTTACAGTTAACTTTTACAGAATCTTGTTGAAAATCCAATGTAAAATTAGTTGAATTTAAATTAAACAATTCTCTAAATTCAGTTCCTCTAACACTCTCATTGCCTATTTTTATTTCCTTTACCCCTCCAGCTTCTGTAAGGCTAACTGTTTTAATTAATGACGATACATTATTTTTATTAGCATTAACCCCTTTATATTTAGTATTGATTTTATTTATAAAATCGTTTATAGGAATTTGTGTGGTTGTTTTATATTTAGGTGCAATTTCTTCACCTTTACTCTCTTCTGATTTTAAGTATGGTACATCAATTGAAAATACATCTTTTGCATCTTCAGTTTTACCAGAACTAGTTGCAAAAAATTGAGGGTATTCTAAAACTGAACCGTCATAGGTAAGAACTTGCCCTCTTGTATCCATAACTGCTTTCTGTATTTTCTCCCAATTGCCTTCAGCTTCACTTTTACTCCATTTAGATACCCTCTCATCCTTGCTCATATATACTTGACAGTGAGTTGTATCACAAATTTCAGCTCCTTTCTCTTTTTCGTCTTTATTAGGATTATTTCTTTTACTCATATAAAAAGTTCTCGCTGCGACTGCCTGAGCCTTTAACGCTTCCTCATCAAAATTAGCTGGAACCTCACTCGCAACTACTCCCATTATATAATCCTCCAAATCTATTTCCTCAACTCTATCTTCCGATCTATGATAGAGCTTAACTTTTCCATTAGAAGGAAATGTTATTTTTGAGCTCTTCATTATATCTTTATCGTTCAAGTTAAATGAATCAATTTTCCCCTTACCACTTTCTAAAAAAACCATCGGCAATACTATTAATATAGTAAAAATAATCAGAGTCATAGCTGCAATTATTTTCACATTATTGCTAATCTTTATGCTTGTAGTCCTAGCATTAATTATCTTCATACTCTACCTCCCAAAGCTTGCACTCTAAAGTATATTGCCTTAGTTTTATAATTATGATAATTATGTTAACTTTAAGCTGCTCAAATTTAGGCTAGTTACTTTTAATACAATTATATTTGACACTTTATTCATAACTCAATTTAAATAAAAAAAGCATAATTAGGGATAAGGCAATTAATTTTCATGTAAATTTTTTAATAAAACTCACTGAGAAAATTATTATACCTCTGTCATAACTACAATCCCTAACTATGCACGTAAATAATTTATATATTTACTCTATATATGTCTGCTCCTAAATTTCTAAATTTCTCTTCAATACTGACATACCCTCTATCAATATGATAAACATCATTTATTACCGTTTGACCATCTGCCACCAATCCACTTAGTATCATTGCTGCTCCAGCCCTTAAATCAGTTGCTTTAACTTCGCAGCCTGTGAGTTTTGGCATACCTTCAATTATAGCAGTTCTTCCATCAATCTTAATGTTAGCTCCCATCCTTTGCAGTTCAGGTACATGCATAAACCTATTTTCAAAAACTGTTTCTGTAATAACACTAACACCTTCGACAATAGACAATAAGCTCATCATTTGAGCTTGCATATCTGTTGGAAAACCCGGATAAGGAAGTGTCTTTATATCCAAGGGCTTCTTATTACCCCTTCCATCTACTATAATAGAGTAATCCTTATAATCGCTAAAGTTTATACCACATTCTCTTAACTTTTCTATTACAGGTCTCAAATGTTCCTCATTCACTCCATTGATTTTTATTTTGCTATTTGTAATAGCTGCTGCTATCATGAATGTTCCTGCTTCTATTCTGTCATATATAGGTGTATAACTAATTCCTTTTAAACTCTTAACACCAGTTATAGTTATTTTTCCGAATCCTGCTCCTTCTATTTTAGCCCCCATCTTGGTTAAGAACTGTGCTAAATCCCAAATTTCTGGTTCTTCTGCTGCATTCTCTATTATAGTTGTCCCTTCAGCAAAGACAGACGCCATCATAATATTTTCAGTGGCACCAACAGACGGAAAATCGAGGTAAATTCTATTGCCCACCATTTTCTTTGCTCTCACTTCTACAAAGCCATGACCTATTACAACATCTGCTCCAAGCAATTTAAATCCTTTAAGATGTAGATCAATTGGTCTACTACCTATGTTACATCCACCTGGTAATGATAGTCTACAATATCCAAATCTAGCAAGCATAGGCCCCATAATCAAAAATGATGCTCTCATCTTCCTCATAAGTTCTTCATTAGCATCCATTTCCACTATATTTTTTGTATTTATTGTTAATCTATCATTTACATTTGAAATATTAACATCACAGTTTAATTCGCTTAATAATTTACAAATAACCTCAACATCCTCTAACTTAGGTGTATTCTCAATAATTATAGGCTCAGGACACAATATAGTTGCTGCAATTATTGGTAAAACTGAATTTTTTGCACAACTTATATCAACTTCACCTCTAAGTTCTTTTACACCTTTAACCACTATTTTCTCCATATTATCCTCCATAATGAATTGTTAAGCATATGAAAAATAACTGTCCAAAATATTACATATATCCCACTTCAGACGAAATTAATAAAACCTTGCTATTAAACAAGTCTGTAATACACCCAAAGCAAGATAAAGAGTTATATCGAAAAGTTTTTTCAATATGTCTTAATATGTTGTAAATATTATTGGCGTACCAATTATTATATGTGAACCAGTATCATAATCAACTAGTGCAAAATTAATCTTTTCTCCATCGTTTAAATATCCTGTTCCTGAGTATCCATTACTGATTTTTATAAGTTGTGTTTTTCTCATGTTATACTCACTAACTAATCTATTTGTAAAATATTTATTATCTAGTCCTTTTTCTTTGCCTTCATAGTAAAGAAAATATTGTATGTCTTCTAATTCCGAATCCTCTATATTCTTAAGTATATTTTTCAAATACTTTGTCCCATATTTAGGATTCTTGTTTGTTAGTATAATTTCAACATAACTATATACATCTTCATGCCATATTTTTATATTAATATCAAAATCACTATTAAACGCTTCAAATTCATCATTTCCACTCTCTTTATAAACAAGATTCGCATCTCTAAGCAAGTTTTCTTTTATTCTATAAGATTCATTTAAAATATTATTCTGTGTTTTGTATTGAAGTTTTACACCATTTTCTTCAAACTCACTTATATTTTTCATTTTTACTTCTAGAGCATTGAATGAATTTTGAGCATTGACTATATCATTAGAAATAGCACCTATATTAAAAAAAGATAATAATATAAAAATTACTATACTCATTTTTATATTCATAATTAAGTCCCCCTTATTTTATCTTCTTAATTATGGCCATCTCCTTTGACTTTTATTCCCTTTTCTATCCAACTATATAATATATAATATAGATTTATTGAAATTTTGTGATAGATTGTCAATATATAGAATAAAAAATAACAAAAAAATAAAGTGTAGCATCTTTATAGGATATTCACCTATATAAAAGATGCTACACTTTAATTTATCGTAACATTATCTATTAGATTTTTTTAGAGCTAATCTTTGCTTTGCTCTAAAAAATGCTGCCTCTGCTCTTCCTTTATTGTAGTTTTCAGAATTTTTTAATCTATCTTCTGCTCTTCTAAGAGCTCGTTCTGCTCTTACCTCATCAATATCTTCTTCAAACTCAGCAGCATCACTACTTATAATCATTTCGTTATTACTAACCTGAACAAGTGATTTAGAAATAAATAGCTCTTCATCATTTCCTTTAGCATCTTTGAATTTCGCGATGCAAGGTATAGTGCTAGATATTACACTTTGATGATTTGCAAGTACTTGAAATTCTCCATCTGCACTCTTTAAAGTTACTTTTTCTACTTGATCATTATACACTTCACGACCAGGTGTTATAATTTTTAGTAAAAAGGTATTAGCCATAATTGCTCATCCCCTTTATCCTAATTTTTTTGCTTTTTCTATAACGTCATCTATAGTTCCTGCAAATAAGAAAGCTGATTCTGGCAACTCATCGTACTTACCTTCAAGAATTTCTCTAAATCCTCTTACTGTTTCTTTTACTGAAACATATTTACCTTTTAATCCTGTAAATTGTTCACCGACTGTAAATGGTTGAGATAAGAATCTTTGTATTCTTCTTGCTCTAGCAACAACTGCCTTATCTTCATCTCCTAATTCATCCACACCTAAGATAGCTATGATATCTTGTAACTGCTTATATTTTTCAAGAACGTGTTTAACATCTGCAGCTACTTTGTAGTGTTCTTCACCAACTATTCTTGGATCAAGAATTCTTGAAGTTGATTCTAGTGGATCAACGGCTGGATATATACCAAGTTCTGCTATACTTCTAGATAAAACTGTTGTCGCATCTAGATGTGCGAATGTTGTCGCTGGTGCTGGGTCAGTTAAGTCATCAGCTGGAACATATACAGCTTGAACTGATGTAATAGAACCATTAACTGTTGATGTGATTCTTTCCTGAAGTGCACCCATTTCAGTTGCAAGTGTTGGCTGATATCCAACGGCTGAAGGTGTTCTTCCAAGTAGTGCTGAAACTTCTGAACCTGCTTGAGTATATCTAAATATGTTATCTATGAATAATAACACGTCTTGACCTTTATCTCTAAAGTATTCAGCCATAGTAAGTCCAGTTAATGCAACTCTCATTCTGGCACCTGGTGGTTCATTCATTTGCCCGAATACTAATGCTGTCTTATCAATAACTCCTGATTCTTTCATTTCATAGTATAAATCATTACCTTCTCTTGATCTTTCACCAACTCCAGTAAATACTGATAATCCACCATGTTGTTTAGCTATATTGTTTATTAATTCTTGGATTAATACTGTTTTACCAACTCCAGCTCCTCCAAATAGACCTATCTTACCACCTCTTTGATATGGTGCAAGTAAGTCTACGACCTTGATTCCAGTTTCAAACATTTCAGGTTCAACTGATTGATCTTTAAAACTTGGTGCTGGTCTATGAATTGGGTATTCTTGTTTTACTTCAATATCACCGCATCTATCAATAGGCTTTCCTAATACATTAAATAATCTTCCTAATACTTCTTCACCAACTGGAACAGAAATAGGTGCTCCTGTATCAACAGCATCCATTCCTCTCTTTAACCCTTCTGTAGCTGACATAGCTATTGTTCTAACTATATCGTCTCCAACGTGTTGTTCAACTTCTGCTACTAATTCATGATCTCCCGCCTTAATAACAATGGCATTATATAAATCTGGGAGAAAATCTGAATCAAACTTTATATCTATTACCGGTCCAATTACTTGAACTACTTTTCCCATCTTTCCAGGCATAAGATACCTCCTTACTAATTTTGAGCTGCTGCTCCTCCGACAATTTCAGATATTTCTTGCGTAATCGCACCTTGTCTAATTCTATTAAATTTAAGCTTTAATTTGTCTAATAAATCATCTGCATTCTTTGTAGCTCCATCCATAGCTGTCATTCTCGTACTTTGTTCACTACATTTTGAACTTAATAAAATGCTTCTGATTTTTCCTTTTAGATAAATATTAAGAGCATCTTCTAACACTATGTCTAAATCTGGCTCAATAAGAAATGACCCTGTTGTACCCTCAGATTTACTTATAGGCAAAATCTTAATTGACTTTGTTTCTTGTTTAACTGATGATATAAAGTCAGAGTATACAATATTTACCTCTGATACATCGCCATTTAAGTACATTTCAAGAGCCTTATCAAATATTTCTTTTGCTTCACTTACTGTTGGCACATCTTCAATTCCGACATATTCTCCTACTGGTTCTATCTTAATTCTCTTTAAATAACCAAGACCTTTGCTTCCAACTAAAACAATCTTTGCAGTATCCTTTTTATCTTTAATTTCACTTACTAACTTAGATACTACACTACTGTTAAACCCACCGCATAATCCTGAATCTGATGTTATTACTACATATAGTTTATTTTGACTATCATTTCCCTCAAAGTAAACATTGCTTCCTTCTTCACCAGCTGTAGTTGCAAGATTTCTTACGACAGGTTCAGTTATATCAATAAACTTATTGTTTACTGCTAACTCATTTTTAGTTTTTCTTAACTTAGAAGTGGCAACAAGTCCCATTGCATTAGTGATTTTTCTTGTATTCTCAACTGATTTAATTCTCTTTTTAATTTCAAGAAGTCCAGCTGCGCCCATTATCTCCACCTCCTAAGAAGGGCATAGCTTAAAAACTTAAGCTATGCTTCTTGTAAAAATATCTTCTTAAATTCAACTATTGCTTCCTCTAACATAGATTTTATTTCATCAGTTAAAGTTTTTCCCGTAATAATTGACTTTTCAATTTCTCTATGATGAGTATCAACATATTCTAAGAATCCTTTTTCGAATCTCTTTATATCGCTAACTTTAATGTCTGATAAGAAATCATTAACAGCAGCATATAATATTATTATTTGCTTTCCAACCTCAAGTGGACTATATTGATCTTGTTTTAATATCTCAACTAATCTCTTACCTTTTTCAAGTCTTCTACTAGAATCGGCATCTAAATCAGATCCAAATTGTGAAAAGGCTTCTAACTCTCTATATTGTGCTAGTTCCAATCTTAAAGTACCACTTACTTGTTTCATAGCTTTAATTTGTGCACTACCACCAACTCTTGATACTGATATACCAGCATTAACCGCTGGCCTTTGTCCCGCATTAAATAAATCAGATTCTAAGAATATTTGTCCGTCTGTTATAGAAATAACATTAGTTGGTATGTACGCAGTAACGTCTCCAGCTTGTGTTTCTATAATTGGAAGTGCTGTTATTGAACCTCCGCCTAATTCCTTAGATAACTTAGCTGCTCTTTCAAGTAATCTTGAATGAATATAGAAAACGTCTCCTGGGTAAGCTTCTCTTCCTGGTGGCCTCTTAAGTAATAATGACATTGCTCTATATGCAGTTGCATGTTTAGATAAATCATCATATATTATTAATACATCTTTTCCTTGATGCATAAAATATTCACCTATAGTACATCCAGAATATGGTGCAATATATTGAAGTGGTGCAGATTCTGATGCTGTAGCATCTACAACTATACTGTAATCCATAGCACCCATTTCAGTTAATGTATTAAATATATGAGCAACTGTAGATTGCTTTTGACCAATAGCTACATATATACAAATAACATCCTTACCCTTTTGATTTAATATTGTATCTATAGCTATAGCTGTTTTACCTGTTTGTCTATCTCCAATGATAAGTTCTCTTTGTCCTCTACCTATTGGAATCATTGAATCTATAGCTTTAATTCCAGTTTGTAATGGCTCATTAACAGAACTTCTATCAATTATACCTGCTGCTGGAATTTCGATTGGCCTAGTTTGGCTTGTATTTATAGGACCTTTACCATCAATTGGTTCTCCTAATGCATTAACAACTCTTCCAATCATTGCTTCGCCTACAGGAACTTCAACAACTCTTCCTGTTCCTTTAACTGTATCGCCTTCTTTTATTCCTTTTTCTTCTCCTAAAAGAACACAACCAACATTATCCTGTTCAAGATTTAAAACCATCCCATATACATTATTAGGAAACTCTAACAATTCCCCTTGCATACAATTATCTAATCCATAAACTCTTGAAACACCATCTCCAATTTGGATTATAGTACCAGAATCTACTGTTTTAATATCTTTTTCGTATTTCTCTATTTCCTTCTTTATAATAGAAGTTATTTCTTCTGGTTTAATATTCATGGATTCACCTCTATTCTTTCTTAAGCATTAATTCTTTCATTTCATCTATCTTTGATTTTATAGTTCCATCAATAATATCATTTCCGACTTTAACAAAAACTCCGCCTAAAAGACTTTTATCTATTTTAGTGTCAAATATAATATTTTTTTCATATTTCTTTTCAAAGATAGCTTTCAATTGTTCTAATTCCTCATTTAAAAGTGGTACAACTGTTTTAACTATACCTCTTATAGTATTTCTTCTTTCTAGATCAATTTTTTCCATCTGATCTAGTTTCTCTCTTAATTGAAGTATTCTATCCTTTTCAATCAATATCATCATGAAAGAAAGTAATTCTTCATCAATTTTTCCTTTAAACAAATCAGTAAATAATTGCTTCTTTTTTGCTGTATTTACTTTAGGATGTCTAATTACTTCATAAAAACCTTTATTCTCATCAAATATATCACAAATGTCTCTTAAATCTTGTAAATATTCATCCACTTTATTATTTTTCTCAGCAATTTCATATAGAGCTAAAGCATATCGCTTTTCCAAATACTCATGCATACTTACATACCTACCTTAGCAATAAAATCGCCAATAAGTTTTCTATGTGTTGTTTCATCTACTTGTTGCTCTAATGCTCTGACAGAAAGTTCTACTGCTAAATCTACTGCTTGTTTTTTAATCTCATATTCTGCTTTTTCTTTTTCTCTTTCAATTTCTAAGTTAGCTCTTTCCTTTATTGAATTTGCTTCAACTTTTGCATTTTGAACAATTTCTTCATAAAGTTTATCACCTTTTGCTCTTTGAGCTTCAGTGATTTTCTTACCTTCTTCTTTAGCTGATTGTAAAATTTGTTCATTTTTCACCAAATACATTCTGGCTTTTTCAGCATCTTCATCTGCCTTACTTATTGTTTGATTAACGAGATTTTGTCTTTCTTCAATTATTCCTTTGATTTTATCCCAAAAGAAATGTTTCAGAATCAAAATTATCAGACCAAAATTAATCCAATTGAATATAACTGTTGATACATTTACTTCCATTTTTACTTATATCCTCCCTTCGGAGTCAATGTAATTAACTCATGCGAATTTATTATCTACCCATTAACATAAATGCCATTACTAACCCATAGATTGCTGTAGTTTCACAAAGTGCTGCACCTAATATGAAGAATGTCATTACTCTTCCTGATGCTTCTGGTTGTCTTCCTACTGCTTCAACTGCCTTACCAGCTGCAATTCCAATACCTACTCCTGCTCCAATACCAGATAATACAGCTATACCAGCTGCTAGAACTCCTAAATTCATTATGATTCCTCCTAAGATATTAATTAATTTTAATTTTTTAATAATTTTTAAACTTATTCTTCTGCTATTAACTTGATATTAATCATAGTTAACATTGTAAACACTATCATTTGAATCAATCCATCAAATAAATCGAAATATGCGTGTAATATTATCGGTATACCAAATTGTGCAAAAATTGATATTGAACTCAATTGATGATACACCAATTCTAATAATACTACTGCTGCGACCATATTACCAAAAAGTCTTAGTGCTAAAGACACTGGCAAAATAATTCTTTCTATTATGTTTAATGGCAGCATAGGGACAAATGGATGTAATAATCCCTTTCCAAACCCAAATATTCCATTCTTTCTAATAGCATTTAAATTCACTACTAAAAATGTGGTTATTGCGAAGGATGCTGTTATGCTCAAATCACTTGTAGGTGGCTTAAACCCTAATAATCCAAATAGATTTAGTATTAGCAAATAGATCATTAATGTTCCTATATAAGGCAGAAATGATTCATATTCTTCACCCATAGTACCAACCATAAAGTCCCTTATTGTTTGATAGACTTTTTCCAAAGCCGATTGGGTCTTGCCAGGTTTTAACTTCAAGTTTTTTGTTAATAGAAAAGCACCTATCCCTAAAATTGCGATAACAATCCATTCAATTATTATCCCTGCAGTAATATCTACTGTAAAACCAAAAATTTCAGGTGAAAATATAGGTATCACGGGCTCCACTCTAAACACTTCCTTTCCTATTTTCTTTAATACGAAAAACTATAAGTAGTACATAATGCGAAACAAAGCCTATCATATAATATATTACGTATTCCATTCTTCCCAGAAAAGGAAATACTGTGGCAATTATGAATGCCATCCTAATAAAATACGTAGGAATTATAATCCATGCTTTATTTCTATCCAAAAACTTTCCAACGATATAACCACTCGCTAGAAAATTTATTAACGAAACACATATACCTATCATATAGATTCCTGCATTTATAAAGGTGGAAATTAAGATTATCATTAAAGATATCAATAATCCGCTCCCCAAATCATATTTTATCGTTTGTAGAAGCAGTTTATTCACTTCTTTATTCATACATAACCCCCTTAACCTCAATATCAGTAATTATATCTTTATATTTATCTTTAATAAAACACTATTATAAAGTAAAATCAGCTTATTTTCACTTTATAATCAATTTATATTTAATATACTCTTGAATGCTCAGCTAATATTGGTTATTTCTTCATTTTTCTCATTTAATGATTTTTTCAAATCAACCCAATTCATTTTTCTAAATATTCTGTAACATTTATCTACAAAATATTATTTTTGTTAACATTTTCATTACAAATTTTGTCATGGATTTTCAAAAATTTGGTGAATTTTATACTATTTTTAGGTTTTATAAAGCTATACTTACTATTATGAATTTCATATTATTGAATACAGAAATTAATCCTTATTCAATATTTATTTTTTTTTAATGTATAATTACCAAATTTATATGTATTATCATTTAGCAAATCCTCACACTAACTATGTTATCAAGTATATAAAACACCTTAATGAAATATATGATTAAAAATTCTTTCATTTTTTTCAATGATTTATGTATAATCACTATTTTGATAATATTTTCACCCTCTCTCTCAGATAATGAGTGTGTATAATAATTTTAATTTTTTCCACTGACTTTATATAACTTAATACATGCATTTCTATTTTCTTCTTTTCATTTTATTTTTATACTCATATTTAATAAAAAAAGGTTACTATGAGAATTATCACAGTAACCTTTTTAAATATTAATTTATGTTAAACTCTTTCAACGATAAGAGCTGTTCCCATTCCGCCACCTATACAAAGTGTAGCTAATCCTTTTTTAGCATCTCTCTTTTCCATTTCATGAAGAAGAGTTACTAATATTCTTGCACCTGATGCTCCAACTGGGTGACCTAAAGCAATTGCTCCACCATTTACATTAACTTTTGACATATCGAATTTTAAGTCTTTAGCAACTGCTAAGCTTTGAGCTGCGAAAGCTTCATTAGCTTCGATTAAATCTAAGTCTTCTACTGTTAAGTTAGCTTTTTCTAAAGCTTTCTTAGTTGCATGGAATGGTCCATATCCCATGATAGCTGGATCTAATCCTTTTGAACCATAAGAAAGTATTTTAGCCATTGGCTTAAGTCCTAATTCTTCTGCTTTTTCTGCACTCATAACAACAAAAGCTGCTGCTCCATCATTAATACCTGATGCATTACCTGCAGTAACAGTACCATCTTTAATAAATGCTGGCTTTAATTTAGCTAAAGATTCTGCTGTTGTTCCGAATCTTGGGAATTCATCTGTATCAAATACTTTTGGTTCTCCCTTTCTTTGTGGAATAACAACTGGAACTATTTCATCTTTAAATCTTCCAGACTTAATTGCTGCTTCAGCTTTTTGTTGAGATGAAGCTGAGAATGCATCTTGCTCTTCTCTAGTTAATCCCCATTGTTTAGCAATATTTTCAGCTGTAACTCCCATATGGTAGTTGTTAAAAGCATCCCATAATGCATCTTTTATCATTGTATCAACTAATTTACCGTCACCCATTCTTTGTCCCCATCTTGCTTTGTCTAATGCATATGGGGCAGCTGACATATTTTCCATGCCTCCAGCAACAACAACATCAGCATCTCCTGCTTTGATCATTTGCGCTGCTAAACTAACTGCTCTAAGACCTGATCCACAAACCTTATTAATAGTCATAGCCGAAACTTCTTGTGGTAATCCAGCTTTTATTGTTGATTGTCTTGCGGTATTTTGACCAAGACCAGCTTGAATTACATTACCCATAATAACTTCTTCAATTAATTCAGGTTTTACTCCAGCTCTATTTACGGCTTCTTTAATTACTAAAGCTCCTAAATCTACTGCTGAGACATCTTTTAACGCTCCACCAAAACTACCTAATGCTGTTCTTACTGCACTTACAATAACTACATCTCTCATGTTTGACCTCCTAAAATTTTATAGATTACTTTATTAACTTTCGTTAAATTATTAACATAACTAAATTATACCTTTTATTATTTCTTTTATCAAGCATAAATTGTTAAATTTTAAACAAAGTTTATCTTTTAAATTCTTCTACTTCTCTTGTTGTCAAATCAAAGTATTTTAATATAGCATCTGCTATCCTCCTAGATGCAACCCCATCGCCATAAGGATTGATAGATTTACTCATTTTACAATAAGCATCCGGATTCTTAAGTAACTCGTTTGCTTCTGATACTATTCGATCTACATTAGTTCCCACTAGCTTAACAGTCCCTGCCTCTACAGCTTCTGGTCTCTCAGTAACATCTCTCAACACAAGTACAGGTTTTGCTAAATGTGGTGCTTCTTCTTGCAATCCACCTGAATCCGTCATAACCATAAATGATTTATTCATCAAATTATGAGTCTCCTTAGTATCTAATGGAGATAGTAAATGAATTCTTTCTTTTCCTCCAAGTCTCTCGAACACTACATCCTTAACTACAGGATTCAAATGAACTAAGTACACTAATTCTACATCTTCATTTTGTTCAACTATTTTGTTTAATGCTATACAAATGTTTTGAATTCCTTCTCCCCAGTTTTCTCTTCTATGGGCAGTGATCATTATTACCTTCTTACTAAAATCAATATCATTTAGTTCCTCATTTTCAAAGATGTAATCATCTTCAACTGTATGTTTCATAGCATCGATTACAGTATTTCCTGTAACATATATATCACTTGCATTTATTCCTTCTCTTAATAAATTTTCTTTTGAACCTCTAGTTGGTGCAAAATGTAGATCCGCTAGACTTCCTGTCAGTTTTCTATTCATTTCTTCCGGAAAAGGAAAATACTTATTAAAAGTCCTTAGGCCTGCTTCAACATGCCCAACCTTAATTTGCTGATAGAATGCTGCTAAAGAGCCTGCAAATGTAGTTGTAGTATCTCCATGAACTAATATCATATCCGGCTTTTCTTCTTTAAAAACTTCCTCTAATCCTTCTAAAACTCTACTTGTAATTCCTGTTAATGTTTGTTTTGTCTTCATAATATTCAAATCAAAATCAGGTTTTATGTCAAATAACTCCAAAACTTGATCTAACATTTCTCTGTGCTGAGCTGTCACGCAAACTTTTGATTCAATTTCTTCTCTTCTTTCTAACTCCTTTACTAAAGGTGCCATCTTTATAGCCTCGGGCCTAGTTCCAAAAATTGTAATAATTTTCTTTGTACTCAAGTTATTTCCTCCTATATTTAAGCAATTATAGATTTTTGTCACTCTTATTTCTAAGTACTATCTTTATATATTTTTAAGGTAAACTTTTGACTTTAAAAATAAATCCAACTCGCAATGCTTGTTGGATTTATTCAAATATACAAATTCTAAACAAATTAATATCCTGCGTCTTTTACTATTCGTAAAGAGTCATCGTCTTCTATCCATGAATCTACACTTATTTCTCTATACTCCTGTTTTGAATCCCTTATAATAACATAAGAGATTCCAGAATTAATTATTAACCTCTTACACATGGAGCAAGAGTTCGCATCCCTTACATATTCTTTTGTTTTTGCATCTCGTCCTACTAAATATAATGTAGCTCCAATCATATCTCTTCTTGAAGCACTTATTATTGCGTTAGCTTCACTATGTACACTTCTGCAAAGTTCGTAATGTGTTCCTCTTGGAACATTAAGTTTTTCCCTTATACAGCTATTTAAGTCCATGCAATTCTTTCTACCTCTAGGAGCACCTGTGTATCCAGTAGAAATTATTTCGTCATTTTTAACTATTATAGAACCATAATTTCTTCTTAAGCAAGTTCCTCTTTCTAAAACTGTTTCTGCAATATCTAAATAATAGTTTTGTTTATCTCTTCTCTCCATTTTTATACTCCACCACTATGTTAAGTGACAAGTGATAAGTTACTGCTGAAATCTATATTAGAATTTCTAAAAACACATTTTTATGAAAGGCTATATGCCTTTTTGAAAAACTTGTCACTTATAACTTGCCACTTGATTATGCTTATTACCAATAATTTATTCTTATTTTGTTCCAAATAACCTATCTCCAGCATCTCCAAGACCTGGAACTATATATCCATGTTCATTTAATTTTTCATCTATTGACGCTAAATAAATATCAACATCATCATGAGCTTTTTGTATTGCTTCAATTCCTTCTGGTGCTCCTACTAAGCACATTAATTTTAAGTTTTTAGCACCTCTGTTTTTTAACATAGTTAGAGCATCAATTGCAGAACCACCTGTTGCAAGCATTGGATCAACAACTATTATATCTCTTTCTGCAATATCTTGCGGCATCTTACAAAAATATTCAACTGGTTGAAGTGTTTCTTCATCTCTATATAGTCCAATATGTCCAACCTTAGCTGCTGGAATTAAATTAAGTACTCCATCAACCATTCCAAGACCAGCTCTTAAAATTGGAACTACTGCCATCTTCTTTCCTGATAGCATTTTACATTTTGCTACAGCTACTGGAGTTTTTACGTCAACTTCTTCTGTATTTAGATCTCTTGTAACTTCATAAGCCATTAGCATTGAAATTTCTTCTACCAATACTCTAAAATCCTTCGATCCAGTTTTTTCATTTCTTAAAATAGCTAGCTTATGTAATATTAGTGGATGATTTATTTCTACAACTTTACTCATTATTATTCCTCCAAGTTTAACTTTTATATTTATAGCCCTTTATATTTAATTATATACCCCATTTATCTTTCTTATAATATGAAACGATATTAGTTACAGCATAGCTGCTTTTTTCTAATTTAAATGATCTTGGTTGCAGCATAGCTGCTTTTTTCTAATGTGTATACTTTTTTTTCAATCTCTGAAATTTTATCTATTCTTTTTTGATGTCTATCGCCTTCAAATTTAGCTGATATAAATGTTTTTACTATATCTAAAGCAAGACCTGCACCAACAACTCTTTGGCCCATAGTTAATATATTGGCATTATTATGTTCTCTTGTTGCATGAGCACTAAATGTATCTGAGCATAATGCTGCTCTGATTCCCGGTACCTTATTAGCTGCAATACCAATTCCTATTCCTGTACCACAGATTAATATACCAAACTCATATTCTTTTGCTGCAACTGCTTCTGCTACTGGCAATGCAATATCTGGGTAATCGCAAGAACCTGTTGAATATGTACCAAAATCCTTAACTTCATGCTTTTCACTTTCTAAAAATTTTATGATTTCATTCTTAAGTTCAAATCCACCATGATCACATCCAATTGCAATTTTCATAATTAAATCATCTCCTAGTTTATTCTCTAATTTTCCAAAATACATAATTATACATTCATAATATCAAATCCAGCAGCTTTATTTAATCTATTCATAATAGCTACTCCAACACCTTTTTCTTCATATCCTTCTGCAAAAATCAAGTCTGCTCCTAAGTCATCGCACTTTCTCAACGCTTCAAACAAACTTCTGGCAACTGTTGATAAATCACTTAGGCTACCTAATGTTATACCAGTACCTTCTGGATACTCATAAACATTTTCTTCAACAGTAAGGATACATACTTTTTTACCTTTTTCTATATTATAGTGTACCATTTCACGAATTTTTTCAATAGTTTTTTTTCTTTCTCCAGAAATTATTGTAACTTTAGCATTAGGTGCGTAATGCCTATACTTCATTCCAGGAGCTTTTGGCTTTAAATTTTCATTTGGCTTTTCCATTATGGCTTTATCTATTTCAATTCTTGGATCAACTTCTCTAAGCATCTCTAATGTAATACCGCCTGGTCGTAGAACTATAGGTGGTGTTACCGTGCAGTCTACTATAGTAGATTCAACACCTATGTCACTTTGCTCTCCTCCAAGAATATAATTAACCTTCCCATCAAGATCTTCTATGCACCTCTGAAAATCTGTCGGGCTCGGTCTACCACTTATATTGGCTGAAGGTGCTGCAATAGTTGTTTTTGATAATTCAATAAGTTTTCTAGCTATTTCATTATCAGGCATTCTTATTCCAATGGAGTTTAAATTAGCACTTGTTACATTTGGTATTATATCTTTTTTACTCAAAATTATTGTGAGTGGTCCTGGCCAGAATTTATCTATAAGTTCATTAGCCACTTTTGGTATTTCTTTTGCATATAGATCCAGTTTTTTTGATGAAACATGAATTATAAGTGGATTATCCTGCGGCCTTCCTTTGGCTTTAAATATTTTTTCCACAGCTTCCCCATTAAGTGCATCTGCTCCCAACCCATAAACTGTCTCCGTAGGAAAAACTACAGTTCCGCCATTTTTTATACATTCAGCAGCTTCTCTAATTTTATCTTCGTCCTCAATAACACTTTTGATTATACTAACTTTAGTTTTCAAACATATTACCTTCTTCCCCTAACTCTAAACTTATTATTTCTTAAAAACTCCTGATTAAACTATAAGCTGACCTCTTGATATTTTTATATTTTGTATACTTTCATCAGTATAAATAGCTTTAACACAATTCCTGTATATTGAATCCAATAATAAATATTTCTTCAGTCCACCTCTTTTTATTATTTGAAAATAATATTCTTTCTGGTAGTTTAATTGCTTTATAGAATTATAATCTTCTACAATTTGCGGATATCTTCTTAAAAAATTATCATCAACAGGTCTCAAGCCCTTATTTCTGAAAACAACATTTGTTATTAAAACTATTTCCAAATCATAATCAGATTTATTTGTATGTACCAGTATAACTTTGTCACATATAATTAAATATTCTTTAATAGAGATACCAGCCTTAAAAATCAACCTATTATTTAAACACCTATATTCAACTATATAAGCATTCATCTTAATTATAATAGCTATAATTATTAGAAATTCTATAAAAATTACATAACTAATATAAAATATAGTAGTTAATCCCGTTATTATTAGAACTGTCGGAAGAAAAAACGCAATAATAACCATAGTAATTAAAAAAACTTTTAAATGTAATCTCTCTTTTTTTATAGCCTTATATATATCCATAATCAATCTCCAATGTACTTTTAAAGCCCTACATATACAATGCAAGGCTTTACTTTATAGTTATTACATTTGTGTGTTTCCCATTAATTTCATTTTCTCAGCTTGATCTGCTGTAATAAGTGCATTTATCATTTCATCAATATCTCCACCCAAAAATGTATCTAGTTTATACAAAGTTAGTCCTATTCTATGGTCGGTGATTCTTCCTTGAGGATAATTATATGTTCTAATTCTTTCACTTCTATCCCCAGTTCCAACTTGGCTCTTTCTATCTTCTGCTATTCCTTCAGCTCTTTCTCTCTCTGCCTGTTCATATAATCTTGACTTTAAAACCTTCATAGCCTTTTCTTTATTTTTTAATTGTGATTTTTCATCTTGACATGAAACTACTAGACCTGTAGGCAAATGGGTAATTCTAACAGCTGAGTCAGTAGTATTAACGCATTGTCCTCCATTTCCTGAAGCTCTAAATACATCTATTCTAACATCTTTATCAGCAATTTCTATTTCAACATCGTCAACTTCTGGTAGCACCGCTACTGTAGCTGTTGATGTATGAATTCTTCCACTTGATTCAGTGTCTGGTACTCTTTGAACTCTGTGAACTCCACTTTCGTATTTTAATTTAGAATAAGCGCCATTACCTTTGATCATAAAAACGACTTCTTTAAAGCCACCAAGATCTGTTTCATTCAAACTCATGATTTCTACGCCCCATCGTTGAGTTTCAGCATATCTTGTATACATTCTAAATAAATTGTATGCAAATAGTGCAGCTTCTTCACCACCTGCGCCCCCTCTGATTTCAACAAATACGTTCTTATCATCATTAGGATCTTTTGGTAATAATAAAATTTGTATTTCTCTCTCTAGTTCTTCTTCTCTATTTGTGAGATCAGTTATTTCTTCATTTAACATTTCTCTCATCTCTTTATCACTTTCACCGCTTAACATTTCTTTGTTAGCCTTTAAGTCTTCAACTACTTTCTTATACTCCCTATAGCTATTAACTATAACTTCTAAATCAGAATGTTCCTTACATAGTTTTCTCCATTCATTCTGATTCTGCATAATTGATGGATCACTTATTTTCACTGATAATTCATCATATTTGTTTTCTATAAATTCTAATTTATCTAATAACATTTGATCACTCCGTACTTCTTTTTTCACATTTCTACATTATATCATATTTTAATTACTTAACCAACTAACCTTATTTATAAATTATACATCTTATACTTTATGAACTCGTTCTTATATATAAAATATCTGCTCAAATTAAATTTTAACTCCAACTACTACCCTATCAAGGCTAGCAAAATCTTTAACAATTTTCACATTATCAAAACCTTTATTTTCCATAAGCAGTTTTACCGCTTCTCCTTGATTATACCCTATTTCAAATGCTAATATCCCATTTTCTCTCAGTACATACTCACTTTGGGTTATTATTTTTCTATAAAAATCTAATCCATCATTCCCACCATTCAATGCAGTGTGAGGCTCATAATTTTTGACATCCTCCATTAGTTTATCTATTTCACGTTCTTCGATATAAGGAGGATTTGATACTATAATATCATATGTCTTATTATTTTTTACAGCTTCTTCTAACAAGTCACTTTTCACAAAAGAAACTCTATCTTCCAACTTATTTTCCTTTATATTAATTAATGAAACTTTTTCTGGAATAGGATAGTAATCTATTAAATCAACCTTTATATTTTGCCTAAAATATGCTAATGATATACCAACAGCACCAGATCCAGAACACAAATCACATACTTGCATTTCTTGATTTTCTCCTATAATTTTAAGAACTTCATCTACAAGTATTTCTGTATCCCCTCTTGGTATTAAAACGCCTTCTTCAACATAAAATTCAATCCCCATAAATTCACATTTATTTAGGATATATTTTACCGGCATCTTATTCCTACGCTTTTCAATCAAGTCAAAATATTTTTCAGAATCTTCCTTACTCACTTCATCTTCTTTATGTGTGATTAAGTAAACCCTATCTTTCTCAATAATATTTCCTAGCAATAACTCAGCATCTAACCTAGCAGTGTCTATACCATTTTCTTTCAGTGTAATTGTACCAGTTTTTATTAATTCCTCAATATTTTTATTTGGATCTTTTATTCCCTCTGCAGCTTTCAATGATGCAATTGCCACCTCAATTTGGGAATCATCTGGTTCTTTTGTTGTTAGTAACTGTAACTTAAGACCAGGATATGCTATTATTTGAGCTAGTATGCTATCATTTTTACCAAGCCACTTTATTATCTCATAGCTAATTCCTGTAACTACTGGTATAAGAATAATTCTAAGAGCTAACCTTTCTATAATGCTGCCCCAACCGGTAAAAGAAAAGACTATAATGCTAACAAACATTACCAAAAACAAAAAGTTAGTCCCACACCTTGGATGTAATCTCGATTGTTTTCTAACATTCTCTATAGTTAATTCTTCCATAGCTTCATAACAGAATATTGTCTTATGTTCAGCTCCGTGGTATTGAAACACTCTATATATATCGTTAAGTTTACTTATAAAAAACATATACAGTAAAAGAATTACTATTCTTATAAGAGCCTCAATCAAATTCAACATTACATTTGAAATTCCTGAACTTTTAAAAACTGACGCTATGCCCGTCGGCAATGCAACGAAAAGTCCTATTGCAAAAAGAAAAGAAATAAACATAGTTATTGCCATCAACACACTATTAGCTTTCTCTCCTAATTTATCATCTAACCATTTTTCAAATTTAGAAGGTTCTTCATTCTCTTCTTCCAAGAAGGAAGCTGAGTAATTCAATGACTCCATTCCGACCTTCATGGACTCCACGAGTACAAAAAATCCTCTAAGAAAAGGTATATTCAAAATCGGATATTTTTTTGTTACTGGTCTATTATCTTTAAAATCTATTTCTATATTTCCTTTAGGAGTCCTAACTGCCGTCGCAAGACTTTTCTTTCCTCTCATCATAACTCCTTCTATGACAGCTTGACCTCCAACATCACGTTTTTCCATTTATAAAAATCACTTACTCTCCTAATTAATTTTCTTTGTATTTGTAATAGCATTCTCCGCACAATGACTCATACTCAACATTATCTTCATCATCAATTGCGATTTGTTCTCCTTCAAATACAAATTTGTTATTTATTTTTCTTCCATTAAATATGGCTTTCCTACCGCACGCGCAGATTGTTTTCATTTCTTCAATACTATGAGCCAATAATAACAGTCTTGTACTCCCTTCAAATCCATTCCTTTTAAAATCAGTTCTTAAACCGTAACATATTATAGGTATATTAATCTTTACTGCAATTTCAAACAGCTGATCTATTTGTAATTCTTTTAAAAATTGGACTTCATCTACTAGTATACAATCTATTTTATTATTTACTTTCATATACCTATTGATTATTTTAAAAATATTATCCTGATCTGAAATTAATAAATCTACCTGCCTATTTACTCCTAGCCTAGATACAAGTGTATCTCCACCTTTGTTATCGATTCTAGGTTTAATAATTATCACCTTCATACCACGTTCTTCATAATTATAAGCAACTTGCATTAAATGAGTTGATTTTCCAGAATTCATGGCCCCATATCTAAAATATAATTTACTCATCTGTAAAATACTCTCCTTATTTAAGGTATCATACTCGATTATATCATTTAATAGTCATCATAAAAAGACATTTTTATATTATTTACACACATGGATTTATTATTGACGCTAAAATTCTACTATGATATAATATGATGGTTGTTATTGAATAATTAACATAGTTTATATAATTGAAAGAGGTGAAAAATAATGAGAGAAGGCATACATCCAGAATACCACCACAATGCAGTGGTTAAGTGTGCATGTGGAAACACTTTCACTACTGGTTCTATTAAAGAAGAACTAAAAGTTGAAATATGCTCTAAATGCCACCCATTCTTCACTGGTAAACAAAAAATTGTTGACGTTGGTGGAAGAGTTGATAAATTCAACAAGAGATTCAACCTTGACAACAAGTAATAACTTTACAAGGAAAGACGATGTCTTTCCTTTTTTATTCAATTTTCTGATATATAAGAACTATAACTTATACTGCAATTGTTTGCAAACTTATACATTCTTAAAATTTAAATAACTAATTTTTAATATATTAGCGTATATAATTTAATATTTAAATTATATACTATACATGGTAAACTATGTAATATAATAATGTTGAAATGAGTGACTTTAATGAAAAAAGTTTTAATCTTAACAACATCTACAGGACAGGGACATAATCAAGCTGCTGCTTCAGTAGAAGAATCATTTAATAATTCTGGCTATGAAATTACAAAACTTGATTTTTTAGCTAAAAACAGCAAGTTTCTTAATGATATAATTGTAATTGGGTATGAGTTTTCGGCTTCAAAGTTTCCAAAAACTTATGGTTTCTTTTACAAACTAACTGATACAAAACTAACTAACAAACTATTAAAACTTATCTTCTTCATTGCTAGAAAGAAGGTTTCAAAACTTATAAACAAAATACAACCTGATGTTATTATCGCTACCCATTCTATTAATATTAGCGTAATTTCAGACTTGAAAAAGAATGGATTAGATATACCTTTTATTTTAGTAGTTACAGATTTTAAGGCTCATTATCTATATGTAGATTCTTGCGTCGATGCCTATATAACCGGGAGTAGCTACACAAAAAAATCGCTAATAGATAGAGGTATTGATTCCAATAAAATTTATCCGATAGGTATCCCTATAAGTAGTAAATTTTACACTGAAGTTACATCAGCAAACGATTTAAAAGATGATGAATATTTTAATTTATTACTTATGGGAGGGAGTCTTGGATTAACTACTATTTTTACAGTTCTCAAGGAGTTGTTAAAAAATCAACACAAGCTAAGAATTACAGTAGTTTGTGGTAAAAATGACAACTTAAAGAATAAATTAATTAGTTATTGCAATGAAAATAAATTCGAAAATAAAAAGCTTCATATATTAGGCTTCACAAAAGATATATCCTACTTAATGGATTATTGTGATATTTTAATATCAAAACCAGGCGGATTAACTGTTACAGAATCTATAGTAAAAAATATTCCATTGGTAATTCCATTTGCCATCCCAGGTCAAGAAAATGAAAATATAGATTTTTTAACTAGCGAAGGATACTCAATATATGTGAAAGACTTGAGTAAGCTAAATGATAAGATAAATTATTTAATAAACAATCCTAATGAGCTATCCAAAATTAAGCTAAAACTCAAAGAATTATCATCAGCTTATTCTTTAACTAAGATAGTCGATATAGCTGATGAGTTAATTTCTAAAAAGTAAAAGATGACCACTAGAATAAAGCGGTCATCCTTTTTTGTTATCTATTGAACTTTTTTCTGAAATACATCTATAAATTCCTTATTATTAGCAGTTTTAGATAACATATTAATTAAATTCTCTGTGATATCATCCGAATTACCATCTCTGTACATCTTTTTCCTTATGGAGAACGCTACATCTAATTCTTCTTTAGATAAGATTAAATCCTCTTTTCTTGTTCCAGATTTATATATATCTATAGCTGGGAAGATTCTTCTTTCTTGTAGTCGTCTATCTAAATGAACTTCCATATTACCCGTTCCTTTAAATTCTTCGAATATCATATCATCCATTCTTGACCCGGTTTCAATTAGTGCGGTAGCTAATATTGTTAAACTTCCACCCTCTTCAATTTTTCTTGCCGCTCCAAAAAACTTTTTAGGCATTATAAGTGCACCTGGATCAAGTCCACCTGATAACGTTCTACCTGTAGGATTTATTGTTAAATTATATGCTCTTGATAACCTAGTTATACTATCCATAAGAATAACAACATCTTTACCCTGTTCAACCATTCTCTTAGCTCTCTCTAAAACCATCTGAGCTACCTTTGCATGATTCTGTGGCTCTTCATCAAAAGTTGAATAAACTACATCTCCATTAATAGATCTCTTCATATCAGTAACTTCTTCCGGTCTTTCATCTATAAGCAAAACAATAAGCTTTACATCAGGATAATTATTAGATATATTTTGAGCAATCTTTTTTAACAACGTAGTCTTTCCTGCCTTTGGCGGAGCAACTATAATTCCTCTTTGACCTTTTCCTATTGGACATATTATATCCATTAATCTAGATGACAAATCATTACTATCAGAAGTTTCTAATTTTAATCTTTCTTTCGGATATATTGGTGTTAATGTTTCAAAAGATTTTCTTCCTATAGCTTTTTCCGGGTGCTCCCCATTAACCTTTTGAACAAATAATAAAGCTTTAAATTTTTCGGTTTCCTTCGCTTCTCTTACCTTACCCTCAACTTCATCTCCAGTTCTTAAATTAAACCTTCTAATCTGAGATGGAGACACATAAATATCTTCACTACTAGTCAAATAATTTTTACATCTTAAAAAGCCAAAGCTGTTATTTTCAAGTATTTCTAAAATCCCTTTTGCCGCGTTGGATTCATTTATCATTTCTCTTAAATTTTCTTTCTTTTCCACATTCTCAATTTCATTTGTTTTAGTTTTTACTTCTGAATCATTACTTTCTTTATTCTGTTCGCTATTATCGCTTTTTACTATAACACTTTTAGTTTCTTCTAAATTCTTAGGTGCTATATTTTCTCTTAATATAACACCATTCTTTTCTATAAAATTACCAGAAGCCTTCAATATTTCTTCTATTAACTCGTTCTTTTTATATTTAGATATATTTTTCACACCTAAATCTTTAGCAATATCTTTTAACTTTGCTAAAGTCATGCTTTCATATTCTTTTTTTGTCAAGTTCGCACCTCCAATTTATAGATATTAATCTATAAAATCAATTCTTTTTAATTTTAGTTATATTTTATATCGGAAAATTTAACAGTAAGATAGTTAGAAATGATATACATTTGAGAATATTTTAGAATACTACTTATAAAATTACATCTTCTATTAGTTTGGATATTTATTTCGAATTTAATGCAATATATTAAATTTTATTTTATATAATTCACGATTCATAATTTAAACTACTAAAGTTATTAAAATAAGTTTAATATATAATAAATTATAATACTTATTATATATTAAACTCAATAATAAAACAAATTACTTTGATTTATTTTCTTGTAATGCTGCTTCAATAAATCCTATAAATAATTTATGTGGCTTGTTAGGTCTTGATTTTAATTCTGGGTGAAATTGTACTGCAACATACCATGGATGATCTTCAATTTCAACAATTTCAACAAGTCTTCCATCTGGACTTGTTCCAACTATTTTCATTCCACCTTCAGCTATTTGTTGTCTATATGTATTATTAAATTCATATCTATGTCTGTGTCTTTCGCTTATAAGCTCAGAATTATACACTTCATATGAATTAGTATCTTCTTCTAATTTACATGGGTATTGTCCTAATCTCATTGTTCCGCCAAGGTTTTCAATATCCTTTTGATCATTCATAAGATCTATTACTGGATATTTAGTATCTGGATTTATTTCCGAACTATTTGCACCTTCAAATCCTAATACATTTCTTGCATATTCAATAACAGCACATTGCATTCCTAAGCATATTCCAAAGAAAGGAATTTTGTTTTCTCTTGCATATTTTATAGCTGAAATTTTACCTTCTATCCCTCTATCTCCAAATCCACCTGGAACCAATATTCCATCTACATCTGAAAGAATTTCATTGACATCTCCAGTTTCAATTTCTTCAGCATTAACCCATTTAATTTCAACCTTTGAATTATTAGCATATCCACCATGACTCAATGCTTCTACTACTGATATGTATGCATCATGTAATTCTACATATTTACCAACTAAAGCTATTTTAACATTATTCTTAAGATTCTTTATCTTATTAACCATTTCAATCCATTCAGAATTGTCTATATCTCTACATCCTAAATGTAATTTTTCACATACTAAATTATCTAACCCTTCAGCATGTAGCATTAATGGTACTTCGTAAAGATTTTCAGCATCAAGATTTTGAATTACTGAGCTTCCTTCTATATTACAGAATAGACCTATCTTTCCTTTTATATCATCTGATAACTCTTTTTCTGTTCTACAAACTATGATATCTGGTTGTATACCAATAGTTCTTAATTCTTTTACTGAGTGTTGAGTTGGTTTTGTCTTTAATTCACCTGCTTTTCCTAGGTATGGGACTAAAGTTACGTGAATATAACAAACATTTTCTGATCCAACTTCACTCTTTATTTGTCTAATAGATTCTAAAAATGGCTGCGATTCTATATCTCCAACAGTTCCACCAATTTCAGTTATTACTACATCTACATCTCTTTCTTTTGCTACTTGATATACTTTATCTTTTATAGCATTTGTTATATGAGGAATTACTTGAACTGTACCTCCAAGGTATTCTCCTCTTCTTTCCTTTTCTATAACTGAACTGTATATCTTACCAGTTGTAACATTTGAATTTTGAGTCAAGCTTTCATCTATGAATCTTTCATAATGGCCTAAATCTAAATCTGTCTCAGCTCCATCATCTGTAACAAAAACCTCTCCATGTTGATAAGGGCTCATTGTTCCCGGATCCACATTAAGATATGGATCAAATTTTTGGATGGAAATTTTTACTCCCCTATTCTTTAATAATCTTCCAAGAGACGCTGCTGTTATTCCTTTTCCTAGTGCCGATACAACTCCGCCTGTAACAAAAACGTATTTAGTACTCATCTTTATCCTCCCTATGTTAAAATGTTCTTCTAATTAATATTGACTTTTTCAAAAAGTAATGCTATAATGAAAATCACCCCATAAAATATAATATGGGGTACTTGTGTTGCTTAATAACATAGGTATTATAATATCACATATCCGCTTCAATATCTAGTCTTTTTTTTATAATAAATTGGTCATGCTATTCTTTTCTATATTATTTTCTAGTTCAAAGTACTTCTCTCTAAAAAGTCTATTTATCAATAATTTTTCCTCTGCTAATTTTAAATTACTACTTATACTCTTAGAAGTTTTCAAATTAAAGATTTCCTTTAGCTTATCAGTGTCTAAGCAATGATTATATTTTAACAATAACAACAATATATATTTATTATCCCTATTTTTTAGTAATTCTATAAAATCTTCTTCGTCAATTCCGTAATATTTGCATATGTTATTCAATATCTCTATATATTTCAATCCATTTTGCATATATATTCCTCCCTTTGAAATTATATCCCATATTTTTCTAATTTAATCAATTTATTTCTAGATATGTTTATACAAAGGGAGCATTTAAATAAATATCCGCTAACTTAATTTAATTTCACACCAATAGTTAAGTTTGTCTTCAACGCAGGTTGATCACCTATTTCTAATATGTACATCGCGTTTATCGTCCCACCTTCTTTGCTAATATTAATATCAAGTTTTCTAGTATGTATCTTAAGATCCATAATCCCATATGGTGTTTTATATAAGGATATTGTTCCATAATTTTTTCTAAACTCCATTTTGGTTTCTGTCGTGCCTTCTCTTATTAAATCAAAAGAGTCATTTCTTACTATTATAGTAGTCTTTGTTCCTTCCATTCCAGAAAGCTTTGTCTCCTCATACTCTACCCTAAATCCCTCTTCTATTTCATAGAAATCTCCAGGTGTTACTACACCTATGAGATCTTCTTCATTATCCAACACATAACTATCCACAGTTATAATAGCTTTTTTATTCATATTTTCCTCCATTGCAATATATTATATTTGAAAACTTTTTTAAATTTCAGAAGTAGGTTTCAACTTTATTAAATTCATTCTATAATTATACAAACTTGTTTGGGCTTATCATTTTGCTGTACTATTCCTAGTCATTAATCTTCAGATTAATATTAAACATATCCTCTTCAGAATAATTATTGTTTATAATTTTAAAATGTAATAAACATGACTTACTTCTAATTGCAAAGTAATTTATCCACATTCCTACTGATTATAAATTATAAAATAATAGTCTACTAAAGTGAATAACAATTCTAAATGTTCTATCTAATATTATTTAAATATATCCTTAAATATTTCTGCTATTTTAAACTTTATTTTTATATTGCTTTTATCAGTCGGCTTATCTTCTACACTTTCATCTGAATCATCTTTACCTTCTAATTCAAAGCTTTTTCCATTTGACTTTATTTTATTCTCTGTCTTATCATATTCTACCTGTGCCTTTGATTCATCTACGAAACATAGTGGAGGAAACATTACACACCACCAATTCCTTCCTTGTCCACTTCCTATAATTATTCTAAAAGCCTCATAGTTTCCTTGTGGCAAAGTTATATTACCATAAGACTTATCCGGAAAATTTTCCCTAGATAATTCAACTTTTACATCATAATCATAATTATTATCCTTAATCACTTCTTCTGCAAGTACTTTAACATCTTCCATCTTATCTTTTATAATTTTTCTTGATTCATCTAATGACTGTGAAGAATTTAAATAAGGATATAAATAATCTATAACTTTATTCTTTACTTTTAACTTTAATTGTTGATCCTCATCACTATCGCTATTAGCAATAACATGAAATCTTATTAGAGAATCTTTAACTTCATCGTAATTTAATACTCTCATATTATTCTCATTTTTAGTGTTTTCTGTCGCAATTAAACTATTCACCAAATTTATGCTATTACCTTTACCAATGCTTGTACATCCAGAAAATACATTTATACTTAATGTTATTAGAACTATCAATACTATTTTTTTAAATTTCAAATATCTTGTCATAAACAAACCCCCTTGTAGCTAAAATTATTACCACTTGGAGGTTTTTTATACACTCAGTTTGAATTAAATTGTTCTTGTTATAAATACATCTTTATATTTTTTTCTCATTTCATCATAACATAACTGCGCTTTTAGCATATCGTCAAAAAAAGCAAAAACAGTTGGACCACTACCACTCATCATTGAACCTATGGATCCACTAGCTTTCATTTCTTCCTTAATGTTAGCAATAACCCTATGTTTTCTTAAAGTTACATTTTCTAATAAGTTTTTCATATTGTTTGCTACAAAATAGACATCATCATTATACATATTTTCTATTAAATTATCTATTTTAGGATGAAACACAACTTTTGATAAATCAAAACATTTATAAACTTCTTTTGTTGATACACCAAAAGGCGGTTTTACTAAAACTATTATTTTATCTTTAAATGATTTTAGTTGGGTAATCTTTTCTCCTATACCTTCACACAGTGCTGTTCCACCTCTAATGCAATATGGTACATCAGCCCCTAGCTTTAGCCCTATAGATTTTAATTCTTCATCACTTGCATTTACATTAAACATCTTATTCATAAGCTTTAAAACTCCTGCTGCATCGGTGCTTCCACCTGCCAATCCGGCTGAAACAGGTATATTCTTAGTTAACGTTATATCTACTCCCTGATCAATAGAATAAGTTTCCTTAAATATTTTCGCTGCTCTATAAGCTAAATTTCTTTCATCAGTAGGAACATAATGCTTATTACAATTTAACCTTATCTCAGATTCAGTTTTTTCTATTTCTATTATGTCATATAAATCTATAGTTTGCATTATCATTTTTAATATATGATATCCATCTTCTCTTTTCCCAACAATATCTAAGGCAATATTTATTTTGGCATAAGCCTTAATCTTCATTATCTTATTCCTTTCTTAACATTTTGACAATATTTTATCATAGGTAAAAATTCTTGTCTAATTAATATATTAAAAAGGGATTGATAATACTTATTGAATATTCTACTGTGCGATCGATATTTCAGGTAACTTTAAATTTCCATTTCAGAGTTATAATGTATTACTGTACTGTTTGTATTCTTCATCGAACGTATCTAGTTGTTTGGTTGGTTCCTCATTTATGAATTCTAAAAGAGAATCTAACTTTTCATAAAATACTACAATTATATCGTCCTTATTACTTATATCTATTGCATGTTTTAATGCTTGAACTTCATCTAGACAAATCTTTAAATTTGCATTTTTATTAGTTTTTAATATTGCCTTTTCTAATATATCTGCAATTTCCCCATCTTTTCTACCCCGTTTATCTTTATCTTCTTTTATTACTATTTTATCAAAATTATTAGCACATATTTCTCCGATTGCATACCCTATATCGTCTTTTCTATCTCCTGGTATTCCAATTACTCCAATTAAATTATTATCACCCTTAATCTTTCTCAATGAAGATATAACCGCTTTATAACCTTCAATATTATGAGCATAATCCAGTATAATTCTTCTGTTAAGGTAATTGTACATATTAAACCTTCCACTATTATCTTCATTATTTAACCCAAAATCCATAAAACCTTTTGAAATCATACAATAATCAACTTTCAGCCCTACCAATCCTGCGCAAGCTGCCATTGCATTTTCTATATTATATTCCAATGTTCCATTATATGATATTGGTAAGTCCTTAGTGGATACAATTTCATACTTCTTATTGCTATTAATTACACAAATTTTATCATTTTCAATAAATACAGCTATTTTACCATTGATTATATTTTCTTGTATCAAAGGATTTTCTTTGTCTTTTGAGAAATAAATTTTTTCTGCTGAAAATCTATTTATTACAGTTTTGCTATATTTATCGTCAGCATTTACAACAACAAAACCTTCATCTTTTACCGCTTCTCCTACTAAAGCTTTTGTAAAACTTAATTCTTCAATAGAATTGATTCCATCTAAGCCCAAATGATCATTGGTTATATTTGTAATTATCGCCACATCTGCCAGATCATATGCTAACCCGTTTTTAACCAATCCTCCTCTAGCAGTTTCTAAAACAGCTACCTCTACATCTTTATTAATCAATATTGATCTTGCACTATTAAATCCAGAATCGTCTCCTTTATGTATGCACTTTTCATTTAAGTATACACCATCAGTTGATGTCATACCCACATTGCTTCCCATCTTTCTTAGTACATGACTTATTAATCTTGTAGTAGTTGTTTTTCCATTAGTACCTGTAATAGATATTACTGGTATATTTTTAGGCTCTTCGTCATAAAGAGTTTCAAGTATTGCTTTTCCTACATTACGCTTTTCGCCTTTTGAAGGAAAATGGTGCATTCTTATACCTGGCGCAGCATTTATCTCTAAAACTATTCCATTATTATCGTTAAGTGGAATACTAATATCTCTTGCACAAATATCAACTCCGCAGATATCTAAACCTAAAGTTTTAGCTGCATTTATGCAACTTTCTATATTTTCTTCACAGATTTCATCAGTACAATCTATTGCTATTCCACCAGTTGAAAGATTTGCATTTTCTCTTAATAATATTTTTTGACCCTCTTCAGGTATATAGTTCAACTCTAATCCTCTTTTAGAAAGGCATGATATTAACTCAGCATCAATTTTTATTTTGGTTAATGCCTTTTCATGATCCTCTCCTCTTAATGGATCTTTATTAAGAACCTCTATTAACATCCTTAAACTATCTTTTCCATTTCCAATAACATATGGAGCTATTCTCAATGATGCCGCTACTACTTTGTAATTTACAACGCAAACTCGATAATCGCTTCCTTCAAAGTACTTTTCCAAAATTATATCTTTTTGATTTTTTCTTAAGTTAATATATGCATCAACTAATTGTTTTTGATCTTTTATATTTAGTATTACACCCTGCCCCTTATTTCCACATTGGGGTTTTAAAACCACTGGATATCCAATTCTTTCTGCTTCTTGTAATAACCCAATCAAATTAAAGACTTTACTTCCATCTGCTACAGGGATATTTTGAGTTTGAAGTAACTGTTTTGTTAAAAGCTTATCACAAGATATGTCAACTCCTACACAACTAGTTTTGTTTCCTATAGAAGCTTCTATGATTCTACCCGCTTTTCCATATCCTATTTGATATATAGTGCTATCCCCGAGCTGCATAACGGGAAGCTTATATTCTCTTGCCGCATCACATATTGCTTTTGTGGTAGCACCCATTTGCTCATTTTGTAATATATTTTTTATGATTTCCATTCTTCCATCAAAATTTAGTGGATTTTGCGCAATCAAGGAATTCATTAAGTCTATGGCTAAATTAGCCACCTCAAGTATAGTATTTTTATATTCATATTGTACGATAATATAATACATATCGCCTTTAATTTCTCTTGCCTTTCCATAAGCAACATCTATTCCCAAATTATTTTGTATCGCTATCATAGTGTGTTCACAAATATGTGCTAGGTAAGTTCCTTCTTTTAGTCTTGTAACAAAACCACCATCTTCATCAATTCCACATCTATGATTTTTTAATTCAGGTATTATATTTACAAGATTAAAATTAAAATTCGGTATGTCCTTACTTGGTATTTCAGAATATCCTTCCAAATCCATATCTATTCTTATACATTTTTTATGAGAATAAATATTTTGGCCTTCATATATTCTCTTTTGTATTATCTTCATGATTAAACTTTTCCTCCTCAAAAGGTGACTTTTTTATAAGATCAAATTTATTTCCATCAGTTAATACATGCAACTTAACATTGTGCATACTCAAAATATCATCTGCATATAATTCTGAAACATTAGTATATGTAATTGCACTACCATCAATAAAGTACACTGCTCCTTCTCCTATTACCTCTATCATCCCAGATTGGTTCACTACTATTCCTGTATTTTCATCTATTCCTATTCCTAGAACCTCAGGATTTTGTGCAATTCCTGTTAATAGTCTTCCTATTCTTCCTCTTTGAGCAAAATGTTGGTCAATTATAACATCCTTAATCAACCCAAGTCCTGGAGACATTTTTAATGTACATTTTCTTGGGTCATCGTCATCTTCTCCTTGAACTATCATTGTATCACTCATTACGGATGCTCCTGCTGAAGTACCTACTATAAATGCACCATTCTTCCAAGCTTCTTCTAATGCATCATAGACTGGAGTCCCACCAATTAAACTTGTTATTTTTAATTGATCCCCCCCAGTAAAAAATATTAATGAGGAATCTTTGATTAGTTCCACATTCATATCGTCAGATGCTTCTATTCTCTCACTTATATCTAATACCTTTATGTTCTTTACTTCAAGTTCTCCAAATACCTCTTTATATTTATTGGCGGCTTCTTTAGGATAATCAGTTGCAATAGTTGCAATTAATAAAGTATCTTCATTTTTGTCAATTGAATCACATACTCTTTTTAGAATTTCTTTTTTGCCTTCTTTATCTTCGGCTCCTCCAATTATTATTAAATTACCACTTAAAACTTTTTTCAAATTCTATCACCTCATATCATGCATTACATATTCTATCCATCACATTAAATAATTATTCAAGAAATTTGACTACTACAGAATGCTGAGCCATGTTTCTTCTACGAATAATTTGCTTAATTTTCACTTTTTTAATTCAAACTAATAGCAACTATAAAACAAAACTTAGTTTATGTATTTTTTATTTTTTTATAATACATTTAGCAGATAAAATTATATAACAATATTTTCCACTCCATTGTGTGACTTAACCATTTTCTTCATATCCAATAAACTTTTATAAACTTTTCGATATTTTTAAAACTTAATAATATTACTTCACAAAAAAGAGATACCTCAGAATTCACCTAATGAAATTCCGAAAGTATCTCTAATATTATGAATTTAATTAATTTTAGAATATTGCCCTTCCTGGTATTATCAGCTTTTGTCCCTCTTCAATATGTTCTGGATCCTCAATTTTATTTATCTTAATTAACTCATCAACTGTTGTATTATATTTTTTTGCTAAGTTCCAGAAAGTATCCCCTTTACCAATTACATAGATAGTAATGCTAGCTTTCTTTTCTGGAATATCCCCCTCTTCTTCAACCACATCTGAAACAAATTCCTTATTCATTTCATACAATATTCTTCCAGATAATATCACATTGGCTTTAATAGCTATGCTATTTCCCTCTATTGCAGCATCTATGTTTTCTAAATTACTTTTAATTATAGATTTCATATTTTCATCTGCACCTGCTATATCAATTGCGGCCGAGAATGGTATTTCTGCTTTAACACTTGATAAGTATTTTTCTTCATCAGTTGTCTTATACAATATACTCGCTTTTATAATTCCCTCTACAATAACTCTGTCTTTTACAACTTGTTTATCTGTTAATATTATAGTTCCATTAGCAGATATTATATGTTCAGGTCTCAAATCATTATCTTTCAATTGAATATTATATTTAACAATCGCTTCTGAATTATTCATTCCATGAAGAATTCCAACCTCGTGTTCATCTTTCTTGAGACTAAGCAAACAATTAGTAGAATATGCATCCTTAATAGTATCTATGTTTTCTTTTGAAAATATCTTAACATTTGCTCTCACTACAAGTTCATCATTTATAATTCTTATTTCTCCTAAGTCATCTTCTTCTAACATTAAATCATTATTTGATATTTCATAAGAAACCGTCGGAATCATATCTGATGTTATACCATTAATTTCTTCCTCTTTTGATAAATAAATATCATCTTCTAATGGAATTATTTCCTTAGAATCTTCTCCTTTATACAATATATTTAATCTGCAGTAACAACCTAGGTAAACTTTATCTTCTGTTATTTTTATTTCTTTTTTATGAAGCAGTAATGAGCACTTTAATATTTTACTAATTTGCGGTTTATCCATACCAACCCTAATCATAGACTTACCTATTAATTCAACATCTTCAGTTGCATTAATTTTATTAATTGTCTCTGTTTTCTTCAACACTTCTACTTGGTCATTTCCTTCGATATCTTTTACAAACTCAAATTCATTACTTTTATAAAGTTCCCACTCTACAGTAACTATACCTTGAATAGATATTTTCCTCTCATTCATTATGTTTGCTTCAATATGTTCAATGTTACATTCTGCCTCGCAAGTTACTCTATTTTCTCCCTGATTCAAGTCGATATTATTTGTAAAGTTCTGATTATAATTCACTGAATTTACTGCAAGTCCCTCTTCCTTAGCTAAATATATTACTGTGTACTCAACCTTTCCTTCTATAACCACCTTATCTCCAATTATTTCTTTATTGGTTATCATTGGTCTAGCTTCAACAGTTAATATCTCTTGTACATCAGGATGAGTATCAGGGATCAAATATTCATCTTTTAATACCGAATTTGTATTATTTTCCCTAAGCAATTGTTCAAACTGTACATTTTCTTTTACAATATCTATATCTGCCATGTTTCATACCTCCATAAAATTCCTACTATTCATTTATATACATCTAAGTAGAAATTTATGATAGATATATTTTTATTTTAGTTTCAAAATTTAAGTAAACCTCTTACTCCATTTACTTAATAATATTTTTTAAATTTTTTTGCGTTTTTTATTGACATATACTATTTTTTGTCGTAATATAGTAATTGGTTATTGACCATATAACCTCTCATAAATTCTCAATACCCTTTTATACCATAGTTGAAAGATGGAAACCCACCATCTTTCTTTTTTTATGAAATTATTTAATTAATCTAATCTTATTATTGCTTTATTTATATAATTATCCACTGTTTATAATTTCATATATATAAAAACACTTCTTTTAATTTCCGATCCCTTAATTATTTTACATAAAAATAGATAGTAAAAAATAAAAAATCCACTTTTAAAACAAGATAAAAAGAAAAACTCCGAATTAATCGAAGCTTATATTCTAGCTGGAAATACCAATTGTACAGTCTTTGTTAATACATCTGAATAACTATAAGTCACGGTCCTTTGGGTGTCATTTTTTAATCTTATAACGAAAATACTTGGGTATACACTTTCAATTATACCATCATTAACTAAAATCTTTTTCCTTCCACCATTAGCTTTTAGAGTCACTTTCTGACCAACGTGTCTCTCTATATCGTTTTTAATGGAAGCAATAGTTTTAACTTTTTCCATGCAAACACCCTCTTTCATACTAATTATATAACAAAACCACAAATTAGTCAAGCAAAATAAATATTTTATCATTTATAGCACTACATTGTCAATGTAAACATTTTTCCAATTATATATGTTTTTAAGCTATTTTATTATATTATCTGCTTTTTCTTAATTATTATTCCCCTTATCATAAAATTTAATTCTATAAAACTTTATAGTCTATAAATAATTCAAACCTTATTGATTATATCATATAAAATTGACATTATCCTTCTAAAATTCATTCTTAACCACATCGAAATACTATTTTCAAAATTATATATTTGTTTCTTATATTTTTGAACTTCTATACATACTTAACTTTATCGTAGGAAAAAATTATTATACGATATTGATATATTCAAGGAGTAAATCTTATGAGTGAAGAAATATTATAAAAATCTGAAAGAAGAGTAAGCTACCATGATTCAGTTGAAGGAATGCCCAAAAGAATTAGAGATGCATATCTATCTAATTTATTTGATAGATATGCATCTCAAGAGAAGATAAAATGTAAATTTTGTCTTCAGGGTTTGAGCTATCAACTATTCTCAAATGATCGGTGTAGAATAAGTGAAAAAACGGACAAGAAAAAGGGGGATGCGGTATAGCTGGAGACGCTATGGCTATGAGAAACTTTCTTTTAAAGAATATAATTGGCTGGAACTTACAGCCATCACGCTTATGAGCCTTTTAGAACATTAAAAAGGCTACTGGTGAAGGTAAAACTCCTTTTACAATTACCAACATTGACAAATTTAAATTGATGTATAAAAAATTAGGATTTTATAATACTCAAATAAAGACTTGAGATGGTTCAAGATATAATTTTTGAAACGCCTAAACCTCATGAAGTTAATATGTACCTAGGAATTATGGATCATGATTATGTGAATATAGTTTTCAATGGCTACTAGCCTTGATCTGAAGTTGCTACGTTATTAAAAGAAAGATCTAATGGTGCTAAAGGACTTAGGATTAAGCTAATATTTATATATAGAGATAAACTTTCAATTTTAGTTTAAATCTTAGCCTAATACATAACCGAAAGTTTAATAGTACACAAAAATTGCAGTCACTTTGTTAAATGAATCCAGGAATTACCTATAACCTCACGTTCTTATATTATTATAAGTTAACAGAACAATCTTGAATTAAATGTAGACTATATATATAAATGGCTTCACTTTTTATTATCTAGTCTTAATTTTCATCATTTTACAATTTATTCTTTATCTTTTTCACTACAAAATAAAATACTCCTTTAATCACAAATGTATTAAAAGAGTATAAATACTTATTTTTTATTTTTCATTGATTAATTTTTTGATTTGATCAGCAATTTTTTCCGGTTCATAAGTTGGTGCAAATCTAGCTATTACTTTTCCTTCTTTAGATACAAGGAATTTTGTAAAGTTCCACTTAATATCATCTCCACTTGTATTGAAACCTTTCTCTGATAGAAGATTATACAATCCCTTTGACGCATCATCTTCACTTGCAACAGGAGCCTCTTTCTTTAAGAAAACATACAAAGGATTACTATTTTCTCCATTTACATCAATCTTAGCAAAAGTTTTAAAAGTTGTTCCATATGTTAATTTGCAAAAACTTGATATCTCTTCATTAGTCCCTGGCGCTTGTTCAAAGAATTGGTTCGATGGAAAATCTAGTATTTCAAATCCGCTATCTTTATATTCATCATAAAGCTTTTGAAGACCTTCATATTGTGGTGTGAACCCACATCCTGTGGCTGTATTGACAATTAATAATACTTTCCCTTTGTAAGTATCCATAGAAACCAAATTTCCATTTATATCTTTTACCGAATAATCATATATCATTTTACTTCTCTCCTTATCATATTATATATAAAACTAAGTGAACAAACTATATTTTCACAAATTATATTTTATAAAATTTAATTTATTAAAATTATTATATATTCAATTATTATTTTTGTCAATTATAAATATTATATTCATTAATTATAAACAAAAGCTCCAATACTCTTATCAATTGTTTAGGAGTATTGAAGCTTTTAATTATTTACTTTATTTAATTACCATCTAAATTGCTTATTAAATATAAGGAGATTTAGGATATCCTTCTCTATACTTTCCCCTAGTCTGCAATCCTCCAACTCCTTTTATTCCTGTTATCGTATTTTCAATTACATCTGTTATTGAAACTACCTTATCTATTCTAGTATAAGCAATCTTTTCACACACAAATACAGGATCAAGACAATGAATTAAAACTCGATTCGGACTCGAAGCAAAGTTTGCACCTACATCTAATATTCTTTCATAGCAGCTTTGGCAAGCCCCTGCAAATATCACTAATTCATCATAACTTGAATTGTAGTTTCTTAAATTTTTGACTGATTCTAGATAGTATTTTGAATTTCTATAATTATCTAAATTCAAATAATCTCTTGGCTCCCTTAAAACACTATCATGTCCAGTTAAAACTACTATATCCGGTTTTACTTCTTTTACTAAGTCTACTATTACTTCTGGTTGATCTTTTTCCGCTATTGCTCTACCTACCGCATCCAAAGATAACTGCTTATATACCTTTAAACAAGTTTCCATGTACTCACTATCCCCATCTACATGAAGAATCTTCCCAGGTCTTCCAAACATTAATTCATTCTTCGTCTTTATCTTAGGAGACTTTTCAACTTTATCCCTAAGATCACCTCGGAGTATCATAGCTTTCTTTATAGCCTCATTAACTCTTCTATTTAATATTTTATCCTGAGATCCACTATCTTCTTCAGCCATTTCAAGATCCTCTAAACTTGCATCTGCTATTATTCTTATATTAATTCCTTTTAGAATTATATTATACTTTCCGCCGCTATCTTTAATATCAATTATTTTAAAAGTAATATCTTTATTGTAAGACTTTCTAACAACTATATCACCTATTTCCATTACTTTCTCCTAATATATTCTTCCACAGTTTATAATATGGTAAAAATTATTAAAGGTTTCTAATTAATCTTTTTTAAATAATAAATGAACTACCACGAAATAATTTTTCAATTATTTCGGTAGTTCATATTATTATGTTTACTATATTTTATATTCATTCTTAAATTTTTCTAAAAAGTTCAGGTATTTCTCTTGTTCATGTATTATTGATTCTAACTTACCTGCAAATGTATTTTGTCCCCAATTAACTTCATTATAATAATATCTATTTGCAAGCCTCCAATACCTTTGTGGAAATTGAAGATATGCATATAATACCTTATATTCCTCTGGTTTTAATGTTGATACCGAATCATAAGATTCTATAATAGCTGTTGCAAATTCCAAATTCCACTCAACCCTCTTTAGGACCTTTATCATAAAATTACTTATATCAAAGGTTCTAACTTCTCTTTTGCAGTAATCAAAATCTATAACATGTACATCCATACTATCACTTAAAATTATATTATGATAAGTAAAATCATGATGACAAAAGCTTTTTTCATTCTCAGCAATTGCACATAACTCATAGTAATCCGATTCATTTAAGGTTATTAATGATTTCTTTCCAATCTCCTTATAAAAATCCATGGATTGTAAATAAAGCATATCAAAATCACTTTTTATACTTTTTTTCCTTACCATATCTCTCATTTTATCCAAAGATTTAATTCTTTTTTCTATTAAATGAGGCCATCTGCCAAGATCACTTTTTAACTTAGAATTCTCAGGTGGATCATAACCTTTAGATGCTTCATGGAGATTAGCCAAGGTTTTTGCTGCTATTTTTACTTCGTCTATATTATGAAAGTCACATTCCCTTCCTTCTAACCATTCCGACAAAGTATATAAGTCTTCATTAACCAATGCATAAGGCTCTCCATTTATGTTTAAATAGTATTTATCTAAATTATTAAAACCATTTTTTCTTAAGTGCTCTTTAGCACCATACACGAACAATAACTTTTGGGGTCCATAATTTATTTTTTTCAAACATCTTTCGCCCTTATCTGTTTTAAGATAGTATACGCCTTTATTTGCCTTTATTTTTTCTATCTTTATATTGAATTGTCTTTCAATTTCAAATTCCCTCATCATACTTCTCACCTCCTGTATATTTATATGAGGATATCATTTCTTTTATTAACATTTTTTATATTCTTTTAATATAATAGATTAAGACAAATGCTATGAAAGGGTTTAATAATGAAAATAGGAATAGATGGCAGAGCTGCAAAGTGGTATCGAGGCACTGGTATAGGTACCTATACTCACCAGTTAATATCGAGTCTCAACAATGTTGATAGTTATAATAACTATTTAATTTTCACACCACAATGCGACTTTATAACTGATTTAAATAATAATTTTAAAACAGAACTTATAGAATCAATACCTTCTAATAGTTTTTGGGATGATATAAATGTTCCCAATATATTAAATAATGCAGACATAGAGCTTTACCATGTCCCACAAAACGGGGTTGGTCTATCAGAAAATATTGAATGCAAAAAAGTTATTACTCTACATGATATAATCCCTTTAAAAATGCCTGAAACTGTTAGTGATAGATATTTAAAAATATTTAATAATGAATTACCTAAAATTTTAGATAATTGTGATGGAATAATTACTGTGTCTAATTACTCTAAAAACGATATTTCTAAGGAATTTAACTTTCCTGCTGAAAAGATTTATGTTACTCCATTGGCCGCTGAAGATATTTACAGACCTATGAGTAAATGTAGATCTAAAGATTTTATCACTGATAAATATGGGATAAGAGAAGACTTTGTACTTTACGTTGGAGGATTTAGTCCACGAAAGAATATTTTAGGTTTAATAGAAGCCTATTCTAAACTCCCAAGCAAATTAAAAGAAACTTTCAAGCTAGTTATTACTGGTAGGAAGGGGCCTTCTTATATTAAATATAAAAATAGAGCTGAGGATCTAAATATCTCTAACAACGTGATTTTTACTGATTTTATTCCCATTGAAGATATGCCATTATTTTATAATGCCGCAGAAGTCCTCGTATATCCTTCTTTTTATGAAGGATTCGGTCTTCCTCCTATAGAAGCTATGGCCTGTGGGACCCCTGTAATAGCTTCCAATGTTACGTCATTACCTGAAGTATGTCATGAATCAGCGCTTTTCATAGATCCTAATGATATTGATTCACTGTCATATGACATAGAAAGAGTTTTAAGCAATAGCCTATTAAGGTTAACTATGGTCAAAAAAAGCCTAACGCGAAGTAAAAACTTTTCTTGGAATAAGACAGCGTTAGATACAATATCTGCCTATGAAGCTATAATAAATTCGTAAAATAATGCGCTAACTATATAAAACAAAATTCATATTTTATAAAACTAGTAAAATTCCTTCATAGTTTTTGTAATTAGTTATCTTATAAATAATCTATAATACAACAGTTTCAACAAATTAATTTCTATAAAATTATCAATATAAGGCAAGAAAATCCTTTATGGTTTTCTTGCCTCTATAAATTTTCAATATTTTTTAATTAATAAAAAAACCAACATCCTATTTACTAGATAAAATATTGGCTTAATCAGAATTAATATATATAACTAAGTTCAACTCATATTTAAATTACTTCTCTTCATTAAAACCCATAGAAAGTTTATTTTTTAAGACTTTTAAAAACTCATATCTAAAATCTTCATTGCCCAACTTTCCTTCAAATCTATTTAAATACACTTCATATTCCCAATTCTTTCTCTTATGATAATAATCTCTTGATATTGTATAAAAATCTTTAGGAAACTTTATAAGCATATATAAGAGCTCTTTTTCTTCTTTTTTTAAAATAGACACATTCTCATATCCATTAATGCAAGTTAGCATCTTGTCCACATCAAATGCGGCATTTTTTATACACTTTAAAATAAAATTCCATATATCCATTACTCTTAAATCTATAGTCATAAAATCAAAATCTATTATATTTATTTCATTATTTTTAGTTAGGAAATTATGATAAGCTAAATCATTATGACACAGGCGAATAGTATCTCCATCTTTCCTTAAATTATCATATTCACTTTTTCCAAGCTCATTTTGAACTTCTTTAATTTCATTTAGATACTTGTCTACATTGCTCATAAATAATTTATCAAATTCATTTTTATATTTATATTTATCTACTAAATTCCTCATCCAAATCAAATCATCATATGCTTGTTGAATTTTATCTTTCAAAGATATATCTAAAAAATCCTTTTTATATTTATCTTTCAAATATTCTCTTAATCCTTTTGAAGCTTTATGCATTAAAGCTATATTTTCTGCGCAAAGATCAATTTCTACTGGATTAGAAAATGATGCTTCTCTTCCATTCAATATATCCATAACAATGTAAATCTGCCCATTCCACTCTTTATAACATAAATCATTTTTGAATTTTTTATATGTTATTACATGTTCATAATTCTTTTTTACATAATCCAATGAATCACTTATTAGATTGACCCGATCCACACCATAATTTACTCTTTTCAAGATTTTATTTCCTTCATCTGTATATACCAAAAATACTTTTCTAAGTGGTACAATATCATTTACTTTTATTTCTAGTTCTTCGAAAAACTTTAGGCTCAAATCATAATCGCATAAATAATTTTTTTCTGAATACTTAGTTCTATTCATATTCTTCCTCCTAACAACTAAGCTTTAGGTATAAACAATAACTACCTTTAGTTACCTATATGATAAAATTTTTACTTTCATACTTTAAACTTTTCTTCAATCCAGTTAGTAATTGACTTTCATTCTTGGCTTTCTTACCATTAGTACACTCTATATTGGGTATATTATAAATTTCTCTTATATTGTCATTTTTGCTATCTCTGTATCTCTCCCAAAACCTTAAAAAGTCCTTTGGATAGCTGCAAAGCCCCCTTAAATAATCAAAACTGCTAATTGATAAGTGTGATCCATGTACAAACAACTTTATTAGCTCTTCTTCATCTATATTAATTTCTTTTCTTTGCAACTTCTTAATATAATTATATAAATCTTCTTCTACTAAGTTGTATGTCATACCTTTTATTGTACACACTTCTATTTTTTCATTGTTTTTTCTTAAATTACTTTTATCAACCTTACCAAGGCAAATTTCTTCCCTATTCATGCTGCGCTTTATAACGCCAAAGTAGTCATGTTCATAAATATAATTTATAGCCTTGTTAGCTTTCTCTAGCATTATTTTTCCATTTGATAATATAATGTTCTCTATCTCATTTGTACATGTTTTATTTGATATATACGCATAATGCATTTGCAATTTTCTTATCTGCACTTTATGAGATTCCACTTCTCTTCCTATTGTACTTTTAATTTTGCTTAATCCTGTAAGATTACCACCTAATAGCAATTTATGAAATTCTATAATCAAATCAACTTGAGAAGTAATATCATTTCTCTGCATATTTTTATCATAACTAAAACATTGTCCAATAATAGCTATTCCTTTTTTATTTAAATACTGATTAATTAATAATTCATCCATATTAATTTCCCCCACTAAAATAACTATCAACAAACTCTTCTCTAAATTCACAATCGTTTAAATACTTCTCTAACTTATTAATGAAAAATTCTTCGCCCCATGGTTGCTGTTCCCAATAAACCTGTAAACCTATTTGCCAGAAGGCCTGAGGAAATCTTATGAATTCTCTTATTATAGACAGTTCTTCTTTTCTTATTTCTATTCTCTCACTATAGGCATTTAAGATTAGATCGCATTTGTCACTTTCCCATTTTCCATCTTTCATTGCTCTTATTAATAAAGAAGATACGTCATGAAGGTGTGAATCTAGTATGCAATAATCAAAATCTATAATATTAATATTTTTCTTATTATCTATTAATATATTATGATGAGCATAATCATGATGGCAAAATCCTCTAAAAAAAACTTCCTTCTCCATAATCTTCACATAATTATTTTTTTGAAGACCTGCTATACTTTTTTCTGCTCTGTTTAATTCTTTTTTGATATTCTCCAAATATAATAAATCAAAATCAGATTTATAAGCTTTTTGACTTATTCTATTTTTAAAATCAAGTATTTCTCTTTTTCTTGTTTCAAAAACATCAATCCATGAAAACCATCCAATCCTTGGTTTCATTTCTTTCTCTAATGTAAAACCTTTGCTGCACTCATGCAATTTTGCAAGCTCATTTGATACCATAGCTAATTCTATTGGATTATCATAATTACTTACTCTTGATGGAATCCATTTTGTTAAATAAGCATACTTTCCTTCTATGTTCCCATATTCTTTTTTTTCTTTATTCATAATGAATTCAGGAATATCTCTAAATCCATTTCTTTGTAAATGTTTCATTGCAGATAAAATAAAATAAAAGTGAGAGAATTCATATTTAACTACTTTTAAACAATATCTCTCATCTTTTGTGGTAACTTTATAACTATTTTTTACTTTTTCAATATCCTCTACATCTAAATTATAATTTTCTTCAATATAGCCTTTAATTTTAGGTATCTCCTTATTATTCTCCATTAACTTTTCCTACCAGCTATTATTTATTTTTATTATATGTGCTCAAATAATTTATTGTGATTTATATTCACAAAAATAAAAACAAATAATATTCTATACTATATATGTATTTTATTGAGGTGTTCATATGAAAATTGCCATTGACGCTCGTAGTTCCACTTTACATCAAGGAACTGGAATTGGTACTTATACTAGTAATCTTATATCAGAAGTTCTTTCTTTAGATTCAAATGATAAATTCACTTTATTTTGCTCTGGAAAATTCAACAAGGAATTTAATAAAGAAAATGTTAATATAATTTATTCTTCAGGTAGACATGGCGGTTTTTATGAAAAATGTTATATACCTAACACACTGACCAAGATTCATGCCGATCTATATCATATCCCTCAAAACGGAATAGGATTAGATTTTGATACAAAAATACCAACTATAGTTACAATTCATGATCTAATTCCATATACAATGCCTGAAACTGTTGGTAAAGGATACTTGGAGCGATTTTTAAATAATATGCCAAATATAATCTCTAATTCATCGGGTATTTTAACAGTTTCTGAATACTCTAAAAAAGATATATTGAAGTTCTTTAGTTTTTATCCCGAAGAAAAAATATTTGTAACTCCGCTTGCAGCTAATAATAATTTTAAACCATTAGATAAAAATGAATGTAGGCTATATGTAAAGAACACTTTTAAGGTTGATGATCCTTATATACTATATATAGGTGGATTTAGTTTAAGAAAAAATGCTTTAGGGTTAATCAAATCATTTTGTAAAATTTATAAAGACTTGAATAAACCTTATAAGTTATTACTTGGAGGTCCATTAAAAGATGAGGGTGAAAAGTTATTTTCATTTGTTCAAGAAAATAACTTACAAGATAAAGTTGTTTTTTGTGGATATATAGAAGATGATATTCTTCCTGTTCTTTATAGCGGGTGTGATGCATTTGTATACCCTTCCTTCTATGAAGGATTTGGACTTCCTCCACTTGAAGCAATGAGCTGTAAGGCTCCAGTTATAACCTCTTCCATAACTTCTATTCCAGAAGTAACTGGTGATAGTGCAATTTTGATAAATCCATATAATATAGGAGAATTAGAAAAAGCTTTAGTAGATCTTTTGAATAATGAAACTTTAAAAGCTGAGCTTAGTGAAAAAGGCTACCTAAGAAGTCTTAACTTTACTTGGAATAAAACCGCCCAAAACACCTTAAAAGCCTATAAAAGTTTAACAACTTAAATTTTTATAGTTACTCAAATCGTCAATATACAATCAAATTTGAATTCAGAGTGATATTTTAAATACTATTTAAAATCAAATCAGCATTATAAGAAATACTTTAATGTTTTTCTCATAATGCTGATTATTCAAAATTAATAATATGATTTATTATTGTTAACTGTTATTTATTCTAAGTTCTTGTTTTATCTTTATATATTCATCATAATTACTTATGCTTGGAGTTTTTTCTTCTATATTGCTTAATACTACAAGAGGACTATTCCCAATAAAATTTTTCACAGGTTCTTCAATATCTTTAGTGTTATAAGTATATAGATAACTTGAGAAAAACTTTCCAGCCTTCACATACTTAACAGCCTCCTTATTGTTAGTTATTACATAAGTTATAAATTTTTCAACTAACTTGTCATTCTCGCTGTTTTGATTTAATATTAGCAAATTATCTCCTTCTGATGAAAAAAACTTATTAGCTCCTGGTTTAAGGCTAGGCACATTATTAACACTCCATTCGCAAGGAACCTCTAGTGCTGCTATTTCCTTCATAGCATTGATAGAAGATATTCTTGCTAAAAATTCCCCTCCACTTTGTAAATTTAAAATATTATTATCCTCTAGTTTTTTTATCATAGCTTGAACTTCTGACTTAACTACATCTATGCTTTTATCACCATCACTTAGTGTTTCCATGGTTACTAAATCGATTAAATCCTCATAATCATGATCAGTTGCATTTATTATAAATATCTTCCCGTTACTTTTTTCATGAATATCCTTTCCAATCCTTATGATATCATCCCACGTGTTCAAACTATCCCTTTCATAACCATAACTCTTTAGCATATCTTCTCTGACATAAAAAGCTAATGGTCTAGATGTTAATGGTATCCCTATGGAATTATCACCATATTTAACTTGAGCCACCCTATACTTAGAAAAATTCTTAGCGTATTCGCTCAAGAGTTTATCATCTTTATTATAGTACTCATAGTCGTCCAATTTTAGTTTATCAAAACTAAATCTGTCTATTTGCGCTATGTTAGAAATTTTTGATTTCGAACTTCCTTCTGAATTATAATTAATTATTTGGTTATAGTTTTCTAACTTCTTTACACTTATTAGAGTCCTATCATTCTCTTTCATAAAATTATTTGCGCACTCAACTAGATAGTCATAGGAATTCTCGCTTACTAAAAGTTCTATATTTCCTCTAACTTGCTGCTCTTTATTCGGTTGAAATAAATTAATACTTACTATTCCCATTAACAAAAGAATTGAAAATACAATAGCATATTTAATTTTATTTTTCATATTTATATACCTCTATTTGATAGAACTTATTTTTTTATGCACTTCTATTAATTCAACTGCCAAATCCTTTAAAACCATTGTCGTCATTAAGTGGTCTTGCGCATGAACTAAAAGCAAGGAAAATTCTATTTTCTCATTTACAGCTTCCCCTTGAATCAAACTTGTTTGAGAATTGTGTGCATATCCTAATTCTTCATCAGCTTTTACTATTAGTTCTTTAGCCCTATCAAAATTACCTTCTTTAGCTAAAGTAATTGCTTCCATAGAAAAAGTTCGTGCTTCCCCGCTGTGCATTATTATGTTTAATATTATTTCCTCCATATATTTATCCCCTTCTCCATTTAGATATCTAAAAAACTAATGAACCAAGATACCTTACCCTTATAATCTTTAATTTTACTACTTTTCTTTAAAGTTTTAAAGAATATTATTTTGATGCAATAAAAACTAGAATTGATAATATTATATTTATCAATTCTAGTTTTAATAATCAGATACATTTAACTTTTATCTAGAAGGATTCTAATTAGATTTTTCTTCTAATACAACTGACAAATCAACAGTTTTCTTATCCCTAATTACCTCTATCTTCATAGTATCACCAGCATTTTTACTTTCCTTTATTGCCTTAAGTTCATCAAATGTCTTAGATTCCTTTCCGTCACATTTAACAATGATATCCCCGATCTTAAGCCCACCTTTTTCAGCAGGTGAATATTCCTCAACAGAAGATACATATATTCCTTCTACCAAATCGTATTTCTTAGCAGTAGCACTATCAAGTTCTCTTATTTGAATTCCTAAATTTAATATAGGCTTTGATAAAGCATCTATCTTATTTTTAACTTCATTTATAGGTATTGCAAACCCTATACCTTCAACCGGTGTTGATGATCCTGATGCATCAGAACCTATCTTCATAGAATTTATTCCTATAACTTGCCCTTTAGCATTTACTAATGGACCTCCACTATTTCCAGGATTAATAGCCGCATCGGTTTGAATCAGATTAACGCTTTCTCCATTTTCCCCTTCTATAGTCCTATTACTACCACTTATAACTCCCTTTGTAAGTGTTTGAGCAAAGTTCTTTGAAAGAGGCGTTCCGATTGCTATAACTTCCGCACCTGGATATATCTGATCAGAATCTCCAAGTTCTGCAACTGCTGGAACCTTGGTTCCGTCTTTTAATTTAAGCATTGCAATATCTTTCTTTTGATCGTAATTTACTACTGTTGCACTTACTTCAGTATTATCACTTAAAGTGACTGTAATTTCTTTGGCATTTGCAATTACATGATAATTAGTTAGTATATATCCCTCTTCATTTATAATAAATCCTGATCCCATCCCCTCAACTTCACCGTTTATAAATCCACTATTAGATGAACCTTTCGTTGAAACAATGACAACTGCTGGAGCAACTTTATTAAATGCATCTGCTGCTGACATTGCATCAGGAGTGCTTGCTGTGAAGGATTGTGGAATATAACTTGTTATTTGTTTTGTAGCAGCAACATTATTAGTTTTCATTAATGAGTAAGTAGCAGCACTTCCAACCGCTCCCCCTATCATTGTAAGAACTAAAACTCCTGCAATCTTTCCTAGTATACGCAAACCTCTTCCTTTCTTTTTCTTCGGCTCTACATAACTATTACTATTTTGAAAACAATTTTCCCATGCAACTTGCTGACCTTTATCTACCGGTAATGATTCTACATCAATAAATTTCTCATTATTATCATTATTATTCATGTATTTTCCTCCTATATATCAATTCTCAACTTATATGACTAGTAATTAAACTATACAAATTCGTTCTTATAAAGTATATTAGCATACTTTAAATATCTACTAGTATTATCTTTATAGTGTTAGTATAGATTTATTATGTGTCAAACAAATGACAAGAATATATAATTTGATATAATTTTTTATGAAATTTAGCCTAATAGAAGCTTTATTTCTTAAATATTCAATAATACTCAATACTTAAGAAAATATGCATATTTAGTATTACGATTTTTTAGCTACCTTTTTTGCATCCTTTAAAACACTATTTACGCCATTAACAACTGAGTTAGAATCTAATATAGACATTGGAGATCCTTCTATTTCTTCTTTATATATAGTTGTTGCTGCTGGATTAGCAATTTTTTTAACTGGATCATCTTCGTTATTAGTTATTAAATAGAATGGTTTGTTTCCCAATAATCCATTAGTTTGACTATTAGAAACGCCTTTATATAGATTTTCTAGTTCATTTGAAACTGCCTGTTTATAATTTTTTTTATTTTCAAAACTATAAAATTCATCTAATTCATTTTGATTTAGATACTTTTTAAAAGTATCATTTTCCATAGTTAGCCCTGCTTTATTCAGTAATGCAGTCAAACTAAAATTTGTACCTATTTTCTCAAATATACTTCTGTAATATTTAGATTTAACACTATCCTTAAATTCCTTAGTTTGAATATTTTCTTCTGATATTGGATTAACCAATACAACGCCTGCTACTGAATCTGAATACAAATTAGCAAAGTTACTAAGAACCAAGCTGCCATACTCCTCTCCAACTAAAACGTAGGGCTCTGGTGCTCCAGCTTTCCTAAGCAATGCTTTCAAATCTTTCGCCTGCTCTTCTGGTGTTCTATTGTCTCCACCATCATTAAATCCATATCCTTTTCTATTATATGTAAAGGTTGATATCTTCTTTTCCTCTAATGACTTGCAAACCTCATCCCATTCATACATTGTAGTTCCAATTGATCCATCAAATACTACAGTATAATCTCCACCAGTCTTAAGTTTATACTCCATTTTACGTCCATCTATTCTGACATACTTAAATCTTGATTTTAATCTTGTACTATCTACAAAGTCATTTAAAATCTGTACTAGAAAACCAAAGATAAATAATCCCACAAAAACGATAATACACTTTTTAAAAATGCTCCTCTTGTTGGTTTTATTTTTCTCAACCTTATGTACTCCATTTGAATGTGATAATAGCTTCATACCTAGCCTCTACCTCTCCCCTAGTTTTAAGTTAGGTTTTGCATTTATATTTAAATCTGATACTGCTCCCTCTTGATAGTTGAAATATGCTGCACTTCCTATCATTGCTGCATTATCTGTACATAATATAGGTGATGGAAATAGAATTTCAATTCCTTTTTTTCTACCTTCCTCTAGCAAAGTTTCTCGTAAACAAGAGTTTGATGCAACACCACCTGCCACTGCAATCCTTTTTACTCCCCTTCTCTCGCAAGTTAAGAATAGATTAGTCTTTAATACATCTATTATTGCATTTTGAAATGATGCGGCGATATCAGCTTTATTTATCTGTTCTTCCTTCATTTTTGCTTTATTCAAATAATTAAGCACAGCTGATTTAACTCCACTAAAAGAAAAATCTAGTGTATCATCCTGAAACTTTGCTCTTGGAAATACTATTGCATCTTTATTTCCTTCCTTAGCTAGCTTATCTATTTTCGGACCTCCTGGATATCCAAGTTCTAATGCTCTTGCCACCTTGTCATAAGCTTCTCCTGCTGCATCATCTCTTGTTTGACCAATAACCTCAAAATCTCTATATCCCTTTACATGCACAATAAAAGTATGTCCTCCTGAAACTACTAGTGAAACAAATGGTGGTTTTAGATCCTTATGCTCAATAAAATTTGCACTAATATGCCCTTGTATATGATTAACTCCAATCAAAGGCTTTTTCGACCCTAATGCTAATCCTTTTGCGTATTGAAGACCAACTAAAAGTGCCCCAACAAGTCCTGGTCCATAAGTTACTCCTATTGCATCAACATCATCTATTGAAATTCCTGCTTCTAATAACGCAGCCTTTACAACACTATCTACTGCCTCAATATGCATTCTTGATGCAACTTCTGGAACCACTCCTCCAAACTTTTTATGAGTATCAATTTGTGATGCAATTATATTTGATAGAACGTCTCTACCATTCACTACAACAGCAGCAGCAGTTTCATCACAACTTGATTCTATTGCCAAAATTATTTTTTTATCCATATCTAATACCTCTTTTTATTACAATTTAAATAAAATTCTTTATTATGATCTATCTAAATAAGCTTATTAAGCCTATCTAGAACTTAACTTCAGCTAATTTAACCAATAAAATTTTTGATATATTAGTTAAAATTAAGAGCAGATAAATTAAGTACTTTACAAGTATAATATTTAATCTATCTAAAATCTATTTTATCTTAAAAAAAAGATAAAATCTCGTATTTATACATTGTTTAATATCTTCTTAATATTTATAAAATTATATATTTTAATGCACCAACTATTCTACATTTTAATTACTAAAACATTATACTTTATATATGCAATATTCTCAAAGTTCAATTTTTTTAGTTTCAAAAATACACTTATCCTATATCTTACGCTTAAAATCCCATTATAATATTGGCTTATTGTATAAAAAGTCTATATAATGTATATTTGAAATAGTAAATATACTTTTACAAGGAGAATTTAAATGTCTAACTATGCTAAAGTTATAATTAAAGGATCACCAATTACAAAATCTAATTTTAAATTACACAATATGAATGGACGTGCAATCCTGCCGCATAGCTCTGGAAAATATCATGATAGGTATGCACTATACGAACAGGAAATAGCGCTACTTGCAAGAAATCAAAATCCTGATATTATTTTTTCTGAAAGCCTAATAGCTTTACTAAGAGTATATTATAAAAGTGAGAAGCGTCATCCAGATACCATTAATATTACAAAAAGTATATTTGATGGTATTGAAAAAAGTGGATTAATTATAAACGATGCTCAGATAACTAAAATCTTTACAGAAGAGTATTATGACAAAGAAAATCCAAGATTTGAACTAGAACTCTTTACTGAAAGTGAATATGATTTTAGTTATAAAATTGCTAAAAGAACTACTTCCTTGAAACCTAAATTATATTCTCCGATAAGAAGAAATATACTATCTGATAAAACTAGTAGTTCTGTAACTGATTCTCAAAAAAATAAACTTAATTGCAATGCTGAAAATAAACGTGGGAAACAAGCAAAAAAAGCTTCTTCTAACGCATTAATATCTAGTGAAATGACTATATGTAGCATTTGCAATAAAGCCATTATCTCAGATGATTATATAAAGGCCGATTCAGGAAAAACATTAATATGTAAAAAGTGCTTTAACAAATTATTCTAACTATATAAAAGGAGTCTGTATATGAATAATAAACTTGATATAATTTTCTTTGGAGATAGTCTAACTTTAGGGTATGGAGTGGCTAAACAAAATTCTTGGGTCTACAAACTTACGCAAGAGCGCGCTCTTTCATCATTAAATAAGGCTTGTAATGGTGACACTACCACTTCAATGCTTACTCGCTATAATGATGATGTTTTAATATATTCTCCATTAAAAATTTTTATAATGGGTGGTAGCAATGATCTTCTTCTAGGACGTAAGATTCCTTTTATAATTAGTAATATTGAAATAATGATTAAAGACGGACTAAGTATAGGTTCAAAAGTGACTTTAGGCATTCCCCCTAAAATTATTGGTGAAATGGCCAACTCGCTTTTTTCTCCTTCCCATCTTTATTCTTATGCAGAAAAAGAACTCTCATATTTAAAAGATGAACTTATTAAATTATGTAATAAATATAGCCTGCAATTTATAGACTTCTACAATTTGACATATAATAAGAATGATATTTATTTAGATGGAATTCATATGAACTCACTTGGCCATGACCTTATGTATGAGGAAGCTCTCTCTTATTTTTAAATCATATTATTCTTTAAACCAACTAGCAGTAATTTTAACTTTTCCTATATTACTGCTAATCATATTTTTATCATAACTTCTATATAATTTCCTTCAAAAATCTAGCAGCTCTAATTCCACATTGTATCCCATCAGTTTCTTCCATCCAAAACGCATCTTCTCCATATATAACATTTCCACACCCAAAAAAGCCATCCAAGGATGTTTTAAAATCTACTACTTCTAGTCCAAATGTTTTAGCATTTATATTAAAATTTACTTTCTTAATTACAGATGTTTCAGGTAAGAAATTAACTGATAATAAAAGTGAGTCACATTCCTTTTCTGTTACTTCTTTATTCTCTAAATTAACTATTTTCAGCTTCTCAATTCGTGTTTTTCCTTCAATTTCTGTTACTCTAGAATTTTCTATTACCGGTATATCAAAGCCATCAATAATATCTAGTATTTCAGAATCAGCCATTTCTTCAAACGTATTCTCGATTACAACCCCTTCTATATTTCCCCCTTCTACTATAAGCCTTCTTGCAACTATAAATCCCCATTTGTTTTTTGCTATAATTACAGTCCTTCTTCCTGGAAGATATCCGTCTAAATTAACTATTTTATGGGCTTCTCCCACAGTAAATATCCCTGTAAGTCCATTTGTAGGAATTATAACATTTCCTGAATATGTCTCTTTTGCTCCCATGGCGAATATTATTGCTTGAGCCGTTAAATCTTTAATACCATCTCTAGAATTTACGTATGTAACTTTCTTTTCCTGAGTCACCTCTAAAACTGTAGTATTTAAAAGCATTTCTATTTCAAATTCTCCTAACTGACTTTCTATAAAATCAATATATTCCGGACCTGTCACCAGCTCATCTAGAAAGTTTTTTCCAAAACCGTTATGAATACATTGATTGATTATTCCCCCAACGTTAGATTCCTTTTCAATAATGAGTATTTTTGTTATTCCTTCTCTTACAGCTCCAAGCGCAGCTGTCATCCCAGCTATTCCTGCTCCAATAATAATTAATTCATAATCTGGCATTATAATATCCTCCAATATTACTTCCTATAGCTTTATTAATTTCTTTGCTTTCTTCATTGCAACTACCATATCATACATGCTTGCTATTTCTCCAAAAGTTATTTCTTCTGTTAATTTATAATAATCTAAGGATGTATCACTTATTAAAAGTTTAACACCTTTTTTATATAACATTCGTATATCTTCTACAGCCTTAGAATCCTTTTTAAACAATTTAACTCCTGAATTTAAGAATAAAATTTCTTTCGGAAGTTTATCATACTCATTTAGCGCCTCAAAATATTCGCTCATTAGAGTTATTCCCAGGTCATCATTTCCTTCTCCAATTTTATCTCTTGTTATTAATATAGAAAAAATTTCTTCCTCGTCTTCAGATTCTAAGCAGCCTCTCTTTTCCATTTTTATTAAAAATCTATTTTCTTCATCTTCTGTATCTACCTTATATCCTTTATGAGCTGCATATCTTATGACATTAGAACGACCTAATTCATTATTTACTACAACAACAGCCTCTCCTTCTCCAATTGAATTAAAATACTTCTTAATTTCTCTTATTATTTGTAGGTATGTTAAACCTCTGCAATCTATTTCTTTCATATGTTTGGCCCCTTTATAAATATTTTAATCTATAATTACTATATCAAATTTCTCAATCTATTTCTCAACTAATATCTAACTTAATTCACAGGTATATTAAATTAAATTATTATACTTCCATTATATAAGTTTTCCCACATTAATAGTATACCATGCTAATTTTTATATATAGCTTTTTATTCACAAATTATTTACCTTTTAATTACTAATATATCATTAATTTATATTTGTTTAATCCATAAATTTATGTATACTATAATGTAGTGATATATTGAATTGAGGTGAAATCATGAGTTCTTTTAACTCAAATGTTGTTAACTTTTTTAAAAATAGCTTAAAAAATAATATGAAAAAAGATAAGGTTATAAGATTAATCTTCTTTCTAATAGCTTTGGTCTCTATAGTATTAAAAGGAATTATATTTCAAGGGTTTGTTACAAGCAAAGATCCATATACATTTAGCTTTTCTACTGGTTACGAATCCGCAAGTTCTTTTTTAAATTATTATATTGCCTTTACTTTAATATTCTTAAGTGTCTCATTATTATTTAAAGGCAAAGGTAGAATAATATACACTCTTGTAATTGATTTTCTTTTAACATTATTAATATTAATTGATCTTTGGTATTTCAGAGGTTTTTTAACTGTTCCATCTGCATTAATATTAACTCAGACTGCTAATTTAGATAATATGTCTGGAAGTATATTGTCCATGACTAGCAACTTAGATTTTATATTTGCATTTGATTTTATAATATTAGGCATATATGCTTACATAACCAGAAAATCCTTTACTCAAAAACATAAACAAGCTTTTAAAACATTCTTTTGTGCTTTTGTATTACCAATATTATTTATAATTTATGTACCTATTAGTATAACCGTATTCAATAATACAGATGTTCATAATGCTTACTTATTCAGCAATTATGATAAATCAAATACTGCTAAATATTTTTCTCCTATTGGATATCACATTATGGACTGTTATACAGTTTATAAGGATTCAAAACCATATAAATTAACAGATCAAGATAAAGCTGATATAAATGATTTGTTTGAAATGAAAAAAGAAAAACTTCCAGATAATGAATACCTGGGTATGGCAAAAGGAAAAAATTTAATTTATATTCAGGTTGAGTCTTTAGAAAACTTTGTCATCGGAAAAACAATTAATGGTAAAGAGATAACACCTAATTTAAATAAATTAGCTAAAGAATCATTGTATTTTCCTAACACCTTTGAGCAAGTTAACGAAGGGACAAGTTCTGATGCTGATTTAATGGTTAATACTTCAATGTTACCTTTAAGACAAGGAAGTACATTCTTTAGATATCCTAATACCAATTACAACTCGTTACCAAATTTATTAGAAGGTGAAGGTTATGCTACTTCTGCAATTCATCCTGATAAAGGTTCTTTTTGGAACTATAAAAACGGCTTGCTTGGGATAGGATTTGATAAATTTACTGATTACTATTCATTTAATGTTGATGAACAAATTGGCCTTGGTATAAGTGATAGAAGATACTTTGAGCAAGTTGTTCCTATGTTAAAAGAATTAAAACAACCATTTTACGCGGAAACTGTAACATTGACAAGCCATGGTCCGTTTGATCTTCCTGAAAAGTATAGAGAACTTGGACTCGATCCCGAATTAAATGAAAGTAAACTTGGAGGATATTTTGAAAGTCTTCACTATACTGATAAGCAAATAGGATACTTTATTGATCAATTGGATAAAGAAGGATTGCTAAAAAATAGCATTATAGCAATAATGGGTGACCATACCGGAATCCATAAATATTATGATGACAGTATTGGACAACTATCTCATAAAGAAGATTGGTACTTAAATACAGGAAACCCAACTGTTCCTTTTATTATTTATAACCCATCTTCCAATGAAGGAAAAACATTTGATAAAATGTATAATGGTGAAGTTGATGTAATGCCAACACTCCTATACTTACTTGGTGTGAATAAAGATAAATATGAAAATACTGCTTTAGGTAGAAACTTATTAAACACAAATAAATCTTTTGCAGTAATAACTAGTGGAACACTTAAAGGCGGAGAAACTCTAACAGATAAAGAAAAAGACATTTATAAGAAGTCATTAGATCTTTCAGATAAAATGATACGTGCAAATTATACTCATAATCCTAATTAAATAATGATATTGTTAATTATAGTAAAGAGATGGCCAAATGAAATTTAACCATCTCTTTTACTTTTATTATTTTTTCTTAATCTTTTTTATCTCTTCTTTTAACCTATCTAGTGAATGTTGGTACTTTAAAGATTTTATATTTGGAAATGCTTTAATTATTCGTTTGTTCACAGCTTTATTGTTTAAAATCAAATTCTCTAATTTAACTTTTAACTTATTAATTTGTTCTTTCGCATAAATGACCTTTTCGGTTTCCTGTTCTATTAATCCATCAAATATACTTAAATTTTGCTGTATCACTACTTTATAGCTTTCAGTCTTTTCTCTGATTTCATCAAATAAAGCACTCATTTCCTTAAGTTTTCCACCTAATTTCAGAACTTTAACCGTTGTAATTATTCCATCTGTTAAAAAATATAAAACCGAAATATTACAGAACCACATAGAAGCCCTTAATGATATATGACTAACTAAGTCTATTATCGTTGGATTAATAATTTTTATTGTAATTAAAGATAAAAGACCAAATAACACTGAATTTAATAGACATACTCTACCCTTTATATTAAATTTATAGCTTGAATAATCCCACCATTTAAGATTAAATATTGTTTCTAATAAGAAACCTGTTAAATACTCTAATATACTTGTAAAAATCATTGCACTTAAAAATAAAATTATATTATTATCTGAAATTGAAGCCAATAATATAATTACTATAAGTGCACCTGAACCATAGATAGGGCAAAACGGACCCTTTAAGAATCCTCTATTTACATACTCTTTATCAATTATAGAGCAATATATGGTTTCACATATCCACCCAAGAAAGCTATAAATTATAAAAGAAAAAAGATACATATAGATTATATTCATAACTACTTAACCTGCCTTAGCATATCTATCAAATTAATAATAAAACTATTTCCCAGCTATTGAAAGTTCTTTCACAACAACCGAAGGACATCCTATGCTACTCATCGGAAACTTCAAGTCACTTCCTACTTCCTCTATATCTTTCAATAATGTAAAGAAATTTCCGGCTACCGTAATTTGTTCTACTGGAAAGCTCTTCTTTCCATTCTCAATCATAAACCCTTTAGCCGCTAAAGAAAAATCTCCAGTTACAGAACTAGCTCCAGAATGAAGCCCTGCGAAATCTGTAATTATTACTCCTTCTTTAACTTCATTACAAAGTTCTTCAAAAGATTTATTTCCTGGATTTATATAAAAATTTGTAGCACTAACACCTACTATTGATGCATATGATGCCTTGAATCCATTCCCTGTGGATTTGACTCCTGCTTTATGTGCAGTTTTTAGATTATATAATAATGTATTCAATTTCCCTTTAGATATTATCTCTTTTTTAATAGTTGCTACCCCTTCGTCATCAAATGAAGTTGTTCCAAGCCCATCCTTTAAATGAGGATCATCAATTAGAGTCACTACGTCTGATGCTATAATTTCACCTTCTTTTCCTTTTAACAAAGATAATCCTTTTTGTGCTTGCTCTGCATTAAAAATTCCAGAAAAAGTTCCTAGCAGCGATACCATAGCCTCATTATTTATAACTATCTTATATTTACCTGATGGAATACTTTTCCCACCAATTCTTGAAAGAGCTTCTTCAAGGCCTTGTTTTGCTAATCTTTCTGGTTTAATATCATCTATCTTCTTAGCCATAACATATCCTGTTCCATCATATTTTTCACTATCATCTTGTATTATTGGAACGACATATGCGCTTAGGCTATTTCTTTCATTTTTCAAATTAAGCCCTTTTGAATTTATTATCCCATAAGTAGCTTTACCATATCCAATTCCACATCCTTGGAAACTTACAACTTTATCACACTGTTTTTTACATTCCTTCTCCATCTCTAAAGAAAGAGCTATAAGCTCATCAGGCTTAATATTATCTAAATCTTTTTTGTAACAATCTAATTCTTTATATTCCTTATCTCCTTCATATATAAACTGTTCATCATTATTTTCTATAGCAAGTGCTGCTTCTTTTGCATTTCTTATAAGAGTCTTTATTGCTTCTTCATCCAATATTTCAGTATATGAATATCCCATTTTATTATTGATTTTTCCTCTAAATGATAGACCAAAGGCATTATTTAATTTATATTTTTCAACTTCACCTTCATAAATATTTAAACTTAAGCTTTCAGCATCAGAATAATATATTTCAAACTCTTCAAATCCTGAGTTCTTAGCTTCTTTAAATAATTCTTCTTTAAATAATTCAAAATCCATGTTTATCTACCTCCAACAGTCATTTTCTTTACTCTAATCATAGGCTGACCTACATTGGTAGGAATACTTCCTGATGATGATCCACACATACCTTGAGCTACATCTAAATTATTTCCCACCATGTCTATATCCATAAGTACTTCACTGCCTTTACCAATAAGACTTGCTCCTCTTACTGGTTCCTGAATTACTCCATTTTTAACTAGGTATCCTTCTTGAACCGCAAAGTTAAACTCTCCAGTTACAGGATTAACCGATCCACCTCCTAGCTTCTTCGCATATAATCCGTCTTCTATAGATCTAATGATATCATCCGGATTGTCATTTCCAGCTGCTATATAAGTATTAGTCATTCTTGAAGTTGGTTGGAACTTGTAACTTTGTCTTCTTGAACTTCCTGTAGCCTCCATATTCATGCGTCTTCCATTTAACTTATCAATCATATAACCTTTTAAAACACCATTTTCAATTAAAATATTCTTTTGTGTTTTATTACCTTCATCATCTATATTTAGCGATCCCCAAGCATTAGGCACTGTTCCATCATCTATAGCCGTTACCTTTGTTGATGCTATTTTCTCACCTAATTTATTAGCAAAAACTGAATTTCCTTTAGCTACAGCACTTGCTTCTAAAGAGTGTCCACAAGCCTCATGGAATATAACACCCCCAAATCCATTATCTATAGCAACAGTCATATTACCTGCTGGGCAGTTCCTTGCGTAAAGCATCGTATGAGCTATTCTTGAAGCTTCCCTTCCGTGATATTCTGGATCAACACTATTAAACATCTCAATTCCCATATGCCTTCCTGGCCCTTCAAATCCAGTTTGGTTTTCACTGCCTTTTGATGCAATTGCACTTATACCTAACCTTGTTCTTACTCTTGTATCCTGAACATATACGCCTTCAGTATTTGCAATTAAAATATTTTGCTCTTTGTCTGCATAACTTGTAATAACTTGAGAAATATCACTATTATAATTCTTTGCTGCATTATAAGCACTTTTTAAAATTGCTATTTTTCTATCGTATGCAACATCTTTAGGATAATACAATATTGGATGTATTGTAGATATACTCTTTTCATTTAATATTATTGAATTCACTTCATTTTCATTTGCATCTCCCAAAGCTAGGGCTGCTCTATAAGCAGTATCTAAAAGACTACCTAAACTATTATTATTGGTATAAGCATATACACTGTTTAATCCCTTAAATATTCTTATTCCTATACCATAACTTCTTCCACCTATGGCGTCATCTACTTTACCATCAATTAATGCTATAGAATTATTAATTGAATTTTCCTCAAATATCTCAGCAAAATCGCCACCAGTTACTAAGCACTTTGCTAATACCTCTATTACAATATTTTTTGATAACATCTTATTCCTCCTTATTTTTGATATAAAGATAATTTTCAGTAATATTATAATTATATACATTCTATTATTAAGATTATTGTTATAAATTATAACCTTAGTACTTCCATATATGCAAATGTAATTATATATTAATAGTTTATCATTAATTATTTCTATTTCAATTAATTGATAAAAATAATCTTTTTCTCAATTGTATACAAAAAAAGGCTATGTTATTTTCATATTACTTGCATAACTAAAGTTTAGTTACACAAATTGAAATAAATGAAAATCAACATAGCCATATTAGGTTATTTCATAATTTTAAATTCATATCCTTGCTGTTTTAGATATTTAATTATTTCTGGCAAAGCTTTTGCAGTTTCCTCTTTTCCATAAGTATCATGCATCAATATTATTGCTTTTTCTCTTCCTGATACAGTTTTTATAACTTCTTGTTTTAACTGTTCTGCATTTTTATGTGCTCCTTCTGCATCCTGAGACAATGAATTCCAATCTATTTGATGGTAATCTTTTTCATGAAGAGCCTCATCCATTGCATTAGCACCTGCTGGATCTTTCTTGTCCCATGTCATTTGACCGCCAGGGAATCTAACAGCTCTTGTTGAAAAATCCTGTCCTAAAATATTTTTCAAAGATTGATTAGTTTTTTCAAAATCAGACATACAATTTTCTAAATTTATTTTTCCATTTGGGTATAAATATTTATAATTATGTGAATAAGTATGATTACCTATTGCATTCCCTTCTGTAATCTCTCTCTTAACTATATTTTTATTAACTTCACTTTCATCAATTGCTTTTCCCACAAGAAAAAAAGTAGCATGAACATTTTCTGCTTTAAGAGCATCCAGAACTTGTGGAGTTACAGTTTCCGACGGGCCATCATCAAATGTTAAATAAACAACTTTCTTTCCATCAGCTCCATCTGGCATTTGCCCTTTCATTTGCTGATTTAAATATTTCTCTATAAAAGCCACATCTTCTACTTCTGAGCTATTCTCTGAGTTGGATGCCTTGTTATCTATCTGATTTTTACTTCCTTTAGAATCTGAAATTTCATTTGCATTAAGCGTTTCTGCTGTTTGCTTATTTATAATAAATTTTTGCACTGCTATAACACTTCCTATAACTATAGCTATAGCCATTATCGTAAATAAAATAGCAAATTTCCTTCTTTTTATTCCTTTGAGATCTTCTTCATCAATTTCATCTTCATCAATCTCGAAAGGCCTTATATTTTCGCTAATCTCATTAGTTTCAGAATTATCCTCTTTTGTTTTAGAATCATCGTTTATTTCGCTATTTTCGCTATTTTCACTATTTCTAACAGTGTCATCAGCCTCACCAGTTTCATTTGTTGTATTAATCTTACTGGTTTCATTAATATAATTCATACTATTATTAATGTCATCACTCATATTATAATACCTCTTAGATTTCAATAGATTTTATTATCAATATACTTATTCTCTTGTATCTAGTTTAGTTATTAATAACTTTTCACATCCATATATAGTATAAGTTTTTAATCTATTTTATACAATAAAAAAAAGCCGATTTCTCGACTAAAAATTCTTTTCTTTATAAATATGGCTCCGCGAAGAGGACTCGAACCTCCAACCTATCGGTTAACAGCCGAGTGCTCCACCATTGAGCTATCGCGGAACATCATTTGAAAAAATATAATATTCTTTCAAAATTGCATATAATGTAAATGCATATTACAACTTGACTATATTGGTCAAGCCCTCGACCTATTAGTATCAGTCAGCTAAATATGTTACCATACTTACACCTCTGACCTATCAACCTTGTAGTCTTCAAGGGGTCTTACTAGCTTATGCTATGGGAAATCTCATCTTGAGGTGGGCTTCACACTTAGATGCTTTCAGCGTTTATCCCTTCCCGACTTAGCTACCCAGCTATGCTTCTGGCGAAACAACTGGTACACCATAGGTCAGTCCATCCCGGTCCTCTCGTACTAAGGACAGCTCCTCTCAAATTTCCTACGCCCGCGACGGATAGGGACCGAAC
>NZ_JHXK01000030.1 GCF_000621745.1 Clostridium beijerinckii HUN142 | reverse complement strand
GCCTTGGTGAGCCGTTACCTCACCAACTAGCTAATGCGACGCGGGTCCATCTCATAGCGGATTACTCCTTTAATTGCTATGCCATGCGGCACTACAATCTTATGCGGTATTAATCTTCCTTTCGAAAGGCTATTCCCCTCTATGAGGCAGGTTACCCACGTGTTACTCCCCCGTCCGCCGCTAATCCGTTCCCGAAGGAACTTCATCGCTCGACTTGCATGTGTTAAGCACGCCGCCAGCGTTCGTCCTGAGCCAGGATCAAACTCTCAATAAAAAGTTTAATCTTAGCTTACTCAAATAAAAATTGCTGGTTTACTTAAATGTATTTATATTATTCTGTTCAATTTTCAAAGACCAATTTTCTCTCTTACAACTACTGTTGTAATGTTTTGTTGTTATCTGTCGTTTCTGACAGCTTACTCAGTATATCATCGCTTTCAGACTTTGTCAACAACCTTTTCCAAAAACTTTTTCAGCATTTTTCTTGGATGCTTTATTAGCTTTAAGTTATTGAATTTTATACTCTTTAGCAACGAGTTAAATCATACCATCACCGTTCAATATTGTCAACACTTTGCAAAAAACTCGCAATCTTACATTGCAAATATTTTGTAAACTTGAGTGTTTCCTTTTTATATCTCTTAGCGACGTGTTTTATCTTAACATCTCTAACTTACTTACATTTTAAATTATTTCCTAATTTTATAAGATTATTCATACTTTTCACTAATATACTTTGTTATTCTAATTTTTATTTATATTGATACACTAGCACCAGTTGTTATACACATAAATTAACTACATTAAAATTTATATCATGCAAGCCATTTTCATGAATTCTGTAACAAATAATAACTATGGTCACAAACGTAATTGCTTAGCCAGCTTTAAAAATCAATATCTATTGAGATTGTATTTCTATAAATTATATTTGAACAACTTAGATTCTGCTACTATAACTTAGACTTGAAATTTGTTTTAATCCAGTACTAATTAATATTAATATAACAAACCACGCAGTTATTGTAAGAATTCCTTGAACGATAGGAAGATTACTATTATTACTTATTGGCATATCCCAAATTGCATGCAGTGCAACTGCAATAATAAAATATTTAAGAAATTTCATATTCGTTATATATTTAAATTTCAACCTATTATCTTCCTTCACCATAACTAAAGCAGCTCCATACATTGCTGCCCAAACAATATGGCCTCCAAATGCCAAAATTCCTCTTGTATATATTATCCTCATCATTACAGGTATTTGAAATCCATAAGCAAAAGCATATCCAGCCGTTTCAAAAACTGCAAACCCAGCGCCCACTGCTGCACCTAGTAACAGTCCATTTAAGATATATTTTTCCTTACTCCCTTTTAAAAAATATGCAACTACAATGAATTTTGCGGACTCCTCAATAATCGCTATAGTTATTGCTCCAAAGTAATCTACATTCCTAACATAAACTACTCTACTTAAAATCATTGTTATTAATAAAGAAAAAACACCACCAAAAAAGAATATTTTAACTACATCAAATATATTAATATTTCTTGGGGCATTTACTTCCCAAAAAAAAATAAGTAGTGAAAAGGGAATTATTAAAGCACCTATAAATATAATACCTGGATAAGCTAGTATATTTTCAAAAATTCTTAACAACGCCACTAATCCAGCAAAAGTTATTGCAAATAGAAAAAATACTCTTGAAAATAGCCAAGGTTTAGGCCACTTTGAACATATCTCTCCTTCCTTAGGGGATGTCTTCGCTGTTCCGCAAATAAATGTATTTTCTCTCTCTTCTGGTGTATGCTTTTTAAATACATTAACGACCAAATCTCTTAATTTTAATTCTACTTTACCACTTCCTCCAGCCATTTTGTTTAACTCGCTCAAAAAGCTATCATTTCCATTATTAGTTTCTTCTTTAGCCCTCATATAATTTTCATCGCTATCAAGATCGAATCCACATGAACTGCAAGACTTTGAATTATCAGCAGTTTTTTTCTTGCATTTTGGGCACTCCTTAGTGTTTTTTTCCATATATTTATCCTCCTTTAGTCTAGTTGTGACTATTTTCCCCAATACTTTTTTTGTAATTCAAATTTTCTAATTACATGTCCAACTTTCCCCCTAAGAGAGTATAAAAATAATTTCTGCATTTTTTCACATGAACTAAATATCATAAATAAAACAATTCATTTTTTACAGAATTAATTCTTAACGTATTCATAAATTTCTCTATATATAAAACTTCAATTATTTCTAATGTATAGATTTTTCGTTATTTCCTTCGCATGTAACTATTTTTTCAATAATTTCTCGCTCTACAAGATCTATATTAGTCTTTCCTATATACCCAAATTTACATTTATTAAGTTTAATAAAATCCATAGCTCTATGAAACGTTGAATGATTCATATATTTGGTATAAAAAAATATATAATCAGCTGTATTTAAAATCCTTATATCAAAATTTTCGTTGAAACCATTTAGCATTCTTATTTCTGGATATTTTATCCTAAATCGTCTTCTCCATTCCTTATCTCCACCAATTATAATAATTTTTTTACTTATAGTATATTTCTCTAATTTTTTGTTAGAATCCAAGCTTTCATGATTAATATCTGAATTCAACTCATATTCTCTTAAACATTCTAACTCTAATCTTAAAATCTTTTCCTCATTTAGTTTGTTCTCAAGAATTCTAATTCGATCTTCCCTTTTCTTTATTTCTAATTTATACGTATTGTCTAACTCACTTAATTCAGACTTCATCCTCTTTTCATGCATTAATTTTTCCCTGTTAAAATGATCAAGTTTATTTTTTAATCTAATGTTTTCTTTTTTTGCTTCAATCATCTGTTCTTCTAACATGCTTAATTTATAGCTAAATAGCTCCTCGGTATTATTAAAATATAAGTTTCTCGCCTTCTTGTACTCATTAATAAGTGACTGTATAAATATTCCACTAACAATACCAAATGAAATTATATCTAAGTCTTCATTTTTTGAGTTCCTCACATAGGGTAATATAATTTTCTCGATGCAAATAAATTGCGAGTCTTCAAACATGCTCTCTATATTAATCCCATTTATTATAAGCAAATATTCTAAAATTTCGCCTAATTTTCTAATATCTTTATTATTGTGTCTTAAAATATCTTTAAAATTATATATTTTGCCAAACTCTTGCTTTATTAGCACTTTAACTTCCTGTATTCTATTCTTATAATTTTTAAGTTCAACCTCAGTATTTTGATTTATAAGATTCTTAGATTCAAAATCTTCTATATCGTTTAAAATAGAAATTATGAAACCTTGATCTACTATTTCTGGTGAAATATAAATAGCAAAATATAGATATACTACCGCATCAAATCTTGCTTCCATATTTCTAGTTAGTAAATCCATTTTCATGTACCTATTTTTCAATATTTTTTTATCCTGCTTCTTTACAGCATTATATATAATGGGATAATACTTTCTGAGGGCTTTAATAATTTTGCCTCTTAGTATACTATCTGTTTCTCCTTCTATAAGTATCCCCACAATCCTACGTGAATATATTTCTTGTTCAATATTTGCTTGTTTTATAGCAATATAGTTTATACAAGTATCATTTAAAGCCGCATTATAATATTTTAACATATCCTCACAATATATTTTATCAATATCTTTTTTCATTTCTTTGCTTCTAGTTAGACTTATACTTATATTAGCAAGTATATAATTTCTTATAATGTTACTATCAATATTCAAATGTTCAGAAATAATTTTTGAAAAAGAACTTACATTTATCTTTCTATTATTACGTACTTCAATATCCCCCAAAATTTTTCCTCCTTGCATTTAATACTGAATGTATAATCTAAATTCTAATATCCACCATAATTATTTATTACCACAACATAATCATTTTTCCCAATCTTTGAAAACTGAAAATTAAGGTTCAATTTTGTTAAGTCCTCTTCTAGCCAATTTGGAATATGGCTACAAACTATTATTAACTCATTAAAAATTTTTTTATTTAGAACTGGTCGCAAAGCTTGCTTAGACGTAATTCCTATATTATCTTTCTGCAAATTCTTGAGATTTAAGATATAACGCCCACATTCTCCATTCCCTAATGAGATAATAAATTGTCCATTATCACTTATATCTGAATGCTTTATAAACTTACTTACTTTCTTTTCCTCTTTTTCTTGTTCTAATATATATTCCAAAAAATATATTGGATTTCCATCCATTTTCCACAAACTCAATCCCATTTTATCTAAGGTAGCATGCACTAAATCCGAAAATTTCTTAGCAACAAAAACTCTGCATTTCCCTAGGTCCTGCACAATATTTAAAACTTCTAAGTAACTCTCTTCGCTATCCTTGATACAATAAAATTTAAACGCTAGTTCTCTAATCACTCTCCATTCAGTTCCCCGCTTTTCAAAAACCTTAATAGATTTAGCTTTCTTATCTTCAGTAACCTCTCCAAAATTATCTACACAAACTGCAATTTCATTAACCATAAATACCTCCTGTTTATATCTTAATTTCTGCAAATTATTTTGTAATAAATTTTATTTCAATGACAAAAGAAATTGATATTTTTAACTAATAAAAATAAAAAAGTCTAATTCATATACTTTTTTAGTATAAAAATTAGACTTCATAGCCATTTTGAAAGAATTAATTTATCTTTATTTTTTACAGCTTTGATTTTAAGCAGCTGTTTAATAACATTATTATATATTTAAAAATTATATTTTTCAATAAACTTTTATTCCTAATGATTATAGATAAGTTATAGAACTCTTATATTTTTAAAATTTATATACAGCTTAACTCCACATATTTTGAATATAAGCTTCCTGGAATTATTTCCTGGTATATATCCTTTAATCCTGAATAAATTGCTAAATCTTCAAGATCAACATTACATAAACACATAATGCAATAATCTATATCAAATAATTTACAATAAATATCTGTCATTCTCATCCCATTTCTTTTATAAAATTCAATTCTTCTTTTCCGAATCAGTTTCTCACTTTCATCAGGTCCACACTCTACTCTTTCTACTTCTACTATAATTCCATCATAATTTATAAAATAATCCTTTAGCATATTTAAAAATTCACTTCCAATTCCCTCTTCTCTATGTTCTTTACATACTGCATAGTAATCAATTAACAAATATGATTTTGAGGTAGCTAACAATGCGTATGCCATAAGTTCTTTATTATTGTACAATCCTAAACATATGTAATTCTTTCTTTTATTAAGTTTCTGTATTACATCAAGAGGTTTTAATTCTTCAGATGGAAAATCTTTTATCATATGTTTATTATAGATACTTTCAATATCTTCATCATTTAATTCTTTTAGATTCATTTTCATTCATCCTATCATTATATTATTTTCTCAAATTATTATCTTATTTTCTCAAAATTATTTCTTTAATTATAGCATATTTTTTATTTTCAAATTTTTACTATATAAAAAATAATTATAATTATGTATGTTGCAATTAAATTTTTATATACACTGATATTCTTAATTATCTAGGTCACTATAATTTTAGCTTTAAATCTAATATTGCAATATGTATAATAGTCATATCTAATATGTACCACTTATGGTAATATGTAATTATTTCAGAAAAGGATGGTGTTATTATGAAAACCGGAATTGAATTGATAAAAGATATTGATGAATGTATTTTAGAAAAAGGAAGTGTTGCCTTCTGGTGGGTTGGACAGCTAGGATATATTATTAAGGTGGCTGAAACTACTATTTATTTAGATGTATTTCTATCCGATTGGCCTAATAGAAATATTCCTCCACTATTAAAACCACAGGAAATTGTAAATGCAGATTTTATAATTGGCACTCATGATCATCCTGACCATATTGACAGAGACGTATGGCATCAATTATCTATTAGTTCACCAAATGCAAAGTTTATAGTACCACAACTTCTCATTGATAACCTTTCAGATAGCCTAAAAATCGCTAAAAATCGTTTTATAGGTCTCGATGATGGATTATCTATATTAGATAAAGGTTTAAAAATATCTGCCATTCCTTCTGCTCATGAGTTCTTAGATCAGGATTCATCTGGGCGCTATCCATACTTAGGTTATATAATTGAGGGAAACGGATGTACTATATACCATTCTGGTGATACATGTATGTATGATGGTATTCATTCAAAATTGAAGCAATGGGATAACTTTGAAATTATGTTTCTACCTATTAATGGGCGCGATGCGAAAAGATATAGCGAAAATTTAATAGGAAATATAACTTATCAAGAAGCAGTTGATTTAGCTGGAACTATTAAGCCTAATTGGGTCGTTCCCGGACACTATGAAATGTTTGATGATAATAGTGAAAATCCTATATTATTCTATGATTATCTTAATGCAAAATATCCTGGAATTAAGTGTTGGATTGGAGATCATGGTGAGATGGTTAAAATATGTAAAGCAAATAAATAAACAAACAACCTCACTAAATTTCTAAATCAATAATGAAACAATTAGTATATACCCCAACAATTATAATTCACTAATTGCTGGGGTATAATTTTTGTCATATAAAACCTATTTAATCTATTGTAAATCCAATAAACGTCCTTATTACTTGATACTTAATCTTAAACAATAATATTAACAGGTTCGTTCTTAATAAAAGCTTCGATATTATTTGCTAATAAATTTATAAGCCTTTGCCTAGACTCAAAACATTTCCAACCTATGTGTGGAGTAAGAATGACATTTTCCATATTAAAAAGTGGATTATTTAATTCTGGAGGTTCTGGATCTTGAACATCAAGTGCAGCACCTGCAATCTTTTTATTCTTTAAAGCTTCAATTAAATCTGTTTCCTTTATAATGGCTCCTCTAGATGTGTTTATAATAAATGATGACGGTTTCATAAAATCTAATCTAGACTTATCAATAAGATACTTTGTTTCTGTGGTAAGTGGACAATGTATTGTAACAAAATCACTTTCTTTTAGAAGTTCTTCGAGGCTGACAAATTTAATATTTGAATCTCCTAAATCTTTATAACTTCTACTGTATACAAGTATTTTCATTCCCAATGCTTTAGCTACATTCATGACTTGTATTCCTATAGATCCAGCACCTATAATACCAAGTGTTTTATTTTGTATTTCTATGTGGGGAACTTGAAGGCATTTAGTAAAATTACTGTAATTCTTATTTTCAATCATTCTTTGCTGCTGCGTTAATGACGAACTTAAATTTAGAATAAATGTAATTACTAGTTGCGCAACCGCTTCGCTGCTATATCCTGGTACATTGCATACAGATATACCTTTTTCTTTTGCTGCTATGATATCAATATTATTATACCCAGTACCAGCCTCACAAATTAATTTAACACTAGATGGAAATTTTTCTATTAGCTCCTTGCTAATTGTAAGTTCTTTTGTGATTACAATGTTTTGTTCTTTTACTCTTTCTAAGATTTGATCACTACTGCTATCTTCATATTTAGTTACCTTCCCCAAATTGTCTAGAGATAAGAAATCAAGTTGTTCATCGAAATTTATTCTGCTTGCATTAAGAAACACAATATTATTCATTTTATCCTCCTCCTATTTCTCTTTTTCACTTTATTACAGAATGAAAATATTATTAAGGTAATATCACTCTACAATATTATAACATTTTCAATGTTAAATTCATCCTATTAATTAAAATTTAATGATATTTCGAATTTCCTAAAATGTGAATATTTTTCTGTATTCTTTATTTCAAAAATTAGCATAAATATTTCGATAAATCCATTCAATCTCAAGTTTTATTATCTATGAAATTTTAATAATAAAAAACATGTTCATAGGGAAATATACTTTTGGAGGTGATCATTATGCAAATAAAAGATGTAATGTCAAAAGATATAGTGAGTTTAAATTCAGAAGATTCCATTGAAAGAGCTGCTCAAATGATGAGACAATTTGACGTGGGTGCAATACCTATTTGTGATAACTCAAACAAATTAGTTGGAATGATTACAGATAGAGATATTGCTTTGGATTGTGTAGCATCAGGTGCAAATGCAGACCAACAAAAGATATGTGATTATATGACTTCAAATCCTGTTACAGGAAGTCCTGATATGGATGTTCACGATGCAGTAAGACTAATGAGCAGGCATCAAATAAGAAGATTGCCTATCGTGGAAAACAACAGCGTTGTCGGTATCGTCTCTCTTGGTGATATTTCACAAGAACCAAATCTCCAAGATAATGCTGAAGTCGCCCTTAAAAATATTTCAGAGCCTGGAACAAACAATCATATATAGCTGTTATATTGGTAACTACTAGTATAATTATGCTATTCTTTTAATTGTAAAGATAAAAAACAATTTCATGACATAAACATCATGAAATTGTTTTTTCTAAGTTTAATATTCAATATTCTCAAAATTAATTCTTATCAATATCTAATATTGTTTGCAATAAAACATTTGCGCCTTTTAAGCAGTTTTCAAGTGGTGTAAATTCTTTTTCGCAATGACTATGTCCCTTTTCACTTGGAACAAAAATCATTGTAGTTGGAATAATGTCTGTAATAAATTGTGCATCATGTCCAGGACCACTATACATTCTTTTTGTTGAGTATCCAAATTCTTTCGCATTCTTTTCAACATAATCTACAAACTCAGGATAAAAACGAACTGTACTTCTTGACCAAGCTTTTTCATAACTTGTTTCGCATTTTTCAACCATTTTAGGAATAGCCTTAATTATTTCAAGAACCTTATTAATTACTTCTGGATCTTGATGTCTTGCATCTAAAGTAAATTTAACATGATCAGGAATAACTGTATGGATATTGGGATGAGCTGAGATCTTTCCTGTTGTGTATACTAGCTTACTATCAAGCCTGTCAAGTTCATCATGAAGATATTGAATAGTTTTTACAGCCGCATATAGAGCATCTTTTCTATATTTCATTGGAGTTGTTCCAGCATGATCTGCTTGGCCTGTAAATGTAAATTCATAATTTATCATTCCGCAAACACCTTCAACTACTCCTATATCAATTTTTTCATCTTCTAAAACAGGTCCTTGTTCCACATGTAATTCAACTAGTGCCCTGTATTTTTCTGGACTCATTCGATTTTCTATTTTTCCCATATATCCACTGGCTTCTAATGCTTCCTTAAATGTAATCCCTTCTGTATCCTTGGATGCTAACATAACATCTTTATCAAATTTTCCTGTAATAACACCTGATGACATCATTGCTGGTTCAAAGCGTGCCCCTTCTTCATTAGTCCATATAACAACCGTGATTGGATGTTTATGAGGTATTTTTTCAGTTACTATAGTTTCTGCAACTTCTAATCCAGTAAGAACTCCCAAAATACCATCATAATTACCACCTTGTTTAACTGAATCAGCATGAGATCCCATTATAATAGCAGGTAATTTTTCCTCTCCTGGAATAGTTGCATATATGTTCGCCATATCATCGGTTTTTATCTCCATACCAAGTGCTTTGCATCTTTTACAAAATTCCTCTCTTGCTTCTAAAGCAGCAGGTGATAAAGACAACCTTGTGATTCCTCCTTTACCTGTATCTCCGAATTTACTAAATGTTGTGATTTTGTCTTGAAGCCTTTCTTTATTACAAGTTAACATATGAATATCCCCCTTTAAATTCAATATTGAAATTATTTTTTCACTCTCTTTCCTGGTTCTACAGCTCTCGCAGGACATACAGTACTGCATAATTGACATCCTACACATTTATCTACTAACAAAATTGGCATTCTTGTATTTATGTCCACCTTAATTGCTTGATGCCCGCCATCATAACATGATAAGTAACATCGTCCACATCCTATGCACTTTTGCCTATCAAACCTTGGATAACAAATACTGTCTCTATCAAGTTTATCTGTTGGCACAATATTAGGTAAAGCACTACCAACAATTTCAGATATATTTTTATAGCCTTGTGAACTTAAGTACAATTTCATCCCATTAATTAAATCATCGATAATTCTATAGCCATATTGCATTACAGACGTTGTTATTTGCAAATTTTCACATCCTAAGGCCATAAATTCAGCTGCATCTTTCCATGTTTCGATACCGCCCATCCCACTTATTGGCGCATCTTTTAGTTCTTCACAAGCTTTCATATCATGAATAAAGCGTAAAGCAATTGGTTTTACTGCTTTTCCTGAGTATCCTCCTACACTAGTCTTACCTTCAACATTAGGTTCCGATTCAAAGTTTTCTAGGTTTAGATTCATAATACTCTTAATTGTATTAATTGCTGCAATACCTGTTGCTCCTGCCTCCATTGCAGCCATTGCTGGTATTTCCATATTTCCAATATTAGGTGTCATCTTTGCAAGTATAGGTAAATTTGTTCCCTTTCTAGTAGCTTTAGTATATAGTGCTACCAAATCTGGATTTTGTCCAACATCTGAACCTACGCCTTTACTTGTCATATGCGGGCATGAGAAATTACATTCAATAATGTCTGCTCCTGCCTCTGTCATTAGCTTGGCCAATTTAGTCCATTCTTCTTCGTTTTGCCCCATGATTGATGCAACAATAATTTTGCTTGGATAGTCTTTTTTCAATCTTTTTAAAAATTCTATATTCTCTTCCAATGTGTGATCCGAAATCTGCTCTATATTTTTAAAACCAACAAATGGAACATTTTCTTTACTTAAAGCAGTAAACCTTGGTGAAACCTCCTTTGGTACAAACATGCCAATAGTCTTAAATGCTACCCCTGCCCAGCCCATTTCAAATGCTTTAGCTACCATTTCGTAATTACTTCCAACTACTGATGATGAAAGGAAAAATGGATTTTCACACTTCACCCCACAGAAGTCTATTTCTAAATCAACTTCATTTTCTTTAACTCTAGATTCAGTTGATATTGCTTTCATAACTTTGTCAATTGGTACTGATTCATTAATTTTTCCTTTTAAGCAAGCCTCCTTACATGGCTTTTCTTCACATGTGTCACAAGGAAGTAGATTGGGCAGTTTATTTACTGCCCCAGCCTTATTTTCAAACCTTAAAGAACGGATAATAGTATCCACTTCAATGGAGTGGGGACAAGCTTTGCGACAAGGTGCTTCATCACACAACAAACACCCTGACACATATTCATTTGTTGAAATATCTTTATAAAATAAACTACTCATTTCCATTCCTCCTAAATTATCGCTTATCTGATGTTTAGCCACTATAACTCTCATTATTCTTAATCTGTAGATAACAGTATCATAATCCTAGATAACTTGAACTACAGTCCAGGCACTAAATATCACCTAAGCCAAGTTCCTATTTACTTTCTTCCTACTCGTTTCACAAATTGTCCAAATCCTGCTTTTCCAACGAATTCACCATTATCATAAACTAAATTCCCACGCACATAGGTTTGAACTGGATATCCATGAAGAGTTTTTCCTTCCCAAATTGTATGATCATAATCTGAATGCATATTCTCTACCGAAATTGTGAAGTCTTTATTTGGATCATAAATTACAATGTCTGCATCCTTTCCAACTGTTAGAGAACCTTTTTCTGTACATCCAAATATTTTAGCTGGATTAAATGAACATAATTCTACAGCTCTATTAAAAGTTATTTTTCCTTCATTTGCTGCTGAAAGCATATATGGATATAAATTTTCTACGCCTGCACACCCATTTGGAATCTTCGTAAAATCATCTTTCCCCCAGTCATTTTCATGGCTTTGGAATGGGCAGTGGTCTGTAGCTACAGTATCAATATCTCCCGATTTAATAGCTTTCCAAAGTGCATCTTGACTTTCTTGCCCTTTCATTGGTGGTGAACATACAAAGTTTCTGCCATCTTCTCTTTTATAAACATCGCACGTAAATTCCAAATATTGTGGACATGTTTCAACATATATATCATGACCTTCTCTTTTGGCTTCAATAGCTGCTTCTAATCCTTCCTTATCTGCCATATGAACTAAATATAGTGGCGCTCCTATAGATTTAGCTAAATGAACTGCTCTTTTATCTGCCTCAGCTTCAACAAATTCTGGTCTGCTTAAGTAGTGATACCATGCTGAAGTTTTTCCTTCTTTTAAGAAGTTTTCAATATTTAAATCAATCAAATCTGGATTTTCAGCATGGATGTTTGTCATGGCCCCAGTTTCTTTAGCCTTTAACATTATTTTCACTAAAGTCGCATCATCTACCATCATGCCTTCTTTTTTATAAACTAAGAAACATTTAAAACTAGGTACTCCATATTCAACTGCATCTTCAAATTCATCTAAGATAGTTCCTTCATTTAAATCAGTTATGATACAATGAAATGCATAATCTACGCACGCCTCTGGATCACACATTTCTTTTCTGGTTTCAATAGTTTCAATTATTCCGTTGCCTTTTCTTTGCATTGGATAATCAAATACTGTTGTAACACCTCCGCAAGCAGCTGCCCGTGTTCCGGCAAGATAGCTGTCAGCTGAAACAGTCCCTCCAAACGGCATAGCTAAATGAGTATGTGCGTCTATGGCCCCTGGTAATATTAACTTACCTTTAGCATCTACAATACTTGCACCTTCTTCTGAAAAACCTGTTCCAATCGCTACAATCTTTCCATCTTTTACAGCAAGGTCAGCTGCATAAGATTCTAATGGTGTTACAATAGTTCCATTCTTAATAATTAAATCCATAAGTATTCTCCTCCCATTTATATATATCCTTAATATCTAAATAACTAATTTAGTTAATAATTTTCTCTTTCATACTTCTGCTTTTTGTTGTACTTTTGACTTAAGCCTATTAATGTATTTGGATTTTTAACAAATTATTTCTTTTGTGATAAATTACTTTCTTAAATAAAATTTTTGTTATATAAACTTTAAGATGATTCTGTGTGGATTTAACCACACATGAATCAATTTTTATCATATTATTTTGTTGCTTCTTCCCAATACTTTGAAGTGAATGTTGTATCGTCTATCACTGGAGTTTTAGCTAAATCTTTATTATAAAGTTTTAAGAAATCCCCCGTTTGCTTAATTGCATTCATATCGATTTGTCCAATTTTTGAAGTATCAAATCCTTGAGGTGCAACAAGTTTAGCAACTTCTTTCGCCATATAAACTTGGTGATCTAAAGAAACTGATTTGTCTACATCATAAACTGTTTTTCCTGCTGCTTCAGGATCTTGAACAGCGTCTTTCCAACCTTTTATAGATGCTTTTAAGAAACGAACTAATAAATCTTTATTCTTGCCTGCCCATTCAGAGTTTACAAATAAACAATCTTCCATCATTGCAACACTTTCATTGTTCATATCAATTACATTTAAATCCGCTTTCTTCATGCCGCCTTCAAGTAATAAACCAAATTCGTTATAAGTCATTGCTGATGCTGCATCAACTGATCCTTCTTTCAATTGATCCATTGTAAAGTCTTGTTGTACAAGTTTTAGGTCTTTTTCTTTATCTAAATTGTATTTTGAAAGTAGTGCAAGAAGTTCATATTCATTACCGCCAAACCAGTTACCTACTTTCTTACCAGCTAAATCTTTTGGCGAATTAATACCTTTTTCTTTTTTAGATACTAATAACATACCTGATTTTTGAAATACTTGAGCGATTTCTTGCAAATCATACCCTTGAGCTTGGTAAGTCATTAAACTTGAAACCCAAGTTACCCCTATATTGGCTACGCCATTATAAACATTTTGCTCTGGAATAATGTCACTTCCTCCTGGAAGAATTTGAATATCTATTCCTTCATTTTTATAGTAACCTTTTGCTGCTGCTACGTAATATCCCATAAATTGTGATTGCGGAAGCCACTTTAATTGAAGTGTTACTTTTTCTAACTCCCCATCCTTCTTTGTAGTATCCTCTGATTTAGTTGCATCTTTCGCTGTTGTTTCTGATGTTTTTGATCCACATCCTATAAGCATTGTCCCCATCATTAATACAGCTAACCCTAAAGCTAATAACTTCTTTTTCATAATAAATTCCTCCTTATTAAATAAATATTATTTACCTGTTATCCGCCATTTATATACTTTTTCACCAGTCCAAAATATATAGATGACCTTTATAAAATTTCAAGTTTCCCAATAAATTCAACAATAAATTGTTTTAAACCAAATTTTCCATTATAAAATCAATGTTATCTTTGTGATGCATGCCATTTTATGGTTCTGTGTTCTATTAATAAAATAATTAAGTATAAAATAATCCCAACTAATGCTGCCATTACTATATAAGACCACCCCATGGCCATCATTCCTTTTCTTAGATTATCTTTAATTCCAAAGCCAATACCTGAAGTTGATGCTGCAAAATATTCGCTTATCATAGCTGCCATTATTGCTGCTGCCACATTAATTTTTAATGCAGTTAAAACACTCGGAAGACAATTAGGTAAACGAAGTTTGAAAAATATAACTTTTTCCGAGGCTGCATATGACTCCAATAAATCTTTTGCAAATGGTTTTAAATCGTTTAATCCTCGGTAGGAGTTAATTGCCATAGCTGCCATACATACAACCGTTACAACACCAACTTTTTGTGCAAAACCGCTAGTAAACCAACGATTCATAATAGGAGATAGTGCAACGATTGGAATTGCATTAAATGCAGCTATTACACTAAGTCCTGTATATCCCCACTTCGGAAACTGCGTAGCTATTACTGCAACAATGAATCCAATTATGCATCCTAAAGCAAGTCCTACTAATGCTCCAGAAACAGTAATCATCGTGTCAATTACTGTTTTAGAAAAATTATCACTTAAAGTTTTGATAATTTGTGATGGCACTGGCAATTGAAAGGGCTTAAAACCTAATGCATCATGAATGATACCAACTTGCCAGGCGATTATTATTAATAATCCAAAACTCAAAGGCCATAAAATATTTTTAATTTTTTCATTCATAAAATCCCCTCCCTATGTAATTTGTTTTCTCCAAGGCATACAAATTTTTTCAAATAGTATTACTATAAAATAGCTCAAAATACCCATTAAAGCACTGGTAACCACTGATCCCCAGAATACATCTTTTGTTCCTGAGTATAATGAGTATAAAAGTTTTACTCCAATCCCACCACTTGAACCTAACATGTCAACTAAGATAGATGCTGTTATCGACATTGGTGCCGCTATTTTTAAACCAGCAAATAAATATGGCATTGAATACGGAATCATAAGCTTATAGTAAATACTTTTCTTTTTTGCAGCATATGAGTATAACAATTCTTTTTTATCGCTTTCTACACTATTTAATCCACTAAGCATATTGACTGAAACTGGGAAAAATGTGATATATGCTGCAATTACTATCCGTGAAGTATTCATATCTCTAACTAAGGTGAAAATTATAGGAGCTAACCCTAGAACAGGTATCATTTGTGAAACTATTAAATAAGGCAATGATATTTTTTCTGCTATTTTCGATAAACTCATAATTATTGCTAGAATAAATCCTATTGCTGCTCCAAGTGCAAATCCAAATACAGCTCTTGAAAAAGTAAGTCCAGCTGCACTCATTAGATCAGTGAAGTTTTCTGCTATTGATATAATGACACTATGTGGATAAGGCAGTTTTGCTCCAGCCATTGGATCATGCATCACCTGTTCTAGAAAGAAAGCTACTAATTCCCAAGCTATAAAAATTCCAATAGCCCAAACCAAATTAACTTTATATTTTTCTTTCCTGCTTATCATAATCATACCCCCTCAAAGCTATTTCTTATTTTGGTTATATAATCATAAAATTGTTTTGATTGCTTTGACTCCATATTTCTTGGTCTTGGTATGTCAATATCAATTACAGCAGAAACACGTCCTGGATGCGGTGATAATACTACGACCTTATCCGATAAAAATACCGCTTCCGAGATATTATGAGTTACAAAAACTACTGTCTTTTTAGTCTTTGTCCATATTTCTAGAAGATCTTCATGAAGCTTTTCTCGTGTGAATTCATCTAAAGCTGAGAATGGTTCATCCATAAGAAGTATCTCCGGATTAATTGCTAGTGCTCTTGCTATACCAACTCTTTGCTGCATACCCCCACTTAATTCATAAGGATAATGCGTACCAAAGTTAGTAAGTCCAACTAAATCAAGCATTTCCGTAACTCTTGAAGTACGATCCTGCTTCTTCATTCCTAGCAGCTCCATTGGCATACAAACATTTCTTCGTACTGTTCTCCAGTCATATAAAACTGGATTTTGAAATACGATTCCATATTTCTTTTGAAGTCTTATCTCTCTTGGGCTTTGTCCTCGTACCGTTACCTTTCCTGAAGAAGGTTGCAATAGATCAGCTATAATACGAAGTAATGTTGTCTTTCCACAACCAGAAGGCCCTAGCAATGAAATAAATTCTCCTTCTTTAATTTCTAAATTAACATTTTTAAGTGCTGTCACTGGTTCCCCACCATTTTTATCCTGGTAAACCATGCTTAAATCTTCAATTTTGATTTCTATTTCTTCTTCTCTTTGCTTAAAAATATTTCTGTCATCAAATTCTGTATCTATTTCATTTAACATACTCATTGATTTACGCCTCCCTTTATTTACTTAACGGTTAACAGTTATTCACACAGTTATTTGTAAGAAAAAAAACGGCACAAAACTATTTGTTTTGCACCGTTGCAATTATTTTATATTTACCATAATCTATTGTATATAGTTAATAAATCTTCCTTTGTAATATCTCTTATGGTATTCGATGGACTTCCACTATTCATAGCATCTTGCGCCATCTTATCTACTACCTTATTGAATTCTTCTTTATTAATTCCATACTCTTTTAAAGTAGGAATCTCACATATGTTACATAATTGTATTAATTTTTCTAGAAAAGCTTCTGCTGCTTCCTTGTCGCTTTTCTTTTCATCTGCTGCATTAATTGCTCTCCCTATTGCACCAAACCGTTCATAGCTTCCATCTAAAACATAAGATAAGCATTTCGTTATAAGCATAGCATTTGAAATACCATGAGCAACATGAAAATTAGCTCCAATTGGTCTGCTCATACCATGTACTAAAGTAACTGAAGAGTTATTTATACACACACCCGCTTCATATGCCGCTATTGCCATTTCTTCTCTAGCCTTTTTATCTTCACCATCTTTATATACCAATGGTAAAAATTCAAAAATTCTTTTGATTGCAGATAATGCAAATGTATCTGTTAAAGAATTTGCTTTTCTTGATGTGTAAGCTTCTACTGCATGAGTTAGGGCATCCATCCCTGTTGCCGCTGTTACACTTCTAGGTGATGTCATTGAAAATTTCGAATCAATCACTGCCAAATCAGGTAGTAACGCTTCTCCTTTTAGAAGCATTTTTATATTCTTCTTTGAATCTGTAATAACCGTAAATTTGGTAGCTTCTGACCCCGTACCTGCTGTAGTTGGGATCAGTACTAATGGTGGAAAATCTCCTTCCATTGTTTTTCCCATATAGTCAGATATTGATCCCTCTAGTTTTGTCATAGCCGCGATTGCTTTACCACTGTCTAAAGGGCTTCCTCCCCCAATGGCAATACAGAAATCACATTCCGTATTTTTATAGGCATTTACACCACTTTTAATCATTACATCAGTAGGCTCACCTATGATATCATTAAAAATTTCATACTTAATTCCCCACTTATATAAGTAGTCTGTCAAAACTTTAACTGTTCCTATCTTAGTCACATTTTTTCCAGATATAATAAATGCTTTTTTCCCAAATGATTTTATCAAGTTTTCGCTTGATTCTAATGCGTTATCTCCAATAATCGTACGTCCTGGTAAACTAAATTCATATGCCATTTTTTCACCTCATCTAGATAAATTGTTTGTCTACAATCCCAAGTACTTCATCTAATTTAGCTAATTCTTCTTCTAATTGCTCCTTAGTAATTATTAGCGGTGGAGCAACAAGTATCATATTCTCATGAGTATATGTCATGAACTTTCTTTCTTTTAGCAAGCCTAAAATTTTTCCCATAATTCCTTCTGGATCCTTTCCATATGGTACTAATGGTTCCTTGCTTCCTTTATCCTTTACTAATTCTACTGCTGAGAATAATCCTATATACCTCACATCTCCAACAGATGGGTGTGAAGCTTTCATCTCTTCTAGTTTTTCACCAAGTACGCTACCAACTTCGCTAACATTTTTTAGTATACCTGCTTCTTCATAATAATTTATACACGCTACACCTGCTGCACAAGCTAAAGGATGTCCACTGTAAGTTAATCCGCAAGATAATAAATTATCATCAAAGTAAGCAGCTATTTTTTTGCTTACTACAACTCCTCCAAGTTGAACATATCCACATGTAACACCTTTTGCAAAAGTTACTATATCTGGTTTTACATCAAAATTCTCAAAGCCAAACATCTTACCGGTTCTGCCCCAACCTGTCATAACTTCATCACAAATCATTAAGATTTTAAATTCATCACATAAAGCTCTAACTCCTGGAAGATATCCTTTTGGTGGAATGATTACTCCGTTTGAACCTGTAATAGTCTCTAAAACTATTGCTGCGATGCTTTCTGATCCTTCATATATAATTTGCTCCCTAAGCTTGGCTAAATAATATTTTGTTGCGGCCTCTTCTGATTTGAATTCTATTGGTTCTCTATAGATATATGGATCAAAGAATTTTACGAATCCTGGAATACCAGGTTCTAATTGATATCTTCTAGGTTCACCTGTTAAATTACCTGCACCAAATGAAGATCCGTGGTAACTTCTATAGCGGCTGAACACCTTTGTCTTTCCTGTGAACATTCTTGCTATCTTTACAGCATTCTCATTTGATTCTGCACCTGCATTTGTGAAAAATACCTTTCCCATATTGTCGGGCATTAATCCAATAATCTTCTTTGCAAGTTTGGCTCTAGATTCAGCACCATAAGATGGTCCTATAAAACAATATTTATCTACTTGTTCTTTTATTGCATCTCCAATTGCTTTATTTCCAAAACCTAAATTCATATTAACAAGTTGTGATGACATATCTGAGTATCTATTTCCATCATAATCCCAAAAGTAAATACCGTCAGCTTTTTCAACTGAAATTGGATTTAAATTTCTTTGTTTGCTCCACGATTGTAAATTATATTCTTTTAAAGTACTCTTAATCTCTTCACTATTCATATCTATACACTCCCTTATATACATTTAATATTTTCCTCAAATAAAAAAACGGAACTTATTCAAGTGAACAAGCTCCGTTGCTGTTATCTCTATTAAATTCGTTTTTTCTTTAAGTTGTTTTTATTATATACTAGTAAAACTGTTATATCAATAAATAAGTGACTAAGTTTATTTGTGCAACTGCACATTTACATAACATCTTTAACAAAGAAACCTAAATAAAACCGTAGTTTTTCTTCTAAATTTGAAGGATTATATCCAGTAATCTTTTCAATCTTTTTAAGCTGATTATTTACTGTATTCCTATGAATATATTGTTTTTCAGCCACAAGGCTTTGACTACCGTTGTTCTGTAAAAACATATATAAGAAGCTCATTAAATCAGTGTTGTTTTCCTTATCATATTTTTCTAACTTACCTAGAGTATCCTTGTAATATTCTTTAAGCACTTCTTTATCCTTAGCATTTAAAAGCAATTTATGAATATCTAATTTATCATAAAACACCATTTCTTTATCCTGTTTTTTTGCCATTGTCATTGCTGTAAAGGCATTATTAAAATTCTCAGCCTGCATTTTAATACCTGCTTTATTTTCACTTATTCCAATATGCACTTTCCATGAAGGTTCATTCCAATTCTTAAAAAAAGTATTAACAAAATTGGTGATATCGTAATTTCCATAATTCACAAGAGCCAGAACCCAACAATCTTTATATGAAAATGAAATATATAATTCATGAATACTTCTGGCTAATCTTTCTGAATACATTTTGATTTTATTCATATTAAATTCTAATTGCTTGTCTTCATTATGTTCAAATGACATAACTATAAAACAGAAATGGCTGTCTCTCAAATATCCATATCTCTCCATCTGTAAAATTAATGTTTCTATATCACCTGTTTTAAATATTATATTTTTAATTGTACTTGCTATACTGATTTCTACTTGCTCGCTTTGCATTATGCGATAGCATATATTCCGTGTTAAATCTACCATTCTTGTTTCCCATGGAATAGTATAAAGAGGCATTTTTACTTCGTTACAGTATTCTATAACCTCATTAGGTATTGACTTGGTGTATGGTCCAATATTTACAACAAAAGCACTTGTCCGAGCAGCATATAGTTTTTTTGTATATTCTAGCAGCCATCCATCATCATTATTTAGAATGCCGGAGGTAAGCACTACTTCATTTCCATGAAGAAACTCACTTACCTCATCATTTTCAATAATATGTACCCATTCCACCAGATTATTAAGTCCCTTCTGTCCTGCTAGCAGTCTCATTTGATACAAAACAGCCCCATTTCCAAATAATTTCCCTACAGTAATTGACATATACTCACCCCAACTTTATATAAAACTATATAAATTTTATGTTTATTATACCATAATTTTATTTTAATTAAATTTTATTAAATAATATCGAAACTTATGTATATTACTTATTTATAGAAAGAAACTTAATAAAGTTAAGTTGGTTTGATAATTAATATCCTTTGCTATAAAATAATTCCGAGGTGTTCCACATTAAAAAATTATACCTACATCACTTAAAATAGCAAATAAAGAGGTATTTTGATAAAAACCAAAATACCTCTTTATCTATTGCTTTACTTTTGATTAATAGACTTTAAATACGTTTTAACACTTTGCGATATTCCTATAATGTATACACTTAAAATATACACGATCATCAAAATAATAATCATTGTATTTGGTGAAATTATAATTGCTGCGACTGCCGCTAAAATAACAATTATCAGTAAAACTATCATTATAACCTTAGCCCATACTTTTCCCTTAAATATAAAATATAAGAGAACAGCTTCTACTACAGTTCTAGTTAATCCTGAAACTATAGCTATGTTCCCCTGCATAAAATAGCTAAATGCAGTTGTAATTATGCTTACAGCTAATATTGCTATTACCATTGATAAAAATAGCTTTTTTCCTTTTTCTACACTTTTCATAATATCCTCCATAAGATATATTAAATCAATTAAGCATAACGTTTTAACAAATGAGTTATACCCTTTTATTTAGGAATTAATTATCCTTAATAATTACTGATTTATTTTTATATAACATTGCGTTATTATTCCTTAAAAATAAATCTTTATGTATATTACCATATTTTATATTCATTATAACATGAATTTATAAAATTTATATTCTTATTTTTTGTTTACAAATTATTGGGAAGCTAATAGAAGCTCCCCAAACTTTAATATTTTCTAACTATAGGAATCTAGTTTTTATATTACTTTGAAAATATATTTGTTAGATTTAGTTTTTTAACTCTTAATTTTATTTCATTATTATCCATACTATACAATCCTAAATCTTTCATCCTTTCAAAATACTCTGCTCCTGAAAATGTATACCTTTCACTCATTTTTCCTTCCTTAACTTTGTCGTTTGCATATGCGATAATATCACCTGTAGCAAGCTCTCTTGGCAATTCTAATAAAGTCTTTTTCTTCAAATATTGAACTGCATTATAACCTGCTAAAGTTCCTGTGGTCATGGCTTCAGTATGACCTACAAAGAATCCGCTTTTTTCACCTCCACAAAATAAATTTTCAACGCCAATTACTTGCATTGAATTATTTCTAGGTGCAGCACATAAATATCTAATCGAATTACCATTACCTCCAACCAGTGGATCTATATAAACTACATTTTCTAATCCTTTGATTTTCCTTAACTTGTCCAGTGGATAGTGAGATGTCATAAGCTTTACGCGTCCTGTATCTAATAATATAATATTCTCCGCAAATTCTAATGTCGCATATTGTTGACATACCTTTTGTTCTAATTTTTCTAAGTGTATATCTTCTTTAGGTATAGGAATAACTACAACTCCACTTTTCTCTAATTCTTTTATTATGTCTTTTGATAAAGATTCTCTAGGAAATTCACAGGATCCGCTCATAGCACCTTTCATTCCATTTGCTCTTTCTCCTACTAAATCATTTACTCCTGCTTTACTGCTTATACTAACTCTTGCACCAAAGCTAGGACATCTTAATGTACACATTACACATCCATTTCCATACTTCACACAATTAGGCATTGATCCTGTTGACCCTGTAGTCTCTATAAATACATCTCCAGTTACATTATCTTTATTAAATAATACTAATGATTTTATTTTATTACCTTCCATATTTACATCTATTATTCTACTCTGCAAAAATATTTTAACTCCACATTCTATTAAATACCTTCGAACAATAGGTTCAGCTTTACCTATGTCGCACAGCCATGCGTGTTTGTGTTCTGGGAAATCTATATTCTTATGAATTGCTATTGAATCCATAATTCTTATGAAATCACCTGCACCAAGACTTATCAACTCTTCCGCAGCCGTATACCTTCCATTATTTCTCATTATCCCACCAACATTTCCTACCCCAAGTAGCAAATCAGTTCTCTCATATAACTCAACTTCAGCACCTAATTTTACTGCTTCTAATGCGGCAGAGCATCCTGCCCATCCTCCACCTATAATTATTACCTTCATTTTATTCTCCTTTAAAATAGTTATCTATTATATATGTATTCAATTTTTTGTCTAAGTTGAGTCTTATCATGCTTACTGAGCAAATTCTCTAAAAATTTATCATCACTTAATAAAGTTTAGAAGAGCCAAAAAGCTGATCTTATCTGCTTTTTGGCTCTTTAAAGATTTATAATGCTGACCATAATTCCTGAAATAATTTTTATCTAGCCATTATATAAATTTTTTTCATATCTTCCATGTTAAGCTTTTGGAATTCACCTATGGTTCTAGTATCTTTAAAGCTACATTTATAAGCTAACTCATCAATTTGATCATCTGTCAAATTAACCCCAAGTTCTTTTATTGATATTGGCATATCAATAGAATGATAAAAACTTTCCATTGCTTCTATTCCCTCTAATGCAACTTTTTCTGGATTGTAAAAATCATTGGTTACTCCCATTACGTTTACAGCAAATTGTACAAAACGGTTTATATTACTTTTGTACACATACCTAGACCAACTTCCCCAAACTGCTGCCAAACCAGCTCCATGAGCAACATCAAACATACCTCCAAGTTCATGTTCTAATTGATGACATGACCAATCACCAACTGAACCACATCCAGTTAAATCATTATGCGAAAGACTTCCTGCCCACATTACTTCAGCACGCGCATTATAATCTGTTGGATTTTTCATTAATATCTTTACATTATGAATTACTGTTCTCATTAATCCTTCACTAATTCTATCTGTTATCTCCATACTTTGTTCTTTCGTAAAATAACGTTCCATAGTATGCATCAATATATCAGTAGCTCCACTGGCAGTCTGATATTTAGGTAATGTATAAGTAAGTTCTGGATTCATAATTGCAAATTTGCAACGTGCATACTCAGAATTACATCCTCTTTTCAGCCATCCTTCTTCATTTGTAATAACTGATGAATTGCTCATTTCACTTCCTGCTGCTGCAATAGTTAAAACTGCGCCAATAGGCAAACAACCAGTTGGAATAACTTTTTTGCTATATATATCCCATACATCGCAATCATTAGCCATACCATATCCTATTGCTTTTGCTGAATCAATAACACTACCTCCGCCAACAGCTAATATAAAATCGACTTTTTCCTTTTTGCATAAGTTGATTCCTTCATATACTTTTGAAAGTCTAGGATTAGGTACTACACCACCTAAGCTAACATAATCGATTTCAGCTTTCTTTAAAGATTCAAAAATTTTATCCAAAAGCCCAGACTTTTTTGCGCTGCTTCCACCAAAATGAACTAGGACTTTTTTACAATTTTGATTTTTTATAATAGTGCCAATCTGTGTTTCCGAATCCTTTCCAAAAATCACTCTCGTAGGAGCATAAAATTCAAAATTCTTCATTATTAATGCACTTCCTTATTTCTAATTTAGTATTAAGTTCTTTAATAATATATTACTCCTTCGAGACAACTCTAAGTCAAGAGAAATATATTAATAAAACATAACTATATATTGCTGCAGTGTTTATACATTTTAGTTTCAATTGAACACTTGACTTACCACATCTTTAAATAAAAATTTATTACTGCAACACATATAAGTTAAACTCATATTACTAAACTAAATTTAAGATATTACATTAGAACAAAATCGCAGGCGACTGTGGAGCCGGAGATTTTTTCACGCATCTGCCTTTTCGAACGCATGTGAAAAAAATTTGGCAGGCGAATAAGATTTCTTTTTTATTCTCTTTACGAACCGTAACTTTCTGAATCAGTCTTTTTCATAACTTATCCACAGATTTAACTTGAATATAAATTCCTAGAGAATAAAAAATACCAGCTCAAAGCTTTACATCTAAATAAATGAAATCATCTAAAATATTATCAACATTTTTAATTCAAGATTTTATCTTTCTGTGTGAAGACTCTTAACGTGTGATGTTATTCATTTCGTTTATCATATTAGTTAGTAGATCATCCATTCCTATATTCTCTAATCCACCAGGAACTACAAAATTAGGGTCATCTAACTCTCCACCAGCTTTAGCTATAATCTGTTTTGCCCTTTCGGCGTTATTATCATCTGTATTTACAATTACCTTATAATTTACATCAGCTATTTCCTCAAAACCGCCCATACCGCTTACCATTGGATTTGCAGCTGCCATTGGTCCATAACCCTGATCAACTGTAGGATTATCATTGGATAATATTAAATTTGCCAAACTGTTTGTGCTGCTTTCAGTGCCTGGCCTGTTTTGTCCTGGGTTATCATTTGTATAGTGATCATTTATATCTGCAACCGCATCTTTTATACCTATTTTATTTAATGCTTCTACAGCTTGATTAGCTGCTTTTATACCACTAAAGTAACCTTCTATTTTCATAAAAAACACCTCCTATTATAATTAAACTCAATGGTATTTTTTCAATATGTTTAAACTATTATTCCTAAATCTTGAATATCAAAATATCTTTTTAAAATCCTTTGCAATAAAAAGCAATTGCAGGTTGCTTTTATTTACTTATCCTGCAATTGCTTTTTATAATTACCTATTTATTGGGTTCACATGGATATATATAATTGCCTATAGTACGGACTCTCAATCTTTCTGGGTCACATTCTTCATGATCTGGAATTACGAAGACTATTTTACGTTCGATAGTTCCGCATGCATCACGATCACAAGGATCTTCCTGTGCCATTGTTACAAATCCTTTGAACGCAAGTATTCTATCACAATCATCATATAAAATAGCTGCAATAGCTACTTTTTTGCCTAAGCAAACATTATTTACTTTTATTTTTACAGTTACTAATTTTGCACCATGCTTTTCCAAATTAATTGGTTTTGACTTGATTGTACTACATAATTCGCAGTCATGCTTAGTACACTTACACTTATTTTCATATCTTTCCATTCTATACAACTCCTTGCATATAAACTCAAAATGAAATAAAAGTTACTTATATTGATTTGGTCATTTTAAATTTTTATAGTTACATATATCATTAAAATATATCTTCAACATAAAGTATAAGTTGATATATGTTCTCCAAAATCAAATGAGTATCTTAAGACGCTTTTATTGCATATATGCAATGTTTTATTAATAACGAATTATCAATGAAAATATTTAATGCGCTTCCTATGTTTATAATATATTCTATAATAAATATTTATGTGAAAGAAAACGACATTTTTTCCTATAAAATAAAATCATCAATTCAAATAAGAATGATATTTCCCGTAATAACCTTCTTTTTTCTTTTCTATTATTTGAAAACAAATATAAAATTAGTTATGATATAATAGATATACAACTGTTTTAGGGGGACATATATGATTGGAACATTACTTATAAACAGGTATGAGTTGCTTGAAAAAATAGGTGAAGGCGGCATGGGAATTGTCTATAAAGCAAAATGCCATTTATTAAATAGATTTGTAGCTGTAAAAATATTAAAATCAGAGTTAAGCAATAATGAAGAATTTATTCTCAGATTTAAGAGAGAGGCAAATTCAATTGCAAGTTTATCCCATCCAAATATAGTAAATATTTATGATATTGGTTCAGAGAATGATATTAATTTTATTGTTATGGAATATATTAATGGTAAAACATTAAAGCAAGTATTAAAAGATAATATAAGACTCAGCCCTGCTAATACCTTAAATATATCTTTACAAATAGCCAAAGCTTTAATATATGCTCATAAAAATAATATAATTCATCGAGATATAAAGTGTGATAATATTTTAATTTCAGATGATAACATCGCAAAATTAGCAGACTTTGGAATTGCAAAACTTCCAAATTCTTCAACAATAACAAATTCAAATAAAATTATAGGTTCAGTACACTACTTTTCACCAGAACAAGCTAAAGGAGAATACGTTGACTTCAGAACTGACATCTACGCTCTTGGCATTGTCATGTATGAAATGATTACAGGCAGCGTTCCTTTTAATGGAAACACATCCATTTCAGTAGCCATTATGCATATACAAGAACCTGTTATTCCGCCAAAGTATGTTATTTCAGATATACCTGAGAACATTAATTTAGTAATTCTAAAAGCCTTAGAAAAAGATCCGGTCAATAGATTTAAATCAGCCAAAGAATTTGCTAATGTTTTAAGTTCAATAAAAGAAAATCCTAACTTTAAAATAGACTTTAACAGCACATTAATAGAGGATTCAACCGTGATGATTGAACCTTATAAGGAAATTGACCCCACTGTGATTATGAATAAAGAGCCGATGCAAGAAACTGTGCTATTAAAAAACGTCACTGATACTTTACATAAAAATAATCTAAAAAGTAAAATCAAAAAAGTTATTTTGCCAATTGGGCTGATTGCTTTTTGCATTGCTGCCTTTGCCTTAGGAAAGTATTTCTATGGAGGATTCTCTAAAAATACCGAATACAAAGTTTCTCCTATAAATAGCAGCATTGAAGAAAATACTTTAGGAACCACTAGTCAAGAAAATAATAACAAGTTACAGTCAAGTAAAAAGGAGCAGCAGGTACCACTATTAGTTGGAAAATCTAAAGATACTGCTGAATCTATTATAAATAGTAATGATTTTTTACTTGGAACCATCAGTTATGAATACAGCGATAACGTATCAAATGGCCTAGTTATAAGTCAATCTCCCACTGTGGGTACGTCTTATGAAAAAAGTGGAAAGATAGATTTGATTATAAGTCAGGGACAAAAAATTACTCAACCTGCACCAGAAACAAAGAAAAATAATGCCAATAATAATATTAATAACGGCAATGGTAACGGTAATGGCAAAGAAAAAGAAAAAAAGCAAAAAAATAAATGACCAAAGGAAAATTTATCTCCTTGGTCATTTTTTATTAAAATTGAACTTTATATCCCGATATTAGTAGTTTCACGACAGCATTATAACTTTTAATTCCTTCTGTTTGACCGCCAGCTTTTAGTATCTTATCATATACATTATCATACAGCTTTGATATTTTACCTCTGTAATTGTTCCAGTATAGTGAATCATTTTTTAATTCTAATTTCACATTATCTGAAAGCTCATTGTTTATTCTTTTAAAGGCTTCTTGATTGAAATAATACAAGTCATTCATACAGTAAGAATATGCCATAAGATATCCACTATATTGGTATTCATAATTTTTAGAGTTAACACATGCAAGAAAACTTATATAATTTGCCTCATTTTCACTATTAAAACCTCTTACATGGCTCAATTCATGGCAAATTGTACTCGGAACATTCCATTTTGGCATATCATTATTATAATTAGCTTCAAGGGTAAAAGTTGTTTCTCCCTCCAATAATTGATATGACATAAGCTTTGAAAAAACAATCGGCTTCGGATTTGGATAAAATCCTTGCAAAGATGGATAAATTTCTCCTATATGTTCCATACTGATTATTCCTTCTTTTTTTGCATCATAATCTAGCTTTAATGATCCATTTTCATCTCTTTTTATCTTTCCATCTAACTCATTTAATCTAACTTTTAAATAGTCGCAAAGTTCGATTAATTTTTCTTCTGAATTATCCTGCACTTTTAATCCAGTTAATTCAATAAAGTTTGATCTAAATGAATTTACCCCTAGAGTCATTATATTTAAAAATATAAACGCTGATATATATACAAGTACATTTGAAGTGGCTCGTATTATCACTTTTTTTAATGAAAGTTGTTTTGAAAGAAGTAAATAGGCATAAATTACTATTCTTACAAGAATATATATAAAAAAGACATATAATATTATTTCGTATACTGAAAATGGTATTAATGATAAACATCTTGAAAATGTATTTACCAGTGTTAAATAAACATACTTATAATAGAAATTTGAAAATCCATATATATATCGTGCCATTGCAAATAAAATGATACTAAATCCCAGTAGTAATCCACTTATTATAACCTTATTTTTAATTGATATTATCTTTTTTCTTTTTGATAAATTGCCCATTCTTAATGTTCCTTTCTTGCTAAGAAACTAACCCTTCTAATATTGTAAATCAGTTCCAATATTATTATAATATCACTTTTTATTTGTACATTCTATATAAAAAAAGATAGTAAATTTATAAATACAAATTCACCATCTTTTTATAATTCATATATGTAACTTACAATATTGATTTTGAAAATAGAACATACTCCTGTAAAATTTTTTAAAAATGTACTTACCAAATATAAAGTGCCATATAAATAACTTATATGGCACTTTACTATAATTAAATTAATTATATATGGTTTGCAACTTCATATGCATCCCAGATAGCATACATGATATTTGAAACCTTACGTGCATCTCCTAAAAGATAAATTTCTGGAATTTCAAATTCTAATTCTTTATATAAAGAATTTTCTTCTTTGTATCCTACTGAAAGTATTACTGAATCGCATTTAATTTTCTCTACTCCATTTTTTGTTTCTATCTCAAGATTTCCATCTTTATAAGCTTTAACTTTTGAATTTACTTTTACTTCTATACCGTTAAATGGTATTAATTTTTCAAGCATTTCACTATTTGCAGAACATAAAGGTCCATTTAGTGCAAGAATCTTATGCAATGCTTCTACTATAGTAACTTTCTTACCCTTCTTAGCTAGATCAAGCGCTAATTCACAACCAACTAATCCACCGCCAACTACTACAGTATTACTACCTGACTCTTTCTTTCCTAATAATACATCTACTGCTGTAAATACTTTCTCATCATCTCCCAATGAAAATACTTTAGGAGTAGATCCTGTTGCTATAATCACAGAATCTGCCTTATAACTTAATATTTGTTCTTTTGTGGTTTCACTATTTAAATTAACTTCCACATTTAGTTCATTCAATGTGTTTGCATACCAATTAGCTAATGCAATATCATCTTCCTTAAAGTCTGGCGAACCTCCTGGTATAAGATTTCCACCTAATCTATCAGTCTTTTCATAAAGTACTGGTTCATGCCCTCTAAGAGCTAAAACTCTTGCAGCTTCACAACCTGCAACTCCGCCACCAACTATAAGTACTTTTTTCTTTCCTAATATAGGAGTTAATGCATTGTCCTTTTCTTTACATGCTTGTGGATTTACTGCACAGTTAAGCATAGCATAATTTTGAAGACGTCCCATACATCCTTGTTGACATGATATACAAGGTCTAATTGAATTGCACTTATTTGCCCTTAATTTATTTACATAATCAGGATCTGCAAGAAGTGGCCTTCCAAGACTCACAATATCACAAGTTCCATTTTCAATTGCCTCAAGAGCCATATCAGGATTGTCCATTCTTCCAGCGCATATTACTGGAACATCAACAGTTTCTTTCATTAATTTAGCATATGGTCTGTATAACCCCTTTTCTTGATACATTGGTGGGTGACTCCACCACCATGAATCATAAGATCCAACGTCTGTATCTAATGAATCATATCCATAAGACACAAGTAACTTAGCAGCTTCAATACCTTCTTCTAAATCTCTTCCTTTTTCAATAAATTCTTCTCCTGGAAGTGCTCCATCTCTTAAATCTTTAATAAAACTCTTTGGAGAATATCTAAGAGTTACAGGGAAATCCTCTCCACATCTATCTTTAATTTCTTCTACTATTTCACGTGCAAATCTAAGTCTATTTTCTAGGCTTCCACCATATTCATCAGTTCTATGATTAAATAATGAAATAGCAAATTGATCTATTAAATAACCTTCATGTACAGCATGAATTTGCACTCCATCAAATCCTGCTCTCTTTGCGTTATAAGCCCCATCTCCAAATTTTTTAACTATAGATTTAATTTCATCTATTGTAAGCTCACGACATATTTTATCAAGCCATCTATGTTGAATTGCTGATGGTGCAACTGGTGGATATTCTCCAAGATTAGTAGGAATAGTAACTCTACCAAATCCACCTGACATTTGTAAAAATACTTTTGCATTATATGCATGTATCCTTTCAGTCATTTCTTTGCTTGTTCTAACAAAATGTACTTGATTATGTGTAGGACATGGAGTACTTGGCATACCATGTTCTTCTACTTCATTATCTACAAAAGTAACTCCAGTGATAATTAAGCCTGTCCCACCTTTGGCTCTTTCAGTATAGTAGTCAATTCCTCTTTGATTAAATCCACCTTCGCTGTCAGCTAGTCCAAGTGGCCCCATTGGTGCTAATGCAAAACGATTCTTTATCTCACAGCTACCAATTTTAATAGGTTCAAATAGCTTTTTATACTTATTCATAAATTTCCTCCTATAATGTTTAAACGTTTAATTATCTGATTAATTGGGTACCTCTAATCAATTATAATACTGAAAAAATAAACATGTCAATATTTACATGTTTGGTGCTTAATATCTTTCTGTTTCACTTTATATTTTACTATGCTAAAATTGTCATTGAATAAACTTAAACAAATAACATTTAGATAAGATATAGAAATATTAGAGGTGCATGTATGAGAACTTTAAAATATGCTATTTTAGGACTTATTAATAGAAATCCTTTAACTGGATATGATATAACAAAAGAATTTAATTCTGGGTTAGTTGAATTTTGGTATGCTAAGCATAGCCAAATATATCCTGAATTAAAGAAATTAACCGACGAAGGGCTAATTTCCTACGAAACGGTTATACAGGGAGAAAAATTAGAAAAAAAGTTGTATAGTATAACTGAAAAAGGACGAAAATCATTGCAAAAATGGCTTTCAAAAGATGATCCTTTAGAACCAACACCAAAGGATATTTTTAAGCTTAAGGCTTATTTTTGTGATGAGATGGATCACGATACCTTAATAAAGCAGTTTAAAAATACATTAACTAAACACATGGAAAGATTAGAATACTTAGAAAATTCAATGGATGAGCTTTTAAAGACAAAAGACATCTCAACACTGTCATCTCCTGGCTTCGGAGACTATATAATATTAAATGGCGCTATCATGAGAGAGAAATCATACATAGAATGGCTGGAAGATTGTTTAAAAAAAATACATTCATAATATGCAATTTTCTCAGTAAATAAATCACTAAATGCTTAAACAATATAGATAAACCAATTATAAGCTAGATTTATACTATGGAATATATCCCAGCTAAAAAGCAGAAACATTTTTATGTAGCAGACATTTAAAAATGAGCTGCTAAAAGTTCTTAATTGTAGGTTGTTCCTCTAACGCTTGTCAAACTGAAAGTTGGGGCATGCTAAAGTTGATACAACCTGCTGCTTAGAACCTTCAGCGATATTTTCATAGATTTTGGGAACAAAATATTTATGATTTCGGTAAGTATGGAAATATTTCTATATACCTTAGATTTATTCATCTCGCCGAAATAAGAAGCATGCTTTAATCGTCTTTCCCAACTCCAAATGAAGCCTCCATTATAAAAGGATGTATACTCGCCTTGTCATATAATCTTATGTTACTATTTGAAGTACATCAACATGAATTTTCTAGTCCCATCTTCTTTACACAAATAAACTTGAAATTCAAATTATTTTTATGAATAAATCAGAATTATTTTTTAAATGTAAAAAAACTATATAATAGAATATGGTAAGGAGGCTCAAAAAAATGAAAAACTCTAAATCAAAAAAATTTTATATACTACTAATAATATTACTTATAGTACTCATAGCTGCATTTTCTTTTTTTAGATATTCTAATAGCAATCCCCCCAAGGACAATAACGATTCATCAAACAGTGAAAGTCAAGATTCTTCATATTATAGAAGTCTATATGGGACCTGGACTATTGAAAAGCATATACCTTCTAATATAAAAACAACTCTAAGCGAGTCTACTCTCTCTCTATGCATAGGTCAAAAATTTACTATAGAGAAAGATAAAATTTCTTCAATAATTGGATCTGTATCTGACCCAATTATTAATGAAGGAACAATTGCATCCTCAGAATTTTATAACACTTATAATGATACTTTCAAAAATATTGGTATTTCAGGTGATAAAATTAAATATATAAAAATAACTCAGCCGGAAAAGGCAGGTCATTCTGCAACTCTTTTTATTACAGATGATAAAAAGGTCTATGCCTTATTAGGTGGAGCACTTTTTGAGTTAAAGAAACAGTAAGAAAACTAAGAAGATAACTAAATCAACACTAGTTATCTTCTTAGTTTTCTTACAACTTATTTCCTTGATTTCTCCACGAATTAACATATTCATCTAAAATTTTATGAAGTGCCTCTCCAATTCTTGAATATGCATCGTCATTAAGATTAGCCAGAGATATTCTAATTGACCACTCTGGGCCTTTAAATCCTCCACCACTTAATAGAACTATGGCTGATTCCTCAGCTAATTTATATAAAATATCTACCGGCTTATAGTTAATTTGAAGATATTCGCCAAATTCACTTCCATAATAGCAAGTAGCCCATTCTAATAAATCAAATTCAGTATAATATGCAGCATCATACGGATCTTCTCTTAAATCTAATCCTAAACCCTTAAACAAAAGTTTTTGTCTTCGTTTGCAAATATCTTTTGTTTGTTTCTTATATATGTTTTCTTCGTCTAATAGAGCAAACGTACAAAAGAAGGCCATTTGGACTTGCTGTGGAGTTGATAATCCTGCCGTATGATTGAGGGCCACTTGACGACTGTCCGCTACAATTCTATCTATAAATTTTATATCATCCGGAGTTGTTGAAAGTGCTCCATACCTCTGCCTTAACTCAACCTTTTTATCTTCCGGCAAATTCTTTAATAATTTATCAAAGATATTCTCTGTATAAAGTGATACTGTTCCAAGCCTCCAGCCGGTTACTCCAAAATATTTCGAAAAAGAATAAACACCTATCGTATTATATGGTAAATCCGCCATTAGAGATCTATAATTATTTACAAATGTACTATAGACATCATCTGAAATAATCATTAAATCAGGGTTACAATTTTCTACTATATTTACTAACTGCCTAATACTCTCTGGCTTAATTGCCACAGAAGGCGGATTGCTTGGATTAACAACAAATAACGCTTTAATACTTGAATCTTTAAGCTTATTAAGTTCTGATTCTGGGTATTGCCAAGTATGAGTTCCATCCCTAGTTAATTCTATTGCTTTAATGTGTATAATTTCAAAATTATAACGTGGTAAATGTGGTATTTCTAAATAAGGTGTAAAAACTGGAACCATTAGTCCTATTTTATCTCCAGGGGCTAATAATTCATTTGCAATTAAACTATCGAATATATAGCACATTGCTGCAGTAGCCCCCTCAACAGCAAAGATATTAAATCTACCTACAGGAGGTTTATTATAGCAAAGTTCTGAGACAAGATACTCATGAACAATTTTTTCAATATGTATTAGCATTCTATCTGGTACTGGATAATTATCTCCTATAATCGAATCTGCAAGCTCAAATATCCATGAGTCTGCATCAAAACCTTGATTTTTAATACCATAATCAATTATTCTTCTTAAAAGCCCTATTCCTGCCATCTCTTTATTTTTATCTAAAAATTTATAAAACCTTTCTGCTATCCCCTCTTTTTTAGGCATACCAGCTAAATCGCCGTCATTCCAAACTCTTCTTGTTTCTTCTACCGCAAAAATTCCAAAAGTAAAAAAAGCCTCTCTAGGTGTTGCAGCCGTCCAGTTAGGATTACCTCTTCCTGCATTTAATAACGTACGGGCGCTCTTTTTTCTTTGCCCCTCAGCTAAATTTATTAATTCATTTTTGAATTCAAATGGACTTATTTTACCATAAACTTTTTCTATTTCTTGACGCTGAACATTTTTAATACTCATAAATAGTACTCCTTACTCAAGTTATATGAACATATTTGTTATTATTGTTCAACAAGTTATGATAATTTATTCCTAACTAATCATACAACTTTTTAGAAGAATATTTTTCCAAATACTGTAAACTTATCAAATATGCACTTAAATTCCCACGGAAATATCTCTTGAATATAAGCTTCAAAGATGTTATTATTATTTCACGGCAAGAAAATACTTGTCATTATAAGTAATTTTCGTGCTAGATGGGGAGATAGCGGTGCCCTGTAACCTGCAATCCGCTATAGCAGGATTGAATTCTCATTATAGGCTTTAATCTATTTGGTCAGTCTAATACAAGTGGTGTTGAGAATCGGGTCCCATGCAGCAGAAACTCGTGAATTCCGTCAGATCTGGAAGGAAGCAGCGGTAAATGATAACTTCTGAGTGCCGTGGATAAACCTAGTTTGAGCTAACTATATTAGTAGCGCAAGTATGTTAATTGTCAACAATGAGTGCACGTTTCCTTGATTATTAATTCTGAGATATTCGTTAAGCTCTTATTTTGAACCTACAAATTAAATTCGGGAGTTTAATATTTAGATGATGAAATGTACTTTTGAGTGAATCCTTTTACGGTTTTAAAAGCGATTGAGGCATCTGTGAAAACACCCACCTATCGAGAGATAGGCGTCAAAATTGGAGTACCGATATTTTGGATCTTATTTTAGAGATTTAAAGCCAATGCTTAACAACATTAAGCATTGGCTTTTTGATTTCTTGCAAATAATCGAGGTTCTATCCATGATTTTCTATCTTAATAAGTTTTAAAACTGATGATAAGCCAATTAGGATAAAAAATGCAATTGCTAAAAAGCATGATATCATAATAACAACGCCTTCCCATCCATATAAAGACCAAAAAGTTCCTCCAGCAGTTCCTCCAACGCTTGAGCCTACATAATAAAACAATAGATAAAGTGATGATGCCTGAGCCTTATCATGAGTTGCTATTTTTCCAATCCAACTACTAATTATTGAATGTCCTGCAAAGAAACCAAATGTCAAAAGAGCTATTCCAATAATCTTTAGCAAAAGACTTGCATTTAATGTAATGCTTATCCCAAATAACATTATAAAAATTGAAATGCATAACATTATATATTGCCCATGCTTATCAGCTAGACGTCCCATAAATGTTGAACTAAATGTGCCTACAATATATATCACAAAAATAAAACTAACTAAAGTTTGGCTTAAATTGTATGGTCTTTCAATTAATTGGAAACCTATAAAATTATATAGCGAAACAAAACTTCCCATAATCAAAAATCCAATACAATATAAGCAAAGAAGATTAGGATTCTTTAAATGATTAAAACTAGATTTAACTAATTTTTTAATTTCAAAAGATCTGGCCTCGAAATGCTTTGATAGAGGCAGTTTTCTCCAAAATAAAAAACTTGAAATAAGACCTAAAATACCTATAATAGCTAATGCTAATCTCCAATTAAAAAAATCATTAATTACTCCTATAATAATACGTCCACTCATTCCACCTATAGAATTACCACTTATATATAATCCCATTACTAATCCTAAACTTGATTTGTCGATTTCCTCGCTAATATAAGCCATAGCTATAGCAGGCAACCCTGCCAAAACGAATCCTTGCAAGCATCGTATTACTAACAAACTGTTAAAATTAGGAACAACAGCTGTTAATACTGCTAGTATTGATGATGCAAAAAGAGAAAAACACATAATTGGCTTTCTCCCCAATACCTCCGACAATGAACCAAAAATCAGCATACTAACTGCCAGCGTACATGTCGTAACCGATAGTGACAAACTCGCTATGGTAGGTGATATACCAAATTCCTTAGACAAATAAGGCATTAATGGTTGAGTACAATATAAAATCGCAAATGTATTAAAGCCGCCAGCAAATAACGCAATACTAGCATGGCGAAATTCACGTGTACCTTTTTGAATATAGTTCATAATAATCACTCCATACTTTATTCTATAAAACATGGTTATAATAACCACTATAATTTTAGCACAATGAATTATACGTTTAATCTATGAAAATAGTGTAATATTTTATATTAGGCCTATGATAACGTTTATAGATGTATATTTCTACAATTTTCACAAAAACATAATTAATTACGTGTTGCCATTTAATGATTGGCTATTACTAGTTAAATTACAATTGCAATAATTAAAATACGCATAAAAATTTATACCCTATTTTTTAAAATATAACTGTTAAAAATTCGTCTATATTCTTCCTGTAATTCAGGCCTTGACATTGATGCAATGTGGAGTTTATTATATGATAGATACTATATATAGTATTAAAAATATAAAATATAAGCATGAAAAAGAGGTATTGTATGTATCCAAAAGATTTTAATTATAAAATGCCTGCTGAATGGACTGCTCATGAGCGTACATTCATATCTTGGCCAGTGAAAGATTCAATGTGTCATCCAGATAACTATGAAGATGTTTGTGCTGGATATGCAGAATATATTCAAGCAATTGCTGAATTTGAGCCAGTTTCAGTAATTGTTAATCCAGATGAATTGGATAATGTAAAAAAACTTTTTAGTGAGTCTAATATAGAATTACTCCCTATTGAACATAGTGATGCATGGCTTAGAGATAATGGACCTACATTCATAATTGATGACGACGGAAATAGGGCAGGTGTAAATTGGAAATTTAATGCCTGGGGTGAAAAATATGCTCCATGGGATTTAGATGATAAAGTAGCTCCACAAATTTTAGAGCATTATAATATTAGAAGATTCGATGCTCCTTTAATTATGGAAGGTGGTTCTCTTCATACTGATGGTGAAGGAACATTAATTACTACTGAAGAATGTTTGCTAAATCCTAATAGAAACCCAGACCTTACCAGAGAACAAATTGAAACATACTTAAAACAATACTTAAATATAGAAAAAATTATCTGGCTTAAGAATGGACTTGATGGCGATGAAACTGACGGCCATGTTGATAATATAGCCTGCTTTGCTGAACCTGCTAAAATAATTATTCAAACTTGCGATGACCAAAATGATGCAAATTACAGAATTACTTTAGAAAATATTGAAATCCTAAAAAATTCTACAGATGCAAAAGGTAGAAAGTTTGAAATTATTCCAATCACTCAACCACCTAGAGCTGAATACAAAGGAGAAAGGCTAACTCTAAGTTATCTAAACTTTTATTTTGTTAATGATGGTATTATCTTACCAACTTTTGCTGGAAATGCATCAGAAGCAGACAAAATGGCTGAGAAGGTATTAAGTTTAACTTTCCCAAAAAGAAGAATAAGAACTGTAGATGGAATGGCTGTTATTAAAGAAGGCGGTAATGTACATTGCACAACTCAACAAATGCCATTTCCAAGAAACCTAAAAGTACTATAGAAAAATAAGATGAGGTGATAACATGAGAAAAGTTAAAGTTGCAGCTACACAAATGAGCTGTTCTTGTAATATTGATGAAAATATTTCTAAAGCAGAAAAATTCGTAAGAGAAGCAGCTGGAAAAGGTGCTCAAATTATTCTACTTCAAGAATTATTTGAAACTCCATATTTTTGTCAAAAAGAGAAGTCTGATTACTACGTATATGCTACCGAAGTAGCACAAAATAAAGCAATAAATCATTTTAAAGAAATTGCTAAAGAGCTTAAGGTAGTGTTACCAATCAGCTTCTATGAAAAGAAGAATTATGCTAGATATAATGCTATAGCGATAATCGATGCTAATGGTGAAATACTTGGAACTTACAGAAAGAGTCACATTCCTGATGGTCCTGGATATGAAGAAAAATTCTACTTTAATCCTGGAGATACCGGATTTAAAGTATGGAATACACGCTACGGAAAAATAGGTGTAGGTATCTGTTGGGACCAATGGTATCCTGAGGCTGCTAGATGCATGACTTTAATGGGAGCTGAAATGATATTCTATCCTACTGCTATTGGCTCTGAGCCACAAGACGGTTCTATTGATTCAAAAGACCATTGGCAGGCTTGCATGTTAGGTCATGCTGCTGCAAATTTAGTTCCTGTAATTGCATCAAACCGTGTTGGAGTTGAAGAAGATGAAGATTCTAAAATAACATTTTATGGTTCTTCTTTTATAGCAGGTCCTCAAGGAAATAAAATTGTTGAAGCTAATCGTACAGAAGAAACAGTATTAGTTTCTGAATTTGATTTAGATCAATTGGAGACACAACGTATTGAATGGGGAATATTCAGAGATCGTCGCCCTGATTTATATAAAATAATTACATCATATGATGGAGATTTAATAATTAAATAGCTACTATTTTCATTATTAAATATTAAAATTTTTGAAAAAAATAATAAGTGTTAAATACCTTTTAAAGTATTTTAACTCTCTGTAAATATTTTTAAAAATTCATTAGTCAAAAGCTATGATTATAAGATATCAACTAATCTTATAGCCATAGCTTTTATTTTACTCTTATGATATTTATAATTCTCCTTCTCCGCTATCTTTTCCTTTTTATTAACATCTTTTAGAAGATATTTGCCACGCATCTTCTTACTTATTACATTCCATAGCCTTTTATTCTGCATTAGAAATTGCTGTTTTGCAATTTATTCTTTGATATAAATGCTCTATATCCCTGATTTTTCCTATAAATTGTTATATTCTTAAATTGTTTTCTTTATACCTTTTTAAATTGTTAAATTTAAATACTTTTTCACTTTTAAATGTAAATATGTTTTAATTTTTAAATTTATAACTTCCTTTCTTTTCACTAATCTAATCCAATTTTTACCCATAAGAGCTTCAATTTTCCCTATTTACTCTTTAGATTATTATGGATTCTATTCTTAACTATTCTAATAATAGTTTACTTCATCAGAATGCAGAGTTTATATCTTCTCTATAATTTCTGCATAGCCAGTATTAACCCTTTCAATAACTTTTATATAACAATCACTGTTGTAGTTCTTTAACAGCCTTTCTTGTAGAAATTAATTTTTCTTCTACTTCTTTTATGTTATTTCTAATCATTCCAATAAATAGCATATCTATTACTGCTAATTGAGAAATTCTCGAACTAATCGCGCCCTCTCTTATGGATTTTTCTACAGCTGGTATACGAATCACTATATCAGAAATATCAGCTATAGTATTATTTACACTAGCCTTTGTTATTGCTATAACTGGAACTTTTCTATGCCTTGCATTTTTTACACACTTAATGACTTCCTTAGTCTCTCCTGAATATGATATTGCTAGAGCCACATCTCCATCTTCTAATAATACAGATGAAGTTATTTGAAGGTGCGTATCTGTATTACATATGCATCTCTTATTCATCCTGCTTAGTTTATAGTAAAAGTCCTGACCAACAAGCCCTGATACTCCTACACTAAAAATATAAATATTTTTAGCATTTATAAGTAGTTCTATTGCCTTATCTAAACATTCTTCATCTAGTAAACTAACCGTTTGCTCCATAATTGAATCTATTGATTTTTTAATTCCATAGATAATATTTTTTGTCCCCAAATCATTGTCTAAATATTGAAACTGTATAGATCCTGCTTCATCTTCTTTACTAATATTAATAGATAATTTAAGCTTCAATTCGTTTAAAGTATTAAAGCCTATTTTTTTAGCAAATCTAACTACTGTTGGAGCTGAAGTTTTGGTCGCCTCGGCTATATCTCTTGCAGACATTGATATAATCCGATCTTTAGTTTCTAATAAATAATCTGCTATTGATTTTTCTCTATCTGTAAAGCTATCATAATTTTGCTTAATATACTGTAATACATTCATGATCTCACACCTTATCGTACTTGTTTTTCCTCTTACAATTATTTTATATTAAAATAAAATCTTTTACCACCATCTATATATTTCAATAAATATAAGTAATTTTTCGCAACTGAAGCTATGACATTTGTTCTAATATCAGCTTTTTGATCTGTTTTAAGAATTTGTAGTTCTCCCATATATCTCATATAATTTACATTATCCAATGTAACATCACCAAAATTCTTATCTATTGTATTAAATGGTTTTATAATTTCTCCATTAATAAGCAATCTGCTTTCAGCTGCTCTTATTGCATCTCTAGCCTCATCTATTCTTTGGGTATAAGTTTCTTTTAGCAATTTTAAAGTTATCTCATTATAATCTTTTAACTCTATTAGTAGCTCAACTGCATTAGGATCTAATGATGATAAATCTTCTAGTTCTTTTTTACTTGGAAGAGAATCTCCAATGAAAACGCATTGATTTCCTAATGCAAATAAATGGTTAGCAGCTTCTCTTACATTTTTCCCTCTATGATCTTCTAATGTTGGCAATCCATCTTTTAGAGGTGCTCTTCTTCTATTATTCGATTGCACAAAAGCAGAGACTTTAATTCCTCGCTCACTCAAAATAGAATTTTTTTCTTTCATACATTTTTCAGAAATTCCAGTTCCCACCCTTGGATAAAAATTGTGAAGTGCATCTATATTCTCATAGTGTGGTAAATAATTATCTAATCTCTCAAAAAATCTCTTAGTAATTGTTGATGCATTTAATTGGATTTTAATTCCATAAGGATTTTTACTCATTCTCGCTATTTCTTCTTCGGTATATCCAAAATCTATTCTAATAGTCTTAACCCCCATATTACCCAATCCTTTTAAATCCATATTTCCCAATTCTAAAAATCTAAAAGTATTAGGTGAGATATCACTTATTATATCCATATTATATTCTTTTGCTAACTTAAAGAATTCTATTACTTCCAACTTTAAAACATCATAATTTGCCTCTGGTATATGAAGGGATGTGAATATCCTTGTAATATTAAGATTATGTGCATCCTTTAACAATTTTATATTTTCTTCTTTAGTATTATCCAGTCCAAAATAAGCAGAAAATCCATAATTCATAATGATACTCCTTTGATAAATTTATATGAGATTAAATAAAATTTGCATCCATATATAAGAATAAGATTGAGATTATAATAATCGGTATAATTATTATAATTCTATACTCTGATTGATTAACCAAAAAGACCCTTGCGGGTCTCTTAAAATTTTATTCAATTGGGTCATCAAAACCTAAAATATTAGTAAATAGGTATCCACTTGCATATGAAACCAATACTCCTATTAAGAACACTCCTATTTTCCCATTTGCAATTAATAATGCTAAAGGTAGTCCTGATACACCCATGGCAACTGCTCCTACTTTGAATATCGCCATTGCCTCACCACCTACTGCTGCTCCTAAACAAGCTCCAACGAAAGGTTTCCCAAGAGGTAAAGTTATTCCATATATTAACGGTTCTCCTATTCCTAAAAATCCTGGTACTAATCCATTCTTAGCGATTTTCTTTAATCTTTCATTTTTTGTTTTTCTTAGTACAGCTATAGTTGCTCCTACCTGTGCCATTCCTGCTGTTGCTAGTATAGGTAATAATACAGTATACCCAACATTAGCTATTAAATCTGCATGTATTGGAGTTAATGCCTGATGCATTCCTGTCATAACTAACGGCAAGAATAGACCTCCCGATACTGCTCCTGATATGACTGCTATAAAAGTATTGTCTGATGCTATTGTTTTTGCGACTAAAAACCCTATACTATCTGAAATAGCTCCTCCAATTGGTTGAAGAATAAATAATGCTGCTAACGCTGAAACAGAAAGCGTAACTAATGGCGTAACAAACAAATCTAATACGTCTGGTACAACTTTTCTGCATGCTTTTTCAATAAAACAAGCTAACACTACTACTAATATTACAGATATAACTCCACCACGGCCCGGAGTTAATTTTTGTCCAAAAAGAGTGATATTTGCAAGAGTTGCTGATGAAAGAATTCCGCCTAATACTCCACCTAACATTGGCATTTGTGACCCAAACTCTTTTGCTGCATTTACACCAACTAAAACTGATAGTATAGCAAATACTCCATTCCCTATAAGCCCTATAATTTGAGCGGCTGTTGTTTTTGTATAAGCATCTTTGAAATACACTCCTGCAATATTATTTATTGCAAGCACAAGGCCACAAGCCACAAATAAAGGAATTAAAGGAATGAAAACATTTCCTAGTTTTTTAAGAATATTTTTAAACTTAGTATCATTTTTTTCTTTCAATTTAGCCTTTGTTTTAGCTACTGCATCTTCTCCTATGGCTACTACCTTTGTTCCTACAACTTTCTTTACTTCTTCAGTTACTTTATTTACCTTTCCTGGCCCATAAATAACTTGTAGTTGTTCTTTAGTCTCAACTATCCCAAGAACTCCTTCTGACTTCTTAATTTCTTCTATATTAGCTTTTGAAAAGTTATTTAATTCAAATCTACAACGCGTCATACAATTAGTAACTGATTTTACGTTATCTTTACCTCCAACTAATTCTACTAATTTTATAGCAATGTCTTTATTTGTCATAAATCCCCTCTCCTTTACTTATTATCTATTTCTTGTAACGCTTTAGCTATATAACCTTTATTTTTATCTAATTTAATTCTCGCCTCATCTTTATTTAGCTTTGAAAGTATCATAAATATTGCTAGTTTGACATCGTAATCTGTTTTATTTAGTGCTTCTGTGGCCTCTTCCATGTTTATACCCGTTGCTTTACAAACTATTCCTTTAGCTCTTTCAATTAGCTTTTCATTTGTAGCTCTTAAATCTACCATTAGATTTCCATATACTTTTCCAAGCTTAATCATGACACCAGTTGATATCATATTTAATACTAGCTTTTGAGCTGTCCCAGACTTTAGTCTTGTTGAACCTGTTACAACTTCCGGGCCAACCACTGGTGCAATCGAAATATAAGCTTCCTTTGCAACATCTGAATTTTCGTTACAAGTCACTGAAACTGTTAATGCACCAATTTGATCAGCATACCTTAATCCTCCTATAACATAAGGGGTTCTTCCAGATGCTGCAAGTCCTATTATTGTATCATTCTCTGTTATATTTTTACTCTTTAAATCTTCCACTGCTAATTCTTCTGAATCCTCTGCTCCCTCTTTTGCTCTAAATATTGCTTCTTTTCCCCCAGCTATAATTCCTTGTACTAATTCTTCCGAAACTCCATATGTTGGTGGGCATTCTGAAGCATCCAATACACCAAGTCTTCCTGATGTTCCTGCACCTATATAAATTAATCTTCCTCCTCTATGAATTCTTTCGGCTATCATATCTATAGCTCTTGCTATTTTAGGAAGCTCTTTTTCTACAGCGTTTGCTACCTTTTTATCCTCATCATTCATGATTTTTACCATTTCTAACGTTGATACTTTATCTATATTTATTGTCGTTTCATTTCTACTTTCAGTGGTTAGATTTTTTAAATTTAAACTCTCCACAATCATCGCCTCCATATAAAACATTTAATTTTGACTACGTTTTCACTCGATACATATATGATAGCACTTTTGAAATTTTGTTTCAATATATTTAAACAAATATATCACTTTGTTTCTTATTTCCTATTTGAATGTATCAACTTCTCTCTTAAAGTCATATAGATTTAATTGTCTTTTTAGTAAGACGTAATTATGTTAATTCCAGATTGTTTTAATAAGAACTACTTCAATTCCTTGTATCTATAGTGTTACAAATTAACTATAAACATTAATCTAAATTATCATAAAAATCTCTTGCATAAGAAATTTAAATATGTTATTATATCTTCACGGCCTAAGAGCAAATGATATTAAGTTGTTCAAGCAGGTTAATATATTGATTATAAATTCTGGGATATTCGTTAAGCTCTTATTTTGAACCTACACTTAAACTACGGGAGTTCAATTATTTAGATGGGGAAATGTACTTTCATATGAGTCCTTTTACGGCTTTGAAGGCGATTGAATCATCTGTGAGATCACCCACCTATCGAAGGATAGGGGTCAAAATTAGAGTACCGGTATTTTGGATATTATATAGGACATTCTATGCCAATGCTTAATATTAAGCATTGGCTTTTTATTTTTCTAAACTGAAATAAATGTTTAAAATTTCAAATTAACTATCAATATCTTTTCTTGTGATTATTATAACTATTCTTCATGAACTATTTTTACTGTGCTACATATGTGAATATAGCCTCTATATCTGCATTTATCATATTTTCTCCGGCTTCAATAGGGGTAGTATTACTAGTAGACTTAAGAGTCATTACTAGTGGTGTACTATTAATCTCATTCTGTTCATTTATTTGAATTGGTATAATATTTAACTTTACTTTAAGTTGCTCAGCTACAATTCTTGCCTTATTTTGAGCATCTTGGATAGCTCTTCTCAATGCTTCATAATAATACTTTGTTTCATCTGAGACAATAAAGATAATCCCAGTTAAAGAATTTGCTCCATTGCTTACTGCAGTATCAATTACTAAACCTACATTATTAACATTACTAATTAGAATTTTTAAATTATTTATTACTTCATATCCTCTAAAGACCTGTTTTCCATTTATATAATCATAATTAGGTCTTATATTATAATTTTCAGTTTGTATATTCTTAAGAGGCACTCCCAATGCTCTTATACTGTTTATAACTTCTTGAGTTATTTTAGCATTTTCTTCCTGCGCAACTTCCAATTGTAAATCTTCAGTTATAACTCCAAGGACTACTTCTGCTAAATCTGGTTTTACACTTACCGTTCCTTTTCCTATAACTTTTAGCTTATTGGATGAGCATTGATCATTGTTAAAATCATTTAGACTATAGATACCTCCCTGCCCTAAAGTATGCATACCATTTTTCCCTTCAAAAAATTAATCATTAATTCATAATATGATGCATCATCAGAAATGTCTCTAAACTACACACAGCAATGTTAAGAATTCTTTTATTATAAACTTTATAATTAGAAAGAGCATTAAATTTATTTAAAATTTAATGCTCAAATATATAAATGTTCTCTAATATTTTTAAGTTCGTAGCTATAAAGTCTCACTATAAAATTATTGTATCATTAAATCTTATATTATTATTTGGCATAACGACATCATGCATTTAAAATATGATTTACTCAAGTCAATATCTTAAAAAGAATAATGTTTTTCCACAACTTCCCTTGTAAAACCATAATCAATGATGACTAGCTTTCCATCAATCATTCCCCAGCTGCTTTTCCTGCAAAAATCACCTAATAACAACTTATAATGTTTCTTTATTTCCTGTAATTCCTGAGTTTTTAAAAATTCATCCTTATTCGATACATTAAAATACTTCCATACATATAAAATATCATTTACCTTATTTGCTTTTTGCATTATAAGCAAACTAAAGTCACTTGAAACCTGTATAACTTTTGCAAATAACTTAGTGTGGTCATCGCCTGAAATTCTACATTCAGCTTTATTTTGTGCAATCCCAGCCTTATTTTTTGCTATTTTTAAAACATATCCATTCCCTAAATCGAATACTTTCCTACCAGAGCCTGAACCAATATATTTATAATAACCTTGTGTTATATTAAACATAACTTTATCAAAATCAATAGTCATTCTAGCACCCGCTCATAACCATATTTTAACCTATTCGAATACTCTACATATTATATTACTCTGCTATATAAAAATTTGTTCTGACTAAAATAAACTTTATTTTTATTGGTTCCATATATTTCCTTTTCTATATTGTGTAGGTTTATAAAATATTTTGCTAATACATTAATTTCTATTCATATACTCAAGCATAATTTCAAATCGTTAACCATATTCTAATATATGGTTGACAATATTAAATATTAATTATATACTTGTCTTGAAATTATTTAATAAATTGGGGCGAGGTAAAATTATATGGAGAAATTAGCAGAAGAAATTATTAATGGAAGACGATTAACTAGATGTGACGATTTAGAATTCTTATTAACTTGTGATCTAAAAAAGATTTGTGATGGCGCTGATAAGATTCGTAAAGCACTATGCGGAGAAAACGTAGACCTTTGTACAATTATAAATGGTCGTAGCGGAGGATGCAGCGAAAACTGTAAATTTTGTGCTCAATCAACTCACCATAAAACAGAAATTAAAGAATATGATTTTTTAGATCCTAATGTAATTTTAGAAGATTGCAAAAAAAATGAAGCAAATGGTGTACACCGATACTCCATTGTTACAGCTGGAAGAGCATTAGTTGGAAGTGATTTTGGCAAAGCTGTACAAGCATACAAAATGATGCATAAGGAATGTTCTATCAACTTATGTGCATCTCATGGCTTTTTAAAAGAAGAACAATTTATCCGCTTAAAAGAAGCTGGAGTCACAATGTACCATGCGAACATCGAAACTTCCAAAAGAAACTTTCATAATATTTGTACCACTCACTCATATGAGGACAAAATTAAAGAAATTAAACTAGCACAAAATGTAGGTTTAAAAGTTTGTTCAGGTGGTATTATAGGAATGGGTGAAACTTGGTATGATAGAATTGACATGGCTATAAGTTTATCAGAACTTGGCGTTGTATCTATTCCAATAAATGTATTAATGCCTATCAAAGGTACTCCATTAGAAAATCTAAAAAGGATTTCTAATGGCGATATCTTAAGAACAATTGCAATTTTTCGTTACATAAATCCAAGCTCCTATATTCGTATGGCCGCTGGAAGAACTTATTTTGAAGATGGTGGCATAGAAATTTTTCGTTCTGGAGCCAATGCAACAATAACTGGTGACATGCTGACTACTGTAGGCAATAATACATGTCAAGACAAAATGATGTTTCAAACACTAGGTTTTACAATTGAGAAAGAATTATAGAAAAAAAATATAATATACAAGGGAGATTTAAAACTATGGAAAATATACACAAAACTAGCGCGCGTCAGTTGACAATAATCGGAATAATGAGTGCTTTTCTATGTATCTCAGGGCCATTTTCAATCCCTATTGGTATAGTACCAATTTCATTAACAAATTTAGCAATTTACCTTACTATATATATAATTGGAAAAAAAGAAGGAACGATTAGTTACCTTATTTATCTTCTCATAGGTGTAGTAGGATTGCCCGTTTTTGCAGGATTCTCTGGAGGATTTACTAAATTAGCGGGTCCAACAGGTGGATATCTAATTGGATTCGCTTTTATGGCATTTATAAGCGGAATATTCATTGACAAATTTCCTAATAAAATTTTTATGTGTTTTTTAGGAATGTTAATAGGTACAATAGTAACCTACACTTTGGGAACAATATGGCTAGCATATGTGGTACATCTACCATTTAATAAAGCCCTAACAATTGGTGTTCTTCCATTTATTCCTGGTGACCTTGCAAAGATGATAATTGCATCACTAGCAGGACCTCAAATTAGGAAAAGAATTAAAAGTGCTGGATTATACTAGTTAAAAATACTCCAAACGCTATTATGTAAGTTCCAAATAGTATAATTCATTCTCAAACAAACTATTTGAGCTATTATCCGATAGTTTAAGATAAATTTTAATGAATTAAACTTTCTACAACATATATTAACTAAAAAGGATTTTCTTAAATTATAAAAATTAAAGAAAATCCTTTTTATTATAAATCATTCAACTTCACGTCTACTTCTTTCTAGCTTCTCTAAGTATTCTCTCACTTATCTCTTCAACTTCTTCATTATTCAATCCTTTTCTTTTAATAGCATTAGCAAATACATTTGTCATTTGTTCCCAATCACTAATTTTCTCTGAATGTAATTTTATCTCTTCTAATAATTCATATACCTTTTTATTCATACCATTACTCTCCTCGTCAAATCTACTATATTAGTATAACAAAAAAATAAGAATCATAAACAATATTTCTACTGTCTACGATTCTTATTAATTAAACCGCCTTGATAAGAAAAGTTCTTAATTACCTTATTTTTATCATCTTCTGTTTTCTTTATTTTACTTAATTTAATCCTAATGTTTATTATCATATCTTTCCTCATCCTATGTATTAATTAACGTGAATAGTTAATTTTTATATACGTATTATTTATTATTTTATAATTGAACTTCGCTTTTATACTATCAATACTCGATATTTTCTCAATATAATACATATCTGCTAAAGTTAGATCTCTTAACTCCGCAACAAATTCAAATTTAGAACATTTTGCTAAATTATCATTTATAACTTTCATGATTTCATTGTGTATCTTCATAGCATATCACCTCTCATATATATTAACTTTTAAAAAACAACCTGCTTCAATTATTTACTTTTAGCTATATTATATTTAATTGCTAAATATAAAAAACCAATCAAAACTAACTAAAAAAATTAATTAGTTTTGATTGGTGGGTTGCATCATTAACTCTAAATTCTCAAGATGCCCAAATACAGAGAATTCTTCATAGTTCCCAATCTTTGTATATTTATGTTACTTTATGTCTTTCTATGTATATATTATAACAATAATATAAGAAAAATCAACATTAAATGCAATAATTACCTTACAATATTTATTACATCTTTAAAGGTAATTATTAAATTTATAAAAAACTTTTTTACTGTCCTTAAATATCATATTTAAGTTTATTTTAATATAATGTTTATATTGAATTAACATATTTGTTATAATTTTGTAATAATTATCAGATATAATAGGGAAATAAGATAATTCCTTATTAATTATTTATCCTTATATATAAAATCGTTTATGGGTAACTTATTACGTATTGTAATAAGTTACCCTTGTTAATTTTATAATTCTCATATATTTCTTTATACAATTTATAATCTTAACTTTAGATTATTACCAATAACTACAACATTTAAATTAATATATCTTTTATAAAAAACAGCATCCCTCATAATTTTCATAAAAAATTATGTAGAATACTGTTTAATGGATGTTATCATCCCCTGTATTTATGAATACTTGATATTAATACAACTTAGTATTTTCAATATTTTTAAAGTTTTCTACCCATTATCACACCCATGGCTGATGCCATCATAAGTCCCCTAGTCCAGCCACTTGAGTCACCTAAACAATGTAAGCCTTTTATATTAGTTTCGAAATTTTTATCTAAATCAATTCTATTACTGTAGAATTTTATTTCTGGACCATATAATAATGTTTCTCTACTTGCAAATCCTGGGACTACTGTATCCATAGCTTGTATAAAGTTTAGAATATTTGTCATAGTTCTATATGGCATAGCTGATGTTAAGTCTCCTGCTTCTGCATCTGGTAATGTATGTCTAACGTTTGATTCATACAATTCCTTTTCCCAAGTTCTCTTACCATCTAATATATCGCCATATCTTTGAACTAATATTTTTCCATTCCCCAACATATTAACAAGTTCTGCAACCTTCTGCCCATATTCAATTGGTTCATTGAAAGGAGCCGAAAAATTATGTGAACTTAAAATTGCTAAGTTTGTATTATCAGATTTCTTATCTTTATAAGAGTGACCATTAACTATTGCTAAATTATTATCATAATTCTCTTGACTTACAAAACCGCCTGGATTTTGGCAGAAAGTCCTAACTTTATCTTTAAATGGCGCTGGATGCCCTATAAGTTTAGATTCGTAAAGTACATTATTTACACTTTCCATTACTTCATTTCTGAGCTCAACTCTAACACCTATATCAACTGGTCCTGCACTATGATTTATCTTGTGCTCAATACACATGTCTTTTAACCAATCAGCACCTTTTCTACCTGTTGCTACAACTACTTTATCTGAAAACATTTCTTCGTCATTACTTCTAGTTAATGAATCTGTTATTAATACCCCAGATACTTCATTGTTTCTTATCAAAAGATTTTTAACTGTTGTATCAAATTTAATTTCAACGCCAGCATTTAATAGATGTTTTTGAATCTTCAAATATATCTCTTGAGCTTTTTCAGTTCCTAAGTGTCTTATTGGACAATCTACTAATTTTAATCCACCTTGTATTGCTTTTCTTCTTATTTCTTTAACTGCTTCATTATTTCCTACACCTTCAACTTTAGTATCTGCTCCAAAGTCCAAATAAATTGAATCTGTATAATCTATGTATTCTTGTATTAAATCAGCTCCTGCAAGTTCAGGTAGATCTCCACCTACTTCATAGCTTAAAGATAGCTTTCCATCTGAAAACGCTCCTGCGCCAGAAAATCCAGTAGTAATATGACAATAAGGTTTGCATGATACACACTTTTTAGTTTTATCTTTTGGACAATGTCTCTTGTCAATACTCTTTCCTGATTCAACTAAAAGGATTTTAGATTGAGGTTTTTGTTTCTTTAGTTCATATGCAGTAAATATTCCTGCTGGACCAGCACCTACTATTATTACATCATAATTCATTCTTATCTCTCCTTGACATTAAATATAATTTTTAAGTAGACACTTATAGTCCTATAGCAATTTACGGTAGCTTGGTAGAAACATCCGACCCTTATTATCAGATTTATATAAGTGAATATTATTAACTTTTTTTCAAAAATAGTTCTTATTACTAGGTAATTTTAGCTCATATATTAATAAAAATCAATAACAAATTATTTTTCTCTTCTTTTTTTTCTTACAAACACGAACATTAACCTAAGCGCAAAGAATAAATCTCTCATCTATATGATCGTATTGCCTTATAAAAATAAAAATTTATTGTATTTTAAATTAGTAAAAACCACCAAAATCATAAATTGTGATTTTAATGGTTTCTTACATACAAAAATAAAGTTATTATTTTACTATAGATTTTCTTTCTCCAACTGGCAATAATAATCCAGACTTTGATAAAACAGGCCTTATAGCATTATAAATAATACTTACTAATATTACTGATACTACCGCATTAACAAAAGTTGCAAATACACTTACTTTTGCTAATACTGCTGCCATTTGCTGTGGCTGTCCAAGAATATATTGTTTATAAAAATATCCAGCAATAGGATCAAAAACAACATTAAAAGCTAATCCTCCAATTGCAGCAATAATAGTCCATTTAGCTATATACTTTTTATCACTACTTTCATCTATTTTTGCATATTTATGAGCAATTAACCCAGTTATTAAACCAATACATAGCTTTAAAATAAAGGTCTTAGGTGCTCCAATGGCATATGTTGGATCCAGTAGATCTGAAATTGTCATACCTATAGCCCCTGACAATCCACCATACCAGCCCCCAAGAAGCAATGCTGCTAATACACAAAATGCATTTCCAATGTGTAGCGAAACCGCATCCTCACCAACAGGTATTTTTATTGAAAGAAAAGTAAATGATACAAAGCATAATGCCGCAAGGACACCTGTCTGAATTACTTTTACAATTCTTGAATTCTTATTTTCCATATAATAGTCCCCCCTTATTGTATTATTCTATCTTCATAGGAAAATGTTGTGATTATTATAACACTATAAGATTTCTCTAGCAATTGTATGGGTCCATTTATATTTCATATTGCATTTTTTATTATATAAAAAATAAAGGCTCCCCTAAATCATAAATTAGCGGAGTCTTATAATAAGAATTCTTTATTTTAATTACAGTATATTTATTGAATTTAGCTTACTTCTCAATTGTTAAATAATAAATATTGCAACTATTGTTGTAATGATTAATCCTATAACAACCGGTTTGAGGTTCTTTTTAGCTAATTCAAATGCATCTACACCGCAAATCGCTGCTACTGGTATTAGTGCCCATGGGATCACGGTTCCTCCACCTACCCATATTCCGGCAATTTGTCCTAAAGCTGTTAATGTTGCTACACCACCACCCAAAGCGGTTGAGAATATTTTAGAGATAGATCCTACCAGAGATATTCCTGAAAATCCTGATCCATCTAATCCTGTAATTGCGCCAACTACTGTGAGTGTACCAGCAGAAATAGTTGAATTTATTGGAACGTTGTTTGCAAGTGCGGCACCTAAGTCATTAACTATACCATTTGAACCATCTGGAAGTATCTTCCCAAATATATCTATAAATGCTGAATCACCTAAATAAAAAAATGCTGCTATAGGTATAACAACCCCAAATATTTTGAAACCGAACTGGAGCCCTTTAACAAGATTATCAGTAATTTTATCTAAAGATTTTTCTTTGTAAGCTAATATTGAAATTAAACTCAAGATGAATATAGCAGTACCTCCAATAAGCGCTGTTGCATCACCACCCTGTAATTTAGCAATATACATTATAAAAATATCTAAGGCAAATAATACTAGAATTAATAAAGCTAAAAACCTTCTTATTTTTCTTGAAGAAATAAGCATTGAAGGACTTGAAATTGATGTTGAACTTTCTATTTCTTCATATTCACTAGGTAGCTCTCCTGATTTAATCTCCTTTCTAAGGAAATAAAATGCAGCCACAGTTGTAACTATTCCCATTGTTAGTTCAAGTGGAATACTTGCAGATATAACCTCAGAAACTGGTATACTTGCTGCATCAGCAGTAAGCTTTGGTGCTGCCTGAATTATATAGTCGCTTGATAAAGCTATACCATGCCCAAATAAATTCATTGAAATAGCTACTCCCATAGCTGGAAGTCCAGCTTTCTTAGCAATAGGTAGAAACAACGCCCCTATAAGTGCAACTGCTGGAGATGGCCAGAAAAACCACGATAAAACCATCATAAAAATTCCAATTACCCAATAAGCAATCCAATAATTTTTAATCACTTTTCTAAAAGGAGACACCATCTCATCATTTATTCCAGAGTCCATTAATGTATTACTCATTGCTGTTATTATTGATATTATAAAAATTGTTGGCATCAATTCCTTTGCTGCATAAACAAAACTATTAAATACTCCCATTACAGATTTATAAATTGATTCTGTTCCGGCCAATCCCAGAATAAAAATGCCTAGTATACATAAAAGAGAGATATCTTTCTTCTTCACCATAGCCAATATAATTATAATAATAAAAATAAGATAAATATAGTGAAGCGGTGTTAATACTAAGTTAATCATATATTTCTCCTATAAAAGTTCTTATACTTATAAATTATGTGGGAAATATATGCTTAGTTACTATATATCAAACAATTGTCAACAAATATTTTTTATTTAGTAATTCCTTATTATTTATATCAGTTATTTATAAATCATCCCAATAAATCTTCTCAGCCTTTTCATCTGTTTTTGAATGTTTATCAAACACCTTGACTATTATAGCTGATAACAAAAAGCCAACTACTCCACCTACTATTTTAAAAGTTCCTTTAGAAGCCAACTGTATATTTTCAGCTATTATTCCACCTATAAAAGCTCCTACAAATACCAATATTATTGGCAAAATGAAAATCATGAACGCAGCTAGTATCATACTAGTATTTTTCTTTTTTGTCTTTAAATTTGAGCCATTTTCTAAATCTCTCATAAAATTCCTCGCTTTCATATTAATATCTTTGTATAATCGTTTATTAACTTGTTTTACCTGCATGATAATATTTTTAGATTAAAATATATCCCATTCTAATTATATATTTTAATCCCGATACTTGTCTTCTATAATTTTATATTATCACCAATCATTGTAAAAACAAACAATAAAAAATAGACTTGGTGAAATTATTAATTACCAAGTCTATAAAATATTTATATTGCAAACAATTATTAATTAAATAAATAAGTTTAGTCCAGAACCTTCTGTTGATCCTAAATATGAAGCAACTCCACCAATTTCAACTCCATCAATAAATTCTTCTTTTTTAATACCCATTAACTCCATGCTCATAGAACACGCTACCACTTTAACTCCCATATCTATAGCATTTCTTATTAATTTTTCTAAGCTATCAACATTATGCTTTTTCATTATCTTCTTTATCATAACAGGTCCCATGCCCATCATGTTCATTTGTGATAATGGTAATTTACCAGCATGTGCTGGGAGCATAGTATCAAACATTTTTCCCATAATATCTTTAGTTATGCTAGGCTTATCTTGATCCTTTAATATATTTAGCCCCCAAAATGTAAAGAACATCGTTACTTCTTTCCCCATGGATGCTGCTCCTGTAGCTATAATAAACGAAGCTATTGCCTTATCTAAATCTCCGCTAAATACTACTAAAGTAGCTCCATTTTTTTCGGCAGTTTTTGGAGATAGTGTTTTTTCAACTGATTCTAACTCTTTTCCTTTTTGAATATACGCTACAAATGCTTTTTCTTTATTATCAAATTCTGATTTTAGCAATGTATTTCCTGTTGAGTCGCACCATGATTTTATATCCTTACTAAATCCAGGGTCACTTGCTTTAACTTCTAAAACACTTCCACTTTCCATTTTCTTAACTTCTTCAAACACTCTTTTTATTGGTCCTGGACATTGAAGGCCACATGCATTCAGCTTAATATCAGCATTTACTTTGCCCAAATCTATATTTTCTTCCCTCATTACGGCTACCTCATTATTAATTCTCTCACTCTTTTTAAACTGATTTCTAATCATTTCTTTAGCTCTCTTTACATATAGATATGTTTTCATTCCACCATCTATATTTGTACACTTTATTCCATTTTGTTCAAGGATTCTGCAAGCAATATATCCTCTTAGACCAACTTGGCATGTAACATATATATCCTTGTTTCTTGGGATTTCATTTAATCTATCTCTTAATTTTTCTAGAGGAATGTAAATAGAATTTTTCAAAGTACCTGTAACTAATTCAAATTCTTCTCTTATATCTATAATTGATGATTTTTGTTTATCTAAGCTATCAATTTCATTCCATTGAATTGTTTTCGTAATTCCTTCTATAATATTTGATGCATAATATCCAAGCATATTAACTGGATCTTTTGCAGAATTATATGGAGGTGCATAACACGGCTCAATATCTTGCAAATCAAAAACTGTAAGATTGCCTTTAATAGCTGTTGCGAGGACATCTATACGTTTCTCAACGCCATCAATTCCCACACCTTGTGCTCCAAATATTTTTCCTGACTTTGGATCGAACAACATCTTTAATGATATAGGAAAAGATCCTGGGTAATATCCAGCATGAGAACCTGGGTGTATATGAGTTGTTTCATATTCTATAGCTAGCCTCTTTAATAGCTTTTCATTATTGCCTGTTGTAGCTACCGTATAATCAAATATCTTTGCAACAGCTGATCCAAGGGTACCTTTATATTCAACATTTTTTCCACATATATTATCGGCTACTATCCTACCTTGTCTGTTCGCAGGCCAAGCTAAAGGAATCATTGTTGGTTTTTTATTTACAAAATCTATGACTTCTACTGCATCTCCCAATGCATAGATGCTCGAATCTGAAGTTTTCATAAATTTATCAACTATAATAGCGCCTCTTTCATTTAATTTAAGATTAGCTTGCCTTGCAATTGTTGTTTCTGGCCTAACTCCAATTGATAATATTATCATATCGGTTATTATTTCTTTTCCGCTGCTAAGTATGATTTTATTCCCGTTATCTTTAAATTCAGATACTCCATCACTTAATATTAATTCAACATTTTTATCTATTAGATGCTCATGTAATATACTTGCCATTTCTATATCAAGAGGAGCCATAACTTGATCACTTGCTTCTACAAGAGTAATATTTATACCCCTTGCATGAAGGTTTTCAACCATTTCAAGACCTATAAATCCTCCTCCTATTACTGTTGCATGTTTTGGTTTTTTATTATCTACGTAATATTTAATTTTATCTGTATCCGGTATATTTCTTAAAGTAAATAAATTATTGCATTCAGATATTCCATGTATTTGTGGCTTAATTGGTGCTGCTCCCGGAGATAAAACTAAAATATCATAAGTTTCGTCATATTCTTCTTTTGTTCTAAGATCTCTTACTCTAACTTTTTTGCTTTCCTTATCTATACTAATAACTTCATTTAAATTTCTTATATCTAAATTAAACTTACTGCTCATTTCTTCTACAGTTTGAACTATTAATTTTCCTCTTTCATCAATAGCCTCTCCTATATAGTATGGAAGTCCACAGTTAGCAAAAGATATATATTGACCTTTTTCTATCATAATGATTTCAGAATTTTCATCTAATCTTCTAAGTCTAGCTGCAGTTGATGCTCCCCCTGCAACTCCACCAACAATAACAAATTTTCTAACCATAATAGCTCTCTCCTTTTTATAAATTAATACATTGCTCAATCATATTCTTGTTTTTATAAAAATTAAGCATTATACTTGCCTAACGCTATAAAAATATAATATTAATATTTTTATAAATACAGTGCATTTCTTTAATTTAAGTTTAGCTAATACAGCTGATATGTTCTGTGACTTTATCACAAAGATTATAAATTTCAATCAATGCTATAATAAAATAATCGTATATAATTTCGGTAAAGTATTACATAAATCCATATTAAAAGCTGTTTATCTATAATTATTAACGTTTAAATATTCTGCTTTAAACAAATACTAAAAGTGAGAAATGAATACATTAAGGAGAGATTTTTATGTCAAAAACAACTGGTATAGTTAAATGGTTTAATTCTGAGAAAGGCTATGGTTTTTTATCTTCTGATAATGGTGATGATGTTTTCGTACACCACTCCCAAATTAAAGAACAAGGTCCTTCCAAAGATTTAAGTGAAGGTGAAAGTGTAACATTTGATATTGAGAATGGACCAAAAGGGCTCATGGCTACAAATGTCCAAAAGTTATGATTAGAATAAATGTGACTTGGCATGCGCACTTCGTGGTAATATATTTTCCTACCTGATACTACTGACCTAATTGACACAATTAGGTTTCAGTATTAAATCTTTTATAATTTCATAGACATAAAAAAAGAGTTGTAAGAAAATCTTACAACTCCTAATAAAATAATATTATCTTCTATTATTTTGTTCCTTCTTAATTCTTCTACAAGATATACATCTTGTAGGTTCATTAGTGAATCCTTTTTCTTGGTAGAATTCTTGTTCTCCTATAGTGAAAACAAATTCTTCTCCACAATCTCTGCATACTAAAGTTTTATCTGTCATATAAAGTTCCTCCTTTAACTAAAGATTAATATATTGATTCATATAATTCTCTAAAGGAGAAATTTACATATCTATAAAAAACCTTTTATTTCATTTACAATATTTATTATAACATACTTCAGTAAAATAGCAACCTTTTTCGACTTAACTTTTTAGATTCATTGAAAGATCTAATAACTCAGAGGCCTCATCACTTGTTAAGCATTTTGCTTGAGCAATCTCTTCCACTACAATTTTCTTTATATAATTTAACATTTGTTTTTCACTTGAATTTAAACTATGCCATCTTTTCAATTGTGTTAAATCAAAAATAACTTCAATAAATTCATCAAATGTACCTGACTTCATTTTTATTTTACTTATACTCCTTCTTTCTTTATAATTAACTTTAGAAAATTTTTCTGCTTCTGCCATGAATCTATCTACATGTTTTAAACTATTCTCTAATGTTTTAATATCGCTTACTAACCTCATATTAGATGTATTTGCTGCACTAATAGGTAAAGTTAATTTCATGGTATTATTAATTAAGTGTATTATATAACATTTTATTTTCTCACCTTTGAGTTCCTTTTCTTCTATAACATCAATTGTTCCTATTCCTTGACTTGGGTATACAACCTTATCTCCTATGTTAAACAAAAAATGACCTCCTCACATGTAATAAAATTAATAAAACTAAATTATATAAAATTTTAATATTGTAATTATTTTTTGAATATAGATACAATTAAGCACTCTAAATAGCTCATTTTCAAATGCCTACTCATCTTATATAGAAAAGTTTTCACTTTCTAGTATGGTATTTATTGAAAGGTAGAAATCCAATTTTTAATTGTTTATCTATGTCGTCAATTTCTCCATATAAGTCCTTTTTTTAATTGAATTCTACATGTTACCACTCTTTCATAAAACAAGATCTTTATTATCCAAAATATATTTTATGTAAATTTCGTATAAAAATACATATGATTTATTAAAAGAAGCAGATTTTTCAATTTATTGTTTTCATATAGTTAATTTTAGAGTATAATAAGTTTGAAAAAGGAAAAACTGATATGTAAAGTACATAAATCAGTTTTCTTACAGATATTATAGTTATTATAATAAATATACAAGTATACGGAGGTCGTAAAATGTTAACATCAGCTAAAGAAATGTTAAACAAAGCTAGAGAAGGAAAATATGCAGTTGGTCAATTCAACATCAACAACTTAGAATGGACTAAGGCTGTATTATTAACTGCACAAGAAAATAATTCACCAGTTATCTTAGGTGTATCTGAAGGTGCTGGAAAATATATGACAGGGTATAAGACTGTATCTGCAATGGTTAAAGCAATGATCGAAGAATTAAACATTACTGTACCAGTTGCTTTACACTTAGATCACGGTAGCTATGAAGGTGCAAAAAAATGTATCGAAGCTGGATTTTCATCAATCATGTTTGATGGATCTCATTATCCAATAGCTGAAAATATAGAAAAGACTAAAGAATTAGTTGCTATAACTAATGAAAAAGGACTTTCTTTAGAAGCAGAAGTTGGTTCAATTGGTGGAGAAGAAGACGGAGTTGTAGGTAAAGGTGAAGTTGCTGATGCAAATGAATGTAAGCAAATAGCTGAATTAGGAGTTACTATGTTAGCTGCTGGTATCGGAAATATTCACGGAAAATATCCTGCAAACTGGACTGGATTAGATTTTGAAGCATTAGCTAAAATTGAAGAAGCTGTTGGAACTTCTATGCCATTAGTATTACATGGTGGTACTGGAATTCCTGAAGATATGATAAAGAAAGCTATATCTCTTGGAGTTGCTAAGATCAATGTTAATACTGAATGCCAATTATCATTCCAAGAAGCTACTAGAAAATATATTGAAGCTGGAAAAGATTTAGAAGGAAAAGGATTTGACCCAAGAAAGTTATTAAATCCTGGATTCGAAGCTATCAAAGCTACAGTTAAAGAAAAAATGGAATTATTCGGTTCAGTAAACAGAGCTTAATTTCATTGAATATAAGGAGCGCTACTATTTAGTGCTCCTTTTTATTTTAAATTAATACTTCAATCAAATTCCCCTCTACATCTAAAACAGTGCTTTCATAATACTCTCCTGCCAATTCTTGCAATCGATCTCAGATACCATCCACTGCATTTCGAATCTCCTTCATTAACAAGTTTACCCTTTCCTTGCCTCCAGCTGGTATTGCCAATTGATTACATTCCTTTTTATAATTTTTTCCTGTTTTACTCTTAATGCCTATATTTCTAGCCATTCCCAATGCATCCTCAGACTCAGAATTTATAAAATAAGAATAAATTTCCTTATTCTCATTAATATATTTCTCTCCCAATATATCTTTAAAATATTTTACACTATACTCTCTTGTTTCTTCTATATTATTTGTCCACAAATCTTTGTTATCTACTATTGTGCATTCATTTACTTTAGCTTTCATTAACATGTTTTCTAGTATTGATATTGAATCCATAACTACTTTTTCTCTTTTTTTAATATAAAAATTATCATGTATACCTTCAAGTATCCAATTATAGTCATTATCAGCTACAAACTTACTTAAAAGCTCAATTCTGTCATTTCTATTCAATTTATATTTATCCAAAATTGCTATAACATCTCCTATTTTACTATTAAAACTTTTAAGATCAGAATCTCTTTTGATATTTGCTAATCTTGAAATGCAATCTGTATCATTAATAATTTCAATGTTTGATAACCCATCAATTTTATTTTTCCTTGCCCCATCATTTAAAATATTTAATATATAAATAAACATTTTTACATCTCCCCAATAAGAATAAAATTCAAATCTAATTATACGTTTACAATTTATAAAATTCAAGATTAATATAAAATTTATTAACTGTAATTTAAATATTAGTTCTACATCTACATTTGTTTTTCCTTCTATTTTCTTATTTTTTTCTATTTTAATTTAACTTATGCTGAATTTTAGTATTAATATATGCAAATAAATATATAATAATATATAATCGATATTTTTGCAATTTGGAGGTGTCTTAATGAATAATAAATATAATGATTTATTCGATGAGTTAGTTAAATCATATTACAATGGTAATTTTGATGAAACTCTTAAACGTATTATGGTATGTCATAAAAAGTCTCCACAAGAAACTTTTGAAATTATTAGATCGTTGTGTGGCGTTGATATGGAATTCGATAATAATTATGTATATAATTTAAAAAAAGCAATTACAGAATATACAGTTAATACAAGATTGATTGAAAAACTTAAAGGTTGTGATAAATCATGCCCTAGAAATGAAGATGGTAAATTTAGCTGTCAAGTCGCTTGTCCTTTTGATGCCATTCTTTATGATAAAAATGAAAGGTCAACCTACATAGACAATGATAAATGCCTAAATTGCGGGGTATGTGTAGATTCATGTAAGCATGGATTAATATTAGATAAAGTTTATTTTCTTCCTGTTTTAGATTTAATACAGAACAATGAACACGTCTTTGCCGCAGTTGCTCCTGCTATTAGCGGTCAATTTGGTGACGAGGTTACTATGGATCAAATCAGAGCTGCCCTTATAAAAATAGGTTTTACTGATATGATTGAAGTTGCCTTTGCTGCAGATGTATTAACAATAAAAGAAGCCGTTGAGTTTGATAAACACGTAAATGGTCCTAAAGACCTGATGATTACTTCATGCTGCTGCCCTATTTGGATAGGAATGCTAAGAAAAGTTTACAAGGAACTTGTTCCTGATTTATCCCCATCTGTTTCACCTATGGTTGCCGCTGCCAGAATGATTAAAAGTCTTAATTCAGATGCAAAAGTAGTTTTTATAGGTCCATGTATTGCAAAAAAGGCTGAAGCTAAGGATAAGGATTTAAATGATGCAGTAGATTTTGTATTAACATTTCAGGAACTTGAAGAAGTATTCAGATCTTTAGACATAAGTCCTGGTGATTTAAATGGTGTACCATCTGTTGAATATGCATCTAGAGGTGGAAGATTGTACGCTCGTAGTGGTGGTGTTTCAATTGCTGTTTCAGAAACAGTAGAAGAACTTTTTCCTGAAAAGCATAAATATTTTAAAGCCGCAAAAGCTTCTGGTGTGAAAGATTGTAAAGAACTTCTTGAAAACGCTCTAAATAGAAATGTTGATGCAAACTTCTTAGAAGGAATGGGATGTGTTGGCGGATGTGTTGGTGGCCCAAAGGCAATAATTCCTACAGAACAAGGTAAAGAATCAGCCGATAAATTTGCTTATGATTCACCTATAAAGGTTCCAGTTCATAGCAAAGTACTTGATGAAGTGTTGGATAAACTTGGTATAAACTCAATAGAAGACTTTCACGATCATGAAAAAGTGAGCATTTTTGAACGTGAATTTTAACATATCTTTATTTTGGATTCTTAATTCATCTGTAATTTTAGCTATACGCTAGCATGTTTAACTAAAAATGGCTGTATAAATCTACAGCCATTTTATATATAAATTATGATTATCAAACTTATTTTACACTTTCTAGAGCCTTTTTTACCTTAGGAACTACATAATGGCTACTGCCTCTATCTTTAACATCTTCAATCATCATCACTACCAATAGATTGTTGGGGGATTTATTAGTAGTCATTCCAACAAACCATCCTAATTCTGTACCATTGTTATCATCTTGAGATGCTTTTATTTCAGCTGTTCCTGTCTTCCCTGCTATAGTTAACCCACTAGTATAAGCTCCATGACCTGTACCGCCTGAATTTTCTACTACTTGTATTAAATCTTGAAGTACCGTATTAGCTGAGTCTTTTGACACAACATTAGCTTTCCATACTTTATTATCTGAATCATCCTTTGTCACAAGATAAGGTGTTAATATATTTCCTTCATTTTGAAACATAGTGTAAAGCGTCGCTAGATGCACTGGATTTACTAAAACTTCACCTTGCCCATAACCGCTGTCTGCTAGTTGTACCTCAGATTTAAAATCCTTATCACTTGAATATTGTGAATTATACAATGGATACTCAAATGGAATTTTATCAACAAATCCAAAACTATTTAACTTATCTTTAAGTATATCCTTTCCAATATCTAATGCAGCCTGAGCAAAGTAGATATTATCAGAATAAACAAGTGCATTCAACAGATTCGACGGCCCTTTATAATCGCTGACTCTTGTAACTGAGTAATTTCCCCAGCTGCTATCCTTCTTCCAACTAAGGCCAGTTATATTTTTATTTGCATTAGGATCTATCTTTTTTGTATCTAAACCAATGACTGCAGTAATCGGCTTAAAGGAAGAACCAGGGACTAATGTTGCTTGAAATCTATTATACATAGGCTTCTTAGGATCATTATTCAAGCTATTCCATTTGTCACCTGACATACCTAAAACGAAATCGTTGGGATTAAATGCAGGTGTGCTAACCAACGCCATAACCTCTCCTGTATTAGGATTCATAGCAACTGAAGTTCCTTTATCACTACCAAGCTGACTATATAATAAACTTTGCAGATTGCTATCAATTGTTAATTTTAAATCCGTACCGTTTTTAACATCTTTTGTTATAATTGATTTTTTCTTTTCTCCCTGAATATTTTGAATATATATTTCAACTCCATCAATTCCCCTCAATGTATCTTCGTATATTTTTTCAAGCCCTGATTTACCAATTATAGAATTTTCAGTATACTCCGCATCTTTATGTTTGTCCAATTCATCAGCATTTATAGCTTGCACATATCCTGTTAGATGCGCTATCTGCTCTCCTAGAGGATAAACTCTTGCATCTTTGTCATTAATTTTAACTCCTGAAATTTTAAGAAGACTTGGAATTCTTTCATCACCATATGGTATTGTCTTCACTGGAATGAACATATCTGGTTTAACATATGATGCATTTAGTTGACTATTTATATAATCAACAGTTATCCCTAATAGCTTTGCAATTTGATCAATTGATTTATCCTTGTTTTCACCTAAATTTCCCGGAATAATCCCAACACTAGATGAAAAAGAATCTGTTGCTAGCTTAACCCCATTTCTATCTAATATATCTCCTCTTTTAGATTTCATTATTTTAACTCTTATTTTGTCACTATCAGCTAAGTCAGGAAATATTACTTGAGAATTCCACTTTAAAGCATAATCCTTGCCAATCCTCCTACTCATAGTTACACTATTTGAAAATTCTAATTTTCCACATATAGTATCCATGCTAGTTTCATAATCTACAGTAGCCTCGTCACCATCTTTTCTTACATTTTTGACGTTGATTTCAATATTATCAGCATCAATACCTTCATAAATATTTTTATTTCTTGCAACAAAATCATCTTTGGACATCTTTTGTATGATTTCACCATCAGTCAAATCATACATTTTTTCATATTCTTTTGAATTTAATAAATTAAAATACTCAATTAATTTATTTTCTGGCTTATGTGTCCTATTGTAAAAAAAGAAAGCAGTTAAACTAATAATAAATGGAACTACTACTATTGCTGCTCCAATTAATATATAAATATTTTTCTTTTTACCCATAAAATCCAACCTTCTCTATTCTAAATATATTACTAAATTATACCATATAAGTGTATATCTTTACATATCCAATTCTACATTACTTAAATATAAAAAGAGATTACTTTTATATTCCCGCAATCTCTCTTTATCTAACATAATTTATTGTTTTCAGATATCAAAATACTATCTTCGTATAACTTCTACTTTATATCCATCTGGATCAGTTACAAAATAATATCCTGGTTTTTCACCCGGTAATCCTTTCAAAGGTGTAACTTCGTATCCTAGCTCTATATGTTTTTCTCTCATTTCTTCTAAATTTTCAACACCTATTGCAGTATGGCTAAATCCATTTCCTAAATCATATTTTTCAACACCATAATTGTAGGTAAGTTCGATTTCATACCCACCCATCTCATTTGATAGATAAACAAGAGTGAATTTATGTTCTGGGAATTCCTTTCTTCTAGTTTCTATAAGACCTAATGCATCTCTATAAAACTTTAAAGATTCCTCTAAATTTTTAACTCTAATACATGTATGCAACATTTTTACTGACATTTCAGTCCCTCCTTGATTTAAATAATTTTATAATTATATAATTCACTTACAATAATAGCATATATTTCCCTATACAACATTACTTTGCATTTATATACACTAATTTCTTATATTAATATACCATATAAAATGTAAATAATAAAATAGTTTCCTATTTCTAAAATAAAATACAAATAACTTTAGCTATTTTGCTAATTAGAAAAATATAGCATAATGTCAAATTATAGTTTATAATATTATGATATATTTATTAAACACTAAATATTATTCAAATCATATTTAGGTTTATAATTAAAATTAGTTAAAGTTACTAGATTTATAATAATTATTCAAGGAGGCAATATTTTATGAAATTACTAAAATACATGCTTATTTTTATTCCAATAAGCTTTATAGCAGAATTTGTTATGCATGTATCTCCATCAATAATGTTTATACTTGCAGCATTATCTATAGTACCACTGGCTGGACTTATGGGTGAAGCAACTGAAGAAATTTCATTCTACTCAGGCCCCAAAATTGGCGGCTTTTTAAATGGCACCTTCGGAAATGCAACAGAACTAATAATATCATTTTTTGCTCTTAAAGAAGGTCTTTTTGATGTTGTCAAATCTTCTATCGCTGGGTCTGTAATAGGCAATATATTATTAGTGCTTGGTGCCAGTATGCTTGCTGGAGGATTAAAACATAAAACTCAGACTTTTAACAAAAGAGTTGTTGAAGTTTCTTCAAGTATGTTACTATTTGCTGTTGTTGGCTTGTGTGTACCTGCTTTATTTACCCATACTGTAGACCCTACTCTTTTGAATACTAGATATGAAGGATTAAGTATAATAGTTGCAATAGTAATGCTTTCTATTTACATTTTAAGTCTTATTTTTTCATTCTTTACTCACAAAGATATTTATACAGTTTCTCACGAAGAAGAAGGTAGTGCTAAATGGACATTAAAAAAAGCGATAGCTATATTAGTTACTGCTACAGTATTAATAGCTATTGAAAGTGAATTCTTAGTAAGCGGAATAGAATCTATAACTTCAAGTTTAGGTCTTAGTGAATTTTTCGTTGGTATTATTTTAATCCCTATTATAGGAAATGCAGCCGAACATAGTACTTCTATTGTTATGGCAATGAAAAATAAAATGGATGTTGCTTTGGAAATAGCTATTGGCTCAAGCTTGCAAATTATATTATTTGTAGCACCAGTATTAATATTTTTAAGTTTGTTATTTACTCCTATGAGTATTGTTTTTAATGAATTTGAGCTGATTGGCCTTATAGTTGCCGTATTAATAGCTAATAGAGTTTCTAACGATGGAGAATCAAATTGGTTGGAGGGGGTTCAACTCCTTGCTGTCTATTTAATAGTTGCAGCGTCATTCTTTATTTTATAAGGTTTAAAAAATAATCTAATTTCATTTTAATGTTAATGCCTCATAATTTTCTTATTTAGGAAATTATGAGGCATCATTTCATTTATAACCACTTATTCTTCTTAAACCACACTCCGCATAATACAACTACACTAACACTTATTGAAATTACAAAGGGATATCCATAGCTCCAACTATATTCTGGCATATTAAAATTCATCCCATACCACCCTACTATAAGAGTAAGTGGCAAAAATATAGTGGTAACCACTGTGAATAACCTCATTAATTGATTTTGATTTATATCAACTTGCGCTTGATATGCCTCTCTAACTTGTGTAACATAATCCCTAAGATTATTCACATTCTGATACAATCTATTAATACGATTAGTGAACATTCTAAAGTATCTTATTATTTTTTTATCAATCAGTCCATTATCATTTTCTTCTATAGATTCTGCAATATTTAAAAACCTTTCATAATAACGCTTTAATTTTAATAATTTTTTTCTTAACATAACAATCTTCTTCAAATAATTATCACTCTTTGAAGTTATTAACCCTTCTTCAAGTGCTGCAATTTCATATTCAAGTTCTTCGATATGATAGGTATCCTCAAATGTAAGTTTATCAAAAAATGCATATAAGAGTTTGCTAAGATTTAAGCCTTTAATCTCACCTGACCTACACTTACAAATAACCTCTTCTAAAATATCATTTTCATCACTTACAAATACAAGTACGTTTTTCTGAAGAAACATACTTACTTTTTTTGATGTTTTCAACACATTGTTAACTTGCGGAATCTTTAAAGATATGTAATCTAATCCTTCATAACTTTCAAATTTAGATGTTCTTCCATTTATGCACTCATATAATAATTTTTCGTTTATATTTAGGATATCGGAAACCGATTTAAGCTCATCAAATCTAATAGAAACAACAAATGATTTATTATTATTTATAACAATATTTTCCAATGCATCACTTTTTAATATATCATTCTCTAAAATATAGACCATTTTTAATCTCCTAATTGTAAATTTATTATATTTTAACATATTAGCATAATTATTTCAGCATATCCTTAAAATTTATAATAATTCACTAATAAAAATAAATTCATACTTATTTTTATTATATCTAAATTATAATTCCACAAAATTCTCCGTATTTAGTCTCAAATTTCGTATTTGATAGTTTTAGGCGCTCTTTTGATATTTTGTTATATAGTTAATTTACTATATAAAATTTATATTTCTGCACATAATATAATTAACTTAGAAAGGAGGCTTTTTAATGCGAAAAGGTACAAAAATAGCAATAATTGTAGTAATAATTTTGATAATAGTAGGTATTCCTATAAGTGGCTATAATCAGTTGGTTTCTCTAGAACAGACTACTAATTCTGCATCTTCAAATATTGATACTCAATTACAAAGAAGATCAGATCTAATTCCTAATTTAGTTAATACAGTTAAAGGCTATGCTACTCAAGAGAAATCTATATTTACTGATATCGCTAATGCAAGAAGCAGGTTATCTGGTGCAACGAATATACAGGAACAGGCTAATGCTGATAATCAGCTTTCTGGTTCTCTTTCAAGATTATTGGCTATAGTAGAAAATTATCCTGATCTAAAATCTAATCAAAATTTCAGAGATTTATCAGTTCAGTTGGAAGGAACAGAAAATAGAATTGCAATAGCAAGGCAAGATTATAATACTGCCGCAACAAATTATAATACTAAAAGAAGAAGTTTTCCAAGCAATATAGTATCTTCATTATTCGGTTTTCAAGAAAAACCACTTTATAAAGCTAGCGAAGGTTCAAAAGAAGTTCCTTCAGTAGATTTTGCAAAATGATAATAAAATTAATACATAAATCTTTAAAATCATTATTATTTTCTCTTCTTTTAGTTGCCTTTTCCCTTTTCCTCCTTCCAGCAAACGCTGAAAGTAAGGTTCCTTCTCCGACTTCTTACAAATATTTAAATGATTATGTTAATATATTCAATGAAACTGAATTAAATAGTTTAATTTCTATCGGAAAGGAATTAGAAAATAAAACTGGGGCACAAGCTGTTGTAGTTATCATAAATTCAACTAGTAATGTTCCTATTGAGGACTATGCTAATACTCTTTTTAGATCATGGGGAATCGGAGAAAAAGGTAAAGATAATGGTTTGTTAATTCTTTTAGCGTTAAATGATAGGGCATGGAGAGTTGAAGTTGGCCGCGGACTTGAAGGTGCTATTCCAGATGTTTTAAGCAATAGAATCATGGAATCAATTGCTAAACCTAGCTTTATAGAAGGAAAATACAGTGAAGGGTTACTTAATTCTTATAGTACTTTCTGCGATCATATCGCAAAAGAATATAATGTTACTCTAGATAAATCATTAAATATCTCAGAAAAAAATACGAATGTTGTCAAGTCTAATACCGGAACTAAGATATTCGGAAGTATCGTATTAGGCCTACTATTTCTAGATATTATATTTAATAGAGGTAGAATTTCTTTTTCGTTACTTCAGATTATTTTCTGGAGCAATATCTTTAGAGGTAATGGTCCCAGAGGCGGGTCATCTGGTGGTGGTTTTGGCGGCTTCGGTGGTGGTTCCTCTGGTGGTGGTGGTTCTAGCGGAAACTGGTAAAACACCACCAAAGCCATAAAATAAAGCCGCTCTTTTAAAAGAAAATTTTATAGTTTTTTGAGATTCTGAGTATGATTAGTAATATTTTTCTGAAATATTTATCTATCATGATTAGGGTTATCACTAACCTTTTTTATCGCTGTTGTAACTTGTACTATTATATCAGTTTCAACTTGTTGTTTAGTACTTTCTATTTTAGCCATTATCTTTCCCAAAGGTGTCGCTACATAATACGGTTTTAAATTGTTAAGAGAAAGTGTGAAGATGTCTCTTTTACATTTATCGCATTTACATCCATCTGTTTTTGCTAACAAAATTTCCATATACTCCTTAACCCATATTTCCATATAATTAATAACATTCTCCATTATGTTTTCTCCTTAATATTAAAATCTTAAGCATTATCTAGTTGTTACCACCGATAATGAAATTGTACCACAATTTGCTAACAGAACAATTATATCACTAATCTTTAAACATTTTAACCCTTATAAACTTAATTATATGTATTTAAAATAATAGAAGATGAGTTTTACTAGGATCATCTTTTATTACTTTATATTTATTGGTGTGCTCACTATTCTAATTTTTTTGTATAGTATTATTCCTTTTTAAGAATCTTAACTTGATTTATATAATTAAGTATATTTAGATAACAATCACCTTTTTTCTGTATGCTATATACTATATTTTGTAATTGTTGATTTTCGGTTCTTGATTTCTCAACTAAATTAGTTAAATTTGTTGATATTTCCTTTATTCCATATAAATTATTCTTTTGAGACTCTTGAACTCCTTGTACATGTTTATATACTTCTGACTCTGCATCTACTATTTTATCTAATATAGATGAAGATCCTTCAATAATACTTGTAGTTTTATTTATAACCTCAGTTCCTTCATTTGATTTACTAGATAATTGCTCCATTGATTTTGTTAAATGCTCTAAAGAATTCATAATATCTTTAGCATTTTTCTGAGTATCAACAGAAAGTTTTTTTATTTCATTAGCTACAACAGTAAACCCTTTTCCTGCTTCACCAACTCTAGCTGCTTCAATAGCTGCATTTAATGACAATAAATTTGTTTGTTGAGCAATTCCATTTATAATATTAGCGAACCCTTGAATGCTGTTATATTGATTTTGTATCTCTGAAATCAAATTGATAAATTCATCAAAAACCCTAGAAACTATACCGACTTGATTAATTAATTCATTAAAATCATTTCTTGCATTATCTATTTCTTTTTGAGAATTATCAAGACTGAAAAACACATCCTTTACGAGATTTCCTGTCTTATCGCTGTTATTAGATAAAACTTGTAAATACTCATTAACATTTTCTGTTTGGTTAGTAGTATATTCAGCTCCTTTAAGAAGCCTATCTACCCCATACGTCACATTTTCTTCTTCATTAATAATTGTTCTTATATTGTTTTCGATTATAGTCGTTAACTCCATAACTTCATCTATATATAGAAAGTGTTCTTCTTTTTCGTTAATGTTAACCTCATTTTGATTTTGTATAGTTCTTATTTCTTTGCTTTTAAATTTAAACATATTAATATCCTCCCTTTATTCGACTGCTAATATTACCATAGTTTGATTTACATGTTTTTTATAAAATTGCTCTCCATAGCTTATAAATCCGGTAGTATTAGGGCAAAACGAAAGGATTTCTTTATCTATTTCTTTCCAAATATTATCTTGTTGAAATTTCAAACTTCTTAATATGCAATGAATTGATAACATAAAGCTAGGTTTAAATCCAATTTTTCTAACTGTATCTCTTATTTGACTTGCTGGATCTACAGGCTTTAGAACCTCTACGAAAGTACTTGACATAACTTGGCTATAAAATGTAATTGATTTATCAGGATTTACTTTCATAGGCGAAGATATAAAAATTTCATCTTCATATATTTTACCTAAAGGATTATTCATAAAATAATTAGGAAGTTCACTTTCTTTTATGTTTAAAACTCTTGCATATTCAGTACTGGCCGGAACTTTATTAAATGCCTTTATTGTCCTACTTATAGGATCAGCTTCTGTGACTAATAGCCTTTGTCCCATTGGTATGTATATATTCTCCTTAATTATAGTAGTTCTTCTTTTTATATTAAAGAAGATCACTGCACTACAAACACGTCTTCCGCCTATAAATATGAATGTTTCTTTAAACTTAAGATTATCCCCAGCACTTCCACCTATGACTTTAAAATTATCATCTACAAAATATAGCGTACCTATAGTGCTTTCTTCCATTCCAGTTAAACCATCGCATAACAAAAGTGCAAAAGCATTCTTATTGTTTTTTATTTTTTTATAAGCCTCTTTTAAATTATTTATACTTTTTATTGGTGGATGAAGTATTTCTATTACTTCCCCATCACAAAGTTCATACTGAAATCCTGAAATAATTCCATTTTCATAACCATATTTTCCATACTCGCCAGACGTAGAACAAAGTATCACGTTTGTAGATACTAATTGGGATAATTCTATAACATTTTCTACATTTGAAAATAATACAAATCCCATACTAGTATTACTATTCGTGAAATTTGACGCTTCTTGCACATTCGAAAATATTAAATCTATCATAATCCTATCTCCACTCTTAATTTTTTCTTAAATGTCAAATTTTCCTTGAATTTTAATATAATTATATCCAATTATTCTACAAAATACAATCTTATGATTATTTTCCCTATTTAAGAGACTCTGTATAATAAATTAAAGTAAACAAGAAATTAAGTATTTACAAATATAAGTTAAGAAAATCAAAATAAAAGGTACATATTTAAAATAAGAGTTACTTATTTTAAATATGTACCTTATGATTATTAACATACGCTATATTAATAAATTCCAGCTTCATCTTTTCATAGCTAATTTAATTAGTTCCTGTTTCTCATTCCATTTAGGATTTTCAATTACAATATCCAGCAAATAATTCAGGACTTCTCCAATCTCTTTTCCTTTATTAAATCCTAGAGATAATAAATCTCCACCATTAATTTTTAAATTCTTTAAAGTAAAACACTCATCGTTATCAATTATTTCATTAAGAATACTTTCAGCCTCAGCTAAATTTATTAAATGTTTTCTAGAGTATTTAGAATCCTGAGCAAGTATATCTGCTCGCTGAATTTTAATTAAATCTTTAAAAAGATCTATACCTATTTTACTTAGTAGTTTTTTTATAGATACTTTGTTTTCCATTATATAATCATGGTACTGTACAAGAATTATAACTTTATTAAGTATATCATTATCATATTTTAAATATTTCAATATTTCACTAGCCATTCTTGAAGATTCTTTTGAATAAGAACAGTAATGTGAAATACCATTTTCATCAGTTTTTCTTATACAAGTCCTTCCAAATTCATGAAATAGCATGCTCAATTTCAAATATATTTTTGGCTCTACCATCTCAGTTGCTATAATAGTATGATTATATAAATCCTGTAAATGATAAGAACTATTTTGATTAAAATTATAGATTTTGCTTATTCCTGGTACTATGTATTCTAAAATCCCACATTCCCTCAGTGTTTCTATTTTTCTTGGATTATTAAGCAATATCTTGTTAAATTCTTCTCGGATTCTCTCTTTTGATATGTTTTTTATATTATCCTTAAGTTCCTTTATTGAATTTAGTGTTAACCTGTCAATATCAAAATCTAGTTGAGCAGAAAACCTAATTGCTCTAAGCATTCTTAACGCATCTTCATTAAATCTTTTTTTAGGATCTCCTACAGTTTTTATTACTTTCCTGCATAAATCCTCTACTCCATTAAAATAATCCACTAATCCATTTATCTCATTATATGCCATTGAATTAATTGTAAAATCTCTTCTTGCTAAATCTTCCTTTAAAGAACTCACAAACTTAACCTCTTTAGGATGTCTATTGTCTTCATATTCACCGTCAGATCTATAAGTTGTTATCTCATAACTCTCTTTATCCAATATTATTGTAACTGTTCCATGCTTTAATCCAGTTAATATAACTTTATCAAATAACGCCACTATTTCTAGTGGCTTAGCATTAGTTGTTATATCCCAATCTTTAGGTTCTTTTCCTAGAATACAATCTCTAACACATCCTCCAACCAAATAAGCTTCATAACCATTCTTTAGCATTATATCAATAATTAGCCTAACATTTTTAGGTATATTTATTCTAATATTCAATATTTTCACCCCTAACATTATCATTCCTATTAAAATAAATGTTTCTTTATTTAATAAAACAAGCTGCCCTCATTATAACTCTGAGAACAGCTCTATTTACTAGAATTTTAATCATCTGCAACATTTCTATTATTATAAGAATAAACATTATATGTCTGCCATATTTGCTCCAAATTACCAAAAATATCAGATATATTTTCCTTTTCTCTCATTCCAACTGCGATAATTAGTGCATTTATTACCGACATAGGTGCAACTAAAGAATCTACAAATGATGCCATATTACTTTGTGCAATTAATGTGTGATCAGCTTTAGACGCAAGAGGTGATAGTAAACTATCCGTGAGCGCAACCACTTTGGCTCCTCTATCTTGTGAAAATTCTAATGCATCAATAGTTTTAGCAGCATATCGAGGGAAACCAATTCCTATAACTAAATCTCCATCTCCCACGTTTATCATTTGTTCAAAGACATCTGAAATTCCATAGCTTACAATTTTAACATTTTGCAGTATTATATTTAGATAAAACCCTAAAAACTCAGCAAGAGCAGTAGAACTTCTAAGACCAATTATGTATATTCTATTTGCCTCAAAAATCCCCTTTACTACGTCTTCAAACGTATTTTGATTAATTTTTTCAAGAGTGGCACGTATATTTTCCATATCAGCTTTTAACACGCCTTTTAAAGCATCTCCATCAGAAAAATAATCATTTCTAAGTTCTAATCTCTGTACAGTTGTTAATTTATTTTTTATAAGTTCTTGTAATGCTTTTTGTAATTTAGGATACCCTGAAAATCCAAGCTCAATCGCAAATCTTACAACTGTTGATTCAGAGACTCCCACAGATATGCCTAATTTAGCCGCTGTCATAAATGCTGCTTTATCATAATTTTTTAATATGTACTCAGCTATTAATTTCTGGCCTTTACTTAGCCTTATAAATTTTCCTTGAATTAATCTCATTAAATCTCTACTATTTTCGTTATTTACTTCATCCATCTTTTGCCTTCCTGTTACAACATTGAATAATATTATCTTAATTCTATCATCTTATTTCTAAATATTCAACAAATAACTTGTTTTTCACGGAACATATTAAAATTCTGCAATATTTTATTAAGCTACTTTCATTACGTATCATATTTTTAAAATAAATATTTTTTATTCCCATTTACTAATGCTATACAGTAAAATCCTCTAATCTACTCTTTATGATTTAGTGATTTTCTATAAACCATTAATATAATCTAATTCTTCTTTATTTAACTTTCTATATTCTCCTCTTTTTAAATACCCTAGTTTCAGCTCTCCTATAGATATTCTTTTCAAAGATAATACATCATGATGTATTGCAGCACACATTTTTCTTATTTGCCTGTTCTTTCCTTCATGAATACCAATCTCAATAGTAGAAATACCTTTATCATAACTAATAATTCTAAGCTCAGCTGGAGCAGTAATATAACCTCCAATATCTATGCCTATTTCAAATTTAATTTTATCTTTATCAGTTACTTCACCCTTAACTACCGCTACATATCTTTTTATTATTTCTACCCTTGGGTGAATTATTTTATTATAAATTTCTCCGTCATTAGTTAATAACAATAATCCCGAGCTATCATAGTCTAATCTTCCAATTGGATATATTCTCTCGTTAACCTTAACTATATCCAAAATAGTAGCTCTGCCTTTTTCGTCTTTGACCGAACTAATATACCCTTCAGGCTTATTGAGCATTATATAAACTTTATCTTCTTTCTTTTTTATTTCCTTTCCATTATATTCTATTACATCTTTTAATTGATCTATTTTTATTCCAACTTCATTAACTATAACTCCATTTACTTTAACTTTACCTGAAATTATTAATTCCTCACATTTTCTTCTTGAAGCTACTCCACAATTTGCGAGATATTTCTGCAATCTTTCTTCCATAATTCAAATCACTCCGTTTAGCATATAAATACATTTATCCTTTTACATTTTAGATTATATCTGTTTCACTTATATAATACAACTTTCTAATTACTTTTATTCGAATAAGAACAAAATCGCAGGCAATTGTGGAGCCGGAGATTTTTTCACGCATCTGCCTTTTCGAACGCATGTGAGAAAAATTTGGCAGGCGAATAAGATTTCTTTTTTATTCTTTTAAAAATACAAAAATTTGTTAATCAACCTTTTTTAAGTTATCAGCATATTTTATTGGAATATAAATTCCTAAAGAATAAAATAATAGAAACGCTGTTACCAGCGTTTCTATTATCTAATTATAAGGCTACTTTTAAATTGTACTCCTTATGATTAATCAAATTACCAGAGAAATCCTCCGCAACCTGCTCCGCCACCAAGGAATAAAATTAGTAAGATCCAAAGCCAGCTTCCGCCGCATCCGCCGCCGCCAAAGCCACATCCGCCACCAAAGCCTCCAAGTCCGCCGCCAAAGCCGCCGTAACCACCGTATCCTCCGCAGCCGCCGCCGCATCCGCAAGTATTGCAACAACTAGGTTTGCAAGAGCAACAAGAATTACATTTACAGCAGCAACAATCATTAGAATGTTTAGACATGTTGATCATCTCCTATTCTTTTGTTAATATATTCTATTCGATACATATATTTTTTGTTCTTTATGATTTAAATAAAATATGAGAACCATTTACAAGTATTCTTACTGTCTATGGCTCTCACAAATTAAAAACTATTAATATTTTCTTTAACAAAAATTTCTTTTATTTACCTAAACTATATTTTTCAATAATTTTTTTATTACTTTATAGGCTATAAATCCGATTAAAAGTATGCATATTACGTCTAAGCCAAGCCCCTTGATTAAGTCTGATCCTATTAACACCATAGAATTTCCATTCTTTCGTTGCAAACTATGAATAAAACCTTCAGTTAAAAATAACGATGCAAATGATCCAATTGCTATTGATATTAGTATTATTAAAATCCTTTCGTTATTTTTGGATGAAAATAGCTTATTAGCGTTTTCTAGTTTATACTTATTTTGAACTATGTTGTAAACAATAATCATGATTATAATAATAAATAAGATAATTACCGTCTCACTCCATAAATTTCTAATTGTTATATCTTTAACGCTAATTCTATCAAATACAACCTCAAAAAAACCTCTTCCTAATTTATTTTTATAATCTCCCCCTCTTATTTTATCCAACAAACTATAATCCCTATTAACTCCAAAATATTCAAATATAGAAATAACCTTAGCTATTATTATAGAAATAGATACAGGTATTATCGAAATCATGCTAATAAATCCTATTACTGAATTAGAAAACATCAAATCTATTATTAACATAAACATTATACCAATAATTCCAAGTAAGATTATCTTTGAAGTTTCTATAGTAACTATATTCCAATATCCTTCAACAACCGATATAAATTCAGCATTACCGAAATATGATACTATTGCTATATAACTATAAGTTATTACAAAAAGCATTAATGTAATCAAAAGACATATGAATTCATTATATCTAATCTGCTTTTGGGTATATGGTCCACTACATAAGAACATTTCAGTATTTCTCTTATTAATTCCCTTTGCTATAAAATATATAGCTACAAATATAATTGCTAACATGAAATATTCGTGCCAAGCATTCGTATAATAGTAGTTATCAAAATTGTTTGCAAGTCCATTTTTAACATCATTTAAATTGCTTTTTATGATTTCATATGCTACGGCTCCCCATACTAATAGCCCTATAGCGATAGCAGCTTTAGCAGAATTGAACCATGCATATAACAATCCTTTATTTAAATATTTTTTCATCGTTATCCTCCTTATCAACTTTATAGATAAAGATATCTTCTAGGCTTAGATCTATTTCTTCAATAAACAAAGGTTTAAATTTTTCTAAGCTTTTTATAAATTCCCCATCATATTCATCAGTTATTATAGTAAATACTCTTCCAACTCTACTAATTTTAAATATTCCTTTAAGTTTTAAATCTTCTTCATAAACAGGTTCATCAAAAGCCACTTGTATCTTTTTTATCTTATTTTTCATATTTTCCACGGAATTTTCATATGTAACTACGCCTTTGTCTAAAATAGCTACATCATCACAAATTCTTTCAAGTTCATTTAAATGATGAGAACTTATTATTATAGTTGTATCATTTTCAAAAACTTCATCTGCAAATATCTTTAGTAATTTATTTTTTAATATTGCATCCAATCCTGATGTTGGCTCATCTAATATTAAATATTTAGCATGAATAGAAAAAGCAAGCATTATAGAAAGTCTCATCTTCATTCCTTTTGATAATTGGAATATATACTTATTAGTTTGAACTTTAAAAATTTTATTTAATTCATTAAATTTCTTTTCATCAAAATTTTTATATGAATATTTGTAATACTTTAATATTTCGCTAACTTTAAAATTTGTTTGCATGATATTCTCATCTGCTACATAGCCAATCTTATTTTTAACACTTATATTATCATAAACCTCTTGTCCATCATAAAATACATTTCCTGATGTTCCTTTATAAATTCCCGTTAAACATCTTAAAAGTGTAGTTTTCCCAACACCATTTGGCCCTATAATACCAAATATTTTATTTTTATCTATTCTAATATTTATATTTTCTAAAATTGGTTTTCCATCAATTTCAAAGGATAAATTACTTACTTCTATCATTATCATTCACCCCTAACTCAGAGAATATTTGAAGCGCCAATCTCATAAACTCTTTCTTACTAACGCCACCATAACTTGCTTCAAGTATAATTTTTTTCAATTCATTTGAAATATGCTCCATTTTTTTATGATCCCCCTTACCTTCATAATTAGATGTTATAAAAGTTCCCTTTCCCCTTAAAGTTTCAATTATACCTTCTCTTTCAAGTTCACCATATGCTTTGCTTATTGTATTGGGGTTTATCATAAGTATTGATGCCAACTCTCTAACTGATGGTAATTTCTCTCCCATCTTTAAAGCTCCTTTTAAAATAAGTTCCTTTATCCCAAGTTCTATTTGTTCATAAATAGGAGTACTACTCCTTGGATCAATTCTAAGCATTGTCATTACCTTCTACATAAGAATGATACATAATATAATCAATTACTAAACCTTCGCCTTCATCTACGAGAACCAAGTTGACTTTTAGTTTTTGTGGTCTATCATCTTTTTCCTCATATATGGATCTATAATTATGCGCATTAACAATTAAGCTTACTGGCTCTTCTCTTGTTATAGGACGTCTTTTAGAAAAATTATTTCGGAATCCATCATATTCGCTTAGCATCTCATTTTTATCCTTTTCGCTAAGATCACATACCTTTTCTATGTTTACCTTCGAAAAATTAAAATCAAAATTAGTTAACCTTTTCCGTTCTGAAAAACATTCCTTAAATTCATTTGTTTCAGTTAGTTTTCCGGTGTCATCAATTACTTTTAACTGTTTATCATTTAGTTGATCTAGAATCTCATTCATAGTTTCGAAATGCTTCTGTTTTTGGTACATTTTATTATTATCCATACCAAGAAAAGCAGTAATTACAATGATAATTCCAAACATAATAATTATAGTTGATTTTTTCATAAACTTCCCTCCTAATTGTATTAAGTGTATTAGCTCATATAGTACACTTGAATTATAAAACTCATTTGTTACTTTTTCAATTAATAATTGTTTAATATTTCTTAATTTTTCCTTAACATACATAAGTTTATATTTAAAATTCTATATGATATATATTAAAGTCAGATCTTTGAATTTTATTCCCAACGTGAAATTTAGCTCACTAGAATCTTAGACGTGCATTTATAATATACATTGAGTTATATTCTTGCCTTTGACTTCAATATGAATTTCTAAAGAGCAAAAAATAACTAGAGATTGCAACCTCTAGTTATTTTTATTATGTATAAACAGTTTTCTAAATATCTTTTTTCTTCTCTCCATTAGTATAAATTAAGAATGCTGCTACAGCAAAAACTACAGGTCCACCAATCATAGCAAATGTTGATTTGTAATCACCATGAATTGCTGGCTCAATAATTGTAAAGAAATTAGCGAATCCAACCACCGCTGTAACTATAAATCCTATAAATATAGCAAATGATTTATTTTTTAATATTATAAAAGGCTTCTCTATACTATCTTTTTTTCTAAATGATATATACGCACTTGATAGAAATAGATAGGGTATTGTCATTGCAACATTAGTCATTAATACTAACATTGTAAAAAATAATTTTGCACTACTTCCTCCCATAGAAACAAATAATACCATAACTGCTACTATAATAGTTTGGATAAACATTGCATTTATCGGCATTTCATTTTCATCAATGGCAGCCATCTTTCCTGGCCAAAGTTTTGCTGGAGTTCCCTCTATCAACTGCTTAAGCGGAGAATATGATAGTGTAAAAAATGCCCCTGTCAATGCCAAAAACATTGATAATCCAACGAATCTAGCCACCCAATTTCCAAGTTGTATAGATACCAAATCACTTAACCCCATTGAGCTACCTAAAGTATACCCTAAATTATTCATAACAACATATGCAACATTTGCCATATTGATGTTTTCACTCGAAAGAGTAGCCGACCAATTTGTAAATATTCCAATTAAGAAAATTCCAAGGGAGTAACCAACAGAAATTATAGCTGCGGCTATTAAAATCCCCTTAGGAAACGTCTTTTCTGGATTTTCAGTTTGGTCAACAAGCCCACTCACAGCTTCGATACCGCCATATGCAAATAAAGCAAAAACCAGAAATGATAAAACTGAACTAATATTTTGATAAGCTGGGTTTGGTGAATTAACAAAAGACATTGTAGATGTAATTGACTCTCTAAATTGTCCTTTATTTAATATAAATATTATAATTGCACCTATTATCAAAACTATGTTTAGAAGTGCTACCGCTATTCCTCCAACTGATGTAATTTTAGTTATTTTACTTATCCCTCTTTTGGATATAAGGTATGTTGCAGATACCCATATAACGCCAAGCACACCTAAAACTCGAGTTGAATTCAATCCAAATATGGCCCAATTTGATGTAGTATCTACTCCAAATATTGTATTTGATAATGGAATCCAAATAGTAGAACATATATTTATCATCCATACTACGTAAGAAGAATACCACATGAAAACTCCTACAAATGCAAATTTAGGACCTACAGACTTTTCCATCCATGAATATATACCTCCCTTTTCCTCTTTAAATGCAGATCCATATTCCGCCATCATAAATGCAAAAGGTATGAAATATGTTACCCCTCCTAATATAAACCAAGGAATTGCACCATAACCCATAAGATAAAAAGATCTTGGCATATTAGCAAATCCAAAAACTGATGTAAAAATCATAAGAATCAGCGTAATCAATTTTAATTTCTTTTGTTTATTACTTTTTGTCATTTTTATTACTCCTTAATTTTAAATACTTAACATACTCAAATAAAATGAATAGTATTTTTCTTTATTATTTGCATTTTCGCTATATTTTTATGCTATATTTAAATTTATAAATATATTATGTCATATAACGCATAATGCAATCGTTCTTTCGATAATTCAAACTAATGTTTTTAACTTTTAGTCAGATTTAAATTAACCACACTCTATTCATATTAGAGTGTGGTTAATAGCTATGAAGACTCATATTTTTCAGCAAATAATATCTGCAAAGAAAAAGATTTTTATTTATCTTTCATTAGTGTTTGGTACATTAGACGGATCATCAATTAGAGTAGTAAAAAAATAATCGTGATCATGTCCATCATTAAATGATGTTTGCCCCTGAACTATATGAATATGCTTATTTCGTGAAATATAAATTGCAGGGCCAGTTGTAACGCAAACTCTATGATTATGATCGTTAAATGTGTCTGTAACATCTTCAATTCTATGAACATGAGATAGTCCAACCCTAATTGCTGGGCCAGTAGTTCCAGCAATACGATGATTGTGCTCTTCGCAATTCTCATCCTCTTCGTAATTTGTACTTGATACAAATTCATGATTATGATCCCTATACCTATAATAATTATCACCAAGTTGATTTCCTCTATAATGACGACCATGAACAATATCGCAATTATTATTGTTGCTCATATCTTATTCCTCCTCAGTTTTTATATACTATATGTTATGTACAATCATATGATTGGTGTTAAAAAGCCGACTTATTTCATTTATCTTTCTAATTAACTAAAGTTTAATTAACATCAGCTTCTAAAATAAGATTCTCTTAACTAATTTATAATAATATAAAATATATATTTCTTTGTTAAAAATAAAAGACATGATCTCAAATACCACGTCTTTTAAATCTTTGCAACCTCTTCTTAATTATAATAATCTTTGACTAAAAACATTATCTAAATTTACTTTTTGAATCCTTTTAGAAATTTCATCCACATCTATTGTATATAACCCTAGTTCTTTCATTCTATTAAAGTAAACAGAACCCGCAAAAGTATATCTATCTTTCCTTCCCTCTCTAGTACTAGCCTTTTCATTTGCATAAGTTATTATATCTCCGATCGCTATAGATGACGGAAGTATCAAAAGTGGCATTCCCATAGCCAATCTTACCGCATTGTGTCCAGCTAAAGCGCCAGTACACATTGCCTCTGTATGACCAACAAATAAGCCACTTTTCTCACCGGCGCAAAACAAATTATCTACTCCAATTACCTTTAAATCATTAGTTCTTGGTGCAACTGACAAATACCTAATAGAGTTTCCTTTACTTCCCGCGTATGGATCAACATATTTCGCATTTTCTAATCCTTTTATTTTTCTTAATTTGTGTAATGGATAGTAAGTCGTCATTAGTTTTGCATGTCCAGTATCCAGAAGTATAATATTCTCAGCAAACTCTTTCAAAGCATATTGTTGACATACTTTTGTACTTAATTTATCATAATTTATATCTTCCTTCGGAACTTTTAAAATTACAACACCTTTAGAATCCAACTCATTTCTTATTTCATCTGACAAGCTTTCTTTAGCCAATTTGCAAGAACCTGAAAACGCTCCTAAGATATCATCTCCTCTTTCTCCTTGAATATCTAAAACTCCGCATCTTTCACTTATACTAATCCTAGGTCCAAAAGCAGGACATCTTAAAACACACATTGAACAGCCATTTCCATAGCGCAAGCAATTTCCCATAGGTCCTGTTGTTCCTGTTGTTTCTATAAATACGTCACCTTCTATATAAGTTCCATCGCTAAGGTAAACTCCTTTTATTTTTTGTCCATCAAAATTAATGTCATTAACTCTACTCTCCATCATTAAGTTTATCTCTAATGACTTTAAATATTTACTAACTTCTCCTTCTATTAAATTAACATTATAAAGTGTAGCATGTTTATGTCCAGGGAAGTCTATATTCTTATGAGTTGAAATCTCATCTGTAATTTTAACGAGATCCCCTCCACCAAGAGCTATTAATTCTTCTGCAGCAGTATATCTGCCATTATTACGCATTATTCCACCTACGTTACCAAGACCAAGCAACAAGTCTGTCTTTTCGATAATAGTAACATCAGCTCCAGCCTTCTTACTTGAAATCGCTGCTGCACAACCTAACCATCATAAATACCAGTAAAAAAATAAATCTAAAACTTTCGCTTAGCCTTTAAAAAATTCTTTATATATCAGTAACATTTTAT
>NZ_JHXK01000029.1 GCF_000621745.1 Clostridium beijerinckii HUN142 | reverse complement strand
AACTCTGGATGTCCTGGTGTTAAACTTCCGAATTGTCTAAAGTTTTTAATATCTTCAACTGTAAGTCCATATCCAAATAAATGTAGCAATGAATATTCAAGCATTGAACCATGTCCTGCCGATAATACAAATCTATCTCTGTTATCCCATTCAGGATTTTTTCCGTTATGATTCATCTTAGACCATAATGTATAAGCCATTGTAGCTGATCCAAGTGGTAAACCTGGATGTCCTGATTTTGATTTTTCAATAGCATCTGCTGATAATACTCTTATTGCATTAATAGATAATTTATCTAATTCTCTACTCATCTTTATCCTCATTTCATAGACATATTTTTTTATAAGTTCTTAGTTGTGCTAATTAAGTCCCATGCTACGCTTCGCATTAATTTCAAACCTGAGGCAACCTATTTTCCAAATGCAGCTGCCCAGTCTGCTTTGAATTTTTCTAATCCTTGGTCTGTTAATGGATGTTTTAACATTTGCATTACTAAACTATAAGGAACTGTTGATATATCTGCTCCTGCTTTTGCTGCTTCTATTACATGAATTGGATTTCTTACGCTTGCTGCTATTATTTCTGTTTCTATTCCATGTACTGAAAATATTTCTGCTATATCTCTAACTAAATCCATACCTATCATTGAGATATCATCTACTCTTCCAAGGAATGGGCTTACATATGTTGCTCCTGCTTTTGCTGCAAGTAAGCTCTGAGTTGCTGAGAATATTAATGTTACATTTGTTTTAATTCCTTCACTTGCTAATACTTTAGTTGCCTTTAATCCTTCAGCTGTCATTGGAATCTTTACTATCATATTCTTATGAATTGCTGCAATTTCTCTTCCTTCTTTTATCATTCCTTCAGCATCTTCGCTTACAACTTCTCCACTTATTGGTCCATCAACTATTTTTGTTATTTCTTTTATTACTTCATTGAAGTCTCTTCCTTCTTTTGCTATTAGTGATGGATTTGTTGTTACACCACATATTACTCCCATTTCATTTGCTTCTTTAATATGTTCTACATTTGCTGTATCTAAAAAAAATCTCATTTTTTACGCCCCTATTCCTTAATTTTATTTATTTTAATTTCCTATTCTTTATTCGTAATTAATTCAACTAATAAATATCCAATAATTATATTATAAAAGTATAATCCTTAATCACATAAACTTTGGATTATACTTTTATTTATTATCTTAATAAACTTATATTTTATTATTTAGATTTTACATATAATTTTAATTCAGCCGCAATGTTCTTATCTACACTTTCTCCATTTAATATCTTTTTAACATTTTCTATAGCCATACTTCCCATTAAATCTGGTTGTTGTGCTACTGTTGCTGTCATTTCTCCTGAATCTACAGCTTTTTTCGCATCATCGCCTCCATCAAATCCAACAATTATAGCTTTTTTTCCAGAAGTGTTTAATGCTTTAACAGCACCTAATGCCATTTCATCATTTTGTGCAAAGATAGCTTGAATATCTGGATTTGATTGTAACATGTTCTCAGTTACAGTTAATCCCTTTTGTCTATCAAAATCAGCTGGTTGAGATGATACGACTTTTAAGTTTTTGTCTGGATCAATTATATTATGGAACCCAGTTCCTCTATCACGTGTTGCAGAAGCACCTGGTGTTCCTTGAAGTTCTGCTATATTACCTTTGTCGCCAAGTTGTTCTTTTATAAAGTTAGCTGCCATTTCTCCACCTTTTATATTATCTGATGCTATATGGCAAATTACATCACCACCATTTGCTTGTCTGTCTACAGTTATTACTGGAATTTTTTCATTGTTAGCTTGGGCAACTGAACTTGCAGCTGCATCACTATCAACAGGATTAAGTATTAACGCACTAACTCCTTTTTGTAGTATATCTTGAACGTTTGAAAGCTCTTTAGATGAATCATTTTGTGAATCAACAACTAATAATTCATATCCTAATTCTTTAGCCTTAGCTTCAGCACCTTCCTTTAGTGTTACAAAGAAAGGATTATTTAAAGTTGAGACAACCATACCTATTTTTTTAGAATCAGATTTTGTACTTGAAGATGTCCCTGAACTGCTGGAACTACATCCTGCAAACGCCCCCATTGACATAGTTGCTATCATAGCTATTGATGCTAGTTTAAATATTTTTTTCATAAAATTCCCTCCTAAAAATATTTTTTATAATTTTTATTAGTTTAATATTTAAGCGACGCTTTTAGATTAAACTAGTAATATCGTTTTCTTCTTTACGATAAATACTTAATGCATTATTTAGATTTTTTCATTTCTATTAAAACTGCTAATAGTATTACTAACCCTTTTACTATAGTTTGATAAAAAGCTGAAACATCCATAAGATTTAAACCATTACTTAAAACCCCTATAATTAACACACCTATTATTGTTCCAAGTATTGTTCCTTCGCCACCAGCTAAGTTTGTACCTCCAATAACTATGGCCGCTATTGCATCTAATTCATAGCCGTTACCAGCTGTTGGTGCTGCTGATCCTATTCTGCTTGCGACAATAATTCCAGCGATTGCAGCTGTAGCACCAGATATAATATACACCCAAGTCTTAACACCAGTAACACTTATTCCCGAAAGTCTTGCTGAATCTTCATTTCCACCTACTGCATATACATATCTTCCATATCTAGTTTGAGTTAAAAGATATGCACAAATAGCAAATACAATTATTGTAATAATAACCGGAACAGGTATTCCTAATATTCTACTATTAGTTAATTTGACAAAGCCATCACCTATTCCTGATATTGGATTACCTCCAGTAAATACATAAGTCGCACCTCTAAATATTGTTTGTGTTGCTAAAGTCGCTACAAAAGCTTGAAATCTTCCTTTAGCAACAATTATTCCATTAATTACTCCTACTAAAATCCCTGTAAGTAATGCTGCTAATATTCCTAGTGATATGCTTCCAGTATTTTTTATAGTTACAGCTGATACTGCCCCTGCTATTGCAACAATTGATCCTACAGACAAGTCTATTCCACCTGTAAGTATTACAAAAGTCATTCCCAATGATATAACAGCATTTACAGAAATTTGAGTAAATAAATTTCTTAAATTTGATACTTGTAAAAATGATGGTGAAATTATAGTAATAACTGCGCACAATACAATTAATGCTAAAATAGATTTATATTTTAATAAATTATTCTTTATATTAGTCATTTTTAACTCTCCCTTATAAGAAATTAAACTTTTTTCACTCTCTATATTAGTCACTTTCAACACTCCCTTATAAAAAAATTAAACTTTTTTCATCATTCAATCGCTAATTTCATTATATTTTCTTGGGTCGCTTCTTTGCGGTCTAACTCTCCAGTTATTTTACCTTCATGCATTACTATTACTCTATCTGATATTCCAAGCACTTCTTGCATGTCTGATGAAATCATAATAACTGCTGTTCCTTTAGCTTTTAACATATTTAATACATCATATATTTCTTTTTTGGCACCTACATCTATACCTTTTGTAGGTTCATCTATTATTAAAACTTTAGGAGATTGTATAAGCCATTTGGCTATAATGACCTTTTGTTGATTTCCACCACTTAAATTCTTTATTAGCTGATCCTGGTTAGGAGTTTTAATTAATAAGTCTTTTATATATTTATCAACTGTATTTTTCTCAGCTGTTTTGCTTATAGAAAAATTTTTATTTTCAAACTTATTCAAAGAAGCCAATGTCATATTTTCTCTTACTGATAAAGGAAGAATAAGTCCTTCTTTTTTTCTGTCTTCTGATAAATATGCGATTCCGTTGTTTATTGCATCTTTAGGAGAATTTATATTTAATTCTTTCCCGTTCATCTCAATAGAACCACTAGTTTTTTTGTATTCTCCAAAAATGACCTTCGCAACTTCTGTTCTACCTGCCCCCATAAGTCCTGACATTCCAAGGATTTCCCCAGCTCTTACCTCTAAATTAATTGATTGTAAAACTCCTTTTAAACAAATATCCTTTAATTTTAATATAGTTGTCACATTAGCAGGTTCTTTATATGGATATTGTTCTTCCATTTTTCTACCTACCATCATAGTTATTAAATCATCTTTAGTAACATCTTTTACTTGAACTTCACCTACATATTTTCCATCTCTTAAAACATTTATCCTATCGCAAATAGCAAAAATTTCATCTAATCTATGAGATATATATATTATTGCTATGTTCTTACTCTTAAGCCTTTCGACAACTTTGAAAAGCTTTTCTGTTTCTGCATCTGTTAATGCTGTTGTTGGCTCGTCCATAATTATTACGTTAGAGTTTTTTGAAATTGCTTTTGCTATTTCAAGCATCTGCATTTCTCCAATGCTTATATTTTTTGCATACTCATTCGGCTTAACATTGCATCCTATCTGTTCTAAATAATCTTTACACATACTGTTCATTGTTTTTCTATCTAACTTTTTAGTTAATTTATTTATTTTTTCATTTCCTAAAAACAAATTCTCTGCAACTGTTAAATTAGGTAGAACACTTAACTCTTGATGTATCATTGATATACCTAATTTTTCAGCTTCTTTTATATTTTTTATCTCTACTTCTGAACCGTCCATAATAATTTTACCTTCATCTTTTTGATAAACACCAGTTAAAATCTTCATCAATGTAGATTTTCCCGCACCATTTTCTCCCAAAAGAGCTAATACTTCTCCTTTATATAAACTTAAGTTTATATTTTCAAGTGCTTTTACTCCTGGAAAACTCTTCAATATGCCTTCCATCTGAAGGAAAGGAATGTTTTCTTCCATAATTACTCCTCCTTAAAAAATTACTCCTGATCTAAGAATTATATTAGCATAAGGAGTCTGCTCTCCTGTTCTAATTACAGCCTTACAGTGATTTAACATTATTTTTAATTCTTCATGAGTTATAAAAGTAAATTTCACATTTTGAAATTGTTTTTTTATTTCCTCAAAAATTTTAGGATTATTTTCTTCTATTTCTTCAGCTAAAATCACTTCTTCTACTTGAAGTTCTAATAATACGTTCTTTAATGTATCCATAAAGCTAGGAATATCTTTTGTTAATGCTATATCTATTCTTTTTGTTTTATCAGGTATTGGTAATCCACAATCTCCTATAGCTATTAAATCTTTATGTCCCATTTTTGAAACCACGCTAGAAATTTCTCCATTTAAAATACCAATTTTTTTCATCTCTATTCCTCCCCATAAATCTCGTTAATTTCTTTTAAAGATGGTATTGAAGGTTGCGCTCCTTCTCTTTGAACCGCTATAGCTGAAACCTTATTTGAAAATTTAACTGCTTCTGCTAATGAATTAATATTTAAATTAGATTTTGTTAATTTGGTACTTACTGCTCCTATAAACGAATCTCCAGCTGCAGTAGTATCTATTGCATTAACTTTATATGCAGGGATTAAAATTCCATCTTCCTTTGATATTACAGCTGCGCCCTTATCACCTAATGTAATTATTACATACTTAACATTATTATTAAAAAAGATATTTGCAGCTTGTTTTGCACTTTCTAAATCATTTACATTTATTCCAGTCAATGTTGTAGCTTCTGTTTCATTAGGTATTATAATATCTGTATATTTAAGTAATTCTTTTGGAATATCCTTTGCTGGTGCTGGATTTAAAATTGTAATAACTTCATTTTCTTTTGCAAATTTAAAAGCTTCTATTGTAACTTCAATAGGTGTTTCAAATTGTGATACTATTATGTCACTACAAGTTATGACTTCTTTACATTTATTTATTTCTTTTAAATTAAGAGTCATATTTGCACCTGGTACAACTATTATCGAATTATTACCTTCATTGTCTACAGTTATTATTGCTGTACCTGTTGGGCTAACATCATCTCTAAATACATTATCAACATTTATATTTTCTTTTTCCAGACTATTTACTATTTGTAATCCATAAGCATCTTGTCCTACCTTGCTTATCATATGTACTTCTGCTCCTAATCTTTGTGCTGCAACTGCCTGATTAGCACCTTTGCCCCCATGTGCTAACTTAAAATTATCACTAAAAATTGTTTCTCCAATTAGTGGCATTTTATTTATAGAAACAACCATATCCATATTGATACTTCCAAGAATACAAATCTTATTCATAAACTCACCTCTTCTTTACTTAACCGGTTAAGTAACCCGGTTAAGTAAAGTATAAAACGTTATCATAACAATGTCAATAGTTTCTGTAAATCTTTTCTAATAATTCATATAATAATAATTTCAAATTTCTATATTTTATTATGTGTTTATTCCTTTGTAAAAAATATCAACACAATCTTATAGTATAATTACAACATCACCTTCTAATTTTATATATAGTAAAAAACCGTATTGGATTTCTACAATACGGTCATATATAGTCGTGTATTTCACTGTCAACTACGAACTATCTCAAGACTTATAGGCAAAAAAATCTAGATTGCTTATGATAATGCAATTAACAATATCACCTCCAAATGCGAGCCCACCCTAAAGCTATTAATATTCCTAATTTTTACTACTTAAATTACTTTTTGCTATTATTAAACCAGTCAATTGTTGCTTTTTCAACTTCTTTGGGAAGCTTTTTATTATATACTTCATTGTATAACCACGCCAACGATTTTTTTCTTAAGTATTTTCTCATTTCGTCTTCTGCTTCTGACATTACAACTTTTATTAAACACGGGCATTTTGTATGTGTATCTGGCAAATTATCTTTATCTAATAATATATTATTTTGCCTAATTTCTGCACATTGAAAGAATGATTCACTTCCTTCTACTGCTTCAACAATATCCCAAAATGTTATTTCTTCCGCACTACGAGCTAACGCATAACCACCCTTCACACCAGGTATAGATTTTATAATTCCTGCTTTGCTTAATTTTGCATATACTTTAGATAAGTAAGTTTCTGAAATACCTTGAAAGGTTGCCAAGTCTCTTATTCCTACTGATTTACCTTCCTCTAGTTTTACCATATATAATAAGCAATGTATTGCATATTCTACTCCTACTGAAAACTTCATTTTTCATACTCCTTTAGTTTATAGTCTTTTATTAATAATATCCTATTATTTATTCCCATTCAAGATAATCATATGGTATCAAGCATATGTTCCCTGCCAAATATTTATATTGACAAACAAAAGAAATAATCATATTATAATTATAGATAACATTTATCGACGATAATACATATCTTTATTTAAGAAAGAAAGAAGGAATATAGAATGTTTACAGAAAAATTTTTTGAGGTATTAAATCATGAGGGAGTAGTTTCTATTGTGACTTGTTCAAATAACGAAGCTCATGTTGCTAACACATGGAATAGTTACTTAATCATTGCAGAAGGAAATAAAATCTTAATCCCTGCAGCTGCCATGATTAAAACAGAAGAAAATGTTAATGCTAACCCTAAAGTTAAATTGACTCTTGGTAGTAAAGAAGTGATGGGATACAATTATATGGGAACTGGATTTTTACTTGAAGGAACTGCTAAATTCTTAAAAGATGGAGATAACTTTAATCTAATGAAAGAAAAATGTCCATTCCTAACAAGAACATTAGAAGTTACAGTTACCTCTTGTAAACAAACACTATAGTTTTCTAAATGTAAGGAGAAAATTATGTCTAGAAGAATTAGTAAATCTGACTGTGTAGGTTGTGGAACTTGCGTGAGAGTATGTATTGTTGGATGCATCACAGAAGATAAGGATAAAAAAAGAATAATCACTGAATCTGCTTGTGTTGACTGTGGAGCTTGCCAATTAGCTTGTCCTAAAAAATGTATCTCTCAAAAATAATGCTACTAGAAAGATACTTTTATTTAATAAAAATAGAACCATCAAAAGCTTGGTATAATCTAAAAGAAATATTATAAAAAACAAGGTTGGGTGTAAACTTTACCCCCAAACCTTGTTTTTTATATTAATAAATAAGCACATAAACTTTACTAAACATATACCTTTATGTGATTAAAATATATTAACTAGTATAACGTAGAGTCTCTACCTTCAGAGCCTTATTTGAAAGCACCTTTATATTGTTCAGGATAATCAAAATCTAAGTTTCTAGTTTTTGCTTCATTTAACACAAAGTATGGGTTTCTTAAAAGTTCCCTACCAACTGCAACTAAATCTGCTATATCATTCGATATTATTTCCTCAGCCATATTAATATCTGTAATTAATCCAACAGCTATTGTAGGAATGTTACATTTTTCTTTAATTATGCTTGAATAATTTACTTGATATCCTGGATATGCATTTATTTCTGCTGGAATTAATCCTCCAGTACTTACATGCACTATATCAATATACTCTTTAATTTCATTTATGATTTCAATCATATCATTTAATTTTATTCCACCATTTTTATAATCATAAGCTGATACTCTAAGCAAAATTACTTTCTCTTTTGGCCATACTTCTGTCACAGCTTGTAATATTTCTTTTAGAAATCTAGTTCTATTCTTTATATTTCCACCATATTCATCTTTTCTTAAATTTGATAATGGTGATAGAAATTGATGTATTAGATAACCATGTGCTCCATGTATTTCTATAGCATCAAATCCCGCTTTATCTGCTCTTTTCGCTGCTTCTTTAAAATTTAATACAATTTCTTTAATATCATCTCTATTTAATTCCTTAGGCAATGTACTTCTTTCATCAAATTTAACTGCACTTGGAGCTACAGCCTGACTAGCTGTTCCTGTATATTTTCTTCCACCATGATTTAATTGTATTGCAATTTTAGAACCATATTTTTTAACACCATTAACAATTTTTTTCAGTCCATCTATATGCGTGTCATCCCAAATCCCTAAATCATTGTCTGTTGTCCTTCCATTTTCAACAACTCCTGTAGATTCAAGTATTATAAGACCTACTGCACCAATGGCTCTGCTAACATAATGAGTGTAATGAAAATCATTTGCCATACCAGTCTCATCCGAAGAGTACATGCACATTGGTGGCATAACAATTCTATTCTTTAAGTTTGTATTTTTTAAAGTATAATTTTTAAAAGTATTCATAATTATAATCTCCTTTTTATTTAAATCTCTTGCTTATTGTCATTATATTATCTATACTATACTTTGAAAAGTAGTGATATTTTTTTCATATAATTTCAAAAAAGTAAGTATAGTGAGAAATCAACGGCTGAAAGGAGTTTTATTTATGTCAGAAATCAAACTTGAACGAGGAAATCCTAATGAAAAATGTCCTATTGAGGCAGCAATAAATATTATAGGTAGTAAATGGACATTTCTAATAATAAGAGATTTATTGATAGATGGAAAAATTAGATTTGGAGATTTGTTGCGCTCTTTAGATGGGATAAGCCCCAAAACGCTCTCCCTTAGACTACGTGAATTAGAGAAGTTTGGGTTAGTTAAAAGAATAGTTTATCCAGAAATTCCTCCAAAAGTTGAATATGAATTAACTGAAAAAGGTAAGAGTTTAGAAACTGCATTTATAGAGTTGAAGAAGTGGGGACTTACAATTTTAGAATAGCGGAAATTTCTATTATATATTTTAATAATCACATTTAACTAACGATACTGTAAAATACCTATATTATACTTCTTCAAGAATGTAATATTTTCTCTTTAACATAGATTCAATGTTAAAGAGAAAATTCACCATTTAGTTAGTAGCATAAAACATCAGTTTTTTTAATCATTCAATCCTCTTCTTTCAGCCTATAACCAAAAAATCACTTCTTCAACAAATTATAATAAGCTTGTAATAAAATATACCTAGAGCAGCATGAACTTTACCCGTAATTACTCCAATTATTAAAATAGCTGTTATAATGTTGATTTAATTTAAGCTTTTACTTTAAGAGATCCATATATTTTTATATTTTTCTTTTATTTCTTATAAATAAAACTAATTTCTATTTAGTTTTATTTCAACATTTCTTCCATAGTAATCTCTAATTACAAACGTCAAATCTTTAGGATTATCAAAAGTTGTTATAGGAAAAGTTACTGTATAAATTGACTTATTATTTTCATCGTCCATAGAACCTACATTTCCTGTAACATTTTTACTTACGCCCTTGTCATCTATAAGATACACATTTTTAAATACATCTTTATAATCTACATTCTTAGAAGGAGTAAATTTTAGTACTGTACCGGTTTGAGTTGTTTCTACAGAATTTACCTTAATCTCATTTTCAGTATTTTCTCCAGTGAAAAATATACTTTTATTATTTTTTAATTTACTATTTACATCTATGCTAAATTGCCACTTTCCTGTTATCTCCTTATCTAGGCTATCATTTTGGTCATCATTAAAATCAAAAGAAATTGTTTTTATATTTATATCTATATTATTTAGAACTGGAATATTTTTATCATCAGAATCTAGTATAAGATTGTATCTTGCTTCTCCTGTGTCTTTATTTAGAACTTCAAAGTTATCAGAACTCGAACTAATAACTCCCAGTACATTTTTGTCAGAAAGGTCTTGATCACAATATCCCTTAATTATTCTCCCTTTATCATCTTTTATTTCTAAATCCATATTTAACCATTGTAAATTCTTCTTTAAGATTTCTGGATTATCAAATTTTAAATCAAAGGATAAAGCAAATTTCGCTTTATCTATTACCATATGAGTAACTTGAATTCCAACTCCACTATTACTGACAATACCTCTATTAACTTCCTGTACATAGTTATGCTTGACTGCTTGTTCAATTCCTCTATTGTCTCCAAATATCTCTACATTTATGGTTGCAATTACTGATTTACCTGCTAATGCTATTAAACATACTAAGATAAGAGATGCCGCTACTGAAATATGCCTTCTCTTTGAACTATTTTCTTTAACCTTATTAATTACTTTACAAAGTAACTTTCTTTTTTCTATATCATTAAATTCCAACGAACTTAATTCATTATCAGTAATAGTAACATCATTTAATAGAACTAAAATTTCATCTTCATTCAAATTTGATTTCATTTTACTACCTCCCCTTCGCACGGAGCATTTAGTTTTTCTGTAAGAGAATTCCTTGTTCTCCATAGCCTGTTGTAAACTGCACCTTTTGATAGCTTTAATTTTTTGGTTATACTGTTTATATCCTCATCAAAAATGTATTTTCTTATGAATATTTCCCTATCTGTTTTACTTTCATTATCTAATAGCTCAAGTAACTCTTTCTTCTTTTCCTTTAGGATATATTCATTTTCAATATTATTAGAAGAAAATAAAAACTCATCTTCGATGTTTACATTATTTGTTTGCTTTAAGCTTCTCTTATAGTCAATAGCCTTATACTTACTGACAGCTAAGAGCCAATTTTTAAAGGAAGCCTTCTCTGGATTATAAAGTTGATACTTATTCCATACTAAGAGGTATATATCATTAAGACATTCCTTAGCACTTTCATAATTATCATTTCCCAAAACATTTATAACTACCTTAAAAACGAAATTTGAATAAGTATTTATTATATATTCTAAAGCCTTAGTGTTTCTTTTTTTAAGTTCTAATAAAACATTATCTTCATTGATAACCATTGCTTAACTCCTTTCTTATCTTATATCTTATATCCTTCATCTATAAATACGGAGCAATAATAAAATACTTCACAACAAATAATAGAATTATTGCTTTTTATGAATAAAAATACAGGATATTGCCCTTATATTGAACTATTATCCTGTATTTATAATACTATATATTTATTATTTGCAATGTTATTTTAAGGTGGTTCATATTTATATGCTATTCTGTATATATCTATTAAATTAGGCACCTTCAAAAATTGCTAACATTTCAGCTATTCTTTGAAGATGCCTAAATATATAAAATATGACGCTAGGTATTAACCTATAACGCTAAATTATATCTTTTTTAAAATATTTCACTAATTAAGTTTACTCTTTATCATTATATACCACTTGTTATCTTTTGGTATCATTATATACCTTTTTAAATATCTATTCAATATATTTTATAAATTAAAAGAATAATGTTATAATATTAATCAATAACAATACTAAACGATAATAATTGGTGAGGTGCTTAATGTTTACTGAAGAAAGATTAGAACAGATTTTAAATATACTTAATAAACATGGTAGAGTAAAAGTAAAAGAACTAAGTGAACAATTTAATGTTTCAGAGGGTATGATAAGAAAGGATCTTCAAAGATTAGAGAAAAGTGGTAATCTTCAAAGGACCTATGGTGGAGCTATACTAAATAGGGAGATTTCTAAATTAAGCTCTATAACTACTAGAATGACAGTTAACTTAAGTAGTAAAGAGTTAATATCCAAGAAAGCTTTTGAGCTTATAGAGGATGGAGATATTATTTTTTTAGAGTCCTCAAGCATAAATTTTTTATTAGCAAAACTAATAGCTAATAGCACAAAAAAGATAACTTTGATAACTAATATGTCTATAATTCCACCACTTTTTAATGACAATGAAACCGTTATATTAATATGCATAGGTGGTGTATATGATAATAGAAGCGGAGGAGTCTTAGGCTCAGAAGCCATTAAGAGCATATCTAAATATACTTTTAATAAAGGTTTCTTGGGAAGTTCTGGTGTAAATTTAATTACTAACAGCGTATGTACTGCTATGTTAGAAGATGGTAATCTTAAAGAACTTATAGTTTCAACAAGTAAAGAAGCATTTTTACTCGTTGAAACAGAAAAATTTAATGTAGATAGTCTCTATAAATTTGCAACTATAGATGAATTTGATGCTATAATTACTGACTCGAACATTACTGATGATATTAGAGAACAGTTGAATAATTTAACTGTTAAGCTAATATAAGATTGAATACATACTATTTATAAGCAGCATTAAATCTAGGCTTATGAAATAATCCACCGAAAGTAGACTTATATGGTAACTTACTGAAATCATAAATACTTTGTTCTGAAAAACTATAAAATATATTTATAGTTTTTAGTGAAGATATGAACTTAAAGTTTTAGCAACTTTGTAAATATGTTCAGTTAATAAGTTGAATATTTAAATTGAATATCCACATAATGTATGCTTTCTTTAATGTAAAAAAAGAAAGCATACATATGTTTATTTAAATCAACTACATATATGCTTCTAAAATTTTTTTCCGATACCATATTACATATAATATTTATGAAAACAGCAGTTTATTATACCCCATTTTTATATAACCAATATGAATAATAACATGGAATTACTACAATGACTAATAAAATAATTAAAGTTATTAAAGCACTTTTCATCTGCATACAACCTAAGATTATCATACAAATACCGCCAAGTATCCAAAGATATCCTGCCATATGATGAGTTTTATTCCAATTCATTTCGCTATTTAATGTCCATGGTAATCTAATACCAACAGTATAATTCTGCTTGCATTTTGGTAAATAGTTTCCAGATGCTACAATAATGACTCCTACGACTACTGATGTAATAATTTGAATAGGAATTTTATATCCAAGTGCAATAAATAAGGTGACGGGCACTAATACAACAGAAATAATTGGAGCAGACCACTTTCCTAAATACTTCAATGCAGATGGTGAATTCATTTTCTTTGGGTCATTATTAAGCTTAAAGTGTATAAAAATATTAATTATCGCCATTAAAACCGGCATTCCAAACGCTCCAACTGCTTTTGGCACATAATTATTTGGAACACCTGCATAATTAAAATGAATAGGCACTACTTCAGGTAATTTATCATATAATCCAAATGAAAGAATCAATGGCAAAAAACAAATAATAGTTGTAATCCATAAAATATTATCTTTTTTCATCTTCATTCCCCCTAAATTGCGAAAACCAAAGCATTACTTCTTCAAATACTGATACATTGATTTCGTAATATATAAAATTTTTGTATTTTGTCTCTAAAACCAAACCAGCCTTTTTTAATTGAGATATATGATATGAAATTGTTGCACCTGTCATATCAAATTCCTTTGAAATCTCCCCAGCTGATTTTTTACCACTTTTCAGCATTACTAAAATTTCTCGTCGAACTGGATCTGACAATGCTTTAAAAGTCTCTGGAAATCCCAAATTACCATCTCCTTTTTATCTTCTATTTAGAAATAATTCTAAATAGAAGATATCAATTCTTATCTTCAAAGTCAATATCTATTTAGATTATTTTCTAAATAGATATTACTTAAAAAGGAGAACCTCCTCTATCTAGATTTGGTTCTCCCCCATTATTTTTTTTATTTAATATTTATTGTAAATTCATCTCCAACTTTTTCATATTCATCAATACTTTGTTCTGGGATTTTTCCCGCATACGGTGTTAGAATTAATTTACTTGCCTTTTCATTAATATTTCCAGCTAACAAATTATCATATTTTAATACAAACTCATCTTTGGTTCCTCTTGGTATATCAAATACAACTTTATTTCCTAAATCGTCATATCCTTTTAGTAAAATATTGTATGTTTCTTTAGTTTCTGAATTATCAATTGTTTTACCATATATTTTTTGACCTAAAGCATTGCCTGTGTATTTTTCAAATATATATTTATCACCATTCTGAATATCAAATTCATAATCAAGATTGACAGTTTTAGTATCAAATTTAAGCTTATCTTCACTAGTTTTAAATTCAAATTTCCAAGTTCCATCTATATCATCAGAATCATCTATCTTCATTTTAGAATATATAATTTTTATATTTAAATTTCCACTTAAATCCATATCTTTTATTAAGTCTAAATCACATTCTGCTAATTGTTGTGTAGTATAATTGTCTAACTGTTTAAGACTACCACTATCTCCTGTACATTTAACTTCTTTATTATTTATGTACAGAGTCATTTCACCATACCAAAATTCGTAGTTTTTTAAAATCCTATCTGCGCTTATATCAGTAGATATAAGCAGTTCATTTTCATCTAACACTACCTCATTTAATTTAACTGTTACTCCATTGTCTGTAACAGATTTGTTGATTACTGTATTATAATCTTCTAAATTTCTCTCTATTCCTAGGAAACTTGAAATGCTTTCGCTGAATAAATTTATTTTTGATATGGCGTAAGCTCCTGTATTTCCAAAAGACATACCAACTAGTACTGCTATTATTGCAGCTGCAGCTATTACTTTTCTTCCAACATTTTGTTTTCTACTCTTCTTTATAGATTTCCTAATATTCTTTTTAAGTGATTCCTTTTCAATATCATTAAAATCTTCTTTTTTGTATTCATCTAAATCGATGTTTGCTTCATTAAGCAGACTATATATGTTATTCTTCATGCTTAACACCTCTTCTATTATCAATATTAAAAATATCTTTTATTCTCTTTTTTGCCCTAGATAATCTATTGTATATAACTTCTTTTTTCATTCCATATTCGTTGCTTATTTCATTAATGTCCATTTCATCAACATATAGCTTATAAAGTAGATTTCTATCCTTCTCCTTTAAACATCCAAGCAGCGATTCTACTTCATTACTTAATTCATTTTCTAAATTCTCTGATTCAACACCATATTCACTGATATTCAAATCATCTATATTCTCATGTTGTAGATCTTTTAAATATTTTCGTTTGTAATCAATGCATTTAAATTTACATATACCAGCCACCCAATTTTTAAATTCATTTTTACTTTCGTTAAAGCTATTTATGTTGTTCCAAATTCCTAAAAGAATATCATTTATACATTCTTCTTGAACACTATTGATCCCATATAGATGCTTTCCTACAATAGATTTTATAATCCAACCATAATTATCAATAACATAATCTAAGGCTTTTTCATTTCTATTTCTTAATTCTTTAATATAATTATCTTCATTCACCTTCATTTTTTACCTCTTCCCATAAAGTGTAAACTTTTCAGGTGGAGTTTCATACTCCAGCTGAATTTAGTTGAACTTATACCCTCAGGGGGCACAATGTCCAGAAGCGTGCAGCTGTTATCTCCCAATTGAAGAAGAGGGAATTTTACAGATGCTAACTATCGGATAAAGCAAGCTTGCATTTAGTAAGTTTGTACTTACATATATTAATTCGTACAAAAAAAGAAAAATCTATCAAAATCATAAAATAATTTTAACAGATCTTTCTAAATTCTTTGATATGTTTACTTTAATGCGTTAAGTCCCATTTTGATTATATGATATTAGTTTATTAAAAATATAATTTCTCAAAGGTTATATATATGTTGCAATTCACAATGCACATTTCACAATTCATAATTCATAATTAGGGCTAAAATTCTTGCAATATATATGGCTTTAAGTAATCTTTTTCTCAATCAGATTAAGTATTGCATTTACTACTATAGCTAAGCCTGCTGACATCAATGTTCCCCATAGTATTTTAGCTGTATTTACTGTTCTAAGTCCGTCTAACAAGACACTTCCAATCCCACCAGCATTAATAGAAGCTGCAATTGTAGCAATACCTATTGTGGACACTACTGCAAGATGGATTCCTGCAAAGATTGGCTTAGTAACTAAAGGCAACTTAACTTGAAATAATATTTGGCTTTTACTCATTCCCATTCCAGTTGCCGCTTCTACAACGGAAGCATCCACATTATTAAGACCATCTATTGTGTTTCTTAGTAGTATGTACTGATTATAAAGTACTAAAACTATAATTGCAGTAACTTTACCAAGCCCTGTTATTGGCACCAAAATCGCAAATAATGCTAAACTAGGAATTGAATATATCATAGCAAATATATTAACCAGCAATTTAGATGCTATTTTTGAATAAGCCGCTAATATTGTTAATAATGCTGCTAAAATTATAGAAATCACTAAAGTAATTAATACAATTTCTATATGTCCTACAAAGGCTTTTAATAATTTATCAGGATATTTTAATAAATAGTCAATCATAAATTTCTAATCCTCCAAAAATACTTCCTGCCCTTTTGCAGAATTAATTAGTGATCTTACAAAATCATTTGCTGGATTTTTAGCAATATTTCTTGGTGTATCAAATTGCTGTATCTTTCCTTTATCCATTATTAACACTTTGCTGCCGAGCTTAAATGCTTCATTAATATCATGAGTTACAAATAAATATGTTTTCTTTGAAGTATTATAAATCTTTAATAACTCATCTTGAAGATTTATCCTATTTATTGCATCAATTGCACCAAAAGGTTCATCAAGCAGCATTACATCAGGGTTAACTGCTAAAGCCCTAGCAAGTCCTACACGTTGCTGCTGACCACCAGATAGTTGTGCTGGATATCTATTTCTAAACTCCTTTGGCTCAAGCCCAACAAGTTCAAGTAATTCGTCTACTCTAGCTTCTATTTTTTCCTTAGGCCACTTAAGTATCTTTGGAACAGTTGCTATATTACCTGCTATGGTCATATGTGGAAACAAACCAACCTGTTGAATTACATAACCTATTTTTCTTCTAAACTCTACTGGATCTTTACTACTAATATCCTCACCAAAAAATTCAATACTTCCTTTATGTGGATCATACAAGCGATTAATCATCTTAAGAAGTGTTGTCTTACCACACCCTGAAGATCCTAAAATTGTAACGAATTCTCCATGCTCAATTTTTAGACTTACATTATCAACTGCGCTATATACCGCTCCTTTAAATTGTTTATAAACATTCTTAAACTCTATTGCTATACTCATCTTGAATATCTCCTTCTATCTATTATTTAATAGAATCGTAATACTCCTTAGCTACTTCTTCGTATTCTTTTTTATCTACATCAACTTCTGCGTTTAATTTTGTTATCTTTTTAGTATCTAAACTCGCACTAACTTTATTTAAAACATCAGCAATATCTGGATGAGCATCTAATACTGATTTTTTAATTACTGGTGCTAAATTATATGGAGGCCATACGTGTTTATCATCTTCTAATAAAGTAAATTCAGGTTTTACTAATTGACCTTCTGTTGTAGATGCTGGTGCAAGATCTGCTTCATTATTTGCTAACACTTCGTACTTTAATCCATTGTCATATACCTTTGTAGATTTAAAATCAAACTTTCCATAAACCTTCTCTAAGCCTGGAATACCATCTTCTCTTTTATCAAATTCACCTTGTGATGCAAATCTGATTTCACCTGCATGCTTTTGTAAATCAGAAATAGTTTTAATTCCAAGTTTATTTGCAACATCTGTACGAATTACTAAACCTTGTCCATCATTTGCAGGCGAATAGTCAAGCCATTCTAAATTAAATTGCTTTTCATATTCAGATTTAACTGTGTCATAAACTTGCTTTGGATCTGTAATTAAATCCTTCTTTAAAATTGCTAATAATCCAGTACCAGTATATTCTGGGTATAAATCAATTTCATCATTTACAAGCGATGTATGAATAACTGAACTTGCTATATTAGGTACTCTTTCTACTTTATAACCTTTATCTTCAAGAGCTAATGCATAAACTTCACCTACTATTGAGTTTTCTGTAAAGTCCTTTGACCCTATACGGATTGTATTTTTATCTCCACTTGAACCTTTACTATTTCCGCAAGCAACAAGCCCCCCAAGTGTAACTGTAATTAATAGCGTTCCTATGATTCTTTTAATATTTTTATTCATAATTATCACTCCCCAATCTAAATTAATCTTTATTACTTGTCTTTTGATAATCTTATCTAAAACTCGTATGGCATTTTTTCATACTCACACTAACCCGCAAAATTTAACGACTTAAAACTATATATTCGAATTAATATACTTATATCTAAGCAGATATTTTTCCAAACCTAACATAATTACATTTACAAGCATTGAAAGAATTGCTACAGTAACACCACCTATTAGAAGTAAATCTGCTCTATTAAGTCCTAATCCAGTGAAAATAATGTTCCCAACTCCCCCACCACCAATATAAGCAGCAAGGGTAGCACTAGCAATTATCTCAACCATTGCAGTTTTAATTCCTGTTAGCATAAGAGGTGCAGCTAATGGCACCTTTACCTTCCAAAAACTCTGCACTTTTGACATTCCCATTGCCATTGAAGTTTCTATCATAAATTCAGGAATTGTATTAAAGGCAAGTGCTGTATTTAATAATATCGGTGGTATTCCAAGTAACGCTAATGCAATAAGTGCAGGTTTAACCCCTGTTCCTACAATTGGAATAAACATTATAAGAACAGCTAAGCTTGGAATAATTCTAAGAGTATTAAACCAGGTTGTCACCCATCTATACCAAACTTTATTTTTAGTAGATAATATTCCAAAGGGAATCCCAACAATCGCTGCTACAAATAAGGATAGTAAACTTATTTCTAAGTGCTGCCCTATTGCCTGCAAATAATTATTCATGTCCTTTTGAAAATAATCTATAATATTTTGCCACATATTTTCACTTCCCTTTTTAAAAAAGTATAATTCCTAAAATTTTTAAGTTCTTATAAAACCTTTGGTAAAAAAATCAAAAGTATTAACGTTCCTAAAAAATACTATACAGCTCCTAAGTCAAAGATATATGGAATTGTGCTTAGGCTTAATAAATAATAATATATAATTCCTATCTTTGTAAATATATACGACATAGTCAAAATTATTATTGTAATTATTGAATAAAACTTGTAACTCTTCATATATCTTTGATTGCTTAATCTCTCATTGATTATTATAAGCGCCCTTCTTTTCTTCCAGTAATTATATCATATAGCATTTATTGATGCAAACCTATGTTCTGAGAACATAAGTTTGTTTTATAGAAAAATATTGATTACTTAATGCTCTTTATTCCTCTATTGAATCAAGTGCATGCTTAAGATCTGCTATTAAATCCTCTGCCTCTTCAATTCCTATTGATAATCTTAAAGTATCATCATATACTCCTGCTTTTTCTCTTTCTTCTTTAGATTGTCCAAAATGAGTTGATGTTGCTGAATGTACAATAAGTGATTTTGCATCTCCCACATTTACCATGTAATCAAATACTTTAACTTCTTCAAGGACTTTTCTTGCTGCCTTTATTCCACCTTTTAATCTGATAGACATTATTGCGCCTGGCCCCTTAGGAAAATATTTTTCAGCTAATTCATGATACTTATTACTTTTAAGTCCTGGGTAAGCCACTGAAAGAACTTTCGGATGACCTTCAAGGAATTCAGACACCTTTTGCGCATTAGCTGTATGTTCTCTCATTCTTAAAGATAAAGTTTCAATGCCTTGCAATAAATAAAATGCACTAGTTGGACTTAAGTGTGCACCTAAATCAGTTAAGTATATGATTCTAAGTCTCTTAGTAAACATTGTTTTATCTAAAATATCTTTTCCTATCGTATCTTTGTATTCATCATAAAATTTTTCAAACTGAGGGAATTTCCCATTTAACCAATTAAAACCACCTTTTTCAACTACAGCACCTACAATTGTTGTCCCATGGCCTGCAAGGTATTTAGTTGCAGAATAACAAACAATATCCGCTCCATATTCGAATGGTCGTAATAAATATGGAGTTGCAAAGGTATTATCAACAATTAATGGTATTCCATGTTCATGAGCTAGATTAGCCACAGCCTCAATATCGATTATATTCATACCAGGATTGCCAAGGCTTTCAATATAAATTGCCTTTGTCTTTTCTGTAATTACTTTTCTGTATGATTCTATGTCATTTTCATCTTCTACAAACCTTCCAACAATTCCGTAATCAGGTAAAATGCTATTTAATAAGGTTGTGCTTCCTCCATATAAAGTATTAACAGCTACTATTTCGTCTCCTGATTTTGAAATATTCAAAAAAGTATTAGATATTGCTGCCATTCCTGAACCTAATGCAATTGCTTCTATGCCTCCCTCAAGAGATGCAAGCCTTCTTTCAAGTACCGTATTAGTTGGATTTGAAAACCTTACGTAAGAATGGCCTTCTTCGGAGTAATCGAATAATCTAATACATCTCTCAAAATCCCCAAGTTCAAAAGCTGCTGTTTGGTAAATTGGAACTGCTTTTGATCTATAATGTTCTGCTGGATTATAACCTGCATGTAATTGTCTTGTAGTAAAACCTAACTGATTATTTTTATATGCTTCGTAACTCATTTTAATCCCTCTCTTTTAATTTAATCACATTCAAAATATATCAAACCGTATGCCTAACTATCATGTTATTTTCTTTCCTGTAACTTAAGTGCCTTTTTAGGACACGAATTTGAACAAATTCCACAGCCTACGCATTTTGAAATATCTGTTTTTATTACTCCATCAACCTTAGTAAATACATCAAAATAACATCTTTTTATACAAGCACCACACTTAATGCAGTTATCTGAATTAAGTTCAATAATTTGATTTGTTTTTGGCCAAAATCCACTGCTATTTCTTTTTGCCTGGCTTCTAAATAAATAACAGCAGTCGCCACAGCAATTACATATACCATTTGAATTAACAGTATGCATAAGACCTTTCTTATCAGCATTTTTTACTATTTCTTTTGCTTTTTCTTTATCTATTTCTTCTGATAAGCCTCTATGTGCAAATGTATTAATTCCATTTCTATACGTAATACAGGTCTTAGTTGGTTTTTCACATTCACCTCTAAGGCTTCTACAATCGCAATAATTTAGATAAACAGGCCTATCCTGAGTATCAATGAATTCTAACACCTTGTTAAGTGGTAAGATTTCATCCTCTGTAGGCCTTACACTAAAATCAGGGTCTAACCCATCATAATAAGCCTTAAAATACCAGGCATCCATAGCAAGTTGATCTTCCTTTGGGATACTTCTATAAACCTCTTGCTTAGATATTGAAAAAATATCTAATCTACTATAAAAATTTGCTATTTTATATGTAGATGTTTCTTCATCTACAAGTGAAATAATACCTCTTCTATAGCTATTTTTTATAAACTCATCTGAATTTTCATCTATAATTTTCTCTATGTCCTTCTTAGTAAATGCATCCTTGTCCATCTTATCTACAAATTCAATTTCTTCTTTAGTAAATATCTTGTTGATGAACGGATAAGCCGCCTCTGGTATTTGAAATTTCCTAATAAAATTTTGTAAATCCATAAACACATCCCCACAGCCAAATAATTTTTTTGATAGTGCCTATTGCCTAAAATAAAACAAAAAAGACCGCAAAAATCCCTAAGCAGGAAAAGTCCAAAAAAGACTTAACCACCCTAAATTTCTACGATCTCTAGCTTTCTAGTCAATCATTTCTTATTTATTTTTATTAAGCACATATTATACTTATATTTATTTTTTAATTCATACTAATTTTATATGATTACTTTTTATCAGTATATTCTCTAACCTATATTTTGTCAATAAAATTTTTTTAATCAAGAATTATATAACTGTAAGGAGGCTGACAATCAGCTTTTTTAAGTTTTTCAGTATAACTTGTCTTCCAAAGATATTTTTATGTTATAATTATACTATTTTAGGGTGTATATTACATTTATAGTTACTTCAGCAATATCTTTGCTCAGTTTTCAAAAAAATATATTCAAATAATTTATGATTTATTACGCAACTATAATTGAATAGGGATAAATATGATTTGAGAGGTTTATAATGAATTACAATTTTAATGATATAACAATTTCGAATACATGGATGAAAATAAAAAAAATAGAATATGGTTGGTCAACTGATGAAAAATATTACATAGAAGATAATAAAAATATCAAATATTTACTTCGTATATCTAATACTGATACTTATGAACAAAAAAAGAGAGAATTTGAAATCATAAAAAAATTTAATACACTGGATTTTAAAATGTCTAGAGCCATAGAATTTGGGTATTTTAATGAACATAGAAATGTTTATATGCTTTTAAGTTGGATAGAAGGTTATCCTCTTGAAGAAAAGTTGAATTCTTTACCTGAAATAGAACAATATCGACTTGGCTTAAATTCCCGCCAAATTTTAAACCAAATTCATGGTATCCCAGTTGAACCACAAGATGTTCCTTTTGTAAATAAAATTTCTAAAAAGTTATTGCAGTTGCAAATGTATGAAAATTCATCCGTTCGAATTTCAAATGATGAAATTGCGATAGCATTCGTAAAAAATAATATTGATATGTTGTGCAAATCATCTCCCGTTTATGAACATGGTGACTTTCACATTGGAAACTTAATATGCACACCTGATAAAACAATTGGTGTTATAGATTTTAACCGCTGGGAATGTGGTGATAAATACGAAGAGTTTTACAAGATTCAAAGTTTTAATATAGAACATAGTATTGCGTTCTCAGTAGGTCAAATTCAAGGATACTTTAATGGAAATCCACCCATTGATTTTTGGAAAGTACATGCAGTATATGTAGCTCATGCGTCTTTGTACTCAATTAAATGGGCAGAAAGTTTTGGTCAAGAAGAAGTTGATGGAATGACCAAACGTTGTCTTCAAGCATTCGATCATTACGATAATTTTAACTTGATAATTCCAAAATGGTATTCACAAAATGAAAATAAGTACCTATTATAAACATAGTGTTAGATTGCTTAAAATATCATGTATTAAAGGAGGAAACATATCCTCCCTTAACTATATCAGCAAATTTACCAATCTTTATGTTTAATTAACTATTCATTCTTACTATTTATTATGTTTTTTCTAGCCATATAAATTTGCCATTACATCAATAATTGGAAATTTACATACTGTACTACATTAACTATATCTCTTATGCAACGAAACCCAATCAATCATATTGCTATTTTTACATACTCTTTTTATTTCATTTCTAACTTCCATTAGCGCAAATCCAAGTAAATTTTCCCCACGCCATAATTCTGGATTTTTGATATTAATATCCTCCTCAGACATCTGTATTCCCCAGACATTATCATATGGACTTGCCTCTACTAATATTTTATCTCCTGTGGAGAGAAGAAATGTTTTTAATCTTTCATTTTGTATGAACTTATTATAATTTCCATTTATGACAATTGAATATTTAGCTCTATTCCAAATTTCTTCATCAAAACCTCTTACTTTACGTCCAAAGCTCTTTATTTCCTTAGGATCAATACTATTCATAATTTTTTCTTCTATTTCTTTATCTCCAAAAAATCTAGCTTTTTCTGCCATCATATATTGTTCCATAAATAAATATTCCATATGTCCAATCTTGAATCTGCTCTTCCACCACTGGCTAAAGCAAGACTTTGTAATACCTCCGTCTTTTTTAGGATGATGTCCCCAGAAATAAATATATTCAAAGTTCTTTCCATCTTTATAATCTGAAATAAGACTATTTAAATCATATTCAGGCTTGCCATCTTTTTGCCAAGTGTATGTCCAATAATTATTGTATTCATAAATATTATCTTCTATTTCCCATCTTTTAGGCTCCGGAAACATTTCTGTATACTCTTTCTTCTCTTCCTCTTCTAATCTATTAAACCATAAATAAAAATCCATAGCGTATGCTTCACCATATCCCATTCTCCATCCAATGCTTCCATTTGGGATTTCAGGATACATTAGCCATAGCGGAGCCATTAATAGATTTCCATTTTTATTTTCCATAATATCTTTCTCCTTACATCTCTGCTTTTATATAATAAAACATTACTAACTAATTCCTCATAAATTGAATTAATGACTTCTCCTCATTGTTCTCCATAATTAATCTATAAATTTGTTTTATCTTTTATCCTAAAATTGATAGATTTTCAATTAAGTATCTGTAAATTTTTCTTAATTAACGCTTGTCTCATTTATGTATAGAACTAAGAATTCTTTTTAATATAGATCTTTAGAGCCTTAATTAATAAGACAAGAGCATATATTCCTAACACACATAAGATTAATATTAGAACTCTAAATACAATGAATGGGATTATTTGTGCTATTAGACTATTCATTACACACCCCCTGTAAAATAATTACTTTAATTTCAATTATATCATATAATGTTGATATTACATTATTGAATCTCAAGTAACATCCTATCCTATCAAGTCCATGTACTATGTAGATTATATTAATAAATTGTTGAGTGCTTCTTTAAAATTTGTTTTTCATACAAATCATTTTCTTTTCCGGAGCACCAATATCATTTGCAATCACATCACATTTAGTCATTAACAGAAAATAGATCTTTTTCTTTTCTTCACTCAAGCATTCATAGTTAGCTTGCCCTTTAGCAATTACTACATCAGCCTTTTTATAGGCTTCTTTAAACTCATGACTTGTCCTATTTAAAACAGTCCCAAGAGAGCCATCCCCATCATCAATAACCTCTGCGTATTCATCAATTCCCACAGCATATGCGTCTTCAGCTATAGAGTCATTTACAACAGGTTTACCTCGTAACCCAAAGAATATTTTAACATTAGGATTCAGTTCTTTTATTTTTCTTAAAAGAATCTTGTCCATACATATTTCTCCACAATTATCACCTAAGTATAATAATGTTTTTGAATTTAAAATATCTTCCGCTAGCTCTTTAGAATCATCTATTGCAAGTTCCAACTGCTCCATTCTTTCAAAATAATCAAATATATCCTCTAATAATGTATTGTGAATAGGATTGAAATCTATGATATTACCAACAATTGCATACCTTACTGCTAATTCAAACGAATTTTCAGCTTGCTCGATCTTCCTCTCAAATTCAGGTAACAGTTTCAAAAATAATGTATTATAGTAATTTCTAGTTTCTTTATATGGGCCTGGATTATTAGTATGTTTTTTTATCATGCCAAAAATTTCTCCAATAATTTCTGGTGTAGTTGCCTCAAAATCCATTTTACCGAGATATGTAAAAACTTCCTTCAATAACATTTCCTTGTTATTAACACCTGTAATATTTGCCACTTTGATAACTTGGTTGACCATACACGGCAAGCATTTATCATGCATTTTCATAATTACACCTCTTTCTTCTTAAACAATTAGCAGTTTAAACTACCCTACAAATTACAATTTATCTTTTAGCTAATGATAGTAAATCTTATATATCAATCAGTTATTTTTAGATAATTATTTACTATCCTCCAAATTATTTTTTGTGCCCCTAAGACTCATCTTATATCCTAAATTTACAATTAAGTTATAGAGTATGTTTGTTTTAGATTTTCTTATTCTCTTATAAATAGATTTTAAAGAATAAAACTCTCTCCTAAACCACATGTAACCTTCAAACAGTTCTTCTGCACTCATATTTTTAGGAATAAAAGCTACTCTAGTTTTTCCATTGTAATAGCTCCAATCCTCTGTTATTAATCTATTTTCTTCTTTTAATTTCGAGTATACTGGTGTTTTAGGCAGAGGCGTTAATATACTTACAGTAGCTCCATCTATCCCTAGCTCATTGCAAGCATCTAGTGTTTTCTTGAATACATCCTTTTTATCTGTATCAAATCCAAATATTATTCCTGCTTGTACGCAAATTCCATTATTATGGATTTTATCTATTATACTTTTATATTTATTTACATCATTTATACCTTTATTTACACTTCCCAAACTATCCTGTGAAAAAGATTCTATTCCTACAAAAAAATATACGCAGCCAGCCTCTCTAGCTAATTTTAATAATTCATCATCTTTACATCTCTCTAATGTTACTTGTGCTGCCCACTTTTTATTAAGCTTTTTCAATTCTATCAGTAATTCTTTTACAAAATTTATATCCCCAAAAAAATTATCATCCCAAAATACAAAAAACTTACTTTTCATTGTCTTTATCTCAGAAATAACTTCTTTAATAGGTCTTGTCCTAAACGGTTCACAATAAATTTGCTTTAAATTGCAATAACTACAATTATAAGGACATCCTCTTGAAGAAATAATTGCCCCTTTTGTAAAGTATCTTTTATGAATTAGGTCTCTCCTTGCTATCGGCATATTTTTTAGATTAGGTACTTCTTCGCAAATATATTCTGGTCTCGCTTTATCCTCAAAGAAATCTTCTAAAAATTCCGGCCATATAATTTCGCCTTCTCCCACCATTATATAATCGCAATGTTTCTTTACCTCTTCTGGTAATAATGTTGCATGAGGACCACCCATCACAACTTTAATATTTTTATCCATAAACTTCTTAGATATATCATAACAATGGGTAGCATTTGATGTATTTACCGTTATTGCAACCAAATTAAATTTTTCTTCAAAAGGAACTTTTTGATTATATTCATCAACTAGCGTTATTTCATATTTATTTTCATCTATAAAAGCTGCTAAGTATGGCATAGTTATCTGAATAAAATTGTTAAATTGACTTTTTCTAAATCTGTTAATTTCCTCATTTTCTGGTGTTATTAAAAGTATTTTTTTCTTCATGCTCAGATCTCCCCATATCTATTATTAATTGATGCAAGTTTCTTTGTTACGATTTTTTTCTAAATGACTTTGGAGTTCATCCCAATTTGGCGTTGAAATATTTGATTTTTGCTTTAATATATTGAATGCATCATTCAGCATGAACATCTCATTAACTGCTGACATAGCATGATCACTTATTGCTAGTCTGCCCATAGGTGTTATCATAGTAACTTTCAATAATAGATAGAACATATATGATTTCCTTCTAACAAAATTTTCTTCATTTTTAGGTAAAATGGAGTAACCAAGCGATTCTAATACTTTATATCCTTCATCGATTGCTTTAATAATTTGATTTAAAAGTTTTTTGCTTTTAGCTACTTTATGTAAATCTCCATCACATGCATATGAAGCATAACAAAGAGGCATAATTAGAGCAATATGACTTTTAAGCCACGAATCCATATCATCAAAATAAGTTAATTTATATTTTGTGTTTTTAAAAGCCCTATCTATAATGTTTTTCCATGATAAGTTACCATCTAATCCACCTAACTCCATTTGTCCGATTATACGCACGCAAATAACTTTTCCATTTTCACGTCTTCCGCCAGTACTTTGGAACCCAAAAGCAATATGTTTTTCATTACAGCTATTTTTTAGCATATAATTCTTAATTGCATGGGGATCTGCATTATTACCAACAAATATAATATTAGAACTTTTATTATTTGAAAGACATGGTAATATTGAATTTAAATGTGTATATTGCATTACTACAAATATTATTTCATACACTTCATTTGAAGGAAGAAAATCTATTACTTTTACTTTGTCAGTGGTAGTTTTACACTGTATATAATGGCGAATAATAAGTCCATTATTCTTCAATTCTTTAAAACGTTCGTTTCTAGCAAGCAATGTAACATCATTGCCTCCGCGTATCAATACATGAGCCAAATAACTTCCTAAAACACCAGCTCCATAAACTAATATTTTCATGTAAATTCCCCCATTCGTAATATATTAGCTTCTCACTATAAACACCGCACTATTAAATCTTCAATAACATTTAGCTATAACTAACATTACAGTAATCAAAAAATGATCCTTTTTCATTACATGCCATAAAAGCAGATTCTATAAACCTATTGCAATTATATTTCTATTATAGCATTTTTTAACAATATAACATTATTAGACTTCTAAATATTATACTTTCTGTTTTATTTGCCATTGTCTACACCTCTTGTTCAACGTAACTTTTAATTGAATCTATAACAAAAAGTATCACATATCATATGATACGTGATACTTCAATTTACTATTTATTTTTATAACTGTATAAAATAATTTATTGTCCATTGCTATACCATTTCTTTATAACTTCTGTACTTTCTTGACTAGGATAATAATGTTTGTCATTACTTTGTTCACCCACTGCAAATATGGAAAATCCTAAAAACCAAGGTTCGTCTTGAAACTCTCTTCTATAGGCTTCAAAACAATTAGCTTGCTCAACGTTATTAATATTATTATTCTTATATGGATTCCAATTCCAAGGCTCATATGATGCATAATCAAATTTAGGAAAGCCAAGTTCTCCAAAGAAAATAGGCTTATTCCATTTATCATAGAAGTTTTTTATTTCTTGTTTTATATTTTGGTGTCTAACTTGTCCATTAAAATCTATCTGAGAATTTTCTATTGCGCTTGTAAGATTTTCAACTGTATTTGTAGGATTATTTGTAAGTTCGAAATAAGCTGCTATAGAAATAAAGTCTACTTTTGAAAATAACTTATTATTTAACTTGTTATTATATGCAGTAATACTGTCAGGAGCCCATGAAGCAGTATCCCATTTATTTGTTCTGTATGTTACCAATCCTTTATAATATGTTCTAACGTAATCTATCGTATCACACCAATTGTTTTCTTCTGATTCCATGTTAACTAGATTACTTCCTATGTTTAGGGCTGTTACATTATATGGCACTGCAATATCAGTCATCAATGTCTTTAATACATTAGTCTTCCAATTTAAAAAGAAAGCATTCATGTTATTAGGTTTCCATTCAGTTTCAGCCTTTATCCCCTGCTCTATCCAAGGATATGGCTCTAATATCACATTTATATTTGCATTTGTATTCTTTAATTGTTTAATTAAATTAATTGCCTTTTCTTCGCTTGTTTTATCAACTATCATACTACTCGAAGAAATATTATCTACATCTATCATTACAGGTATATTTAAGGTATTCAATTGAAACTTATTTATATCATTTAACACTTGTTCAGTATTATAGTCTGTTGATAAGCTACCTGATTTAATCTTCTTCCCATCAATTATCCATCCGATTTTAGAATTTGATGTTTGATCACTTGTAAGAGTTGCTGCTTTTACATTAGATGAAATAATAAAAAAACTAATGAAAATAATTGCTATTAAAATTATATTTTTCAGTTTATCTACTGTTTTGCAATTGTTTATATATTTCATGTATTTATTTCTCCCCTAACTTTGTGCTTTTATAAATTCTATTTAACATTCACCCTTGTAAATATATTCCTATTATAACACAATTTAAGGTAACACATTAGTTAATTTAAAAAACATTTTTATTTGTTATGTAAGCTTTACAGATCACTCCACCATATGAAAATAATATCAAATCTTGCTATCTCTTTTAGTAATTTCATCTGTTATTAACGATTTTGAAATATACATTGCATTTATGATATTTTTAAGGCGAGTATGATGAGATGTCCCCTCCTCAAATTTTAGCTGAGCCTTCTCACATTTACTAATAATAGAAGCTACAGGTGGTAGTGCTTCTATTAATTCTTCTTTTGTATATTTATCCATAATATCTTCATATGTTATTAACGATTTTGAAATGTATAGAGCTTTTAACCTATTATTAAGAAGTGTATGTTGTGAGGTACCTTCTGCAAATTTTAGCTGCGCTTTTTCACAATTATTAATAGTTGAAGACACAACTTTTAGTGCATCTACCAATTCTTCTCTTGTGTATTTTTCCATAGAATTTTACCTCCTAAAGATCCTTCAGTTTTTTTAATTAACAACTATAAACATCCATTTTAAATTTTAAATACTTTTCATAAGTTCAATATTAAACTTATATACTCAATATAGCTATGTCCATCTTTTACCTTTCTAATAACACTATTAATATAAATTTGTTTTAACTGAACAAGATAAATATTAAAATCAAACTATAAATTATCTCTAAATCATTATAAACAAGTATCATACCTTCTCAAACTAATCTATATACTCATTCTGGCTAAATCTATTTTACTGATTTAAACTAACTTATCTACTTAATAATTTTTCTTGTACCATTATAATATCTCTCATACAAAGAAATCAATAATTCTTCAACTTTCCTCTCATCTGGTTCTTTAGGCAATGTAGTATTAACTGATGCTTCTTTAAAATTAAAATCATATAACTCGACTAACTTAAACAATTCATCATAACTATACTTGCCTTTTCTGATATCCATTAATAAATCATGTTCTTTCTCTCGATAAGTGTTGATTTCATGAGTTTTTAATATTTCTGTTCCCATAATTAGGAGCCTTATTAAGTGCATAGCATGTTTTAAGAGCTTCCCCTCATCTTTTTTTCTATTCCTATGATTAAGCTTATCATAATCGTGAACAATATTACTCATTTCTGAGTATATACTTTTAAAATCTCTTAAAGAATACTTATCTATATGAATGTCCATTAATATCTCTGCTTCCTTTTTATCAGATTTATCAATATATAATTTTATACTCCCCTTTGGAAACTCTGTATAATTAGATGAAAAATGATTCATTTGATTATTTATTGTATTAAGTATATGCTTCTCCTTTTCTTCCTTCGGATACTCATCCCTTGCTAAGGCATTTTGCAGTCTTCTTAATTGTGCAGTAGCATAATTACCAAAAGTGTGTATCACTCTTTTTGATAAGAACAACCCTCTATTTTTACGTAATGCCTCCCCATATTTATTCATATATATAATATGCTCATCCTTAGTACCTAATAATTCAAGAATATTAGGATTTCCCTTTAATGCTAATGAAACAAATTTCCTAAGTCCATATATAACAGTATCAGTTGCTGTATCTTCAAATTGTTCAAAACTTTGAAATCCATATATATTTTCTTTTCTTTCAATTGTAATTCCTCGTAAATCTACATCACTATTATCTATATTAGTACCATATCCAATTGACCCTGAAAGTGTTAAGTATATTATGTTTTCTCCTAAGTTTTCATTTGAATGTATAAATTTATATTCCTCTTTATTTAAAATTTCCTTTGTTACTTTATTCATTCTATATCACCACTATATTCTTTAATAGTCTTATAGAAAAATTCATTTAGGATACTAGAATCTCTTTCTTTTTCAGTTCTAATATTTTTTGCATAACTATAATAATATTCTAGCTTGTCTCTTAAGAATTCCATTAATTCTGTAGGTTGTTTTATCGTGTCTGACTCTATCCTATCAGCTTTGATAGTAACAAGTTCTTCTATTATCGTCTTGACTTTGTCATCCATTTTAACTTCTTTCATCATTGCTTGTAAATTCATAGGTGGAATTGTATTGAAATTCTCTATCCACATACATGATAAAATTGGCCTAATAACATAAAAAAGCTTTTTGATGTTAACATTATTTAGGCCTTCCAATCCATCAAAGCTTTTCTTTGCAATATTTATATAATGGTATGTGACTGATATTGGTGAAAAGTACTTTTCTGCCACCTGTCTTAATTCTTTTACAAGCTCTTGATTTTGCCTGTAGGTAATTGGCGATGATAGCCATTCTAATAAAGATGCATTTGACCTGTACATTAGTTTTAATGCTTTTCGAAGATCCCATCCATTAACATCTAGCACCTCATCTACAGGTATTTCAATAATATCAGGGCCTTCAAATACACTTAAATACCATTCAACTGGATGTATATAAATAAATCTCACATCAAAATCACTATCCTTAGATTCAAATCCCCAGCCTCGACTTCCTGACTCTATTGCATATAGTATTTTTACATTATTTTTTTCTTCTATATCTCTTAATTGAGCTTGTATTACTTTATCCATACTCAGTCCCTCCCAACAGTTAAATATGTAATCCAATAAATTATTATTCATCTATACACTTCATCTATGATACTTATAAATTGCATTTTAGCATTACATTATACACATAAGGTAATGCTAAAATAATTATTTCCAATAATAAATCTTTTTCCATAACCTAAAATCTTTATCATCAAGCCTTTTTTTATAATAATTAGGAAAATTATCATAACTTCCATAAACTATCAGACAACTTTTAAGATCTCTTTCAAGTTCAATCTTATATTCATTCAAAGTTTCTCTAAAAACATAATCACGGAATGTCCAAGTATCATAAACCTTCCTATATGATTTTCCACTATGAATTTCAGTGGTTCTGCGGATCTTCTTATTTGCAGACCTCTTATACCAATATAAAGACTTTAATCCATATCCATCTTGATAAACCGGTGTTTTTTTATAACTTCTTGACATTATATCGCCTCCGTTACAAGGCGTCATCTCTCCAAATCATTATCCTCAGCTCCTAACTTATTTTAGAAAAAATAATTTTGAAATCAGTGATTTAAATATTCTAATTACCCTTGAGCTTTAAAATTATAAATTGGTTTGATTATTTCAATAATATCAACAGTCTCAGAAATATTTTCAAGTATTTCTTCCTTAGGCTTATACACCATTGGAGCTTCATCAATTGTCGCTTCTGTAACTGAAGTTGTAAAAATCCCTTCCATTGAAGCCTTAAATTCTTCCAAATTGACTTTTTCCTTAGCTTTAGTCCTGCTCATAATACGGCCTGCCCCATGTGGTGCTGAGTAATTCCAATCTGGATTACCTTTCCCTATTGCAATTATGCTTCCATCTCTCATATTAAGGGGAATTAATACTTTTTCTTCTTCATAGGCTGAAATACTTCCTTTTCTAATTATATTGTCTTTGAAATTTATATAATTATGAGTAGTAGAAAATGCTTCAAATTCATCAAAGCCTTTTCCAAACATCTTTTTCAAAATTATATCTGCCATTGTGTTTCTATTTAAGACAGCATATTCTTGGCAGATATTCATATCATGTAGATAATCCTTCCTATAATCTCCACTTAAAAAGCACAACTCTTTTGGGTAGCTTGGCATTAAGTCATTATATAGTGCTTCTAAATCTTTTAAAGCTTTCTGGATTTCTTTTCTACGCCCATCAGCTTTATATTCACTAATTATTTTTTCTCTTTTAACAAAGTAATCACCTTTACCACTGCATAAATCTATTGCAAGATTTTGATAAATGCTAGCCACTTGTGTTCCTAAATTTCTGCTTCCTGAGTGAATCACAAGATACTTTATGCCATCAGCACTTTCATTTATTTCAATAAAGTGATTTCCTCCACCTAAAGTGCCGATACTTCGCTCAATTCTTTTAGTATTTTTCAAGCTCCTATAACATTTTAAATTTTGTAATTCTGGAAATCTAACTACTCTTCCTTCATGGACATTCATTCCTGATGGAATATATTTATGAATAATCTCATCTAGCTTTTCTAAATCAACATCTACTATTCCTAAATTTACAGTTAACATCCCGCATCCAATATCAACTCCTACAATATTAGGAATGACTTTATCACCCAAATCAGCTGTAAATCCAATAACACAACTTGCCCCTTTATGCGTATCAGGCATTATTCTAACCTTACAGCCCTCTACAAAAGGCTGATTACATAATTCTTTTAATTGTTCAATTGCTTCTATTTCTATATTATCTGTAAATACTTTTGCAGTATTATATTTTCCTCTAACTTCTATCATAAATATTACTCCTCTAAAATTAAGGGGAGAAAAACTATTTAAGTATTTAGTGCTCTACCACCTGAGCTACTTATAATCTTTCCAAATTATAAGACCGGGTTCGAACCGGTGACATCTATCGTTAAAATCGAAGTAACTTAAATATACACTTCCCCTTACTATTTTTGTCTATATAATCAATTCTAATTTTTCCTTAAAATAATACTCTTCAATCTTGTCCTTTATATTGCTAAGACCATTTTCTACATTTGGTATGAATTCTAGTATTTTTTCATTCCAGCCTGCAATTATATTTACTTTGTCTCCTTTAAATTGCTGTGTGCCGTAACCTAAAAGGTCAATTGCATGTACCCAGACATTAGGATTTACTTGCTTTCTATATTGATTTATCAAATCTTGGCATACTCTAGCATATCCATAATTTATTTCGTTGTCTGATAGAATTATTATTCTATCAACATAAATTTTATTATCTAACAAATGATATATTGGCAATGAAAGATTTGTCCCTCCGCCTGTAACACTTATAGAATTTGCATTAGCTATAATTCCATTTGTAGCTGCAAAAGGAATTATTTTAAATCTTGTATCAAAAGTACTTGTTATAGCTTCATCACAAATGCTATTTGCAATCGCCATAAGAACAGTACCTATTTCAGCACAAGTAGTATCACTTTTTCTACTTAGCGTACTTCTCATAGAACCTGATACATCAGCTGATATAAAAGTCTTACCACTAAGTCGCTCTATGTTGTCTGTAGAAAATCTGATTGCATTTTCCAATACATCATAAATTTTTGATGTTCCTAATCCTTCATTTGATAATACTTTAAATGCTGAATAATATCTAAAAGGTAGCTGCTTGCTATTTTTAACTCTATTCTCATTTTCTAAAATTTCATATACCTTTTCTATATTATCTGGTTCAGCTTTAATGATGTTTCTCAAATTACGAAGTATAGCCATATAACCAAGCTTATTGCTATCAATTAATTTTTCCCAAGTATTCTTGTTATTGCCCTCACTTGAAAGCATTGTTTCCCATGTAAATGGTGTTTCTAAGTTATCCTCAAGTAATCTCTTAAACATATCGCTTTGCTTACCTGTACTTGGTTTTGGATGAACTAAATTTACTATGTCCTTAAGTTTAATCTCCTTTGCTCTATTGTATTTTGCAAGAGAATACTCATCAAATCTTATGAAAGAATCACCTAAACCTTTCTTGAGTGAATTTGGAATTGGTTTACCATATACATTTAAGTAATAACTTAAAATTTCCGCCATATCATCTACTCTTTCAACGATTTCGCTTAAAACTCTTCTAACATACTTCTTTCCCTGCACATCATGAGCAAGCTCTGCAGCCATAACATGAGAAATGCTTCGTAAATGAATTTCTTTTCTAGCATATATGGCCAAATTTGCTGCAAATTTCGGATCTATCTTAATAACATTTCTTAAATCATTAACTATTTCTAAAGAATTATCTCCATAAAACTTTCCTTCATTAAAGAAACTTGTTAAAACTTCAGTTATTAATTTTTCCTTCAGTTCCATTTTAAAAGCCACATGGCCTTCCTTATTTACTGTATTTACTGTTGTGTTTTTAAAAAAATTAAATTTTGACATTTTAATTTGCTCCTTTCAATGATGAAGTTATATTTTTCAGATGACTTATGGAGTTGCACCATACTAATACTCTTATCATCATGTTAAATCAATTTTAATTAAATTGATTTATATCCTTTGCGTCCTACTTGTGAAGAAAAAATTTAAAACAATAAGGGAGAAAACCTAAAAGTGTTCATTGCTTTTATTGCAATTATCTTTACTCCGAAGTAACACCTTCATGCACTTCCCTTAATTTAATTAGATTGTGGAGTAAATCTACCTGAGTTGTTTACACTTAGCTAGCCCAATGGTATCACTCTTCTCTCTGAAATAAAGTTACTTTAGGAATTATTTTAATCTTACTAAAGCATTAAGTTTGTATTGTTTATTTCTAAATTTAAACCATTCCTTTAACTTAATATTTTAATTATAATTTTCCTTTTACGAAGTAACTCAAATATGCGCTGCCACATCTAATTTTAATCTCTATGAAATATGGAGAAAAAAGCTATTTAAGTATTCTGGTGGTGTGTTATCCCTTCTACTATACATATTAAAATATGCAATTGGATTCGAACCAATATTACCACCCCTAAAACGAAGTAACTTAAATATACACTGCCATATTTTTTCATCAATACAACAATTTAATAAGGAGAAAAGTTATTTAAGTATAATCTATTAGTGCTCTACCTGCTGAGCTACTCACAACTTTTTTAAGAATTATGAGACTGGAATCGAACCAGTGACACCTATATTTAAAACGAAGTAACTTAAATATTCACTTCCTTATTGCTTTGTCCTCTCGACTACAATACTTATTATATTATTTCTATAATTTTCTTACAGACAAAAACTTTGCATCTTTTGAATTATAATCCATTAGTACCAGTAAAATGTCAAACACCTGTCTCAATAAAAATAATCTAAATACACTTAAGTAGCATATATACTGTAAAACAAAAGAGCCCGAAGTCTTTTTAACTTCCAGCTCTATTTCTTGATTATATATAATTAAGATAACTTATTTATATTTTCCATACCTTAAGTTGTTTCATACATAAATGCTCTTTTAATCTTATCAATAATAATCTCTCTAACCCTATTAGGCGCCTTTACTTTAACATATGGACCTAAGGACATTATTTTCCTTATAACCTCATCTTCTTCAAAGGTATAATAATAAATATCTATTTCATATTTATTTTTTGAAATGGTTCTAGAATTTCTTTCAAATGAAGAAAAACTCATAAAACACCTTTCCATAGCTCCCCTAATATCTTCAAGTTCAATTGTAATTGGAACTTCTGAGTATTTCTTTTCCTTTAATTTCTTAAGAACATCTTTTCTTTTTATATTCGAATCTACATTATTGGCTATTTTAACTTCCTTTAAGGTATGTAAATTAACTAATATAGATCGTTTCTCATCTAAAGAATATAGGGATGCTCTAAATTTATCATCTTTTAATGAATACTCAATTCTAATTGGAATTGCTAATTGGTTATTATATTCATTGCCGTTTTTATCTACATTAGAATATAATATAGGCTTCTCATTAATTATACCTTCCAAAATAGTATAGAAATCCTTACTTAATTTTTCTAAATCAATATCAAAGCCATTTTGTACTTTATTTGTAAATTCTATTATTTGATTACTTCCCTTTTCTTTCATATCTGTCAAAGCTGTTTCTAATTTTTTTAAGGTTTCTTTTCCAAGTAAAGCTTGTACTACTGGTTCCTTAATCATTCCATTAAGCCAGGATTTTTCTAGCTTTGAAAATCTGACTTTAAGAGGTATACTATCTTCACTATTTAAAATACTATAATATTTTCCTTCTCTTTCTTCTAAAAAATTGAAATTATCCTCTTTACCATATCGATTTAAAATCATTCCTTCAAAAGTTTTAAAGTCTTTTCCTATTACTTTTTCATCGTACTCCTCGTCTTCAATAAGCCTTATAATTTCATCTTTATAAAGTCCATTTTTTGCTAGATTTAAAATTCTAAACACTAAATGAAAATATTTATTTTTATATTCATGAAATAACTCCATAATTATTTAGCATATCCTCCCAATCCTTTTTTATTTTCTTATGAAGATATCTAGGTGAAATAACCTTTAAATAGCCACCATATTTTCTAATCCACGGAATCATTTCACAAGAATCATTTACTATCTTTTTAAATAAATATTTAGTATCACTTATCTTCTCAAAAGTGCAATCCCCAAGCTCCCCTTTTATCTTTTCAACTATATAATATTCATTTAAAGAATCAATATTAACTTCAAATTCAACTTCTTCGTATGGAGTATCAGCGTTATGAGGCACACTTGAAAAACTTTTTTCCATAGCTAATTTATACTTTTCCTCATATTCCTCATAATTAAATCTTGTTTTTAAAACCTCAATATCATCTTTCCTATCAAGCCTAGCACTAATACATCTTCCAGTGCTAGTAAACGAAAAGACGTAGAACCTTCCACATTCAACATCGTATCTAAGCTTAAAAGGCCTAATCACTTCATTATCATACATCTTGACACGAGTGGTTTTGCAATCATTTTTAAATCTTATCTCATTCCTATTTTCAATTGCTCTCATAACTTTCAAAATCAATTCTTCTTCAATTACAGGATGAAAATGCAGGTTTTTATATTGAAAACAATTCTTATCCTTTGGTATTACATTTCGTTCAAATTCTAAATAATCCCTTAGTGTATCAAAAAAATAATGTCCACTTACATTAGGAAAAATAATATTTTTATATAAATCCACTATATTGTAAAGCTTTAGAATTTCTTCATTATCAAGTTCTTTTAGTATATCCTCTGAAATGTAATACTCTTTAACCCGTCCATTCTTCTTAACTGATACGATTTCCATAGAATTTGCTAATTCATTAAGCTTTCTTTCTATAGTTTTACTACTTATATTTTCATAATCAATCAATTCTTCACTTACCAGTTCATTTTCAATATCTGAAAAGGCCATTGGTTTATTTTTATAATTTAAAATTAAAAGCAAATAATAATATAGGATAATATCAGCTTTAGTAAAACTCTTGCTCAAATATGTATTGACTAAAAAGTTTTTCGTATTTGAAATATCATCATAGCTTAAACTTAAAAGTTTATTCTTTCCATCTTTATCTATCTTAATAAAATCCTTCTCTATATATTGTTTAATTCGGCGCATCTCATAACTAACTTTTCGTGAGCTCCCATGATTTTTACTTTCTAAGTCACCTTTTGAAAAACATCCATACAAAAAAACGTCCCTAAGTATTGAACGTATTAAATCATAATGCTTAATAAAATCTGGAAAAATAGAAATCCCCACCTTTGCTTAATCAATATCTAATCAGCCTTTTTACTTTTTAACTTAGCTACTTTTGTTTATGAATCATCCAATTTCTTTTATAATATATATGTTGCAATCCACAGTGCACATTTCACAATTCACAATCACGGCTAAAACTCTTGCAGTATTTTTAGAATTATGATGAAGAATTATTTTTGCTATATATATATACTTATTTTCATGGCAGATAAATTAGAATTTGGCACTATAATGATTTTTCAAAGCACTTCAAATCTTCCCATATTACATTTTGAAAATGAAATTTTGTTGTACCTACATAAACATATCCAATCTTAGGATATAGCGTTGCAGCTGGAATATTGCCTTCATAAGTATCAAGGCGAATAACTTTATATCCTTGCTCTTTAGCGTATTTTTCAATGAATTCCATCATTATTTTTGCTTTACCTTTTCCACTTGCAGAAGGTCGAATACACAAAGTATGAATGACCATAATTTCGCTTGGTTTTGCCTTTGTAACCCACGAAATATTGTCATATTCTTTTGGTTGAATACTATTAAGCACTACGCATCCATATATTCCTTTTTCGTCTTCGCCAACAAACATTGTATTATTATCAATAGCACTCCTTGCATAATCAACTGTTGGATAAAGCCCCTTTTGCCAATTTGTATAAGACACTGTTTGTTCTTCATAATCCAAAATCTCATTATATATCTTTTCTATTTCCAAAATATCATCTACAGTAGCAACCCTAACCATCGTCTTTCTCCTCCACAAATCACTATTTTTTCTTTCACTTATTATAACATATCTTGTAAATACCACACTTCGAAATTTTTAAATAGCATTTTATACCTTTGCTCATAAATACTCTATAGATGACACAATCATAAACTATACTTAGACTATGAAATATATTCCAGCCAGAAATGAGTGATATACTTTTGTGGAATGTTTCATTGGTAATTTTGATGGATGTGATTCTTTGGCTATAAGTTGTTCCAAGTGTGCTAGTTCAAAGCTTGTTCTTTGAAGCTAGCACTTTGGGTGCAACTTTATAGCCTTAGAATCACCCATCAGAGTTACCTAGAAACTGGAACAAAAGTATGTTATTCATTTCGGCGAGTTATATGCATAAGTTCATGTCTTAGTTGGGTTATCTATATGTGAAATAGAACTTTTGCTTATAAAAATAGAGCAGCTTTTAAACCACTCTATAAAGTTATTTATTTAATTATTGTTTATGACTAAACGCTTACTACAATCTTATTTTCATTTACACCAGATCTACGTAAAAGTTGTTTCATTGCTTCACTCTTTACATAAAAGTTTGTATTTTTACATCCACCAAATGCACTCATTCCTATTTGAGTTACACTGTTAGGAATTGTCATACTTGTTAAGTTAGTGCAGCCTGCAAAAATACTAGGTTCTATAGATGTCAAACCACTTGGAATGTTTGCACTTGTTAAGTTTGAACATCCAATAAATGCACTATTTACTATACTTGTTACACTATCAGGAATTTTTATCTCTGTTAAGCCTGTACACCCTTCAAATGCTCTGTAATCTATAGTTTTTACACTATCAGGAATTTCTATGCTTGTTAGATTTGTACATTTACTAAACGCACTATTTCCTATAATTATTACACCACTGGGAATTGTATAATTTTTATCTACTTTTGCAGCAGGATAACATAGTATATTAGTTCCGTTTTTACTATATAACACTCCATCAACACTTTTATAACTTATATTATTATCATCTACAGATATATTTGCTAAGCTACTACAACCTATTAATGCTTTTTCCCCTATAGATTGAACGCTTGCTGGAATATTTAAGTTTGCCAAATTTGCACAGCCATAAAATGCAGAGTCTTCTATGTTTTTTACACTATTAGGAATAATTATAGTTTTAATATTATTGTGTTTATAAAATGTCTTATTACCTATACTTGTTACTGCAACATTATCAATTTTATCTGGAATTACTACATTGCTGTCAGAACCTAGATATGCTACTATTTCACCTGATAATTTACAAAAAGCCCATGCCCCATTTATTGTGACATTTGTAAATTGCCCATCATCATTTAATCCAACTTTATCTCCAAAATCATTTGGCTTACCATGATCCATATAGCCTTTTGAATCAAAAAAATATAAATACCCATCTATTACTCTGAAACCTTCAGCCCATGAGTTTCCTTCTGTATACCACCAGCCTTTTGCATCCTGTCTCCATTCTGCATTTGCTCCTATTGGATTTAATGCCAATACTGAAGCTGCTACTAATGTACTAGCTATTACTTTTGTTAATTTTAATTTTTTCATATTTCTCTCCTATATCCCCTAAAATTTAATAAGTTTTAATAATATATTAAATTTTACCATTCCTGTAAATAATTGTCTACAAACCCCTTAATCCTTTATAATAAATATAATAATCCTACTCGCATTGTCGCACTTTAAAGCTGCATAAAAAAATACCACATTTTCTAAATGCGATATTTCAATCTGTTATTTATTTTTGCTTGTAAATAATGATAAAATATTATAAAGATATAAGTTTTTTAGCAAAATCTTTTGCATTTTGAAAATCCTTATCATTTGGCCTGCCTTTAGCGATTCCACCAATTAATTTAAATGGTCCAAAAGTATCATAACCCTTGCATGCAAAACTACCAACAACATTAAACCCTTTTTCTTTTAGCTTTTGTTCAACAAAATCATTATATTTGGTTTTACCCTGTCCACTCGTAGAAAAAACAAATACTTTTTTATTAGACAAAGTTGGTAACTTGTCAATTAAATCAAGAATATTTTTATGTAACTTTCCATAATATATTCCAGAACCAAAACCTATTAGATCATATTCATTTAGTGTATTTATCTTTAAATCTCTTGTTTCTATTATATCAGCATTTATAGATTCGCCCATTGCCTTTGCTATTTTTTCAGTATTACCATGATGTATAGATGAATAGATTAATAAAACTTTCATGTTAATATCCTCCTAAAAATATACTATAAATCTATTATAACATATTTTGTAATTTTTCAATTGTTCTGTTTTCATATATATGTTGCAATTCACAATGTACATTTCACAATTCACAATTACGGATAAAATTCGTGTAATATTTTTAGAATTATGATGAAGAATTATTTTTGCAACGTATATATTATGGTTAATGGTATTTTAATTTAAATATTATTATATAGATTTATTTTTAAAATATCTTCTTCTGTATTCTTCTTCACTTATACTTTCAGTTAAAAATTTATGGGTCTGCTAGGTAAAAATATTGTTATCCTAGTACCAATGCCTTTTCTACTTAATACAGAGAAATATCCTTTATGTCCATCAACAATCCATTTTGCTATAGATAATCCTAACCCAGTACCACCGTTCTTTCTAACTCTTGCTGTGTCAGCTCTAAAGAATCGCTCAAATATATGTGGTATGTCCTTTTCATCCATTCCTATACCATTATCCTGAATTGAAAAATAAGGTTCCCCTTTTTCATTTATTCCTGTTTTTAGCATTATAACTTCATTTTCTTCAGTATACTTAGCTGCATTTTCAATTAATATTCTAGCTGCCTGCTTAAGTAAACCAATATCACCATGAACTATTATTTCTTCTGAACTGTAGTATTTATATATGTGCTTTTCATCTATCATCTTCGACTCTTCAAGTACTTCATTCATCATATCATTTAGTAAAAACTCTTTAGGGTTAATCTGTGTTTTACCATTAATCCCTCGAGCTAAAAATAGCAGCTGTTCTACTAGATTTTTCATATTTTCAGATTCACTTTTGATAGCTTCAATAGACTCGTTTAATACACTTTCATCATTTTTTCCCCATCGATCCAGCATATTAGCATAACCTTGAATTACTGAAATTGGAGTCCTGAGTTCATGAGATGCATCAGAAACAAACCTTGCTTGTTGTTTATAAGAATCTCTCATTCTTTCCAAAAGATTATTTATTGCCTCCTCTAATCCATGAAGCTCACTATCCCCTGTATATATTCTTTCATCAGAGGTTACAGGGCTAATTCTAGAGATAGCCTCTTCAAGATTTTGGAACTTCTCTTCATCAAAGGTCATATTACTAAGTCTGCTTGCAGTTTGAGCTATTTCATCAAGTGGTTTTAGCGCCCTTCTAATTTTCATTGTTCCAAAGATGATTTCTTTCAATAAGAATATTCCCTCTATAACAGCTATAGATTGAGCTACTCTCTGAATTATATATAAATAACTGCTTGAATCTTTAATCATAGTTTTACCGTTATCAAAAACTACTGTATATGTGGAACTTTCTATGGGAAAAAAGATAAATGTTCTTTTGGCATTTAACAGAAATTCTCCATAGAAATTAACTTCCAAATCAATACACCAATATCCAATAAGAAAGAGTATTAAAAATATATCAATCCAAAGAAACTTTGAAAATAGCTTTCTTACAAAAATAGAATTCAATTTTATTGCAATAGATGTAACATTTTTTGATTTACTAACTTTATTCATCTTTTATAACGTATCCTACCCCACGTACCGTGGATATTATCTTTGTTTTAAATGCATCGTCTATTTTGGTTCTTAAAAATCTTATATAAACATCTATTACATTAGTTTCTCCAATATAATCATAGCCACATACTTTTTCCATTAGTATATCTCTAGTTAATACTATGTTCTTATTTTCCAATAAAATTTTTAGTAAAGTAAACTCTCTGTTTGTTAATTCTATTTCTGTATTATCATACATTACCTTATGTCTCATCTTATCTAAAGACAATAATCTGCAGCTTATTATGTCTGTATCTCTTTTTTCAATAACAGTTCTTCTTTTAAGAGATGTTCTTATTCTTGCTAATAACTCTTCTATTGCAAAAGGTTTTGTTATATAATCATCTGCTCCTGCATCAAGTCCAGATACCTTATCCATAACAGCATCCCTTGCAGTAAGCATTATAACAGGCAAATCTGAAGTTTTCCTAATTCTACGTAATACTTCTAATCCATTTATTTGTGGAATCATTATATCAAGAAGTACTAAATCTGCTTCACCCTTCTCAGCTATTTCAAGGCCTAATCTTCCATTATCCGCCTTTAAGATTTCATATCCTTCATGTAACAATTCTAACTCTACAAATCTTGCAAGCTTCTCATCATCCTCAACAATTAAAATTTTAACCATTTTTAAATCCTCTCTTTAATTTACCTTTTATCTTTTTAATATTTTCTGATATTTCCTTAAGTACATGATTAATCTTATTTATTTCTGCCCTATTTCCTGATATTGAAAACTCAAAATCAAAGAAAAGACCTACTATATATAAAGGTATAACTGCCCAAAACGCAAATATTAATAATACTATAATCACTGTGACTGGAATCCTAAGAAATATCTTATTCTCTTTCTTTATCTCAAAGAAAATATTATTGCATATGTCTATTATTTTGCATACTTTTACAAAAACCCCTTCAAATCTATTATCCTTTTTTGAATTATTATAATTATTCCCTTGATCCTTATTATTAGTTATCACGCCATTTTTATGATTTTCCTTATATTCATTAGTATAAAAGATATTAACCGAAGGCTTTTGAACTTTACCCATGTCTTCTAAATAAACAAACGCATCTAAAATGTCCCAGTTTGACTTTTCTAGCGCACTTTTGGCTTCTTCATAACTTATATTAGCTTCGTTTTTTAATTTTTCTACAAGCTTATAATCTTCCATAGTAACCCTCCATATCCATGGCTATCTGATAAAGTGAAACTTTTCAGGCGGAGTATACTCCAGCTGAATTTAGTTGAACTTATACCCACAAGGGGCACCTAGTACAGTAGCGTGCAGCCGTTATCTCCAATTGGAATAAATGGGAGTGTTACGGATGCTAGCTATCGCATAAATTATACCATTTAATCTAATGCTTTTATATACACCAAATTAGAGGCTTCGAATAATTTCAAAACCTCTAGCACTATACTATTAGACTACTCCTATCCTTTATAGCTTTCTTTAAAATCACTTTTTATATTATCTGCTGATTCTGAAGCTTTATCCAAAATATCATTAACCTTATCAGTATTAATATCAGGACCTGCTATTGAATATTTATATCCAAAAAATAAACCAACTAATAATAATACTGAAACAGGCCAAAACCCGATTATTAAAAGTAACGCTGCTATCGTAAGTGATATCCTTATTGGCTTTTTATTTTCCTTTTTCATTTCAAAATAGTTTTCATTTCCTTTGCTTATAACCTTTCCTATAAACTTAAATATTCTACCAATAATTTCTCCAATGCCCCCACTTTTCTTTTTATGATTTTCCTCATTTTCTTTTTTATTTTCTTCATTATTATCTACAGCCACTTCTATAATTGTATTGGCTCCATTATTTTCAACTTTTCCTTGTCTTTCTAAATAAATTATAGCATCTAAAAGATCAAAGTCACATTCTTGCAACACTTCTTCTGCTTCCTCATAACTTACTTTAGTCTTTTCCATTAAAATTTTAATGATTTCATTTCTTTCCATATTAATCATCCTCCAAAACTTTGTATTGACTTATCATGTTTATATAGTACTTAGAGAAAATTAATCTAAAATATAAGAAAGATTAAAATCAGATTAAAATTGCATAATTTTTTATAATAATTTTATTGGAGCAATTACTCTTAAAGCTGAGCATTTCAATAAAATCTATTGGTCTTGATTTTTTAATTGCCTTACTTCCGTGTATTTCGCGTGCTCCTGTATATTCTAAAATATATTCAAAATAACCCATAAGAATCTTATATAAACATTCTCACAGGTTTCGTTATGATGCAAAATGCAACTTATTTTTTTGTTCCTAAATGTTGAAGATGTATACCTACATGTCCTATGCCAAGTATGATAACAGACGCGATCAGCCAAATAACTTTCCCATAAACACCCAATAACAGAAAAGCTGTGACAGGCAAACTGGCAAGAGGCACAGGAATTCCACAAAAACTACGATAAAAACTTTCTTCTGTATGCTCATTAATAAAATATCTAATCCAACAGATCTCATATAATAACATTAGCAAGAATGATACTATAAGCCACAAACTCCATGTTGAGAATGGAGCAAGGTTAAAATCACTAAAAATCAACACACTGCATGTACAACAAACTTGACCTACTCGCTCAAATGATAATAAAATTTTGTTTTCTTGAACATTGTTATAATCTATAGGTTGATTCTTACTCCAAATTATATTAGGAATAAATAACATTAATAAATATATCAGACCCACATATGAAAATCCTAAACTTCCTAGCATACAATTTCTCCTCTACAAATTACTATTTATCTTTCAGCCTAATTAACATGTAGTTTCATTTATGGCTGACCATTCTACTTACTATTTCTATTGACTCCACGCTTCACCTGAAAAATTAGTATGCTCAGACGATACTCTGTTGTTTTATAATCTTCTTATTTTTAAAGTAGATAAATTGTGATTTATTTAACTCTTTTGAACATTTGATGATTTTCGTTAAACTCAACCAGATCCCACAAGTTACCATATAGATCTTTAAATACTGCAACAATTCCATAATCCTGTTTCTTTAGGCTCTCTCACAAATTCTATTCCTATTTCTCTCATTTCATTATAATCACGCCAAAAATCATCAGTTCCTAAGAAAAGAAAAACTCTTCCCCCTGCTTGGTTTCCTATAAAATCCTCTTGTTCAGGCTTAGATGCCCTTGCAAGCAGTATTGTTGTTCCACTTGAACCTGGCGGAGATACTACTACCCATCTTTTCTGTTGTTCTGGTTGATATGTATCTTCTACTAATTCAAAATGAAGTTTTTTTGTGTAAAACTCTATTGCTTCATCATAATCTTTCACTACTAAAGCAATATGTACAATTGATTGAATCATTATTTATCCCTTCATTAATTCATTAAAATCAATACATAAATCACATTTATCTTTCAACATAATTATCACGAGTTTCATTTATGCTGACCATTCTAATTACTATTTCCATTTACTCCATACTTCATCTGAAAAATTAGTACGTTCATACAAATATATTTTATAATTCCTATAACTCTTCCTAGGTTATACTAGGTCAACTACATTAAAACCTTGTTTCTGTGCTTCCTCAATAAAATTTTCTCCATCAATATGAATACAATAAACTTGATTTCTATATTTGATAGGAATATTTTTACCCAAAACTCTTAATGAAGTGTGTACATTCTCTTCATTAAGACATGCATCATGATAAACTAAATTTCCCGACTCTAGATAAGGAATTAAATCAAAGTTTGTCTCATATGTATCTCCACTATAAAAAATATCGTTTCCTTTATCAAACTCCACTTTGTAAGAATAAGTATTCAATGTCTTGACATGCTTAGTTATCGATGCTGAAAATTTCAATTCCAATGAGTCAATTCTCTTATTATCAGCATTATCCACAATAAAACTCTCACCTTCTTTTAATCCGAGAAGTTCTAAAAACATACTTATTTTTTCTTTTTCATTAAAATAAACCTTAGTCACTATTTTATATTTCCAATAGCAGAATCCTATAAATCCACCTAATGAACCAATATGATCTGAATGCATATGGGTGATTAATACATGTATTTCTTTAATTCCTTCAAGTAATTCTTTTTCCAAAATCCTTTTAAATACAGTTTCACCACAATCTATTAGTAAAAATGTTTCATTTTTTCTTATATAGGCAGCAGTATTTCCTTCTTTAATGTGATAACCTGATCCTCTTCCTAAAAACTCTAATCTATTCATAACTCCCTCTCAGTTCCGTCATATTTATACTTTGCTCATGATATACGCCCAACAGCAGATCTTATAAACATGCTGTAATTTCATTTCTATTATAACATTTTTTAACATTACCTTTCGTAGAATTCACGCAGAATATAATAAATCTTTGATTAAACCTTAACTATCATTTAGTCAAATTCTTTTAAAATTGTCATTCTCCATTTTGAATTCAGTATTTAAACCTGAAGATTTCTTAATAAACTTCTCCTATAATTTATTAGTAATGAAAATATATGAATCTTTTTTCACCATACCTTGCATTATAGAGTAGTCAGTGTTATAGTGTATTTAATGTTATAGTGCGTTTAGGAGGTGAATATATTGGAGATTGATAAAGAAGTCCTGAAAGGATGCATAGATACCATTTTAATAGCTCTACTTAATGATACACCTATGTATGGTTACGAATTGATAAAGAAAGCAAGAGAAATTAGTGATCAAACTTTTGAAATAAAAGAAGGAACTTTATATTTATCTTTAAAAAGACTTGAAAAAAACAGTTATTTAGAATCTTACTGGGATGATAATGAAAGTGGTGGAGGCAGACGTAAGTACTACAAAATCACACCTATTGGCAAAGAATATTTACATAAAAAGAAGGACGAGTGGTCTTTATTAAACAATATAATGAATAAATTTTTGGGAGGAATTTAGTAGATGAAGAGTATTGATCAATTTGTAGATTCTCTTTATAAAGGGGTTGATGGAAATTTAGAAGAAATAAGCGGCTTTAAGGAAGAAATGAAAGCTCATCTTATTGAAACGGTTAAAGAGTTGAAAAAAGAAGGTAGAACTGAAGAAGAAAGTCTCAGAATTGCATATGAAAGATTTGGTGAAATTAAAATAATCAACACTGGATTATTAAATTTATTTCATAAACAAAAGAAATTTATTTGATTCATTTTAATCTCCGCTATAGTTTTCTTGTTAATCGGAGTAACTTCTTATATTTTTATGTCTCAAAGGGATCTAAAATTTCAAAAAGAGCAAAAGATATTAACACAAGGAATATTAGACATTGTTAAAGACAGCGATACTATTACAGAAGAGAATAAGTTAAAAATAGAAGAAATAGTCCAAAAGTATAATTACATTAATTACATTGCTTTATTTAAGATTGAAGATAATTCTCAAATACAGAAAGCAATTGAAAAAGATAGTACTCTAAATATTAATGGTACTTATAGATATCCATTTAATATCAAAATGGCTCAAATAATATATCCTAATGATGCGCAGCAATTAACTTCCCCGCTCAACAGTTGTAGCAACCAATAAGAAATGGGCTGTACAATATGAATATAAGGAATCTATTTATAAGTATGTTGAAAATTATTCAAGCAGGATAGTATACTCCTCTTTAGATTATTCTACTGCTACTTTTAACTATAAGAATTCACTTTATCTAATTATTATAGGCGGAACGCTTTTTGTATTATGGCTAGGATTTAACATCTATAATAAACTAAGTTTTCGTAAATTTGAGTATTAGTAAAAATGATATAACTTTTCAGCAATTCTTATATTTGCCATAATTATAGATGGATAAATCCATCTATAATTTTTTTTACTCTATTTTACTTATAAAATGTCTTTAAATTATTCTATATATGTTTTTTTATAAAGGTCTTCTCAATTCTTTAATTCCACTTTAATCATTTAAGAACACGCTCTATAAATTTATTATTCTATTAAAACCTTTCTCTGCTGATATTAAGATTTGTTTTACTATTTTAATTAACATAAAAATCTATGTTTTCTTAATTCTATAGCCTTCACCCCGTATTATTTAAGCATATTCTTAAGAATATATATTCTAGTATTCTTAAGAATAAATATTGCTTAGAATGTATATCCTTCACCATATTTATGGTAAAGAATATTAGAATACAGTAGTGCTTCTGGATTGTTTCTATTTGGAATCAGTGCTTATTACCATGTAACACTGATTATAAAGTATATTTCATCCTATTATTCACTTGTAATCAAATTTAACTATCTCTATATGATGATGTCCACTTGAATTATTAAAGTTACATCGTGTCATTGCTAATATAATTATAGTAAAATCGAGGAACCCTTTTGCTATTTATTTTTCTTTCATTAAGTGGTTGTCCAAGAATTTTTTTTATGTTATATCCATCTGATATACGAAAAAAAGTAAAAACTCTATAGTTAATAGCCATTTTAGGACAAGAGTAAACACATCGCATGCAACTGCAGCAAGAAAACTTAAATCTAATTTTACCATTACTCTCATATATATTTCTAGTTGGACAATTGCTTATGCAAAGTCCACAATGAGTGCATGATTCGTTAGCACTTAAATCTTTTCCAAGCAAAGGAAATATCCATCGAGTTATTGACATAACTCCTATCATAAGCGCCTTAAGACCAATTCCTGTTTTAAGTATTCGACTTTCACCGTTAATAACTTCTTTGCACATGATATCTACCTTTTTAGTTGTTGCCTCATAGAGTTTTTTAATAATTGCATCATCAAATTTATCTATCCAATTGCTGCTTATAGAGAATATCCTCTCATAGAAAACTTCATATCCTTTTTTCGAAAGTTTTCTTATTATTGGCCTTGAGGAATTATAATTAATTGGTACCACACCACCTGCTGTTCTAAAAATAAACATCTTTTTGTGCAATACTTTAGGCATACTATTAATAAACTTATATACTATATTAGGCATACCAAATCCAATAACTTGACATCCAATTCCAACCAAATCATATTTCTCAACTTCTATTTCAAGATTTTTCTTTAGAACATCTTCAATTTTCACTACACTAACTTTGTATTTGTAATTCATAAATCCTTCTTTAACCATGTTAGCAACAAGTTCCGTATTACCTGTTCCTGAAAAATAATAAATTATAACTGATTTCATATTCTAATAACCTCCTTACCATTTTTTCTTTTTACATTTTTAAATCTGATATCTTTTCTTTATTTTGCCCTTCCATTTGCTTCTGATTGCTTGATAAAATCCATACAAGTTGGTATACTATCAGTATACTAATATACCACCAGTATACTTTTTTACCTATTTCTTTGTCAATAGATGGGAGAGATGTTTTTTGAAGGAATTAACAAGACAAGAAAAAGAACGATTAGAACGTGAAAATATTATAGTATCTGTAGCTGAAGATCTATTTTGTAAATATGGATTTGAAAAAGTGTCAATGGATAATCTAGCTAAAGAATGTGAGTTTACTAAGAGGACAATTTACAGATATTTCACCTGCAAAGAAGACCTATTCTTTGCAGTTTCATTACGAGGCCATAAGAATCTTTTTAAGATGATACAAAGTGAAAGCCAAAAAGGGAATACAGGCTTTGAAAAAATACGTTTATCTTACTATGCTTATTATAATTATTTTTGTAATTCTCCTGAAATGGTGCAATTAACAAATACGTGTGGAGTTATAAAATCAAATTCTGAAGGGATTAATATTCCTTATCGTGACAAATTTACTGATTTAGATAAATGCTTGTTTGAGGAACTAATTAAGATGTTTCATGAAGGAAAAACTGATGGAAGTATTCGTTCTGATTTAGAAATATCTACACTTGCCCTTTCCTCAATTTTTGTTGCTACAAGCTTCTTCCAGATGCTTTCTTTATCAGGTAATACCTACACAAATTATTTTGGTTTAGACAAGGAAGCATTTATTAAATTCACAATTGAGATGCTATTAGATTCTTTTAAACATCAGTAGCCTAAGAAGAATTATTTTACAAACCTAGAATTGGTGATATGTTATCAAAAGAAAATTTAACACAGTAATTTAAATTATTATAAACCTCAAGCAAAAAGACTCTAGGGTTAAATCCCTGAGCCTTTTTGCTTATCTTTACACTTTTAATCTAATTCAAAACATCTTAGTTTAATAATGCTATATTCTGTAATCTCAGCTTCTCCATTTACACCTTGGCTTAGTTCTCCTAAATCACTTAGATAAATTACTAAGTTATTATTTTTATATTAAGCTCTTCTGATCCTACGTCTCTAGTTCTGTTTGCTGCTATCCGAGAAGCGAATGAATTTATAAATATCTGATCTATTTCAGATCTACTGTAAATTTATAATTTTCATGCAACTTATACATATCTTCGATTTTTCTCATGCATATTTTGTATTGTGTATTTTGGTTTACTCCTTTGAAATTTATCATAAAATCATGTTGATTTGATTCATCTAAACCTACACTTTCACCAAATACCTTTCTATTTTGACTGTCTAATAAATACATGTTTTCTGCTTGGATTAATTCTCTTTCTCCATCAGCAGTATAATAAATATTAAGATTATCCTTGTTCCATTCTAATCTATTTATTACTAGTTTTCCTGAGTTTCCCTGAGGTATTTCTAACGGAAGTCTACTTATGTCATAAGTTAATGGATCACCAACTTCATTGGCCTCTTCATAAGGTAAAAAAGTTAGTTCTTTAGTCTCTTTATTTATTAGACTACAATATTTGAATTTCTCATAACTTACCTCTGAATTGCTATAACTGCTTAAGCCTGTATACTTTATTATATTTCCTTTATCATCAAATATGAAATATCTATACTTTCCATCTAATGTGTCAGTTATTTCAATATCTGTTGATAATGGGGATGTAATTATTTTTTTGATATTAATCTTATCTTCACCAATATCCATATCTTTATTTATATTATATTCTTTTGTATCTTTCGAAGCCTGCTTTTTATCTATAATTAAATTTAATTTCCAACTTCCTTTCAAATCACCTATTGAAACTACATCTACATTAAGCTCAAACGAATCTAAAAAGTTTCCATTTTCTGCTTTTAACTCAAAAACACCTTGCCCAAGTATTTCATCACTTCCACCGCTACTAATTTGATTCTGTTCGATATCTTCCCCATTAATTTTAAAATTTGCACTAACTATTCCTTTGGCCTCTTCTCTGTTCTTGTCGCCAATTACAATATATGAAAGCATGATGTTATTATCATCAGAAATCACTTTATTTACCGCAAATCTAACTCCTTGATCATCTGCATATGAATATACATTTTGAGTATATTTATCTAAATCCACATAATTTCCGCTACGTAAAATCATCAATTTTTCAAATATCCGAGCACCTATTCCATTAGCAAAAGCTATATTATTAACAGTAGCTATAACTAAACACATAAACATCATTGCCGAGACGAAATATTTCAACTTTCTCCTCTTAGCATATAATTTCTTTTTCATTTTCTTTTCAATTCGTTTGTAAGTCAGTTTATCTAATTGAAAATCTTCATTATAATTATTATCTATTTCAGCATAGTTTAGTAATTCAAAGATATCATCTTTATTAATATCTGTATTTTTCATTTAACTACCTCCCCATTATCTCATTCCATTTATTTTTTATGATTCTTCTGCCTCGAGATAACCTATTATCTATAACACTTCTTGGCAATTTTAAATGATTTGAAATATTTATAATACTCTCATCTAAAAAATATCGCTTAATGAATATTTTCTTGTCCACATCACTCATGTTACTTATAATTTCATAAACAGTTTTTACATTGTTATTTTGAATAATTTTACTTTCTATATTGTCACTTGAAATTATCACATCTTCATTAAGTTCAACAGTTTCGTACTTTCTCCTTAATTTTCTAAAATAATCTATAGCCTCGTATTTCGATACCGCTACTATCCAATTTTTAAAACTTGTTATGTTTTCATTATATTTTATAGCATTATTCCAAACTTCTATAAAAATATCACTTACACATTCTTCAATATCCTCTTTAGCAGCTGTGCCGTTTAATATGTCATAAACAACTTTATAAACTAAACCTGAATACTTAGAATATATAAAGCCTAGAGCTTTTTGATTTTTATTTTTTAATTCTTTAACATAATTATCTTCATTTATCTTCATGTATAATACCTCCTGAAGAGCTCTTCATTAACTATATACGAGTATTACATTTCATTTCTATCAAATAAATAAAAATTATTATAGTAAAATAAAATTATAACGCTGGCAAAAGCTTTTACTGCTTATTGCCAGCGCTAATTTAGATATCTTATTCATTACCACATTCTATCTAATTATTGATCTTCTAAACATAAGAATATGATCTTTTTATTAACTTATAAGAAATTATTCAGCTACTACTTTATTTTCAAGAGCATCTTTTACTGCACCAATTATACCTTTAGATGAATATGTAGCACCTGAAACAACATCAACATCTGTAGATTGTTTTTCTAAAATTTCATTTATTACACCCTTTTTGGCTTTACTGTAATAATCCCAGTCATCCTGCTGCTCTAGTACAGATACTTTAGTAATCTTGCCATCACTAACTCCTACCCTAACTTTTATATTGCCCTTATACCCAGCGCTGTTACCAACATAATATACAGAATTATCAGCTTCTCCTTTTTTTGGCGCAGTTGTTTCTTCTTTTACTACTGCTTCTTCTGATTTTATGTTAGTCTGCTGCCTGTATTGATTTATACAAAAAAACACCACTAATACACCCAGAGAGCAGGCAATTTTTATATTACGTGTTTTACCTTCAACCATCCCATATGTAAGGGTATTTTTTTTAGGACAATTTTTAATACATTCAAAGCAGTTTATGCAATTAAGCGAGTTAACTGTCTTATTGCAGGTAGATATTTTAATATTCATATCACATGCTTTATCGCAGCGCTTACAATTAATGCAGGAGTTTGTATCTCTTTTTATTGTAAACAACCTCAAAGAACTAGCTAGTCCATATTTTGCTCCTTGAATACAAAAATATTTACAGAAAATTTTATTATAAAATAAAGATAAAGCGGCAAATCCTAAAATACTTACAAACATAATAATTTTAGCTGGTTTACCTGTTAGAATTAAAAACAAATTAGATCTCGCATCAAATTTTAATAAAGAACTTATAAAACCTATAGAGAAAAAAGTTACTAAAATAAATAGTACATATCTAAGCAATCTCAATATCTTATCAAGTTTATCTGGGATTGTTTTCTTTTTTATTTTGAGCTTCTTTCCTACTGCAGAAGATAACTCTTGTAGTAAACCAAAAGGACACAAATATCCGCAATAAAAGGAGCCACAAATTGCCGCTATTATCACTAATATAGTGGCACTATAGCTAAAATTATTTATAAGCATTATAGTTAATGGGAGTGCTGCTATTAATTGAATTATCTTTCTTATTCCGATTTTTTTTACATTTATTTTCAAGTTATTTCTCCAACTTTCTAATTATTTAGCTTTTAATAATGCTTCTAAAGTACCAATTCTAACAGCTTCACTTGATAAAGTAGCACCAGAAATAGTATCAACATCTGTAGATTGTTTTTCCACAATTCTATCTGCAATAATATCAAAAGCTCCATTAGATCTATCATCTTGAGGAGTTGCTTGATTAGCTTTTACATTTGATACTTTGCCATCTTTAACTGTGACTTTAACATTTACAGGACTTTGCATAAAACTAATTGAACTGCCCTCATATTCTCCGTCCTTAAGATCTTTTAAATCAGCTACTTGTCCACTTTTAGCTTTCTCTGCTAATTCTCTATAAGCTTGAATTTGAGCAAAAGATGCTTTCCATTGTCTCATTGCATACTCGTTATTATCTTCAAAACCTTCAAAATATGCTGGATTTTTGCTATCAACACCTTCCTTACTTATTTTATCTGTTAGTTGCAAGACTTTATCATAATCCCCATTTGAAAAAGCATAAGCTGCCGAACCTACATTTGAAGTTGCAGTCTTTAATTTGCTCTTTTCCTTAAAGTTATCTGGATTTGATGCAAATTCAAAGGTCTTATATGCTTCTTCTTTATTACCTAAAGTTCCAAGTGCAAATGCTATTGTTGAGGCATCAGTTGGGCTATCATATTCAATATCTTTATTCTTAGCTTTAAATTCTTCATCATATCCTTCAACTGCTAATATCTTTAAAATCATAATTTTTGCATTACTATCTAAATTTAAGTCTTTCTTTGTATTTTTTACTATCTTACCGTCTTTTCTAGTTTCACTAACAACTGTATCAGCTGGTAAGTCTATCACTTTTGTTAAATAGTTGTATGCTAACTTATATTCACCTACTTTTAAAAGACTATCCCCAAGGTTATACATCCAATAGTAATATGAAGGAGTCTCTTCTGATGGCTTTGTATTTTCAATTAAATAACGTAGCTGTTTAATATTATCGTGAGCACTTCCAAGATCAATGGAAGATCTTAATTGGAAAGTTGCATATTTCACATCCTCATCTATATCTACTGTACTTGGCTCTGCCCACTCTGGCCAAACATTTTCTTTTTTCTCCCAAGCTGCAAAAGTTGGTTTTACAGTTGATGATTTTTCGGCTGAATTGAAATTTGCACAGCCTGTAAACACGCTACTCCCCACAACCAATAATGATATTAATAATTTGCTTTTCTTACTAAGCATAAATGACCTCCTAAATAATAAAATATGTGTTTAAGCTATCAATTTCATTGATTTACTTAAAAGTAATGTATGAAAATAACGACCTTAAAACTTTTTTATCTTTTCGTCTTAATATAAAAATTTTATGTAAATTATTCATAAGATTAAGATATAAAAACTTTACTACAAAACAATACCATAACTGATAATGATTTTCAATATCTTTTTTTCTCAAAAACTTGTTGAGCCTCTTAGCTGACTCTCCAATACAAAAATACAATTATATAAGTTGCATTAAATATTTCATAAAAGATTATCAGCAGTTAAATTTAAAAATTAACTGCACTCCAAAGTTTTTATTCCAACTTATTTCAATCGTAAATTTCCTTTTAGACATATAAAAATTAATAATAGGTCTGAAACTTCTATGATTACACTAATGTAAATCCATCAGTTTTAAAGAAAGTAAAATCTTCCTTTAAACCTTTTGTAACATATATTTCTTTATCTTTAGTTATAAATATAGCCTCCATATCTTCTTGTCTATCAATTAACTTAATTCCAGCCTCAAGTCCTAATATAAATATAGCTGTGGACAGTGCATCTGCAACTATAGACTCCTTTGATACTATAGTTGTACTAATTAAAGAAGACTCAGCAGGATAACCTGTTCTAGGATCTAAAATATGGTGATATTTTTTATTATCTTTTTCAAAATATCTTACGTAGTCTCCAGACGTAACAACTGTTTTATTAGCTGCATTCACTGCTCCTAAACATTGCCCCCTTTGAAGTAATGGGTTTTGAATACCAACTCTAAAGGAATCTCCATTTGGCTTGTTCCCAAGAACTGCTACGTTGCCTCCAAGATTTACAAAAGCCGATTCTATTTTATGTTGTTTATATATTTCAATTGCTCTGTCAGCAGCATAACCTTTTGCAATAGCCCCCAAATCCACGCATTGCCCTGATTTTTCAAGTTTTGATGTCTTCAACTCATTATTTATACTTAGGTAATTATGTCCAATAAGTTTTAAAGCTTCATTAACTTCTTCTTGTAAAGGAATTTTTTCACTACTAGTAAAGATTCCCCACAATCTAGCAAGTGGAGCTATAGTAATATCAAAGCTCCATTTACAAATCTCTGAATAATATTTCGCTTTATTTAATACAAATAAAACTTCATCACTAAGCTTAACTTCATATTGACCAGCAGCTCTATTTAACTTACTCACTTCGCTAGATTCTAAAAAGAAACTCATAAGTCTCTCTAATCTTTTCATTTCATCCTCAACTTCAATTGCTGCTATTTTTGCATTTTCTCCGTAAACCTTCTGACTTATTATTGTTCCCATGCAAAAGCTTTCCATTTCATAAAATCTATCCATAAAAATCTCCTTTTATAACTCTATAATACTTTGTATAAATTGATATTTCATATCAATTGATAAATTTTATCAACCGTTCCTTATTATATACTGTTTTGCTATTTATCACAACGGTTTATTAAAAATTTTAATATGGATATGATATGACTAGACAGTTAGAAGTGCTTGTGACGAAAAAAAAGTAGCCACTACTCACATTTAGTTGCTACCATCTTTGTTTAAATTTATTTAACTTATCTACTTTTATAGATTGTCTGCTTTTTTAGATATCACTACTCATTCACACGGATAGTCAAACACTTCTGCTAGTTTTAAAACAAGCTGAGTATGATTAGTCAATTCTTCATATCCATCATTTTGTAGGCACCACTTAATTGCAGTCATAACAAGTGCTGCATATAAATCTGATACATAATCTAAAATTTCAGGTGACTTTTTATTTTTTGTTTCATACTGGTCATAAAAACTTCTCTTTAAAAAATCGGACATATCATCATATAGATGAATCGTATCTGTATGAATGGTAAAAAGAGCTAAAATTTCTTCTCGTTTAACAGATAATATATGATATAAAGGTTTTATAACCATAATTGCATCATCTACATTAGAACAGTCAAATCTATCTTTTACACCAGTTTTTAGTAAGTTAAATATTTCATTGCAAAGAGTTTCAGCTAGTTTGTATTTATCTGTATAATGCTTGTAAAATGTAGAGCGATTAATTAAAGCCCTGTCCAATATATCTTGTACTGTTATTTTGTAAAAATCTTTTTCCCCAAGTAAATAAATAAAAGATTCTTCTATGTTTCTTTTTGTCTTTATAACACGCAAATCATTTTCATTCATATGCAGTTCCTCCATACCATTATTTTAAAGAAGTATATATATATAAACAACACTTTATATACTTTTTGTAGTTTAAATACATAAACACTTAGATATTGATGTTTGAAGCATTAAAGTAAATGAGTAAAATAAATAACAAAGGGGGAATGAAAAATGAATGAATTAAAATGGTTTGTATGGATTTTTCCGTTATTATTTATTGTACACGATATGGAAGAGATTATTATGGCAAAGCACTGGTGTAAAAAGGATTTAAAACAATATATACCTCTAGCTATAACTCCATTTGGAGGCACAAAAAATACAGCTGGATTCGCAATAGGTGTATTTGAAGAATTGATTTTGTGGATTATAGCTACTATGATTGGCAACATTAGTGGATTTTATGGTTTGTGGTACGGTTTACTTGTAGCAAATATCGTTCATCTGATCTTATTCCATATTATATTATTACCATTATCCTACCGTCATTATGTCCCTGGTGAAATAACAGCATGGCTAACAGTTGTTCCATGTTGCTATATTTTAAAACTTGCCCAAAATATCTTGGGGTGCTCCGCTATTGAAATTTCTATTTGGGTAATTATAGGAATTGTATTTGTTTTTGCAAATGTAAAGATATTGCATAAAAACATTAATAAATTATCCGAATTAGTGGAATGATCATACTTTTACGGTATTCATTCCTGTTTACAGTAATATCTACACAGTTTTACAATCTCTATCAAACTAATCCCCAATCGTTAAATTAAGCACAAATCAATATTTTACTAAATGTAAACTGAAAGCATACGTTTTAGCCGATACGTATACTTTCAGTATAAATAAATCTGACTGGTTCCTTCGATACTTTTCATTTCGAAGATATCTCACATATTCTATATAAATTTCAATGATTAACTGCTATTATATTAAAATAGATAACTAAATTTTTATATCTAAATTATTAATATAATAATAAAATTTATATAATAAGGAGCGTTTTCAAATCATGAATATATATAGTGAGTATGTCATTCCAGAATCAGATAACATTGAAAGATTACTCCAAACAAAAATGACTCGATTAGCACACCTGCTATATACCTGTGCTCCACAGGATGGTGTTTTAACTCTGCCCATCTCTGGTCTGTCTATCATTCGTTATTCAGGAACAGAGATAGATTGTCCAAAGACTTTCTATTTACCTTCTTTAAGTATTGTTGCCAAAGGAGCAAGGTCTATCTCAATAGGTCACGAGACATACAAGCTTGATAAATCACAAATGTTAATGAATCCAATCACCCTGCCAATTTCTCTGCAAACTATGAAGGCAACTAAATCTGAACCTCTCCTTATTATAAGGCTGGATCTTAATCCCGAGCGGATTGCTGAGATTGTTCCAAAAGTTTATTCTCATGGTCTGCCTGAAATAAAACAGTGGCGCGCTGGACATGTTATGAATGCAGATATAAACATTATTGATGCAATGATAAGGCTTTTAGAGTGCTTGCAAAAACCAGGAGATGTAGAATTCATTGCACCACTGATTATGGACGAAATTCTAATTCGCCTACTTCGCAGTTCCGCTGGAGTTAATGTTGCGGCCATGGGATTTGCAGACTCAGGAGTACATCAAGTGTCAGATGCAATAGCTTGGCTTCGTAAAAATTTTTCTCAGGCAGTTAAAGTTTCAGACTTAGCCAAACTGACACATATGAGTGAATCCTCTTTCTATAATCATTTTAAAGCGGTCACTTCGATGTCCCCTATGCAATATCAAAAAGCTCTGCGTCTACATGAAGCAAGGAATCTAATGCTGTCACAACACATGGATGCGACCACTGCCAGCAGAATGGTAGGTTATGTTAGTAATTCTCAATTTAGCCGGGATTACAGAGCTTCTTATGGAGCTCCCCCTAGAAAAGATATAGGCAAATTATATAGACAACCCTAAAAAACATATTAATCTAAAATATAGCTTTGAGTTTATAGTAATTGATATGATTTTTGATCCACAAAAAAGAGACTCCAATCACTGCTCTATCATGCCTGCTGCCTATGAGCTTGCGGGCTTTCCTTATATTAATGAAGAATATTCTGTTGGTTTAACACCCTCAGTTTTCTAATGTGGCTGAGAAATAATAAAGATCTGGAGAATAAGGCAAAAAGATAATTGAAAAAGGCAAATATTCTTGTTATGTAACATTTATAATTAATTTAGTCTTTGAACCGGTACTAGCCTATCATCTTGGAATGTCATGCTGGTTCGAATACTCTTTTAATTTTGAATTGATATTAGGAGGTAATAAAAATGAAAGTTATAGCTTTTGTAGGCAGCGCAAGAAAGGACGGAAATACTTCAAAAATAGTTGATGCCATTTGTTCCGGCATTAAGAAAAATGGACATGAAGTTGAAACTTATAATTTAGCAGAACTTGATAATAAAGGCTGCAGGGCTTGTGGTTTATGTCAAGCAAATAAGGTAGAATATTGTTCTATTAACGACAAGATGACTGAACTTTTACCTAAGATAGCTGATGCTGATTGCATTATAGTTGGAACACCAGTCTATATGGTGCACGTGAGCGGTTATACAAAAAATTTCCTAGATAGACTATTTACGTTTTTTGTGGAATCCAATCATACCACAAGACTTTTACCAGGGAAAAAGTATATAACTGTTACATGTAGCGGTGCACCTGCTGAAGCATTTAAAAATGTTACAGAATATCTTAATCAAATTTTTGGCGACTATAGTCAAATGGTGAATGCAGGTAATATCATCGCAGGAAACTTGCACAGTAAGGATGATATCCTTAGTCAACAAGAAATGTTAAATCAAGCTGAGGAAATAGGGCAAAAACTAAACTGATTGTTGTAAAGTAGAAGAAAATCCCCCTACCATCCAGGCACGGCAAAACTTCTAGCCACTTTTAAAACAGCCCAGTACCTTATTCTTGAAGGAAATGTTTGTTTCTCCCAAAGCATTGCGGAGAAGCAAACAACTTTCCCATAAACATTTTTCAAAAGATTAATGAGTCCGATAATAGCTCATTAAATTTATATATATATATATGTTGCGATTCACAATGCACATTTCACAATTACGGCTAAAATTCTTTCAATATTTTTAGAATTATGATGAAGAATTATTTTTGCAATATATATGCAATAAATACATTAGGGATTATATTTTAGCAGTTTCTCAGGACAATTATCTTTAATGCAATCAGGGGTATGTTTAGCAATCGAAACAGAAAAATTCATATTATTTTTTTCTTCTATCTAAAAATGTAACATCTAAAAAAGCCAAGCCAAAGGATAAACTCAAGGCATGAGAAGCAGCCTTAATTATATCTATATTAGGACTTTTAAAGATGTAATCAAAAACGCAATTAAGTGCAAAAAATATTACAAACTTAATAGCAAATTTACTTAATACTTTTCTAAGATAATCCCATTTCAATTTTCTCGCATTAAATAAAGTAATTATAGGCACATACAATAACATAAATAGAGCAAACACAGCATAGCCAATCACAAATTTTAAAGCCATACTATTATCTATGTTGCCATAAACAATGATACATGTAATTATTGTACATATAAAAAATATTGAATAAATAACTTTGGTAAAGAGTAATGTTTTACTCATATAATACCCCCAACTCTATATTAAGACTATAAATTTACTATAACAAATAAGTTATAAAATATTTCTGTAAAATCCATGTTTAATTTTATTTGAAAGATTATAATATAGTGGTATAAGTTTACCATTTGCTAGAGAATCCTTCAATTTCTACTGAAGCTCTGGTTCATCTCCTACTATTTTGTAACTGCGTTCTTCAACAACTGTTCCATCTGATTTCGTTTCTTTAAAAGTGATCACATCATATCCATCAGCGCTTTTACTTTGAGATGTTTCATAAATTAGCCTTATTCCATTTTCCACACGCTCTTTTGTTCCTAGCCAATAAGGACAGTCATTTATAAATAAATCATGCTTCCCCAAGTATATAAATAATTTATTTTCTGCTGAAACATTAATATTAGGACGTTTTTTCTCAACATATTTTGAGCTTACTGCAGCAGTTCTACCAATTTGTTTTAAGTATTCTTTAGCCTCATTCTCTTTTGATTCTGCAAGCTGCAAATAGCTTTCCTGACCTTTTAAAACCTTGTCCCATAGCTTCTCTGGAAACATCTGTTTTATAGAATTTTCACATTCTTCTCCATCTTCAGGTTCTTTATATTCGATTAATGAATAACCACCATTTGAATTTTTAGAAAATGTCATTACCGTAGGAATAGCTCCACTTCCACTGATTTCTGTGAAAATCCCATTTTCAAAGCCAAAATAACCCAAACTTGAAATAGTGTAAACTTTCACGATATTATCTTTTTCTTCAACATCTAAAACTATGTGCCCTTCTGTAACCACTTCTCCACTTAGATAATTTGTCCCTCTACTTTTTATGGCTTTACTTACAGCTTGGTCAATATTTTCAGTAATATTGTTATTGTTAACATCTGTTGAATTTACAGTATTGTTTGATGAATTGTTTTCTTTCATTTGGACCCATGCTCCATCAGCATTTAATTCATAACCACCAATACTAGTATTTTTAGCCATTACTCCATTATCATATAAATAATACCAATCGTTTTTATCTTTTATCCATCCTGTTTTCATATATCCATTGCTATCAAAATAGTACCAGTTATTATCAATAAACTTCCAGCCACTTGACCATGAGCTTCCTTCTGTATACCACCATCCATTATTATCTTTTTTCCATTCAGCATCTGCGCCCATTGGAAACATTGCTAAAACGCCAACTAATATCAATCCCTTGACAATTAATTTTTCTATACTTCTTCGATTCATTTTTTACCCCATCCCCCTTATGATTAGCAATTTAAAATTTACAATTGCAACAATTTTTAAGTAACTTTTTATTATTAGCATGGTTATAACACTAAAATTTATTTAATTATTTTAATTTCTTCAATGGAATTAATGCAGGTATCGTGACAACAGTAATTATTGAGTAACTCATAATCACCAAAGCATTTATTGAAATGAATTTGTTATTTTTGAGAATATATATGCCAGAAACAAAAAATATCATTTGCACAAAGAAGCTCCACCATGGCAGTTTACTTTTACGAAAACAATGTGGACATGTGACACGTGTTGAGAAACGAGAGTCACCACCAACTTTTTTCGATAAAGTAATAGTTTTAAATTTACAATGCGGGCATTTGAACATAAATTTCACCTCAATTACGTTAATATGTAATCTAATATAATATAAATTGTAAATACAATATTATTTAGACTTTCAAAGATCAGAACTTATATTGTCTACTAAACCAAATCTGCATGTTATATATATTATATTAATTATGAATAATGGTAAGTTTCTCATAAAATTTTATTATAAATTAACTGTTTTCTGTATTCTTATTTGAAATATTCAACAACAAATCACAGAACTTATCGTTTTCAGTATACTGGGGAAAATGCGCTGAATTCTCAAACCAAATAAATTCTTTATGCGGAGCTTCTAGAGTTTCATAATATTTTTTCACTAAAACTGATGGGGTAGTGTAATCATATCTTCCAGCACAAAAATATACTGGAATATCCACTTTCTGTGCTTCGTCAAATAAATTAAATTCATTATTTGTTCCCCATAGTTTTTCTGCTGAAAGCTTATTTCCAAGGGCATATTTTATGGCATCTAATCCATTTGATTCAGGTGAAAGTAATGATCCTTTAATTACATCATTTGTCACATTAACATTATGTTTAAAGGTTGAGTATTTATTTATAATATTTTCCTGTTTTAATGTGGAATTTATAACATCTTTATATGGCGGACTCCCCATATTTTTCAAATCATTTAATGCACTATTATCTTGATTCTGTTTTGCTAAATCCATAGCATATTCATATGATATACGCTCCCCTTCTGCATGATCAACTACTTGTCCAACCCCAATATATGATGAGATTCTAGAAGAATCTTTCTTTATTATATCCATTCCAAGTTCAGTCCCCCAAGAATGTCCTACCAGAATTATCTTTTCTTTTCCATAGGTCGTACATAAATATTCAATTATTTCTTCCGCATCTTCCACTATTTGATTTTTTGTGAGACTGTCTTTATCCATAAAAAAAGAATATGACTTTCCAGACCCTCTCTGATCCCAATTCACAACCACAAAGTCATCTTCTAGCTTTGACTGATACTTTCTCGCATAACATATTTGCGCTAATCCTGGACCACCATGTAAAAATAAAACAATAGGCTTGTCTTTATCCTTTCCTCTTATTAATAGTGTTTGATTTTGACCTCCAACTCTAATACTAACCAATTTACTAATACTTTCACTTCCATTTATGCTTGGTGTATATGCAGGCCTAAATAAAAATATAGTAAGAGCTAATATAATTAAAACACTTACTCTTTGAATATTTTTCTTTTTCATATATTTTCTCCATAACAATTTCTTATATTGCGTCAATTTATACAAATTTACAATATAAAAAGAATTTAATAAAAAATTTTATGTGTTAAAAAGAAGAAAGATAGCAGCAAAATAAATTATTGGTACTAAACTAACTATAATTGCTTTATTATATAATTTTGATTTGAATAAAAGAAAGAATGATATTATTACTGATATTAATATGACTACTGGAAGTGAGAAAGTGGATAGGAAAAATATCCATGTATATATGCTTTCCGTCGAACCTGGTGAATCAAATGCCATAGGCGAAACCATTGCTCCAAGCAAACTTAATGGAAATATAAAACAAAATATCATATTAATAATTATTGTTATAATCTTAATAATTATATTCCCATTCTTTTCTTTATCTACTTCATTTAAAATATGACCTAGCTCTTTATCCATTTGTTTATTTCTGCTTATAGATTTCCGAAGCTCTTTTACACCTTTAATCATTGCTATCATTATCGCTACTACCACTGCGATACAAATAAACTTAATAAGTATTGACATAAAATTAATTGCTGTAGAATTAATTTGCATACAAATCCCCCCCAGTAGTTCAAAAAATATTCTTGTAACCCAATTCCAACAAGTATATTCCCAATTATAACATATATTACAAGTATCATATTGTTCAATTTTCAAAAAACACTATTTTTACTAATTATCTTGCAGTTAATCCTAATATAATATTTTGTAAATACCGTAATGTTAAATTATCAAAGAACAAATTTTATGCACCATACCTAATCTCACCGTCTCATTATTAGCCTAATGTTGGTCATACCCCTAAATATTCTATAGCATTCTAATGATTTATTTACTTAATTACTAACATGAAATTTGTTAAAAATATTATTAATTTAAATTACGATAATCAATTATTAATGCTTACTTTTCATTAAATGACACTAATACTTCCTTCACCAATGTTAGTAATGTCAAGATTTCACTTTACTTTTTATCACATTTTCTACAAATCCAATCCTGTCAATCTCCAATCTAATTATATCTCCATTTTTAAGCAAGTATCCATTTTCTAAACCGCTGCAATTCGCTATTGTTCCAGATCCCATAAATTCACCAGCGTATACTGTTTCACCCTTAGATGCATAGGCAACTGCCTGTCCAAGAGGAAAAATAAACTCGTTCATCTGACTAGTTGCAACTATCTTATTATTAATGATAACTCTTGTTTTAAGCGTTTCAATATACGGTAATATTTCATCTGGTGTTACGGCAACATTAGAGATTGAACTGGCAAAATCTTTTGCCTTGCACGGACCAAAGCCTGTTTGTCTCATTTCCGGTATCTGAACATTTCTTGCACTGAAATCATTAAATACACAAAATGCACCGATGGAATCAAGCGCAGTTTTCTCATCCGCATTCCTGATTTCCTTTGTAATAATCATGCCAAGTTCAAGTTCATAATCCAATACCGTTGCGTAGTCAGGATAACTAACTTCGCTTCCGCTCCCAACAAAGGACAGATGATTTCCCTTATAATAGACCGGATTCTCATAATATGCCTTTTTCGGCTTAATTGGAGGAAATGTATGTCGTGTAATGAATTCATATGCTTTTAAGATCGGATAAGCCGATGCCATGCAATTCTTGACCATTCCTCGACCATTATTAATCACATGACGTTCGCTCAGCATAAAATCACGATATAGAATTGGCTTGAAGACCATAACTTCAGTCATGTCTGACCTTACAAATGATTTGCTTGAAGCAGAGAAAATTACTTCATCTATTTCATCCATATGTGTTTCACGATATTGCAAAAAATAAATCAAATCATCGCAAAAAGCTAATAAATGATTCTTTTTAATTTCTTTTACTGCTTGCCTTAAAACGATCCAATTATCATCCCTCTGAATAGCAAGTGACATTGTTCCTTGATTGTCCATTAATAGTTTTTTGATTTTCATTTTTATAACAATTCCTTTCGCTCACTCAAGGCACAAACCTCAATGAGGCGTTATCAATTCTTAGCTTTGAGCGAATTATTTTGTATTCTTTATTTGTAGGTACAACAATCCATTTTTATATAAATATTAGTTAATAAATCCCTTTCTTCATTTTCCTATTAGTAATAAAACTTCCAAATAACCAAAGTCCAACAATCCAAATAAGTAAATATATAAATTGCCCTTTAAATTCTAAAATTCCACTACCTTTTTCTATGCCATGAATCATTGTGATATAATGCTTTTGTGGAAAAATACTGCAAATTGCATCAAGAACTTTATTATTATCTGTAAATGAAATGAAACATCCTCCAACAACACAGGTTATCATAGAAATTCCACTTGCTACTAAAGAAATTTCACTATCCAAGACTGCTGTCATAAATAAGCCAAATGTAGTTGCTAAAGCACAAAGAAGCATAATCAATAGTGCTAACATTCCAAAACTGAAACCGATATTTATTTTAAAACACACAGTTATTATAGTAACTGCTAAATATGATGGTATAAACAAACATAGAAATGTAAACATTCCTTGTGAAAAAAGATATTCTTTTTCGCTTACCGGTGCTATCAATATTCTTCTAAAAGTTTTTATATTTCTATCTTCTTCAAAAAATATTGTTAGAGCAACCCCTTGCATTAAAAGGATCATTAAAATAAATCCTAAAATGTTGGTTCCAACACCTCTTTCAGCCATTATTTGATCTTCCCCTTTATAACTTTCTGGGATTTTACCAGATTTAAAGAAATCTTCTATTACTTTTATATCATTTTCACTTTTAAATGATGTTACCTTATAGTTTCCATCATTTTTATCTTCAACAATGGCAACATATTTACCTAAAACAAGATCACCTTGTGTTGGTTTTTTATCGACTACTTCAACGGTAAATTGACTAGATTGTGGGAGGTTTTGTGCATTACTTGAAAGAAAAGCAATAGTCTCCTTTGAGGCTGGTTTGCTTGAGAATAATATAGCGATTCCAATCATAATAGGTATAACTATCATAGCAACTATTATTATAGGCTTTTTAGTTAAAACTCTATCTAGCTTGTTTTTAAATAAATTAATTATATTCATTATACATATTCCTCCGGTTTGAAAATAATTTGACATGCTATTATACAAATGATTGAAGTAATTAACAGAAATGCAAGAACCGGACGGTATATGCTGAAGTCATTATCATACATTATACGAATAGCACATTCATTAACCCATTTTATTGGCGATAAATTAGTTAATGCAGCTACGAATTTTCCAAGCCTATGAACACCAAAAATTACTCCTCCAAAAAATAAAAAGAATAATAATGGAATTTGCATTGTACTATTTGCACCTTCTTCACTTTTGAAAATACAGCAAAACAGCGTGCCTAAACTACAACCAAATAAACACAATATATTAATCAATAAAATAATATAAAGAATATTCCTCCCCCCAAAGTTTAGATGAAATAAGTATTGTAATATAAATATTAAAATACTATATGAAATTGTGCCTAAAATATAAGTAGATATTAACTTAGATAAATATATTGATGTTTTTGAAACTGGAGCATATATTATACGGGTGTTTCCCGCTTTAACTTTTTCCTCCATAAATGTGTTACTAGCTGTCATTGCAATTAATAATGCAGTAAAAATAATCATCTTTATGCCATAATAGTCATAAAAACTCATACTTCCTTCACCACCAAAGACACTACTCATTACAAAACCCATGACCCCAATGAGTATTAATGGAAATAACGTATTTACAATTAACAGCATTGGATTTCTAACAATGTTCATAAAATCAAATGTTACTATTTTTATAAATTTCATATTCTTTAACCTCTAATCTCTCAAATTTCTTCCTGTTAATTCTAAAAACACAGTTTCTAGAGATGCTTTTTTGCTACCCATATTCTCAATTCTGCAGTTATTTGATGTAATTACGCCTATAATTTCATTTATATTGTCTTTTGAATTTTCCATAGTTATTTCTAAAGTATTTTTTAATATTTTAACTTTTGTTACACCGTCAATTTTATAAAACTGTTTATCATTTAAATTATTGAGATTGTCCAAATTAAAATAATATGTTGTTTCATCATTAACTTTTTGTTTTAATTCTTCTTTTGTACCTTCAGCAATAATCTTTCCCTCATTCATAATAATGATTCTATCTGAAATTTCTTCTACCTCTTCCATGTAATGTGTAGAATAAATTATTGTGATGCCACTCTTTTTCAAGATTTTAATTGATTCTAATATATGATTTCTTGATTGGGGATCTATACCTACTGTAGGTTCATCCATAATAATAAGCTTTGGCTTATGGGCAATGGCGCAGGCAATATTTAATCTTCTTTTCATACCACCTGAAAAAGTTTTTGGTTTATCATATCTTTTATCATAAAGACCTACCAGTTCTAAAGCTTCTTTTACTTGATTGTTAAGCTGGTCACCTTTTAGATTATATAAACTTGCAAAAAAACGTACATTTTTCTCAGTAGATATTTCTTCATAAATAGCTATATCCTGAGGAACTATCCCAATTTCTTGCTTTATAAGATTTATGTCCTTTTTAAAATCATGCCCCAATATAGTTATTTCACCATTATCAGGTGATAATATAGTAGATAAAATATTAATAGTTGTACTTTTACCTGCACCATTAGGGCCGAGCAGGCCAAGAATTTCACCTTCTTTTACTACAAAATTAATCTTATTAACGGCTTTTTTTGTATTATAACTTTTTTCTAAATTTTTAACTGTAACAACAGTATTCATTTTTTATTGCCTCCCAGTTCTTATTTTTTCAAATTCATTTAATATACCTGTTTTCATTTCATTTTGATTTTCATCCATGTCAAAATCAGCTTTTTTTAAAATAATCTTGTTTTACAGACTCTGTAATTTTAAAATTGATGGCGCCCTTATCCTGCTGACTATGTACAGTGATATCATAACCTTTATTCTCTATAATCTTCATTAATTGCCTACTTGTTGAATTCTCACAATGTTTATCGCATTTTATCTGAAGCTTATTAGTTAGAGAAAAATTGTTACGTAAATTTGCGTATTAAAAATAGTACTTGTACTTACTCTAAATATCTCCATTCAATTTGACAGTATACTGTCTAAAAACTACAATAGCATAATATTCCAATTAAGTCAATATACTGTCTAATTATTATTGCTAATACAGGTAATCCAAGCAGATCTACAACTAGGCAAAAAGCCCAAAATGTAACTTAATACTAAATTCAATTTTTTTGATTATAGTCTAAATAAATAAAAAGCTAAGAATTAATTAGAATGGAACCTATGAAATAGTCTTTTTCTTGTGTCTATTTCATAGGTTCCATTTTAAACATTATCTATTTATTTATAAATTCATAATCAAGGTTAATTTTCTTAGAATTCATATAGAACTTAATAGCAAAAAGAAAAAGCACCCATCCAACAATGATTAGTGCTTTAATCTTTTTATAACTCTATAATTTTTATCCAATAGACCTAAAACAAAATAAGCACTTTATGAAAGTTACTAGAACCAAATATAAAATTTGTGCTATTTACTTTTGTTCTAAGGATTGCTTAGTGTTACCAGCACTAAGCTTTTCTTATTTATATTATATCAAATATGTTAGAAAATTAAACATATTTGATATTTCATTTATGATAAGTTTCTCCGTAACTACTTCAAGTGAGGTTTTTCCATTTTATTCTCATGCAATTTCTATCCAGTGACTTAAGATATTATCTATTACAAATCCTCTTTTCAAATACATATTTAAAGCAATTGAGTTTTTTTCAATAACAGTTAATGTAACCTTATCCACATTAACTCCATTTAAAGTGTATATAGCAGTTTCTAATAATCTCTTGCCATAACCTACACCTCTAAACTCATTACACAAGCCAATATCAAAGCTCCCAACCTTATTCTCTATCTCTATATTCATAAATCCTATTAATTTGTTTTTATCTCTAACTAAATAATATCTATTTTCACTATTATCATTTAAATATTTCTCTATATCCTCCATTTCGTAATAGCAACCATGGGGCATATCACTAAATGATTTATTAAAAACATTAAGATACTCTTCCTTATTCGTCTCTGATAGATTAATTAACTCTAAGGGTTCACTAGTTGTTTTCCTATTTTCAAGTTTCATTTTATAGGAATTATACCTTGGAATATATCCTAATTCATCAAGTAACTTTAAGATTTTCTCATTCCTTACCCCTAATAAGATTTTGCTGCCCCCTTTACATTTACCAAGATTAATGGCAGATGTAAGAAGCTCACTTACAATATGAACCTCATTCTCTGCATTATTAGATACAGTTAAAAAATGAATATATACTACTTTTAAATGCTTTATAGCTTCTAGGATAACTTTTACTGAACCTACTACCTTATTATCCTTAAAGAAAAATAATATTCCCTCACCAAAATTATAAACTTTTGTATTAAAGTCCTCTTTTATTTGTGGTATAGATTTATCATTTTTTTCTAAGCTATTTAAATATAATTGTACCTCTTTTATTTCATCACCAATTAAATTTCTAAACTCTTTTATCATCTCATCCCACTCCTATTCCTTAACCCAGTACTTAGTGCAATCATTACTTCTATCTATAAATCCATACTCAATTAAGGCTCTTCTTATGGTTGCATAGTCCTCAAAAATCCTTTTTAATACTCTATTTATTTCCTTCTCAGTATAAGTCCTACCAGTGGAGAAGTTTTTCACTATTTCCCCTAAAACTATAATCTTCTTCTTTTCCTTAGCTGGATAGGATTTTAAAGCATTTGTTTCATCCATATATGCCTTAATAGTTACTTCTCTTTCCTTATCAGTAATGTTATATCTATCATCTAAGGTTGTAGCAGTTTTGTGAGGGTCTGTTATAACTTCCTTATCTAAAACATTTATCTCCTTTGATGCTGTATTACTTAAAAGCTCCATTACAGCTAAAAATAGTCTAGCTTGCTTTTCCTTTTCCCTTAGCTTAAATCTATGGTTTCTAATAGTTGATTGGGCTATGCCAAGCTTTGTTGCTATCTCCTTGTCTGAAAACCCTTGAGCCATTAATTTTATTAGTTCTCTATGAATCTCAGATATTCCTGTAAAGTCTGAATTCATATTTAATAAATAACCTAAGGAAGAATTATGCACTTCTTTAATATGGATTTCAGTTATTTTTTTTGCATCATAAAAATCCTCTTCTCTCTTAAATATTCTCCCCTTTTCAAAGCTACTATTGCAAAATATACAAGTAAACTCTTCTGCTCCTTCGATGTAACCTTTTTTAATCTCATCTATAGATGACTCCCATAAAATTTCATTTCCCTTCATTACTCGCACTCCAATCTCAAAGTTTTCTAATTATATTTTATGCAATAATTTCACTTTTGTCTATATATAAACAAACTTTTTTAATATTTGTTTGCATTATTTAAGTTTATACTTAAATACCAGTAATATATTTAAACCTACTCTTAAAAGTCTTGCTAGTGCTGTTAATATAGTTATATATGAATAATAAATACCCTTTTCCCATTTATTCACTGCTGTTGTTGATATACTCAGGTAATCAGCAACTTGTTCTTGAGTTAACCCTTGAGCGTTTTTTTCTCTTTTATTATGCTAATAAAATTCCAAAACTATTTCCACTACCTCAATCCCTCACCCATCGAATGTAATGCAATCACAATACTTAACCTGCATTCATTAAAAAATAACCATTGCTACCAATACAACGCTATAATAAATATTACAGAACCATCTGTTTTTTTGGAAAAGTCGTCTCTCTTTTTAAATTCAATTTTTATTTAGCCCCTAATCATTTAACAAACACACTCCATAATTTTATTACTCGATTAAAACTTTTCTCTACTAATATTTAAGACGTATTTTCCTATCTTAAATCATATAAGAGTCGATTTTTTTAAAGCCAACGACCTTCAAACCCGCATTATTCCAGCATATTCTTCAGAATATTAGAATATCAGAATATATATTCTAGTATTCTGAAGAATAAATATGGTGGAGAATATATATTCTTTACCATATAAGAATATTGACTAAATGTTTTTGAGCTTGTTTTAAATCTCTCTCTAAATTTTACAAAGCCTTATGAAAATTCTTGCGCCCTATTGCTTAGTAGCTTATTACACTCATAAAATAAAAAAAGAATACCAAAAGCTCTTATTGCTCTAAGTATTCCAGTTAATTATGTAAGTCTATTATTATAATATATATTTATTTTTATTCTTGTTTCTCTATAGTGTTCCTCATTGAAAATTTGAAATATCTCAAGCAGAAAAGTTGGATACATATTTGTGAAATTTTCATAGTCATATGGAACAAGTATGTATTCAATTTCGGCTGATATCCGCATAAGCTCGACTCTCATTGCGAAACCCTATATAAGCAAACCAATTACAATCTAAATCCATACTATGAAACATATCCCAACTAGAAAGCAGAAACATTTTTATGCAGCAGGCATTTGAAAATAAGCTGTTAAAAGTTCTTAATTGTAGATTGTTCCACTAATGCTTGTCACAATGAAATTGGGAACAAGCACTAGTGATGCAATCTGAAATTTAGTACTTTCAGCGAAATTTTCATAGTCCTGCGAAATAACAATGTTTCTTCTTTCGGGGGATTATTACATAAACTTAAATCTAATATTGTTTATCTAGGTTTTTTATTTTTATCTTTTAACTAAAGGAAATGCAATAACATCCTTTATTGTATTTGATCCAGTTAGAAACATTATCATTCTATCAATACCGATACCTAGGCCTCCAGTTGGTGGCATTGCTGTATCAATAGCTATAGCAAATTCTTCGTCCATTGGACTTGCTGTTTCTAGTCCTCCTCTTAATTTTTCAGCTTGGTCATGTAATAATATACGCTGTCTTAATGGATCATTTAATTCTGAATAAGCATTTCCAAGTTCTACTCCATAAGCATATGGTTCAAATCTTTCAATTAAATCTGGATTTTCCCTATGAACTTTACAAAGTGGTGATGATTCTTTTGGAAAGTCTATAACAAAAGTAGGTTGTATTAATTTTTTCTCGCTATATGCTTCAAAAAGATTTGTTATTAATTCTCCTTTAGAAACTTCATTTATATTTAAACCTTCATTTTGTTCTTCAATCAAAAGAGAATTCTCTTTTATTTTACTTATAATTTCTTCTTTAGTTAAATTCTCTACATCAATACCTGCATCTTGTTTTACAAGATTGCACATAGTTTCTCTCTTCCATGGAGCCTTAAAATCAATTTCTTCTTCACCATATTTTATTTTAGTAGAGCCATTAACAGACATAAATACATGTTCATACATTCCTTCCATAATTCTCATCATATCTTCATAATCTGCATAAGACATGTAACATTCCATTAGAGTAAATTCTGGATAATGTGTTCTATCAATTCCTTCATTTCTAAAAGATCTTGCAAATGTATAAACCCTTTCTATTCCTCCAACAATAAGTCTTTTCAAATATAATTCTGGAGAGACATTCATATATACTTCACAATCTAAATCATTAACAAAAGTTTTAAATGGTTTTGCTTCTCCTCCACCATACTTAGTATCAAGTACAGGAGTATCACATTCAATAAAATTCATATTATTTAAATATTCTCTAATTGCAGTAATTGCTTTAGAACGGTTAATAAATCTTTCTTTAACGTCTGAATTCATTATCATATCTAAAGATCTATGTCTTTGTCTTAAATCTGAATCTTGAATTCCATGATATTTTTCAGGAAGGGTTCTTATTGATTTAGATAACAATTCAAATTTGTTTGCTCTAATAGTTATTTCCCCTGTCTGAGTCTTAAATACACTTCCCTCTACCCCAACAATATCGCCGACATCCATTAATTTTAAAACATTATAATTTTCATTTCCAATTAACTTTTTACTAAAAAATATTTGTATATTTCCTCTTTCATCTACTATATTGGCAAAAGTTGCATTTCCCATTCTTCTAAGAAGCATTATTCTTCCTGCTAACGAAAACACTTTACTTTCATCAATAGTATTAAAATTATCACAGATCTCTTTTGTATGAGTTTTTTTGTTGAAATCATAATTATAAGGATATGGATTTATTCCTAACTCACTAAGTTTATTTAACTTTTTTATTCTCTCCACTATAAATTCATTTGCGTTTGTCATTATATTTTCTAATTCATTTAAATTTTCATATTGTTCATACATTTTTGTTACCACCTTTACTTATTTATTAATCAATTTAGGCACATAAAAGAAAATATCACTTTCAAATTTACCATGAATATTTTATCAGGCAAGAAAGCGGATTTACTTATTATTCTTTTGATATTGCCTTAATACAAATAAAAAAAACCTTCACCTCCAAGATTTCTAATCTTGAGGACGAAAGTTATAAATTCGTGGTACCACCTCAGTTTATGTATGCGTTGCCGTATACACCTCTTCAAGTACATCAAAAAAAAGAGATACTCTATACCTATAACGTGGTATTCCGTCACATCCTACCTCTGCAAAGCAGACTCAGTGTGCAGCTCCAAGACCTTCTTCAATAAAAATCCATTGCTCAATCCCACCATCTAGAGCTCTCTGAAAATGAATTATTTTATTTACTCTTCTTTTCATTGCTTTTAATACATTTTACAACAAAAACCTGTTTTTGTAAATATAACATCAAAAAACTCTCTTCATAGTGTTTTATCTTCAATTATCATTTATAAATAGGTGACTCTAAAGATTCAAGCCTAGGAATGGATATCCCTAGTCTACGTGCTTCAGCAAGAGTATCGCGTACGAATATTACATTACTTTCAGCTTTTAGATTTTCACTCCCACTAGCACTTCTCATTATTTCTCTTGGCAGCTTACCTTCAGCTAATGCTAATTTCATTACAAAAGCCACAAGGCCTGCAGGTAAATTCACTGCAATATTTATTATTGTACTAACCTTAGAGCCTTTAGCTTCCATCAATGGTGTAAGTTCCCTTAATATTAAAGCAAAATTTTTAAGGGCACTTGTGGAATTAAATAGATTATTAAGCGAACCTGCTTTTGAGGCTGCAGCCATCATACTTGCGTTAGTAATTACGTGAAACCATAGCCAATTGCGCATATCTTTCTGTTCAGAAATACCAAAACCTGCATTTTTAAATAAGCGAGTCGCCATATCATATCTAGCTTTATTAGTAGTATTATCAATGAATCCCATAAATATGTTTTTCATAAACCCACCATCTAATGTGTTTTTATTTATAAAAGATCCACCAGCTCCTGGGAATCCCCAAACAACTTGTTCTTTAGGAATTGATCCAATTGAGTTTAAAGGTTCATCAATAATATTATTAAATATTAAAACAGTTGAATTATTAACAAGTGGCTCTAACCAATTTATTATATTGCTTAATTGATTATGATTTACGCTAATCATAATCAAATCAAAATCATGATTAGATGACAGTTCTTCTATCATTTTGATTTTCCAAGATTTATTTACTAAATCACCTTTTTTGTTCTTTCTGCCATCTAATATTTTTAAATTCACTATATCGCCATACTGATTGATTCTTCCTTTACGCACGTAAAATGTCACATCATTGCCTGCTTGTTCTAAAGCCCATCCATATTGTGTTGAAATTACTCCTCTGCCTATCATTAAAATTTTCATTATATTTCCTCCTATTAAACATGTGTTGTTTAAAATATAAGTGTATGTTAATATAATATTTGATTACTCATAAAGCTACAACCAATAGATTTTTAGCTATGTTGTATAAACAACATTTTATTAAATCTGTTGTTTTGTCAAAGGAGATTAATGATAAATTATGAATGAAAAAGACCCAAGAGCAGTAAGAACTAAAAATTTGCTTAAAGAGTCGTTTGTCCAATTACTTGAGGAAAAAGATTTTAAATACATAACAATTAAAGATATTACAACAAAGGCAACTATAAATAGAGCAACTTTTTATGCTCACTATATAGATAAGTATATTTTATTGGAAGAACTCGTTATAGATTGCTTTGAGGAAATGTTACCAATAGAAATTTTAAACTCTATAAATTTAACCGAAGATATTATAAAAGAACTTATTGTATTCCTTTATGAATACAATATCTCTTTTTATCAAAAGCGTAAAATTGATTCTACATCTATAGCTTCTACTGTAGATAATTTATTAAAATATAAAATAGATACTCTTATTGAAAAAATATTAAATAGTATGGTAGCCAGAAATGAGTTAGATTCTAAAGATACAAATATATTAGTCAAACTAATTTCATCATCAGTATATAGTTGTGCTCAATATTGCTATTTTAGTAAAAATAATAAAGAATACAATATTGAAAAAACGATTAGCTTTATTATGAATGGGATGAAAGCTGTTAAATAAAAAAATATCGCAAATTTATTCTTAGTTATGAATAGATTCGCGATATTCTAATTTAATATTAGATTTTTAAATGTAATATTACTTATCTTAAATGCTACAAATTGAAACCCATAAAGACAACATCTGTAATTAAAATTGCATTTTAACTTTTTACTTTCCCTTACTACTATTTTCTGTAATCATTTCTGGCGAATGGCTCTTGAATCTTTTCAGAAATAAGTAATTTATATTTCTGTGGATGGCGGTATGAATTGCCATGTACTTCACGACTTCTATACTCTCTGATTTCATCAATAGGAAAGTCAGCTATATAAATCCCCTCTCGTTCACCAGCTTCAATAATAAGTGTATCTCTTGAACAAAAGTCAGAAGGTCTGTACGCAATCCCATCAAATGCAGAAGAATGGCCATTGCAGTCAGGTTTACCTTTGGGATGATCTCCGCTCTTTCTTTATAACTTATCAAAAAGTTTTAAAGACATAAAAAATAGTACTACTAGTTTCATCTTCTTTATTCATCCTATTATAATTTATCATCTTAGTATCCAATAAGCGAAATTAATCCATTGGCAAGTGTCTGCCCCCAACTCAGATAGTCATGTCCACTTTTAAAAAATTCAAAATCAACATGATAACCTAATGATTCTAAGGTGCTCTTAACATTCAATGAATTGTTAATCATTCTTTGTTTATTTTCAAGAACGCCTATATTCATATAAAACTTTAGTGGCAGTTTTGGGCTTAATTTTATTTGTTCACTCATCCAGCAATCAAGTTTACTATCTTTCTTTTCAAGTTCTACTTTACATTCCTTTTTTTCGTCTGATTTTTTAGGCTTGTACCAAAATGAACCTGATTCACAAAGTACATTTCCAAACACCTCAAAATGTTTTACCCCCATATATATAGCTGTTAATCCGCCAAGGCTCAAACCACCAATTATTGCATTTTGAGGTTCCTCTGATAAGTTATATTTTTCTCTAAGCCAAGGAATCATTTCATTTGCTACAGAACTACAAAATAAATCATTACACGATAAATCCTCAGATCTTTCATCTATTGTATCAATAAAAATCGCTACAATAGTCGGGATTTTTTTATCATCAATCAAATTATTCAAGGTTTGTTCTGCTTTAAGAACATTTATATAATCATATCCATCTGTCAATGCAATAAACCCATAAGGTGGTGAATCTTTGCTATAACCATAAGGTTTATAAATGTTTATAACTCTAGGTTTTATGAAGTATGAGCTTTCAAATTCAAGCTTTGTAATAGTTCCTTTTGGGATATTGATTCTTTCTTCAAGCCAAAAATTTTCTTCTGAATTAGGCATGTTAACATATGGTGTCTCCGCCATAAAACAACCTGGCCTATCAAAAGTTAGTTTATTTTTGTTAAATTTATCCGCTATCATATTTTTATATCTTTCTGGACATCCTCTAAGTAGAGAGTCATTAGGGAACAAATTGTACGAAAATTTTACGTCATTTCTAACTTTATAAATCCCATACCATAAATTTGTATCACGGATACGATCAAGAAGATGTTCTTCAATATTCTCATCAGTTAAAGCCGGTAGTATTGTTGAAATTATAAGTACATTTTTAATCGGTTGTTCAGCAAAATGGAATATTGTAACTAATGAATAATCTGGTTCATCCTTTATTGGTTCAATAATTGGGTTCCCTTTTTCCTTTAAAAATTCGAGAAATTCACTCAAAGCCTTTTTTTCGTCATTTTTAATATTCATTTTTAATTTTTTTATTAATTCTGTTTCAATATTATTTTTAATCATAATTCATTGTATACTTTTTATATACTATCCCCTCTTAAATTAAATAGCTTAATAATATTTCCTTTATAATATTAATACTAAAATAGAGCAAAACCACATGAATGAATCATCATGGCAAAACAATGGTTGATATTTTACCCCTATTAAAATATCAACCATTGTTTTGCCATGAGCATCTAGAATAGATGTGTTTTCTGTTTTCAATTCCTAATATTACATTTTAAAGAGATTCACATATATTAGACTTTTCAAATTCATACATCACAGACCATTTAGTGTCGTATTCTTAAAGATATATTTTTCACCTATCCCCATTCTACCCATCCGTACTCTTACTATTATAAATCAATTATAACATAAATTGTAAATGCCATAATATTCAATTTTAAAAGACTAACTTTTTATTTAATACATTCAATCTAAAAATTAGACAGTAAAAATATCACACTTTTACATATAAATAAGTGTGACATTTCAATCTAATATTACTATCAATTACATAGATACATATCTTTTTAATATGCTGGACAGATTACGCATTACTCATTATAATCACTGTTTATATTGAATATAAACGTGATTAATAGTCAATAATCCATTTATATTTACAACTTTTCATACTGCACTATTTTCTTTACATAAAGATTATTTTTACTATAGCTTTAGGAGGTAATACCAATGATTCCAACAAACACACTTTCCGTATTACTAAGAACATTCATACTTTTTATAACATTACTAGTTTTAACCAGAATATTAGGAAAAAAACAAATGAGCCACCTAACCTTTTTTAATTACTTTACTGGAATTACAATTGGCTCAATAGCAGCTAACATGATTCGTGAAACTGAAGAACCTTTTTGGGATGATTTTATAGGATTAGTTTTTTGGTGTCTATTAACTCTTTTAGTTGAATACATTGGCTTAAAATTCAGCAAATTAAGACAAATAATGGATGGTCAACCTACAATAGTTATAAAAAGAGGGATGATTTTAAAAGCTTCTCTAACATCTAATCGTCTTAACTTAGATGATTTACTAATGCTACTTAGGAAACAAAATATATTCTCTATTAAAGAAGTAGAATATGCTATATTAGAACCTAACGGAAACTTAAGTGTACTGAAAAAGCCACAAGATCAACAAATTACTAAATCTGATATGAACATTACTATTCCTACACCGAAATATTTACCATCTGAAATAATTTCTGACGGAAAAATAGTTAGACATAATTTGAAAGAATTAAATTTAAGCGAAGATTGGTTATATACTCAACTTAAAATGCAAAATATATCTAATTTAGCGGATATAATATATGCAGAACTTCAAAGTGACGGTACATTATTCTTACAAAAAAAATAATTTATATGCGAAATCTTCTTCTTAACATTTTTTATATAATTTATTGTACATAACCTCACTAGTCTTTATGGTACCTAAAAATACATTATATAAAGTTTCAAATTTAATCTGGTCAACAAAAAAACACCAATTATTTATATTTTACATATGAAATCAGTGTTTCTCAGTTTTTAATAATTATTTTCTTAAAATCTTATTCATTGCTTTTCCCTTTGCTAATTCATCTATTAGCTTATCCAAATAGCGAATTTCCTGCATAATTGGTTCTTCAATTTCTTCCACTCGAACACCACAGACAACTCCTTTAATCAAAGTCCGTAAAGGGTTCATTTTGGGAGCTTCTGCAAAGAAAGTCTCGAAATCAGTCTGTTTTTCCAGCTCAGCTTCTAGCTCTTCCTGGCTATATCCTGTCAGCCAACGGATGATTTTATCAACTTCTGTTTTTGTACGTCCTTTTTTCTCCGCCTTCATAACATAAAGGGGATAGACATTTGCTACACTCATTGTATAGATCTTATGTTTGGTCATAATATATCCTCACTTATGTAATCTTCTTTATTTAGACATTCTTTATTCTATTATAATTTTAAAATTACCCTTGAATATTAATATACAAATCTAAAATACCAACAAATAATAAGTACTACAATAAATAAATTCCATAAGATTAATTCTATTACACTTTTCCTATTAACTATTAACTATTAACTTATTTGCAAATCTATAACTCATACTTAATATTATAGTATATAAAGACATTATAATTACCATTAGAAATTTCACATACTTATTTGCATGAAATGAATCAGAAACTATGTAATATATTATTAAAAAAATGACAATTGAGACATTATACTATTTAAAGCATTTCTCTAAAATTTTCACTCAAAAAACTTCTCCTAACAATATTACGAATTTATAAGTTTAATTGATACTATTGAACTTAAAAACAAAAATATGCTTATACATATTGATAAAGTATATTCTTTTTTCTTATTTAATTTGAAAGAATTAATTCCCATTATTAGTTGTTGCATTCCCAATAAGATGAGCATAATTGGCATAATAATTTTCAAATCATGTTTCACCATAGAAAATATTGCTGTTAAAATAGTTACTATTGATATTGTTATATTAATAATTTTGAATTTAGTATTATAATACATAATTATCCCCTCAAAATTCATAGCGAGTTTATTCGCATTTATTTACATTAATCTAATTATATACCAATTACTTGTAAATATTCAATTTAATCTAATATGATTACACCTTCTTTAAATTTGCTTGTGTTTAATAACTCCATATTTCGAAAATTAGAAATTTCATTTTCATAGTCTTGCCTACAGTTTTATTATGAAGGGGATAGAAGCTGTTAAATAAAATCACTTTATATTTATGACAGATTTCTCTGTATAAGTAGAAAGTGATGAATCTTTTATTACATCCGTTTTTAGAATTATGCACTAAGTTTATAAACTCTTCCATATTACAAAAATGGTCTTTTATGAATTTTTATATTATCTTTAGCCCAAATTATATATTTATATAAAATCCTTTATTTGAAATATCCTGGAATTCTTCTATTATTTATATAATACTTTTTGAAAAACTGTATCCTTTAATACTGTAACCTATACTTTCATAAAAAGAGTTAGCTTCTTTGCGATTTATTCCACTATTTAAAGAAACTGCAATTGAATTTTCTTCTAATGCCCACTTCTCAGCTGCTTCAACTAACTTTGAACCTATACCTTTTCCCCTATATTGCTCACTAACTATCAATGCAACAATTCTTACATAATCTCCATCATATTCATACGCATATAATTTACTTAATCCGATAAAACCCACGACTTTTCCACTAACTTCTGCCACAAATGTTTTGTAATTCTTACTTGAATTAATTTTACTTAGTCTATCAGACACCTTACTTAAAGTCGATGGATATCCTAATTGTTTAATTAATTCTGTTAAAGTCTCAAAATCACCGTTGTTTATATCTCTCACATAAATCTCTTCTGTCATTATCTTCTATACCTCCTGCAAGCAACAATTCTTATTTTAATTTTTGCATGTCACTTATTATATAATGATAATATTAAATGATTTTTCAAACTTTAGTTAGTACCACAAGTATAGATATATCACCAATAGGTGGATTCTAAAACACAGAGAAATTAACTTTGGATAAATTAATACAATAATAATTACTTCATACTTTTTTAGGATTGCGAATTACCTCAACGATAAATTGGACTTTTTACATCAAAATTCTCAATAAACTTACTCTTGAGAATCCAGTTTCCAATATTCACGGACTATTATTTCAACATTCTTATTTAACTCCCCATCACCACTTAACCTAAGTACTTTACAAGGCAACGAATCTGCCCATTGTGTATGGGTGCTCATACATGGAGAGCCATCTGTATCATATCTTGCTGAGTTATCAAGAAAACGGCAATGTACTTCATACATATCGCCACCTTCTAAAATTCTCTCTCCATATACTTCATATTCTCTCTTATGAATTCGGGCAATTCTAGTATTAACAGATGCAGTAATATGTATAGCTAAATCAAATAATGGAACAAAGGGCTGATTAAAACTATCCATTGAACCTGCCATCACAAAATGAGTTCTTTTTGATATATCTGTCATTAATCTGTTAATCTTTTCTTCATG
>NZ_JHXK01000028.1 GCF_000621745.1 Clostridium beijerinckii HUN142 | reverse complement strand
ATCCGTCGCGGGCGTAGGAAATTTGAGAGGAGCTGTCCTTAGTACGAGAGGACCGGGATGGACTGACCTATGGTGTACCAGTTGTTTCGCCAGAAGCATAGCTGGGTAGCTAAGTCGGGAAGGGATAAACGCTGAAAGCATCTAAGTGTGAAGCCCACCTCAAGATGAGATTTCCCATAGCATAAGCTAGTAAGACCCCTTGAAGACTACAAGGTTGATAGGTCAGAGGTGTAAGTATGGTAACATATTTAGCTGACTGATACTAATAGGTCGAGGGCTTGACCAATATAGTCAAGTTGTAAATACATTAGAGAAACTGTGTGCAATTTTGAAAGAACAAAAGTTTTTTCAAAAAGGAATACAAATCGCTTTAGCGATTTGCATAAGTTCGTTCGACCAAATCATGGATTTGGGAACTCACTTAATCTCGTGATGATGGCATAGAGGTAACACTCCTTCCCATTCCGAACAGGAAAGTTAAGGTCTATAACGCCGATGGTACTGCATGGGAGACTGTGTGGCAGAGTAGGACGTTGCGAGGTAATAAAAAATATGCTCAGATGATAAGTTTTATCATCTGAGCATATTTTTTATTATAAAGTTTTTTTGATTTAAAACAATAATTAGAGAATCGTTTAATATAAAAATTAAGATCTAAAGATTTGTAAGTAACTACTATCAAATGAGTAACTAAATTTATTGACATGACTATACTGGTATTAATAGAGATAAGCGTATATATTGAAATTTATTTCTATACACAATTTTTTATAGTTAGATTTCATTAGCTAATACTGTTTAAGATTTTGCTAATTATCATTAAATTGTGATTGTGATAAATTACTTTAGAAGGTGAGATTATGATTAAATTGGTACTAGTAAGACATGGAGAAAGTCTTTGGAATTTAGAAAATAGATTTACGGGATGGACTGATATAGATTTGTCAGAGAATGGGTTAAAGGAAGCAAGTAGAGCTGGAAAAATACTTAAGAAAAATGGTTTTGTATTTGATGTAGCATATACATCAGTTCTAAAGAGAGCAATAAGAACGTTATGGATAATACTATATGAGATGGATTTGACATGGATTCCTGTTTTTAAATCATGGAGATTAAACGAGAGACATTATGGAGCTTTACAAGGGCTAAATAAAGCAGAAACTGCTAAAAAATATGGAGAAGAGCAAGTTCATAAATGGAGAAGATTTGTAAATGTAAAACCGCCAGAATTGACTAAAGATGACACTAGATACGCTGGAAATGAATATAAATACAAGGATTTAAATGAAGAACAAATACCATTAACAGAAAACCTGGCTGATACTGAAAAACGTGTGTTAGAAGAATGGAGAAAAAATATAGTTACAGATTTAAAAGCAGGTAGAAGAGTTATAATATCTGCTCATGGAAATACATTGAGAGCTTTAGTTAAATATTTAGATGATATTCCAGCCGATAATATAGCTAATTTAAATATTCCAACGGGAATACCTTTAGTATATGAATTAGATGAAAAGTTAAAGCCAATTACTCATTATTACCTATCGGATAAGGAAGAAGTAATAATATAGATTGGTGTAAAAATTTGAATTTAAGAAAAGATTATAATAATTATAGTAAAGAAATATAGTTAATCATATAAACAGTAAATCTTCTAAAATTTTAAATTACACTTGTGGTGAGTTAAATATTGAATCACATGTTTAAATTATATATAGATTTACTGTTTTTGTGATTTTATTCAAATTAAAGGCAGAATTTTGTACTTTTTGTTTATATATTTCTATTAATATAAAGCGTATAATTACATAGTTATGGAGTTTATAATTCAAATAAGGTGTTTTTAAGTTATCTTATTAAATATTTGACTAACATAAATTAAGTTTTACTAATATCTTTGAGGGGGAGACATTAAATCATGATAACTAGAAATTTAACAAAAGGGAATCCAGCAAAATTAATATTGCTATTTACTATTCCTCTATTAATAGGAAATATATTTCAACAATTTTACAATATAGCAGATACATTTATTGTTGGACGTACAATAGGAGTAAATGCTTTAGCAGCGGTAGGATGCACAGGGAGTATAATGTTTTTGATTTTAGGTTTTGCTCAAGGCTTAACATCCGGGCTTTCAATCATTACTGCACAAAAGTTTGGTGCAGATGATAAAGAAGGTGTTAAGAAAAGTTACTTTACGGGTGTAGTCATTAGCATAATAATAACTATAATTCTTACGACTATAAGTACTATTTTAGCTAGGCCTATATTAGTATTAATGAATACACCTGTAGAAATTATTGATGATGCGTATAATTTTGTGGTAGTAATATTTATTGGAATAATAGCATCGATGTTTTTTAATTTTTTTTCAAACATAATTAGAGCTTTAGGGGATAGCAAGACTCCATTAATATACTTAGTGGTGGCGTGTATTTTAAATATAATATTAGAATTTACTTTTATATTAATATTCAAAATGGGAGTAACTGGCGCAGCTTGTGCAACTGTTATAGCACAAGGAGTTTCGGCATTATTGTGTATGTGGTACATAAAAAGAAATTTACCAATACTTAAATTAAAGAAAAGCGATTTAAAATTATCGAAAGAAACTTTTTAGAACACATTAAAATTTCTTTACCGATGGGATTCCAGGCATCCATAATAGCCATTGGTGCTATTATATTGCAATTTGCATTAAATAGCCTTGGAGCTACTTCTGTGGCAGCATATACTGCCGCTCAAAAGATAGATACTCTCGCAACTCAACCTATGATGTCATTTGGTATAACAATGGCTACATATACAGCTCAAAATTTTGGCGCGGAAAAAATCGAGAGAATCAAAGAAGGTGTAAAGAAATGTGTATTTATATCAGTAACATTTAGTGTTATAGTAGGTCTTATAAATACTTTTGCTGGCCATTTTCTTACAGGAATTTTTGTTGGATATGATCAAAAAGAAGTTATTAGGCTATCTCAAATATATTTAACTTCAAATGGATTAAACTATTTTTTACTTTCTCTACTATTTATATATAGATATACCCTTCAAGGGTTAGGACAAAGTTTTATTCCAACTGTAGCTGGAATTATGGAATTATTGATGAGAACATTTGCAGCAATTATGCTATCACAGCCACTAGGATTTTTAGGTGTATCTATGGCTAATCCATTAGCATGGCTTGGGGCATGCATTCCACTTATTAGTGCATACTATATTAGCATCAGAAGAATAGATATAGAATATTCTAAAAAGAAAAGCTATTCGTACGAAACAGAGATAGATACATGCAGTTATATAGGTAAGTAAAAGTAACTTTATACAGTAATTTTTATCGTTACAAGATTTGCATATTAAAGAGTGAATGTTTTTTCACAAATAGTCTTATTTTATTATTTTAATATTTCTGGAAAAATTTCATATATATTTAACGTTAAATATATATGAAATTTGTCCTATATTGGTGAGGATATAGGATGAATTCTATATAAATGTTTTGATTAATATAGGATTAGGAGTGAAGTAATGGAAGAAAAGTTAGTGAGAGATTGGTATAAAGAAGTAAATGGAAAAAAAGTTGTAGATGCTTTGATAAAAAATGATTTTAATGCAATATATTTATCAACTAAGGATGAGGTAATAGAATTCATCATGAAATATGTGAAAAAAGGTACTAAGGTGGGTTTTGGTGGTTCAATGACAATAACTGACATGAAGATTCAAGATAAAGTGGATGCTGTCGGAGGTATTGTTTTTGATCATGGAAGAGCATCAAGCCAAGAAGAGGCTGTATCTATTGCAAGAGAAGAAATATTTAGTGATCTATATTTATGCAGTAGTAATTCTATAACTTTAGATGGAACTCTTATTAATGTAGATGGAATGGGGAATAGAGTAGCGGCTATGACTTTTGGGCCTAGAAAAGTCATAGTTGTAGTAAGCGTTGATAAGATATGTAAGGATGAAGCAGCAGCTTTTGAGCGATTGGAGAATATATCATCACCTATGAATAATAAGAGACTTGAGAAGCCGAATCCTTGTTCAAAAACTGGCATATGCATGAATTGTAAATCGCAAACAAGGATATGCAGAGTATATTCAATTATGAGAAGAAAGCCTATGACCACAGATATAACAGTAATAATTATGGGAGAAAGTGGAGGATTTTAGTTACAATGAATTAAAAATACTTAATATATTTTGATAATTATGTTAAGATAAACATACATTTTTATAAAGTGTATATAAATTAAAAATTTAATAAAGTATTTATTGTAATAAAATGAAAAATAATATATAAATATATATGAAAATAAAAATGCTAGAATTAATAATTAACATTTTTAGCATTTGTTATTAAAATAAAGATAAAAAGTGAGGAACAAAATGGAAGATAATCAAAATATACAAGACAAAATAAAGAGTTTTTTAGAAGAGAATAGGATAAATGTTAAAGGCGGAACTATAACAAGTGAAAAGCAATTATCGCTAGTTTTGAACGATCTTGCAATGGGTGATCTAAAAAAAGGAAAATTAGATAATGCTTTATATTTCACGGAAAAGGCAGCTGAATTTAATAAAGAAAATTATTATTCATATTTTATAAAAGGCCTAGTATATAGGAAGTTGGGAAAAAATGAAGATGCAATTGAGGCATTTGATATATATTGTAAAGATTCTGATGATTCATTAACTCATATATATATAGGACTTTCATATGCGGAGTTGGGAAACATAGAAAATGCATTAGATCACCTTAGAAAAGGCGAAAAGAACATCTCAAAAAATGAAAAGGAAGATCATAAATTATTAATCTGTGCAACTTATGAGTGTATAGGAAATATATATTTAAGTAAAGAAAATATAGTAGAATTTAATGAGAGAGATAAATATAGTATGAACTATAAAAGTGCGGTAAGATATTATAAAATGGCACTAAAAATAAACAGGAAAAATCCTGATTTAATCAATAGATTAGCTGCATGTTATTATCATCTTGAAGATTTAAATAAAGCACTATATTGCTATGAGCAGGCTGCTAAGATAGTAGAAGATAAAAGCATGTATGTAGAAGCAATCAAAGAAATGCATGAAGCTGGTGCTAAATCAGAGCCAGCAGGATTTTAGTCTATAAGAAAATTGTATAGATAAAAAAGCTTAATGTTATATTTTAGTAACATTAAGCTTTTTGTGTTTTAATAAGGTTTAATAAGCCAAAGGTAAAAAACGTTAAAATATTGTATGTAAATTAATTTAATATATTCTGAAAGATAAAGTGAAAATGTCTTTCTAGAATTAATTAAAAGAGATAGAGACTAAGAAATGCATAACTGATATATAACAATTTATAAATTAACTTGTAAAAATTATTATAATATTTCTACATAACGAACGTTTTTTAATAATATCGTTCTAATATTTATATTTGTAGAAAATACAAATGTCTTTCGTGGGTTGACATATAGGCTGATATAGGATAATATATAATTTGTTAATAATAGTCGGATTAAATTAATAAATTAGTAATTTTATACTTTAGGTATTAATTTATATAAACAATTTCAATAGAAATATTAAAAAGAATAGTGATATTTAAACAATAGTTGATTAATTATTTTCTATGTTTTTTGGAAATCTTATTGTCAATTTATTATTTTTTTTGCAGCGTACACTTTAAGAAAATAAAACTAATACTAGGGGGGGCTTATTTTATGAAGAAAAAAATTTCTTTGCTTTTGGCGGTGGCTATGGTAACTACATTTACGCTGGCGGGTTGCTCAAAATCAGATACTAAAGCAAACATAGATAGCGATGTCATAAAAATTGGTGTGTTTGAGCCAATGACGGGTGCTAATGCAGCAGGTGGACAGCTAGAAGTAGAAGGTGTGAAACTTGCGAACAAGCTTTATCCAACAGTTAATGGAAAAAAAGTTGAATTAGTTTTTGCAGATAATAAATCAGATAAAGTTGAAGCAGCTAGTGCAGCATCTAATCTTGTAGAACAGGAGCACGTTAATGCAATCATAGGAAGTTGGGGAAGTGGAAACTCTATGGCGGCGGGAGATATTGTGCAAGATGCTAAGGTCCCAGCAGTTGCAGCTTCAGCTACAAATCCTCTTGTAACAGCTGGTAATGATTATTACTTTAGAGTTTGTTTTATAGATCCTTTTCAAGGAACTGTCATGGCAAAATACGCAGCAAATAAACTGCAAGCTAAAAAAGTAGCTTTACTTCAAGAAGTTTCAAGTGATTATTCAGTTGGAATTTGCAAGTTCTTTACTGATGAATTTGTAAAGCTTACAGGAGATAAAGATTCAATTATAGCTAAAGCTAACTACAATACAGGGGATCAAGATTTTACAGCTCAACTTACAAATATTAAGAGTAGTAATCCAGATGTGATTTTTGCTCCAGGTAATTTTACAGAAGGAGCTATGATAATAAAGCAAGCAAGGCAGCTTGGAATAACTACTCCAATAATTGGAGGGGATACTTGGGAAACACCAGAGTTTTTAGACATAGGTAAAGAAGATGTTGAGGGAACGGTATTTTCTACTTTTTTTGCAAGTGAGACGCCTATAACTAACGAATCAAAAGTTTTTCTTGATGAATATAGAAAAGAATATAATAAGGAACCAGCAGCAGTTTCAGCTTTATCATATGATGCATATTTAGTGATTTTAGATGCAGTTAAAAGAGCTAATTCTATAGATCCAATAAAGATTAGAGACGAAATTGCAAGAACCAAGAATTTTCCTGGTGCAGCAGGAGTAATAACTATAGACCAAAATAACAATGCAGTAAAAGACGCAGTTTTAAAGGTAGTTAAAGATGGTAAATTTACTTATCTTGATACAATAAAACCTGAAGAAAATTAATTAGGGGTGAAAATATGACTTTAATGAATTTAAGTACATTTATGCAAAATTTAGCAAATGGTATCTCTCTAGGAAGTTTATATGCACTTATAGCTATAGGATATACTATGGTTTATGGAATACTAAAACTTATAAATTTTGCGCATGGCGATATATTTATGATGGCTGCATATTTCGGATTTTTCGGAGTTGCAACATTTGGACTACCTTGGTACTTTGCTTTTATAATTGCAGTGGTTATAACAGCATTCCTGGGGATGGGAATTGAATTCACTGCGTATAGACCTTTAAGAAATGCACCTAAGATTTCAGCTTTAATTTCAGCTATTGGTGTATCTTTCTTACTTGAAAATTTAGCGGTTGTTTTATTTGGAGGAAGGCCTAAGGCTTTCCCAGATGTAAAGCTATTTACAGAGGTAATAGTTATAGGTGGAGTTTCAATTCAAAGACTTACTTTTATAATTCCAGTTGTTACAATAGTAATACTATTTGTTCTATTACACTTAGTTAATAACACGAATATTGGTATGGCAATGAGAGCAGCTTCAAAAGATGTTGAAACTGCAAGACTTATGGGGATAAATGTAAATAGGACAATATCATTTACTTTCGCTATAGGATCAGGATTGGCTGCAGTGGGCTCTATGATGTGGTGTGTAAAATATCCACAAATAGTTGCACTTATGGGAATGATGCCAGGTCTTAAATGTTTCATAGCCGCTGTAATTGGTGGTATAGGAGATATTAAGGGAGCAGTTATTGGTGGTTTTATACTTGGACTAGCTGAAATTATGTTAATTGGATTTTTCCCTGGACTTACAGGGTATAGAGATGCGTTAGCATTTATACTATTAATCGTAATATTGCTATTTAAACCTACAGGAATAATGGGCAAAAATTTAACAGAGAAGGTGTAAAAATGAACAATAAAAATAAATTTTTAAATATAGCTCTTATTGCAATTGTATTTTTACTCTTATTTGTTGCAAATAATAGCTTAGACTCTTATAAAATTAGAATTTTAAATTTATGTGCAATATATACAGTTCTTGGATTAAGTTTAAATCTAATAAATGGATTTACAGGATTGTTTTCGTTAGGACATGCAGGCTTTGTAGCAGTAGGTGCTTATACAACTGCATTGCTTACAATGAGTGAAAAAGTTAAAAATCAAAATTTCTTTATGGAACCATTAATGGCGCCTTTTAATCATATATCGGTACCATTTATTGTAGCATTGTTAATAGCTGGTCTTTTATCAGCATTTATAGCAGTTTTAATAGGTGCTCCAGCTTTAAGGCTTAAGGGTGACTATTTGGCTATTGTTACTTTAGGATTTGCAGAAATTATAAGAATAGTCATTACTAATATACAAGGTTTAACCAATGGAGCTTTGGGCCTTCGAGGTATTCCGCATATGACAAATCTATACTGGAGTTTTGGCATAGCAATTGTGACAATAATAATATTAATGTCATTTATAAATAGTTCTTATGGAAGAGCTCTAAAATCCATTAGGGAAGATGAAATTGCAGCCGAAAGCATGGGAATAAGTTTATTCAAACATAAGGTAATAGGATTTGCTATTGGTGCTTTCTTTGCTGGAGTAGGAGGCGGATTACTTGGAAACCTAATGGGAACAATTGATCCTAATATGTTTAAGTTTAATCTTACATTTAATATACTTCTTATAATAGTTATTGGAGGAATGGGGAGCATCACAGGAACAGTTATATCAGCTTTCATTGTAACAATACTTGGAGAAGCTTTAAGATTCTTGGATATGGAAAAACAATTTGATTTGGGAATTTTCAGTTTTTCAGGAATACCAGGACTTAGAATGGTTATTTTCTCAATTTTGCTTATGATAATAGTATTATTCTTTAGACATGGAATAATGGGCACAAAAGAATTTTCATGGAAATCAATATTTAAATATTCTAATAACAAACCTCTAGAAGAAGGAGGGGACAAGTAATGGCATTATTAAACGTACAAAATGCAACTATGCAGTTTGGAGGACTTACGGCTGTAAAAGACTTTAACCTTCAAATTAATCAAGGAGAAATAATTTCTTTAATTGGACCTAATGGGGCTGGTAAAACTACAGCCTTTAATATGATCACTAATGTGTATACTCCTACAAGGGGAAAAATAATCTTTAATGATACTAATATTACTGGAATGAGACAAGATAAAATAACTCAAACTGGTATAGCAAGAACATTTCAAAACATAAGACTTTTTAAAGATTTGAGTGTACTTGACAATGTTTTAATAGGAAATCATGTTCATATTAAGTCAAACTGCATTGAAGCGATGTTAAAGCTTCCTAGATATAAAAGAGAAGAAAAAGAGATGGTTGAGAAATCTTTAGAACTTTTAAAAGAAGTAGGTCTTGAAAAGCTAAGAAATGAGAAAGCAAGTTCTCTTCCATACGGTATGCAGAGAAAACTTGAAATAGCAAGAGCGCTTGCTACTAATCCGAAGCTTCTTCTTCTTGATGAACCAGCAGCAGGAATGAATCCTACAGAAACTGATGAACTTACAGATTTTGTTAGAGAAATTAAGGATAAATTTGATTTAACTATATTTATGATAGAGCATCATATGAATATGGTTATGGGGTTATCAGATAGAATACAGGTTTTTGAATATGGAATTACTATAGCTGAAGGTACACCTTCTGAAATACAAAACGATAAAAAGGTTATAGATGCATATTTGGGGGTAGCTGAAGATGATTAAAATTGATAATTTAGTAGTCGCCTATGGTGGAATCGAAGCATTAAAAGGAATAAGCTTAGAGGTACCAGAGGGGAAGATCGTAACTTTAGTTGGTGCTAACGGAGCAGGAAAAAGTACTACATTAAAATCTATAGTAGGTCTTGTTAAACCAAAGAGTGGAACTATAAATTTGGATGATGGAACTGATTTAACTAAGCTTAACACAGAACTTATGGTAAAAAAAGGAATAGCATTAGTTCCAGAGGGAAGAAAAGTCTTTTCAGATCTTACAGTACTGGAAAATTTGAAAATAGGTGCTTATACAAGAAAGGATAAATCAGGTATTCAAGAAGACTTGGAAAAGGTATATTCACTTTTTCCTAGACTTAAGGAGAGAACTTGGCAGTTATCAGGAACTCTTTCAGGAGGAGAGCAGCAAATGCTTGCCATAGGGAGAGCGCTTATGTCAAGACCAAAGTTAATAATGATGGATGAACCTTCTTTAGGACTTGCGCCAATAATCGTAAAAGAATTATTTGGAATTATAAAGAAAATTAATGAAGAAGGCATGACAGTTCTACTAATTGAGCAAAATGCAAATGCAGCTTTAAAAATAGCTGACATTGGCTATATTATGGAAACTGGAAGAATAACACTAAGTGGCTCAGGGCAAGAATTACTTTCTAATGATGAAATTAAAAAAGCTTATCTTGGTGAAGCTTTGTAATATGAGAATTTTCGTATTTAGAGGAGAAATAGCAAGTCAGAAAATAACAAAATACTGACTTGTTATTTTTTATTTAAGGAATTTATTTTGCTTTTATTGTTACAATACATTAGATTAAATTATAAGTTTTTATAAAAAGATAATTTTAATTGAATTAAGAGATGTATATTATATAAAATAAATGCTAAGATATTAGAATTTTTTGAGTTACTATTTAGTTGCTTTTAGTTTTTATTTTGTACGTCAATAAGATTAAATTAATATTTAGATATTAGGGGGATATATATATGAAAAGAAAAATTTCATTGCTTTTGGTTATAGCTATGATGACTTCTTTTACTTTAGGAGGTTGTAATTCAAAATCAGGCACAAAAGCCAATGAGGACAGTGATGTAATAAAAATAGGTGTATTTGAACCAATGACAGGTGCAAATGCGGCAGGTGGACAATTAGAAACAGAAGGTGCAAAACTTGCAAATAAGATTTATCCAACTGTTCTTGGTAAAAAAGTAGAACTAGTTTTTGCAGATAATAAATCTGATAAAGTTGAAGCAGCTAATGCAGCTGCAAACCTTATTGAGCAGGAGCATGTTAATGCTATCATAGGAAGCTATGGAAGTGGTTTTTCTATGGCGGCAGGTGATATAGTACAGGAAGCTAAGGTTCCAGCTGTAGGAGTAACTTGTACCAACCCTTTAGTAACTGCAGGAAATGATTATTATTTTAGAGTTTGCTTTATTGATCCTTTTCAAGGAACTGTTATGGCAAAATATGCAGCTAATAAGCTTAAAGCTAAAAAGGTAGCCATTCTGCAAGAGGTTTCAAGTGATTACTCAGTTGGGATTTGCAAATTTTTTACGGATGAATTTAAAAAGCTAACTGAGGATAATAATGCTGTTGTAGCAAAAGCAAATTATAATACAGGAGATCAAGATTTTTCAGCACAGCTTACAAATATTAAAGGAAGCAATCCTGATGTAATATTTGCTCCAGGTAATTTTACTGAGGGAGCAATGATAATAAAACAAGCAAGACAACTTGGAATTACAGCCCCAATAATTGGAGCTGATACTTGGGAGACGCCGGAATTTTTAGATATAGGTAAAGAAGATGTTGAAGGAACTGTATTTTCAACGTTTTTTGCAACGGAGACACCTATAACTGAAGAATCAAAAATTTTTCTTGATGAGTATAGAAAGGAATATAATAAGGAGCCAGCAGCAGCTACAGCATTAGGTTATGATGCATATTTAGTAATTTTAGATGCAATTAAGAGAGCTGATTCCACAGACCCAGTTAAAATTAGAGATGAAATCGCAAAGACAAAAGATTTTCCTGGTGCAGCAGGAGTAATAACAATTGATGAAAACAATAATGCAGTAAAAGAAGCTGTTTTAAAGATAGTTAAAGACGGAAAGTTTACTTATCTAGATACAATAAAGCCTGAATAGAATTAAAAATAAATACTTTGATATAATAGATAATATATATTACAATTAAGTTCCAATATTGTGGCCCTAATTGAATAACTTGATTTACAAGGATTCTAAATGTATACTTAGTATTCAAAGATATATAAAATAATATTTATAGGTAGGGGTAAATGGTTGTATGTTTTTTATAGGTATATTTGGCATTGAAAATAAAAATAAAGAAATAAAGATTTTAGATAATTTAAACTGTAAAAAATGTAATAAAGTTTTTCGTGGAAGACTAATAAAAAGTTTTGATTATTTTCATTTTTTCTTTATTCCAATTTTTAAGTGGAATATAAGATATTATATAATATGTGATGGATGTGGAACTAAATTTAGTATTTCAATAAATAAAGGAAAAGCTATTGAGAATAATGAACCTGTAGATATAACTTATTGGGATCTTGAGGAGCTAGAAAGCAGCAATTATAATAGTGGGATATGCAGGAACTGTGGTAAGGAAGTTGATCCAAGTTTTGAATTTTGTCCTTATTGTGGTAATAGAATTAAATTTTAAAAAAATCAAGCAGCCGTTGATAGCTGCTTGATTTTTTTATTCTCTAGGAACTGCCAATGAAGGCAAAGTCTTCACAAGGTATAGTGAAAATAGTTTTATTTTCGTGGGAAATTATATAGTTGGACAATCTGTGGACATTATGCTTCTTGTGGTATAAATTATGAGAAAGGCTGATTTAGAAGGTTGTTTTTCAAAAGAAAATAAAAAAGAAAACATATTTACTACATAAATATATTTTAATAGTTGTTGAAATGGAATAACATGGGTCTTATAATATATAATGATAGAATAGGTTTCTAATCCCAAAAGTTAAAGTTAACTTTACAATAGCAATTTATTAAAGAATTAGTGATTATGAAAGAGGATATTAAATGTTTAATTATATAATATTTCTTGCAATGTTTTTAACAGCATTTATTTCAGCACAATTATGCATATTTTTATTTTACAAAAAAGGAAGAATACATTTAAATGGGCTTTTAGGTGTTATTTTAAGTGTTTTTATATATAGTTTATTCTATTCTTTTGAGCTAATATCTCCCAATTTAAACTTTATGAAATTGTTTACTGGGATAGAGTATATAGGAATAGTATCCATTCCAGCTTTTTGGGTTATCATGTCTCTAGAATATACTAATAAAAGTAGGTATATTACTAAAAAGCTCTGCATATTATTATTTTCTTTGCCAGTCTTATTAGTGATTTTAAATATTACTAATGATTATCATCAGCTTTTTTATAAGAGTTATACAGTTGATATTATAAATAATTTATATATTGCAAATCTTAAACCTGGCATTGCATACGTTATCTGCATAATTTTTGTGAACGTGTGCTTTATAATAGGGAATAGTCTGTATTTAATTTTTTATAGAAAAGAAAACAGTGTATATAAAAAGAGAAGTTTTAAAATTATGATTACATCATTTATTCCTTGGATTGGATATTGTATATACATGTCAAAGGTTACGCCTATAAGAATAGATATAGTTCCAATTTTTATGGGAGTATTTTGCTTGATATATACATACGCTTTGTTTAAATCTAATATCTTTGAAACAGCTACTATTGCTAGACATGTTGTCTTTGACAATATATCTGAAGCAATATTAGTATTAGATCATGAAAATAAAATAATAGATATGAATAATACAGCAGAGAAGATTTTTAATATAAAATCAAAGTTAGCAATGGGACAAGATGTAGGAGCAGAATTTAGAGAGTATCAGGAAATTATCAAATATGTATATGAAGAAAAAGAAACTAGTTTCAACTGCGAAATTAAAATCAAAAACAAACTCTATTATTTTAAAGGTAAGCTTACATTAATTAATAATAACAGAGGTAAGGGAAAAGTTATTGTCTTGAGTGATAATACTGAACAAGTTTTAATGATTAAGAAGCTTGAATACTACGGAGTTACTGATGTTTTGACAGGAGTATATAATAGAAAATACTTCTACAAAATTGCAAAAGAAAAAATCGAAGCTTGTTCAGATAAGAAACATATGTCTCTATTAATGATGGATATAGATAAATTTAAAAGTATTAATGATACTTATGGCCATCCTACAGGTGATATTGTTTTAAAAAAGGTAATGAATATTTGTAAAGAATTATTGGGAAAAAAATATTATATAGGAAGATATGGGGGAGAAGAATTTTTAATTTTATTAGATAATGCAAATTCAGAAAAAGCTTTAGAGATTGGGGAAACAATAAGAAGAAGGATTGAAAATTTAGAAATATTCCATGACAATAAATGCATAAAAATAACATCTTCTTTTGGGATATTTACATCAGTTAGAGAACGAGATTTGGAGAATATGATTAAATTTGCAGATAAAGCTTTGTATGAAGCGAAGAGCTTAGGGAGAAATAGGGTTTCTATAAAAATGGGGAAGAGTTAGAAACTAGAGAAGTGAATATTAATTAACAATTAAGTTGGAGCCATAATTTAATATAAAAGAATATGGTATAATTTAAGTATTTTACAAATACAGAAAGAGTGATGACAATGAAAGATGTTATAAACAGAATTAGAAAATTTAGAAGAGATAGAGAATGGGATCAATTTCATTCACAATCTAATTTAGCAAAAGCAATATCTATTGAAGCAGCAGAGCTATTAGAAAATTTTCTATGGGATGAAGAAAATTATAGTAAAGTAAATGTGTTAGAAGAGCTTGCAGATGTTATGATTTATTGCATACATATGGCGGATTCATTAGGTGTTGATTTAGAGACTGTTATTAATAGCAAAATGGATATAAATGAGAAGAAGTATCCAATTGAAAAGGCTAAAGGTAATAGCAAGAAATATACTGAATTATAATATGTAAAATTAAATTAATATTTGATTTGTATAGTAATTTTATTGCTATATTATAGATACAGCAAATGTAAGAAGAAATAAATGAATTTATTATAAACAGTTTAGCGCATTGATTATTGCAAAGTAAAAAACTTTAAATAGTAACCATAATACTATTTAAAGTTTTTTTATTTAAAATATTTAATTAAAAAATTCATTAACTAAAAATATATTTTTAGTTGTTGCTTGATTGAAATTTATCAACATGTAATATAGAAGGAAATAATTTCATCCATAGTACTACTACTGCTATAGTTCCAATACCTCCAATAAGAGCAGCGGGAACAGTTCCTAATAGAGACGCTGTAATGCCTGATTCAAATTCACCAAGTTGATTGGAAGTTCCTATGAATATCATATTTACAGAACTAACTCTTCCTCTCATATAATCTGGAGTATTAAGTTGAACAAGTGTAGATCGTATAACAACGCTAATTACATCGGAAGCACCTAAAATCAAAAGGGCAAGGAAAGATATTATAACAGATCTGGATATTGCAAAAACTATAGTGGACAAACCGAAGAATATAACAGCTATGAACATTGTTCTTCCTACATTGTGCGTTAATGGTTTTCTTGCCAGATAAGCAGACATTAATAATGCTCCAACGGCAGGAGCAGATCTAAGGATACCTAAACCAAAAGAACCTATCATTAGAATGCTACTTGCGTAAATTGGAAGCAAGGCTGTTGCGCCCCCAAATAATACTGCAAATAAATCTAGGGATATTGCCCCAAGTATTATAGGTCTGCTTTTTATAAAAGATATTCCTGCGAATAAGGATTTTATATTAGCTGGCTCAGATTTAAAGTTCTCTTTCTTGATTGAAATTTGAGATATTAGAATACCTGAGATTAAATATAAGATACCAGTTAATAAAAAAACTAGGGTTGAACCAAGAGTATATAAAATTCCACCTACAGCTGGTCCTATAATAACTGCAAATTCTGAAACTGAAGACATCAAAGCAGAAGCTCTTGGAAAAGTTTCCTTACTAACAATATTAGGCAATAATGCTTGCATTGGCGGACCCTCGAATGAATGAGCTACAGCTATAAAGAAAATAAGAATTAAAAATCTTTCCTTGGTAATCAATTCACTGTAATTTCCAAAGGCCATAATAAAAATGAATATACTTTGAGCTGCCTGACTTAAGGTTACTATTTTTCTTCGATCATATCTATCTGAGATATGGCCGACAAAAAGAGATAGAAAAAGCATTGGTAAAAACTGAACTAGTCCAACAAGACCTAAATAAAATGCTGAATGGGTTAAGGAATACATTTGCCATCCAATAGCAACTGTAATTATTTGATATGCAAAATTAGTGGAAATACGTGCTGTCATTAATAATTTTAATGATTTGTTTTTGAGTAAAGTAGAATTATCTTTAGTTGAAATCATCATATTTCAGAACCTTTCTATTCTATGGTGTTATAGCTAAATAAATATTAGTAAATAATAGGTTTATAATATATTAAATAGCATTATTAATAGTATATACCTGGGATGAACACGTATCAAGTTTATAGTGGGGTTTTATTCGATAAATAAATCTCATAAACTACTGAATTTGTTAAGTAATCTATTAAATTCATTAACATAAAATTTTCTTGGTTAAAAATTAGCTTTGGGTTAAAATATAATAAGGTAAAAGTTTTAAATTAATGGAGAGCAAAAATGGAAAATTGAAGAAGAATTTATCAATTGTAAATAATTATTTATGTGAAAAATATGATAAAATAAACATTAATCTAGTATTAAATATTATTAATACACATAAGAGGAGGATATAATATGAGTTTTGGAAATCTTCAGAAGATAAATAATGGAAAAAGAACTTTTGGAATAACTCCGCATATTCCAGGTGGTTTTATTACCGTAGAAACTATGCAAAAAATTGTGGATGTAGCGAAAAAATATGATGGTATATTAAAAATAACTTCAGGACAAAGGATATTAATAACTAATCTTAAGCAAGAAGACTTAGAAAATATTTGGAATGAACTTGGAATGGAACCAGCAGTTAAAACACAAAATTCAGTTAAGAATGTTGAAATATGTCCGGCTGGATACTGTAAAAGATCTAAATATAACACAATTGGGACAGGAATGAAGCTTTCAAGAAAATATCAGTGGATGGAAATGCCGTGTAGGACTAAAATAGGAGTGGCAGGCTGTAGAAATGCTTGCGGCAGCGTTTATAGTAAAGATGTTGGAGTGATAGCAGATAAAACTGGGTTCATTGTTTCAGCAGGGGGATCAGGAGGTTATAACCCAAGAATGGCAGATATTATTGCTAAAGATATAACAGAAAGCCAAGCGTTAAGTTTAGTTGATAATATTTTTGAATATTATATAGAAAATGCAGAAGCAGGGGAAAAGTTGGGATTTTTTATTGATAGAATCGGAATTGAGAAATTTAATCAAGATGTTTTAAAGGGTATAGATATATAGATTCCTTATACATAATTTGGAGTTATATAAATGATATCTAAAAGGTCTTTAAAAAAAGATAGAAATTTGATTAAATAAAAAATTAATTCACGGGGGAATAATGAAAAAAATAAAAGCGGTGTTATTTGACATGGATGGAGTTATATTCGATACAGAGAGAGTATATTTAGAGACTTGGAAAAAGATTTTTAAGAAGTATGGATATAATATGAGTGATGATGTTTATATTTCTGTAATGGGAAGAGGACGGAAAAACGTAATCAAGAAATTTTTAGAGTTATATGGGGAAAACTTGCCTATAAAACAAATGTATGAAGAAAAAGATAAGGAATTAAAGAATGCAGTAGAAAGTGGTCAAGTTGCTATTAAAGAAGGGGCGAAGGAAATTTTAGAGTTTCTAAAAGAGAGAGGATATAGAATAGCTCTTGCGACATCGGCTAAAAGAGAACGAGCCAATATTCAGTTTAGAAATACTGATATCAAAGAAGATTTTGATGTTATGGTTTATGGTGATGATGTAGTAAAAGCCAAACCAGATCCAGAAATATTTCTAAAGGTGGCTAAAAAGCTTTGTGTAAATCCTAAAGATTGTATTGTTATAGAGGATTCTGCTGCTGGTATTGAAGGAGCTTATAAAGCTAAAATGATAGGAATACATGTAGAAGATCTTAAGAAAGCCGACAATGATATACTAAAGTATTGTCATAAAAGCTTTGAGAATTTACTAGATATTAAGGCGTACTTAAGTAAGAATATTGATAGGTAATAATTAATATATTCAGAATTTACGCTAAATTGTGTTTTTATAAATGTTTATTATCTTACTATTTTGATAAAATCCGGTACATAGCTTGGAGATTATTCTAAAATAATACTTATTTTAGACAACAAATTTATTAATAATAAATTTGTTGTCTTTTTTTATAAAATAATCATATAATATTTAATAATTTTCTATAAATATATGTTATAATAGATTGGCGACGCATAAAATAGAGAGCTTCGTATTTATCTCGTTATTAACTTAAGGGGGAGGATAATAAGTTTATTATTAAACGTGTTAAGAAAGTTTTATTAACTTGAAGAATTCGCGAAATATGGTGTATCATATATATGGATTTTCTTTATTAAAATAGTGCGTTAATAGATACAATAGATTATTATGCGACGGTTTTGTTAAAAATAATAAACAATTATACTAAATGATATATATTTTATATGATTAGATTTGAAAATAAAAAGAAGACAAAATGTTAAGGAGTGAATATTATGGGAGATAATAAAAAATCTTTTATACAAAGTGCATTAGGTTCAGTTTTTTCTGTTTTTAGCGAAGATGAATTAAAAGAACTGTCAAACGGCAGAAAAATTGCTATATGTGGAAAAGTTAATAATCCAGGGATAATAGAAGTTCCAGAAGGGGCTACCCTTAATGAAATAATACAATTATGTGGTGGGCTTATAAACAAAAGTAACTTTAAAGCAGCTCAAATAGGACTTCCTTTCGGTGGTTTTTTAACAGAGGATAGCTTAGATAAAGAATTTGATTTTGGATTATTTTATGAAAATATTGCAAGAACAATTATTGTTTTATCACAAGAAGACTGTATTATTCAGTTTGAGAAATTTTATATAGAATATTTATTAGCAAAAATTAAAGATGGATCTTATAAGAACTATGAAGTTGTTAAAGAGGACATAACTGAAATGTTTAATATATTAAACAGAATAAGTAAAGGTGTGTCTAATATGCGTGAGATTTATCTTTTGAGAAATCTTGCAGTGACAGTTAAGAGTAAGATGAACCAAAAGCATAATATCATGGAAGAAATAATAGATAAATTCTATGAAGAAATTGAAGAACATATAGAAGAAAAGAAGTGTTATACATCACAATGTAACCATTTAGTAAAACTAACAATTACTAAAAAGTGCATTGGTTGCGGAGCTTGCAAAAGAGCATGTCCTGTTGATTGTATAGATGGGGAATTAAAAAAGAAACATGAAATAGATTATAATAGATGTACACATTGTGGAGCGTGTGTTTCCGCATGTCCTGTTGATGCAATAAGTGCAGGAGATAATACTATGTTATTTCTTAGAGACTTAGCAACACCTAATAAGGTTGTAATTACTCAGATGGCACCAGCGGTTAGAGTTGCCATAGGTGAAGCTTTTGGATTTGAACCAGGAGAGAATGTTGAAAAGAAAATAGCAGCGGGTCTTAGAAAACTAGGAGTAGATTATGTGTTTGATACAAGCTGGGGAGCTGATTTAACAATAATGGAAGAAGCTGCAGAACTTCAAGAAAGACTTGAAAGGCATCTAGCTGGAGATGAGAGTGTAAAGCTTCCAATTCTTACTTCATGTTGTCCTTCATGGATTAAATTTATAGAGCAGAATTATGGAGATATGTTGGATGTTCCTTCTTCTGCAAAATCTCCAATGGAGATGTTTGCTATAGTGGCTAAGGAAATATGGGCAAAAGAAAAAGGACTTTCAAGAGATGAAGTGACTTCGGTTGCTATTATGCCGTGTATTGCAAAGAAATATGAAGCATCAAGAGCGGAATTTTCAGTAGAGATGAACTACGATGTTGATTATGTAATTACAACAAGAGAACTTATTAAAATATTTGAAAATTCAGGAATAAACTTAAAAGAAATTGAAGATGAAGAAATAGATACAGTTATGGGAGAATATACTGGAGCTGGAATTATCTTTGGTAGAACAGGTGGAGTTATAGAAGCTGCCACAAGAACAGCCCTTGAAAAGATGACTGGAGAAAGATTTGATAATATAGAATTTGAAGGTCTTAGAGGCTGGGATGGATTTAGAGTTTGTGAACTTGAGGCTGGAGATATAAAATTAAGAATAGGGGTTGCCCACGGTCTTAGGGAAGCAGCTAAAATGTTGGATAAAATAAGATCAGGGGAAGAATTCTTCCATGCAATAGAAATAATGGCTTGTGTAGGTGGATGCATCGGTGGTGGCGGTCAACCTAAAACAAAGGGAAATAAACAAGCAGCATTGCAAAAAAGAGCAGAAGGGTTGAATAATATAGATAGGTCAAAGACACTTAGAAGATCAAATGAAAACCCAGAAGTACTTTCTATATATGAAAAATATTTAGATCATCCATTAAGTAATAAGGCTCATGAATTACTTCATACAGTTTATTTTCCAAGAGTAAAAAAAGATTAGACTATAAAATTTGAGTATAATTTAAAATTATAGAAAAACCTCGATGCTAAATATCGAGGTTTTTTCTTAAGAATATATTAGACCATAGAATAATATAATCTTTTGCAGTGTATTATTTGGAAAGATTATTTTTGTGTTTCTCTTTACATATGTGATTGAAATTTATAAAATCAATATATACATATTTTTCAGATGATTATGAGTATATTTAAAATATTCTCTGTGGAATGTTAAATTTTATTATATATATGTAATAAGCATTCTTTATTCATATATTTTGAGGAAAAAACAGATATAATTTTATATATGTAATACATCCAGACTTTATTGTCTTAAAGTTATGAATTTTATAGTATACAGATATAGTATTTATTTGTATTATTTTAATTTACTCATTAGACAAAACAGTGTTTTCAAGTATTAATTATACTTTATCATTTAATAAAACGGATTGATTAATAACATTGTGGAATTTTACTTAAAATCAAAAAATTACTTATATAGTTATTATCAATTGATAATAACGACAATGTTGGATAATGATTTTTTTAGTAATAATATAACATAATTTGAATTAATTCAAGAGATACTACAATTGTTAAAATAAGGTGAGTAATATTAAAATTAGGTTAAGTTTTTTAAAAAGAGTTTAAAAATGTTACAAAATAGAATATACTTGTTACTGGATTATGTATTTAACAATATGTCGAATATTTATATTTTATAGGGAGATGTGATAATATGTTTAATTTAAATCCGAAGGAAGATAAATTCTATAAAATGTTTATAGAAGCTTCACAAAATGTAGAGGAAGGTGCAAAAGTATTAAGAAAAAGCCTAGACTCATTATCAAATATTGAACTTAATGTTAGCAAAATCGAAGAATTAGAACATAACGGTGATAGATTAGTAAATGTTATGGTTAAAGAATTAAATGATTCATTTATAACTCCTTTTGATAGAGAAGATATGTACTTATTAATTAAAAGACTAGACGACATTTTAGACCTAATCAACTCAACAATACATAGATTTGTAATGTTTAACGTTACTGAAAGTACAGAACCAGCAAAGTATTTAGCTGATATGATAATAAAATGTACAAAACTCATATCAGAATTAATGGATGAACTTCATTTAATAGCTGGTAAAAATAATATAAATGAAAAGATACTAACAATAAATCAAATAGAAAGTGAAGTAGATCGTTTATTTAGAAATACAGTAGGTGAATTATTTAGAAATGAAAAAGATCCTATTGAAATTATAAAATGGAAAGAAATATATCAAATATTAGAAAACACTATTGATAAGTGTGAGAAAATTGCAAATATTGTAGAGGGAGTTGTCATTAAGAATGTTTAGTACTATGACTATAACAGTATTAATAGTAATTACAGTATTAATATTTGACTTTATCAATGGATTTCATGATACAGCAACAGCGGTAGCTACTTCTATAACGACAAGAGCGCTTAAACCGCAAACAGCTATAGTAATATGTGCAATTTTTAATTTCATTGGTGCATTCGCAGGAACAGCGGTTGCAAAAACTGTAGGAGAAAATATAGTAAGTCATAATTCTATGCCTCAATGGGTTATATTAGGAGTTTTAATTTCAGCAATAATATGGAACATAATAACATGGTATTTTGGTATTCCAAGTAGTTCATCTCATGCGTTAATAGGTGCACTAGTTGGTGGCGGAATAGCTTATAATTTGAGATTTGATGTAGTAAATTGGTATAATCTTTTTCACGACGTGGTGATATGGATATTTATTGCACCAATTGTTGGTTTTACAGTGGGATACATATTAATGATATTATTAAATTGGATATTAAAACCATTTAAGCCTGGAATAATAAATAAAGTCTTTTTGAAATTACAAGTTGTTGCTGGTTCACTTATGGCGTTAAATCATGGAAGTAATGATGCTCAAAAGTCTATGGGATTAATAACTATGGCATTATTAAGTGGTGGACTTATCAGTACATTTGAAGTTCCAACATGGGTTATAGCATGTTGCGCTATAGCTATGGCTCTTGGGACAGCGTCTGGAGGAAAAAAAATTATCAAAACAATGGGAAGTGGAATGGCAAAATTAACACCAGTAAATGGGTTTGCAGCTCAAACAGGAGGCGCAGCCGTAATATTTTTAGCAACACTATTTCATGCACCAGTAAGTACAACTCACATTATTTCGACAACTGTAATGGGAGTAGGAGCTTCTAAAAGAATTAAATCTGTAAAGTGGGGAGTTGCTCAAAATATAGTTTGGGCTTGGATTTTAACTATTCCAATAACAGCAGCTCTTTCAGCATTCATTATATTTATAGCAAAACTATTTATGTAGTATCTGAGTAATAAGCTCAAGGTGCTTATAATAAAGTCCTATGGATATTATTTTAAAGTAATAAACCTATAGATTTCATATAACTGAGATCTATAGGTTTATTTTTGTATTACATGAATAACTTATTAATATAAAGATAATTAATTTAAGATTGTATGGAGGTAGAATGAGCAGTTTAACTTACGAAGAGTTAATACTTTTAGATAATCTGATATACTTAAAATGGGATATAGAAGAAGATGAAAAACTTATAAGTCTTGTAGATAATTTATTAAAAAGTGAGAATTTTGACTATCTTATGGAAGCCATTGGAGATTGTATAATAAGAATGGATACAAAAGAATGGATAATGATATTAAATCAAATAAAAGTTAAACCAAATTTAAGTAATCTAAGAATTAAGCATGTAAATGATTATAATAATGGAATGGAATATGCCTGCTTTGTAAACGAGGATGGAAATGCAACAGTAATTTTTAGGGGAACAGCTACAACAAAAGAATGGAATGATAATGGTAAAGGTTCTTATGAATATGATACACCGGAACAAATAGAGGCCTTAAAATATATAAATAGCCTTGAATATAGTGATATTATGGTATCAGGCCATTCTAAGGGCGGGAACAAGGCTCAATATGTATCAATATTTTCTCCTAAAGTAAGCAAATGTGTTTCTATTGATGGACAGGGATTTTCAAAAGAATTTATCAGTAGATATGAAGAAGAAATTAGCAAAAATCAGAAAAAGATTATATCTATAAATGCAAAATATGATTATGTAAATTGTTTATTTAATTCGATATCAGAAAAAAATATCTATATAAAAACCGAAATTCAGATTAACCCATTTGATTATCATAAGGCAAGTGTGCTTCTAGACGGAAATGGCAATTTGAGAGATGAGACAACCGAAGCTGAATTTTCAAAAATAATTAATTACTTTTCTTCTAGTATAATATCAAATTTACCCGATAATTTAAGATATTTAGTAATAGATGGCATTGTAAATGTAATAGAGCTCATGTTGTGTAGGACGGATGGTAAGGATAATCTATTTAAAGCATTAGGCGAGTATTTAATAATGTTTTGCCATGATGATTGTTCTAACTATAAAGAATTTTTTAGTATAGGATATGCTGTATCAGAGATATTTATATTACCATTATTGTTTTGGAAGGATTTTGTTATTATAGAGGAAAGTAATTCAAAGGAATTGCTTAATAATGTAGTAGTAAGAATGAAGTTATTGGAAAGTATGGCGATAAAAAAATTACAAATAATAGATAAGAGCCAAATAGATTTAATACAGAACATATCAAGCGCAGTTGATGAGCTAATATATAGAATTGAGAATGAAATTTAGAGGTATAAAAAATCAAGTGCTTTTGATGTAAAATGCCTAATTACAAATAAAACTTGTGCATTTAATATTTTTTATATGGTGCATAAGTTTTGAATGTGAATAAAAAGAATAAAGAATATCAAAAAACATAAAATATTATAATCAATTTCAGAGTATAGAATTAATTTTTTATTAAGCTTATAGTATTATAAAATATATAGAAATTAAAGGATTAAAATAATTTCAGAAGTTAAATATTTTGTGGTAAATAGAAATTTAGCAAAAACTCTTGAGTTTAATTACAGTTAAAATAGGATTATTTGTTAATATTGAAAGAAGTGGAGTGAATAAATGATTAAAAAATTACTTGCATTATCAGGTTTTGCTTTAATCTCTACATTAATATATTTAGATAATAAAATGATAAAAGTGTCTAAATATGAAATAAGAAGTGATAAGATTCCGAAGGAATTTAATGAATTTAAAATAATTCAGTTATCAGATTTTCATGACTATAATTTTATTGGAGAAGATAATTCACAAGTAATTAAAAAAATTAATATTGAATGTCCCAATATTATTGTTATGACTGGTGACATGGTTAACAAGTATGATAAAGATTTTAGTGTTTTTTTAAAATTAGCAGAAACTTTAAGTAAGACCTATAAAATATATTATATTATAGGTAATCATGAACAGAGACTTAAAAAAAATGATTTAGATTTCATTATAAAAAAGTTGAATGAATTTAATATAACTATATTAAATGATGAAAAAATAGCTGTTAAGGTAGAAGACAGTTATCTTAACATTTATGGCATAAATGTTCCACTTTCATTTTATAAAACAAGAAATAAACCGTCAAATATTGAAGCGGTAATTGGAAAACTATTAAAAAAATGTAGTGCTGAAGAATATAATATATTGTTAGCGCATAATCCTCTATATTTTGAAACATACGCAAGATTTAATATAGATTTAGTTTTATCGGGCCATGTTCATGGAGGAATGATACGATTGCCGTTTTTAGGAGGAGTACTGTCTCCAGAAAGAAAGTTTTTCCCAAAGTATAGTAGTGGAGTTTATAAATTAGGGGATAAAAAGCTTGTTGTAAGTAGAGGAATGGGGCATAGTAAACCAGGCATTAGATTGCTTAATATGCCAGAGATATTAAGCATAACTTTAAGAAATGAATGATAGAAATTTAAAATTTTTTAAAAATAAAATTAAATATAAGATTAGATTCTGCTATTATATTTTAAAGGTAACTATACGAAGTTATTAAATCATCTACTATTGCATAAAATCACAGCATATACAAAGACTAAATACATGAAAATTTAATTTAAAAACTGGAGGAAAATATATGGGAAATAGAATGGTAGAATTTTTAGCAGAAATTACTGAAAAATCATTGCAAATTACTCCAGATATATTAGTTTTGCAATTTACTATCGTTAATTCGTGTATTATAAGCAATAGTGATGATAAAATTAGTAAATGGGTGATTGTAGATACAGGGCTTGAGAATTCAGCTGAGTATATTATTAAATGTGCAGAAAATAAATTTGGGAAAGGGAGTTCTCCAGAAGCCATAATTCTTACTCATGGACATTTTGATCATGTTGGTTCGGTGATTACATTGGCAGAATATTATAATGTTCCAGTCTATATTCATGAACTTGAAATTCCGTATATAACTGGGAAAAAGGATTATCCACTAGCCGATCCTACTGTAGATGAAGGATTAGTGGCAAAAATATCAAGAACTTTTCCTCATACAAGCATTGATTTAGGGAAACATGCAGTTCCACTTCCTAAGGACTATACTGTACCTGGATTGGATGGATGGACATATATTAATACACCAGGGCATTCAGAAGGACATATCTCACTATTTAATGAAAAGAATAGAGTGCTTATTGTTGGCGACGCTTTTGCAACAGTGAAACAAGAATCTATAATGTCTGTTTTAACACAAAGGGAACAAATAGATGGTCCACCTAAATATCTAACGACAGATTGGAAGAAAGCAGAGGAATCTGTAAAATTACTTTGGAAATTAAAACCTAATTTGGCGATTCCAAGTCACGGAAGACCGATGGAAGGTAGCGAATTGAGGGAACATCTAAAATACCTCATAGATAATTTTTACGAAATTGCAAAGCCTGAGCAAGGAAAGTTTGTTTGATTTGATTATTTATGACAGTATTGGAAGTATCCTTTATATACTAATTAATATTACATGTAAAAAATATAATATATTTTTATAAGGTGGGAACAATATAATTACACCCAAATAAAATTAATTTTTTAATTTAAGGAGGTAATTATTTATGGTACATGATAAAGAACATTCAACAAAAGAGGGTTCTAATAACAGGAGTATAGGTGGATGGATTGTAAGATTGATTCTAACTGCTATAGTTTTAGGTATAACATCTTTCTTCACACCTGGCTTTAGTATTACAGGAATATGGTCATATTTAATAGCAGCGGTGGTAATAAGTGTAATAGATTACCTAGTAGAAGCATTTATGGGTGTTGATGCATCACCTTTTGGAAGAGGTCTAAAAGGATTTTTTATAGCAGCAATAATATTGTACGTGGCTCAGTTCTTTGTTCCAACTATGGCAGTATCTATCTTTGGAGCAATCTTAGCAGCTTTAGTCATAGGTATATTAGATGCAGTACTACCTGGTAAAGTAATGTAAATATTTAATAAATAGCAATATTCTCAAAGTATTAGGGATGATTATTTTATAATCATCCCTATAATTTTTATTCTCTAGGAAATTATAATGCAGTTAAGTATGTGAGTAACCTATATAATAGGATATTAAAGTGGATTTAAAAAGAACCAAAGGAATAAAGAGGGGAATATATTCGCCTGCGATTTTGTTCTCTTGTTTTTTATAGAATATAAATATATAATTTTATATTATTTAGTGTTGAAAAAGGAGAAGCTTATGGATATAAATTCTATACATCATATTGCAATAATTGCATCTAACTATGAAGTATCAAAAAAATTTTATGCAAATATACTAGGGTTTGAAATAATACGAGAAAATTATAGGAAAGATAGAGATTCATATAAATTAGATTTAAAGATAGGAAATAGTGAAATTGAACTTTTCTCTATGCCAAATGCTCCTAAAAGACCATCATATCCAGAAGCATGTGGGTTGAGACATCTAGCTTTTTGTGTAAAAAATATCGAAGAAGTAATAAAAGAGTTAAATAAAAAAGGAATTGAAACAGAGCCAATTAGAATAGATGAATATACAAATAGGAAGTTTACTTTTTTTAGTGATCCAGATGGTTTGCCATTAGAGTTACATGAATAAACACATACAATAATAAGAATTATTAAAAAGGGGGTATTGTTAATGAAGTATGACTTTCAAACACTGGTATCTAGAAATAATGTAGGTGCAAGTAAGTGGAATTTGATGAGGAAAATTAATAATGATGTTAGTGATTGTATAGTGCCATTTTCTGTTGCAGATATGGAATTTAAAAATCCGCCAGAAATTATTGAAGGCCTTAAAAAATATATAGATTCCAGTATTATGGGGTATACAGAAGCCACAGATATGTATTATAAAGCGGTATGTAATTGGATGAAAAGAAGACATAGATGGAATATTGAGAAAGAATGGATTACTGAATTCTCAGGTGTTGTGCCAGCATTATACACAATTGTTAGAGCGCTTACTAAAGAGAAAGATAATGTTCTAGTTATGACGCCTGTATACTATCCTTTTTATAAAGCAATTACAGATAATAATAGGCAGATAATAAAAAGTGAATTGATATTTAATGAAGATCATTATGAAATAAATTTTGAAGATTTCGAAGAGAAGGCTAAGTTGGAGGATACCAAATTATTAATTTTATGTAATCCACATAATCCAGTTGGACGTGTTTGGAGTGAAGAGGAGTTAAAGAATATTGGTAGAATATGCAGTGATAATAACGTTATTGTAGTATCCGATGAAATTCATTTTGATCTTATAATGCCTGGATTTAAGCATACAGTTTTTGCAAATATATCTGAAGAGTTTGCGAATAATTCAGTTATTTGTACAGCACCAAGCAAAACTTTTAACTTAGCAGGTCTTCAAGTTTCTAACATTGTTATTGAAAATAAAAAAATAAGAGATAAAGTCAGAAGTGAACGTAGAAAGTCTATAGGGAATTTAGGCCTTAATATTTTTGGATATAAAGCATGTGAAATTGCTTATAATGAGTGCGAGCAATGGCTTGAAGAACTTATACAAATTATAAATAAAAATAAAAAAGTCGTGGAGGATTTTTTTAAGAGTAGTATTCCTGAGGTTAATATAATAAATTTAGAAGGAACTTATTTGCAATGGTTAGATTTTAGAGCATTGGAGAAGGATCATAAAGCATTAGAAAAATTTATGACAACACAAGCTATGTTTTTCTTAGACGAAGGTTATGTCTTCGGTGATGAGGGTAAGGGATTTGAGAGGATAAACTTAGCATGTCCAACAAGAGTTCTTCAAGAAGCATTAGATAGACTGTTAGAAGCCATAGAAAGGTGTTACAGATAAAGGTGTCATACAACCTACTAAAAGTATTTATATTATTAAAATATAGGTAGTAAGATAAAAATAAACATTTATTTATAGAAACATAGTTTTATAGTAACATATTATTAAATTTACATATGTATATAGAAAAATACATTTATATATACATATGTAAATATATAAATATTTATAGTAATAATGCGGGTTAAAAAGGATAAGACTTTTATTGTTTTTTAAAAATTCTTATACTACAGATTAGCATAGAAAAAGTGATAGAAAACTATTATTGACAAAAATTATACTATAAGATATCATAAGTGAGAGTTCAAATTTTATGTTTAAATGTTTGAAGTTACTTGCTAAGTTGATGTGAGTTAAAGATAATATAATATATAAAAGCAATGAAAAAGAGGAGTAAAAATTTTGAGGCATTAAAGGAAACTTACTTAAATTAAGTGAGGAGTACAGTTCTTTTAACTAAATCATAGATTTAATAAAGAACTAGTAAGAACTAGGAAGAGAGAGGGAGTAGCTGAAAACCCTTATGCAATAAATTTTGAAGGTAGCTTTTGAGCTTCTTTAGTGAAATAATAGTAGCTAAAGACGGTTTGTCTGAATCGTTATTTAAATTAAGAGTCCATTAATGCAGTAATTCTGTATATGTGGAAATAAAGGTGGTACCGCGAGCTTTCGTCCTTTTGTGATGAAGGCTCTTTTTGCGTTGAGAATAAAAATTTTATATTTTGTTCTTGGAGCTTTCACTGAGGGTATTTTATATTCGCTTATTAGAAAGTCCAAAGTAAACGAATGTGAGTCAGGTTTAATTTATTAAGACACAGCAATTGCAGTGCATATTCTAAAGAATATATATTCTTAGGAATAAATATTCTTTACAATATTTATTGTTTAGAATATAAAAATTTAACAAGTTAATTGTTAGTTTAACTAAGTTTGGAGGAATTAAAATGTCAGAAGAAATAAAAAATATATCAACTACATATGATCCAAAAGAATTTGAAGATAGGATCTATAAAAATTGGGAGGAGAAGGGATACTTTACTCCAGTAATCGATAAGAACAAAAAACCATATACAATAATCATGCCGCCACCAAATATAACTGGACAGCTTCATTTAGGGCATGCATTTGACGATACTCTTCAAGATATGCTTATTAGATTTAAGAGAATGCAGGGTTACTCTACATTATGGTTACCAGGAGAAGACCATGCTTCTATTGCAACAGAAGTTAAAGTTGCAAATCAGTTAGCTGAACAAGGTTATGATAAAAAAGAAATGGGAAGAGAAGCATTCCTTGAAAAAGTTTGGGAATGGAGTGACAAATATAGAGCTACAATAAGAAATCAAGTTAAAAAGCTTGGAGTATCCGCAGATTTTACAAGAGAAGCATTTACAATGGATGAAAATCTTAGCGCTGCTGTAAAACATGTATTTGTTAAGCTTTATAATGAAGGATTAATATATCAAGGAAATAGAATAACTAACTGGTGCACACATTGCCAAACAGCATTATCAGATGCAGAAATTGAATATGAAGAACAAGCAGGACATTTCTGGCATATCAATTACCCATTAGCTGATGGAAGCGGGTTTATTGAAATAGCAACAACTAGACCTGAAACATTGCTTGGAGATAGCGGTGTAGCTGTAAATCCTAATGATGAAAGATATAAACATCTTATAGGTAAAACTGTAATACTTCCTCTAGTTAATAGAGAGATTCCTATAGTTGGCGATGAATACGTAGATTTAGAATTTGGAACTGGTGCAGTTAAGATGACTCCAGCCCATGATCCTAACGACTTTGAGGTAGGAAAGAGACATAACTTAGAAATTATAAGAGTTATGGATGATAAGGGAATTATCAATGAAAAAGGTGGTAAATATAAAGGCTTAGATAGATATGAAGCAAGAAAAGCCATAGTTAAGGATTTAGAAGAAGCAGGTCTTTTAGTTAAGATAAAAGATCACGCTCATAATGTTGGAACTCATGATAGATGCGGAACTACAGTAGAACCTATAATCTCAAAACAATGGTATGTTAAGATGGAAAGTCTTGCAAAGCCAGCAGTAGAAGTAGTCAAAAATGGTAAGACTAAGTTTGTTCCTGAAAGATTTGATAAGATATACTTTAACTGGATGGAAAACATTCAAGACTGGTGTATTTCAAGACAATTATGGTGGGGGCATAGAATTCCAGTATACTACTGTCAAGATTGCGGAGAAATGATGGTACTGGAAGAAACACCAAACACATGTACTAAATGTGGAAGTGCTAATCTTAAGCAGGATAATGATGTACTTGATACATGGTTCTCATCAGCATTATGGCCTTTCTCTACACTAGGCTGGCCAAACAAAACAGAAGACTTAGAATATTTCTATCCAACAAGTACATTAGTTACAGGACATGATATCATCTTCTTCTGGGTTGCAAGAATGATATTCTCAGGACTTCACTGCATGGGAGAAACTCCATTTAATACAGTTCTTATTCATGGCTTGATTAGAGATTCTCAAGGTAGAAAGATGAGTAAATCATTAGGAAATGGTGTTGATCCACTAGAAGTAATTGAAACTTATGGTGCTGATGCTTTAAGATTTATGATAGCTACTGGTAATGCTCCAGGAAATGATATGAGATATTATCCTGAAAGAGTTGAAGCTTCAAGAAACTTTGCTAATAAGATTTGGAATGCTTCAAGATTTGTTATGATGAATCTTGATAAAGAAATAATGAATAAATATAAAGAGTGCAAAGAATATTCATTAGCTGATAAATGGATATTATCAGAAATGAATATATTAGTTAAAGAAGTTACTGAAAACATGGAAAAATATGAACTTGGAATTGCTATGCAAAAAGTTAATGATTTCATGTGGACTGAATTCTGTGATTGGTATATAGAACTTGTTAAACCTGTATTCTATGGTGATGATGAAAAAGCTAAGGGAATAGTTTATAACGTATTAAATACAGTTTTAATTACAGGATTAAAATTATTACACCCAGCTATGCCATTTATAACAGAAGAAATATTCACTCACTTAAGTGATGAAGAAACAATAACAACTTCATCTTGGCCAGAGTTTGATGAAGCTTTAGTAAATAAAGAAGCAGAAGATGATATGGCTTTTGTAATAGAAGCTATAAAAGGTTTAAGAAATGTTAGAGCTGAAATGAATGTACCACCTTCAAGAAAGGCAAAAGTAATCTGCTATATAGCTGAGGATGCTAAAAAAGCATTTAACTCAGGTGTAGCATACATTGAAAAGCTAGCGTCTGCATCAGAGGTGGAATTTATAAGTGATAAGGCTAATGTTCCTGCAAATGCTATATCTCTAGTTGTTAAAGGTGGAGAATTATTTATGCCACTACTTGATCTAGTAGATAAAGATAAAGAGTTAGATAGATTAAATAAAGAAGCAAAGAAACTAGAAGGGGAGATTGATAGAATAGATAAAAAGCTAGGAAATCAAGGTTTCGTTGCTAAAGCTCCAGCAGAAGTTGTTGAGGCTGAAAAAGAAAAGAGAGTTAAGTATGTTGAAATGTTAGAAGCTGTTAAAGTTAGAATTGAAGCTTTAAAATAATTTTAATGAAATTCCGTAAAAGATATTATTAGGTTCTTTGGAACTTAATAATATCTTTTTATTTTAAAAAAGTTCATATATTCTGAAAGATAGGGTGTTATAAGAGCATATAATCAAACATGAATTGAATTATTAGCTATATAATAATTTCAATATATTGTATAGCTAGTAAAATGAAAAAAGTTAAAAACTTTTTTTGGATAAGGATATAATAGAAGGATTATTAATATATATAATTTAAGAATAATATATATGGAGGCGTTTGAATTTTGAAAACGAGAAGGTATTTACTTAACTTAATTTTTTGGATATCCTTATCAATCTTATTTAATATTATTGTATATTACACAAGAGGTGAAACATCAGCATTAGAATATTTTGGCGGTTACATAGTAGAGATGTCGTTAAGTCTAGATAATTTATTTTTATTTCTAATGATATTTTCAAGCTTTAGAATACAAGAAGAATACCAGGAAAGGATACTTTTATATGGCGTTATAGGAGCTATGGTATTAAGGTTGATTTTCATTTTACTTGGCGTAGCCATGGTAAACAAATTTAGTTTTATACTATCTATTTTTGGAGTATTATTGTTACTTAGCGGTATAAAAATATTTCTTAGGGAAGATGATAATATTCAATTTCATGATAACTTGGCAGTCAAAATTTTAAGAAGGATAATGCCTATAACTAATGTTTTGCATGGAAACAAATTTTTTGTTAGGAAGAATAAGGTTATTTATGCTACACCACTTTTTATAGTGCTTTTAATAATAGAATTTTCAGATATTATTTTTGCAATAGATTCAATACCGGCTATTTTTTCAATAACAACGGATACTTTCATAGTTTATACCTCTAATATTTTTGCAATCTTAGGACTTAGAAGCATGTATTATATATTAGAAAAGATGAATAATATGTTTAAGTTCATGAAATATGGAGTGGGATGTATATTAATTTTTACGGGAATAAAGCTAGTAATATTATTTTGGAAAATTGAGATTTCAGTTACCAATTCTGTATTAATTATATTGTCTATTTTATTGGCTAGTATACTAATATCGCTGCTATGGAGCGAATTTGATAAGTTTAGAAATTGGTGCAAAAAACGATCATAATTATTTTAAATCCTATTAATTTTAAAGGGATTACAATTGTTCTTCTAAATAATTATTGAACAAAATTATTGTAGAGATTTTTTTGTTTAGCTTTTAATTAGTCATTTCACTACAATTAAGATATAATGTAAAGTAAATACATATTATTTAGAATTTGCATTTATAGAAAAACATAAAAGACAAAGAGGTAAGAAAAATGAGCATGACTTATAAAGACGCAATGGATTATATTACAAGTGTGGGGAAGTTTGGATCTAATTATGGACTTGAAAGAACTTTTAGAATTTTAGAGTTACTTGGAAATCCTCATGAAAAACTCAAGCTTATTCATATTGCAGGAACTAATGGCAAGGGATCAACTACAGCTATGATATCAAAAATGTTAATTGGAATGGGATATAAAGTAGGAATGTATACATCCCCATATTTAGAAGAGTTTGAAGAAAGAATTCAAATAAATGGGACTAATATTAGCAAAAAATCATTAGTAGATTTAGTGGGAGAAATTAAACTAGTAGTTAATAAAGTGATTGAAGAAGGATATGAACATCCCACTGAGTTTGAAATTATAACTGCTTTAATGTTTCTATATTTCTATAGAGAGAAAATAGATTATGGAGTAATTGAAGTTGGTCTTGGTGGAAGGTTAGATTCCACTAATGTATTAACGCCGAAGGTTAGTGTAATAACTTCAGTAAGTTTAGATCATATAAATATATTAGGTGATAATTTAAAAGACATAGCAAAAGAAAAAGCCGGAATCATCAAAGAAAATATACCAGTTGTACTCTATCCTCAAAAAGAAGAGGCAGAAGAAGTAATATTAAAGATTGCGGAAGAAAAAAACTCAAAAGTATATTTTGTAAATAAGGAAAATGGAAAATTAATTGATATTAATTATGATGACTTTTATCAAAATGTAGTTGTTAAAAGTATCAGAAATATATATAAAGTTAAATTTCCTCTGCTTGGAGAACATCAAATATTAAATCTGGGAGTTGCTTTAAGTGCAATAGAGGTATTATGCGAGAATGAAAAAATAGAATTAAATACAAGCTTAATCGAGAAAGCATTACAAGAAGTTGTATGGATGGGAAGACTCGAGGTCTTAAAAAAGAAACCTACCATAGTAATTGATGGGGCTCATAATATAGATGGAATTAAAGCTCTTAGAAAGAATATAGAGAAATATTTTAAATATAATAAAGTATACTTATTACTTGGCATTTTAGCAGATAAGCAAGTAAAAGAAATGGTACAAGAAATAACTCCATTAGCTGAAAAAGTTTATGCACTTACACCACATAGTGAAAGAGCTGAACTTAGTGAAAATTTAAAAGAAGAAATCTTAAACTACAATTCAAATACTATTGCATTAGAAAGTTATGAGGATGCTTTTTCTTTAGCATTAAAAGAAGCTAAGGAAGAAGATTTAATTGTAGTTAGCGGATCGTTATACATGATTGGGGATATGAGAAAAATTATAAGAAAGAAATTTCCTTATAAATAGAGTTGAGGCGCATAAATATTTTCCAAAGTAGTCTAAAAAATATAAATCAAAAAATTCCGAGGCGAGCTTCGGAATTTTGCTTAAAAGGAGTAGTGAAAGTTATATGGTTAAGAGAGAAATAGAAAACGACACTAATAATAAGAACTCAATCTATTATGATTTAAAAGAATTTCATGATAGAAATCCAGATACACTGTATAGCTATCAAGACTTTGAAGTAGCTGGAAGAAGAGAATTTAAGATTATTACGAATAAGATTCGTAAACTTCAGGATTATGAAAAGAATAGGTTAGCTAGCGAGTTAGTAGAACATTTGTATAATTACGCTTTGGATGAAGAAAAACTATCAAGTGTTCATGACTATATTACATTGAATCCAATTATTAGTTATTATGAAAACTTGATTAAAATCTTCAAAGACTCAATGGAAAATAATAAAGAAATATTTCAAGTAATGAATAAGAGAGTAAATTATTTACTTAAAGAAAGTTCGTATTCAGAAGATGTAAAATTGGGAATACTACTTTCGCCTATATTCAGTATAAAAAACCTGAAAGACATATTAAATGTGTTTTCTATTCATAATGAGTATATTTTCTATACAATCAATGTCTACGAATATATTGGGAATTGCAATAATACAATTTTTGAGATTTCAAAGAAATCCAAAGGATATGGAAAGATATTTTGTATAATGAATCTAACTCCTACAACTTATGAAATAAAAAAATGGATGATAGAAGAAGGTAGTAATAATAGTGTTGGTATTACGGAATTATTATCTTACACTATGCTTTCATTAGATCTTTTGAGTTATTTGGAGAATACAAAGTTTTCTGAAGATGAGATTGAAATTTTTGCAAGGTCTTTCAGCACATTGCTTTCAGACTATAGTTTAGATGATATTAAAAATTCAACAAAAGTTTGTAATAATTTATTGGAAATTATTGATGATATAGGTGGTGGAATATATTCTTTATATGCTGTAGTTTCAATTTTATATTCAATAGAAGCTATTATTATTGATGAATACAAGAATAAAGGCGGTTCAAGTTCGTGTAAGTTAAATAATGATTATAAAGAAATAGTAGATAAGTGTAAAAAAGCTTGCAAGAAAGACTTGTGGCACAATGTGATTGCCAATGAAGTATCCAATATAGAAGTTGAGAGTAGTGTATTGATAAGTTGTGCAGATAAAACAAAGTATAAGTTTAGGAAAAGTGAGTTTGAATTAATTATAAAAAGAGATTATACAAATGCACTTTTATATAAATATGCATTTTCAATTGGAAATAAGTCCATAAAAAAGTGTGCTTTTAAGTTAGGTTTAAAGAAACTGCCAATGACTGAAATATTAAGCGGACAGGATGAATTAAAAATAGAAAATTTACTTTATGAGGATATAGCGCAAATTTGTTTCTTTATAATTATAAAATATTCACAATATGAAGATTTTAAAGATGAATATAAGGAAATTAATCTTCGGGCGTTAAAATCACCGTTAATTGAGACTAGAATTCAAGCAGCCGAAAATCTTCAAAGATTTAAAGAAGAATTTGATTCATTAGATAAAGAAGCCATTAATGATGCTATTAGCACAGAGATTGTTAGTGATGTACGAAGAGCGTTAAATTCGCTTTTAATTAAATCAAGTAGTAAAAAGAATAAAAAATATGTTGAAGTCGATGAGAACATGCATATTGATGCCCATGTTAAAGATGTATATTTAACGAGTGTAAATATTGCTGGAACAAATTACTTTGATATGAGTGAAATATACAATAAATTATTAGAAGATGATATGGTCTATTTAAAAAGAGATTTTGATAATGAATATGACAAAAATGCAATTGAAGTCATAACAATTGAAGGATTTGTAATGGGATATGTTCCAAAAGATAATAATTTAATATTAAAGAATTTAATAGATAAAGGCAAATATCTTTATGGAAAAATAGAAGAGATAAGCGAAGATTATAGTGTTATAAAAATTCAAATATATTTGAGTTATAAAGATGTAATCGAAGAAATAACAAGCACTTTATCATTACTATCTGGACAGAAAGACGATTATTTGCAATAAAATAGTGTAGATAGAAGTTTAATAAAACATAAAAACCATGCATAAAAAAGAAAATATTTCTTTATTTATGCATGGTTTTTATGTTTGCAAAATTAAATTAATTATTGCTAAAACCTTGTAATGTGGTTTTTATTTTATAGAATTTTCTGTTTTCCAAGCTAATAGTGCTTTTGATAGTTGGTCAGGACAAGATGTTCCTTTATTTCTGCAATCTATTCCGCTTAATCTTTTTATTATATCGTCCACAGGCATACCTTTAACTAATTGACCAATGCCTAATAAGTTTCCAGCACATCCTCCAACAAATTCTACATTTTCAAGAATATTATTCTCAATTTCAAGATTTATTGTAGTCGAACAAACTCCGGTTGTTTTATATGAAAACATTCCACACACTCCTTAAAATAAAATATAACTCTATACATTAAAAGTAAGTAGTTATAAAAAAACGTATAATTTACTTACTTTGAGAATGTAATTAGCCAAGCTTCCTTCATTATACAAGAAATTTGTCAATAAATAAAGATAATGAAGTTAATAAGTTGTACCAATAATATATATTCGGAATATATTATAGATAGTAGAATGATTATCTTAAAAGGGGGGAATGGAGTGAGTTATATTGTTTTATGTAATACTGGTTCAGATAGTTTAAATAAAATAAACACTGAGAATCTAAATACTCAAAATATAGTTTTATCTATTGGTGACGGTCCATTTGGCCCTCATGGATTATCATTGTATAAAAATAAGATTTTAGCTGCGAATAACTATAATAATAGCATATCATTGATAGATTTTAATAGTTTTAAAGAAGAAGGCAATATATATGTAGGAGCGCACCCAAATGATATAGTGGCTTATAATGATATTGCTTATGTTTCGTGTGGGGAATCCAACTCTTTAATAATATATGATCTGATAAATGAGAGAATTAATTTTGAAATACCAACGGGAAGATTCCCTCATAATATCACATTGCTAGAAGACAGAAATGCAGTTTTTATAAGTAATATGGGAGATGACAGTATATCTATAATTGACTATATAAATAATAAGGAGATAAAGCGAATTAAAGTGGAAAGTACTCCTGTAAAGATAAGTGTATCAGAAAATAAAAAATATTTATACGTATGTATGAGTTATCTTGGGCATGATAAAAATGGGAGCATCGGAATCATAGATTTAACGACTCTTGAATTAATAAATAAAATCAAAGTTGGACATTCACCGGTAGATCTATTTGAAGAAGAAAACGTCCTATATGTTTCCAATTTATGTGATGGTTCAATAAGTATTGTAAATTTAAATGAACTTAAAGAAGAAGCTAAAATTAATATCGGCGGAATGCCTAGAGGAATAGTAAAATCTAAAGAGAACATATTTGTTGGAGATTTTTTGAATGGAGTACTAAAGATAATAAATACAAAAGATAGAAGAATAAAAACCATACCAATAGGAAATGAACCCAATGGTATGACTTTAATATAAATCGATAAAAGTAACTTTAATTAATTAATAAACTTATTATATTAGTATAAATTTCAGAAGGATTGTTTTTCCATTTAGCACAAATTGAAGTAGCCTGATTTTTAGATGGAACTGATAACTTTAATTCCATTAATAAGGAGTCATCTTCTACAGCTTTAAGATTAACAATAAAACTATCGTTTGCACCTAAGGTGTAATCAGAATGTATGGTTAATTCCTTTTTTATAGACTCTATTTTTTCTTTTATATAGTCATTAATAGTAGACATTTTTGAAGGGGATATTCTATCTTGAAATAAAGAGAGAACATTATCTCCTTTTTCTGTTAATATCAATAATTTTTTATCATTTACATCATGATATTCAACGAATTTAGATTCCTCAAGCTCTGATAAGTATTGTTGGAATGTAAAATAATTAATAAAGTTATTTTCAAGAATTATTTCAGTAAGCTGAGTATTGGATATAGGATTTTTTATTGATTTTAAAACATATAACATTAATAATTTATTTTCTGCTAATTCTGATGAACTTTCGTACATAATTACCTCCATAATTGATGAAAATCTCCTTTTATTATAACACAAATTTTTTTTTAGTGAATAGGAGTATATCATAATTTATAAGTTTAAGTTTACTTAATAGCATAAAAAAATATGTAATGCATATAGTTTAAATATAAAATATAAAGTTAAAAGGAGCATAGAAAGTGACGTGGAAGAAAAAGAGAATCGGTATTGACATATTTTTGATTATCTTTTTAGTATTTATATCGATAGGGATTAGCAAAGCCATACAAGCAATGGGTAATGTCCAGGAGGAAGATCCTATATATTGTGTTGATACTAATGAAAAAGTTATTAGTTTAACATTTGATATAAATTGGGCAGAAAAAGATAATTTGAATGTAATATTAGACATATTGGACAAATATAATGTAAAAGGAACATTCTTCATAATGGGAGGATGGGTAAATTACAGTGAGGACAATGTGAACAAGCTTAAGGCAATAAAAGAGAGGGGGCATGAAATAGGGAATCATAGTTACAAACATCCTATGTTCACAAAAATAGGAGCAGATAGAATGAAAGAGGAAATAGAAAAAACTAATGATACAATTGAAAAATATACAGGTGAGAGACCTAAGTTGTTTAGATTCCCAAGTGGAGATTATAATAAAGAGGCTTTCTCAAAAGTGAGGAACTTAGGATATGTGCCAATTCAATGGAATGTTGATTCGGTTGATTGGAAGGAATTGTCTCAAGAAACGGAATATAACAGAGTTATGAAAAATGCTAAACCAGGATCCATACTTCTTTTTCATAATAATGCAAAGTATACTCCAAACAATTTAGATAGGATTATTAAAGAACTAAAAGAAAAAGGATATGAATTTAAACCAGTAGGTGAAATGATATATTCAGATAACTATAGCGTAGACAATCAAGGAATTCAACATAAAGTGAAACTTGATTCAGCTGGGGCTGAATCTTAGCTGACCTTATAACCTTAAGAGTACAATGTCCAGGTGCTTAGTGCCACTTATTATTATCTTTAAAATTGTGATTTATTAGTGGCAGTTAGTTATTGGATAAAAATAATTAATATTTATTGAAAATAAACTAGTTTTTGTATTATAATGGTAATATATGCTAGTGGGAGCATATATTACACAAAATAAAATAATTTCCGATGGAGAGAGGGATTACAATGGATAATTTGATGTTAAATAACAAAATTTACCTTGAAGGCAAGGTAACATCTGGATTAGAGTTTAGTCATGAAATGTATGGGGAGGGTTTCTACACTTTTGATTTAGATGTAATGAGATTAAGTGATTCAGTAGATAAGTTAAATATTACTGTTTCAGAAAGATTACTAAGTGACATAAAGCTTGATGAGGGTGTAGAAATAATTGTAGAAGGCCAACTTAGATCTTATAACAAGTTTATTGATGGGTCGAACAAGCTAATACTTACTGTTTTTGCAAGAAACATTGAACCATGTCTAGAAAGAAGTAAAAATCCAAATGAAATATTTTTAGATGGGTACATTTGTAAGGAACCTATTTATAGAACCACACCATTTGGACGTGAGATTGCAGATGTATTACTTGCTGTAAATAGAGCATATAATAAATCAGATTATATTCCAACTATTGCCTGGGGAAGGAACTCAAGATTCTGTCAAACTTTAAGTGTTGGAGATAATATTAAAGTATGGGGAAGACTTCAAAGTAGAGAATATCAAAAGAAGGTATCGGACAGTGAAGTTGTGAGAAAGATTGCATATGAGGTATCAATCTCAAAAATGGAGAGAGCTAGTAAAGAAGAGAGTACTGGAGAAGAGGGCGCAGTATAGAACTGTTTATTTAATTTAAATAAATGTTCTAAATTCGAAAAAACTATAAGAATTATGTAATATAAATATAGTATTTTTTCTGGTAAATAAAAAGGTTTCAATTAACATAGATTTATTGAAACCTTTTATTTAATTATGAGAAATAGCTAGTATATTAATTTTATGCATTTACTAGCTACTTTCAATAATATATTTATGTAATTTTGAATTTTTAATAGGAAATAATTACTTTCTTAAATCATCTAATATTTGAGTTTTGTCTTTTGTCTTATCATCTACTGCTTTGATTATCTTAGCAGGTGAACCAGCCACAACAACGTTGTCTGGAACATCTTGTGTAACAACAGAACCAGCAGCTACAACGCTACCTGCACCTATCTTAACGCCTTCAAGGATTACAGAATTAGCACCAATTAGGGCATTATCTCCAATCATACAAGGTTCTTTGCTTGGTGGTTCTAATACTCCTGCTACAACAGCTCCAGCACCTAAATGAACATTCTTACCTAATTGTCCACGAGCTCCAACTACGGCATTCATATCAACCATAGTTCCATCTCCGATTTCAGCTCCAATGTTTATTACTGCACCCATCATTATTACTGCATTTTTACCAATAGTAACCTTATCTCTAATGACAGCACCCGGCTCAATTCTAGCATCTACTTCAAGTAAATCTAGCATTGGAATAGCAGAATTTCTTCTATCATTTTCTATTCTAAAGTGCTTAATAAGGTGTTTGTTATCTAATACTATTTTAGTTATAGAATCAGACTCTCCCATTAGTATATAAAATCCGTTAGAACCATACCATTCTACATCATTCATTTCAGCATTGCTTAAATCTCCATTAACATAAACTTTTACTGGAGTTGATTTTTTTGATTCCTTAATAAATCTAGCAATTTCATAAGGATCTGTTAAATTATATGACATTATATCACCCTTTCCATTAATTTCGCAATCATCCTTATTATAATAAAGATTGAACACAATTAAAAGGGGAATAAGTAAAAAAACACAAATAGTTTGAATCAATTTTAGTAATGAGGTAAAATAAGTTTATATTGCAAAACGGGGGCGCATAAATTATGAATAAACAAGTTGAGAAAATACAAATTTCAGGAATAAGAAGGTTTTCTGAGAAAGTTAAAAATGTAGAGGGTGCAATTTCATTAACTCTAGGTCAACCAGATTTTCCTGTACCAACACATATATCAGAAGCAATGATTAAAGCCATTAAAGATAATAAGACGGTTTATACATCAAATGCGGGGATTGATGAGCTTAGAGAAGAGATCTGTAAGTACTTAAAAACATTTGATATTGAATACAGTAAGGATGAAATATGCATAACAGTTGGTGGAAGTGAAGGGTTATATTCAGTATTATTTGCTGTAATGAATTCAGGCGATAAAATATTAATACCTGGGCCTGCTTACCCAGCCTATGAAAATATTTCTATAATGATAGGGGCAGACATAGTAACTTATCCTTTAAATGAAGATTTCACATTAGATATAGATAAAATTAAGGAAAAATTAGAGAAGGAGAATATCAAAGTATTAATGTTATCATTTCCATCAAATCCTACAGGTGCAATTTTATCTAAGGAGCAAAGAAATGAACTTGTTGAATTAATAAAAAATAAAAATATTATAGTAATAACAGATGAAATGTACTCATCTATAATTTTTGATGATTACTATTCAATAGCTCAAGCAAAAGAAATAAAAGATAAAGTTATATATGTAAGTGGATTTTCTAAAATATTTTCTATGACAGGGCTTAGAATCGGTTATGTTGCGTGTTGTGAACAGTACATGAAGGAAATAATAAAAGTACATCAATATGGTGTGTCATGTGCACCTTCAATTGCACAATATGGAGTTCTAGAAGGGCTAAAAAAATCTTTAAATGATGTAGAAAATATGAGAAAGACTTTTGAAAGAAGAAAAGACTACTGTTTGAATAGATTAAGAAATCTTAATTTAGAAGTTGCAGAACCTAAGGGAGCCTTTTATATATTCCCTTCAATTAAAAAGTTTAATATGCCTTCAGAAAAATTCTGTGAAAAGTTATTAAATGAAGGAAAGCTTGCTTGTGTTCCAGGTACAGCTTTTGGTGATTTAGGAGAAGGATACATGAGAATCTCATATTGCTATAGCGATGAAATTTTAAAAGAGGCGCTTGACAGGCTTGAAAGATTTTTAAGATCAAATTTCCCGAATTTCTAATTAGAAGTTTTAAAAATAATAGAATAACATAACCTATTATTTAAAGAACTCTTTAATATAAATAAAAATATATAGGGGGCATAACAATGAGCGAATTTAAGAATGTCACAGCAGTAAAAAAAGCAAATGTATATTTTGATGGAAGGGTAACTAGCAGAACCATCGTATTTGAAGATGGTGAAAGAAAAACTTTGGGGATAATGTTACCAGGTGATTATGAGTTTGGAACTGGAGACAAAGAGGTAATGGAGATCTTAGGCGGATCAATGGATGTAAAATTACCTGGAAGTGATAAGTTTGTTACATATAAGGAAGGGGAAATTTTTAAAGTTCCAGCAAATTCAATATTCAATTTAATTGTAAAAGAAGTGGCGGATTATTGCTGCTCATATGTAAAAAAATAGTTTAGAGTTATTTGAAAAATATCCAGTATAGTTTGATATACTGGATATTTTTATTTTGTAATTACTCAGTTACAATAAAGTAGTTTTAAAAGCTTGGGTTTCTAGAAGTTGAAATTTTATTTTGTTGCTAAAAGTTACATCTTTATAATATAACTTCATTAATTTATAAAGTAATCTTGAATTTTTATTCGTTTGTTTATTGCGAATAAAAATGGATACGTGAATCACGTATCCATTTTTATATTAATGCTATTTTAGTCCTATAACATCGTCCATATTATATAATCCGGGTTGAGTTACAGAAGCCATATATTCACATGCTTTTAGAGCTCCAACTGCGAAAACTTCTCTTGAAATTGCTTTATGAGTTAATTCTATTACCTCACCAGTTCCAGCAAAAATAACATCGTGGTCACCAATAATTCCGCCACCTCTAATTGCGTGGATTCCAATTTCGTTTTCTTCTCTTTTGGAATTTCCTTCTCTTCCATAGATGTACTTTGTTGTATCTTCTATAGAGTCTTTTATGGAATCAGCAAGCATAATTGCAGTTCCACTTGGAGCATCCACCTTTTGATTATGATGCTTTTCAACTATTTCAATATCATAGTTTCCATAGAGTAGAGGAGTTACTTTCTTTAAAAGAGAATTAATTAAATTAATACCAAAAGACATGTTGCCTGATCTAAATAGCTTAAGAGTAGTACTCTTTTCGTCTATTAAAGCTAAATCTTCTGGTGTAAAGCCAGTTGAACATATTACTAATGGTTTGTTAGTTTTTTCTGTTATTTCTAATAGACTATGAAGAGCATCAGCTCTTGAAAAATCTAATAAAACATCATATTGGATATTTAAATCCTCAGTGCTTCCAAAGATAGGATATGGAGTATTACTTGGAAATTTATCAATTCCAGCAACAATCTCTAAGTTCTTAAATTTATCAGCGCATTCTGTAATCATCTTACCCATCTTACCTGAGCAACCATTTAATACTATTTTTATCATATTATCACCTTATATCAATTTATAATCTAGCAAAGCAGCTTTTAGTATTTCCTCATTGTTATTATCCATTTCACAAAGTGGAAGCCTTAAAGGACCAACATCGAGGCCCATAAGATTCATGGCTGTTTTAACTGGTATTGGATTTGTTTCTAAAAATAAAGTATTGGCTAAAGATAAAGTGTCTAACTGAATATCTAAAGCTTCTTTAAAATTATTAGTTAAACATTTTTTAGCTATTTCATGAACTTTACTTGGAATTATATTAGCTAAAACTGAAATTACGCCTATACCTCCAATGGACATTATAGATACAATTTGATCATCATTACCAGAATAAATATCTATAGAATCTCTGCAAAGTGCCTTCATTTGAAGTATTTGGCTGATATTTCCGCTAGCTTCTTTTATAGCAACAACATTGCTTAATTCAGTAATCTTAACTAAAGTTTTAGGTGCAATATTAACACCTGTTCTACTCGGTACATTATAAAGTACAATAGGAGTATTAACTTCATCATTTATAGCTTTAAAATGTTTTATCAAACCATTTTGAGTAGTTTTATTGTAATATGGTGTAATAACAAGAAGCCCATCTACTCCAACGCTTTCTGCATATTTACTCATTGAAATAGCAGCAGCAGTATTGTTTGATCCGGTTCCTGCAATTACAGGAATTCTTTTGTTTATTACATCAACTGTAAATTTAATCGTATCTTTTTTCTCTTTTTCTGTCATTGTAGTAGCTTCACCTGTAGTACCACAAATTACAATGGCATCAGTACCTTCTTTAATATGCCATTCTAATAAATTTCTAAGTGATTCGAAGTTAATTCCATTTTCATTAAATGGCGTAACTATAGCTACAGCTGAGCCTTGAAATATTGACATTCAGATTCCTCCAACTTAATTACTAAGAACTATTTATTATCTTTTATCATTATTTCAGCAATTTGAATAGCATTAAGTGCTGCACCTTTTCTTATGTTATCACCAACAACCCATAGATTTAAACCATTGTCCACGCTAAAATCTCTTCTGATTCTTCCGACATAAACATCGTCTTTTCCTGAAACTTCAAGAGCAGTTGGATATTTTAATTCGTCTACTTTATCATATACAGTTACACCTTGAGTGTTTCCAAATAATTCGAAAATATCATTTATATCAAATTCAGAATTAAGTTCAACATTGATGCTTTCACTATGTCCATTAAGTACTGGAACTCTAGCTGTAGTAGCAGTTACTCTTAAATCTGGTTCATGAAGAATTTTTCTAGTTTCTTTAATCATCTTTTCTTCTTCTTTAGTGTAACCATCTTCTAAAAATACATCTATATGAGGTAAAACATTACCAGCAATAGGATAAGGGAACTTCTTAGGTGCAACACCTCTAACACCATCTTCTAAATCTCTTATACCTTGGACACCAGCTCCAGATACTGCTTGGTATGTTGAATAAACTATTCTCTTAATTCCATATTTGTCATGTAAAGCTTTCATTATAGGCATTGCTTGGATTGTTGAACAATTTGGATTTGCAATTATTCCTTTATGAAGTTTGATATCTTCTGGATTAACTTCTGGTACTACAAGTGGCACCTCAGGATCCATTCTCCATGCACTGCTATTATCAATTACTACTGCCCCATATTGCGCAAAAATAGGTGCAAATTCTTTACTAACATCTCCGCCAGCTGAAAATAATGCATAATCTATTTTTTTATCTTTTATATTCTTTTCACAAGTTTCTTCAACTACATAATCCTTTCCTCTAAATGATAGAGTACTTCCTTCAGATCTCTTTGATGCAAAAAGATATAAATTATTTACTGGAAAGTTTCTTTCTTCTAAGATTTCTAAAAATTTTCTACCTACATTTCCAGTAGCCCCAACTATTGCAATATTATACACAATAATCCCCTCCTAAATTTATTTATTAATATTTTTATATATACAATTACTATAGTTAAATATTGAATAAATATCAAGTCAATGAGCAAAATAAGTTGAAAAAAACTATTCATAGAGAATTGTTTATTCCATTAATTAGGGGAGATATAAAAGAATGTGTATATTTATGCATATATATACCACAAATTGAAACAATTATTAGGCAATCATTGATTCATATAAATTCTATAAAATATATAGTTCAAATAATAATTTTTATAAAAAAATATTTTTAGAGAATAGTAATGAGATAGAAGGAAATAATATTGGGTGAAAAGATAAACTTTAGAATTTATTTTTATAGCTTAATTTAATTAGCTTAGAATTTATTTTTTTATTTCTTTTTATACAATGAAGAAATATTAATAAAAAACTAACTATTAAGATTGGTAGGGATAAAAAATGGGTAATAAATCTGTAAAAAAGACAATAAAAGCAAAACTTAAAGCAAATAAGGAGCTTACTGAAGCTGAAAAAATGAGAGAAAAAGTTAAGTATGAAATTGCAGAAGAACTTGGCTTAATCGATAAAGTTAATAAAGAAGGATGGGGCGGACTATCTTCTGGAGAAACCGGAAGGATAGGCGGAATAATGGCTAAAAGAAAAAAAGTGCCAAAGTAAATGACGAGCTTTCATATTTTTACTAATTTGACTAAGTAAATAATTACGATATAATATACTAGATGAATTAGTAAATTTACGTTAAGGGCGTGATAAAGCAGATGGCTTATAAAGAGTTTGCCAATATATATGATGAATTAATATATGAAGATATTAATTATGATAAAGTTGCAGATAAGATTATAAATATATGTAGAGAAAATAATTTGAAGTTTGAAGATTATTTGGATTTAGCATGTGGAACTGGAAATGTTTCAATTAATGTAGCAAAATATTTTAAAACTGTTTATGCAGTAGATTTATCAGATGATATGTTAAATGTAGCTTTTGATAAATTTAAAAAGAATAAAATTAAGGCAAAAGTAATCTGTCAAGATATGTGTGAGTTAAGTTTAAATAAAAGATTTGATCTTATAACTTCTGTGCTTGATTCGACAAATTATATAACAGAGGATGATGATTTGTATGATTACTTCTCAAGTGTATATGAACACTTAAAAGAAAACGGCATATTCATTTTTGATATAAATTCTTATTATAAACTTTCTACTGTTCTTGGAAATAATATATATACTTATAGTTCTGAAGAAATTTTTTATACATGGGAAAATTCATTTGAAGATGATGTATTAAATATGTTTTTAACATTCTTCGTGAAAACTGAAAATGAACTATATAAAAAATTCGAAGAAGAACATTTTGAAAGAGCTTATGAAGAAAGTTATATAGAGAATATATTAAAAAAATGTAACTTTAGAATAATAAATAAATTTTCAGGATATTCTGATGAGGAAGTAAATGAAAATAGTGAAAGAATACTTTACATAGTAAGTAAATAAGACGTGAAATAGGAGATGAGATACAAATGCAAGATAAAATAGTTAGAGCAACAGCTAAGGATGGAATGGTTAGAATAATAGCAGGGATTACTACTAATTTAGTAAATGAGGGCAGTAAAATACATGAATGTACGCCTGTAGCTTCAGCAGCTTTAGGAAGAATGTTAACTGCGGGTACACTTATAGGAACTACGCTAAAAAGTGAAAAAGAAGTTGTAACTTTAAAAATAAATGGTAATGGGGAAATAAATGGAATAACAGTAACAGCACATAGTGATGCATCTGTTAAAGGGTTTATTGGAAATCCATATGTTGATAGGCCTCTTAATGAAAAAGGAAAATTAGATGTCGGAGGAGCTATTGGAACAGATGGTATTTTATATGTAATAAAGGATTTAGGTCTTAGAGATCCATATGTTGGACAAGTGCCTATACAAACTGGAGAAATAGCAGAAGATTTCGCATATTATTTCACAGCATCTGAGCAAACACCATCAGCGGTATCACTTGGCGTATTGGTTGATAGAGATTTATCTATAAAGGCGGCAGGTGGATTTATAGTGCAAATGATGCCTGGTGCAGATGAACTTCTTGCAGATGTTATAACATATAGATTAGAAGAAATTCCACCAATAACTACATTAATAAGTGAAGGCAAAACAATAGAAGAAATTTTAGAGTACATCTTTGATGGAATGGATTTAAAAGTATTAGATTCCTTAACTCCAGAATATAAATGTGATTGTTCTAGAGAGAGAGTTGAAAAAGCATTAATATCTATTGGAAAGGAAACTCTTCAAGAGATATATGATGACAAAAAGAATGAGGAAATAGTATGTAACTTTTGTAATACTAAATATGAATTTACTAATGATGAAATAGGAGAATTATTAAACAACAGTAGATAAACGTATTAAAATTATAGAATAAAAATAATAAAAAGATACAGAGAATAATTTGGAAGATTATGAAAAATCAGATTATTCTCTTTTTTTGAGCATAAATATTATAACAGAATAAAAAAGAGGATATATTCGCCTTCGATTTGTTCTTTTAAGGAAAGGGTGTATGTTGTGAAAAAAATTTTAGATATTATTATTGGTATGATTATTATAGTATATATTTCATTGACAAATATTATAAGCAGCTCTAAAATCTCATTTAGTATTCCTATTTTTATTTTAGGAGCTACTTTAATAATATATCATTTTATTAAGAAGAGAATAGAAAGTAATAAGGTTATATACAGGTATTTTAAAATTTTAAAAGTGCTAATTTGCATAGGTTTTATATTTTTTTTAGGAATAGAAATTTCTATAATTAATTATCCTAAATATAATAAAGGAAATGCAGATTATATTATTGTTTTAGGGGCAGGTCTTGATACTAACTCTACCCCTAATTTAATCCTTCAAGGAAGATTGGATGCAGTTTTAGAGTATATAAAAGAGGATGGTAATAGATTTATTGTTTTATCAGGGGGACAAGGATCTGATGAGAGGCTGCCAGAATCACATGCAATGAAAAAATATTTATTAAATAGAGGAGTTGATGAGAAAAAAATAATAATTGAAGATAAGTCTAGGAATACAGATGAGAATTTCAAATTCTCAAAAGTAAAAATAGAAGAGAATAGTGGAAAATCTCTAGATAAACTTAATGTTAAAATAGTAACAAGCGATTTCCATGCTCTTAGAAGCAGTATTTTGGCAAAAAGAAATGGATATGTAAATTATAGTAATTATTCTAGTCATACCATATGGTATTTAATTCCTATAACATATACGAGAGAAGCTTTTGCTATTGTTAAAAGTATAATATTTGATTAATATTAATATACAATTGAATTTTATTAACTTGAAAGGATAGCTTAAACAATGAGGATAAATAAATTATTTAGCAATTATGGAATTTGTTCTCGAAAGGAAACAAATAGATTGATTGAAGAAAAGAGAATTATTATAAATGGAAGATATTGTGTAGAGGGACAATGGGTAAATGATTCAGATGAAATAATATTTGATGGTAAACCAATTTCTAAAGCGAAAAAGGTATATATTGTTTTGAATAAACCTGTTGGAATTACTTGTACTGCAGAGAATAAAGTTAGTAATAATATAATTTCTTATATGAAATATCAAGACTACATATTTCCAGTTGGAAGATTGGATAAAGAGTCGCAAGGGCTTATTTTAATGACTAATGATGGTGAACTTGCTAATAGGATTTTAGAAAGTGATAATATGCATGAAAAAGAATATTTAGTTCAGGTGGATAGAAACTTTAATGATGAATTTTTAAAGAGGATGTCTGATGGAGTAGAGATTATAGGGGATGAAAGTTCTGGTGTTAGAAGAATAAGTGATAAATTAGGTTTATGCAAGACAATAGAAAATAAAGAAACTCTATTAGGTGAAGAAAATCTAGGTGATCCATGCATAGTAGAACTAAAGGAATTGAAAAATATCAGACGTGAAAAAAATAAATTTGTTAAAACAAGACCATGTCAAGTAGAAAGGATAGATGATAATACATTTAAAATTATACTAACTCAGGGAATGAATAAACAAATTCGGAAAATGAGCGGAGCTTTAGGATATAAGGTTACTAAACTGGAAAGAGTTAGGATAATGAACATAAGACTTAGTGATCTGGAGATAGGAAAATGGAGATACTTGGAGGAAGAAGAAATAAAAAGCCTTAAAAATGAGTTGCGTAGGTAAAGTATATTTTAGTCAATATTAATTTTTGATTAAGATTGATAAGCATGTAAATAAACTTTATTGAAATGAATATATCCCTATGAGATAATTAAATTAAATATATTAAGGTTACAGTTAAAATAATAAGTAAATTTAATAATAAAGAAATATGTAACTTTTTATTATTTAAACTAATATGGTTTTGAAAAAATATTTTAATACACATGGAGAGACAGTATGAAAAAAGAATTAATAAAAGCGATTGAAGCAGCAGAAAGATATAATTTATTTTTAAAGGTAGTAACATCAGTTAGAAGCTACGATTCATATAACAGTTTCTTTAATATTTATGATGAACATGAAGAAGCATGCAGAAGAATTGTTGTGCTTACTAAAACAAAGGAATTGGAGGAAGTTTATGATGAAAATCCAACGGAAGAAATAAAAGAATGTAAAATAGTTCAAGGTAACTTATGGATTAAAGATTATTCTCTATTGGTGAATCCAGATAAAATTGATCTATCGGATTTACATGTTGTTAAGAAGTTGGTTGAGGAATTGTTATGAAAATAAAGAAGCGCTTAACTATTTCCAATGTACTCATGCTAATTATACCTGTAGTTATAATGGTAATTATTGCAGGTATAATGAATATCCCATTTTCAAAGGCCTATGAAAATAAATTTGAAGGTTATAGGGAGCATGACCAATATGCCTATTTTATTCAACAAAGTTTAAAACCAGATATGAGAAATATAGAAAATAAAAATGATTTAGATAAATTTCCAGAGGAATTACAAAAATTTCTTAATCCTAAGGGGTATCACTTAATAATAACATATGATGGGGAAATTGTTTCATCTAATATTGAAGATAAGGATAAAGAAGCTATTTCAATGATAGGAGATGATGTCCTTTTTAAATCGAATTCATTAGTTTTAGAAATGAATTCGATATCTTTAGTTAAAAATAGCTTTGTTAAGGATAACAAGGTAGTAAATATAATTGCAATAAATCCATCATATAGGCCTGTAAAACTTGATATAAAAAATGAAATGTCAACTTTGGTAATAAGTTATATAATAATAGTTATTATTATTTCATTAATTGTTGTTACGATAACCAATGTTATGCTATCCAGTAAGATTTATAAGAAATTGATTCGGCCTTTAGAACTTTTAAGTTATGGAGCTGAACAGATAAAAAACGGAAATCTGGATTTTGAAATGAATTATGAAAGTGATGATGAATTTGGACAGGTTTGTGGTGATTTTGATGAAATGAGATTGAGATTAAAACATTCAATCGATATGCAGCTAAAATATGAAGAAGATAGAAAGCAACTAGTGGTAGGAATATCTCATGATCTAAGAACACCATTAACTGCAATTAAAGGCTACGTGGAAGGATTACGTGATGGAGTAGCAAATACTCCTGAAAAACAAAAAAAGTATCTAGATACAATTTACACTAAAGCTTGTGATATGGATGTATTAGTTGATAGTCTGTTCCTCTTTTCTAAATTAGATACAGGCCGATTCCCATTTAAATTTGATATAGTAAGCATTAATGAATATATAGAGAGATTTTACAGATGTGCTAAGAAAGAGTTCTATGGAAAAAAAGTTGGAATTTCATTTGAAAGTAAATGTAAAAATTCAACATTAGTGAAACTTGATTATAACGAAATGAATAGAGTCCTTTTGAATATATTGGATAATAGTATTAAATATAAGCATGATAATGTAGTTGAAATAAAAATTAAATTGTATGAAAATGAAGAATTTGTAATATTAGAAATTAGTGATAATGGTTTAGGAGTTCCTAATGAAGATCTATCTAAGTTATTTATAAGTTTTTATAGAGGAGATGTCTCACGTACAAATCCTAATGAAGGAAGTGGACTTGGATTAGCTATAGCAAAACATATAATAGAAGCGCATGATGGAGAGATTAAAGCCTATAATAAGGATGGACTTACAATAAGAATAACATTACCGAAAAGATAATTATAAAACGCAAATTTACTAGAGAGTGGGGAGGATAGTCAATGAAAAAAATATTAATAATAGAAGATGATGAAAGTATAGCTGAATTAGAAAGAGATTATTTAGAGATAACTGGATTTAAAACAGAAATTGCTCAAAATGGATATAAAGGACTAGATCTTGCGCTAAATGAAGAATTTGATTTGATTCTTTTAGATGTTATGCTGCCAGGAAAGGACGGATTTAAAGTCTGTCAGGAGATAAGAGCTGTTAAAGAAATACCTATTTTGATGGTAACTGCTAAAAAAGAAGATATCTATAAAATACAAGGACTTGGAATTGGTGCAGATGACTATATTGTAAAGCCATTTAGTCCAAGCGAGCTTGTAGCAAGAGTAAATGCCCACATTTCTAGATATGAACGTCTCACAACTATGGAAAAAAATAATGATAATGAAAAAAGTTCAATAATTATTGGGCGTATTAAAATTTTACTTAAAGCAAGAAGAGTTTATATAGGAGAAAATGAAGTTAAATTTGCAAATAAAGAATTTGAACTTTTAATGTTTTTAGCTTCAAACCCTAATATCGTATTTTCAAAAGATACATTATTGGATAGGATTTGGGGAGAAGAATCTTTAGGAGATAGTTCTACTATAACTGTACATATTAATAGAATAAGGGAGAAAATTGAGTTAGATAGCAGTAATCCTGAATATATTGAAACTGTGTGGGGAGCTGGATATAGATTTAACTTATAAATTAGTGTTTATCTCAATAATTATTTGAGTTTATATAATAAATTTTAAAGATAATATAAAGAGAGTAACAGAGAATTATGAAATGCTGGCTAGAGGTGCAATTATTTTTGTAAAGAAATACAAAAGTAAATTGCACCTCTAGATTTTTTTATTTTTTAGGAATTTATAACGCAGTAAAATCAGTGGATAACTCTTGAAACAGACTAATTAACTTGGTTTAATATTTTAAAAGAATAAAAAATAAATCATACTTGTCTTCCGTATTTTTCCACATAAGTTCGAAAAGAAATATGTATAAAAATATACAGCCCCACAGTCACCTGACATATTTTTATTTATAATATGAAATTTAACATGAATTTAACATTTGTTTATATTCTGTTTATATATGTGTAATAGAGATGTTACAATCCTTTATTATAATTAGAAAATAAATTTAAAATAGAATAATATTACTAAATGACAAATCAAGGAGGAGACAAGATTGAGAAAAACATTTATAAGTTTTTTAATTGGAACTTTAATGCTTTCTAGTAGTACATCAATGATTAATATATCAAGTGCATATGCTGATACTACTGATAATAGTACAATTAATGAAGTGTCTGATAGTGGTACGATTAAAGTATCATTAGAAAACATAAGGGATATCATGACTGAAAATAATTTAGATATTAAGATTTTGGATAATAAGCTTAAAATAGCTCAAGAGACATATGATGATGATAAGTCTGCCTATACTTCAAAAACCGAGCCTAAGCAAGAAGACTATAAAGACGATAATGGAAATTATGATGCTTTAGCTTATAATAAAGCTCTGGATGCCTACAAATTGGCTAAGTCCGATTATGAAAAATCAAAAGATGACTTAAAAACAGCTAGAGATAATTATGATAAAGGTGTTGAAGATAAGGTTTATGCAGCTCAACAAGCATACATAGCTTATTTGTACGATTTATCGAAGAATACAATAACAGAAGATACACAAGAGCAAAATGAAAAAAAGGAACAAATATACAAAATTCAATATGATAGTGGATTCATATCAAAAAATAAATACACCGAGTTATTACAAGCTAATACATCAGCTAATGATTCAAAATCTACAAAAGATGCAGCGGAACTTGATAGAGTTAAATTATGTAATACTTTAGGTATTAATCCTGAGGAAAAAGTAATATTCAATACAGATATAACTAAAGACTTTCAGGTTATAGCTAAGATAAATTATGAAGATGACTTGAAACAGATGCTTGATAATAACTTTGAAATAAAATTGCAAAATGATACTATTGATGACTTAAAAGATCAAGAAGATGATTACGATGATAAAGATCAAGATGATATTTATGATTATAAACTTGAGAATGAAAACACTCAATTAACACAACTTATTAATAATTCAGAAACAGATTTCAAGAAACAATATAATGATTTAATGACTTCTTACAATTCAATAAAAAGCAGCTATGATGTGATAAACCAGAAACAAAAAGAATATGAAATTGAGCAAAAGAAATATGATTATGGATTTGTTTCAAAAAATGATGTCGATGCTGCGAAATTGACTTTAGATAATGATAACGCGGATTTTATAAATAAAAGAAATAAATGCTATTTATCTTATTTAAAGTACATTGAAATGAAAGAGGGTTACTAAAATTGAAGCTTTTATTTAATAAAAAAACTTTAGCTAATAAAGAAATTATAGAAACAACTGAAGCAAGCAAGAAAAAATTTTTCACTAAAAGGAAAGTTATAAGTTTAGTAGCTGTATTAGTTGTTATAGCAATAGGAGGCGGTATTTATAAGGTGAAATTTGCTAAAACAAAAACAATGCAAAGCAGTGTCAAGTATACCACCCTTAAGAAAACAAATATTGCTACAACAATTAGTTCATCAGGTGCTATAAAGAGTGGGGATTCCACAAATATATATTCAAATTTAGAATATAATGTTGCATCAATTAACGTTTCAGTTGGAGATGTAGTAAAAAAAGGCGACGTGCTTGCAACAATAGATACATCAACTCTTCAAGAACAACTTGCAGAAGCAGAACAAACTCTAACTGCAAATGAGGAAAAAAATCAGTTATCATTAACAAGTGCAAAACAAAAATACGATAACTTACAGTATTTACATGATAATAATTTACAGACTGATATAATAAATGCAGAAAAATCTGTTGATAGTACAAAACTTGATATGGAAGATAAGAGTAAAGTTTATGAATATGATAAGGCCATGTTTCAAAATGGCGAAATATCTCAACAAGATTTAAATACAGCAAAAACAAATTATGAAAATTCTAAAGGAGTTTACGATAAATCAACGGTTGCATTAGAAGCGGCAAAAGTTAATTCTGATCAAGCACTATCTGAAGCAAAAACAGCCTATGAATCGGCTCAAGCAGCTGCTAATGATAAGAGCAGTAGGCTTGCATATGAAGATAAGAAGAAGAAATTGCAAGATGCTCAGGTTGTAGCTACTGTAGATGGAACGGTAACTAATGTAAATGCTGTAGTAGGTATACAAGCGTCTGGAGCATTATTTGTAATTCAAGATTTAGGAAATTTAATTGTTAATGCAAGTGTTGATGAAACAGATGTTGCAAAAGTAAAAGTTGGACAAAAAGCTCAAATAACAACGGATGCATCAGGTTCTGATATTATTGATGCACAAGTTGTAAGTGTTGAACCAGTTTCTAGTACTGCAAGTGCAAGTACAAGTACAACTAGCACTAGCAATGGTAAAGCTAGCACTAGTACTAGCTCTACCGGTAACACTACAAGCAGTGATGTATCTTTCACAGTTAAGGTACAGTTAACAGGTAAAAATGATAAGGTGAAAGTAGGTATGAATTCAGTAGTAAATATTATTACAGATGAAAAAAAAGATATCTATTCAGTACCATATGGAGCAGTAATTAATAATAATGGACAAAACGAGGTTTATGCAGCAGTTGAACAGGGTGGAAAATATATTGTCAAGGAAATTCCTGTAACTAAAGGTATAGAATCAAATGCAAATGTTGAAATTGATGGTCCGGATCTTTCAGACGGAATGATTATACTTAACGAACCAACAAATTATAAAGTTGGTGATACAGTACAAATAAGTTCTCGAAAAACAAAGTAGGGGGTGAGTGTCTTTGAGTAAAAATATAATAGAAATGAAAGACATTACAAAAAGCTTCTATATTGGAACTCCAAATCAATTAAATATTTTAAAAGGAATTGATATTAGTGTAAAAGAAGGAGAATTTGTAGCAATAGTTGGTTCATCTGGTTCTGGAAAAAGTACATTAATGAATATTATAGGAGCACTTGATAGAGCAACTTCTGGGAACTATATTTTAGATGGTACAAATATTAATGAGATATCTGATAATGGTTTATCTGAAGTAAGAAATAAACAAATAGGTTTTGTATTTCAAACATATAATCTAATTCCAAGAAGTTCAGCCTTGAAAAATGTGGAATTACCAATGCTATATTATGGAATGAGTAAAAAAGATAGAAGAATACGTGCAGAAGAACTTTTAGATCTTGTCGGAATGAAAGATAGAATGTCTCATCAACCAAATGAACTGTCAGGAGGACAAAAACAGAGAGTGGCTATTGCGAGAGCACTAGCTAATGATCCGAGTATAATACTTGCGGACGAGCCAACGGGTGCTCTTGATTCAACAACTGGAAGGTTAGTTATGGATTTATTCCATAAAGTCCATGAGCAAGAAGGTAAAACTATTGTATTTATAACCCATAACAGCGAACTTGCAGAGGAAACAGAAAGAATTATAACTTTGAAGGATGGAAATATAGTATCTGAAAAAAAGAATGATATGTACTACAGAAGATTTCCAGAAGAGGAAAAAGTATGTTTATAAAAGAAAATATAATGCTTGCGGTTGCAGGACTTAAATCTAATAAAATGAGAGCATTACTTACAATGCTCGGAATAATAATAGGGATAGCATCAGTAATTGGTGTTGTTTCAGTAGGAAATGCAATGACATCTTCTTTAACAAGTTCAATGTCCTCAATGGGTGCAACTAATATTACAGTTAATGTACAAGAAAGAAGTACGATAAGTACATTAAATTCGTCGAATTCCAATAGTTCGAATTTAAAAGACAAAAATAATTCAAATTCGAAAAATTCGAGTTCGAAAAATTCTAACAGTTCAAACTCGAAAAGCTCAAATGGTAATTCACAAAATAATAGTGGAGGCGCACAGTCAGGAGGTGGCGCACCACAAGGCGGAGGTGGAGTACCAGGTGCAGGTGCCATGAGAGCAGCAAGCGGAGGAGGAATGCCTCCAGGAGGTTCAGGAAGACAAGGGAAATCAAGTAGTACTGCAAAAGATATTGATCTTATGACAATGGAACAGATAAATGATTTACAGGAAAGTTTTAGTGATGAAATAAGTTCTTTAAGTGTATCTGAAAGTGGTAGCTCAGGTAAAGTTAAGAATGATTCAACGTATTCTAATGTAAGCACAGTAGGTACAAATGTTGGATATAAAGATGTTAAAAATTTGGAAATGGCCGAAGGTAGGTATCTTTCTCAAAATGATATTGATGGTTCAAAAGATGTTGCAGTAGTTTCAGATAAGTTAGTGTCAAAGATATTTGGAACAGGTGTGGATCCTATAAACCAAGATATAAAGGTGTATACATCAAATGCAATTTACACGTACACAATAGTTGGAGTTTATAAATATAAAGCTTCAGGAGGAAATAGAACTACATCTGACGAAAATTTGACTACAGATTTATATATTCCAGTTACTGTAACAAAGAAAACAGCAACTAATAAAAACTACCAGACATTTCAGATAAAGGCAAAAGATGAAGTAAATGTTCAATCATTTACTAATGAATTATCAGACTATTTATGTAAGCTTTATGCAAAAAATGCAAAGTTTGAGGCTCAAGCAAGCAATATGGAAAGTATGCTTGAATCAATGACATCAATGATGACTACAGTTGCAGTGGCTATATCTGCTATTGCAGGAATTTCACTTGTAGTTGGTGGAATTGGAGTTATGAATATAATGCTAGTATCTGTTACAGAAAGAACAAGGGAAATAGGAACTAGAAAGGCACTTGGAGCTAAAAGCAGCCATATAAAGATGCAATTCATAGTTGAATCAATTATAATATGCTCAATTGGTGGTATTTTAGGAATATTACTTGGTTTGGGTGCAGGAGCAATTGGTTCAAAAGCTATGGGATATGCAACTACAGTATCGCCATTAGTTATTTTAATAAGTTTTTCATTTTCAATGTTTATTGGAGTATTCTTTGGATATTATCCAGCAAAGAAAGCAGCGGAATTAGATCCGATAGAAGCACTTAGATATGAATAGAAGAGATTTTAAAATAAGTTAATATTAAAAAAAAGTTTTTTTATGCCATGGAGTTATTCTGTATTATTGCTCCATGGCATTACTATATTACTATTACACAAATATTTCATAAATTCCAAAAGCGATTAATATGCTTCCAGAGATAAAATTTGAATATTTAATAAAAAGTTTTGAAAGATTAATATTGCGATTGAAATAACTTATATATACAAACACAACAGAAATAATAAAAGAAAAAAATACACTTATACTAAGATTAACGCCTGTTATACTGGCAGCAAAATTTGTACCAATATTGTTTAGAGATAATGCAATGGAAAGGACTAAACATTCTTTAAGATTTATATTATGAGATTTATCTAAATTTATAATATAAGGATTCTCCAAAATGCTTTTATACTTTAAAGAACTTTCATAATAAAAAGAAGTATCGTAACCAAGACGTTTTTTTTCTAATCGAATATATTCAACTATAAAAGAAATTCCAATATAACTTAAAAGAATAGCACCAAACATATTACTGATCCTAGGATCTATTAAGGGCAGAATCAATTTACCAATATACATGGAGACAAATGTACTAACAGAAGTTACTATCGCAAGCAAAATGGCATTTGATTTAGATAAATGTATTTTTTCAATTCCATAAGATAAAAAAACTGATAAAGTTGCTATATTTGTTGAAATAGCTAATAAAAGAGGTGATACAAAAATCATATGGAACTCCTAAAAATTATTTTAATATAATATATTCATTTGATTCGAAAAAAGATTGCAATATGATAAATTTATAAAATATTTGTTTGATTTTTAAACATTTGATCGAAAAAAGCATGAAATATTTACATATTGAAAGTCGTGTGATAAAATACACTTAATATTTTATAAATTTGAAAAGTTGATACTAGGTGGCGTAGTAATAAAATATATAAGAAAAATATATTTGTTATGAAAATTCGACTACGTTTGAGGGGCTATATAGGATCATAAATGAATTTCATAATAAATTATTCTGGGGGGCATGTGAATGTTAAATTATACGAAATATAAAAGATTTGAAACAATAAAATTGAATGATAGGATATGGCCTGATAAAGAAATAAACAAAGCGCCTATATGGTGTAGTGTCGATTTAAGAGATGGAAATCAAGCTCTTATTAATCCAATGACAGTAGATGAGAAGATTGAATTTTTTAAATTACTTATTAAACTTGGTTTTAAGGAAATAGAAGTTGGATTTCCATCAGCATCACAAATTGAGTATGACTTTTTAAGAAGGTTAGTTGATGAAAATCATATTCCAGATGATGTAACAGTGCAAGTATTAACACAAGCTAGGCCACATTTAATAAAGAAGACATTTGAAGCATTAAAAGATATAAAAAAGGCAATTGTTCATATATATAATTCGACTTCGGTACTTCAGAGAGATGTTGTTTTTAATATGAGTAAAGAAGAGATTAAAAAAATTGCAGTTGAAGGAACTAAATTAGTAAAAGAATACGCAGGAAGTTTTGAGGGAGAAATATTACTTGAGTATTCACCTGAGAGTTTTACGGGGACAGAGCTTGAATATGCAATAGAAATTTGCGATGCAGTTTTGGATATTTGGGAAGCTAATAAGGAAAATAAAGTTATAATAAATCTTCCTTCAACGGTACAAATGGATACTCCCAATGTTTATGCAGACCAAGTTGAATGGATGTGCAGGAATTTCAAAGATAGAGAAAGGGTAATTGTAAGTGTTCATCCTCATAATGACAGAGGAACTGGCGTTAGTGATGCAGAACTTGCAATGCTTGCAGGAGCAGATAGAGTTGAAGGGACTTTATTTGGAAATGGGGAAAGAACAGGAAATGTTGATATACTAACAATAGCATACAATATGTTCTCGCATGGGATAAATCCAGAATTAAATATTGAGAATGTAAATGAAATAATTGAAGTTTATGAAAGATGCGTTAAAATACCAGTGCATGTAAGACACCCATATGCGGGAAATCTAGTATTTACAGCATTTTCGGGATCGCATCAAGATGCTATAAACAAAGGCATTAAAAAATATAAGGAACGTCATAATAACATATGGCAAGTACCATACTTACCAATAGATCCAAGCGATTTAGGAAGGGAATATGAAGCTTTAGTCAGAATAAATAGTCAATCAGGTAAAGGTGGAATTGCTTTTGTTATGGATCATTGTTATGGATTTAAGATTCCAAAGACTATGCGGAAGGAATTTGCAGATGTTATTCAAAAGATTTCAGAAGGAAAAGGTGAGGTCTCGCCAACAGAGGTTAAAGCGGCTTTTGATAAAGAATATTTAAATCTAGAAATACCATTCAAATTAGTTAAATGTAGAGTATCAGATATTTCAGATAATGGATGTGAAGAAGATACTAAGGTTAATGTATCTATAATACATGATGGACAAGAAAGAGAAATTGAAGGTATAGGAAATGGGCCTATAGATGCATTTAAGTCAGCATTATCTAGAAGTAGCTTAATTAATGTTAAAATCATAGATTACACAGAACATGCTTTGAGCACAGGTTCTGAGGCACAAGCAGCGGCTTATGTATATATGGAGAGAAATGATACAATGAAGAAAACATTTGGTGTTGGTGTTGATAGCAACATTACAAGGGCTTCAATTAAGTCAATGATAAGTGCATTAAATCGTCTCTACCATCAATAAAAATTAATTATATATTGCAATTAAGCTCCAACATTTTAGTTTTAATTAAGCACATGGATTACTAGAATTTTAAATGTAAATTTATTATTGCAAAAAGTATATTATTAAAAATAGCTAACTATTATGTAAAGTAATAACATAATAGTTAGCTATTTTTATTTTAATTAGTCTGGTTACTCCATTTTTTGAAATTAAAATAATTAACTAGTATAACAATAAAAAGCATAATAGCAAATACGTATAACGAATACTTTATACTAATTCCTAAAAATGTATAAAGAAGAATTATTGGTGTATCTGCAAAAAATATTGTTAAAGTATATTTAATAAAGCTAATTTCAGCTAATACAGAAAAGAAACAAATAATATCTGTGGGAATAACAGGAGAAGATACCCCTAAAGCTAAAATTTGCACATTATTTTTTTTGATCATATTGTATACTTTAGGATATTTATTTATTATTTTATTTTGATAACTCATTCCAAATGTAAGTCTTGCAAAGAAAAATAATAGAATTTCACTTAATAAATTCGCGGTTGCAGTTAAAATGAATGCTTCGTATGGATTAAATAGTATTCCGCCAACAATTATAAAAATTGTACAGGGAATGAGCGTAAAAATTCTTAACGATGCAATTATGAAAAATAAAATTGTACTAAATTTTCCGTATGTATTTAAAAAAAATATTATTTTATTAACTCCGTTATTATACAATTGGTATTTAAAAAAAACAAATAAAATTGATATCCAAAATACAATAGCAATCCCCTTGAATAGTCTATTCATTAAATTTATCACTCCTTTTATAGTAACTTTAAAGACGCCGAAAAAAAGTTTATAATAGCATATTTCCACCCTACTATAAACTATTTTACCAATAAATTATAAGAATATGTTAAATTTATGGAAATCTTTCGTTTATTTTAAGAATTATTAATAATTAATTTTTAGTATTAATAAAATAATGGAAATAAAATATATTTCTAAAAATAGGCTTTATGTTAATGAATTATGAAAAACTTCTAAATTATATAATAGTATGAGTATAGTTTAAATTAAAATGTTAATTAATGTATTATAATAAGATTGAGGGTAGTATTAAATCACTGACAATAAAGTAATAGAAGATATCCTAAAATTAAGGTATAATCATAGTAAAAACATAACTTTTACTAGGGGGCAGTTGTATGAGTAAATATTGGAATGATAAAGTTAGAGAAATAGAGCCTTATGTGCCTGGGGAGCAGCCTAAGGATAGAAAGTACATAAAATTAAATACAAACGAGAATCCATATCCACCATCAGATAAAGTTTTAGAAGCTATGAAGAATGAACTTAATGGTGACTTGAAGCTTTATCCAGATCCAACATGTAGTGAGTTAATAAGTGAAATAGCTAATTACTATAAGCTTGATGATGATGAGATATTTATAGGAAATGGTTCGGATGAAATTTTGGCATTTTCATTTATGACTTTTTTTTCAAAAGACAAAAAAATATTATTTCCGGATATAAGCTATACTTTCTATAAAGTTTATGCTGAACTTTTTGATTTAAATTATGAATTAATAAAATTAGATGATAATTTTGATATACCATTAGAAGAATTAAAAAAAACAAATGGAGGAGTAATAATACCAAATCCTAATGCACCAACAGGAAAATATATAAATACAGAAAGCTTAAAAAATTTAATTGAAGCTAATAGAGATAGTGTAGTAATTATTGATGAAGCTTATATAGATTTTGGCGGCCAGTCAATGGTTGAATTTATAGATGAATATGATAATCTGTTAGTAATTCAAACATTATCAAAATCACGTTCACTAGCTGGGCTAAGAGTGGGATTTGCATTGGCGCATAAAGATTTAATAGAGGGATTAAACAGGATTAAAAATAGCATAAATTCTTATACAATAGATAGAGTCGCTTTAGCTGGGGCTAAAGCAGCTATTCAAGATACTAAATATTTTGAGAAGATAACTAAGAAAATAATAAAAACAAGAGAAAAAGTAGTTAAGGAATTAGAAAAATTAAATTTTAGAGTTTTGAAATCAGAATCAAACTTTCTTTTTGTTAGCCATAATAAGGCTTCAGGGAAGTTTCTTTATGAAAATTTGAAAGATCAAGGAATACTAGTGAGATATTTTGATAAAGAAAGAATAGATAATTTTCTAAGAATAACAATAGGAACTGATGAAGAAATGGATATTTTAATTGAAAAATTAAGATTAATTTTGAATAATAATTAGAAAGAATTACAATAAAAAGTATAGTAAATTTAGATACAATTTATTAAGTGGGATTATTTTTTAAAATCCGATTCAGTAAAATGTATATAATTTATTTATTGAATAATATTATTAAGCATATAGAATAGAGATTGAGGATATTAATATGATGGAATTTTTACTTTGAATTTATGATTTATCATTTTCGAATTAGAAGAGAAATTTTAGTTTTTGGAGGAAGGTATAATTTTATGAAATTATGTATTAATAAAGAATACGTTTTAGATGTTGCAAAGGAAATATTAGAATTTGATAGTCCAACTGGTTTTTGTTTTGAGATAATTGATAAAATAAGAGATATAGTTAGAGAATTAGGATATGGTTTTGAAACTACCAATAAAGGCTGTGGAATAATAACTGTAAAAGGTAAATCAGATGAAAAAATATTAGGACTATCTGCTCATGTAGATACATTAGGAGCTATGGTTAGATCAATAACTTCAGATGGGAAAATAAAATTCACCTTACTTGGAGGACCAATTGTTCCAACTTTAGATAGTGAATATTGTGTAATACGAACAAGAGAAGGAAAGAAATATACAGGAACATTCTTAAGTGTAAGCCCTGCAGCTCACGTTTTTGAGGATAGCTCAAGTAAAACAAGAGATCCGAAAAATATGGAAATAAGAATTGATGAAGAGGTTTATTCAAAAAGTGATGTTCAAAAGCTTGGTATTTGTGCAGGAGATTTTATATTTATTGACCCTAAGACGACAGTTACTGAGAGTGGATTTATAAAGTCAAGATTTATTGATGATAAAGGTAGTGTTTCATGCTTAATGGGATTGTTAGAATTATTTAACAGAGAAAAAATCATTCCTAAGTATACTACTAAAATATTGATTTCAACCTATGAAGAAGTTGGACATGGAGCGTCATATATACCAAGTGATATAGATGAGATGATAGCAGTAGATATGGGATGTATTGGAGATGATTTAACTTGTAGTGAGTATGATGTTTCAATATGCGCCAAAGATTCAGGAGGACCTTATGATTATAATATGGTGACAAAATTAGTTAACCTTGCCAAGGATAATAATTTGAAATACGCCGTAGATATTTATCCAATGTATGGTTCTGATGTAGGGGCAGCTTTAAGAGGTGGAAATGATATACGTGGAGCATTGATAGGCCCTGGTGTCCACGCATCTCATGGAATGGAAAGGACTCATTATAGTGCTTTTGAAAACACTGTTAAATTATTATATTTATACTTAACTAATTAAAAAAATAATCATAACCTATTAATAGGATTGCGAAATTGAATGCATGGTATATATTAAAGTAGTTTTTTAGATAAAAAGTAAGTGATGTAGATACATTTTAGGAGCGATTTTAGTAACTTTTGCATAATTTTATTATGCAGAAGGAGGGGATGGATTATGGATATAGAGAATTTAAAAAGGGAATATGTAAAAGATAAAAATGAGAAAGTATATATTGAAAATGTAAAGAGAATAACAATTGTCTTATTAAAACAGTTAATAAACCTTGATAAAGAGGTATGGGAAGAATGCAGTAATATGTGCCTTATATATATAGCAAATATTAAAAAAGAGTTTTGCAATTATTTTATCAAAAATGGCTTTGAAATTAGGCAAGGAACCGAGATAATTGCAAGATATGAAGGTTTAGAAGCAAGATTATTAAAATTAGCAGAAGACTGTAAGTATGAAGCTAAATATATTCTTAGAGTCGGTGATCATAAGGAGTTTTATATTAAATTAAGGCCTTCAAATAAGTATAGAGGGATGATTTTTTGGAATTCCCAATTATCTAATAACGATGTGCTTAATATAAACGAAGAAAATGGAAAAGATGTTATTACTACTTGTAACGATTTAAAGAAACTAAAAAATACAGTTGAATTTTTAAAAAGGAAAATAAAAGAATTTAATAATGTATTAAGCGAAATTAATTCATTTAAGTATATTTATACAGTATACGAAAAAGATAAAATTAATGACGATGGTAAAGTTGAGTTCGATACATTTGAGGAATTGTTTAAATCATTATAAGTATATAACTATAAATAGCGCTGAAATAAAATTATAAAAGATAAGTGGCTAAAATATAAGGTATATAGTTATCTAATATTATCTTTACTCTATATATCATTCAATAGATTAAAGCAATATTAATTGAGAATTGACAGGTGATATACTAATGCATCTAATTGCATAAAGAGAACAATTACAATAATTTTAAAAATAATGCAAGGTTTATATATTTAATTAATTTGGAGGTATATATGAAAGCAGTTATATTTGACATGGATGGAGTAATTATTGATAGTGAACCAATTCATTTTGAGGTAGATATGCAAACTATAAGAGAATTAGGTTGTGATATTTCAGAAAAAGAATTGGAAAAGTATGTAGGGTCAACAAATGAATATATGTATACGGATATAAAGAAAAATTATAATATAAGAAAATCATTGCAAGAAATAATAGATTATAAAGTAGAAGTGACTAAAATGAAGATTATTGAATCTGATTTAGAGCCAATAGATGGAATCAAAGAATTGTTAATAGAATTAAAGAATAGAAATATTCCTGCTGCAATAGCATCATCATCACCTAAAGATTTGATTGATATTGTTGTATCTAAGTTTAAATTACAAGAATACTTTAAATATATTATAAGTGGAGAAGAAGTTGAAAGAGGTAAACCATCACCTGATATTTATATTGAAACATCAAAAAAATTGAGAATATCACCAAAAGAGTGTGTCGTTATTGAAGATTCTAGGAACGGAGTATTTGCTGCGAAAGATGCTGAAATGAGATGTATAGGGTTTAAAAACATTAACTCGGGAAATCAAGATTTATCTAAAGCAGATATGATTGTTAACTCAATTAGAGACATAGATTTAAATAGTATTCTAGAAGATTATATAATTTAAAATTATAGAGAATAAACGAGAAAAAGCAGATACTATTAAATTTCCTAAAATTGATTTTTTTAAAATTATTTGAGATTATACGTCTAAAATGGTATAATTTATATGAAAAAAATCAAGGGAGACGATTAGATGCGACGAGATAAAGTAAAAAAGCTAGCAGTAATAGCAATATTTTTATGCATTAGCAGCATACCAGTAGTAACTTATGCAAAAGATTCAAGGATAAATGGAGAAATTATCGAACAAAGTAATGTCGTAATTAGTAATAATTGGCTTACAGAAGAGGTCGCTAAGCAACTAGGCAAAAAAGTTGGAGATCTTACAGAACAGGACTTCTTGAATATTAAGAAAATTGATTTAAGATATGAAAATATTGATAGTAATATACCGGAAGAAATTAAGTTATTAAAAAATTTAGAATCTTTAAATTTAAACTATTGTAAAATAGGACAAGTTCCCGAGTATTTAGGAGAGTTGTCTAAGTTAACATATTTAGATTTAGGAGATAATAAAATTGAAGAATTGCCAGACAATATTATGCAAAAAATTATTAATGGAAAGTATAGTTATTGTGATATTGAAGGTAATAAGTTCAGTTTAAATGAAGGATGGTATTTCTTAAAAGGAAAATGGTGCTACTTAGATGGTCACGGAAAGAGAGTTAGTGGTACGCAGACGATAGATGGAAAGAAGTATCAATTTAATGATGATGGAAGTGTAAAAGAAGGTTGGGAAAGCGATAAGGATAAGAATTGGTACTATTATGACAGAATAAATGGTGCAATAAAGAATGATTGGAAGCAGATATCTGGAATTTGGTATTACTTTGATAAAGATGGAAAAATGGAAAAAGGATTGCAAACAATAAAGGGTGCTAAATATTTCTTTAATGATAATGGTGCGATGGCGACCGGATGGATAAAGATAGATAATAACTATTACTACTTCTCAGGCTCAGGAGCAATGCAGTATGGGTGGTTGACTTTAAATGATAAGACTTACTATTTAGATAGTACTTCAGGCATAATGGCATCAGGAGAAAAGGTTATAAATGGCAAGAAATATGGATTTTCCAGCGATGGTTTATTAACTAAAAATGTTTGGTTAGATAATTATACATATGTAAATCCTAATGGTGAGACAGTGAATACTTACTCTAATTATTCGCATTCAAGTACAAATTATCAACTATTTAAATATATGACTAATGTGAGTAATCAATTAAGCGTAGATAGTACTGCTGTTGCATTACATGACGGAATTACTAGTAATAACTGCGTATATTTTACATCTGAAGCATTAAGAAGAATAGGTGTTAATATACCAACTTCAACAGCAAATACATATCAGTTGGAGAACATACTAAAGAATATGGGATTTGTCTATAGTTATGATTTTTCTCAAATTAAACCAGGAGATATTGTATTTACAAATAATTATACTCATGTTTATATCTTTATGGGTTGGGACAAAGATGGATATGCTTATATTGTAGATAATCAAAGGACAAGCTTTGGAAATTCGGTATTACATAAAAGGCTTATTCTTCAAGATACTGCGACAACAGATAGAGCTACTCATTTCTTCTACTATCCATATTGATTCTGTTGTTAATATGAATAGAAAATATATGTGAATTTTTCTTAGAGCTTTATAAATGCTAGATAAATTTATAGCTATAAGTTAAAGTATATATCTAAATAAAATAGGAATATAACATATTTAATTATTTCACTTAGCTTAGGCTATGACGAGGATCTTTATAATTAATAACTTTTTATTAATTATAAAGATCCTTTTGTTATGAAAAATTGTAAATAAATTTTATTCATATATATTGAGCAATTATAGTATAAATAAAAATATGAATATAATGTATGGTTGCAATGGAAGGAGAAAAGTTTGATGAAAGTTCAAGTTGATATATTTTCAGGTTTTTTAGGTGCTGGAAAGACAATGTTAATCAAAAAGTTATTGTCAGAAAAGGTTTATGATAATAATACGGTTATTATAGAAAATGAGTTCGGAGAAGTTGGAATAGATGGAGACATATTAAAAGAAAGTAATATTGAAATTAAGGAAATAAATTCTGGATGCATTTGTTGTCAGGTATCTGGAAATTTTGGGGAAGCTGTTTTAGAAGTTATAAGTAAATATAATCCTAGCAATATAATAATTGAACCTTCAGGAGTAGCAAAATTAAGTGAAATATTAAATATTCTTCAGGAAAAGAAATTTCAGCATGAACTCGAAATTAGAAATATTTTTACTTTAATTGATATTAGAAATTATGATATGTATTTGAAAAATTTCAAGGAATTTTATGAGAATCAAATAAAAAGAGGAAAAACTATAGTTTTAAGCAGAAGTCAACTTGTAGATAATAAAAAGATTGATGCAACTATAGATTCTATAAGAAAGTTAAATTTGAAAGCTAAAATAATATATAAACCATGGGATTTATTAAAAGCAAATGATTTTCTTAGTACAAATATAATAAATGAAAAAAGAAAAATTTTTGCTGTAAATTCTGGTGTTAATTCTAACGTAAATAAGCAGATAAGAAAAGAAGTAAATCATAGTGCAAAAGAAATTTTTGAGAGTTATCCTATAGATCTTGATGAAAATATAAGTATGATTGAAATACAGAAAAAATTCGAATTCATTTCAAATAATAACAAGTTTGGAAGAATAATAAGAGCTAAGGGTGTTTTTAAGGCTAATGATGGAGAATATTATCAATTTGATTATGTCCCTAATGAATTTAAAAGCAGAAAAATCAGATGGTCAAACAAAAGAGTGGTCTCAATAATTGGCAGTGAGTTAAATAGAAAGGAATTAGAACGACTATTTATTAGAAAAATATAAAAAATATTTGTTAGCAAAGCTCTGTGGAGAGGTGGTGGAATTATGAAAATACATATTGAGATTGTGACAGGTTTTTTAGGAGCTGGGAAGACATCATTTATAAATTCCCTTTTAAAAGAAAGTTTAGTTGATGGAGAAAAAGTATTAGTTTTTCAATTGGAACAAGGAGAGAGAAATGTCGTATATTCTAATAACGTAAGTAATTTTATAGGAATTCAAGATGTTACAGATGTTAAAGATCTTAAAGAAAAAATGATATATTCAATAAAACAATATCAACCTAACAGAATAATAATCGAATATAATGGAACTTCTGATTTGAAAGAATTATTCAATATGCTTAATGAGAGAATTTATAGAGAATGTAGCAAGATTACCACTGTATTCTTTGTTGCAGATGGCAAGACGTTAAAACAATATATTGATAATATGGGAAGTTTCATAATACCTTTTATACAAAATGCGAATATGATTGTTATTAATAATACTGATCACTGTCAGAAGGAGATCTTAAATGAAGGCTTTAAAAAAGTTAAGAATATAAACCCTAAAGCATTTATTTTAAGAGTTAATAATAAATATATTTTAAATTCTACACTTAGAGAAGCAGGGGTATTGGATAATGGGTACTTAAAAAAGATAAAAATTAAAATGATAAACTATAAAAAAAGTTATTAACATAAAATATTGGGGAAATGAGGAAAGTGCATGAATCGTTATAAGAAGAAAGTTAAAACTTTCTTTATTATAAGTGTAGTAATACTATCAATATATATTTACAATAAATATCCGACACTTATATATATTGAAGTTATAGGAGATTTTGCAAGTATATTTACAAGTATAATTCTTGAGGCAATGCCATTTATTATCATAGGGTCACTTATATCGGCTATAATCCAAACGTGTATATCGGAGAGGGTCATTGCAAGGATAATACCTAAAGCAAACATCTTAGGATATTTAGGAGCGGCTTTAATAGGACTTATTTTTCCGGTTTGTGAGTGTGCAATTGTACCAATAACAAGAAGGCTTATAAAGAAAGGGGTACCTGTTGGGTTTGGAGTAACATTTATGCTTGCTGTGCCTATAATTAATCCTGTTGTAATAATGTCTACTTACTATGCATTTTACGATAAAAAGATTATGGTACTTCTTAGAATAGTTGGCGGATTTATAGCCGCAATTTTAATTGGGATGATAGTAAATTCACTTGAAAAAGATAAGAAAGGCTTAGTAATAGATTTTATAGAAAATGATAGCTATTGTAATTGTGGATGTAATTCATATGTGGAAAATCAAAATAAGTTAAAAGCAATAATTGAACATACTAATAGAGAATTCTTAGATATAATGGGATACTTAATACTTGGGACATTCATATCTAGTGTATTTCAAGTGGCAGTATCTCATGGAGAAATAAACTTTATTTCTAATAATAAGATATTAGGAATAGTTGTAATGATGTTGCTTGGATTCTTTTTATCTCTTTGTTCAGAAGTAGATGCATTTGTAGGAAAAAGTTTTTTAACTAACTACTCACTAAGTGGGGTTACAGCATTTTTAATTTTAGGACCAATGCTAGATTTAAAAAATCTTATTATGATTATTGGGGCTTTTAAAAAAAGTTTTGTACTTAAGTTAAGTATAAGTACAATAAGTGTTGTATTTGTAATCTCCTTTTTATTCATGATGTGCGGAATATAAAAAGGCACTTTAATAATAGTAATTTGAATATAAAAAGGAGTTGAAAAATAAGTGAGAAGATTTAATTTTGATGAATTTCTATGGTTTATTGTGCTTATTTTATTAGACTTATCTGTAATATATTTAATTTCTACTGGAAATATAGGCTTTTATATAGGCAGTAATATGATTAAATATTTTTATATTACTATAATAATGATAAGTATAATTACTGTCTTTCAAATAAAAAATATATTTACACCTAAAGGCAATATAAATATTAAAATAAAATTATTTCCAATTATACTAGCTTTAATAATAAGTTTCATATCTATTAATAAGCAACAAACATTCAAACATTCGGAACTGAATTCAGAAATTTTAGAGAACAGAACTAGTGTTATTGATAGAAAGTCATTATATGAACATGAATTTGAGTGTAACTTTAACAAGAGCAGCGCGAGAAATAATGAGGAAACTATAAGAATTGATGAACATAATCCTACAATGATTGATGATATACGAATTAATCCAGAAAAATATATAGGGAAAAAACTAGAAATACATGGATTTGTATGTAAGGAAAATTATTTAAACAGGAACCAAATAATCATAGGAAGGATTATAATGACATGTTGTGCTGCTGATTCAAAAATTGTTGGAATAGTTGGAGATTATGATAAATCCAACCTACTAAAGGAAAATGATAAGATTAAGGTTATAGGTGAAGTGGGTAGTTCAGTAATAAAGGATGAAAACAATATAGAACATAAAATACCAGCTATAAAAATAGAAAACATAGAAATAGAAAATTAAAGTTAAACGTATATTCATATAAATCATCAATAAAAACAATTTATTAAATAGAAGAAGTATGAATATACGTTTAATATAAGCTGGTTTAAATTTTAATACTGTAGTATTTTATATACAAAATTTACAACCTTTAATCATTATTTAGAAGGATCTGATAAAATAATTGTTACATAAGAAATTTTACCATTTGGTTCATTATTAGAAACTACATTGATCTTAAATGTATCAAATTTATTATTCCATTCAAGTCCAGCAGGAGATATTGTAGAATCCGAATCATCTGCATTTATTCCTACCAATTTTAAGATGTTAGTTCCATCAGCTGGGAATTTCATTTCTGACTTAGGAATTATCTTAATTTCATTACACTTTGAATCTTTATATTTTATTTCGAAACTATAATCATCTTTTTCATAAGTAGCTTTATCGTCTTCTTCACTAATAGCTCTTCCTAAAAGTTTCTCAATTTCACTCTTGTCTTTATCTTTAAAATCAGTCAAAGAAGCAATTTGTTTAACTTCTACAGTGGGTTTGTTATTTTCACCAACTATCTTAGAATTACTTTGAGGTGATTGTTCAGTTGTAGATGTTGTGGAAGACTGCTCCGTTGTATTTCCATTATTCAAATTTGCAGAATCTTTAGTTTTTCCACAAGATATTAATGCAGTTGAACTAACTGCTGCAATTAACAATAGACTAATGATTTTCTTTTTCATAAAAATTTTCCTCCAACATTATTTGTATATTTTAGTGAGTTTTTTTGTATATAAGTTCTAAATAACATAGTTCATTATCTATAAATTATTTGGTTATATTACCTGATAAGTTAAGACAAACTTTGAGAGATTGAACTTTTTAGAACATATACAACTTTACATCATTGCCAATTATAACACTGATCAGTTTAAGTAAATGTTTACTTAAGAAAGCTTTCATAAAATAATAATTTATTCTTAATTATTATAATTAAGAAAATCAGAGAAAGAGAAATATAGATTGAAGTGATGGCTAATTAATAATTCATTGCTTTTTATATACAAGATCATTAGATTTGAGATGAAAGAATCTATAGAGATTTTAATATATTATCAAAATGAAAGGATACTTATTTCAGTTATTAATGTGAAAAAATAAGTATCCATGTAATAATTTATTGAAGTTTTATTTGAAATTTGCTTAGGTGTTCACAATGAAATTTGTAATTATTAAATTTAATATTACATATGTTTCAGATGGATTTCTACATTCCTTATCTTGATTAAGCAATTAGCTTACTAAATTTTAAATGTAATTTTAGTATTGCAACATATATTTAAGAAATTATTTTTTTTGATGGTATTGATTAGAATCAGAATTATAAGTGGCATCTTCTAAAACTCCGCCAAAAACCTTCTTTTCTTCAAATTGTATGCTAAATTCTCTCTCATATTTTTTTATTATATTAAGCTGTTGAGTAGTTAAAATACATATAGAAGTACCATGAGCGTTTCCTCTAGCGGTTCTTCCAGATCTATGGAGATATTCGTTTAATTTTAATGGCAGATCCAAATGGAATACGTGAGTTATATCCGCAACATCAAGACCACGAGCTGTAACATCTGATGAGACTAGTATTTTTATTTTACCTGTTCTAAAGCTTTCAATTGCGAGTTTTCTATCTTCCTTAGAAATCTTTCCGGTCATAGCAAAACAATCTTTGTTATGATAATTAAGTTTGGCTGTTGTTAATTCAATATCCTCATTGTTGTTAACAAATATGATTGCTTTTTCTGGTTTCGCAGCCACAAGAACTTTTCTTAAGGTTTCAAATTTATCACGTCTTTCACATAAGATAAACATATGCTCAATATTAGGATTTATTAAAGGCTTATCTTCACTTTTTATTATTATTGGTTCCTTCATTAAAGATTTCGCAGTTTCTAATGTTTCGGGTTTTATAGATGCTGAAAATAGCATAAGCTGTCTATCCCTCATTGTTGATTTAACAATGTCTTTAGTGACATTAGCTCTCTTCGGATCTAATAAATTATCTCCTTCGTCAATTACTATTGTTTTTATAGTATGGGCAGTTATTTTTTTCTTTCGAATTAAATCTAGAATTCTACCTGTTGAACCGACAATTATATGAGGTTTTATTTCTTTGAGTTTTTTTATTTGATTATTTATATTAACGTCACCAATAATAGATAGTGAAGTTATAGGAAATGATGAGTTCTCAGCAAGAAGCTTAATTTGATCTTCTATTTGTTTAGCAAGTTCATGTGTTGGTGCCAATATTAATCCTTGCATTTCTCTCTTTGATGTATCTATTTTATGAAAAAGAGGCAATAGATAAGCTAATGTTTTACCACTTCCTGTAAAGGCTTCGCCAATTATATCTTTGCCCTCAAGAGCAGGTAAAATAGAAGAGGATTGAATTGAAGTTGGTATATTAATGCCTTGTTTTTGTAGTCCTTCTATTATACTTGAATTTAAATTTAAATCACTAAATGAGTTAATCATTAATTTCTCCTTTTATAGTTGAATAATTTTTTTGATATATTGCTAATTAATTATATCCTTATTATGTGCATTTTTCTAGTTAAAGTTACATAATCCCACAGATATATTATCTCATATAGAAGGGATTATATATTTTGTGCAAAAAAACTACTCTCTGAATCAAGATTTAGATTGAAAGTATAAATTGCATTAAAACAATGAAAAAATAAACAAACAAATAGTGTTTGAAAGATAGATAAGAATGGTATAATAAGAAAGATTTATATAATTTCTAATTAATATAATTTAATAAAATAATTGAGGTGAAAATTTAATATATGAATAATGAATTCACTAAATTTAAAATAAGTGATGAAATCCTAAAATCAATCGAGGGACTCGGGTATAAAAATCCATCAGAAGTTCAAGAAAAAGTTATACCAGAGATACTTTTGAATAAAGATATCATAGTTAAATCACAAACAGGAAGTGGAAAGACGGCAGCTTTTGGGATTCCTTTATGTGAGAAAGTAGATTGGAATGAAAATATTCCACAAATTTTAGTATTAACACCGACGAGAGAACTCGCTGTTCAAGTAAGCGAAGATATAACTAATATAGGAAGGTTTAAAAGAATAAAATCTGTTTCGATTTTTGGTAAAGAACCTATCTCAGAACAGGAGAGAAAATTGAAACAGAAGACGCACGTAGTGGTTGGAACTCCAGGGAGAATTCTAGATCATATAGATAGAGGAAGTCTTAATTTATCTCAAATTAAATATTTTGTTATAGATGAGGCTGATGAAATGCTTAATATGGGATTTATCGGGCAAGTTGAAGGAATTATTAGAAGACTTCCAAAGAAAAAAGTTACTATGTTATTTTCAGCAACAATACCAGAGGAAATAAAGATATTATGTGATAAATACCTGAATAAGCCTGTGGATATAAGCATTAATAATCAAAAACTTATTAACGAAAATATAGATCATAATTTATATTATACTAATTATGAAGAGAAGATAGAAAAACTAAATGATATTTTAATAACTGAGAAACCTGAAACAGTAGTTATATTTGCAAAAACTAAAGAGAATGTAGACACAGTTTTTCAATGGTTAAAATCTAAGGGGTACTCGGTAAATAGAATACATGGAGGAATGCTTCAAAAAGAAAGATTAAGCATTATGGATGGGTTTAGATCGGGCGATTTCAGAATACTTGTGTCCACAGATCTAGCTTCAAGAGGAATTGATGTTAAAGGAATTACTCATGTAATAAATTATGATCTTCCTGTAGAGAAGGAAGCATATGTACATAGAATAGGGAGAACAGGAAGAGCAGGGGAAAAAGGGAAGGCAATAAGCTTCTGTGTTAATGAAAAAGATAAGCTTTTAAGTGAAATTGAAGAGTTTATTGGATTCAAAATTCCTGTCTATAATTTGCCTGAGAGAAAAATAGTTGAAAAGGAAAAAGATGAAGCAATCAAAACACTTAAAAGTAAACCTAAAAGAAAAGAAGAAAAATCAAAAGCTATAAATAACAATATAACAAAAATTTATTTAAATGGAGGTAAAAAAAAGAAAATCCGTGCCGGAGATATAGTTGGTGCTATTTGTAAAATAGATGGTATTGAATCTGAAGACATTGGAATCATAGATGTTCAAGATTCAGTATCATATGTTGATATATTAAATGGAAAAGGAAAAAGAGTTATAGAGGAATTAAAAAATATAACGATAAAAGGTAAAATTATTAAAGCTGAAAAAGCAAAAAAGTAAGTATGTTGATATAAGATTATATTATAATGAATTTTAAAATAATTAATATATTCAGAAAGTTACAAAGATGATAATGAGAAATTGAAATAATCATATTGTTCATCGGATAGTATAAAGTTTAAGTCGTTATTAATATTACAAAATATTATTTTTAAATATTTAGGTAAGCAGTTAAAAGCGACCACGTAAAATGCCATATGTAAATTTTTTTATTTTTATTTTGATAGTTTATATAAATAAAATGTAGAGATAATATAGAAATTTCTAAAGCATGTTAACAGAAATAATATTAAGTGGTATTATAGATATTGAACATATGATCTTATTAAATATAGGAAATAGCAAGTATATTAATGGCAAGCTTATTGTCTTATAAAGCAATAATTAGCATATTACTTGAAGAAAGTTAAGTTTAAAATATCGAAATTTTGATAAAGAATAGAATATAGATGATCATTTAAATTAGTTTAGGTGTATTATATATATAGCTGAATATTTGGCGACAAAAAACTAAAATATTAATAAGAGATAATATATTATAAAGAGGTGTTATAAAAATAATGATTTTAGATAGAAATGAAAAATGTTGGTGTGGTAGTGGTTTAAAATATAAAAAATGTCATTTAGAATTTGATGAGAAAATTGAAAGTTTTAGAAGAAAAGGTCATATAGTCCCACCAAGAAATATTATAAAAAACCAAAAGGATATAGAAGGAATTAAAAGAAGTGCGAAGATTAATGATGGGGTGTTAGATTTAGTTGCAAGTAAAATTAAAGCAGGAATGAGCACGGCTGACATAGATAAATTAGTATATGATTATACAATAGAACATGGAGCAATCCCAGCCCCATTGAACTTTGAAGGCTTCCCAAAGAGTGTATGTACATCAATAAATAATGAAGTATGTCATGGAATTCCAGATGAAAATATTATAGTCAAAGATGGAGATATTATAAATGTAGATGTTTCTACGATTTTGGATGGATATTATTCAGATGCATCTAGAATGTTTATGATTGGCAATGTTGGTGAAGAAGCTAAAAGATTAGTAGAAGTAGCCAGAGAATGCATGGTAAAAGGGATTGAAGCTATAAAACCTTGGGGGTTCTTAGGAGATATAGGAGCAGCATGTCAGGAACATGCTCATAAAAATGGATATACAATAGTAAGAGCATTAGGTGGACATGGAATAGGTAATGAATTTCATGAAGATCCATTTGTTCCTCATATAGGGGAGAAAGGAACTGGTATGTTGCTTGTTCCTGGAATGATTCTCACTGTGGAACCAATGGTTAATCAAGGAACTTATGATGTTTTTGTTGATGAAGAAAATGAATGGACTATTTATACAGCTGATGATAAGTTGTCAGCTCAGTGGGAACATACAGTGTTAATAACTGAGACTGGAATAGAAATTTTAGCTAAGTAATATGGAAGGTAGTTAAAAGTGGTTTTTAAATCAATTTTGGCTACCTTATTTAAATAGAAGTATTAATCTAAGGAGTATTATTAAATGAATAATGTAGCTTTAAATTATTTAGAGAAATATTATGGATATAAGTCATTTAGAAAAGGGCAAGAAGACATAATAAGCAAAATAATAAATGGAGAAGATGTACTTGCTATAATGCCAACTGGAGGAGGAAAGTCAATTTGCTATCAGATACCAGCACTGATGCTAGAAGGAATAACAATAGTAATTTCTCCTCTAATATCCCTAATGAAAGATCAAGTAGATACGCTAAAAGATATGGGGATTAAAGGTGCTTTAATAAATAGTACATTGAGTGCTATAGAAGAAAAAGAAGTAATAAACAATCTTGAAAATAATGAAATAAAGATTCTTTATATAGCACCTGAAAGATTAGAATCTTTTGAGTTTTTGAGCGTTATTTCTAAATGTAATATTTCTCAAATAGCTGTAGATGAAGCTCATTGTATTTCTCAATGGGGACATGATTTTAGAGGAAGTTATAGGAAAATATCGTATTTTATAAGCTTACTTCAAAAGAGGCCTATAATAACAGCATTTACTGCAACCGCATCACAGGAAGTAAGAGAAGATATAGTAAATCTTCTTAAATTGAATAATCCAAGAGTCTTTATAACAGGTTTTGATAGAGAAAATTTATTTATAAACGTGATTAAAAGTGGTAACAAAAAAGAATATTTATATAAATACATAGAAAATAATAAAGAAGTTTCAGGCATTATATATGCTGCGACTAGGAAAGAAGTTAATAACTTATATGAATCTTTACAAGCTAAAGGATATAACGTGACTTGTTACCATGCAGGATTATCTGAAAATACTAGAAAAGAAAATCAAGAAAATTTTATATATGATAGAGCTGATATTATGATAGCAACCAATGCTTTTGGAATGGGTATAGATAAACCTAATATAAGATATGTTGTACACTATAATATGCCAAGAAATATTGAAAGTTACTATCAAGAGATTGGAAGAGCAGGAAGAGATGGAGAAAAGAGTGAATGCGTATTATTATTTTCGCCTCAAGATGTTCAGGTCCAAAAGTATTTAATAGAGAACTCAATAGAAGATGTAGAAAGGAAAAATAATCAATATAGAAAGCTTCAACAAATGATGGATTTTGTATATAGTAATTATTGCTATAGAAAATATGTTTTGGAGTATTTTGGAGAAGTATACAATGGTCAATGCGATAATTGCAGTAACTGTTTGAGCGAAGGGGAATTTGTTGATAAGACGATAGAAGCACAGAAAGTTCTTTCGTGCATATATAGAATGAAAGTTAAATTTGGAATTGGGATGCTTGTAGATGTACTTAGAGGATCTAAAAATAAAAAAGTTATTCAATTTCATTTTAATGAGCTTTCCACTTATGGATTAATGAAAGAATATTCAGCAGAAGATCTCAAAAACCTTATTAATACATTAATTTCCCATGGATATATTAATGTGGTTGAAGGTACATATCCAGTATTGAGTTTAAATGACAGATCAAGAAAAGTATTAACATCTCAAGAAAAAGTTCAATTAAAAGAGTTTAGAGTAGAAAAGAAAGCTAGTGAAGATAATGAACTTTTTGAAATTCTTAGAGATTTAAGACAAGAACTGGCAAAGGAAAACAATGTTCCGCCATATATAATATTCGGCGATGTTACATTAAAAGAAATGACTGTAAATTATCCAATAACAAAATATGAAATGCTTAAAATTTCTGGAGTTGGGGAAGTTAAATACAATAAATACGGAAAAGTATTTGAAGATGCAATACGAAATTTTGTAGAAGAACATGAAATTAAGGTACCTGATCGTGATGAAGTTTCATTAGAGGCACAAAAGAGTGTAAATAAAGATGAAGAATCTAAACTAGAAGTTAAAACAGATTTAGAATTATACAAGAGATTAGATAATGCAAGAAAAGAATTTGCTAAAAAGGAAAGAACATTGCCACAAGCAACACTGACAATAAATACTCTAAAAGAAATAAGCGGAAGATATCCAAGTACTCTAGATGAATTAAAAGATATAACAGGAATAGGACCTAAAAAAATAAGTTCGTATGGTGAAAAGATAATAAATATAGTAAATGAATATTTATTAGAAAATGGCATAAGAGTGGAGTGGATTGAAAGAAAAAGAAAAAAGGTTATAATTGATGGAGAAACCAGAGAAAATGATCAGATTTCTATAGATATGCTTAAGCAGAATGTAAATATACATGAAGTATCTCAAAAATTAGAACTCTCAATTTCAACTATACTAGGATATGTAACAGATTATATAAAGGAGTTTGGAGAAAATATATTCTATATAAACTTGGAGGAGTTTTACAATGAAGAAGATGAAAAGTTAATTGGAGATGCTTGTCAAAAGAGCGGATACGATAAGATAAATGTATTGAAAAAGGAATTACCTTCGGATATAAAGTATGAAAGCATAAGAGCTGTAATTTTAAAGAAGTATTATTTGTAGTGAATTAATAAAATCTATTAAGCTATTTTAAATCAAATTAAACACATCTAAGAATATTACCTATTTTTATTAAATATATTTAATAGTGGAATAGAAGATAGAATAAAGAGGTGTAGTTAAATTGGATCCATACGAGGTTTTAGGTGTTGAAAAAACAGCTTCTGAAGAAGAAATAAAAAATAAATTTAAGAATATTTTAGAAGAATATACACAAAATCAAAATGAAACAACCAAACAAAAAGTTTTAGCGCTTAGTGCGGCATATGAACTCATTATCAATGGCAATTTATATAAAGAAATTCGTGATCTAGTTGATGATAAAAACTTTTCGGAGGCTGAAGCAAAATTGAACCTAATAAATAATGCGAATTCAGCAGAATGGAATTATCTTCAAGGTTTTATATCTGTTCAAAAGGGGTGGTTCGATAGTGGGCTTACTTATTTGAAAAAAGCTGTAGAATTAGATCCTGATAACCATGAATATTTGGACAGTTTAAACAAATTGCAATCAAGAGTTATTGAGTATATGAAAAAGTACACAAATAAAAATGTGAAACCTAACTCTAATAATATGAATGCTTGTGGTGGAGATAATAATAGTGGTGGTAATGGGGGAATGTGTTAGTAGATATATTTCAATTTGAATTTAACATATATGAGTCCTAAGAAAGATTATTCATCAAACTTTAATTTCTATCTAATAGTAACGGCACTTGCAGTAATGCTAATATTTATGAATTTTATTAAATAGAACTTATATATAAATAAATTTTATCATTTGGGTTGAAGTTTTTAATTATTTATGTTATTCTAAATAAGCAGTTGGTACGTAAAGTGCTAATGTGGAGCTTAGAGTGTCCTTCGCCGGTCTCTAAGCTCCTTTTTTGTTTAAATAGAAGTATGAAATTAAATTTTTGATTTAATAACATTAATATATATAATACCTTTTACTGAATTAATAAAAAACTACTATGAATTGTATTGTTAAGAGAAAAAAGTTCTATAAATAGATTTTTCAATTAACAATGTTAAAAATAAATTTAATACATGATATAATAGTAAGTATCAGTTTAGATTTTACAAAAGTATTTTTATGAAATGTTAAATTAAGCCTAGAAATTAAAGTTTTACATTTGTTTAATAAAAAGTACCAAAACTTATAATTTTTTTTGTATATAATAATGACCGGAGAAGGGAGCGTATGTCATGCTCGAATGTGTTTTAATAGATTTAAATGTTGATAAGAACACAAGTATAAATGAACTTATTGAAAATCATATGCCTTTTATAATAAAAAGTATTTCAGATGTGACAGGTCGCTATGTATCTTGCGAAAATGATGAAGAACTTAGTGTGGGATTACTTGGTTTTCATGAGGCAATTGAAAGATATGATAACGAAAAGGGACATTTTTTATCTTTTGCAAAATTGGTAATTGGAAGTAGAATAAAGAATTACTTAAAAGGTGAAAATAAGCATAATCATTCATCTTTGGACGAATTAGTGGACAAAGGTTTGGATTTTAGAGATGAATATTTTGAGCCTAAAGAAGATAATAGTATGTTGCTAGAAGAGATAACTACTTTAAAGAATGAAATAAGTTCGTTTGGTTTTACTTTGGAAGATTTGGTGAATGAAGCTCCCAAACAACAAGCAACGAGAAAGAATGCAATTAATTTATCAGAAGAAATATCAAAGGATGAAGAATTTTTATCTTTTATGTATTTAAAGAAAAGATTACCAATCAAAAAGATTGTTCTAAAGTTCTCGGTTACAGAAAAGGTAATAAAAAGAAGTAAAAAATTTATAATTTCTGTTGTAATAATAATTGACAAGAATCTCAGTGCTTTAAAAAATTGGATCAGAAAGTAGGTGAAAAGAATGAATAGGGGAATAATAATGGAAATTAAAAAAAGTTATGCTATAGCTTTAAATGATAATGGCATAATGGAAAAGATTGTGCCTAAGAAAGGCATGGAAATAGGGCAAAAAATATTTTATTTTGAAGATGATGTCGTTAAGGCTAGTAATGGTGGGACTTATAGGTATAATAACTTTATTAAGTCAATTGGAGCAATTGCAGCGTTGTTTTTAATAGTATTCACCTTCTTTCATACCATGAAATCTGATGCAGCGTATGCAGTTGTTAGTCTAGATATTAATCCTAGTATACAAATAGAAGCTGATAGTAAATTGAAGATTATTAGTGTTGAAGGTGTAAACAATGATGGAAAGAATATAGATTTTACTGATGTTAAAGGTATATCTCTTGATGAAGGAGTACAAAAAATAAAAGAAAAACTTATAGAAAAAAAATATTTAGATACTAATAGGGAAGTACTGGTTGGATTTGCATTTGTAAAAAATGAAGATAACAGTGCTTATGAGAAAGATATAAAGGACGTTATTCAATCTACTTTTAATACAGAAAAGGTTACTTATGTTAAGGGTGATAAGGATGATGTTGATGAAGCCAAGACAAAAGGAATAAGCTTAGGAAGATATGAAGCATCTCTAGTGGTAGATGAGAATACAAAGAATAAAATAGACGTAGCACCAGTAAAAGAAATTACTGCAAGTATAAAAGATAAAGAAAATGTAACTCAGTGGGATGCAAAAGACGAAAAAAATAATGATGTCGTTACTCCGGCTACTAATTCAAATTCAAATTTAAATTCAGATTCAAAACCTGAAAAAACAACTGTAGATAAGCCTACAATAAATGGAGCGGCTGACGATTCATTACCTAATATGGGCTCAGGGAAAGCTATAGATAACACTAAAAAAGATCAAAAGGATGATGGAGTGTTAAACTTACAGCCAGAGGTTCCTGCGCAAAATGATAGTAAGGGAAATACACCTGTGACAACTCCTACAAAGGATGACAATACTATTAACATAGGTCCAGATAACGGAACTATTGTAAATAATCCTACGTCAGGAAAGATTCCAGAGGATCCGAATAAAACCATAGAGGTACCGAAAACTCAAGAAGATACGGTTAATAAGGCGGTTAAAAATTAGTAAGTTATTTAAAAGTAGATTTATCTAGATGCATGGCATGGAAGATAGATCTACTTTTTATTTTAACATACACTTTATATTTGTGGGTTAGCTACAAATATAAATTTAGCAATAGGAAAATCGTATTAAAAAGGAGGACTAGAATAAAAAAATATAGTATACTTACTAGTAAGTATTATTAACAAGGATTTGGGGAGATTAAAAATGATAAAAGAGCTATTAAAAAGTAATATACTAATATGTGATGGGGCAATGGGAACATATTATTCAGAAGTAACAGGTAATGATGTATCATATTGTGAATTTGGTAACTTAAATGATAAAGAAACTATAAAAAGAATACATAAAGAGTATATTGAAGCAGGGGCTAAACTAATTAGAACAAATACTTTTTCTGCTAATACATATGATCTTGGAGTATCGTTAGAAACATTAATGGACATAATTAAATCAGGAATAAACTTAGCTAAAGAAGTAACAAGAAATACTTCTGTTTTAATAGGCGCAAGTATTGGACCTATTAAAGCAGATAATTTAGATGAATTTAGCGATGAAGTTTTAGAAGAATATAAATACATAGTTGATTGCTTTTTAGAAAATGGGATAGATATTTTTATATTCGAAACTTTTAGTAACTATAATTACCTGAAAAAAATAAGTGAATATATTAAGTATAAGAACATTGATAGTTTCATACTTACTCAGTTTGCTGTTAAGCCAGATGGATTTACAAGAGATGGGTTAAGTGCAGCTAAATTGATTAAAGAAGTACGGAATACAAAATATATAGATGCATTTGGGTTCAACTGTGGTTCTGGCCCAGCACATATATTGGAAATGGTTAAAAAAATTAATATAGAAAATGAAATTGTTTCGGTGCTGCCTAATGCGGGTTATCCAGAGATAATTCACGAAAGAACAGTTTATCCAAACAATCCGTTATATTTTGCAAGAAAGGTTAATGAAATAAGGTCTTTTGGAGTTTCTATTATAGGGGGATGTTGTGGAACAAATCCAAGCTATATTAAACAACTAACCAAAATAGTTAATGAGAATTCTAAAGTAGTCAATACTAATACTAAGGCTGAGCCAAAAGTTAAAAGTTTTGAGAAAAAGGCTAAGAATACTTTTAAAGATAAGCTTGAAAATGGTGAATTTGTTGTAGCTATAGAATTATCGGCACCAATTGATACCGATATATCAAGAATTATAGATGGAGCTAAGATATGTAAAGAAAACAATATTGATTTAGTAACAATTCCGGATTCACCAATGTCGAAGGTTAGGGCAGATTCGACTATTATATCATCTAAAATCAAGAGAGAAATAGGAATTGAAGCTATGCCTCATGTTTGTTGTAGAGATAAAAATACTAATGCAATAAGGTCAAGTCTAATAGGATCTCATATTGAAAATATAAGAAATATCCTTGCAATTACTGGTGACCCTATATCTGATGCTAGTAAAGTTGAAACAAAAAGTGTATTTAATTTAAATTCATTTAGGTTAATAGAATTAATAGAAAGCATGAATGAAGAAATATTCAAAGAAGATAGTATTTGTGTAGGCGGTGCTTTGAATTTGAATGTTTTAAATAAAGAAGTAGAATATAATAGAATGATGAAGAAGATAGAAAAAGGCGCAAAATTTTTTTTAACACAACCTATCTATGATGACAATGCTATAGAGTTCTTGAAAATGATTAAAGAAAGGACTAATGTAAAGATTTTAGCAGGATTACTTCCGGTTGTAAGTTATAGAAACGCTATGTTCTTAAACAATGAGCTTCCTGGAGTAACTATACCAGATAAATATGTAAAATTGTTTTCGGAAAATATGAGCAAAGAAGAGGCTCAAAGAATTGGTGTAAGCATTACTGTAGAGATCGGAAAGAAACTTAAAAATATTGCTGATGGGTTATATTTTATAACTCCATTTAATAGAGTGAATATGTTAATTGAAATTATTAAGCAAATTAATGCCTAAATAATTATAATTCTTAAATGAATAATAAAAGACAAGAGGGATTTTTATGAAGGTTGGTCTTATTAGACATTTTAAAGTTGATTACCGTAAAAGTTTTTTTATGACATCAAAAGAATTTAAAAATTGGGAAGAAAATTATAATATAAGTGGTGTTATTATAAAAGATGTTGACCTTATGGGAATAAATTGGGATAAGTGTTATTCTAGTACGCTTATAAGAGCGATAACCACAGCTCAACATGTATATAAAGATGATATAATTCAAAATGATCTAATTAGAGAAACTATTATTGACCCAATATTTACGAGTAACCTAAAGCTTCCATATTGGTTTTGGGCGATTAGTGGGAGAATAGCTTGGTATTTCAATCATAAATCTCAACAAGAAAATAAGACTATTACAAGAGAGAAAGCTGAGAAATTTGTTGATTTATTATTAAATGAAGCCCAAAAAGAAGGCTCGGAAAATGTTTTAATCGTTACACATGGCTTTTTTATGTATAGCATTCAAAAAGAATTGAAGAAAAGAGGTTTTACGGGCAAGCTAGTATACAGTCCTAAAAACGGAATTTTATACTTGTATAAAAGATAATATAATAAATATAAACTTCATATTTAAGCAAGGCTTTATATAATGTAAAGAAATATGGATACAAAATAAATGAAATATGCTATCTTTTATGGTAAAAAGTATAGCATATTTTTTGATATATATCATTGAAATAAATACTAAATTAAGTTAGTATACTTTATATACAAATGATGATAAGGAGGAATATAAATATGAAAAATAATGATAATTTGATTGGCGAAGCTAATAGATGTTTGTTGTGTAAAAAACCAGCTTGTAAGGTTAATTGTCCAGTCGAAACACCTATACCTGATATTATAAATATGTATAAGGAAGGCAAAATTGAGGAAGCAGGAGAAATATTATTTGAAAATAATCCGCTTTCAGCAGTATGTTCATTAGTATGCATTCATGAAGATCAATGCAAGGGAAATTGTATAAGAGGGATTAAAGGAGAACCAATACGATTTCATGATATAGAGCAGGAAATATCCCAAAAATATATAGAAGAAACTAGGTTTAAAACTGTTTCTAAAAAGAAAGATAGAGTTGCTATAATTGGTGGTGGCCCAGCAGGAATTACTATTGCATTTATACTAGCTAAGAAAGGATATAATATTACTATTTTTGATGCGCATGAGAAAATAGGTGGAGTGCTAAGGTATGGAATACCAGAATATAGATTACCTAAAAAACTAATAGATTCTATTGAAGAAAGATTAATGGAACTTGGTGTAAAAGTTAGGCCTAATACTCTGATTGGTCCTGTAATAACATTAGATAGACTATTTGAGGATGGTTATAAAGCAGTGTTTATTGGTACAGGAGTATGGAATCCAAAAACATTAAATATTAAAGGTGAAACTTTAGGAAATGTACATTTTGCTATTGATTATCTAAAATCACCAGAAAACTATAAGTTAGGTAATAAAGTGGCTGTTATTGGAGCAGGTAATGTAGCTATGGATGCTGCAAGAAGTGCAAAAAGAAATGGCGTTGAAGATGTGACAATAATATATAGAAAAGGCTTTGACCAAATGTCTGCAACAAAGCAAGAAATAAAAGAAGCTGAGGAAGATAAAATTAATTTTGAATTATTTAAATTACCATTAGAAATAACAGAAGAGGGAGTAAAGTTAGTTAATACTGAGAATGTAGTAGAGGCAGATGGAAAAGTTCAAAACAAAGTTATTAAAGAAAAAGAAGAATTTTTCGAATGTGATTCAATAATTATAGCTGTAAGTCAAACTCCTAGAACTAATATAGTTTCAAATACAACAAAATTAAATACTAATAAATGGGGATTGTTAATAACCGACGATAACGGAAATACAACTAAAAGAGGTACATTTGCATCGGGTGATGTTGTTACCGGTGCTAAAACTGTAGTAGAAGCAGTAGTACAAGCAAAAATAGTTGCTCAAACTATTGAAGATTATTGTGAAAACAACTAAATAATAAAGATTAGATATAACATTGATAAAGTGAGGAAAAACAGTTAGAATCGTTATAGGTTGCAAAAATAAATTTTAATTATTAAAATATTACTAGAAGTAAATTAAGATTTTTTATATACTGTGATTATCGTATATGGTGAAAAAGATTTACTTAATAAGGAGTGTAAAAATATGAGTGTCACTATAAAGGATATTGCAAAATTGGCTAATGTTTCTCATACAACAGTGTCTAGAGCGCTTAACAATAGTCCATATATTAATGAAGAAACCAAAGTTAAAATTATAGCTTTAGCAAAAGAATTAAATTATGTACCCAATTATAGTGCTAAGAGTCTTGTTTTGTTAAAATCATACGTTATAGGAGTGTTTTTTTCATCAATTAGCGAAGGTACATCAGATACATTCTTTCACGAAATAATAAGAGGAGTCAACAATGTCATAGATAAAGAATATAATTTGGTTATAAGAGGTATAGATGATTATCAGTACTCTCATTTAATTGATAATAGAAATTTTGATGGAATAATTGTTGTAAGCCAAAGCAAAAATGACGATGAATTCATACAAACTATTCTAGAAAAAAATATACCAACTGTAGTTATAAATAGATATATTGAAAATGAAGGAATAGTAAATATAATGTCAGATGATACAAAAGGAGTTTATGATGCTGTTACTTATTTTATAGAGAACAATCATCGAAAAATAGCATTATTACAAGGAAATAAGGAATTTGAATCGACAGTATATAGAAAAAGAGGATATATAAGAGCGTTAGAGGATAATAATATTCCTATCAATGAGGAATATATTTTAAGTGGCAGATATGATTTGAAAAGCGGATATGAGAATATGAAAAAGTTACTTGAATTAGAAAATAGACCAACAGCAGTCTTTTGTGCTAATGATGATATAGGGGTTGGCGCTATGAAAGCAATAGTTGAAACTGGGTTAAAAGTTCCAGAGGATATTTCAATTATAGGATTTGATGATAGTAATTTTTGTAACTATGTAACTCCTCCATTGACAAGCGTAAGAAAGGATTCTTTAGCTATGAGCGAATATGGTGGAAGAAACTTATTAAATATTATAAAAAACAAGGAAGTAGATAAAGAAAAAGTTTATATACAATCTCAACTTGTAGTAAGAAAATCAGTAAAGGAACTTTAATAATCAATTTTAATAATTAGTGGTGAAATTCACTAATTATTAAAAAAAGTTGTTAACGTTCACAAAAAAGTGTTGCGTTATTTGAAATATGATATTATAATAAAGTTATCAAGTAGATACAACAAAATGTTCACGTGAACAGTAATTTGCACGTATTTTTGTTCACGTGAACAAAAAAGGAAAGAGGATTTGATATGAAAAAGTTTATGGATGAAAATTTTTTATTAAGCAACGAAGTGTCTGAAAAATTATATCATGATTATTCAGGGAAAATGCCAATTATCGATTATCATTGCCACATTAATCCAAAGGAAATATTGGATGATAAAAAGTTTGAGAATATAACTCAAGTATGGCTTTATGGTGATCATTATAAATGGAGACAAATGAGAACTTTGGGCATAGATGAAAAATATATTACAGGAGATGGAAGTGATTATGAAAAGTTCTTGGCTTGGGCGAAGACTATATCATTTGCTATCGGGAATCCGCTTTATCATTGGACACACTTAGAGCTTAAGAGATTCTTTGGAATTGATGAAGTTTTAAATGAAAAAAGTGCACCTGCTATTTGGGAAAAAGTTAATAAGATGTTAAATAGCGATGAGTTCACAGTAAGAAATCTTATTAAGAAATCAAATGTAAAAGTGATATGTACAACAGATGATCCTATAGATTCTTTAGAATATCATTTAGCAATAAAAGAAGATAAAAGTTTTGATGTTAAAGTGTTACCAGCATTTAGGCCTGATAAAGCATTAGGAGTTAATAAAGAAACATTCAAAGAATGGTTTGGGAAACTGGAAGAAGTTGTAGGCTCAAAAATTGCAAACTTTGATGAATATTTAGAAGCGTTAAAAAAGAGAGTTGAATTCTTTCATGAAGTTGGATGCAGAGTATCAGATAATGCATTAGATTTCGTTCCGGTAGGAAATGCTTCTATAGAAGAGGTTAGAGAAATATTTGCTAATGTACTTAAGAATGGACAAGTTTCATTTGAAGATGAAAATAAATTAAGAGTATATTTATTAAAGTTTTTTGGAAAGTTATATCATGATTTAGGATGGGTTATGCAATTCCATATGAATTGCGTTAGAGATAATAATTCAAAAATGTTCGAAAAATTAGGACCAGATACTGGATTTGATTCATTAAATGATACAGAAGTTGCAATTCCATTATCAAGATTATTAGATTCACTAAATAGTGAAGACGCATTGCCAAAGACAATTATATATAGCTTAAATCCAAATGATAACTCAACAATAGGTACTCTACTTGGATGTTTCCAAGGAGATGGAATCAAAGGAAAAATACAATTTGGATCAGCTTGGTGGTTTAACGATCACAAGATCGGTATGCAAGATCAAATTAGAACTTTAGCTAATTTAGGAATGTTAAGTACGTTTGTTGGAATGCTAACAGATTCTAGAAGCTTCTTGTCCTACACAAGACATGAATATTTTAGAAGAATACTTTGCAACGTAATTGGTGAATGGGTAGAAAATGGTGAATTACCTAATGACATGGAACACCTAGGACAGATTGTATCTGATATTAGTTATAATAACGCAGATAAATACTTTAATATGTAATTTTACATGTATGAAAATAAGTAAACTGCTTATTTTCATACAATGATATAACTGAAGTTAAAATTTAGGAGGAATAGCCGTGAAATTAAATAAGGAATTATATAAAGAGTTTAAAACATATCCGGAAAAAGTATTGCAATTTGGAGAAGGTAACTTTTTAAGAGCTTTTGTTGATTGGCAAATAGATAAGATGAATGATGAAGCAGATTTTAACGGAAGTGTCGTAGTTGTTCAGCCGCTAGAAAGTGGTCTTGTGGATATGCTTAATGATCAAGATTGTTTATACACTTTATATTTACAAGGTGTGCAAAATGGGCAAGCATCAAAGACACATAAAGTAATAAATAGCATAAGCAGAGGAATTAATCCTTATAGAGATTATAATGAATATTTAAAAGTTGCAGAAAATCCAGAATTGAGATTTATAGTGTCAAATACAACAGAAGCAGGGATTGCATTTGATGAAAACGATACTTTAAATGGAGGATGTCAAAAAAGTTATCCAGGTAAGTTAACTGCATTTTTATATCATAGATTTAATGCATTTAATGGTGACGATAGTAAAGGTTTTATAATAATCCCATGTGAGCTTATTGATAGAAATGGTGAAAAACTTAAAGAAATAGTATTAAAGTATGCAGAAATATGGAATTTAGGACAAGATTTTATGGATTGGATAAACAATGCTAATACTTTTTGCTGTAGCTTAGTTGATAGAATAGTTCCAGGATATCCAAGAGACACAATTGATGAAGTTAGAGCAGAACTTGGATATGATGATAACCTTGTAGATGTAGGTGAGATATTCCATCTATGGGTGATAGAAGGTCCTCAATCTATAAAAGATGAATTACCAATAGAAAAAGCAGGACTTAATGTAAAAGTTGTAGATGATATGACACCATATAGAACAAGAAAAGTTAGAATTTTAAATGGACCTCATACAGCAATGGTTCCAGTAGCATATCTTTATGGATTAGAAACTGTAGGAGAATCTGTTGATCATGAAGTTATAGGAAAATATGTTCATGATGTAATATATGATGAAATCATAGAAACTTTAGATTTACCTCATGAAGAATTAGTAGAATTTGCAGATGCGATTATAGAAAGATTTCAAAATCCATATGTAAAGCACTATTTGATGAGTATAGCCTTAAATTCACTATCTAAATACAAAACAAGAGATTTGCCAAGTTTAACTGAATATATAAAGAGAAAAGGTGTACTTCCTAAGAA
>NZ_KK211341.1:20672-91800 GCF_000621745.1 Clostridium beijerinckii HUN142 | reverse complement strand
TTTTATATAATGAATAACTGTTGCTTTAGTTTTTAATAAAAACTTTGATATTTCAATAGTACTATTTCCTTCATATCTCATGATTACGGCTGTTAACACGTTACGAGTGAATTCATCCTTAGATGAATTTCTCATTTTCTTAAGATTTTCAATTGTCCAATTATATAATGATGTTACTTCAATACCTTTTCTACCCATAGCGATTTCTCCTTACAAAAATTAACTAAGCCTAGTTTGCGTAAAAATAGCTATGTTATGCATAAGTATATTTCTTAGTTGGGTTATCTATAAATATGTCCTGAATTTGTTGCTTTTTTCTTAAAGTTTACATTGGGATATGTATTATTTTAAACTTGGAGGATAATACTATGAAAAAAATAATTAAAAGTATTTTATTTAATATAGCATTTAAGAATCACAATAAATCGAATGTGCAAGGAATAGTAGGGGCATTAAGACAACTTAATTACGAGATTCAAGTTATAGCTGAAAATCTATACGTACCATGGGCAATAGATATAAGTGATGAAGGAAAGATATATTTCACAGAGCGGTCTGGAGCAATTAGAATTATTGAAGATGGCAAACTTGATCCTAAGCCAATAATGAATTTTAATGAACCTTTTGTAAGTCAAGGGGAAGGTGGTTTGATGGGGATTGCTCTAGATCCAAATTATTCGAAAAATCATTATATGTATGTTATGCATACATATGGAGAAGGCGATGTAATTTATAATCGTGTTGTGAGGTTAATTGAGAGCAATAATAGGGCTGTTATTGATAAAGTTCTTATAGATAAAATACCTGGGGGACGAATTCATAATGGAGGCAGAATAAAGATAGGTCCAGATAAAAAATTATATATTACAACAGGAGATGCAGGAAATTCAGCATTGGCGCAAGATCCTAAAAGTTTAGCAGGAAAAATACTACGAATAGAATTAGATGGCAGTATTCCAGAAGATAATCCAATTCATAATTCAGCACTTTATAGCTTAGGTCATCGAAATCCTCAAGGATTAGCTTGGAATTCAAAAAATGTTTTGTATGAGTCAGAGCACGGACAATCAGCTCATGATGAAATAAACATAATTAAGCCAGGAAGCAATTATGGGTGGCCTCTTTTTCAAGGAGATGAGGAATCTACTGAAATTCAGATAAAAAAGCCATTAATACACAGCGGACAAGATACATGGGCGCCTTCTGGTATTGCTTTTGCAACCCAAGGACCATTGCAGGGAAAACTACTAGTTGCTAATTTACGTGGACAGCAGCTGCTTGTTATCTCACTAAATAGAGATGGAGGCGTAGTTAAGAATGTAGAATCATGGTTTAAAAACGAATATGGACGTTTACGTGAGGTTATTCAGGCTAAAGATGGATCAATTTACATTACAACGAGTAATAGAGATGGAAGAGGAAATATTAATACAGGTGATGATAAAATTATTAGGCTTATTTTAAAATAAAAAAATATTCAATAAACTAATTAAATCTAAGGCTCTCATTGAATAAAAGTCTTAGATTTAATTAGTTTTATTTGTTAATTGACAAAATATATTTATAGAGATATAATTTATTTCGAAAGTGAAATATTCGTACACGAAATGTTTGAGTACGAAATATAAAAGAGGTGGGAATTATATGGAGATTATTAATGAAAGTATAGAGGTATCAAGATTATTTCAAGAAGTAATGAGTTTATTTAGATTAAATATGAAAAAAATAATTGAACATACTGGAATGACAGCTCCACAGGGGATGGTTATTGGACTTTTATATAAAAATAAGAAAATGAAAGTGACTGAATTAAGTAAGCAGCTGCATTTACCCAATAGTACAGTATCAGGTATTATCGATAAGCTTGAAGAACAAGAGGCTGTTATAAGAGAAAGAAGTGAAGATGATAAGAGAGTTGTCTATGTAAGTATATCTCCAAAATTCATTGAAATTCATAAGAATTTTAATAAACAAATTGAACATAATATTGAGAGTATACTAAATCAAGGAACACAAGAAGAGCTTAATAAAATTTCTGAGGGACTAATAATATTCAAAAGACTTTTAAGTGAAAATAACGCTAATTAAGGAGAGTGCGCTAATGATTAAATTGTTTAGATTTTTAAAACAGTATACAGTTAATATAATAATAATTGTTTTATTAGTTTTTACACAAGTAATTGCAAACTTATATCTGCCTACATTAATGGCTGATATAGTTGATAAAGGAATTGTTCAAAAAGATGTGGTTCAAACTATATCGTTTCTTGGTTATAACGGTGAGTATAGTGGAGTTGATTATATTCTAAGAATAGGAGGATTAATGCTGCTTGTATCTCTTGGAGGTGCAATTTGTGCAATTATTGCATCATTTTTATCTTCAAGAACTGCAATAGGCTTTGCTAAAATAATTCGTAATAAGTTATTCGCAAAAGTTGAAAGTTTTTCTTTAAATGAATTTGATAAATTTGGAACAGCCACTTTAATAACAAGAACTACAAATGATGTTACACAGGTTCAATCAGTTACAATAATGATGTTTTCAATTGCACTTTTCGCACCATTAACAGCTTTAGGCGGAGTTGTTATGGCTTTAAGAGAGAATGTAACTCTAACATGGATCTTTGCAGTAGTAATCCCACTACTTGCAGTTATAATAGCCCTAACTTTAAAATTTGCAATGCCTTTATTTAAATTAATGCAGGTTAAAATAGATAAATTAAACTTGGTATTACGTGAAGGTCTTACAGGAATAAGAGTAGTTCGTGCTTTCAACCGTATAAATACTGAAAAGGTTAGATTTGACGATGCAAATAAAGATTTAATGAATAATGCTATAAAAGTAAATAAAATTATGGCAATTTTAATGCCAATAATGATGTTTATCATGAATGCTACAACTGTAGCAGTAATTTGGTTTGGAAGTATAAGAATAGATTCAGGGAATATGGAAGTTGGATCTTTAATAGCCTTTATGCAATATGGAATGCAGATTTTATTTGGTTTCTTAATGCTTGGTATGGTATTTATAATGATTCCAAGAGCTCAAGCTTCAGCAGTTAGAATAAATGAAGTACTAGATATGGAATCTGAAATTGTAGATCCTAAAAAGCCATTATTAAATGAAAATGAAGGCGGTTATGTTGAATTTAAAGATGTAAGCTTTAGCTATCCAGGTGCGGAGCAAGAAGCTATTAGCAATATATCATTTAGTGCGAAACCTGGAGAAGTAACAGCTATAATTGGTGGTACTGGTTCAGGAAAATCAACATTAATTAATATGATACCACGTTTTTATGATGTTACGAGTGGTTCAGTTCTTGTTGATGGTATTGATGTAAGGGAAATGAGTCAGGAAAGTATAAGAGCTAAAATAGGTTTTGTACCTCAAAAAACTGTGCTTTTCTCTGGAACTATTTCTGAAAATATAAAATACGGTAAAGACGATGCTAGTATGGAAGAAATTAAACATGCTGCAGAAGTAGCTCAAGCAACAGATTTCATAAATGGAATGGATGATGGATATGAGCATTTAATTGCTCAAGGAGGAACTAACGTATCAGGAGGACAAAAACAACGTTTATCAATAGCACGTGCTCTTGTTAGAAAGCCGGAGATATACATCTTTGATGATAGTTTTTCAGCCCTTGATTTTAAAACAGATGCAAGACTTCGTGCAGCATTAAAAAAGGAAACCTTAAAATCAACTGTAATTCTTGTAGCACAAAGAGTTGCAACTGTTATGGATGCAGATAGAATTATAGTTTTAGATGAAGGACAAATTGCGGGTATTGGAACTCATAAAGAGCTATTAAACAGTTGTAAGGTATATTCTGAGATTGTATCATCACAACTTTCAGAGGAGGAATTATCATGAGTGAAAATCGTAATAGAGTAAATAAAAGATCAGGTGGCGGTTTTGGCGGTGGTCCAATGGGATCTTTTGCTGGCCCAAAAGTAAAAGCAAAGGATTTTAAAGGGACATTAAAAAGACTTTTAAATTATTTAAAACCACAAAGAATGAATTTCATTTTAGTGTTTATATTTGCTATAATGAGCACTATATTTAATATAGTAGGACCTAAAATTTCAGGTAAAGCTATAACTAGATTAGTTGAGGGATTAGTAGGAAAATTTACTGTAATGTCTCAAAATGCTGCCTTACTTAAAGCAGGAAAACCAGGTAATATTCCAGTGCCAGGTATTGATTTTCAATATATAGGAGATATTCTTTTATTACTACTTGGCTTATATGTAATCAGTACACTTTTTGGCTTCCTTCAACAATATATTATGGCAGGGGTCGCTCAAAAAACAGTATACAACTTAAGAAAAGAAGTTGAAGATAAAATTTCACGTTTACCACTTAAATTTTTTGATTCAAGAACTCATGGTGAAATTTTAAGTCGTGTGACAAATGATGTTGATAATATTTCAACAACACTTCAACAAAGTTTGACTCAGCTTATTACATCTATAGTAACTATTGTTGGAGTTATTATCATGATGTTAACTATAAGTCCAATAATGACATTAGTAGTAATATTAACATTACCACTTTATATTGTAATAACAACACTTGTTGCTAAGCATTCCCAAAAGTTTTTCGCTGCGCAACAAAAAGAAGTAGGAGAACTTAATGGTCATGTAGAGGAAATGTATACAGGACATAAAATAGTTAAAGTTTTTGGACATGAAAAAGACTCAATAAAAGAGTTTGAAAATATTAATGATAGACTTTATAAAGCTGGATGGAAAGCACAATTTATATCAGGTATAATAATGCCAATGATGAGATTTGTTAGTAATATAGGTTATGTAATAGTTTGTGTTGTAGGTGGATACTTAGCTACTTTAGGAAAAATTAGTATTGGTGATATTCAAGCTTTCATTCAATATTCAAATCAATTTACTCAACCAATAGTTCAAACTGCTAATATTGCTAATATAATTCAATCAACAGTTGCATCTGCAGAAAGAGTTTTTGAACTTTTAGATGAAGTTGAAGAGATTGCAGATACTACTGATGCTAAGATTATAGAATTCCCTAAAGGTGAAGTTAAATTTGATAATGTTGATTTTAGCTATAAACCAGAAGAACCACTTATTGAAGATATGAACCTTGATGTTAAAAAGGGTCATACAATTGCAATTGTGGGACCAACTGGAGCAGGTAAAACTACACTCGTTAACTTACTTATGCGTTTCTACGAAATAAATTCTGGTAAGATTACAATAGATGGTGTAGATATCAGAGATATAAAAAGAGGAGCACTTCATAACATGTTTGGTATGGTTCTTCAAGATACATGGTTATTTAACGGAACTATAATGGATAACATAGCTTATGGCAGAGAAGGTGCTACTGAGGAAGAAGTTATTCAGGCAGCAAAAGCAGCACATGCTCATCACTTTATTAAGACTTTACCAGATGGATATAATACAATATTAAACGAAGAAGCTTCTAATATATCACAAGGTCAGAAACAGCTTCTTACAATAGCTAGAGCAATTCTAGCAAATCCTACTATAATGATTCTTGATGAGGCTACAAGTAGTGTTGATTCAAGAACAGAAGTTTATATACAAAAGGCTATGACAGAACTTATGAAAGGCAGAACAAGTTTTGTTATTGCACATAGGCTTTCTACAATTAGGGATGCAGAATTAATTCTAGTTATGAATAAGGGAAGTATCATAGAAATGGGTAACCATAATGAACTTCTTGCAAAGAAAGGTTTCTATGCAGATCTTTACAACAGCCAATTCTCTGGAGCAAATTTAGATAGTGAAGTAATGTAAATTATAATATTTTAAGGATAGTAGACGATAGTAATATTGTTTACTATCCTTTATTTTTATACAAGGAAATGGATTTTGAACGCTGAATTTGTGATTCTATAAGTATATGACTATATATCTATAGAAAAAGTATACGGCACAAAAGCAAACTGAAAAGGAGTATTGAGTAGTTAGTTCTTTGTTGTATAAAGTATAGGGGATTTTATTATTTTATTGAAAGATTATTATGAATAATCTTTTATTGCGCCTCTAGAGTAATAAAAGATGTATTGAAATTTTATAAATAAATAGCAATTAATAGTACTATATAATAGGAAGTCTAAATGATAAAATGTAAGTATTGTAATATATAGAAAAGTTGAAAAGTACATAGTATAATAATTATTATTTTTAAATTTATCTGAAATATATGGAGGAAAGAAATGAGTAATATTAATAATGATACTAATTTAGGAATTATAAGAAAATCAAGAATTGAAGATTTAGAAACTATAGTAAAATTTAATTATAACTTAGCAAAAGAAACAGAGGATAAAGAACTTAATTTAGAAATTCTAAGCAATGGTGTTAAAGCGATGATAGAAGATTCATCAAAAGGACAATACTATGTTTATGAAATAAATGGCAGAGTAGTTGGACAAATTATGTTTACATATGAATGGAGTGATTGGAGAAATGGTATGTTTCTTTGGGTACAAAGTGTGTATGTAGATTCTGATTATAGAAAAAAAGGCATTTATAAGAAATTATATCATAACGTTAAGAATATATGTGATAATAATGATGGAATAGCTGGCATAAGATTGTATGTAGAAAAAGAAAATATAAATGCTAAAGCAACATATGAATCACTTGGGATGAGCGAATGTAATTATAATATGTATGAATATGAAAAATAATTATTTACATTATTAAGATAAGTAATCATATATGACTAGATTGCTGCTTAATAGCTGTAAATAATAGTTAAGTTAGCGGAAAGCTGCAATTTTCATTAAAGACAGCTTCTATAAGTTTTGTTCATATATATGTTGCAATAATAAACTTACATTTAAACTTCTAGTATGCTAAGTGATTTATTAAGACAAAATGTAGAAACTTAATTGCAACATATATAAATCATATTTTACAATAGAAGGGAAGTGAGAATTAAAGGAGAGCGTATTAAATCCTCTCTTTTAATAATATTATGAATAATAAAAAGATAGTAAGAGATGGACATATGCACTCGCCATATTGTCCTCATGGAACTAAAGATAGTTTTGAAATGTATGTTGATAAAGCATTAATAGAGGGATTAGAGGAAATAACATTTACTGAACACATGCCTTTTTCATGTTATTTTATAGATGACAAAGAATTTCAAGATGAATGTGCTCCAAATGAAGAAGTAATAGAGAAGTATTTTAATGATGTTGAAGAAATAAAATTAAAATATAAAGACAAAATCAAAATAAATATAGGACTAGAAGTTGATTTTGTTGATGGATATGAAGAAGGAACTAAAAGACTACTTAATTCCTATGGTCCCAAATTAGAAGATGGGCTAATTTCTGTACATTTTATAAAAATGGGCGATGAATATGTGGCTATTGATGGAAAAGAGGGCTTTGAAAGAGCTTTAGAGTTTTATGGCACTACTGAAAAAGTTTATGATAAGTATTATGAGACTTTGCTTAAAGCAATAAAATCAGACTTAGGGGAGTATAAGCCTCATCGTGTAGGGCATCCAAATTTAATTAGGATTTTCAATAAATTATACCCATTAGAATATAAAAACAAAGAACTTTTGGAAGAGATAGTAAGAGAAATTAAATCAAGGAATTATGAAGTTGATGTAAATACAGCTGGCCTTAGAAAGCCATATTGCGGTGAAATCTATGTATCAGATATTTTTAAGCAGTTGATAGATGAGTACGGGGTTAAAAAAGTATACGGATCAGATTCTCACACAGCAAGTGATGTTGGAAGAGATTTTGATAAAGAATAAATTTTAGATAGCAGCAGTAAAACTATATTGAGGAGTGAGGTATGTCATTAGAAGGTATTAATTTTATTAAAGAAATTACATCTTTTATTTTTGTTGAGGATAAACCAGAAAAATGTGATATTATTTTTGTACCTGGTGGCTCATGGTTGGAGCCGGCAGAAAAAGCTTCAAAACTTTGGCTAGATGGATATGCACCATACATACTTCCATCAGGAAAATATAGCATGTCAAAAGGATACTTTTCAGGACCAATAACTAAGAACGAAAAATATCAAGGAATATATAATACTGAATGGGAGTTTATGAGAGATATAGCCATATCTAATGGAGTTAATGGTGATGCAATATTAAAAGAAGATGGTGCAACTTGGACAAAGGAAAATGCCTTTAAGTCAAAGGAAGTTACTGATAACTATAATTTAGATATAAAAAAGGCCATAATATGTTGCAAATCATTTCATGCTAAGAGATGTCTCATGTTTTATAGTTATGCATATCCAAAGACAAAATTCTTTGTATGTCCAATAGATGTAGATGGAATAACTAAGGAAAATTGGTTCAAAACTGAGAACGGAATTGATAAGGTTATGGGAGAATTATCTCGGTGCGGAGGACAGCTTAAGAAAGCAGTTGTTACTTGGCCATAAATGTTTTGCTAACTACAAAATAAAAAACTTAAAGATCTTATATTCTTTTTCTTGATGAGTGATAAAATATACTCTAAAAAATTTAATTTACCAGAATCAACATGAAACTATCATGTATAAGAAACAAAAGATTTTATAAAAAATTAATAGCACTGTTTAGAATGTATATAGTATAAATCCCGTAGGTAGCTTGATAGCAACTTATGGGATTATGTATTTTTTAAAGTCTTAATATTTTGTTAATCTAGTGAAAAAAGTATACGATTTTGTAACAATAATTTAATTACTGAATAAAGTGACTATATAGATTGTTATATATTTAGTATTAAAAGAAAGTTAAAGTATATACTTTGTATTGACAGTAGATAGATGGTGTTCTATATTATATATAGATAGATGTCTATATAGGAAAGGCGTGAATGAGAATGAGCTATGAAGAAAATGCAAAAATTTTCAAAGCATTATCTGATCCAAGCAGGTTAAAAATAATCGATATATTATCTTGTGGTGAAAGATGTGCATGCGATATACTAGAATACTTTGATTTTACTCAGCCAACCCTTTCACATCATATGAAGGTATTAAGTGACTGTAGTCTTATAGAAGTTAGAAAAGAAGGTCTTTGGAATTACTACCGATTAAATCTTAATAATTGCAATAAACTTACACTGTCCATGATGAATCTTGTAACTGAAACAAAAGATTGTATTTGTAAAGATAAGAGTAAATGTACTTGTAAATAAGAAAAGAAAAACCAATTATATCTGTAAATAAAATTTAAATATAAAAAATTATGATTATAAAGGAGTTAATAAAAATGAAAAAAATGATTATTTTTGATCCAGCTATGTGTTGTTCAACAGGTGTTTGCGGGCCATCTGTAGATAAAGAATTATTGAGAGTTTCAACTGCACTTAATACTTTAAAAAACAAAGGTATAGTAGTGGAAAGACACAATTTAACAAGTAATCCTCAAATATTTGTAGATAATAAAGTGATAAATGAAATTTTAAACACCAAAGGAATTGAAGCTTTACCTGTAACTATGGTAGATGGAGTAGTAGTTAAGGAAGGTAGTTATCCAACTAACGAAGAATTTTGTATTTTATTAGATATACCAACAGATACTTTAAAGCTTAATATAAAGAAAGCTAGCATAAAAAAGCCTGCTAAAAGCTGTGGATGTAAAGGTGGATGCTGTTAATAATTAGGTTCATTAGAATAAATCGATACACTTAAGTAGAAGGGAAGAGTAAATTATGTTGAAACTGTTTGATATTGAAAAGCTGAACTTAACTAAGTATCTATTTTTTACTGGAAAAGGTGGAGTTGGTAAGACTTCAACAGCCTGTGCTGTAGCCGTGAATTTAGCGGATCAAGGAAAGAAGATTATGCTTGTAAGTACTGATCCAGCATCAAATCTTCAAGATGTATTTAATACAGAGTTAAATAATAAAGGGATTCAAATAAAAGAAGTTCCAAACTTAACCGTTGCAAATTTTGAACCAGAAGCTGCAGCTGCTGAATATAGGGAAAGTGTAATAGCTCCATATAGAGGGAAGTTACCACAAGCAGTAATAGATAATATGGAAGAACAGTTATCAGGTTCATGTACTGTTGAAATTGCAGCATTTAATGAGTTCTCAGCTATGATAACTGATGAAAAAGTATTCAATGAATATGATCATATCATTTTTGATACTGCACCAACAGGGCATACCTTAAGAATGTTACAATTACCTTCTGCATGGAGTAATTTTATTGATGAAAGCACTCATGGAGCATCATGCTTAGGCCAGCTTGCAGGACTTGAAGAAAAGAAAGAGATGTACAAAAGTGCAGTAGATACTTTAGCTGATGGAGAGAAAACAACGCTTGTACTTGTATCTCGTCCTGAAACTTCTCCGCTAAAAGAGGCAGAAAGAGCTTCTAGTGAACTTCAAGAAATAGGAGTAAACAATCAAATATTAATTATAAATGGTGTGCTTCAAAGTCATGATGATGAACTTTCAAACGCTATTTATGAAAAACAGCAAAAAGCTTTAAGTAATATGCCAGCTAAATTTAAGGATATCGAAACTTTTGAAATTCCACTAAGACCTTATAATATAACAGGGCTTGAAAATGTAAGAGCTTTCCTTAAAGAAGATTATATTAAAATTAGTGAGGAATCTTTAAATGCAGTGGCTATGCCAAAATTAAAAGATGTCATTGAGGATCTGTATAATAGCAGCAAAAAAGTTATTTTTACAATGGGTAAAGGCGGAGTAGGTAAGACAACTATAGCAGCAGCTATAGCACTAGGACTTGCTAAAAAAGGTAAGAAGGTTCACTTAACCACTACTGATCCGGCTGCTCACTTAAAATTTGTATTAGATGAAAGCTATGGAATTTCTTTGAGCAATATTGACGAAAAAGAAGAACTCGAAAAGTACAGACAAGAAGTTATAGGTAAGGCAAGAGAAAACAATATGACTGATGAAGATATTGAATATATTGAAGAAGATTTAAGATCGCCTTGTACTCAAGAAATAGCGGTATTTAGAGCTTTTGCTGAAATTGTTGAAAGATCAGAAAATGAAGTTGTAGTAATAGATACAGCTCCAACAGGTCATACTTTACTTCTTTTAGATTCAACAGAAAGCTATAATAAAGAAATTTCAAGATCTGAAGGAGATATACCAGAATCAGTTATAAAGTTATTGCCTAGATTAAGAAATGAAAGTGAAACGGAAGTTGTTATAGTAGCTTTAGCTGAAACAACTCCAGTTTATGAGGCAATGAGACTTCAAAAAGATTTAGATAGAGCAAAGATTCACAGCAAATGGTGGGTAATAAATTCAAGTCTTTATGCAACTAATACTACTAATGAAATCTTAAAGGTTAAAGCAAGTAATGAAATTCAATGGATTAACAAAGTTGATGAAATTTCAAATGGAAACTTTGCAGTGATAGAGTGGAAAGCAGAAGACGTAAGAGGAAATAATTTAATTAACTTAATTAAATAGACATATTTAAGGAGAGATAAGAGAAATGAAAACAAAAGTTGCATTTATATGTGTGCACAATTCATGCAGATCACAAATGGCAGAGGCACTAGGAAAACTTTATGGAAATGATGTTTTTGAAAGTTATTCAGCAGGAACAGAAACAAAACCTCAAATAAATCAAGATGCAGTGAGAATCATAAAAGATTTATACAACATTGATATGAATGAAACACAAAAATCTAAGCTCCTAAGCGATATTCCAGAGGTGGATATTGTGGTAACAATGGGCTGTAATGTTCAATGTCCATTTTTACCGTCTAAGCATAGAGAAGATTGGGGCTTAGAAGATCCAAGTGGAAAAAGCGATGAAGAATTTATAAAAACAGCTAAAACAATAGAAGAAAAGGTAAAAGATTTAGCTAGAAGAATTGAGAATAATGAAATTAAATTAGAATAGTAAATTTAAAATAGGGGGAATTTTAAAATTGAGTAATAAATCATCAAGATTATCATTCTTAGATAGATATTTGACTCTTTGGATATTTGTTGCAATGGCACTAGGAATATTGTTAGGATGGGGAATGCCATCACTATCAGAGGGACTCGCGAGTTTATCTTTTGGAACAACATCAATACCAATAGCTATAGGCCTTATTGTTATGATGTATCCACCGCTTGCTAAAGTAAATTATAAGGAATTAGGGAAGGTATTTAAAAATCCAAAGGTTCTTGGTTTATCACTATTACAAAATTGGTTTATTGGGCCAATTTTGATGTTCATACTTGCTTTTGTATTTTTAAAATCTGATTCGGAATTAATGACAGGACTTATTCTTATAGGACTTGCAAGATGTATAGCGATGGTAATTCTTTGGAACAGCTTAGCAGATGGAGATAGTGAATATGCCGCTGCATTAGTTGCATTTAATTCAATATTCCAAGTAGTATTTTATTCTGTATTTGCATACTTTTTCATAACTGTACTGCCACCTATTTTTGGACTTACAGGATATGAAATCCATATTTCCATGGGAGAAGTGGCAACGTCTGTTGCAATTTATCTTGGTATTCCTTTTTTATTAGGAATGTTTACTAGACTTATACTAGAACCTATGAAGGGAACAGAATGGTATGTAAAAAAATTTGTTCCTAAAATTAGTCCATTAGCTCTAATAGCCTTATTATTTACAATTGTAGTTATGTTCATGTTTAAAGGAAAATATATTGTAGAATTACCTTTAGATGTTATTAAAGTAGCGATACCGCTTGTAATATATTTCATAGTAATGTTTTCTGTATCATTTTACATTAGTTATAAGTCAGGCATAGATTATCATAAGACTACTACTTTATCTTTTACAGCTGCAAGCAATAACTTTGAACTTGCAATAGCAGTTGCAGTAGCAGTATTTGGAATTGAATCAAAGGTTGCCTTTGCAGCAGTAATAGGACCATTAATAGAAGTTCCAGTAATGATAGGCTTAGTAAATGTAGCACTATACTGGGGAAGAAAATATTTCTCATACTCTAAATAGAAATTATAGTGCTAGTTACAGTTAATAAAAATATATAGAGCTTGTTGTAAAAGATATAAGTTCATTGATTTATAAAAATTACATGTAAGTCAAAAGTGTAAAGCTATAATAGTATGAATTGTGCTATTATAGCTTTATAATTTATTTAAAAGTGTTTTATGAAATGAGGAAGGAGTTCTAAAAATATTATGAAATATTCATATGAAGAAGGTAACTTTAGAAAAGGGGATGTGCTAAGGATTACTATTGATAGAAAGGTAAATATTTATTTATTAGATGGTGATAATTTTATCAGGTACAGAAATAATAATAGTTTTAAATATTATGGCGGTTCAGGTGATAGCTCACCATATACTATTACAGTTCCAAGTTCTGGTCACTGGTATATTGTTATAGATTTAGGTGGAGGGGCAGGAATTCTAAACTACTCTATAAAAGTATTCAGATAAAATACATATGTATTAGTTAATATGTTATTTAACTACGGGTAATCCAACTAAGACCTGAACTTATGCATATAACTAATCGAATACTGATTAAGCTGTTGTTCCAGTTTCTAAGGAAATTATGATGGATGATTCTAATATCACAAGTTGCATCCAAGATGCTAACCTCAAAGGCGAGCTTTGAACAACTTTTAATCTAAGAATCAGAACTATCAAATTCCTAATGAAACATTTCATATTATGACCTTATGGTTACAAAAGCATAATTGTTATTTATAGTTAGGATATATTTCATAGTATGATTCAACTTATAATTGGTTTACCTATATAGATATCCAAATTATTAATTAAACTTATTATGTGAACATAATATTTACTATATATAAAGGGTTATCTTGGCTAGAAATCATAAATATATTTGTGGAGAAAACATTTGAAAATGAGCTGCTAAGATTCTTAGTTGTAGATTGTTCCGCTTTAGCTTGTCACACTGAAAGTGGGAGCATGCTAAAGTGGTGAAATCTGCTGCTTAGAATCTTCAGGGATATTTTCATAGCTTTTCGGAACAAAATATTTATGATTTCGGTAAGTTATCACATACATATAGTTTTAAAGTAGGATATCTATATATTAATAGGAATGATTTAGCGTATATCGATATATAAAGTTACATTAAATTTTGGTAGTATTTTAAAATAAGTAAATAGATTTTGTTTTACATTGACAATAATAGGATAAATATATTATTATATACAAAATATCTAAAATGTAAAAGGAGTAAGATAAAATGGCATATTATTTTAATGAACCATCCCATACTTTTGGAGAATATTTATTAGTACCAGGTTACTCTTCTGTAGACTGCATACCACAAAATGTAAGTCTGAAAACACCTCTTGTTAAGTTTAAAAAAGGTGAAGAATCTCCATTAAGCATTAATATACCTCTAGTATCGGCTATAATGCAGTCCGTATCAGATGATAAAATGGCAGTAGCTTTAGCAAAAGAAGGCGGAATTTCATTCGTATATGGATCTCAGTCAATTGAAAATGAAGCTGCGATGGTTGCAAGAGTTAAGAACTATAAGTCAGGCTTTGTTACTAGTGATTCTAACATCAAACCTGATACTACTTTAGACGAAGTGGTAGAAATAAAAGAGAGAACAGGACATTCTACTATGGCAGTTACTGAAGATGGGACTCCAAATGGAAAACTTCTTGGAATTGTAACAAGTAGAGACTATAGAATAACTAGAATGGATTTAAGTACTAAGGTTTCAGAATTTATGACACCTTTTAGTGAACTTATATATGCTGATGCTAATATAAGTTTAAAAGAAGCAAACAACATAATTTGGGATAATAAATTAAATATGCTGCCATTAGTTGATAAAGATCAAAAGTTAAAATACATGGTGTTCCGTAAAGACTATTCAGCTAATAAGGAAAATTCAAATGAACTTATTGATTCACAAAAAAGATACATAGTAGGAGCAGGTATTAATACTAGAGATTATGCTGAAAGAGTACCAGCATTAATAGAGGCAGGAGCAGATGTATTATGTATTGATTCATCTGAGGGATTTTCAGAATGGCAAAGAATAACAATTGATTATATACATAAGAATTTTGGAGAAAACATAAAAGTCGGAGCTGGAAATGTTGTTGATAGAGATGGATTTATGTTTTTAGCTGAAGCAGGAGCTGATTTTGTTAAAGTTGGAATAGGTGGTGGATCTATTTGTATAACTCGTGAGCAAAAGGGTATAGGCAGAGGACAGGCAACTTCTCTTATTGATGTAGTTAAAGCTAGAGATGAATATTTTGAAAAAACAGGAGTTTATATACCTGTATGCTCTGATGGAGGTATTGTTCATGACTATCATATTACCTTGGCATTGGCTATGGGTGCAGACTTTATTATGTTAGGAAGATATTTCTCAAGATTTGATGAAAGTCCAACTAATAAAGTAAATATAAACGGAAACTACATGAAAGAGTATTGGGGCGAAGGTTCAAATAGAGCAAGGAATTGGCAAAGATATGACCTTGGTGGAGATAAGAAATTATCTTTTGAGGAAGGTGTTGATTCATATGTTCCATACGCTGGAAGTTTAAAAGATAATGTAAGTATAACACTGAATAAAGTTCGTTCTACAATGTGTAACTGTGGTGCTCTTACTATTCCAGAACTTCAAAAGAATGCAAAAATAACATTAGTTTCTGCAACAAGTATCGTAGAAGGAAGTTCTCATGATGTAATGTTAAAAGATAATCACTATAATGCTCAGCAGTAAAGAATGTTTTGCGATAGAATTTAAATCTTGCAATATATAACTACAATTATTACTTGGAGTAATCAGAGAAAATTAAAAATTGCAATGTGAGATTACCAATTTTTAATATCATAAGTGTTTAAATGATAAAGATTAAAATTGACATCATCTAACTCATATTATATTATATAATATATAGATTTCATTGGAAGGAAGTATTTTTGTGAGTGTTTAGTATCTTAATTATAGTAATTTAATATTAATTCAAAAAGAAGTATTCTATACTTTTATTTCTTGTTGAATTAATTACAACTATTAAAAGATACGAGCCACGAATTTGCTTTCAAAAGATAGGTATATTTCTATCTTTATTTGATGTTGAATTTTTTAGCTGTGGAGGTATCCACAGCTTTTTTGTTTGTTTAAAAATTCAAACTATATATGTATTGCGATTATTTTTCTACATTTTGTATACAGGAATTTACTTATTCTAAAAACATACTAAGTGTAATTTTATTATTGCGACATAGATAAATATTTGATGAATGTATACATTGCATTAAATATTAGTTTGCTAAGTAACACTATTCTGAAATCTATACCCTTATTCGTGGCTTGAATATATAAGAAAAGGAAATAAAAGAATGAATAATGCCACATTAGAAAAATTAAATTATAAAGAATTAAAAGAAATTGTAAAATCATATTGCGTAAGTAACTTAGGGAAAAAGTTAATTGATAAATTAGTTCCAAGTAATAATATAAAACAAGTAAGAAGAATTATTAAAGAAACTTCTGAAGGGAGAAGACTAATCGATGCATCTTATCATATGCCCCTTGAAGGCGTATTCGATATATCTCCATTAATTGAAAAAATAGAAAAAGGTGGGGTGCTGGAGCTATCAGAAGTGATTACAGTAGGAGATTTTCTTAGAGGATGTAGAAAAGTAAAAGCATTCGTTAAAGATAAAGAAGGATATGCAGAAACCTTAAGTGCATATGGAGAAAACATTACAGATTTAAAATATATTGAAGATGAAATAAATATGGCTATTAGAGGAACTATTGTTGATTCTAATGCTACAAAAGAGCTTAAAAAGATTCGTAGAAGCATCGAGCTTTGTGAAGAAAAAATAAAAGAAAATATAGAAAAGTTTATTAAGAATCCAAGTAATAAGGAATATTTGCAAGAATTTTTTGTTAGTATAAGAAATGGAAGATATACAGTTCCTATAAAAGCAGCGTATAAAAATCATGTGCAAGGGACTATAGTTGAAGCATCTTCAAAAGGCACTACTGTGTTTATGGAACCAGCTTCAGTATCAAAATATACAACTGAATTAATAACTTTAAAGGCAGAAGAGAGTGTTGAAGAATACAAAATATTAGCTACATTAAGTGAACTGATTTTTCAAAAGCATCAGGAAATAAAAATAAATATCGAAGTTATCTCAGAATATGACATGATACTTGCAAAAGCAAAATATAGTAAGGAAATAAACGGAATCGAGCCCAAACTTAATGACTACGGTTATATAAAAATAGTAAAGGGAAAATATCCATTAATTAAAGAGTGTGTTCCACTGGATTTTGAAATAGGAAATAAATATAGAAGTTTAATTATAACTGGTCCCAATGCAGGCGGAAAGACAGTTGTATTAAAAAGTGTTGGATTACTGACTTTAGCAACATTAAGTGGATTTCATATAAGTGCACATGAAAATACTGAGATTGCAGTATTTGATGATGTTTTTGTTGATATTGGTGATAATCAGAGTATAGAAAATGCTTTAAGTACATTTTCCTCTCATGTAAAAAATTTAGCGGATATTTTAAAAGAAAGCAGCAGAAATTCATTATTGCTTTTTGATGAAATTGGAAGTGGCACAGAACCAAATGAAGGAGCTGCACTTGCTATTGCAATTTTAGAAGAATTTTATCATAAGGAGGGTATTACAGTAGCAAGCACTCATTATGGGGAAATTAAAAATTTTTCACAAAATCATCCAGACTTCGAAAATGCAGCTATGGAATTTAAAAGAGACACTTTGGAGCCATTATATAAACTTCATATAGGAAAAAGTGGAGATAGTAATGCTTTATATATATCAAGAAAAATGGGGATTAGTGATAATATAATTGAAAGAAGCAGAAAATATATTCAAACGAAAGATTATAATTATAATTTAGTAAAAGAAAGTAAAATTTCTAAAGCGGAAATAGAAAAATCTGAAACTCATGAGTATATTTATAGAGTTGGAGATAAAGTATTACTGTTAGATAAAGATGCAAGTGGGATTGTCTATAAGGAAATTGATAGGTTAAATAATATAATTGTTTTATTTAACAATGAATTTATAGAAGTAAACTGCAAAAGAATTAAACTTGAAATTAGCGCTGAAGAATTATATCCTAAAGATTATGATATGAGCCAGCTATTTTCAAGTTATAAGGAAAGAAAACTTAATAGAGATATTGAAAGAGGATCTAAAAAAGGACTCAAAAAATTTAGAAAACAGGAAGGTATATAAATATCCAACGTTAAAACTTAGACTCATGCGATGACTCAACGAAATCAAATACATTTTTATTCCACAGGGCTATGAAAATTTCGCTGAAAGCACTAAATGGGAGCTTGTATCCACATAGCTTGCTCCCGTTTATAACGTGACAAGCTGATGTGGAACAAGCTTCAATTAAGTGCTTTTGGCAGCGAGATTTTCAAATGCCTATTTCATAAAAATATATTTGATTTCTAGTATGGCAGCATATTTTAATTATAGGTTGAACCCTTAAATTGGATATCCATAAAGTTAAAAACGAAAGAATATAAGAATTTAGGAATAAAGGAATTTAAGAATTTAAGAATTTAAATCTTAAACAAGGAAAGAATTTAAAAAGTTAAAAGTGAAAAAATTTTTAACTAAAAAATATAAAAAGTTAACAATTTATAGTGTTTTCAATGCTTTGAACAATTATATATAATACAAAAATAATTATTCATGATAATTCTAAAAATATTGCAAGAATTTTAGCCGTAATTATGAATTGCAAAATATATATTAAAACGGGTTATCTTATAAAGGTGTATGAACCAATAAGATAACCTTTTTTATAAAAAATTTAAGCGTGTATTAATTCTTTCTAATTCAGGAAACATGTATTAAGTAAGCCTTTTTATTGGTAAATAATAATGCTATAATATGAACAGATTATTACGTATGTCGTAAGTGATAATTTTACTGTTACTGAATGAATTGGAGGAAATACATGAAAGAAAACTTGGAAGTTACATTAAGGCAAATGATTCATATTATTCATAGAGCTATTAATTCTGTGGACAAAAGGCTTTTGAATCATGGGGAAAAAGTTGCATATATAATGTTGAATTTATTAAAAGCAAAAGGAAATTATAATAACGAGGATATGCTTAAAATTTGCGTAATATCAATTTTTCACGATATTGGTGCATATAAGGTTGCGGAAAGAGATAAGCTTGTTGATATTGATATAAAGACTCCATTTGATCATGCTATCTATGGTTCATTATTCATAAAATATTTTTCGCCATTACCTAATTTATATAATATAGTTCTAAGCCATCATTTTACTTGTAAATATTTTAAGGACAAGCATATGGATATTCTATCTAAAGAAGGAATTATATTAAGTTTTGCCGATTATATTGATAGGGTATATTTATCAAAAAAAGAATTAACGAAAGATTTTATTAGAGATCATTCAGAAGAGTATTCCAATGAATATATAGAACTGTTATTAGAAGCAGATAAAAAATTTAATTTTATTGAAAAGCTTATAGATAAAACTTATATTGAGGAGCTGTATGACTTTTTTGGTACTAGAATACTTACTAGAGATGAGGTTGTATCTTATAGTAAAATGTTAGCTTATTCAATTGATTTTAGAAGTGAAGCAACAGTTAAACATACTATATTAGTAGAAGCTGTAAGTTATCAGATTGCAAAGTTATGTGGCTTAGATGATAAAACTTTATCAAAAATTAAAATAGCAGCCGCGCTTCATGATATAGGAAAGATTGCTATTCCAGTAGAAATTTTAGAAAAGCCGGGAAAACTTACAGATGAAGAGTTTGAAATTATGAAAAGCCATGCTATTATAGGATATGAGATTTTAAGTGATTTAAATATAGATGATATAAGAGATATAGGAATATTTCATCATGAAAAATTAGATGGTGCGGGTTATCCTTTTGGACTAAAAGGAAATGAGCTAACTAAAGAAATGAGAATAGTAGCAATAGGAGATATTACTAGTGCCTTATTAGGGGTAAGAAGCTATAAAGAGGAATTTAGCAAAGATAGGATAATTAAAATTCTAAATAATATGGCTAAGGATAAGAAAATTGATTTACATATTACTAATTTACTTATAGATAATTATGATTTTGTAATTGATGAGGCAAAAAAGCAGGCTAGCGATTTAATGGCAAAATATTTAAATATAACGACTGAATATAAGCAATTATTAAAAAAGTATTCGTAAAGACAAGTAAATATCATATGATCCCAAGCAATTAATTATATGTGCTATATAACTAATTGCTTGGGATTTTTAGTTGAAAAGTTATTTTTCATAGAATTTCTAAATTTCTTTAGAAATTCTTTCGATTTAATTGTAAACTATCTTTATTTTTAAATTGTATATTTTAATTGTAGCTAATCAGTATATAAAAAATAAATATGTTGTATTTGAGGCTATACACTTTGCCTTAATTAAATGCTTAAATTACTAGAATCTTAAATGCAAGTATACTAATGAAGCATATTATCATCTAAGAATAGGAGGTGCTTATGGGAGAATCTTTAATTCTATAATTTACAATCTTGAATTTTATAAAAATAAGACTAGTAGGAAAGGATATTTATGAGTTTGGAAATACTTCACATATGATATATAATAAATTTTATGTGAATTTTATTCCAAGTTAAATAAGAATAGGAATTTTAATATGTATTATAAGATTAATCAAATATATATTGCAAAGATAATTCTTCATGACCATTGTAAAAATATTGCAAGAATTTTAGCCGCAATTATGAAGTGTGCATTGTGAATTGCAACATATATATGAATTAATTATTATTTGTAAATTATAGTAAGTGAGGGTGTTAAAGAATAATGAATTTTTATAATGTTTTAATAGTTGAAGATGAAAAAGAAATATGTGATGGAATAGAGATATACTTGAAAAACCAAGGCTACAATGTTTATAGAGCAAGTAATGGAATAGAAGGATTGGAGATAATAGAAAATCAAACTTTACATTTAGCAATAGTTGACATAATGATGCCAAAGATGGATGGAATAACAATGGTGATGAAACTCCGTGAGAATTATGATTTTCCTGTAATAATGCTTACTGCAAAATCAGAGGAAATGGATAAGATTCTTGGTCTTAATATTGGTGCAGATGATTATGTTACAAAGCCTTTTAATCCAATGGAATTATTAGCTAGAGTAAATTCACAGCTTAGAAGATACTCTAAATATTTAAATGTAGTAAATGAATCACAAGTAAAGAGTAATAATTTTATAATTGGAGGGCTAGAACTAAATACAGATACAAAGGAAGTAACTTTAGATGGAGAACTGGTAAAGCTTACGCCTTTAGAATTTAAAATCTTACACTTATTAATAAAAAATCCAGGAAGAGTATTTCCTGCAGAGGAGATATATGAAAAGGTCTGGAATGAAGATGCTATAAATACTGACACCGTAATGGTTCATGTTAGAAAAATAAGAGAAAAGATAGAAATTGATTCAAAAAATCCAAAATATTTAAAGGTGGTATGGGGAGTTGGATACAAAATTGAAAAGCAGTAAAAAATCATATGTTACAAATTTAGTAGCATTTACAATACTTATAATAATGGCGTTTAGTATTTTTGGCTTTTATCCAAAGATAAAGGAATGGTCTAAGGGAGAGCCTTCACCTCCTTATGAAGATTATGAATTAATGAGAACTATATATCAAAGTAATTATGTTTTATATAAAGATCTCTTGAATCAAACAAGTCAAGAAGAATTAAGTGCTGATAAAATTTATATAAAATCATATGATAAAATTTTAAAAAATAATGAGAATTTAGATTATAATGAAGAGTCAAATAACAATTTGGATATGGCTAGAAAATTCGATGATATTTTAGATTTATGGAAAGACAATCTAAATAATGACTATAAAAATTTGAATTATTTAGTTCAGACTAATGATATGTCTATGAAGAAGACTAATACGGAAAACGATTTGAGTCTATTAGAAGATGAAACTAAAAGTAAAGATTTAAACGATGAATATGCTTTTTACATGGTAGTAAAATATGATGAAAATGGAGTTGCTACTGTAAATAAGGTTTATGGTGCCGATGATTATGTAATAAGAAATAGGTTTTTGGATCTTACTATGAAAAAACTTTTTGATGGTGATTATATCGCTATAAATAATATAAAATTTAATCCTATTAAAAACGTGACTTTTGTTTATGGAATTCCTAAGGATTTAAAATATTTTGATAGAATAAGTTCACTTGTAGATAGCTCACAAAATAAAATATACAACAGAGCTGTAGCAACTGTTGTTTTATCAATATTAGGTATTGTGTTAATATTAGCGTTGTTAGTGCCTTATAGGATAGGAAGAAATGTATTTGGAATTAAATATCTCGAAAAGATACCATTTGAGATCAACTGTTTTATTCTTGGTATTGGAGGAATTGGTTCTGGGGTTGTACTTGTATCTACTATTATTGAAACGTTAAAGAATACACTTATTAAACCGGGAATAGATAAGTCGTTGGAAAGTTTTGCTGTAATTATGATAAATGCAATTATATGGACTATAACCATTTATGTCATTTTTGCAGTGACTATGCTCTTGAAGTTTATAATTAATACAGGAGTAATTAAATACTTTAAGGAAAAATTATTAATCATAAAAATAGTAAATTCCTTGAAAAGGTGGTTTAATAATTTATTTAATTATATAGGGAATATAGATTTAAATGATAAATCCAATAGGTTCATTATAAAAGTTATTGGCGTAAATTTGGTAATAACATTAATCTGCTGTATTTTCTGGTTTTTTGGAATAGTAATAGCATTCATTTATAACGCAATATTATTTTATTCAATTAGAAAACAGTATGGAGATATAAGAAATAAGTTCAGTATACTTTTAAATGAAGCAGATAGAATTGCTGGTGGTAATATAGAAGTAGAAATAGCAGATGATTTAGGAGTGTTTAATCCACTAAAAGATAGAATTGAAAAAATAAAAGATGGTTTGAAAAAAGCGGTAAATGAAGAGGTTAAAAGTCAGAGAATGAAGACAGAACTTATTTCAAATGTTTCGCATGATTTAAAAACACCACTTACTTCGATAATAACTTACACTGATTTATTAAAAAATGATAATTTAACTGAAGAAGAAAGAAAATCTTATATTGATACAATTGATAAAAAATCTCAAAGATTGAAATTTCTAATTGAAGACTTGTTTGAAGTAAGTAAGGCTACTAGTGGAGATATTAAGCTAAACTTAGTGAATGTGGATATTGTGGAATTAATGAGACAGACGCAAATTGAATTAGATGATAAAATAAAGGATTCAAAGTTAATATTAAAAAATAGTTATCCTACAAGTAAAGTGATATTAAATCTTGATAGCCAAAAAACCTTTAGAATTTTTGAAAATCTAATAATAAATGTAGTCAAATATGCGATGAAGGGATCAAGAGTATATATAGACATAATAGATCATGAGAAAAATGTAGAGATTACAATAAAAAATATGTCTGCAGAAGAGCTGAATTTTGATCCATTTGACATTGTAGATAGATTCCAAAGAGGAGATAAATCAAGGAATACAGAAGGATCTGGTCTTGGTCTTGCAATTGCAAAGAGTTTTGTTGAAGTTCAAGGTGGAACATTTAATATAGAGATAGATGGAGATTTATTTAAGGTTGTAATTAAATTTAATAAGTAATGCGTGGAGTGAATTTGTTAACAATAAACTAATGCGGCTTTACTAGTTAAGCGATTTTTAATATACTTATGTTAGAGGTCACAATTAAAAAATAATAAGTTGTTAGTTAGTAAAGGAGGCATTATGTTTACCAAGGAGGAACTTTTAGTAATTGAAGATGCATTAAAAATTGCAGATGCAGAATATATAAAGTTAATTGATGAAAATAAAAATAATAAAAATAGAATGGTTGCATTTAATAGAAAGCAAAAGAAATTATGGCTAGTTCAAAATAAATTAAAAAAACTTAAAGAAGAACAACATTAAATTTAGACTTATGCAATAATCCACCGAAAGTAGAAACATTGTTATTTCACAGGACTATGAAAATTTCGCTGAAAGTACTAAATTGCAGGTTGCACCACTAATGCTTGCTCCCAATTTCATTGTGACAAGCATTAATGGAACAACCTACAATTAAGAGCTTTTAACAGCTCATTTTCAATGCCTGCTGCATAAAAATGTTTCTGCTTTCTAGTATGGAATTTATTGCAAAGTATGAATGAAATTCTTAAATTGTTTATCTATGAAGAAGAACAATAATACTTTATAGTAGATTCATCTTATTGAAAAAATGATGAGCCTACTATATTTTTATGCAATTATAATTTATATTCTAATTATAGATATCCAAACTAAAAGATATACCTATATTTTAATCTTTGTGAATTATACTAGAGATTAGATACATGTTTGTGAAAGAGGCATTTGAAATTGAGTTGTGATTGTTCTTAGTTGAAGGTTGTTCCATTTTCTGCTTGTCCTAAACTTATTTTGGAGCATGCAGAAGTGGGTTCAACCTTCAACTTAGAACTAACTATCCAGCGAAAATTTCATTAGTCTGCTGGAACAGATTTGTATCTAATTTCGGTTTTGCCACACATAATATAATTTAAAATTTGGATATCGGTTATAAGTTATTTGAATCGAATTGGTTTGCTAAAAGAATGTTAGCATATTATAATATTTTAGTATGAGATTACTGTTTTATATTAATATAAATCAAAATAGGAGCGATATGTATGAATAAATTATTTCAAATTAAAGATTTAGAGTTTTATGAAGAGGATTTTGTTGATGATATAAAAGATTATGAAGATATAATCGATATTATTGATGAATTAAGTGAAAAATTAAGTTATGAGATTATAGAAATTGCAGGTTCGAATGGGTGTTGTGATAAGACAAAGAAAAATTATCTAGTTGAGATAATTGGATATATTGATGAAAATGATGAATTTATTACTAAAGAGGAGAGAGACGCTTTAGGAGTTATGGATCTAAATAAGAGATTTGATTTATTTGTTATAACAGTACATAAGTGTACCGCATGTAATAAGTGGGTGATTTCCATATTGGAATAATGATATAAATAACATAATTAAGGCATAATCAAAAAAATAATAAGTCCATCTGCTAAGCCTATTTCCAATTATGCTTCATCAGCTTATTGCCTAGTAGGCTTGCTATGAGTCCAATCTACTTCGCATTTTGGACTTGCTATTTTCTTTCATATGCCTAAATCTTTAAAAGGTTTTTTATTCTTTAGGAATTTATATTCCAGTAAAATCTGTGGATAACTTAAAAAGGTTTATTAGATAGTTTGGGTATTTTAAAAAGAATAAAAAAGAAATCTTATTCGCCTGCCAAGTTTTTCTCACATACGTTCGAAAAGGCAGATGCGTAAAAAAAATCTACGGCTCCACGGTCACCTACGATTTTTTTATAAATTTATGCAGAAAGGATACAAAGTTATTGGAAAATCATAGAATAATAAGAAGCAATAGAATCAAAGTGATTTGTATGATCCTTGCAATAATTACTAATCTATTTATAAATATAAATCCATGGATTATAAATGCGAATGCATCTGTGTCAAAGAGTAATTTAGGTGAAATATATATATCTGAATCTAATTACAATGAAGATATGAAAAGTGAAGCAGAACCTTATATAAAAGGAAAACTAGAGTCTGGATATATAAGTGGGGATAAGGACGTTAAATTGTACTACGAAAAATATAACATAGAAAATGCAAAAGCTAATATAGTAATATCTCATGGATATACTGAAAGTTTAGTTAAGTATCATGAATTAATATATTATTTTTTAAAAGAAGGATATAATGTATTCGGAATTGAACATAGAGGTCATGGTAGATCTGGTACACTTGGAATAGCTGATAAAACCCAAGTAAATGTAGAAAATTTTAATCAATATGTAATTGATTTTAAAAAATTCATGGATGAAGTTGTTATGCCAAATAATCAAGGTAAAAAGGTCTTACTGTTTGCCCATTCAATGGGGGGAACTATTGGAACAAAATTCATAGAGGATTACCCAGATTATTTTGATGCTGCGGTATTAAGTGCTCCTATGCTTGAGGTTAACACTGGGAATATACCCAAATTTCTAGCTGATATTATAGTAGAATTTGAAGTTGCTATCGGTAATGGTGGAAATTACGTTTTAGGTAAGAAAGCATATACACCAGAGTATAACGTAAATGAGATTGGAACAAATTCTTTGAATCGTTATAAATATAGTCATGATATAGTAGATAATAGCGAAGAGCTTCAAAGAGGAGGCGCTAGTTATAATTGGACAAAAGAAGCTTTTGATACAACGAATGAAATTATAAAACCAGAAAATGCATCAAAGGTGGAAATTCCAATATTGTTGTTTCAAGCCGATAATGATACTTATGTAAAGTCAGAAGGACAAAATAAATTCGCAAGTAACGCAAAGAATTGCGAAATAAAAAAGATAGATAACTCTAGACATGAAATATATTTAGAAAAAGATGAAATTCAAAGACCATATTTAGATGAATTATTAGATTTTTATGATAAGGTATAATTTTTTAAACAAAAACATAGAAGCTTGTCTTTATATACAAAGACAAGCTTCTATTCATAATATATTATTCCATCATTGCTGCTAATTTTTTATTAAATAATAAGAACAATATTCCCATTATAATTGAAGTAGCAGCTATTCCAGCGAATATTTGTAAGTGTCCTAAAGTTTCTGTGTAACCAGCAAGTCTTCCTGCTATTTGATTAGCAACAAAGCTGCTTAGAAGCCATACGCCCATTAGGAAAGATGCAAGTTTAGCTGGCGCTAATTGACTTACCATTGAAAGTCCAACTGGTGATAAGCAAAGTTCACCAATAGTATGGAAGAAATAAGTTCCTACAAGCCATATCATGTTAGCTTTAATAGCAGTATCTTCTATATTTCCTCCTCTTTGCATAACAGCACCAACCATAAGTAAGAAACCAAGTCCTAACAGTATTGAACCTGTTGCCATCTTTTGAGGAATACTTAAATCACCACTCTTGCTGCAAGCTAATTTATACCATAGCTTTGATACAGGGATTCCAAGTATTAATATAAACAATGGATTTAATGATTGGAACCAAGATACTGGTACTTCCCATCCATTTACTGACCTATCTATAAAATCTTGTGTGTAGATAGTAAGTGAACTTCCAGCTTGTTCAAAGCCTGTCCAGAATATTATAGCAAAAGCTGTTAATATTAAAATAACTGCAGTTCTATGTTTTTCTTGTTTAGTTAATGGTTTAGTTTTTGATTTATTATCGTTATTGGAATTAGATTTAGCTACACCTACTGGTGCTTTACCAATATCTCCAAGTAATTTGTTTGCTAATGCATTGAAGATTATTTGTCCTAAAATCATTCCAAGCCCTGCAACTAAGAAACCATATCTAAATCCGTAGTGTATAATTTCTCCTGCTTGTGTAGTAGCCATTGTTTTTTCTGCTAAAGTACCACATATAAGCGGTGCTAAAAATGATCCGGCATTTATTCCCATGTAGAAAATAGTGAAAGCTGAATCTTTTCTTTTATCACCATCAGGATATAAATGTCCAACCATTGTTGAAATATTTGGTTTAAAGAAACCATTCCCGATTATAAGTAAAAATAAACCTATGTACAATGTAGTCATACTTTGGTTTGAGAATAATGTTAACTGTCCAATAGCTATTATTATTCCTCCAATGGTGATAGCTTTTCTTTGTCCTAAGTATCTATCTGAGATATATCCGCCTGCTAGTGGAGTAAGATATACAAGAGATGTGAAATTTGCATATATAGTCATTGCAGATACCTTATCTACACCAAGTCCACCTCTTATAAATTCTGTAGTTAAATACATTACAAGCAATGCTCTCATACCATAGTAACTAAATCTTTCCCACATTTCTGTAAAGAATAACATATACAGACCTGGAGGATGTTTCATTTTGCTTGTTTCTCTTGATGAAACATCTTTCATCATTATATCGCTGTCTTTTTTAAGTTCCATAATAAACCTCTTTCTTTGATATTTTATTAACATAACAATTTTAGCAACAAATTCGACAACTTGCAAATTTTTGCTTACAAAAATGTTAAATTATAACCTATAATAGTGGTATTTATATGAAAAATTAAATATTCTATATAAAAAGTTTAACAATAGAATCCTTAAAAAGAGTTGTTGGATTAGCAATATATTAAAAAATGATGGCTTTTCATAAAAAAGTCATATTTTTTGATATTAATTAAAAAAATTAATTCATATATGTAATTTTTCAATTTGTTTAGTAACTTTTTATAAAAAATTATTGTACATAGTATGTTTATTCTTGGGACAGTATATATTTATAGGATTAAAAAAGGCGGTGAAATATAATTGATAAGAAAAATTAGTAATTTTATAATATGTTTTTTTGTTATTTTTAGCATACCTATAGATTCAAAAGCATCAGAAGGTAGGGATTACAAAACAGAGATGAAACAGGATATTTTAATTCTTATGTTATCATATCCTCAATATATAGTAGATGTAGAAAAGAAAAGTGATGATGAAGTTTACATAATCATGAAATCAGGTAAAAAAATTATTTATGATGATAAGAAGGAAAAAAATCATGAAGTAAAATTAACAAATCCTGATTTGCAAGATATGTTAGAGCAAGACTACCCATTAGAAAAAAATACAGAGATCATGGATAAAAGTTTTGATCCTGGTAGAGCTAGACATTATGAGTTACTAGGTGAAGTCTATGGAAATTCTAAGGGAGCAATTGAAAAAAACTTAGCTAGTTTAAAGTATGGATATACTAATTATCAATTCAATAAGCAAAATAATGCTAATGCGTCTTTAGAAGCAGCCTTGAAAGAATTAATGCCTTTAGCAAAATCAAGACCAGATATAGGAAGTATACTTTATCCTGCCAGCGGAACATTTAATTATAGGGTCATATCTGGAACAGGAAGACTAAGTCCTCATTCATATGGAATTGCAATTGATCTTAAAAGTGATAAGAGGGATTATTGGAAGTGGAGCTCAGAAAAAGCCGGAAAGGAAAGACTTGGTGATTATCCAAAAGAATTAATAGAAGCCTTTGAAAAAAATAATTTCGTTTGGGGAGGAAAATGGGGGCATTTTGATATTTTACACTTTGAATATAGACCAGAAATAATATTAAAAGCTAGATGTTTTAGCAATTGGAACAAGGATGATGAATGGTTCCAAGGCGTTCCTATAAACGAAGAAACCAATAGATGTATTGAAATAATTAACAGTAAATTATAGCAGAATGACTTCATTTAGAAAGGGGTATTATAGATGCGACTCTCTAAAATTAAAAAAAATCAGTCAAGATTTGTAATTATCTTAGTGTTCATTGTGTTTTTATCATTGATTACTAGTGATAAAAGTGGCATTGTATTTGCTGATACTAGTACTGATAATGAAGTGAAAAGTATCGTAGAAAATATATTTGCAGTAAAAAATAAAGCTATATTGAGTAAAGATTTGGATTCGATTAAATCTCTATATGCTACTGACACTAGATACGGTCAATGGGCATATGAATATGAACAAAAAAAAGTAGAATACGTTAATAACTGGGCTGAAAAGCAGGGAATACAATTTGTAGACATCGTCCCTAAAGTGGTAATTAAAAAATCTAAAATTGGAGATAACAAATGCTCTTTTAGTTTAATTTGTAGTACTGAGTATAAGTACATATATCCAGATCAACCAGAAGCTATAAATAGTTCAAGAATGGGGACTTATCATTCTTTTCAATTAAGTAAGAGGGATAATAATTGGATAATAACAAAGGAGTGGTATACAGATCCATTTGCTGATTCTTTAAGTTTAGAAAATATTAAAGCAGATGAGATTAAACAATATATATCATCACAGCCTCCTAGAGATATTTCTAATATTAACGAAAAAAGAAAAGGAGCAAAGGAGTATGCAGAAAGATACTGCGGAGCAGCAACAATTGAGGAATACGGCTTTAAATATAATAATAAATATAGAGATTTTAATCCAGAGGGTGGAGATTGCGCAAATTTTGCTTCACAAATACTACACGATGGAGGAAAATTCAAGGAGAATGCTATATGGAACTATGACAAAGGAAGTGCAACAGGCCCATGGATAAATGCCGGTAAGTTTACTCATTACATGATTAATAGTGGAAGAGCGTCGGTAATTGCGAGAGGAAGTTATGAAAAGGTATATAAGGCTTCTTACAAATTACTTCCTGGAGATTTCATTGCATACGAAAAGAAAGGCGATATAACTCATGTATCAACAGTTACAGGAGTCGATTCTAAGGGATATTCTTTAGTAACATGTCATAATACAGATAGAAATAACGTACCATGGGATTTAGGATGGAGCGACAAAAGGATTAAGTTTTGGCTTATTAGAGTTCATTACTAATAAATTTGCCTTAAGGGGTAATTAAATACACTTTAAGGCGTTTATTTAATTATAATAGTTTTATATAATCAAATTATTATAGTATAATACAAATCAGATATTAATCATTAAGGGGGGACTAGTAAGAAATATATTTGTATTCTTACTAAAATAAAATGAAACAATTAGTATTAAATAAAAAAGACACAAGTATTGTACAAGCTCAGTTGAAATTATTGGATATAAGCTATATCGATAAAATTATGAAATTACAAGAGGATGTATATACAAGATTAGAAAACAAAGAATTTTTTGCATGCTCAGATAGAAAAGAATTTGAAACTGCTATAAATGAAAAAGGTATAGTTTTGGGTTGTGTTTCATTAGATGAAGAAGAATTAATTGCTATAGGAGCATATATTGAATATGGGCATGACGAACATAATTATGGACATGATATAAAGATTCAAGGGGAAAAGCTGCTTAAGGTAGGACAGATTGAATCAACTATGGTTTTAGATGCGTATAGAGGAAATAAACTTCAAAAGATAATATGTGAATCTCTTGAAGAAATAAGCAAAAAAGCAGGAATGAATTGCATTTGTGCAACAGTTTCACCTGATAATAAATATAGTTTGAATACATTTGAAAAACTTGGGTATAATGTTATGGAAGATAAAATAAAATATGGTGGATTAAGAAGATTTGTTTTAATGAAAAAATTAAAATGATACACTTTAAGTGCTATGAAGAAGTAATTTATATCAGTATGCATTGTAAGAAAATTATTCATAAAACAGTAAAATTTGAAATTTTATTAACAAACTTTTAAAAAAAGTATTGATTTATAAATTATTTTGCAATATAATGAATTCCATAAAGCAAATGTGCTTATAATTAATAAAGAAATTAGTATTTTAGAAATTAAAATTTATATATGCAATGATGAAGAAAAGTAAATTCAAATAGATGATTTTTAGAGAGTGGATGATGGTGAAATATCCGCATGAGTCTTGAATCGAAAGAACACTTCGGAGCTATTAACCGAAATTTTATGTTAAAAGAGTAGGCTTAATCGGGCCCATACCGTTAAAAGTGGAGAGTATAAAACAATTATGTTTTGTATTTCATTGAGGTGAGTTTTTTATAAACTAACCAGGGTGGTACCGCGAGTTAATCTCGTCCCTGTGCATAATGCATAGGGACGAGATTTTTTTGTTAATAAATTTTAATTAAAATAAAAATATTTACTTTTACAAAATATCTATAAAAATTATTTGTAAAAATAATCAATATATGGGAAAAGGAGCAATAATCATGAAAAGAATATTTATTAAAGATTTAGCAGTTAACGGGGAAGAAACAGTATTACTTAAAGGTTGGGTTCATAAAATTCGTGATCTTTCACATGTTTCATTTATCTTACTTAGAGATAAGTCTGGGATAATTCAATTAGTATGTACTAAGGAACAAATTAAAGGTTTAAGACTTGAAAATGCAGTAGAAGTAACTGGAATAGTTCGCGAAAATGAAAAGGCTCCAAAGGGTATGGAAATTGAAGTATCAGATATTAAAATAGCAGGAACTGTATATTATGATAAATTACCATTTGAAATTCAAAGCTTTAAAGAAAAGGCTGCTCTTGAAACTCAATTGGATTATAGAACAATAAGTCTTAGAATTCCTAAGAAAAAAGCAATTTTCAAGGTTCAAAATGAAATTGAAGAAGCATTTAGAATGTTCTTCAAGGGTAATGATTTTGAAGAAATCCATACTCCAAAGATAACTCATTCTGGAACAGAAGGTGGATCTGAAATGTTTACTGTTAACTACTTTAACAGAAGAGCTTTCCTTGCACAAAGTCCTCAATTCTGGAAACAAATGATGGTTGGAGCAGGTTTTGAAAGAGTATTTGAAGTAGGTTATGCATATAGAGCAGAACTTCATAATACATGGAGACATTTGAATGAGTATGTGAGTTTAGATATTGAAATGGGCTTTATAAAAGATGAAACTGATCTTATGGATATGGAAGAAAACTTTATAAGATATTTATATAAACACTTAAATGAAAAATGTGCTGAAGAATTAAAATTATTTGATGTGGTTCTTCCTGAAGAGATTAATATACCAAGAATACCACTTGCTAAAGCTCAAGAAATTTTATTAACAGAATTTAATAAAAAATCGCCAGTAGGAAATATTGATAATGAGGGCGAAGCTCTATTCCATAAATATGTTAAAGAGAAATATAACAGTGACTATGTATTTTTAACAGAGTATCCAACAGCTAAGAGACCAATGTATGCAATGGAATGTGAAGAAAACAGAGAAATGACAAAGAGCTTCGACTTAATATTCAAAGGCGTTGAAATTACAACTGGTGGTCAAAGAATACATGACTATGAAATGTTAAAAGCTAAAATGGAAAGATTAGGATTAAAACTTGAAGATTTTGCTTTCTATTTAGATACATTTAAATATGGAATGCCACCTCATGGAGGATTTGCAATAGGTCTTGAAAGAATCACAATGCAAATATTAAACCTTGGAAATATAAGAGAAGCATCATTATTCCCAAGAGACATGAAGAGATTAACACCTTAAGTGAGAATCCAAATTTTACATTTGGATATTCGAACTTACTCAGCGAACATAGTGAGTCGAGTTTCCTTAAGTAGAGAACCAAAATCTTTGATTTGGTGTGAATCACTTACTCAGTGAGCGAATGCGAATCGAGTTTCCTTAAAATGAGTTATTCAATGGAAACCTGAAAAAGTTTCTATTGAATAAAGCTAATTAGTTTATGCAAAGTTAATGAATTTTAACATAGTGTTTTAAAACAGCATTATAATGACAAAAAAATTGATGAGGTGAAATAAATGAAAGTTAGTATTGATGAAGTAAAATATATAGCAAAGCTTTCTAAATTGAGATTTTCTGACGAAGAAGCTGGTAAATTTGCAAAAGAATTTGAAAATATTTTAGAGCATTTTCAATATTTAAATGAATTAGATTTAAATATTAAAGAAGATATAGATAATAAAGCAGAATTAAAGCCAGTGGTAAGAAAAGATGAAGTTAAATCATTTGAATGTAAAGATTTATTTAGAAATGTTAAAGATATGCAAGATACTTATATTAAAGTACCAAAGATTATTGAATAGGGTGGTGACTAGATAATGCAAATGAATATTAAAGAAATGGTAGAAAAAATTAAAAGTGGAGAATTAACTAGTGAAGCACTAGTTCAATCATATATTGAAGAAATTACAAAAAGTGAGCCTACTATAAATGCGTTCTTAACACTTACTTGTGATGAAGCATTAGCTAAAGCTAAAGAAATAGATGCTAAAATAAAAGCCGGTGAATCTCTAGGAAGACTTGCAGGTATTCCAATAGCAATAAAAGATAATATTTGTACAGAAGGAGTACATACTACTTGTGCATCAAAAATGCTTGAAGATTTTATTCCTCCATATGATGCAACTGTAATAAAAAAATTATTAGCTGAAGATGCAATAATTATTGGTAAAACAAATATGGATGAATTTGCAATGGGATCTTCAAATGAGAACTCGGCATTTAAAAAGACTTTAAATCCAAGGGATATAACTAGAGTTCCAGGGGGATCATCAGGTGGATCAGCAGCAGCAGTTGCAGCAAAATTCGCACCAGTGTCATTAGGATCTGATACAGGTGGATCAATAAGACAGCCAGCTGCATTTTGTGGAGTTGTAGGTTTAAAGCCAACTTATGGATTAGTTTCTAGATTTGGACTTATTGCTTTTGGTTCATCCCTAGATCAAATTGGACCATTTTCTAATTCAGTAGAAGACAGTGCTTATATTTTAAATATAATTTCTGGAACTGATGAATATGATTCTACAAGCATAAGAGATTTAAAAGAAATAGATTATACTGCTGGTCTTCAAGATGGAATTAAGGGAATGAAAATCGGTGTCCCTGAAGAATTCTTTGGTGAAGGATTAGATGAAGAAATTAAGGAATCAGTAAAAAATAGTTTAGATAAATTAAAAGAATTAGGAGCAGAAGTTGAAACATTTTCTCTTCCTATAATTAAGGATGGATTAGCAGCTTATTATATAATGTCATCTGCTGAAGCAAGTACTAATTTAGATAGATATGATGGAATAAGATATGGTTATAAGACTCCAAATTACACAAATCTAGATGAATTAGTTGAAAACAGTAGAACTGAAGGTTTTGGAGCAGAAGTTAAGAGAAGAATAATGCTTGGAACATATGCACTTGCTTCTGGATATTATGATGCTTATTATAAGAAAGCAGATGCTTTTAGAAGAAAATTAAGATATGATCTTAAAAAGACTTTTGAAAAATATGACTTAATAGTAGGACCAGTTTCACCTGTATTACCTTTTAAAATTGGTGAAAAAAAGGCTGATCCATTATCAATGTACTTAGCTGACATTTACACTATTAATGTTAATTTAGCTGGAAATCCAGCAATATCAATTCCAGCAGGAAAGAGCAAAGAAGGCTTACCAATTGGAATTCAATTGATGGGTGATATGTTATGCGAAGAAAAAATATTCAAAGCTGCATATAGCTTAGAGCAAGCTTTAGCTATTGAATTATAGGAGGGGAATTACGATGAATTTTGAAACAGTAATAGGACTTGAAATACATGCAGAATTAAAATCGAAGACAAAAATTTTCTGCTCTTGTTCAACTAAATTTGGAGCAGAACCTAATGCTAATACATGTCCAATATGCACAGGGGTTCCTGGAACGCTTCCAGTGCTTAATGAAGAAGTTGTAAATTTAGCAATAAAAGCAGGAACTGCACTAGGATGTACAATAAATAAATATAACAAAATGGATAGAAAAAATTATTTTTATCCAGATCTTCCAAAGAATTATCAAACTTCACAATTTGATTTACCAATCTGTTCAGGTGGGCTTGTAGAATTTGAACATGAAGGAAAGCAAGTAAAAGTTAGATTAAATAGAATTCACATAGAAGAAGATGCTGGTAAGCTTGTTCACGTAGAAGGAGAACCAATTTCTTTAGTAGACTATAACAGAGTTGGAGTCCCTCTAGCAGAAATAGTTACAGAACCTGATTTAAGGAGTGTTAGTGAAGCTGTTGCCTTTATGAAAAAGCTTAAATCAATTTTAGAGTATGGTGAAATTTCTGATTGTCGTATGGAACAAGGATCGTTAAGATGTGATGCTAACATTTCATTAAGACCAGTTGGACAAAAAGAATTTGGACTTAGAGTAGAGCTTAAGAACATCAACTCTTTTAGAGAGCTTCAAAAAGCTTTAGAAAAAGAAGAGAGAAGACAAAGAGAGCTTTACACTTATGGAGAAGGTCATAAGGTAGTTCAAGAAACTAGAAGATGGGATGCTGCAAAAGGTAAAACAATACCAATGAGATCTAAAGAAGAAGCAGATGATTATAGATATGTAGTAGAACCGGATTTACCACCAATTATAATCTATGATGAACAAATTGAAACAATAACTAAATCATTACCTGAAATGCCAGATGAAAAGAAAGAAAGATTTTTAACTGCATATGAACTTACAGAAAAAGAAGTTGATATTTTAATAGGTGATAAAGGACTTGCTACATTCTTTGAAAAAGTTGTAAAATTAGGTGTTATGCCTAAAGCAGCTTGTAACTGGATATTAGGCGATATTTTAAGAATATTAAATGATAGAAAAATAGAATCTGAAGATATGACACTTGAAGCTGAAAACTTTGCAAGGCTTCTTAAGGTAGTTGAAGAAGGTAAAATTAGCAATAATGTAGGAAGAGAAGTTCTTGATGAAATCTTTGATGAAAACAAAGATCCAATGAAGATGATTGAAGAAAAAGGTCTTATGCAAATTAGTTCATCTGATGAACTTGAAAAAATAGTCGATGAAGTAATTGCAAATAATCCTCAATCAGTAGAAGACTTTAAAGCAGGAAAAACACAAAGTGCTGGATTCTTAATGGGTCAAGTAATGAAATTGTCAAAAGGAAAAGCAAATCCTAAGGTAGCAAAAGAACTTGTAGATAAAAAACTTAGTGAGATTTAAAAATTAAATTGAAATGGAGAGCGTGCATTCTATATGCAGAAGCTCTCCTTTTTATTTTAACTGATTTAGTAATTAAATAATTGTGAAATTTGACTTGTTTTAGTGGAATAAATATTTACAAAAAATAATATTATATATTAACTTATATGTTAAATGCTCAAGCTCCATTATATTTTAATAAAGGGAGGAAATTATGGGGAATATCATAAACAAATTTGAAAATGAAACTAAGACAAGGGTAAACGTGATAGATCTTGAGAATTTAGGGAAATCTCAATTGCAAAAAGTGGTTATTAAAGATGGAATTTTTGAAGAAACAGATTTTTTGAAAAACGACAACTATATTAGCTTTCCGACAGAAATATTATGTTCGTCTACAAAAAGCGATTTTATTAATGTTTATTTATGCTTGAAAAGTGAACTTAGTCTAGTTGAAAAAATCAAAGATGAGATTATAAAATCACTATATGAGGCTTATCTAATTCTTAATAATGATAATTGTGTAGAAAACGATAATTTTAGTGAAGAACGTTTTAAGAAAGCTTTTTATAATTCTTTAAACAATCAAATTAATAATATTTCCTTAATTAAATTTTATGAAGTGAATAGTATACAAAAGGTATTTAAAGATATCAATTTTAATGAATTGCTTACCGAATTAAAGAAAATAAATTCTTCTGATGACTTTGATACTTTTGAAGAGAAAGATGAGCATATATGGAAGAGTTATTTTGGAGATTTCAAAGATGAGTTTCATAAACATTATAGCAGATGGTTGAAAATGACTTCAGAGTGCTATGAATATAATGAAGATGGGCATGAATATGCTAATGAAGCTCAAGACTATGCTAATAAATTTTTAAATAAGGATTTCCGAAACTTGTGTAATATCATTTATGGAATAAATACTTCTTGTGATCTTATGGTTGAAAGGGCATACATTAAGGTTCCTGCTAGTAAAGCGCAATATTTAGGAATAATATTTATTGATTGTCCTACAGGTAAAAATATAGCAAAGACAATAGAAAATCGTATTGGTGAGGATTATAGAGAATTATTTATGGTTATATCTAAATGCAGTAATAAGTTAGAACATCTTTCGAAATTGAAAGAAAATATAAATGCTACTACTTTAAATAAGAGAATATTTTATGTCTTAAATGAGTTTGAATCATATAAAAATTATTTATTTGAAAACGACTTATTAGATTCTAATTCTAGAGAAGATTTAATAGATACATTAAAATATGATACAGCTAAAAAATTAGGGATTAAAGGAGATAAAGTTATTGTAACAGAACAATTTAAAGATATAGACAAAAGAACATTAGGTAAATTAAACACACGGAATGATTTTGTGCAATTATTAAGACTAATTAGAAAAGAAAGCGAAAGGTTAAGCAAACCTATAAAGATTAAATCATCAAATAAGGAAGGATTAATTAGTATTTCTTTGAATCAAGAAAGAATGATTGTGCAAGCTCTTATGGGAATGCTTTATGAAAGATATAAAGGATACCTAGTTGAGCAGTGGAAGAGAATCATTGCTGATGAAAGTGAAAAAAGCGATATAAATCGTAAAAATTATACTTACAGTGAGATTCATACAATAATAAGAAATCGCAAAGATAATTATAAAGAATATAAAGTTACAGCATGTTTAACTGCAAGAAAAGATAATAAACCAATTGATTTTAGTATGAAGAGTGGCGATTATAATGATAGCAAAAGAATATTAAAAATGCTGGTTGATTATGGTTATCAAACAGTTGGATTTGGTCCTAATGAAAATAAAATTTTAGTAAATGTTAATGGTGAAATATCTAAGGAAGATAAAGAGAAATTAATAAAATCCATTAAAGAAAGGCTTGAAGAAAACGCCATAAATTATTTTGAAAGTGCATTTCTAGTAGATATATCAAGAAAAAAATTTAACACAAATAATTTATACGAGGCTTTGGAAATTGAAACAAATATAACTATTGATGATTTTTATAGTGCGTTTAAAGAGATGTTCAAAAAAATTAGTGATAATATAGTTAGGCATGAGGTCCGTCTCCAATGAAAAATAAAACACATAGATAATGCTAAGTAACTTATACTACATTGGTTTGATAAACTGTACTTTTATACAGCGATTAGATTATAAATTATAGATAAAAAACTTCAGTATTACTAATTCATATAAACTGAAGTTTTTTTTGATGTCTAAAATTATAATTAATCCATAGAACCTATATTTTGACTTTACTACATAACTAGATGTGTACACCCAATATGGAAAATTTAAGATAATATTCATAATTTGAAAACAACTGAATTTAAGTAACTATGCAGTTTATAGTAATAAAATTTATTTCAGATATAATTTTAGATATAACCTATAGAGGTATCAATTCAATGAAGAAGTAGAAAAATATAAAGAATCCGGTTCTACAAACATTCCTGAATTAAATCGGAATTGTAAAAATGAGTTTGAAAAGCAGCAGATTTATCAAGATGAAGTAGAAGATACTGAATAACATACTAAAAAGATCATATCAGAGAATTTTAAAAATAAGGTATTGACATAAAGTTAACTTTACCCTTTATGATAGGTGTGTAAGTAGAGTTAATAATAATTGGTGAGAACTAATTGAAGAGAGGAGAGCCATATGAAATATACTATTGGTCAGGTTGCAGCAAAAATGGGAGTTACGATTCCAACCCTGCGTTATTATGATAAAGAAGGTCTTCTTCCTTTTGTGGATAAAAAGCCAGATGGAACTAGAATTTTTAAAGATGAAGATTTTCAGTGGTTAGAGATCATAGCATGTATGAAAAATTCTGGAATGTCAATAAAAAACATAAAAAAGTATATGGATTTATGTCAGGAGGGTGATGCTACTCTTAATAAACGGCTAGAGATTTTTTTTGAAAGAAAGGAAGCTGTTCAAAAGCAGATGGAAGAATTAAATAAGGTGATGGAAACCATTAATCATAAGATATGGTATTATGAGACAGCAATTGAGGCGGGTACAGAGACAGTTCATCAAATCAAAAAGCATGAGTAAAGTGGCAAAGAATTCTTGTAGATGAAAGAAACAGAATACGATTTTATCTTAAAGTCATAAACAATTGATTAAAAATACAAAAGGAGAGATTTAAAAGTGCATTTAGAAAAAATTAATTCACCAGAGGACGTAAAAAAATTATCATTAGCTGAAATGATTCAGTTGAGTTCAGAAATCCGTCAGGTACTCCTTAAGAAGTTAAGTGAACACGGAGGGCATATTGGCCCAAATCTTGGAATTGTGGAACTAACAGTTGCATTACACTATGTATTTAACTCGCCAAAGGATAAGATTGTTTATGATGTCTCTCATCAAAGCTATATACATAAAATGCTTACTGGAAGAAAAGATTCATTTATTAATTCAGAAAAATATGACGAAGTATCTGGTTATTCGAATCCAGAGGAAAGTAAACATGACTTCTTTAATATAGGCCATACTTCTACATCTATCAGTCTTGCTTGTGGCCTTGCAAAAGCAAGAGACTTAAAAGATGAGAATGACAATGTAATTGCTATCATAGGAGATGGTTCACTAAGTGGCGGTGAAGCATATGAAGGTCTAAATAATGCTGCCGAAACAGGAAGAAACATGATTATTGTTGTAAATGATAATGACATGTCTATTGCAGAAAATTATGGCGGCTTATATAAAAATCTTAAAGAACTTAGAGATACAGAAGGCAGATGTGAGTGTAACTTCTTTAAAGCAATGGGCCTTGATTATTATTATGTAAAAGACGGACATGATTTTGAGCAGTTAATTAGTGTATTTAAAAAAGTTAAGGATACAGAACATCCAGTAGTTGTTCACGTTCATACGGTTAAAGGAAAAGGTCTTGAATTTGCTGAAAAAAATAAAGAACAGTGGCACTGGGGAATGCCTTTTGTACTTGAAACAGGAGAATCAAAGTTCCCTATGGGCGATGAAGAGGATTATGGAAATCTTACAGGACAATATCTGTTAGATGCTATGAAAAAGGATCCAAAAGTAGTTGCCATTACCTCAGGAACTCCGGCAGTGTTTGGTTTTTGGCCAGATAGAAGAAAAGAAGCAGGAAGACAATTTGTAGATGTTGGTATTGCTGAAGAACATGCAGTTGCTCTAGCTTCAGGAATAGCAGCAAATGGTGGTAATCCAGTTTACGGAGTGTACAGTACATTTCTTCAAAGAACATATGACCAGCTTTCACAGGACTTGTGCATAAATAATAATCCAGCAGTATTACTTGTATATCTAGCATCTGTTTATGGAATGAATGATGTGACACATCTTGGGCTTTTTGATATTGCAATGATGGGAAACATTCCAAACATGGTATATTTGGCACCAACATGCAAAGAAGAATATTTTGCAATGCTTGAATGGGGAATTAATCAAAAAGATCATCCAGTGGCTATCCGTGTTCCAGCAATGGGAGTAATCGAAAGCGGCGTAGAAGATACAACTGATTACTCTATTCTAAATAAATATCAGATGAGTAAGAAAGGAAAGGATGTTGCAGTTATTGCACTTGGAGATTTCTATCAATTGGGAGAAGAGGTAGTTGAAACAATTGCCAAAGAAAAGGGAATAGAAGCAACATTAATTAATCCAAAATTTATTACTGGATTGGATGAAGAGATGTTAGAAAGCTTAAAGGAAAATCATGAATTGGTAATAACCTTAGAAGATGGTATTTTAGAAGGTGGTTTTGGCGAGAAGATTGCGAGCTATTATGGGTTAGCGGATATGAAAGTAAAGAATTATGGAATCGGAAAGAGTTTCCAAGATCGCTATATTCCAGAAAAGTTATTAAAAGAAAATGGTATATCGTTAGAACAAATCATGTACGATATTATGAAAGTTATCAAATAATATAGTAATTGAAGTAAGTACAGAGAAAGTTCTTTTTAATTGCTGATAGTTTTCATGTCAGTACATCTAAAGCAGGGCTTCTAGTAAGTTTGCTTGCACTTGCTGTTGCTATAGCTGGGGCAATTGTGCCACTATTATTCTTAGGGATAAATCGCAAGAAGGTAATGTTACTTTTTTATATAATTACACTAAATAGTAGGCTTTGTCATGGAGTATTACTTTTACAAAAAAGTAGATATTCTATGGTGAAAGCCTTTATTGTTGTAAGAAATAGAATTTAAACCTTATAAATTTAAATTTCAAAAGGGATTGACATAAAGTTAGCTTTATCCTTTATGATTGGATTATAAGTAGAGTTAATCACGAGTTTAAATGAAAGAGGGATAAATTTATGGAATTAATAAAACAACAGATGCTGACTGGTGAGAGAGCATTATTTAATAGTAAAGATTTGCAGATTTCATATTGCACGTTTGCTGATGGGGAGTCTCCTTTAAAGGAGAGTCAAAATATTAAAATAGATTACAGTACTTTTAAATGGAAATATCCATTATGGTACTGCAAAAACATTGTTGTAGAAGACAGTACACTATTTGAGATGGCTCGTTCTGGAATCTGGTATACAGAGAATATTGATATTTCAAATACAATTATTGAAGCACCAAAGAACTTTAGGCGTTCAAAGGGTATTACTTTGGAAAATGTTACCATGCCGAATGCCGACGAGACTTTATGGAATTGTGACAATATTTTGTTCAAAGATGTAACAGCCAAGGGAGATTATTTTGGTATGAACAGTTCAAATATTAAAATTGACGGATTTGAACTGGTTGGAAATTATTCTTTTGATGGAGGAAAAAATATTGAAATTCATAATGCAAAAATGCTGTCAAAAGATGCATTCTGGAACTGTGAGAATGTAACAGTTTATGATTCATTTATTTCAGGCGAATACTTAGGCTGGAATTCAAAGAATGTGACTTTGGTAAACTGCACTATTGAAAGTCTTCAGGGCATGTGCTATATGGACAATCTTGTAATGAAAAATTGTCGATTATTGAATACTACTTTGGCATTTGAATATTCCACAATAGATGTACAGATTATTAATAAAATTGATAGTGTAATGAACCCAATCAGTGGTATTATCAGGGCAGAAAGTATTAGTGAATTGATTATGGATGAAACTAAAATAAATCCAAAGAAAACACAGATTATAACGGAGGGGATGAAACATGCCATATGATTTTGGAATATTAACAGATAGGCGTAATACTAATTCTCTAAAGTGGGATGTTGGTGAAAATATCCTTCCTATGTGGGTAGCTGATATGGATTTTAAGACAGCACCAGAGATTATAAAAGCAATTCAGGAAAAAGTGGGGAAAGGTATATTAGGTTATACTATTGTACCAGATGATTGGTATCAATCTATCAGTAGCTGGTGGGAAAGAAGGCATAATTTTAAGATAGATAAAGAATGGTTAATTTTCTGTACAGGAGTTGTACCAGCGATCTCAAGTGCAGTTAGGAAGATGACATCAGTAGGAGAAAATGTACTAGTACAGACTCCAGTTTATAATATTTTTTTCAATTCAATTGTGAATAATGGAAGAAATATTGTAGAAAATAAGCTGTTGTATGATGGAAAAGAATACAGTATTGATTTTAAAGATTTAGAAAATAAACTTTCTGATCCACAAACAACCATGATGATTCTCTGTAACCCCCACAATCCAATAGGGAAGGTATGGGACAAAGAGGTATTGAAAAGGATTGGAGAGCTGTGTCTTAAATATCATGTGCTTGTTCTTTCGGATGAGATTCACTGTGATTTGACATATACACAATATGAATATATTCCTTTTGCATCTGTCTCGGAAATCTGTGAAAAGAACAGCATTACCTGTATTGCACCAACAAAAGCATTTAATATAGCAGGATTGCAGACGGCAGCAGTAGTAATTCCAAATGAGATACTTAGACACAAAATGAATAAGGCGTTGAACACAGATGAAGTAGCTGAGCCTAATGCAATAGCTATTGAAGCAACAATTGCAGCATTCACAAAAGGAGAAAACTGGCTGAATGAACTTCGACTTTATTTGGAAGAAAACATAAAGTTTGTAAAGAAGTTTATGGAATCAGAATTGCCAGAATTATATTTGATACCTGCCCATGCAACTTACCTCTTGTGGGTTGACTGTAGGCCAGTTACAAAGGATACATCTTCTTTATGTAAGTTTCTTCTTGAGGAAACTGGGCTATATGTTTCTAATGGAGAATCCTATGGAAAAGCAGGGAGAGGATTCATCAGAATTAATATAGCATGCCCCAAAGAACGTCTTGAGGACGGAATTACACGCCTGAAAAAAGGAATTAAATTATATCAGTCAAATCTTAATTGAATCTATCTGATAGCTAACATCCGTAAAACTCCTACTTTTTTAAGCAGGAATTTCACGGATGCTAGCATTATAGATATCTTAGTGAAGATGCATACAAAAAGTGGCTACTGAGCCAAAAGAACTGCATGTGGATCCCAGTGCTGGCCATGTTGGTCTCTATGATAGAACAGATTTAATTCCATTTGATAAGGTAGAATCATTTTTTATAGAAAATATATAAATTCTGAATTATTTATAAATATAGTCGATAGTAATTAAAAAGTTAAATTTTGTGCTATCAGCTATTTTTTGATTGTACCGTATAGAATCACTATAGAGAAGGAGGAGATAGAGTGAAAAGAATCTTACCTATATTTCTTATTATTGTTGTAATTTTTACTTTTGCAGGATGTAGTAATAATGCAAAGAACAACGATAGTACATCACCTGAAACACATGATGTTTCTCAAAGCAGCTCAACTAATGAATACAATAAAAGTAAAATAGAGAATAATAAGGAGGCCATACAAGTGAAAAAAACTACTACTATAAATATCACAGTAGGAAATACAATATTTGCCGCAACTCTTGAGGATAACGAAACTGCTAAAGCGTTTGTTAAACAGCTGCCGTTAATAGTAGATATGTCTGAACTTAACGGAAATGAAAAATATAATTATTTGTCAAGTAATCTGCGTGCAGATGCGTCAGCTATCCCAGGCAAAATCAGTGAGGGTGATTTAATGCTCTATGGTGACAACTGTCTTGTTCTTTTCTATAAGACGTTTAATACTTCATATAGCTACGTAAAGATCGGTCACATAGATGATACTACAGGTCTTAATAAAGCTTTAGGATTAGGTAGTATGAAGGCTATGTTTTCTGCCGGTGAATGACGCAAGTAAGTTTTTAACAAATGGATAAATTAAAAGATTCTTGATAAGAAATAAATTAATCCTAGTAAAGCAGCATATTGCCTTACTAGGATATTTTAATGGTATTTTTGAAGTTATTAAATGTATTGAAATTTTGGCGATTACCCTTTTATATTGCAAATAAAAGTCTACAATATAAAAGCGAGTTTATTTATGATTAACCATCAATAATATATTAATAATTATTCAACATATACTTCTTTCGCTAGAGCAAACGCTGCCCACGCATTAGGCCATCCCACATAGAATGCAAGATGTGTGATAATTTCTGATATTTCTTCAGCACTAACACCATTGTTCTTCGCATTGACAATATGATATTTAAGAGAATTATCAAATATTCCTTTTGTAATCAGTGCAGTTACAGTAATAATACTGCGATCTCTTAATGGTAATTTATCTTCTCTTGACCAGACTTCCACGAAAAGAACATCATCATTTAATTCTGCAAATTTTGGCGCAAAAGTTCCAAGGGCATCTCTGCCGCTGTTTGTTTTTTCATAATATTACGTCCTTTCTTCTAATTAAATATTTCCTTTAATATAATTAGTTCAATAATTTCATTATTTTTATATTGCAGTGATTGCTTAATAAGATTACAGCTATCTAATAAATAATATTACGGCTTTTATGCATAATAAAATCTATTAGTCAGTGCTGTGTTGTTTTAGTAATATAAATCTTATTTTTTATACTGCAGCATATGCAGTCATTAAAATATCTAAGATTTCTTCCGCAGTTAAAGATCTATATCCGCCTGGAAGTAATGTAGTTGAGGTTGCAATTAGTGGAAGCATATCTTCTGTTGCCCCAAGTTCCTTAAGGCTAGTTACTATACCACATTCTTTTACTATTTTAACTTTCCATATTGCTCATCAGTTACTGGTTCGCACCATTCATTCTTGGATTCTTCGCCTGGTACCTCAATTGCTAAATGTGCAAACCAGCTATCTGGTGCTGCTCCATGCCAATGCTTTACACCAGCTGGGATATTTACAACGTCTCCAGGATGAAGTTCTCTTGCTTCTTTTCCAAGTTCTTGATAAAATCCTCTTCCAGCTGTAACTAGAAGCATCTGACCGCCACCTGATTTCGCGTGATGTATATGCCACCAGTTGCGACATCCAGGCTCAAAAGTAACATTCCCAACTATAACTTGTTCTAAAGACAGCATATTCAAATAGCTTTGTCCTGTAAAATATTTTGCATACGCATCGTTTCTTTCGCCCATAGGGAATACAGTAGCTGCTTTTAATTCTTCTAAATTACTCATTTAATATAACCTCCAAATTTTATAATGTTTCACTTTATGTTGTTCATTTTGTATTTATCTAATTATGCAACACAAAATGCTATTCTTTTATCCTACTACCTAAACCTAAGTTTAGGTCAAGCGCTTTTTTTATAATTATATACTTTTAACATTTTATAAAGATTTATGGAAGAATTATCAGGTGTTTTCTACAGAAACTTTTATTGGAAGAATCACTAACTTACGAGTGTAACGAGCATAATCAAAAGGTATTAATAGCGTCCTTTTAAAAATGTTTATTTGCTAGATAATAAGATCAATATTAGATATATGAAAAACTTGTAAATAAATGCAATTATAATATAATATTGGTGTGAACTTGTATTTGTACAGAATAATAAAAACGTTGATTTGGTTAAAAATGAAAATATAGTGAAAAACTTAAGAAGGGTGGTTCAGGCATATGTTTAAATCAGCTAGATTTTATGCAATTATTAGTAATAAAAGCTTAATTATAAAAAAGGAAAATGATGATTTAGAAAGTATAAATGATTTTGAGTCATTTATACCAAATGTTCCGTTTTATTATCATTTCTTTGATGAAGACAAGCCTAGTATAGAAGATATTAAAAGCGAAATTATAAAATTAAGAATGAGAAATTTAACAATTATACTTCCTGATGATGCCATGGATCTTGAAGTAGATAGAAGAATACTTACAGAATTTTTTTTACTACGTGGAATAAAAAAAGTTCAAGTGAAGGCCCAATGTTTCTATTTAAGCTCATTTAATGAAAAATACATCTCTATTTCTAGAACTACTAGAACAATGGTTTTGCAATATATTGTTAATAACAAGCCTATTGTTAAAAAGTATTATGACAAGAACTATACGGACGTTAAGGAAATTGCACTAGAAGTGAAAAATCTTCATACTAGCTGTGAATATGAAAATACACCTGTATATATAAATAACATTAATAATGATATGGAAAAGTTCGAAGTGATTGGAACTTTGGTCTCATTAAATGATATTATTAATAATATTATGAATTCTGAAACGGATAATTAGTTAAAAGCCTTTTCATATTGTGCATTGAAATATAATTCAAATTTATATTGAACTATTTAACTTAATGTGCATAAAGAAAAAAGTTATCAAAGCAAAGCAAAAAATATAAGTAAATTTAAAGGCAATAAACACTTCAAAATGAAGTGAATAGCATTACATCATTAGATTTACATTTTGAATTAGTTTGAATAGTATCAGAATCACCATAAAAAGAGAAGGAAGATATGTAGTCACCAGATAGAGAAGTTTCACTAGTGAATCCACAAACTTCAGCTTCATCATATTTAAAATTATTTCTAGGAACATTGGATGTTCTTTTTATAGGCATAAATTATATATCGCCCTTTAGAATTCCTTTTATATACTATTGTAAAAGATATATGCTTATTTATTAAATATTCTAAAATTCTAAAGAATTTGGGAATATTTATTCTTAAGAATTTTACAATATAAGAGAAATCTTTGATAAAAAGCAGATAGCTCTTGCCATTAGAAATTCTATTTTCAATGGTGAACTTAGATGTTCTTTGCTATATAATTCTATAAATAATATACATATGAGAAAATTAATTCTATGAATGAATTTAACAATTTTATAACTGATTTAATTGAATTCACAGAGAAAAAAGTAGTTTTAATAATAGATGAAGTAGATAAAAGCTGTAATAATCAGCTTTTTTTAGATTTTTTAGGAATGTTAAGAATTAAGTATTTATTAAAGAATGAAGGGAAGAAGCGAAAGTCAATTTAGATATTTTAGACGTGAAATTGAATATACAGAAGGTTCATTAAATAAATTAAAGCAATCTCTTACTAAGGTTGATGATGCAGCATCCTTAAATGAAATTAAAATTCATTTATCTAAAATTAAAAACATAATGAGGTTTTTTACAAAAAAGTTATTATGAAAACTTATTGAATATTAGCCCAAATCAGTATAACATATTTATATATGGAAATATATGTTAAAATTTGCATTATATATAAATCAAATTTTGCTAATTTATGATTTTATCAATCTTATATTAATAGGAGGGAGGTTCAGTGGTTAGACATCAGATAATACTCTGACAATGTCAGTCAAAAGTAAGGAGTGACGAAAAAATGAAAATTTCAAAGAAAAGTTGGACCGCCGTAAGTGCTTTTGCTACTAGCTGTGTGTTCATGTTTAATGGAAATAGTGCAGTAGCCTCCACTAATCAAAAAGATTCTATAGTTATTGCTACATCATCATCCACTAATCAAAAAGATTTTAAAGTTTATGATGCATCAAGCAATTTTACGATACCAGCAGAAATTCCTGCATCGAAAATAGGGCTGCCTACATCAGGTGCTACAATTAGTTCAGCAATTATAGTGAAATCTGATGAAAAGGGTAATCTGAATGGAGAATACTGCAAGGTATTAGGTGCAATCCATCCAGTAGATAAAAATGCGCCAGACATTAACTTTCAGGTTAACCTTCCTGTAAAATGGAACAGTAAAATATTACAATATGGTGGCGGCGGATTTGATGGTGCTCTGGTTACTGCTGATAATGGATATTACGGGCAAATGGTTTCAGATCCAACACCTTTGGCTCAAGGCTATGTGACATTTGGTAGTGATAGTGGTCATGTAAATTCTTCATATTGGGATAGTAAATGGGCGCTTAATGATGAAGCCTTGAATAATTTTGCTTCTGATCAGTTAAAGAAAACAAAAGATACCGCACTAGAAATAGTACAGGCTTTTTATAAATCCAAGCCGTCTCAGGTATATTTTGTTGGTGGTTCTAATGGCGGACGAGAAGCGTTGAAGGTTGTACAACGTTTTCCAACAGAATATAACGGCGTTATTTGCTATTTTCCTGTATTAAACTGGGTACCTAAAGCAATTACAGATAGCAGGAATGGAGATGCCGTAAAAGCTAATAATGGAGCAGGTTGGATCAGCCCTGAACAGTATAAGCTTGTTAATCAAACCATACTTGGAATAGATGATGGATTAGACGGTGTTAAGGATGGCATAATAAGCAACATTTCCGGAGCTGAAAAAAAGAAGGATGAAGTTTTAAAAGCTTTAAAAAATATATTATCAGATGCTCAGATAAAAACATTAGAAACATTTGCTTCACCAATGAAATTTAATTATCCTCTTGCCAATGGATTAAACACTATGCCAGGATATCCTGTTTTTAAGGGAGCACCTTTAGCCGATATGTATCTAAACCAATTTGGTACAGCGCCAACTGCTAGGGATGGTGTGATGACAGAATCTGGGGATGCCGTTATTAAAAATATGATAGTTCGTGATGATAATTTTAATCCTGAAAATTTTGATGCAGATAAATGGCGTGATAAAGTTGTGCAAGCTTCAGAATTACTTGATGCTACAAATCCAGATATCTCAGCTTTTAAAAATAATGGAGGAAAATTGATTCTTATTCATGGAGCGGGAGATCAAATTGTTACCTTCCAAGGCACAATTGACTACTATAATCAGTTAGTTAACAAATTTGGTAAAGACCCCCTTGGAGAGTTTGTAAAATTCTATATGGTTCCAGGAAATGGCCATTATAACTCAGAAACCTGGAATATGGGATCCGATACATTGGGTGCATTGGATCAATGGATAGTAAATAATAAATCTCCTGAGAATTTGATTGTAACAGATCAGTCTGAAAAGACTAAAGGCCGCACACGTCCGCTTTTAGAATATCCTGCTTACCCAGAGTACAAAGGAAGCGGAGATGTAAATTCTGCTGGAAGTTTTATTAGCGCTACACCTTAATGAAATGGAAAGAGCTTAATTTTATCATATAATCAAGTGAAACTTGATTCAGGTGGGGCTTGATCACCAGCTGAATCTTAGTTGAACTTATCTAGGGTCGTGCCGATGTTATCTCCTACTTATAGAAGTGGGAGTTTTACAGCGGCTAGACATCAGATAAAATAATGCTGCTTAATCAAATTAATTAGCTATAAGTCGGGATAATTAATACCGACTTATACTTTTTTTCTACTTTTGACATATTGAATAAACACTTAGTGAGTCAAACCATTTGCTTGGCAATGCAAGGCGGATTACAAAGATGAAGAAGCAGCAAGTATGCAGGAAAACTTATATGTTACTTTCTATGGAAATAAGAGTGCCTGTGTCTGATCGTAAACGAGTTATAATTTACGGAATAGGAAGGCTTAGAAAGGGTAATTACTTAAATTTATTATTTTTATTGACTTCATTAATATTTTAAGTAGTTCTTTTTTTAGATAATTAAATTTGCATAATAGCAAGAAATATTACTAAGGATTTTCTTAAGGATGGTTTTCTTTTTTAGAATAGCAGTAGAGTAGTACACATTTTTAATATGAGTATAATCTAGAACTGTATAATTTCTAAAGAATACAAAATCTATAAGTTCTTTCTCATCTTAATGTAGGGAAAGGCACTGGTATGGAAGTATTAGTATTCATATAATAGAAATCGAAACATCTATATAAATATAGGTGTTTAATTTTTTTGCTAGTAAAAAAATGAATTTTAAATATAAATTTTCAAAAAAACTATGGCGTTAAAAATAGAAAAAACACCAACAATTTAGAACTCTAAATGCTGATGTTTTCTAACTTGGTGACCCATAGGAGAATCGAACTCCTGATTCAATGAAAAGGATAATTTAAATAACTATAAATGGCTACAAGTGTTGAGAATACTAATGTCCATATTTTTAAGAAAATATAAGTGGACATATCTAAATAAAACTATGGTGTAAAAATGGTGTAAAATTTAGAATGAGTAAACTTAGTAGGTGCAACGGATGAGGAGCATACGTTAAACTTTTTTATTAATTATTTAGAGATTATTAATCTAGTTTATATTTTTATATAAGTCTAGATAATTTATTTGGAACCTTCAACTAGTTTTATATGCAATACTAATTTCGCGTAAGGTGAATTTACTATTGTAATCAAGAAGTTAGTTTTTCATTTTAGAGATTTTCTTGAATAAAATATTTGACTTGGAGCGAACTTTAAGTGTTATAAATAGGTTATTAATAGTTAAAAAGAGCACAAAAATATGAAGATGATAAAAAGAGTAAAAAAGTATTGGTGATATCAGCCCTGGAAGAGTATGATTTTGATGAGGAACGATTGTTCCTTTTCTGCACTCATGAAGGAGGAGGAACGGGGCATAATGAAAATGATATTAAAGAAATTTGTTCAGGTGCAAAGGTGAAAAAAGAACTTGTAATTTATGGAGGCAACGTGAAGAGTGCAAAAAATTCGATAGTTAATTGGATTGAAAAGTAAAGGAACAAAAAGTTATAATAATATTAATATAAAATAACTTTTTTAATATGTAGAAGGTAGACGGAGAAATTAAAATGGAGATACGAGTATTAAAATATTTTTTGACAGTTGCTAGAGAAGAAAGTATTACGAAAGGCGCGGAAATACTACATATAACTCAGCCAACGTTATCTCGTCAATTGATGCAGCTAGAAGAAGAATTAGGTGTTCAATTATTTACAAGAGGAAAATCTAAGATAACTCTTACTGATGAGGGAATGCTTCTTCGCAGAAGAGCTGAAGAAATTTTAGATTTGGTTGGTAAGACGGAAAGAGAGTTCGGAGAACAGGATAACCTAATTACCGGTGAAATATTTATTGGTGCTGGAGAAGCTAATGCTATGCATGTTCTGGCCAATTTAATTAAAGAATTTAATAAAGAATATCCGCAAGTGAAATACGGTCTATATAGTGGCAATGCAGATGATATTAAGGAAAGAATTGATAAAGGACTGATAGATATTGGGTTGCTTACGGAACCAGTTAATATTGAGAAATATGATTTTATCAGGCTTCCTAATAAAGAAACTTGGGGAGTGCTTATGCATAAAAACAGTCCGTTGGCTAATAGAGAGAATGTAACGCCAGATGACTTGATTAATATGCCAGTTATAAACACTAAACGTCCTATAGTTCAAAATGAAATCGAAAATTGGTTTGGTGTTCAATATGAAAAACTTAATGTTATTGCAACCTATAACCTTATTTATAATGCATCAATTATGGTAGAAGAAGGGTTAGGTTATGCTATATGTTTTGAAAAATTAATCAATATAAATGATGAAACAAATCTATGCTTTAAACCGTTCTATCCTAAACTTGAAACAGGAACAGTTATAGTATGGAAGAAACATCAGGTATTTTCTTCAGCAACAACAAAATTTATTGAAAAAATCATTAATGCCTTGAAGGTATAATTTGAAATAGAAAATAGGTATTAGACATACTAAATACATTAAGATAATATGTAGGTATTCAAAAGAAAACCTGCATTTTTTTTATTAAAATTTGGTAAAGGAAGGGCAAAATATAACTGAGTAAAAAAATAAAAAACAAGCGCGTGCACCGAGAACTAAGCCATTTGGATCAGAAGAATTTGATATATCAGATAAAACTATTATTATATGGTTAGGAAATGCGGGAACATTTATTAATAGCAGATCAACATGTATTATGACTAATCCTGATGACTTATATGGACTTGTTGAAAATGCATAACGAATTTATGTACTTGCACATGGAGAGGCTTTCAAACTCAATAGATTAAATTAAACAGCAAAATGAGAGTGAGCTTGATCTTGCATTTTTTAAAGGAGGCAGAAGAATGAAGATTAAAGAAGTGAGTGAAAAGTTCAATATTTCTATTACAGCATTAAGGTATTATGAAAAAATCGGATTACTCGATGATGTGAAAAGAGTTAATGGTGTAAGAGAATATGAAGATAAGGATATTAGGCACCTAAGTGTGATTATTACCTTAAAGAATGTGGGACTCAGTAACGATTCAATATTAAAGTATATAGAATTATTAAATCAAGGTGATATCTTTAACATAGAAAAGATTCATATTTTGAAGGAGCAGAGACAAAAACTACTAGATGAAATACACAATAATCAGAAGAATTTAGACTGTTTAGATTATTTAATATATAAGATGAAAAATAATTGATAATGAGGTGATAAAATGGCAAAGACGTTATATTTAATGAGACATGGACAAACTTTATTTAATTTGCGTCGCAAAATTCAGGGATGGTCTGATTCTCCACTAACTGAAAAAGGGGTAGAACAGGCTAAAACTGCGAGAAGGCATTTCAAGGATCATAATATAACTTTTGATCATGCTTATTGTTCAACATCTGAGAGATGTGTTGATACTTTGGAAATTGTAACAGAATATAAGATGCCTTACACAAGATTAAAGGGATTAAAAGAGATGTTTTATGGCACTTATGAAGGTGAAAGTGAAGATTTAAATCCCAAAACACCTAAAGATTGTGAAACATTTTATTTGCCTTATGGAGGAGAATCTTCGAATACTGTAAGAGATAGAATGATGAAAGCATTAACTGAAATAATGGAAAAGGAAGATCATAATAGTGTTCTTGCAGTGTCACATAGCGGTGCTTGTTTCAACTTTTTAAGAGGGATTCAAGACCCTATGAAAGAATTAGAAAAAGGATTTACGAATTGTTGTATTTTTGTATATGAATATAAAAACAAAGGATTTAAATTAAGAGAAGTTATTAGGCATAATGAAAGTTGAAAGGTTACGATCTTTTAAATAAAGAGCTTTAGAAATTAATATGATTATTTCATTATTACAGGTCTAAAAAGGGGGGATATAAATGACAATAAAGGAAGCGTCAGGAAAAACAGGGATATCCATTGATAATCTGCGTTACTACGAAAGAATTGGTTTAATTCCAGAAGTTCCTAGGACGGAATCAGGAATTAGGGATTATGATGAAATGGCAATACACTGGATTGAGTTTGCTATGAGATTTAAGAAAGCAGGGGTGTCACTAGAGTCTATCCGTGAATATATACAGCTTGCTTTACAAGGAATTTCAACTAAGGAGGCGAGAAGGGAGATACTAATTGAAACAAAGGCGGGACTAGAGAAAAAAATGCATGACATACATGAGACCATGGAGGTTATTAATTATAAAATTGATAATTATGATCAGAAGTGTGAACCTATTACAAATGAATTGATTGCAGAATGGAAGGAGAGCAGAAAAATATAGAAAATACTTAAATACGGAATATATACCTGAGAAATGTTTTTGACGGGATGTATGAAGAACCTCTTTAAGCAATATAAATATGTTGCAAATAAAGAGGTTTTTTAAGCATTAGAAATAAACAGGATATAAACTAAAAAAACTCTTGACCTTAACTTGACTTAAGGCTTTATAGTTAATATATCGATGAAAAACAAATACAATTAATTGTAAAGAATATAATTTTAAATTTAGAAGGAGAGTAAAAATGAAGGTGACAGTTATTACGGGAAGTCCACATAAGAAAGGTACATCTGCTTTGTTGGCAGATAAATTTATCGAAGGAGCTATTGGCGCAGGACATGAAGTATTACGTTTTGATTCAGCATTTGGAAATGTAAAGCCATGTTTAGCATGTGAATACTGTGCAATCCATGATGGAGAATGTGTACGTAGAGATGATATGAATGCTTGGTATGGAAAAATAATAGAGTCAGATATGGTAGTGTTTGTAACACCAATATATTATTACACAATGTCTGCACAAATAAAAGCAGTTGTAGACAGATTCCATGGAAATAATGCTAAATTATCAGGAAATAAAAAAGCAATGATTATTGCAACTTCTTATGGTGAAGATGCTTCAACAATGGAAGGCTTAGAAAAAACTTATGAAGCTATACTTGGTTTTATGAATTGGGAAGATGCAGGAAAGTTATTTGCAACAGGATGTCCTGTAAGAGAAGTGCTGGAACAAACTAAATTCCCAACTCAAGCATATGAATTAGGAAAATCTATATAACAAGGACCAATGAAAAAATAATAAGTCCATTAGCCTAATTAAAAGTATATAAAGAAAAGGGAGAAATGAATATGCCAGTTATAACAGTAGAAGCAGGAAAATTAAATAAAGAGCAAAAGAGTGAATTAGTAAAGGAACTTACAGGAACTGCATCAAAGCTTATGAATGTGCCTGAGCAAGCTTTTATAGTTTTATTAAAGGAAAATGATCAGGATAACATTGGATTTGGCGGACAGCTTTTGTCAGAAAGAATTTAGTGTTTTAACCATCAGATAGAGAAGCTGATGGTTTTGTTGTATTATAAATAGTATTTGTTGCTATGATTTGATTTATAAAAAGACTATCCTTTCGTTTTATCTGTAGTTTTTAATAATGCCTTTTAAGCATAGTTAAAATAAAATATAAGCATTAGGCGTAGTATAAATCAAATGTTATACTTTAAATAATTATAAGAGTTCACTAAGATAATTTATTTTATAAGGAAGTTGAGGTACTTTTATGTTTTCGAATCAGGCTCTTAGGAAATTAATAATTCCAATATTTCTAGATCAGCTTCTAATTATAATTGTTGGGATAATTGCTACAATGATGGTTTCTTATGCTGGAGAAGAAGCTGTTTCTGGTGTTTCATTAGTAGATATGATAAATATGCTTCTAATAAATATTCTAGCTGCACTTACTACAGGAGGAGCAGTTGTGGTTTCTCAGTATATTGGACACAAAGATAAAGGACAGGCTTGTAATGCAGCCAGTCAGTTAATCACAATATCTTCAATTATTTCTGTAGGAATTACATTAATTGTATTTTTATTTCATAAACCATTGCTACAAATTTTATTTGGAAATGTTGAAGCAGAAGTAATGAATGCAGCGATTACCTATTTTGTTTTATCAGCTTTATCATATCCATTTTTAGCTATATATGATTCGGGTGCGGCATTGTTTCGTTCTATGGGAAATTCACGTGTACCTATGGTTGCTTCCATAATTATGAACTTAATTAATTTAGTGGGAAATGCTATTGGAATATTTGTATTACATGCTGGAGTTATAAGTGTTGGAGTTTCATCAATCCTCGCACGTTTAGTAGCTGCAATAATTATGGTATGTTTATCTCTAAATAAGAAGAACCAGATTTTTATAAGTTTTAGAGAACTTTTATCTTGGAATGTAGAAATGATTAAAAAGATTTTAAATATAGCTATTCCTAATGGTATAGAAAATGGAATTGTTCAATTAGGACGAGTTCTTTTGATTAGCATTATAGCATTGTTTGGAACAGATCAAATCGCTGCAAATGGAATTACAAACAGTTTGGTTGGAATATCAATAAGTTTTGCAACAGCTATGAATCTTGCAATAGTTACAGTTATAGGTCAATGTGTTGGTGCAGGTGATTACAAGCAAGCAGATTATTACACAAAAAAAATAATAAAGATCACATATATAGGAACATTTTGTATTAGTTTAGTGCAAATTTTACTGCTTCCTTGGATATTAAGCTTATATACTCTATCTCCAGAAGTAACTAAATTAACTTATATTCTTGTAGTAATACATAATTGTTTTGCAATATTTTTATGGCCAGTTTCATTTACGCTTTCAAATGGACTTCGTGCAGCAGGAGATGTACGTTTTACAATGATAATTTCAATCAGTTCTATGTTTATTTTACGTATAGCCCTTGGATATATTTTGGGAATTGTGTTCAATATGGGAGTTGTTGGCATATGGGTTGCTATGGGTGGAGATTGGCTGCTTCGATCTATAATTTACATTGTCAGATTTAAAGGTGGTAAATGGAAGGAGTTTCAGGTTATTTAATTCCATTGTAACATCATTGTGTGTATTTTGGGTCAATATAGAAGAAAGATAGAAAAACAAAGCTCAAAAGTGGCAATTATTGCAGTTGGATCGATGTTACAGATGGCTATTGATATTGAAAAGAAGGTTAAAGAAGAGGCTGGTATTGAGATTACGGTAATTAACCCTAGATTCTTAACAGGATTAGATGAAGAATTATTAAATAGGATAATTTAACAATAAAAAAACAGCAATAAACTCAAAAAGGTTTGTTGCTATTTTCTATTTTAATCAATATACGTATGTAAGTTACTTTTCTCTTCAGAAATTACAGATAGAATTTTTTTTAGAGCAATAAGTGTTTGTTCTTCTTCACTATTGGATAAATTCCTTGAAAAAATAGTCTTTATTTCTAGAAAAGTTGGATTATATTATTGGAAGAACTTCCTTGCCCTTTTCAGTCAAATACAATCTATAAACACGGTGATTATTTTTCATTAAGTTTTTTACAGCTTTTGCAGTAGTTGATTTACCTACATATAAAAATTCACTCAATTCTTTCTGACTTATACCTTGATTTTTTGAGATTACATGGAAAAAGTCATGTTGACCACTTTTAATATTTAAATCTATAAGTTTAGAATTTATTATAATTTGAGCATTTCTATAAATTGCCGCATTAAGGTTACTAATGTTATCCATATTTAATTATCTCCTTTATAAAGTGTATTTGTTTGTATAATTCTTTATTTTGAGTATATTTAAGTATAAATTTGAGAATTTAGATATATTAAATAATTTTAGAATTCAACATTCTGCTAAAATTTAAGTTTTTTTCTACCAATAATCAAATAAAGGATAAATGCTATAATAGCAAAGCAACTTGCCAATAGATACATTGGACCATATCCAATATTTGATGAAACTATTCCTAAAATTACTGCACCTAATCCAACTCCGCAATCAAAGGCAGTGAAGAAAGTAGCATTTGCAGCGCCTAATCTTGAAGAGGACACACCAGTTACGGCCATTGTCTGTAAACTTGATTGAGCCGCACCAAAACCTATTCTGTAAATAAAGGCAGTAATAAAAAACATGGTGATATTAGAAGACTGAGATAATAGTACCATAGATATAATTACAAATACAAAACCTAGCCTATCTATTATTTTACCGAATACTGGTCTGGAAATAAATAAAGCTATGGCATATACTGTAAAGAAAATTCCGATATTTTCTATACCTTTATCACGAACTTACTATTGCAAACACGAAGTTACTTTTTTATTTTAGAATCTTACTTAAATTCAGTATTGACTTAGAGTTAGGTCTAAGTGTTAGACTGTATATAAATTATTTATTCTAAAGCGCTTTATGAAGTTGTATCGATAATAAATCTACGCATGAAAAAAATAAATAATATAAAAATACTTATTGACCTTGAGTTAAGTTAAGGGATTATGATAAAAGAAAAGTTATAGACTAAATGGGTTGTGGCGTTAGTAAAACGCCTGCCAAAATTAAATGATAAGGAGAAAAAATATGTTTTTAGAAAAAATAAACTCACCTATGGAGATTAAGAAGTTAAGAATTGAAGAATTAAAGGTGCTTGCAGATGAAACGAGAGCAGCATTAATTAATAAAATTAGTAATGCAGGAGGTCATAGTGGACCAAACCTTGGAATGGTGGAAATGAGCGTTGCCATGCACTATGTTTTTGATTCACCAAAGGATAAATTTGTATTTGATGTTTCCCATCAAAGTTATCCACACAAGATTTTGACTGGAAGAAAGGAAGCTTTTATAGATGCAGCACATTTTGCTGACGTAACAGGTTATACTAATCCGTTAGAAAGCGAACATGACTTCTTTACAATAGGTCATACTTCAACATCTGTTTCATTAGCATTAGGTTTGGCAAAAGGAAGAGATCTTAAAAAAGAAGAAGAAAATATAATTGCAATAATTGGAGATGGTTCACTTTCAGGAGGAGAAGCTCTAGAAGCTCTTGATTATGCAGGAGAATATAATAAAAATCTGATAATAATTGTAAATGATAATGATCAGAGTATCGCTGAAAATCATGGTGGTATATATAAGACGTTACGAGAATTAAGAGAAACAAATGGAGTAAGCTCAAAGAATATGTTTACTGCATTTGGTCTTGATTACAAGTATTTAGAAGACGGTCATGATATTGCAAAGTTAGTAGAATTTTTTGAAAGTGTAAAAGGAATTGATCATCCGATTGTTTTACATATTCATACCATAAAAGGAAAGGGACTTTCCTATGCAGAAGCTAATCGTGAAGCATGGCATGCTGGAGGACCGTTTAATGCAGAAGATGGAACACCTAAAAATGGTGGTTGGGCAAGCGACAACACTGTATTTGAAAGTTTAAAGGAACTTCTTGACAATAATGATAAGGCAGTTGTGTTAAATGCTGGAACACCAATGGGTCTTGGATTTGTTCAAGGTGTTCGTGAAGAGTATGTTGAAAGAGGACAATTTATAGATGTAGGAATTGCAGAAGAAAATGCAGTTGCAATGAGTAGTGGTATTGCAAAAAATGGTGGAACACCTGTATTTGGAACATTTGCTCCATTTTTACAAAGGACTTATGACCAGATGTCTCATGATTTGTGCTTAAATGATAATCCAGCGACAATACTTGTACTTATGCCAGGAGTATATGGTATGAATTCAAATACTCATATTGCTTTATGTGATATCCAGATGTTTGCACATATACCTAATTTGATATATATGGCACCAACAAGTAAAGAAGAGTATAAGCAAATGTTTAAATTTGCCACATCTCAAAAAGAGCATCCAGTTGGAATCAGAGTAGCAGGAATGCTTTCTGAAACAGGAATAACTGATACAACAGATTATTCAGATTATAATAAAAATAAGATAGAAAAACAAGGCTCAAAAGTGGCAATTGTTGCAGTTGGACCTATGTTACAGATGGCTATTGATACTGAAAAGAAGATTAAAGAAGAGACTGGTATGGAAATTACAGTAATTAATCCTAGATTTTTAACAGGACTAGATGAAGAATTATTAAACTCTTTGAAAACAGATCATCAATTAGTAATCACTTTGGAAGATGGTGAACTTATGGGTGGATATGGTCAAAATATTGCATCTTTCTATGGTGATAGTGCAATGAAAGTTAAAAACTTTGGTATTTCTAAAGCATTCCACACAGATTTTAATCCAGTAGAATTGTTAGCGAAAAATGGAATGTCAGTGGAAAAACTTACAGCTTATATCAAAGAAAATGTAAATAAATAAAAGTGTAAGGCATGGATGCATTAGTACTTATTTGTAATTGAAAGAAAAGCCTAAACATATAAAAGTGTAGTTACTCTAATAGGATTCGAGTAACTACACGTGATTTGAGGTTAACTGTTATTTACACTAAATAAGGCTAAAGTTCTAAGGAAATAGAAATTTTAATTATTGCATAAAAGTGGAGACTGTATGAAGATTTATTAAAAAAATCTTCATACAGTCTTCTTGTATTATTATTTTTCTGTATCTTGATTTAAGAATTTCATAGCCAGTTCTTCTCGTAATCCAGGAAGATTAGTTGTACCATTTTCCTTTGAAATTCTATAAAATTCACATTTGTAACTAATTCTTTTTAAAGCATCTTGTAAGAGTGATATTTGCTTTTCAGTTTTTTCTTTTTGATACATGAATAACTCATATCGCTTATCAATTGTAGGATCACCTTCTTCGCACCACTCAAAAAATTGTTTGATATCTTTAAGTGGCATGCCTGTATTTTTCAAGCATTCTATCATTTTTAAACATTCTACATCTGTATCATCAAATACTCTAATATTACCAGAGTTTCGATTAACAAGAGGAAGAAGTCCGCTTTTATCATAATAACGTAGTGTCGATATAGATATATTTAACATTTTTGAAATATCACCAATTGAATACATAAATTACCTCCAAAAAATTTAAATTTAGTATTGACCTCGAGTTAGGTTTAGGTATTACAATACATTTATCATAAGTGATTGAAGAAACTTATGCAAGATAAATGTGTGCTATAAAAGGAAGCTTATGGAGTTTTTTTATGCGTATCAAATATCATTTTACTAATAATGGATTTGTAAAAAACGATAAATTTGAAATGGAGAGAGAAAAATGGAGAGAAAAGAATTAGAAAAAGTATCTGACTTTTTACTTGGAGAAGAAAATACTGCTTATGCACCATATTTTATTGGAAAAAGCTATTTAGGTGTCTTAAATACTAAAGAAGCATTTATTGCCAATGTTACATTTGAACCAGGATGCCGTAATAACTGGCATATTCATCATGGAGGTGGACAGATATTAATCTGTGTAGGAGGTAGTGGCTGGTATCAAGAGTTAGGCAGTGAACCACAATCTTTAAAGAGCGGAGATGTAGTATACATTGCACCTGAAATTAAACATTGGCATGGTGCTGTGCACGATGAGGCTTTTGCACACTTAGCATTATCTGTTCCAGTGGAAGGTGCTTCAAATGAATGGTGTGAACCTGTAACAGATGAGGAATATATGAAATTAAAATAAAGACTAAATGATTTGATAGAATTAATATTGGGTTTATATAGAAAGGAATGGTATGATTATGAAAAAACAAACAGCTGGAAGAGATGCACTTGGTACATTTGCACCTAAATTTGCAGAATTAAATGATGATGTTTTATTTGGTGAGGTTTGGGCTCGTGAGGATAAATTATCACTTAGAGATCGTAGTGTAATTACAGTAACAACTTTAATGACAAAAGGAATTTTTGATAACTCTCTAAAATATCATTTGACAAATGCAAAAAATAATGGAGTTACTGCAGAAGAAATTGCTGAGATTATAACGCATTTAGCATTTTATATAGGATGGCCAAATGCTTGGGCTACATTTAACCTAGCAAAGGAAGTCTGGGTAGATTAGATATAACAGAAAAAAGTATATAAAAAGAAAAGAAAGAAAGAAAATCGTAGAGAAATAAAGAGTAACTATGGTTTTCTATTTTTATAGTACAACTTAGTTATATAAAAAATTAAAATTTTAGAAACCTGAAAGATTTGTTAAATCTCAGATTATTAAAGAAGAATGATGAACGACAATATATTATATATTTTATTATATTTGATATATTAAGTGTTATTATTAATCGCATTTACTGAAAATTCTTTAGAAGAAAAAGAGTATAATTTTTAATTTTTTAAATTCAGGGATAGGAGAGATATATATGAAAAAGATATTATATTTAATGAGACATGGACAAACGATGTTTAATCTTAGAAGAAAGGTTCAAGGATTCTGTGATTCACCACTTACTGAATTAGGAATTAAGCAAGCAAAAGTTGCAGCAAAGTATTTTGAAGATAACAATATTAAATTTGATCACGCCTATAGTTCAACTTCTGAAAGAGCATGTGACACTTTAGAAATAGTTACTGATATTCCTTATAAAAGATTGAAAGGTTTAAAAGAATGGAATTTTGGAACATTTGAAGGAGAAAGTGAAGACTTAAATCCACCGCTTCCTTATGGTGAATTTTTCTCTAAGTATGGAGGAGAAGAAGAAAAAGAATTTCAAAAGAGAATTGTTGATACCTGCAAAAAAATAATGGAAGAAGATAATGAAATAGTTTTGGCAGTTTCTCATGGTGCAGCTTGTAGGAATTTCATGAGATATTGGGCACATACAAGTTCTGTTAATCAAAAAGAAAGAATTGGAAACTGTTGTATATTAAAATTTGAATATGAAAATCAAGAATTTAAATTAATTGAAATTATAAATCATAATTTTAATTAAAATAATAAACATCATGAACTCCTTAATTACTTGAGTTGTGTATTAGGGATATCGCATTAGCGGATTAAAATCCGTTAGGTATAGCTTCTTTTTAGCGTGTATGAAACATTTTTCAAACGAGATATTTTCATAATTATAATTTCTTTAAAAATAGGCACACTTTAATAAGTTTTTCTAAAAAATGTATTGACATTAAGTTGAGTTAAGGGAGTATTCTAAAAGCGTAAGGGTTATTTACTTATAAAATAAAAATAAGGAGATGAAATTATGAGTAAAACATTAGTAGCTTACTTTTCAGTAAGTGGTGTTACAAAAAAGTTATCTGAAAAAATTTCAATAGCTACAGGAGCGGATTTATATGAAATAAAGCCAGAAGATTCATATACAAAGGAAGATTTAAATTGGAATAATAAGAATAGCCGCAGTAGTATAGAAATGAATGATCCTAATTCAAGACCATCCATTGCTGATAAGGTGAATAATTTTGAGGAATATGATGTTATATTTGTAGGATTTCCAATTTGGTGGTATATAGCTCCAACAATTATTAATACTTTTATAGAAAGTTACGATTTTTCAGGAAAGACAGTAGTTACTTTCTGTACTTCAGGGGGGAGTGGTTTTGGGAATAGTGACAAGATATTAAAGGTATGCTGCGATCATTCTGTTAATTGGATTTCAGGAAAAAGATTCAGTGCAGGAGCAACAATAGAAAACATTAGAGAATGGGTAACAGGTTTAGGATTATAAGAAAAAGCTTAGAGGAATATTCAAATACTATACTTTAAAATATGATGCCTATATGAAAAGAATAATTAAATTTCAAAGGAGTAAGATGGAAATGGAATATATTAAATTAGGAAACTCAGATTTGAATGTATCACGTATTTGTATGGGATGTATGGGATTTGGAGATGCAAGCAATGGTCAGCACAGCTGGACAATTGATGAAGAAAATTCTAGAAAAATTATCAAAAGAGGTCTTGAGCTTGGAATAAACTTTTTTGATACGGCAATAGCGTATCAAAGTGGTACTAGCGAAAAGTATTTAGGTAAGGCAATTAAAGATTTTACCCAAAGAGAGGATGTCGTAATAGCAACAAAGTTTCTTCCTAGAACTGTTGAAGAAATAGAAAAAGGTATTTCTGGACAACAGCATATTGAAAAAATGCTAGATAAAAGTCTTGAAAATTTAGGTATGGATTATGTAGATCTTTATATATACCATATGTGGGATTATCAAACACCTATATATGATATATTAGATGGTTTGAATAACGCAGTAAAGTCAGGAAAAGTCCGTAATATTGGAATATCAAATTGTTTTGCATGGCAATTGGCAAAAGCAAATGCTATTGCAGAAAAAGAAGGTTTTGCTAAATTCATTTCTATTCAAGGACATTATAACCTTATCTTTAGAGAGGAAGAAAGGGAAATGGCGCAACTTTGCAGAGAAGATAATATAGCTATGACGCCTTATAGTGCATTAGCTAGTGGAAGATTAGCGAAGAAGCCAAGGGAGACTTCAAAAAGATTGGAACAAGATGCATATGCAAAATTTAAATACGATGAAATGGCTGAATATGATAATGTAATTATTGGTCGTGTATCAGAACTTGCAAATGAGAAGAATGTTTCGATGACAGAAATTTCTTTAGCATGGTTACTAACAAAGGTTGCATCACCTGTAGTTGGAGCTACTAAGCTTCATCATGTGGAAGGGGCAGTTAATGCTGTAAAATTAAAATTAACTGATGAAGAAATAAAGTATCTTGAAAAGCCATATGTATCACATAGATTAGTAGGGGTTATGGCACAGAATACTATTTCTACAAGTACTGAAAAGAAAGTATGGTCTGTGGGCAATCAAAAAGTTTGATTTCTGTGTAATAAAAATAAAAAATATTTATAATAGTTGGTGTGACTAAAGGAAGACAAGTAGAAGATGCCGTTAAAGCTTCAAAGATTGTTTTATCAAAGGAAGAGATAAACAAAATGGAGGAATTAGCAAGACATGCTGATATCCAAACAATTAGAGAATGGGAAAAACCAATGAAATAATTCATAAATGGATTTTAAATTATTAACTCATAATTTATTTAACAATGCATTTAGGGACACTCGAAAGAGTGTCTCTTTTTGCAACTATAAATAATAATTAAGGAAAATATAGTGGATTTTTAGGTGATAGAATTGGTGCTGCTCTAGGAGGTGTGGCTTTAAGAATATTATCAATTACATCAGTAAGTTATGTGGGCGCATTAGCAGTTGTGATTACAGTATAATGGGTCATTTTTATAAGTAAAATGCCTTAAAAGCATGATGAATATAGAATATAGGTATTAGACATAGCCTACAACAGAAGGATATTCTTATATCTATATAGGGAAAACTATTGATATAAATAATTTCGGATTGATTATAGGAGGTTTTTATGTATTTATTTCAAAAAATTGAAGAGATTAAAATGCAAAACAATACAACCAATAAGATTATAGGCGAATTTGTACTAAGAGAAAAAAATAAACTTAATGAATATTCTATGCAAGAAATTGCTGATCTTACATATACATCAAAGGCAACCTTGGTAAGGTTTGCAAAGACCTTAGGTTTTTCAGGCTGGAAAGAATTTATGAAATCATTTATAGAAGAATCTTATTATGAAAAAACTCATTATTCTGATATTAGTCCTAATTTTCCATTTGATAAAAATGATTCAATGAAAGAGATAATAAGAAAATTAAGCACTTTGCAAGTTGAGAGTATTTTAGATACTGCTGATTTGATGGATATCAAAACATTAGAACATGCAGTGGAAATATTGCTATCGTCAAATCGAATCGTGTTATTTGGGTATAGTCCAAGTATTTATATTGAAGAGTTATTCAAAAGAAAAATGATGTCTATTGGAAGACTTGTGGAGGTTGCTCCTATTGGAGAAGGGGGAATGATGTCTGCAGCACTTAAAGAAAATGATTGTGCAATAATTATTTCATATTCAGGAAATAACAAAGAGCGTCAGCCAGTAAGTTTTATAAAGAATTTAAAAGAAAATAAAGTCTCAATGATTGGAATTACAAGTGGTGGAGTTAACTATATGAGGGAAGAAATCTATTGCATACTAACGATATCCTCTCGTGAGCGATTGTATAGCAAAATTGCTGGTTATACAACAGAAGAATCCATCATGCATATCCTAAATATCTTATATTCTTGTTACTTTGCAAGAAACTATCAAGAAAACCTTAATTATAAAATAATGAATTCTCGAGAGCTAGAACAGGCTAGAATTGCTTCTCTTAATAATATGAAGGAAAATACAAATGAATAAAAGAAAGTTGGTTTATTCTATATATTTATAAAACTCTACGATTTGCTTAATTATCAATTTTCTTCAGTAATCTAATATTGAATACTACAAAAGAAGAAACATAATACATTGATTTTTACAATATATCATGTTTCAAAATATTTCACATATTTATCGTTATATATATTGAAAATAAAACCTTGTTTCGGGTTTAGTCATAAGTATTGAATACGTTTTTTTATGTGATAATATAGGCTTATCAAGTACAACGATTACACTTTTCAAAAGATAAATATCTACACTTCATAAGATATTGATTTTAGAGTTTTATAAAATAAGTGTAATTAAAAATATTTCTATGATTTGTAATCGTTAGAAAAATAGAAGAAAAGGAGAAGATATTAATGAGTAAACAATATGAGAAATTAGCAAATGAAATACTCAATTATGTTGGTGGAGCTGGAAATATTAACGATGTATATCACTGTCAAACAAGACTGAGATTTAAGTTAAATGACGAGAATAAATCTAATAAAGAAGCATTAGAAAAATTAGAGGGTGTTGCTAAAGTTATTATTAATGGAGGCGTATTTCAAGTAGTAATTGGACCCCACGTAAAATCAGTTTTTGAAGAAATTGAAAAAAATGTAGAAACAACAAGTACAAAAAGAGAAAATAAAGATGCTAAAGCAGTTGAGAAAAAGAGTGTGGCAGGAACTATTATTGATTTTGTTTCAGGAACATTCCAGCCTATTATACCAGCTTTATCTGGAGCAGGTATGGTAAAAGCGTTACTTGCTTTGCTAGTTGTGTTTAATGTTATATCTAACAAATCACAGACTTATACTATTTTAAACTTTTTTGCAGATGGAGTTTTCTATTTCTTACCTATTTTACTGGCCTTTACAGAAGCTCAGAAGTTAAAGTGCAATCCGATTTTGGCAGCATCAGTATCATTTATTATGATGCATCCCACTTGGGGAGCAATGGTAGCCCAAAAAGAAGCAGTTAATTTCTTTGGAGTTATACCATTCACACTTACTACTTATACATCAAGTGTAATACCAATTATATTGGTTATACTTGTACAATCATATGTAGAAAAGTGGCTTGAAAAATATATTCCTGAATCTGTAAAATTGGTATTTGTTCCAATGCTGACTTTTATAATTATGGGAACATTAGCTTTATCAATTCTTGGACCAATAGGAAGCATTATAGGAAATTATTTAGCATTAATTTTTACATTCTTAAGTACAAATGCAAGTTGGGCACCAGCTCTTATAATTGGTGGTTTCTTACCTATTATGGTTATGTTCGGACTACACAATGGCGTTGCACCACTAGGTGTTATGCAAATGTCTAATTTAGGTTATGATAGCATTTTTGGACCAGGATGTCTTTGCTCCAATATTGCACAAGGAACAGCTGCGTTTGTAGTAAGTTTAAGAACAAAAGATTCAAAAACAAAGCAGCTTGCAACATCAGCTGGAATTACTGGCTTAATGGGTATTACTGAACCAGCATTGTATGGAGTAAACCTTCCTAAACGATATCCATTGATTTCAGCAATGATAGGTGGCGGATTTGGAGGTCTCTATGCAGGATTAACACACACACATCGTTTTGCAACTGGATCTTCTGGATTGCCAGCAGTACTACTTTATATTGGCGATAACACAATGCAGTTTTTATATAATATCATTATCGCATTAATTATTTCATGTGTTGTAACAGCAGTATTAACATACATTTTAAGTTTTAAATATGAAAAAACAGATAAAACTATTGAAGAAGTAGTAGAAGCATCAGAACTGAAGATAGAAGTAAAAGACTCTAGTATTGCTAGTCCATTAAAGGGAACTATTATTGAATTAAGTGAAGTTAAAGATGAAGCTTTTGCATCAGAATTAATGGGAAAAGGAGTTGCAATTGAACCTAGTGAAGGAAAAGTTATTTCCCCTTTTGATGGAAAAGTTGTTTCACTATTTCCAACAAAACACGCAATAGGTCTATTATCAGATGATGGTATTGAAATGCTTATACATGTAGGTTTAAATACAGTTGACTTAAACGGAAAATACTTTGAGGCTGATGTTAGTCAAGATCAAAGAATTAGTAAAGGACAAACTTTAGTAACCTTTAATTTAGAAAAAATAAGAGAAGAAGGGTATATAACTCAAGTTCCAATTATAATTACTAATACTAATGATTATTCAGAAGTAACAAGTAACTGTAGTGGAAATATTGACTATAATGATGAATTAGTAGTTTTAAAAGTATAAATAATTATTTAGGAGTGGATTTTCATGACATTAAGAGAAGAATTTTTGTGGGGGGGAGCAACCGCTGCGAACCAATGCGAAGGTGGATATTTAGAAGGAAATAAGGGATTATCTACAGTTGATGTTATTCCGGCAGGAAAAGATCGTGTGGCTGTAATGAGAGGAAAAATAAAAATGATGGAGTGTGATGAGGAGCATTATTATCCAAGTCACGAAGCAATAGATTTTTATCATCATTATAAAGAGGATATAGCACTACTTGCAGAAATGGGATTCAAGTGTTTTAGACTATCTATAGCATGGACACGTATCTTTCCTAATGGAGATGATGTTATAGCTAATGAAGAAGGGTTAAAATTTTATGATGATGTTTTTGACGAATGTTTAAAATATGGCATAGAGCCACTAGTTACAATAACACATTTTGATGTTCCGATGCATTTAGTAAAGACAATTGGTTCTTGGAGAAGCCGAAAAATGGTAAAGCACTATGAAAGATTATGTGAAACAATATTTACTCGTTACAAAGATAAAGTAAAGTATTGGCTTACTTTCAATGAAATTAATATGATATTACATTTGCCATTTGGAAGCTCCGGCTTAGTTTTTGAAGAAGGCGAAAATGAAGATGCTGTAAAGTATCAGTCAGCCCATCATCAATTAGTTGCAAGTGCAAAAGCAATTGAAATTGCACATGGAATAAATCCGGAATTTAAGATAGGATGTATGTTGGCAGGTGCTAATACTTACCCATATACTTGCGCGCCAGAAGATGTGTGGAAAGCAATGAATAGAGATAGGGAACATTACTTTTTCATTGATGTACAGGCTCGAGGGGAATATCCTAATTATACAAAGAAGATGTTTGAAAAAATGAATATAAATTTAAAAATAGAAGATGGTGATGAGGAACTTTTAAAGAATAATACAGTTGATTTTGTTTCATTTAGTTATTATGGTTCTCGATTAACAAGTGCTGACCCAAATATAAATGCAAAACAGACAGCGGCAAATTTATTTCCAACTTTACGTAATCCATATTTAAAGACAAGTGAATGGGGATGGCAGATTGATTCACTAGGGCTTAGAATAACATTGAATTCATTATATGACCGTTATCAAAAACCATTATTTATTGTTGGGAGCTGCAGATATTGTTGATAAAAATGGAAATATTGAAGATGATTATAGAATTGAATATTTAAGAGAACATATAAAGGCTATGAAGGATACAGTAAATGAAGATGGAGTAGAACTAATGGGATATACACCTTGGGGATGTATAGACTTAGTAAGTTCATCCACTGGAGAGATGAAAAAACGATATGGCTTTATATATGTGGACAAGGATGATGAAGGTAGAGGTACTTTAAAACGTACCAGGAAAAAGAGTTTTTATTGGTATAAAAAAGTTGTAGAAACAAATGGTGAAGAATTATAATATGAGTATTATGAAAATTTAATTTGAATTTTTTTATTACGGAAATATTTATTAAGTGACTTAATGTGCTTTTGTTAGATTAAAAATTATATGATTTCTAAGAGCCTAAGAGTTAGATTTAATCTAGCCTTAAGCTCTTTACTGTTTTTCAAGATATATTTATCATAAGGAACAAATGAAGCTCAGATTTATCCCTGTAATCAGGACAAACTTCCATTTTTATTTAAAGACTAAGCTACCTCAAATTTAGTAACTTGTCTTTGAGTAACTTGAGCACCAGATTTCTTAACTAAATCACCAGAATTAGTTTTGAAAACATTCTTAGCAATTACAGTATCCATAAGTGCGTTAACCTCATCTTTTGTAAGAGTAGGTTTAACTCCAGAAACACTTAAAGTACTTTTTTCACCAGCTACAGTTAAAAAATTCATAGATAAAGAATATTCCATTTAATTTACCTCCAATCTTTAAAATTTACCTAAGAATAAGATCCTAAGAATTTGCTAAACTAGACGATTTATTAATAAAGTAATCTCTAGTATTTGCTTCCATAACACCTTTAATTGCATCTGCAACAGCATATACATTATCAGGTGTAGCATCTGTTTTTATACCTGAAAAAGTCTTTTTTGTATAAATTGGATCACCCGCCTTGTCTAGACCTTTTTGAACTTCAATACTAAGAGAAACAGAGTCTATAGTTTTAGTTACAGCCATAGTTTTAACCTCCTTCATTTTGTTCTCATAAAGGATATATGGTTAAAATTAAGGGATTACATATCTTTTGATTAAATTTAAGTATGATTTTGATACCATATTTTTCGTAGGCAACTTTAAAAATTTACTAAGGCCTATTTACTATGTTTATTTATATTGAGATGGTATAATAATATTAAATAAAAGCTCTATGATTAAAGAGATAAAATATATAAAAAACATCTTTAGATAGGAGGTGCATTGGTGAAACAAATAAATTATGAAGATATGATAATGAAAAGAGCAATGGATATATTTGCAGAAGAAGGTTTGAAATTTTTTGGTATAGATAAAAAAGTAAAAGATACTGGATCTACTGAAATTGTTGTCCTTGAGATAAAGAATATGCTAATGGATTACACTTTCCTAATGGAAGATGATAGTTACATTCATTTTGAATTTCAAACTACTAACAAGGGAATTGAAGATTTAAGAAGGTTTAGAACCTATGAATCTCTCCTTAATTTTCAAACTGGTAAAGATGTTGTGACATACGTTGTTTATTCAGGAGATATAAAAGATCCTATAAGTGAATACAATAGTGGAATAAATTCTTATAAAGTCAATGCAATATCAATGGCTAATAAGGATGGAGATGCAATTTTCAATGATATAATAAATAAAATAAATGATAAAGAAGAACTAAGCAGACAGGATATTATATCTTTAACATTTACACCAATAATGGGTGGGAAGCTTAGTAAAAGTGATAAGATAATAAATGCA
>NZ_KK211341.1:0-20627 GCF_000621745.1 Clostridium beijerinckii HUN142 | reverse complement strand
GAGTCAATCCTATATGCTTTTGCAAGTAAATTTTTAGAAGGTAAAGATTTAGAAAAAGTAAGGGAGGAGATAAAAATGACTGAATTAGGTAGAAGCTTAATTGAAGAAGGCATGGAAAAGGGAATAGAAAAAGGAATAGTTGAAGGGGAAAATAAAAAGACTATTGAGATTGTAAAAAATGCTATCAAAAAAGGAATGGACAATAGCATAATAAGTGATTTGACTGGGCTATCAAATGAAGAAATTGAGGCAATAAGAAAAGCCTTAAAATATAGTAATTAAGGACATAAGTATTATGACTGAATTAGGTAAGAGTTTATTTGAAGAAGGCTTTAAAGACGGTAAGCTAGAAAATGAAATAGAAACAGCTAAAAGAGCCATAAACGAAGATATGAGTGATGAATTAATTAGTGAATTGGTTGGGCTATCTATAAGGGAAATTAAGATAATAAGAATAGCTATTGAAACTAATAAAACAAATTAAATAAAATCATAAAAAGGAAGATATTAATATACTTTAAGCAATAGACTATGTACGAGAGATAGAACCTCTAAACGAAGGTTTTTAGGTTCGCATATATTATACTCAGCTTAAAGTTATTAATATCTTTTTATTTTAACTCGCCAAGGCTCAGACAAAGGAAGAGAAGTACAAGCTAATGCGTATATTAGAATAAAATATATTATAAATGTTTAATGGCGCATTTAGAAATTATATATTTTGCTCTTATAGCTTGTACTTCTCATTGTTTTGTTGTAGCCTGCGGCAGCAAGGAATAAATTTATAAAGAGCAATGGGTGCTCTTTATAAATTTATATGAGTATATTTGATATAAGGTTTGATAGTCTTAACTATGCATTGTTATATATGATGTTATAGGTATATACGTTATTACTAGTATACAATAATTTGCTATTTATATATTTTATTTGGGCGCTTTATCCATCACCCAAAAAAGGACATGTCATACAGCATATATTTCTAAGAATATAGGAGTTTTCCGGCAAGCTTCAACCTCCTATATACTAAGAGATATTATGCATTAGACTAGTCCTTTATTGGGTACCCGATGGAGCGCAAAAAGGCAAGTACACTTCGCTAAATAAGTCGTTGTCCAGAAAATGTCCGAGCTAAAATATTAAAGGCCATGAATTTTTATGGCCTTTTTGTGTTGCTGGAATTTATGAAAATCTAGGGTGTATTCCTTAATTTCGGCTGGGACACTTCGGGAAACGTTATTTAGCTAAATGTACATGCCTTTTTTGTGGTAATGGGGGGCAAGTGCAGATTATAGAGAAGGTGCTACTATAGTTTTTGTATATCATAATACTTGAAATAATGCTGCATGCGCAGATAAAGTATTTGTTAAATGTGAGAGCAGGAATAAAAGTTAATGTTTTTCTTTTTAAAGAGGATCCTTTGAATTTACTTCTAAATTCTAACTCCAGAAAGAGTCAATATGTAATACTAAGGAGCTTTGCTCCTAGTATCACATTGACACTTTCTTAAGATGTTGGCTTAAGTGTAGTGACGGGATTAAAGGCTGTGCCTTAAATCCCATGAACAATAGAAAGCAGATGAAATGTATATTATTCTGAAGATTATGGAGAAGTCCTGTTTGTTTTATTATATGATTTGTGGAGAAGTGATGCATACGCATAAAGAAAAAGACGCCTTGGACTTGCTTTCGCAGTATAGAGATAAAGTTTGTTGGAAGGTGATGGCGCCCAGTGGAATAAAAGTAATTTAATATTAAGAACAGTAATGCATAGTCTGTAGATGAGCAGTAAAGTGAAAATGAAAAGTCTTATTATAGGTTAAATTGTTATTAAGTGTGTGAAAGAAGAAAGGCATTAAAAGTGCACTTATGAGAAGGTTATAATACCATTAATGTTATTTGATTTTATACAATTTTATTGTGTATTAAGTTAAAAAATGGTAATTATGATATAATAAGTTAAAAATGAGGATAAGGGGAATGAATGATGAGAAAATTGAAATTAACAAAAGTAATAGCAAGTTTATTAGTAGCAGCTTCAGTATTAGCATTAAATCCAACAGGTGCAAGTGCACAGTGGAGACAAGATAATAAGGGATGGTGGTATACAGATGGAGATTCCTGGTATACTGGATGGAAACAAATTGATGGTAAATGGTATTATTTCTATCCTAGTGGTTATATGGCCAAAGAAATAATGATTCAAGGGTATTATCTAAATTCCAGTGGTGTATGGTCAGAACTTACAACAAGTGGAAACTTGATGTTTGATAAATCAACTGGCACAATAGTAAAATATAATGATGATAAATGTACTACTTCATTAGTTATACCAAGTGAAATTGATGGTGTTCAAGTAAAACGTATAGGAGAAAAGGTATTCGAGGATAGTAAATTAGAAAGCATAACAATGCCAAATGGTGTAACAAGCATAGGGGATTTTGCATTTGCTGGGTGTGTCAATTTAACAAGTATAATAATACCAAATGGTGTAACAAGTATAGGAGTTTGTGCATTTGAGAGTTGTAATAGTGCAACAGATATAACAATACCTAGTAGTGTAACAAGTATAGGAAGTCTTGCATTTCATCTGTGTGAAAGTACATTTCATGTAGAGAGTGAAAGAACAAAGCAATTATTACTTAAAGGTGGTATAAATGAAAGTAACATAATATTAAATGGTCAATCATCAGCAGTGAATCAAAATGCATCTGCAAATATAAATAATGTAAGCACAAACGTTAATGAAAATGGTAATGAGCAGATAGTAACATTTTCAGATAAGAAATTAGAACGAAGAGTAAGATATAAAATAAATAAACCTACAGGAGATTTATATGAAAGTGATGTTGAAAAAATTACTTCGCTTGATGTGCCAGATAAACAAATTGAAGATATAAGCGGAATTGAAACTTTAAGTAATTTAAAAGAACTTTATTTAACTGGAACCAATGTAAGTGATATAAGCAAATTAAAAGGATTAACTAATTTACAGCAGCTTTCTTTAACTGGAACCAATGTAAGAGATATAAGTGCATTAAAGGAATTAACTAATTTAAAGAGACTTGATTTAGCTTTTACTGAAATAAAAGATATAAGTGACTTAAAAGGATTAATTAACTTACAGGAACTTGAATTAACTGCTGTTAAAATAAGTGATACAGATAAAAAAACATTGGAGAATGCATTACCAAACTGTAAAATTAATTTCAGTAATTAAGAATTTAAAAATAAATACGTTCATTGAAGAAGCAAAGGCAAAATTACCACAACAGGCAAAAACAGTCAGACAAAAACTAATTATTATACATGGAAATTTAGTTATGAGGTTGGATCTGATATAAATAGTTTTTCTCAATATTTTGATGCTTGTGTGATATGTTGTTAGTTTGAAAATATTGAAATATAAGAAATATATCGGTAATGTGTACCCATGATTTTGATATGGTTCAACTAGGAGGTTTGGTGCTTACACGGCAGTTCTCATTAGGAAAAAGTGAATCTTATTGTGATTTTCATTATAAGAAAGAAAATTATATTATGTCATATTACTGACATAATCCCCGTGTAATATAAAAACATAAAGTAGTTAATTAATTATTTACAGCTAAATTAAATAATTAATAACTAGTATTCAGAATGATCTATTCACACTAGTAGATCATTCTATTTTTATGGAACTATGCTGATTGAAGCTATAGCTAAATTTTAAAATACGTCGTAACTATAAATAGCTTTATTCTGTCCATCTTAACTCCTTTTACTTAAAGAAACATTAACTATGGGATTGGCTCAGCCTTTAATCCTGCCTCTACACTTAGAGCAATTGATGAAGAAAGTGTCAATGTAATGCCAATATAGCAGAGCGAATTGGTATTACGGATTGACTCTTTCTGGAATTAAAGTTTAGAAGTGAATTTAAAGTAAGCCGGATGGATGAGGAAAACATTAACTTACGAGTGTAACGATCATAATCAGAAGATATTAATTAGTTCAAGCTGAAAAGAATATAGGAGAGGTAAGAGTTATATTAAATGAAATTCTTTAATACATAGATTTTCTTTTGCTTGAAGTATATTAATATATTCCTTTTTTAATAAGAATAATAATTTAAAAGTATAGAACATAAAGAAAAAGCAACATTTCATAGGGGAATATGAATGTTGCTTCTTTATAATAGGGTAAATATTTATGAAAAAAAGTTTTATCAATCTTATAACTTTATTATAGTGTATTATTGTGTCAGTATAATGACAGATTAAGATTTAGTTAGACAATATTATATATTCAAATATGTTATAATTAACCAAAAGGTAAATTATAATTTGTGGGGGAAGATACAAATGGATAGTACAAGTATTCCAGTATGGGAATTATTGCAAAAGCAAATAACATGGAATCAGTTAAGTTTTATACATAATAAAAAAATATTGGATTTTGGAAGTGGAATGGGAATAACAGCTTCACATTTTGCAAGGGACAATGAAGTTGTTGCAATTGAACCAGATAATAAAATGCTTTCAGAAAGAATTACGGATAATGACTATACTCAAATACATGGAGATATGCAGGCTCTGAAAGAATTTGAAGATGAATCATTTGATGTTATATTATGTCATAATGTTTTTGAATATGCTCTACAAAGAGAAGATATTGCTAAGGAATTTGCAAGGATTCTAAAAAAAGATGGAGTGCTTTCTATATTGAAACATAATAGAGTAGGAAGAATTATGCAGATGGTTGTTTTATTAAATAATTTTGAGCATGCTAATGAATTATTAGAAGGAAAGAATGGAAAGACAGAAAAGTTTGGAGATATTCACTACTATGATGATATGGATATTCTAAAGTGGTCAAATGATTTTGAAATAGAAAAGATATTAGGAATGAGAACATTTTGGGATTTACAACAAAATCAAGATATACAAAAAGATGAAAAATGGCAGAAACAAATGATTGCCATGGAGCAGAATGTTTGTGAAAGAGATGAATTTAAAGCAGTTGCCTCTTTTCATCATCTGATACTTAAGAAAAAATAGCACATTCTGAGTATAATATTTAGTTTTCAAACTTTAAACTAAATCTTACAAATAATAAATTTGCATTGGGAGAATAGATCATATTTACATAATTAAAATGAAAATTATTTAAGGAGTGGTTATACTTAAAAGGCGTATCAACCGTTGATACGTTCTTCTATTTAATAATGTATAACCTAAAAACAATGCAAGTATAACAAATAGTAACATACATAGGGGTAATATGCATGCTACTCATTTATATAGAAATTTTCATAAGCATCATTAAAACCAATTGTTTACATAAGCAGTCTTCCGAGCTCTTCTTCAAAAATTACAATTTATCCATTTATTGGGGAATATATACTCTACCAGATATAATAAAATAAGTTATAATTATGAGACAATAATTTAGATTTGGAGTAAAAGTATGAAAAAAAATATAAGAAAATTAGGAAAATCAAAAATTATATCATATAGTTTTATTATAATTACTCTTTTAGTTTGTACATGTGCAGTAGCTACTTATTTTGTTGGAAATGTAACAAAGTATTGGCTTTATTTTATAATGACTAATTATGCATCTATCCTAACTTTCCTTATAGCTGCATTAATTTTAAGTATATTAATACTATTTAATACTGACATAGATCAAAAGGCCATAGGAATTATAGCTTTTATTGGATTCGCCCTAGGATTTGGCTTGATTTTTATAAATTTAGCATTACCTTTAGACATGGATATATATACAATGATAACGAGATCTTATAGCGAGATTAATGGCCCAGTTGTATCAGCCGAATTGAAACGTACAAATTTAAAGTATAGAACAATGGAAACAGAACTTACTATGCATGATAATATTAAAAATGAAAATATAACTATTACTTTTTTTAATCAGCCATCATATGATTTTAGAGTAGGAGAAAATATTAATGTTAAATATTTGCCACATTCACGTATGGGAATATCATATTTTCACATATAATGAAGGTTTTCCCTTTTATTATTACAGCCATAAATAACAATGAAAAATCACACTCATCATTGTATTAGTATATCTAGAAACTTTTTCTAGTATTTTATATTTTAAAACGTCTTAATCAAATAATGTAGCAATTAATGAAAATATTGTTCTTGAAAATTCAATACTATTATATTTGCAAAACATGCTATAATTAACTAAAAGATAAATTCCAATTTATAGTTGAGTTCTTTGTGTTCTTGTAAACTTTGTATCATTTTATAATTTAAATTCAAATTAAACTACTTAGTTTCGGTGTCCTAATACAAACAAATTTAAAGGCGATAAACACTTAAAACAAAATGTTTATCGCCTTTTTCTCACGCCACTTTATTAGAATCATCATTATCTATAACAACTCCAAGCTTAGTTGATATTATGGTGTTTAATTTATTAATTGAACTAGATAAGTTATTAATTTGTTTTTCTAAGCGTATTAGCAAATATGCTGCAACAGCTATTGCAAAGCCATTATTAACAATAAGATCCATTAATTGATTTACTTCCATAAACTCATCACCTCCTATAAAGGATATATGAAATAAAGTATATTAGTTCATGTTAGAGAACAAATAATTATTTGAAATTACAATAGATAAATTAAATTATTGAATGCCGCCTTCATTTACAATATGGTTATGATAATGTTCTATAGCAATATCAACTATGGTACTGACACATACATTAATATCTGGATGTATGCTCTTTAATTCATTTATTTTTCTTATAGTAGAACTTCTAAGGGTGTAGCTTCTCTTAATAGTTGGAGTTTCACCATCAATGGCAGGAGTGGCACCATTAGGTAGTGGAGTTCTTCTATTATCAAATAAGTATTTTGTAGAGTTTAAAGTATTTTTTATTTCTATGGAGTTAGTTATATTATTTTTAAAATTGCTGTTACTAGTTGAAGCTGTATTAGTTTGAGTATTGTTTTTAGGATCTTCTTGAATTGCAGTATTATTAGATTTATATTCAGAATTGGTTTGAATCGTATCAAAATCATCATCAAAGAAGAATGAAGAAATGCAGTCACCAGCTATAGGAGTTTCGCTAGTAAATCCATATACTTCACCTTCATCATATTCAAAATCATTTTTAGGAACCTTTGCTGTTTTTATTCTAGCCATAAATTATATACCCTCCTTAGTAGTATTTTTATGTATCCTCGTAAAAGATATATGGTTATTTATTAGAGATTCTAAAATTCTAAAGAATTTATATATAATGGTCCTAATTGCAGCATAGCTGCTTTTTTTTAAGGTGTATATTTTTTAGAATTTTAGAATAAAAGAACTTGAGAATAATGGAATTTAAGAATACGAGAACTTAAGAATATAAGAATTTGCTTGTAAAATGCGGGGTAAGAGATTATACATACAAATTTAATCATGATTTTAATGTTATGTTACAGTATAAAACATATATCCATAATAGCAGCTGCTAAATTTTAAAGCTGTAAATAAATTATTGGAGTGTGTTGAAAAAATGATTAAAGATGAAATTAAACTTAATTCAGAAGAAGGAGAGGTTTTTGATAAAAAGCAAATAGCTTTAGCAATTAGAAATTCTACTTTTAATGATGAACTTGGATGTTCTTTATTAGAGGATGGGATATTAGATAAATGCCAAGGATGTAGCTTGAAATACATTTGTGATGGAATAGATAAAGTTGCCGATAGTTATATAGAGAAAACCACAGAGATAGTAAATGATTTTAGTTTTGAATAAGGCATAATTTTAATCTTTAACACTAAGAAATTATAATAAATAAAAATCTATGGACGCGAGAATTTAAGATGTTTTAAGAAATTTAAATATAGGTTATAATTACAGTATAGACAATGTGTTAAGTTGAATATGTGCGACAAAACAATAAGTTAAAAAATAATATCATAAAAGGAGGTTTTAATATATGCTATGGAATGAAGTAAGAAAAACTTATCCTAATAAATGGATCGTATTTGATGGCTTAAAACAATATGAGAAAGATAATAAATTAATTGTTGAAGATTTAGCAATAGTAGAAGTATTTTCAGATTTAAACATAGCTTACAAGTATTATTGCAATCTTCATAAACAGGATAAATCACGCAAATTAAATATTGGCGATACGCGTAAAGAAAATCTTGAATTTAAAATCGAAAGGATCGGATTAATGAGATGATAAATTTAAGGTATGAAAATAAGTTATTATACGTATATCTTATTACAGGTAGTAAGCATACAAGTGAAGATATTGTACAAGAAGCATTTATAAGCTGTTATAAGAATGTAAAAAATCTTAGAAATCCAGAGCATTTCAAATCATGGTTTTTTAAAATGCTTACAAGAATTGCATGGAGATATGCAAAAAAATAAATCAGAAGTATTTAAATGAAAACCCATCAAAAAATGTTATATCAATAGACTATAATGGAATAAAGATTGAATATACTAGTAATCAATATAAGGCAGTTCAAGAAGGTTATAAGCCAACAGAAGAAGAAAAAGAATTAGAAGATAAAGGAATTCTTCAAATTGGATATGGAAGTGAAGAAACAAAAGTTAGTCAAAATCAGTCAGTTACATGGTATGAAGATGGAATATCTTATTGCATCTTGAATAGGGATTATACTGAATTAAGTTAAGAAGATATGATTAATATGGCAAAAAAGGTTATAGGCTAAAAAATAGGACTGTTCTCAAAAAATAATGAGAACAGTCCTATCATATTTATCAATTCAAATAACTATATCAATTTCACACTAAGTCCAAGAAACTCCCAATTAAAAAAGTCAATTATATATTGGAATTTAATAAACTTGTCCACTTATTTTGTTTGTTATTTCTTTCCGCCATAGTTTTTATATGTTTTATATACTGCGTTTGCATATTGATCAGCTAGGATTGGTCGACCATATGAGTCTGTGCAACCTGGATACCAGTTTGGACCTCCATTATAATGCAATAAACCATTATATACACCACCAAATTGATCAACCATCTCCTTTATAATCAATCCACCTAATGCTACCTGATCTTGAAGATTTCCATGATTATAAGTTCGTCCATATGTTGATTTAAACTTTGCTGCATATGCATTTCTTGTACTTGGTTCCACTTGCATTAATCCATCGCCAGATGAGGGACTGCCAGATAAACCTGCACCAAAATTACTCTCTTTTTTTATAACTGCACATAATAATAATGCAAAATCTCCATTCTTACTAAATTTCTTATCTACATTATATGCATATTTCCATATGTTACTTGGAACTTCACTAGGCTTTGATACTGATGTCTTCGTTAGATTCGCAAGTTTTGCTGGATTTGTAGTTATTGTTGAATTTGTTGTTGCTGCCTTAGCAAGCATCGGCATTTCAGTTAATGTAAGTCCAATTACTAAAGTGAGAGTAACTAGTTTTTTTAATTTCTCGTGTTTCATAATACATCACTCCTTTAAATTTTAATGAAAATCCATAAGACACATTCACCCCATAGGGGAGAGTGCAACTCACAGGTATTTATTTAATGACTCTTTAGAGCCAAAAAATCATGTTAATACACTTACTTGGAATATAAAGATTTAATTTTGAAATTATTTTGATTAATAACCTCAAATTAAAACCTATATTATATAAATTCGAAAAGAGTAATTTTTTTCAGTGGGATAAATTTAGTTATTTTGCAATAAAATGTTTTTAGAGTCTAAATTAGTTTCGCATAATGTCTAGAATTGGTAGTTGATGTAATGGGATAAAAAGAATTAATATTAGAAGATGATTTAGGATAATGAATGGTGAACCAGTGCGGTTGAGCAAGGCTGTGTAATTTAAATGGTGGAAATCCATTCTGAAAAGATTAAGTCAAATCATTCAGTAGCGAGTCATTGAAATAAATAGGTAACTATTTATTTTAAGCGTTGACAGTTAGGTAGTAGGCTTGAATGTGAATGAGCCTCGTAATAAGTATAAATTGGGGAAAGCTGACGGTGTCGGTTCTCTGGAAAGCAATATTATAGTAGGTGATAATGACGAGTCTACTATAACTTCCTCGGGGTCAAAGAGCCAAGCATGCTATACAATGATTACATAGCAACTCAGGAGACCTTATCAGCGCTCAAAAAAATGAGTATAATAAACAACCGATAAAAAGGAAGAATATTAAAAGGTTGATGGGGAGTCGGATAATCTCATAGTACCAATGATAGTGGGTAATGCCAAAGTAGGGAAGGAGATTACATATTATTGTCTTAACTAAGGAAACATTAACTGCACACAGGAGTAGATGAATTAATGGAAACAAAATTACTTAAGATAGCAGAAATTGCTAGACAAAATCCAAAAGAAAAATTTACATCATTATATCACTATATTAATAAAGAAAGCACTTTTCAAGTGGTTAAATCGCAGAAGCCAAAAGCGAAGTTTTGATTTGGAGAAGTTTAAAATGTATATGAAGTACAATCCTTTACCTAAGCATAAAATCAATGTAAATGTATATAGATAGCAAGTTCTGTAAAATAATATGAGGAGCCGTATGCCTTAATTGGGCACGTACGGATCTGAGAGGGGGAAAGTTCGTGAGAGCTTTCTCTACTCGACTACCATATATAAAATTCAAATTCCAATTATTCATATAATTAGAAGTAAAACATCTATAGAAATATAGGTGTTTTTTAATTTTAGCTAGAATAAAATTACGAAACAGGACCTAAAAACACAAATTAAAAATGTGAATTTTTCAATAAAAAACTATGGTGTAAAAATGGTGTAAAATAATAAAAACATCAAGATTTTAAATACTTAAAACCTTGATGTTTTCTAACTTGGTGACCCATAGGAGAATCGAACTCCTGAGTCTAGAAATTACCAATTACATATCATTATATTTAATTATAAATCTGTGTATAATGGCTTAAATACTGAGTTGCAACAATATGGATATTTATAACAAATTATATTGATTTAGAACTTAGTCGGGAAAAAGTCGGGAATAATCGGGAAAGTTTAATATAGTAAATTTATTAATTATTGAAATCATCCTACATATATAAACTGAAAATTCTAATCCAGAATGAAAAATAAAATACAAATATAATAATGAAATTATATTTGTAATGTGTTAGATAAGAATTATAGTTATATTTAATATACAGGTGAATATAATAATTGGGAATGAATGTATTTATCTAAACAATTGTATTTTCACGTATAAAAGGCTTACATTTTAAAATAGAATAGAGGTGATAAGAACATGAATAAATATGAGTTTATGTTAATATTTTTGATTTTTAGTATATTGACATTAACAATTATATGTTTTATAGCTAAATAATCATGCCTAATTTATTTTGAATTTCTAGAAAGGAGGAAATCCTCCTCTCCTAGATAAAAAATAAATTATGAAATAAAATATAGAATGTATAATCATATTCATGTTCTTATCAAGGATTTAGAATGAGGAGCTAATATAGTGTATTGTGCTCCTCATTTGATTGTTTATATGCCAATATATATAGTTGGAATTATTGAAATAAATAATGATAACAATTTATTAAGGTGGCAATAATCTATATAATAGATATAGCTAAATAAGTATTATTAATTAGGCGGTATAAAGTATATAAAGAAACAAAATATAAAAATAATATACATGAAATTGTTTAATGTTAGAGAGATGAGTGCTTTGACGTTTATATAATAAAGGATAGACTTTTGTATAAGTCATATGTCGATTATAATATCGCTAGAAGAATGAATAAAAATATAGCATAGTGCTGTTATGATATTTAGAAATTTGCTTATATATGTTAAAATTAACTTAATAAATTTAAATTATATAAGTAAGGTTTTATTAGAGGAATAGATTATTATAAAAAATATTTTTACATGAGGGGGGTGCATTAGTGAAGCAAATAAATTATGAAGATATGATAATGAAAAGAGCAATGGATATATTTGCAGAAGAGGGTCTAAAATTTTTTGGTATAGATAAAAAAGTAAAAGATATTGGATCTACCGAAATTGTTGTTCTTGAGATAAAGAATATGCTAATGGATTATACTTTCCTAATGGAAGATGATACTTATATTCATTTTGAATTCCAGACTACTAACAAAGGAATTGAAGACTTAAGGAGGTTTAGAACCTATGAAGCACTTCTTAATTTTCAAACAGGAAAAGATGTTGTAACATACGTTGTTTATTCAGGGGATATTAAGGATCCTATAAATGAATATAAAAGTGGAATTAATTACTATAAAGTCAATGCAATCTCAATGGCTAATAAGGACGGAGATGCAATTTTTAATGATATAATAAATAAAATAAATAATAAAGAAGAACTAAGCAAGCAGGATATTATATCTTTAACATTTACACCAATAATGGGTGGGAAGCTTAGTAAAAGTGATAAGATAATAAATGCAATTAGAGTAGTTAAAGGTATAGATAAAGATTACAGATATGACGTTGAGTCAATCCTATATGCTTTTGCAAGTAAATTTTTAGAAGGTAAAGATTTAGAAAAAGTAAGGGAGGAGATAAAAATGACTGAATTAGGCAGAAGCTTGATAAAAGAAGGGAAATTAGAAGGAAAGCAAGAAAATTCAATAGAAATTGCTAAAAGAGCTATTAAAAAGGGAATGAGTGACGAATTAATTAGTGAATTAACAGAACTATCCATTGAGCAAATACAGATAATAAGAAAAACTATTGAAACTAATTAGTATTATTGCGGAAAGTATATGACGGAATTAAGTACTATTTTAATTGAAGATGGTTATAAATAAGGATTTGAGCAAGGTGAATTAAAAAAATCAATAGAGGTTTCTAAGATAGCCATAAATCAAGGTATGAGTGACGAATTGATTAGTGAATTGGTTGAGCTATCTATAAGAGAAATTAAAACAATAAGAATATCTATTGAAACTAATAAAACAAATTAAATAGAATTATAAAAAGGAAGATATTAATATACTTTAAGCAATAGATAATGTACGAGATAAAGAACCTCTTAACTAAGGTTTTTAGGTTCGCATTTATTATACTCAGCTTAAAGTAATTAATATCTTTTTATTTTAACTCGCCAAGGCTCAGAGATATGTATGTAGGTATAACTACTATAAATACATAAATTATAATTATATTAGTGTAAGCATATAAAGGATAACAATAAAATAAAAGTGTAAAAACATAGATGGGAAGTAACAAGAGAGCAGCTGTGCTGCTCTTCTATAAAATAAGTGACTTGGACAAAAGATTGTCCAAGTCTTCCTTTGTTTGAGCGTAAGCGAGTTATAATTTTTGTAATAGGTAAACTGAATAAAGAATATAACTTGAGTTTTAAAATGTCAGGACAACATGTATTTAAATAAAATAAAGTTATAAGCTATAAATTTAGCTTAATCTATTACTTCCTTAGGAGCGAAGCGACGTTATTGGATCACAAAAGATGGACTGAATAAAGTGAATATAAAGTTGTAAATTATAGAGGATACTATAAAAAGCTTTATTCTGTCCATCTTAATTCCGATAATATTAATATAGAATTAAATATAATAAATTATATTAGAATTAAAGGTATTTAGGAGGAAAAATAAATGACTTTAGATGAATATAAAAAGTGTGTTGAAGAACAGGAAGATTGGGCACCAGGGTGGGATGCTATTGATGAAGTTTTTGACAAACTTTATCCTAATCAGAAACCTGCACATTATGGTACAGAATTGCATAAACGAGCTATTTTTGGTGGAGACCAATATTTGGATGGGTATAGTATTTATCAATCTAATAATGGTTATAAGCATTTATTAACTTACGGAATGACGGAGCTTTATACAAATGAAGAAGCTTTTGGTGGTGAATGGAGTGGCTGGGGCTATGAAATGACTATAAAATTGAAAGAGGATTCAAATGAAGAGTGCATGTGGGCAATTGATATGCTATCTAACCTTGCTAGATATACATATACACAGAAGAGATTTTTTGAGCCATTACAATTTATAGCTGGAAACGGAACTTCCCTCCATATAGGCGTTGAGTCAGCAATTACAGCATTATTAATTGTAAATGATACTGAAGCTAATGAAATTGATACTGTTCATGGAAAGGTTGATTTTATTCAATTGGTTGGAATAACTGAAAAAGAATTAGAAGTATTGAAAGAGGATCGTACACAAGCCGTTATACTTGTTGAAAATATGAAGAAAGATAATCCCTTTTTGATTACTGATATGAAAAGAACAAAATCTTATTTATAAGAAAATATGAATAAATTAAAATGCGATAAACAATTTGAAATGTTTATCGCATTTTTATCAAGCTACTTTATGAGGATCATCATTAGAATCTACCTCTAGAGCTATCCCAAGTTTAGCTGATATTATGGTATAAGCTTATTAATTGAACTAGATAAGTTACTAATTTGTTTCTCTAATCTAATTAGCAAATATGCTGCAACAGCTATAGCAAATCCATTATTAACTATCAAGTTAATTAGTTCATTAACTTCCATAATTTAATCACCTCCATAAAAGATATATGGATAAATGTTAGTTATTGTATGGATTTAGATAGTGAATTAACAGAACTATCCATTGAGCAAATACAGATAATAAGAAAAACTATTGAAACTAATTAGTATTATTGGGGAAAGTATATGACTGAATTAAGTACTATTTTAATTGAAGATGGTTATAAACAAGGCTTTGAGCAAGGTGAATTAAAAAAATCAATAGAGGTTGCTAAGATAGCCATAAATTAAGGGATTAGTGACGAATTAATTAGTGAATTGGTTGGGCTATCTATAAGAGAAATTAAAACAATAAGAATATCTATTGAAACTAATAAAACAAATTAAATAAAATTATAAAAAGGAAGATATTAATATACTTTAAGCAATAAATAATGTACGAGATAAAGAGCCTCTTAACTAAGGTTTTTAGTTTCGCATTTATTATACTCAGTTTAAAGTAATTAATATCTTTTTATTTTAACTCGCCATTGTTTGAGTGTAAGTGAGTTATAATTTTTGGAATAGGCAAGATGAATAAAGAATTTAACCGGTTTTAAAATACCAGGATAACATATGTTAAATAAATTATATAATGAAATCTGTAAATTTAGCTTATCTATTACTTCTTTTTTTATATTAAAAGATAAATTAAAATAACAAAAGAGAAATTATTATACAATGTTGTATATTTTAGCAGTAATTTATTTTTAGGATATTGATAAGAATAGATATAAGTTTGCTAATTTTATTTTGGAAAACTGTGAAATATGGCATACACTATCTATTAATGATGCAATAGAAGATATGGCTATGTTTGCAAGGAATAACTTGGGATATTTAATCTGATATTATATCATATCATGGATCAAATATCCTTATTAAGGAGATTGATTTAAGCAAACTCAGGCTATATAAAGATTTTGGTCAAGGATTTTACTGTACAGAAATTAGAGAACAAGCAGAGTTAATGGCTAAAAGAGTGGCAAGAATTTATAGAGGTACTCCTTATGTTAATATATTTGAACTAGATGAAAATATAAATAAATTAAATCATTAACATTTACACCAATAATGAGTGGGAAACCTTAGTAAAAGTTATGAAATGATAAATGAAATTAGAATAGTTAAAGCATTAAAGTTAGGAATAGAAAGGTTAAATATACTGATATTAGAAGAAATATATAATTAAAAATAACTTGAAATTAAAATATAGCTTAAAGTAAGAAATGAAAGTGCTGTATTACTCTAGAGTGAATTATACAGCATTATTAATTATACATGAAAATTAATAATTAAAATGCTATATATAAGTAATAGAACTTATTTGTATACTTAATTAGAAGTGCTATAATTTAATTTCTGTATTTTCTTTTAATTTATTATTGTAATTAAATAACTTCCCATTATAGACAAGAAATTAAAAGCTTTTATCCTGATTATTAAGTCGTGAGCAACGATTAAATTCCATTTCTAATACTGTGCTTACCGTATGTTTGCCCATATGATCTAACGAATTATATTTTTTTAATAAACATTCTAATTCTTCTGATAGTTGTAAATGTGTTTTTATTTTGTTTTCAGCCCATCCCATTAAAATAGATGGGGTTGTTTCTAATATTGCTGCAAGTTTTTCGATTTTGTCAGAAGGTATATTAGAGATTACACCACTTTCATATCTTTGAAGTGTTGGCTTACTAATAGATAATCTTTTAGAAACATCTTCTAATGTGAGATTCAATTCTAATCGTCTATTTTTAATATTTTCTTTCAAACCCATTTTATGTTTCCTCCTCATAGCATATTAAAAGTAAGTAAATTATCCGATATTTATTAATTTAATTTATTGAATTGTAGTAAATAAATTAAATTATCATTTTTAATTTATTATAACATCTGTTTCCGGATATGCAACAATTATTTTCTATTATATGGAAAAAGTTACGTAAGAGGTATTGACAATAATAGCCATAATATATAAAATATTACTTAACAAGTAACGAAAGGGGAGCATTTATGATATTAATTAATGAGTTAAAAGGGAAGATGAGAGCAAAGGGATATACTCAGGAAAGGCTGGCAAGGGAATTAGGAATGTCTCCAAAAACTTTAGGTAATAAACTTAATAAAGGTATATTTGGTTCTAATGAAATCGATAAGATGATAAAAATATTAGATATAAAGAATCCAATAGAGATTTTTTTTTATGAATAAATTACTTGAAAAGTAAATTGAATTAACTTTATATATATTATTAGAAATCTAAGATTAATTATTCTAATTTAAAAGTATTAGGTTACGCTAATAGCTATTGTTATAGGAGGACAAGCTATGGAAGAATTATTAAAAGAAATTTTAGTTGAATTAAGAAAAAATAGTGAAAAAGAGAATGTTGGAGATAAACTTACTTATACACTTAAAGAGTGTTCTTATATATCAGGTATTGGTCTCAATACGTTACAAGAAGAGATATTAAAGAAGAATTCAGATTTTCCATTCTTTAAAATAGGAAAAAAGGTTATGGTAGATAAAAAGCTATTTCATCAATGGCTTGAAAATATTTCTATGGTTCACCAAGAATTAAGAAAATAGTAATCTTAAATATAAAAATATAAATGTAAATTTATTTTCATACACCTTGATTTAGAATGCATCAGGGATTCAACTTTTGATAGAAATGTATAAAAAAGAAAGTGAGGACTTACAAATGAATTTTAGAATTTTTAAATGTTATATATATGTTTGTAAGTTAATTGAGTTAAATCCATCATGGAATGGTCTCGAAAGGTTTAGGCAATTTTATTTATGGGAGCGTGAAAATAATGGCAGATATTAAATGGATTAAGTTAGCTACTAATATGCATGATGATGAAAAAATGAAATTAATAGATGCAATGCCTAAGAGGGATACAATTCATTACGTGTGGATAAGAATACTCTTACTCGGTGGAAAACTTAATGCCAATGGAAAGGTTTTCTTATCGCAAGGAAAGCCTCTTACTGTCAAAATGTTAGCTGTATTATTTTCTAGACCTTTAGAGGATATTAAAATTGCATTAAAAGTGTTATCTAACTTTGGCATGATTGAAATAGCTTCTGATAAAGTAATTAGAATTGTGAACTGGGATAAGCATCAGAACATAGAGGGAATGGAAAGGGTCCGTGAACAAAATAGAAAAAGAGTTGAAAATCATAGAGAAAAGAAGAAAGAAGAGAGGAAGGCAGCTAAAAGTAATGAGGAGGAAATTCAGGAGGATGAAGTCTTAGAAGAATATATAGATTTAGAAGAAAATCAAGATTTGAATGAAAATATAGAAGTAAAAAAAACTAATAACTTAGAACGAAAGAAAGATTACGCTGAGAATTATATTATAGAAGAAAACAAAGCTCTAGGTAAAAATGAGTTATTAGAAAATTTAGAAGCTAGTGAAGAAGCTTCTACAAATACTGATATTAATGATAAAACTAATACTGATGAAGGTGCTAGTGATATAAGTTCAGAAATTGCTAATAGTAATGAAGATATCAGTAACAACATTATAGAAAGTGATGATAATAATTGTATTGTTACTAAAAATATTAGTAACGTTACACGAAATAAAGGTAACGTTACAGTAACGCAGCAGAATAAGAAAGAGATAGAGAATAAGAAAAAGAAAAAAGAGATAGACAAAGATAAAAATATAGAGAGTAAAAAGAATAATGGTTTTGATATAAATAATAAAGGCTCAACTTGCGATGTAAATAATAAAGATTCGCCTTGTAATGAAGAAGTAAGTCAGTCAAATATTTTTGAGCAACATAATAATACTAAAAGTGAATCGGGAAAAGATGAGGACATAAACCTTAAAGCTTTAGAGCTTATGCATTATCATGAAAAAATAACAGGAAAACCAGGAGGGTGCGATTATGTTGCACTTAGATCAGCTATTGATATCCATGGAGAAAAGTTGGTTAAGATGGCTATGGATGTTGGCTTTGAGAAAAATTGTCCTGACATAAAGTATGCAATTGGAGTATTAAAAAACTGGAGGAGAGATGGGTATCCAGAAGATCATATGGAGGTAAAGAAAAATGGGTTTAGAAGTACTGGAAAGAGTAACACATCAGATAAAAATGAATTTGCAGGATTCAAGCCAAAGGAACCACGAAAACTTACAGAAGCTGAACGAAAAAGGATTGAAGCAAAACTTATATAGGTGTGACAAATGCTCAGATACAGGATGGATACTTATTAAGCAGGAGCATATGCAACCTCTTGCTGTAGCTTGTGAATGCAGAAAAATAGAAAAGCTAAAGAGTGAATGGAAGTATTCGGGAATCAATGTTGAACAAAGTAAACTTACTTTTTCTAGTTTTCTAGTGTGGAATCAGGCGTCCCAAAGGATGAAGGATACTGCTGCAGCTTATTGTACTGATTTTGATGAAATTAGAAACAATAGGCGCAATAGCATTTTATTATGCGGTCAGGTTGGCAGCGGTAAAACACACTGCAGCATTGCTGTTGCATTAAACTTTTTAAAACAAAGGATTAAAGTAGTATACATGCCTTATCGTGATGTGATCACAAAGATAAAACAAAACATGATTGATGAAGAATATTATACTAGGACAATTTCAAAGTATCAATTATGCGAGGTACTTTTAATTGATGACCTCTTCAAAGGAAAGGTTAATGAAACCGACGTGAATATTATGTTTGAAATCATTAATTATAGGTACCTTAATTTTCTGCCTATTATAGTCAGCAGCGAATTTTCTATTGATAGATTATTAGCATTTGATGAAGGTGTCGCTTCAAGAATATATGAAATGTCAAAAGATTATGTAGTAGAAATCGAAAAGGATATCAGGAATAACTATAGGCTTAAGTAAGAGCCCAAAAAGTGAGAGTCCAAATTTTATATTTGGTTACTCGAACTTTCTCTGTGAACTTTTATATTTGGCTGCTCGCACTTACTCCTATGAACGAATGTGAGTAGGAGTTTCCTTGATTGTGCTTAAGCTAGGTTATGAAAATGTAATTTTAGAAAAGAAAATAGAGATATTAGAAGAAAAGACAAGAGTAATTCAATGCAAGAAATAATTTATATGAGGAGAATGTAAAAATGAAAGCATCAGGGATAGTAAGAAATCTTGATAATTTAGGGAGAGTTGTAATACCAAAGGAAATAAGAAAAGTGTTATATCCAGAGAGTTCAACAGAATTTACTGGTGTTACATTAGATGGCAAAACTTTAGCTATGTTTATTCCAGTAACAGAACAATTATTGTCAAGTGCTAATATATCAGATGTATTAATGAACGCTTGTGCTAAAGCTATTGCAGTAAAGGCCGATAATGCTATGCTATACGGCACAGGATTAGGAGCGGAAATTAAAGGTATCGTCGCACATGATAATATAAATAAAATAGATTATACAGGTAAAGTAGATTATAACATGTTACTTAAAGGCGTAGGAGCAACTAAAGGGGCTAATATAGAGCCTACAGACATAGTTTATAATACAACAGTTGGTACAGATTTAGCTATGCTTATAGACGCTAATGGGCAATATATAACACCGCCTAAAGCATTAGATAAATATGCAATATCAGAAAGTAATAATATTAGTGATGATCAAGCATTAATATTCCATAGAGATTGCATGTTATTAGGGATCAATGAAAATATTCAAATAGAATTCGGATATACTAATGACGGTTTTCAACGAATGGTAAAATCTTTAAGGCTTTATGTTAGATTTGACCTAGGAATAATAAACGAAAAGGGTATTTCTTTAGTTACTGCAACAAATTAATTGTATTTATGGGTGTGTGGGTGATCCATGCACCTATTTTTTTGTTGTATAGGAAAGTATAAAAATTCCGATCGCTGAAAGCGCGGTGTAGACTTGTATTGAGTAAATTTATGTGGTAAATTGATGAAATGATTAAGAGTAAATTAAGAATAATATTAGAAGAAAATTGGAATGAATTTTATAAAAAATATAAAAATAAAATTAGACCTAATGTTATTGCAGAAGTGAAAAAAGTTATGAAATGCAAGGATATAAGTAATGGCTACATTGAATTAAAATGTGATGATTGTGG
>NZ_JHXK01000025.1 GCF_000621745.1 Clostridium beijerinckii HUN142 | reverse complement strand
TATCTTCAACTGTAAGTCCATATCCAAATAAATGTAGCAATGAATATTCAAGCATTGAACCATGTCCTGCTGATAATACAAATCTATCTCTGTTATCCCATTCTGGATTTTTTCCGTTATGATTCATCTTAGACCATAATGTATAAGCCATTGTAGCTGATCCAAGTGGTAGTCCTGGATGTCCTGATTTTGATTTTTCAATAGCATCTGCTGATAATACTCTTATTGCATTAATAGATAATTTATCTAATTCTCTACTCATCTTTATCCTCATTTCCTAGACATATTTTTTATAAGTTCTTATTTGTGCTAATTAAGTCCCATGCTGCGCTTCGCATTCATTTCAAACATGAAATAATCTTAACTGTCCTTCAATTTCTTTTCAAAAAGCGCCTATTTTACTACACCTTTTTATATTGTTACCATTTTTTATTGGTTTCTTTTTAAATTGTTTTATATTTTCATTTATAAATTCTTAAATTCTTAAATTCCTATATTCTTTCATTCTTAACTTCTTACATTCTTAATAATATATATTTTTATCTCTGTCATTTGGAACATGAATAAATCATAAATGATAATCATACTTTTGCGAAAGGATTATATCAAAATATTTATACATATACATTTACACTTTTCTAATTTCAGAATCTAGCCATTATATCTCTAAATTACTTTTCTATTTTCGAAATATATCTGTGCTAGAAATAAGGAACATGTTTTGTGAAGTGTTTCATTAGAAATTTTGACGGTTGTGCTTCTTGGTTATAAGTTGTTCCAAAATGCTTGTTCAAAACTCGTTTTTGAGACTAGCATTTTGGGTACAACTTATAATCTTAGAATCACCCGTTAAAATTTCTTAGAAACCGGAACAAAAGCATGTTCCTTATTTCGGCAATCTATTTTCCAAATGCTGCTGCCCAGTCTGCTTTGAATCTTTCTAATCCTTGATCTGTTAATGGGTGTTTTAGCATTTGCATTACTAAACTATAAGGAATTGTTGATATATCTGCTCCTGCTTTTGCTGCTTCTATTACATGAATTGGATTTCTTACGCTTGCTGCTATTATTTCTGTTTCTATTCCATGAACTGCAAATATTTCTGCTATATCTCTAACTAAATCCATACCTATCATTGATATGTCATCTACTCTTCCAAGGAATGGGCTTACATATGTTGCTCCTGCATTTGCTGCAAGTAATGCTTGTGTTGCTGAGAATATTAATGTTACATTTGTTTTAATTCCTTCACTTGCTAATACTTTAGTTGCTTTTAATCCTTCAGCTGTCATTGGAATCTTTACTATCATATTCTTATGAATTGCTGCTATTTCTCTTCCTTCTTTTATCATTCCTTCAGCATCTTCACTTACAACTTCTCCACTTATTGGTCCATCAACTATTTCTGTTATTTCTTTAATAACTTCATTGAAGTCTCTTCCTTCTTTTGCTATTAATGATGGATTTGTTGTTACACCACATATTACTCCCATTTCATTTGCTTCTTTAATGTGTTCTACATTTGCTGTGTCTAAGAAAAATCTCATTTTATTAACATCTCCTCTTTGTTTAATTAAAAATCATTTAATATATAAGGTTATCTCAAATAAGAAATTTTAATTTCTTACTTAAGACTTACCTTTATGTAAATATTTATTTAGTAACACATAAGAAATTTGCTCTTAATTCGGAGTTCCAATCAAAAATCAAGAACATAAATCTAATATGAAATAAATAGATATTTAGTTTTATATAAAAGGCTTGTCTTAATCTGGAGTTCCAATCAAAGATTAAGACTCCCCTTAATATAGCTATGCTTACATAACTTTAAAAATATATTTTTAAAATTTATTTAATAAGTTTTTAAATTAATAGAGTAGCTTTCACCACTCCATTATTTAATTTCCAAGAATTCTTCTATAGGCATCATAGCGGCTCCTAGTAGATAAGATTCTTTAAAACTTGCAATACTTATGCTGCAATTATTTTCATTTGTAAATAAATTATCTTTATAGACATCTTTTTTTAGCATATCTATCTTATCATTAAGTAAGTTATTTATATCTCCACCTATTACTATGCTGCTAGGATCAAATATCATAACCAAATTTGATAGACCTAAAGATAATGTTTTTAAATAATCATTTAAGACATCATGAGCATCTTTATCATTTTGATTATATCTCTCTTCAAATTCATCAATATCACTAATATTTGAACTATTAGCCTCATTATAATTATCAATAAGAGAATTCATAGACGTGTATGCTTCTAAACAGCCTCTAGCTCCACACTTACACTTTTTTCCATCAATTGCTATCTTAGTATGACCTAATTCTCCTGATGAATTATTGTCACCTCTATAAATTTTTCCATTTATTATTATACCAAGGCCTAACCCCTCTGTTATTGATACATATAATAGATTTCTTAGTATATCTCTTTTATTTAGAAACTCGTAGTAAGCTGATAAATTTGCTTCATTATCTACATATACTGGAATGTCCAAGTATTCGAACTTTTCCTTTAAATTAAAATCTTTGGCGCCTAACAAATATGAATACTTTATTATTCCTTCTTTAAAATCTACGGTTCCAGGTAATGAAATACCTACTCCTAATAAATTTGCAGAGCATAAATTATATTTCTTCATTAACAAATCTATATTTTCATTAAGTAAATTTATTATGTTCTCTATTCCATCATTATTATGTCTAACTCGCATACTTTCAATAACGTTTTTCTTTATATTTACTAATGATATCTTTATATGATTCGGTGTTAGTGCGACTCCAATTGAATATCTACAGTTTTCATTCAACTTAATAGCAATTGCTTTTCTTCCTCCTGTAGATTCCAAAGACCTTACATCTTCTACAATACCCTCGCTTTTCAATTCTGTAATATTTGTAGAAACTGTTGTTATGCTTATATCTAATATTCTAGATATATCTAATTTGGTGATCTCATTTTTCTTTAATAATAATGCTATTATCTTTTTTCTGTTAGTTTCTTTTATTTTACTGTGATTTACTTCTATCAAACTTTAAAATACTCCTCTCGACTATTATCAGTAATAGTAGCTTTTTCTTAAATAATATCACTATTATTATTTTTGTTAAAGTATTTAAAAAACTATATAATTTTTTTGCTAAAATTCGATACTACTACACACCCTTAATTAATTATATAATCACTTAACTAAGATGATGGATTTCTATCTTTAATATAATTTAAATATCTTTTATTCTTGGATAAGCTGAATTATATGTTTCATATACTTTTGAGTACACTTCTTTTAATTCTTCATTCGGAGAAACTTTCTTGTTTCCTTTTACAATTCTATCACAAGCATCTTCTACAGAATCATATACTCCTGCTCCAACCCCTGCTAGTATTGCAACTCCAAGTGCACCACCTTCAGATGCTTTAACTGTAGTTAATGAATATTGGAAAATATCAGCTAATATTTGTCTCCATACAGCACTTTCTGCTCCACCGCCACTTACTCTTATCTCATCAATGTTTACATTCATGTCTTCGATTAAATCAAGACAGTTTTTCAAACTAAAGCTAACACCTTCTAATATACTACGTACAAAATCATCATGGTTATTTATTAGTGATACTCCTAAAAATGCACCTTTTACATTAGGGTCTATATGAGGTGTTCTTTCTCCCATAAGATATGGTAAGTAAACAATTCCATTAGAACCAGGTTTTGATTTTGCTGCTTTTTCAGTTAATAAATCATAGATATCTCTTCCTAATTTCTCGCTTTCTTCAACTTCTTTAGCGCAGAATGTTCTTTTAAACCAGTTCAATGATAGACCAGCTCCTTGAGTAACGCCCATTATATGCCATTTACCTGGTACTGCATGACACAAAGTATGAACTCTTCCTTCTTTATCAAATCTAGGTGTATCAGTTGCTGCAAATACTACTCCTGAAGTACCTATTGTTGTTGATATTATTCCTTCTCTTACTATTCCATTTCCTATTGCTCCTGCTGCTTGGTCTCCAGCACCACCAACAACTGGTGTATCTACTGCTAAGTTTGTTAATTTTGCAACTTCCTCTGTAACTTTTCCACTAACAACTACTGATTCATAAACATCTGCTAATATGTTTTTATCTATATTTAACTCATTAAGTAATTCTTCGCTCCAATTTCTAGTATTTATATCTAACATTTGCATACCACTAGCATCTGAAACTTCTGTTGCAAAAACATTAGTCAATTTAAGTCTAATATAATCTTTTGGAAGAAGTATTTTGTAAATTTTATTATAGTTTTCTGGTTCATTATTTCTAACCCACAATAATTTTGAAAGAGTAAATCCAGTTAATGCAGGATTACCAGTGATCTTAATTAGTCTTTCTTTTCCGATTACTTCTGTCATGTAATCACATTCTTTTTCTGTTCTTTGATCACACCAGATTATAGAATTTCTAATTACATTAAGATCTTTATCTACCATAACAAGCCCATGCATTTGGCCACTTAATCCAATACCTTTAATATCAGAAGCTTGTACACCGCTTTTTCCAATAACATCTTTTATTCCCTTTACACATGCCTGCCACCAATCTTCTGGATCTTGTTCTGCCCATCCTACCTGTGGTTGGAATAAATCATATCCATAAGTTGCAGTTTTTATTGTAGTTCCATTTTCATCAAAAAGAGCTGTCTTTGTTCCTGATGTTCCAATATCCAATCCTAATAAATATCTCATTAATAAACCTCCTAAGTTATATATCTTTTCTAAATTAACATAATCACAAACTTTTTACTTAATTTTTTAAATAACTTTTTAAATGTATTTTAATAAGTTTATTATACTTCCCTTTTTCTTTGCGGTCAATAGTTTTTTGAATACATTTTCATTTTTTATTTTACTAGGTATTTTTTATATTTAGAAAGTTGCACTTATTATAAAATATCTACCAAAATAGAGTCCTAAATAAAAAGGAACTTCTTGCAATAATAATACTGAAAAATATTACAAGAAGTCCTTTTAACTATAAATTTACAAGTTAGAAGTTTTTTCAAATGTATTTATTTAGAGCTTACCTTTAAGGCTAGCCTTTGGATACAACTTCTAATCTTAGAATCATCCACAAAATCCCGTACAAGTTGGAATAAAAGCATGCTTCTTATTTTGGTGAGATGAATAAATCTAGATTATATATTATTTATTTATGATCCTCAAATATATATTGATTAACTATAGATTCTAACAACTCTTGTCTTCCAGATTTATTTATTATAGGGTTATTGTTTAACGCATATGCTTCTAATTCTTTAAAGCCAACTTTTCCTTCAACTATTTCTTTACCGATTCCTTGTGTAAAGCTTGAATATTTTTCTTTTATAAACTCTTCTAAATCACCATTTGCTAAAAGCTTATGAGCCACTCTCAATCCTTTAGCAAATGTATCCATTCCTGCTATATAAGCTAAGAATAAATCTTCTTTTTCAAATGATGCTCTTCTAACTTTAGAATCAAAGTTAACACCACCTGGTGCAAGCCCTCCATTTTTAAGAATTTCATACATAGCTAATGTAGCATCATATATATTTGTTGGGAACTGATCTGTATCCCATCCAAGTAATGGATCTCCTTGATTAGCGTCTATGCTACCTAAGAAATTATTAATCCTTGCAAAATGAAGTTCGTGTTGGAATGTGTGTTGTGCCAAAGTAGCATGATTTGCTTCAATGTTAACTTTAAAATACTTATCAAGGTTATAATTTTTAAGGAATCCCAAAACTGTTGCTGTATCAAAATCATATTGGTGCTTTGTTGGTTCCTTTGGCTTTGGCTCTATTAGAAATTGGCCTGTAAATCCTATTTCTTTTGCATAATCAACGGCCATTTGAAGTAATCTAGCAAAGTTGTCTAATTCTAATCCCATATCTGTATTTAATAGAGTTTCATATCCTTCACGTCCACCCCAAAAAACATAGTTTTCTCCATCTAGCTCTTTTGTTATTTCAATTGCTTTTTTAATTTGTGCTGCTGCATAAGCAAATACATCCGCATTACAGCTAGTACCTGCACCATGAACATACCTTGGATTAGTAAAACAGTTAGCTGTTCCCCATAAAAGTTTTTTATTATACTTCTTCATTAAACTTTTACACAACTCAACTATCTCATCTAAATTTTTATTAGTTTCTTGTAATGTTTTTCCTTCTGGTGCTATATCTCTATCATGGAAGCAGAAATATTCTATGTTTAGCTTATCCATTAATTCAAATGCTGCTTCCATTCTTACTTTAGCTAAATCCATTTCATTTGTTTCGCTATCCCATGGACGAATCATAGTCCCAGCACCAAATGGATCTGCTCCTGTAGCTGTTAATGTGTGCCAATAAGATAAGGCAAATCTTAGATGTTCTTTCATTGCTTTATCCCCAATAATTTCGTCTGGATTATAATATTTAAATGAATATGGATTTTTAGAATTTGCCCCCTCGTAATTTATTTTCGAAACATTTTCAAAGTATTCTCTCATATGATACCCTCCTCATTTTTCTATATTGAATATAAATTATTTCTAGTAAATAGCGTAATAACTTATTAAGCCATCTATCTATCTATTTATAAAAGCCAACGTTAGTAATGACTAGCCCTTATATATAAATCAAAGTTGTTTGATTTCAATGAATATTCTGAATTTTATTTTGTATAACAAGCTTTAATCAAAATAATTATTAAAGTAAGTCAAAGTACTTATTCTTTTGATATTCACTACTTAAAATATATTTTGAAATAACTTTTTAAATGTTGTTTTGTAAGCTTATAATACTTTCTTTTTTTTATATAGTCAATAGTTTTCTGAGTATATTTTTATGTTATTTTTTAATAAAATAATTCATTATAATTATGTCCATCTCATACCTTTTTATTTTAAACAAAATATAGAATTAATATACCATATATACAGATAACAGCAGACACTATTAATTATAGCCTGCTGTTATTCAAATGATTTGTCGTCACTAATTTATATAAAGTTTTAATTAAGAGTGTATAATCATTTTTAAAGAATTATTTCTTGTTTTTAGATGATATATCCATCCATACTGCTATTAGTAATATTAACCCTTTAACGATGTATTGCCAGAATGTTGGAGTATTCATCATACTCATACCGTTATCTATACTAGCCATTACAAGTGCACCAACTAATGCTCCAGCAACTGTACCACTACCACCTGCTAAACTTGCTCCTCCAATAACACATGATGCAATTGCATCCATTTCTGCATTTTGACCAGCTGAAACTGATCCTGCATTTAGTCTTGATGTAAGTAATATTCCAGCAACTGCGCAAAGTAATCCAAGTACTGAATATATAACAATAATATGTTTTTTTACGTTTATACCAGATAATCTTGCTGCATCTCTATTTCCACCAATTCCATATATTCTTCTACCAAATATAGTCTTTGTTCCTACAAATGCTAATATTAAAGCTAAAAGTAACATAATGAAAACTGGTATAGGAAATCCTTGATAGTCATTAAGAATTAACACTAGAACTAATGATATAACTCCAATTCCTACTATTGTAAGTACATCTAAAGCCATTGGTCTAACTTCAATATTATATTTAATCTTATTCTTTCTATTTCCTAATATTAAATATGCTGAACCTACAATCGCTATTACTACTAATATATAACCTACAACTGTTGGTAAATACGCTTGTCCTATAGCTTTGAAATCTGCTGTTAATGGTGCAACAGTATTACCACCTGTAATTCCTATTAATACACCTCTAAAAACAAGCATACTTGCTAAAGTAACTATAAATGATGGAACATTTCTAAATGCTATCCAATATCCATTCCAAGCTCCCATAATAACTCCAAGTATTAATGTTATTACCACTGTTGGGATAGCTGAAAAACCAAACCAAACATTTAATATTGCTGCAATTCCTCCAAGTAAACCTAAAGTTGATCCTGCCGAAAGATCAATCTCACCTAAAATAATTACAAAAACCATACCTATTGCAAGTACACCAGTAATTGACATTTGTCTAAATAAATTTGATAAATTTCTTGTTGTTAAAAAATTTCCATCTGTTAAAAACGTGAACAAAACCCATATTGCTGCTGTTGCTATTAATATTGCTGCCATCTTAGATTTAAATACAACGCCTAAACCTAATTTCTTTTCTTTTTCTGAACTTGTACTTTTACTTAATTGCATCTTATATTCCTCCTACAGAAGTTTTAGTTTCTTCGCTATAATTCTCACTAACTTCTTCATTTTTCTTTCCTACAGAATAATTCATGATCATCTCCTGAGTTAATCCATTATTCTCAAGACTTGCCTTTATTTCCCCTTCATTCATTACTAGAACCCTATCACTAATTCCAAGTACTTCTGGAAGTTCTGATGAAACCATTATTATAGATATCCCTTGTTTAGCTAGCTTAAATATTAACTTATAAATTTCATACTTAGCTCCAACATCAATTCCTCTAGTAGGTTCATCTAATATTAATATTTTAGGTTCAGCAAGAAGATTTTTTGCTAGTATTACTTTTTGTTGATTTCCACCACTTAGATTTTTTATTGCTAATTCAGTTGATGCAGTCTTTATTTTTATTTCATCAATAAATTTTAAAACATCCATCATTTCCTTATCTTTATCTATTACATTTAATGGCCTTTTATATTTCACTAAATTGCTCATTGTCATATTTTTAGCTACACTCATACCCGCAATTATTCCATCTTTTTTTCTATCTTCTGGAACCATAGCTATTCCTTTGCTTAAAGCATCATTTGGATTTTTTATGTCAATTTTTTTACCCTCAAAATATATTTCACCGCTCTTTTCACCTTGGAAACTTCCATATATGCTTGCCACCATTTCTGTTCTGCCTGAGCCTACTAAACCTGAAATTCCAAGTATCTCCCCACGTCTTAAGGTAAAACTCGCATTTTTTACTCTTTCTATGTTCTTATTAAATGGATCTAAAACGTTAAAATTCTTTATCTCAAAAAATTCTTCGCCTATTTTATGTTCTTCTCTAGGGAATAGATTTTTCATTTCTCTTCCAACCATCATTTGTACTAGCTTATCTTGATCTATCTCACTAATAGGAACTTGTCCTATTGTTGATCCATCTCTAATTACAGTAACATTGTCACATATTCTTGTAACCTCATTAAGTTTGTGAGAAATATAAATACATGTTACTCCATCTCTTCTTAAATCATCTAATATTCCCATCAACACTTCTACTTCACCTTCACTTAAAGAAGCAGAAGGTTCGTCAAGAATCAATAGTTTTGCATTTTTAGATAGAGCTTTTGCAATTTCAACTAATTGCTGATGTCCAATTCCAAGATCCCCCGCTCTAGTAAGCGGATTAACATTCAGCTTAACCCTATTTAATAATTCATTTGTCTTATTTAACTGTTCACTAAAATTTACTAGTCCACGTGCGCCAATTTCATTTCCTAAAAAAATATTTTCTGCTATAGATAATTGTTTTATAAGTGCTAATTCCTGATGAATAATTGCAATACCAACGCTTTCAGAATCTTTTATACTTGTTTGGCTTAATTCTTTTCCTTCAAAAATTATTTTTCCCGAGTAAGACCCAGCAGGATGCTCTCCGCTCAAAACTTTCATCAGTGTGGATTTTCCTGCTCCATTTTCACCACAAAGAGCATGGATTTCTCCTTTTTTAACTTTTAAAGTTACTCCATCTAATGCCTTTACTCCAAAGAATTCTTTGACTATATCTTTCATTTCTAAAATATACTCACTCATGAAATGCTTATCTCCTTTCTATATTGGAGTCTGACACAATATATTCAGACTCCAATATTCTTATTTATTTGCTTGGTCTTTTATCTTCTGGTACATTTTTATATACATCATCAAACTTTTGGAAACCATCTTTAATTACAGTATCTTTCATGTTATCTGCTGTAACTGCTATTGGAGTAAGTAGTACTGAAGGGACATCTTTTTTACCATTGTTAGTTACAGTACCACCTGTTTCAACATCTTCACCTTTAGCCATCTTTACAGCCATTTCAGCTGCTTTTGCAGCAATATCTTTTATAGGTTTGTATATTGTCATTGTTTGAGTTCCTTCAACAACTCTTTGGCAACCAGCTAAATCTGCATCTTGTCCAGAGATTGTAATTTTTCCTGCTAAGCTTTGTGCTTGTAATGCTTGAATAGCACCACCTGCTGTACTATCATTTGATGCAACTACAGCATCAAGTTTGTTATTATTTGCTGTCAAAGCATTTTCCATTATCTTTAATGCTTCCTCTGCTGACCAATCTTTTACCCATTGATCCCCTACTAGTTTTATATCTCCCTTATCTACATAAGGTTTTATTATGTTCATTTGTCCTTGTCTAAATAATTTTGCATTATTGTCTGTTGGAGATCCTCCCATCATGAAATAATTTCCTTTTGGAGTTTTATCCACGATAGCTTTAGCTTGTAATTCTCCAACCTTTACATTATCAAAAGATACATAGTAATCTAAGTCACTATTGGTAATCAATCTATCATAAGCCAATACTTTTATTTTATTTTGGTGAGCTTCTTCTACAATTGGTGCTATTGATTCACCGTTATGTGGTATTACAACTAAGACATCTACCCCTTGAGATATAAGATTCTCAGCTTGTGACATTTGTGTTGGATCATCCCCATTTGCAGATTGGAAAACAACATCTGCTCCAAGTTTCTTAGCTTCTTCTTCAAAGATTTCCTTATCATGCTGCCATCTTTCAAGTCTTAGGTCGTCCATACTTACACCAATTTTTATTTTCTTATTTCCATTGCTAGATGTTTGTGCATCTTTTTTTGCTCCACATCCTGTCAATGCTGAAAATATTAGTACCCCACTTAGTGCCAAACCTAATAATTTAATCATTTTTTTAGATTTCATCTTTTTCTCCCCTTTTTTTTTAATTATAGATCTCTTTTACAGTCTTAATTATATCCGTTATAGTAAACGTTTCAAATAGACTGGTTTGCTAATTTATAATCTTATATTGCTATCTTTTTACAGCAAATTTTTACTAGTAAATAATTCAAAACATAAAGAAAATCCAGACTAATATCTAAATATAAGAAATAGTCTGGACTTTTTTATCGTTGTGATATGTTGTTAGTAATATATTGCTTTTTATAAATCAAAAAATTCCCGAATAATAAATAACATATCTTTCACTAATTAATTTCAAAAAATCTTTTCTTCCATGTTTCCTTTAAAATTTGCAGGACTAACACCTTCATATTTCTTAAATACTTTGCTGAAATAATTAGGATCATTGTATCCTACTTTGTAGCAAACCTCTTTCACATTCATTTCTCCAGTTGAAAGTAATTCCTTTGCAACATCTATTCTGCATTTATTTACATATTCCGAAAAATTAATGCCGGTTACTTCTTTAAATGTCCTGCTAAAATAATAGACACTTAATCCAAAATTGCTCGCTACCTTCTCTAGTTCTAACTCTGTTTCAATATTTTCTCTAATAAATTGTTTTACACTTTCAAATAGTTTCATCTTTATTTTATTTGAATTTTTATTTTTACCTAACTTTGTATCCCCTGATATCCCGACTAAAAAACTATCATTCATCAATTTTCCTTCTATATCATCAATATAAATAATATTTACATTGTCTGAGTTATATACTAAACATTTCATAGCTTGTCTATAAGATTCCACAATTTGCTCTACTGAATCAAATATTTCTCCAAGACCTGCCCTTATTGAAACATTAAACCTCTTCTTTATTTCTCTCCTTAAATTAAATGCAAGATCAATCTCTAAACTTTTAAAATCTTGAGTTTCCTCATTATCTATTTGTATAAAATACGTTAATTCTTCATAAAATACATAGTTACCTATACATTTATATCTTCTATTAATATATTCTTTAATATATTCTCCTATCTTAATTTTAACTTGATCCCTTTCACTTCTACTAATATCTTTATAAGCATATTTATCCTTTATTGAAATGACCATTGCATAGCTATTCATAAAATCCATATCTAAGCATTGTAAATACATTCCATAATCAACGCCTTTAAGCTTATCATTTATTATAAGGTCACTTAATTGATTTTCAAGTACAGGCAATAAAGTATATATTTTTTCCTTATCTTTAATTTCACTTTTTCTTTTCTCCTGTTCTTTTTTCACCCATTTAATCCCTACAGCAATTTTTTCTATAATCTCTTCCTTGGTAAATGGCTTTAGAAGATATTCTTTCACATTTATTTTTACGGCTTCCAATGCAAAATCAAAATAATCATATGCTGTCAAAATTATGCTATATAAGTTTGGTAAAGTTGCTGTCATTTCCTTTAATGCCTGTATTCCATCAATACCAGGCATTTTTATATCAATAATAACTATATCTGGTCTGATGCTTTCAGATAGTTCAATTGCTTCTCTCCCGTTTTTGGCTTCGTATATTTCTAACTCTTCTAAAAAATTTTCCTTTATTATATGTTTAACCGTTTCCCTATCATACTTTTCATCATCAGCAATTAATATTTTCATCATTATTCTCATCCCCCATTATAGGTATTTTCAAATAAACTTTAGTCCCTTTGCCTTCTTCACTTTCTACTTTAAACATATTTTTCTTGTTATATAAATATCTAAGCCTCTTTTCTACTATATTTATTCCAAGGCCTGTTGTATGCCCTGTATGTTTTGCATCATAATTATAATTATTAATCTTATCCAAAACTTCTTTAGAAATGCCAACACCATTATCTTCAATTAAAACATTACACTCACCATTTTCCTCATCAATATATATATTTATATATCCACCATCTTCTTTCCCTTCAATCCCATGTATAAATGCATTTTCTACTAATGGTTGTATTGTCATTCCGGGAACTTTAACTTTTTTCATATCCATATTTGTACTTAGATTAAATTTTACCCTATCATCAAACCTGCATTCCTGAATATAAATATAATCCTTTACAATCTTTATTTCATCTTCCAATAGTGCATTTGTACTCATACTTCTTAAAGAATATCTTAAAATATTAGATACTGATTTAATTAATTTACTTGTAGTTATCGCATTTTCCATTATTGCTGTCGCGTTTATACAATTTAGGGTATTAAATAAGAAATGTGGGTTTATTTGAGACTGTAATACCTTTAAATCAAATTCTTTTAAAGCATTCTCATATTTTAGATTTTTCATCTCCTCTTCTTTTAATTTTTTTTCTAATACGATCTTCCCATTAAGCGAACTAATAAGATTTTTTATATCTGTAATCATAGTATTAAATGTTTTTGTTAAAATATCTAACTCATAAATGTCAGTTTTGTTACCTTCATAATATTCAAATTGACCTTTTGATACTTTGTTTGATATTTCAACCATACCCTTTAAGCCCTCAGATATATGTCTTATAAATGTTAATGCATAAACTACACACAAAGCTAAAATTAATATAAGATATGTAGCTAGTCCTATATATATTACGCTGCTATTTCTATTTAGTTCTTTATATGCTATGCTATTAGCCTCTAGGAAATTTTGCATTAAAGTCGATGCATATGCATCACAATATGATGCAATATTCTTGGCCGCTACAAAATCATCATAGTAAAAAACGTATCCCTCCTTATTTTCATAAGCAGATATTGTATTTTTAGAACTTTCTATATAAGAATCTAAAGTATTATCTAGATCTCTTAAAATATATTGATTTACATCATCAGAATTTTTCTTAAGATTACCAATTTTTTGTTTTGCAAGAATCACCTCATTATTATAGCTTTCTTTCTTACTTGGAGTTCCATTCAATATATATTGATTAAAATTATCTAAAGAGCTGTCAACATGCTGCTTAATTTCATTAGTAATGAGCATATTGTTAAGCATATTAACATACCCGTCCTCAATTTTTTTGCTCATCGCCAAGGATATAATATTGCATATACATATAGGAATAATTAAGCATATAACAAACATTATAAATTTACTATTTAAGCTTTTAGTTTTCAACTTTATCATCTCCTCGCTTATAGCTATCTATATTGCTCTTATTAATTACATTTACATCGATTAGTGATTTTGAAAACTTATTTGATTTCCCTTCAATTTTGTCCATAATAATATTAACTGCCCTATAACCCATTTCATTACTTTTCTGCACTATTGTTGCTGAAACTAGTCCATTTCTAATATTGCTTAAAGTATCATCCAAATCATCAAAACATATAATTTTTACCCTATCCTTATAATTTAAATCTTTTACTGCTCTTGCAGCGCCTATTCCGTCAAGAGCTGAGGTACAAAATAAAGCATTTATGTTATCATTTCTATTTAATATTTTTCTTGTTATAATTTCTGCCTCAAGAAGCATCGCATCCGATGAATCTGTATCTACAATTTTCAAGTTAGAATTCGATTTTATATATTGTGTAAAACCTTCTACCCTTTCTTTCTGATTCTTTACGTTTTTTCCTCCCATTACTATTGCTACATTTCCAGACGTTCCTATTTGCTTGACCATTTCCTTCCCGGCAACTTGTCCAGCTAAAACATTATCTGTGCCAACATATGCTATTCTATTGCTATCTTCTTCATCTGAATCTATTGTAACTACTGGAATACCCTTTTCCATTGCGCTATTGATCTTCTTTTTATATTGTCCTTCTTCTTGAACATATGTTATTATGCCACTCACCTTTGCTGATGTAGCCATATCAAAAAGTTTTAGCCCATCTTCAGTACTTGCAGTTGTAGGTCCTAAAAATTCAACCACTGCACCTCTTTCTTTAGCAGCTCTTTCTGCACCTGCTTTTATATCAATCCAATATGGATTAGTCTTTATATGAGAAATCAGCACTATCTTAGGTTTTATCGGTTCCTTTTCTACTTTCTTGTCTCTTAATAAATTAATAAAATATAAATTACTCCCTAAAAAAAGAGCAATAAGTATAATGACCAAAACGCTCTTTAAGAATTTCATTACTAAGATCTCCTTTTTAATAAAATTAATGAAATATATAACATTATAAAACCACTTTTAAAATGTCCTTTAATAATGTTATTCTATATTTGTTCTTTTTCTAAGTCAATATATTTTTGTATAGCTTTTCATAAGAGATAAAATAACAATATCATAAATAAACGTTTATTAAAATTATAAAATAGATTCTTTAGTAAATTTTCGAATCTTTTATTACTCACTTTTCATATTTGTAATCTTGTGTAGACAATTTAATATCCTTTAACTAAAGAGATTAAAATAGCTACGAATACCTAATTTGCTGGACTTTGACCATTCTATAATTTTCAAATATATATATTTTTTTGAAAACTAAACTTCTTTATTTTTCTAGTTATAAAAATAATAGGATTAAAAGTAACAAAGAAAGCTACTTTTAACCCTAGCATCATTTATAGATATAATCTATATTCTATTTATAATATGAGTACTATGCAAAATTAAATTTTAGATAATTTCATCCATTCCATAGTACTTATTACATTACTAAATTTTAAACTTTGAGCAATTAAAGTAGCTTTATGAAGATCTTTACTACTTATAGAACCCACTTCATTATTTACATCTATAGTACCTGTAGCATCTGACAAGAAGTCAACGTGGTAGCCTCTATGGAAAGCTTCCCTCGCTGTCGTGTCACAGCACATTTGAGTCATATATCCTGAGATAACTATCTCAGTTATATTTTCTTTTTTTAATATTTCTTCTAAATTTGTTTCATAAAAACTGCTTGGCTTAGTTTTCTCAATAAGATAGTCGTACGATTTCTCAATAATCATTGAGTGTAGTTCCCATCCATTTGAATTCTTAATAAATGTGTCTCCAGAAAGTGCTGTATGCTGTACAAATATAACAATTATATTATTCTCTTTTGCATAATCCATTACCTTCAATATATTATCAAAGCTATTATTAGGATAAGTTACTTTTAATTTACCTGTAAAATATTCATTTTGCACATCAATTACTAGTAATGCTTTTTTCATTTTCATTCCACCTTTATATTTGCTGATTTACTTATATTTGTTATACTAATAGTATCTTAAATTAAGGTTGAAATGTGAAAGATATTCATTAGTTTCTCTTTAAAAATGAAAGGATTTTAGGCTATATGTTTGATGAAATAGATTTGAAGATTTTAAACATGCTATTGATTAATTCAAAAATACCGCTTAAGGAAATTGGTGATCATGTACACTTAACCCCTCAGGGAGTATCCAATAGAATTATACGACTTCAGGATTTAGGTATAATAACACAGTATACTGTATGCATTAATAATTCTCTGCTGGGCAAAAACATTACTGCATTTATTACTATTTTCATGAAAACCACACAACATGATAAATTAACAAAATTTATTAAAGAAAATACAATTATAACTGAGGCCCATAGGATTAGTGGAGATGGCTGCTATTTGCTTAAAGTCATATGCTCTAATATGGATGAAATTAATTTATTACTTGATAAAATTATGGAATATGGTACTTACAGATTAAGTTTATCTACCTCAACAATAAAGTAATAAATTCTTCAGCTACCCCAAAAGCAAAAGATGCCGTTGTAATATTATCGAAATGAGGCAATAATTTTTTTGATAACGCTGGAAACTTTTCACATAAATAATACCTATTTTTACTTATCCATGATTGTATAAAAATTATTTCTTCAAAATCATGGATAATAAATAATATAGGAAAAAACCATATAATTGCTTGCATATTGCTCATTTCAATCCTCCCATATATTATTTAATAAAAATCATCTAAACAGTCATTAGTTAATTTTCACCTATCATTTTCTTATAAATACCAATCTTTTTATCCAAGTGCATTATATTTTCTTCGATTTTTCTCTTTTCAATATTTAACCTATCCATTTGTTCTTCAAGTAATTCTAATCTTTCCTTTATTGTATCATCGCCCTCATATCTCAATTTAGAATAGTATTGTATCTGCTTAATTGGCATATTTATTTCCTTTAATCGAATTATAAATTTTAGCCACTCAATATCTTTTTCAGAATATACTCTTTTATTAGCTTCATTTCTTTCAGGATAAATCAGACCAAGCTTTTCATAATATCTTAGTGTATCAATGCTCAAACCAATTTTTTCAGAAAACTCTCCTATATAATAATTCAAAATAATCACCTACCTCTTGACATGGAGTTAACTCCATCATATAAGATAATATTATCAAAGAATAGGAGGTATTACAATTATGGAAAATAGATATGAAAAAGGGATAAATAAACTCAATGAGGTGGATGGAAACGCTGGAACAGCTGTAATAGAATCACTTAAGGATATAGCTCCAGACCTTGGAAAATACATTATTGAATTTGCTTTTGGAGATATTTATACAAGACCAACATTTGATTTAAAACAAAGGGAGCTTGTTACTTTATCTGCTCTTACTACGCTAGGAGGGTGCGAAAACCAATTAAAAGTTCATATTAACGGAGCATTAAACGTTGGGATATCTAAAGAAGAAATAATAGAAGTATTCTTACAATGTATTCCCTATGTTGGCTTTCCAAAAGTATTAAATGCTGTAGCGGTTGCAAAGGAGATTTTCAATAATTAATTTTATAATTAATTAAGAGCTTAGAATTTTTATAATTTTAGGCATATGAAAGAAAATAACAAGTCCAAAATGCTATGATTATTTTTCATCACGCAAGTAATTAAATTGGTCTCATAACAGGTCTATTAGGGCAATTTACTGACTCAGCATGACGGAAAATAGGCTTGGCAGATTGACTTCTTATTTTTTTGATTATGCATAAGCTCTTAAAAAATAAAATAAACTTTATATTGTTTTTAATATTCAATTGCTCCACAGTAATAATCATCATACACAATAAATTTTTTATTAATTGGTTTATAACCCATCTCCATTAATGCATCTATACGTTCATTTGCTATTGGAACTGCTTTCGTTAAGATACGCTTAACATCAAAAGCCTCATAAAAGAATTCATTTGCGATATCTAATATATTTTTTATTATGTGCTGAGTCTCATACTCACTTTGCAGATCTATTCTTAAAACACCATAGTGATTAAATTCATCTTCTGCTAACCTGTGAAACATTTCTATAGTCCCAATTTTTTCATTAGTATCATTTAAAATTACTGTCCATCTTACGAATTGCCTATTTTCATATGAATATTCCCAAAAATCAATTGCTTGTCTCATTTTCTCAATTGTTTTGTAATTAAAATTATCTCCATGACAATTATCAGAATTAAATAATGGTACTGCTTTTTCATCTGAATAGCATTTAAGCAATTCTTCTAAATCTTCCTTGCCTGTTCTTCTTAATGTAATTAATTTATTTTTATATTTTGGACACTCTTTATAGACATCGTTATTCATAAATTAAATTCTCCTTATATTTTTAATTTCTCCTAAAACTAAGCAATGAATCATGCTCATAAACATATTAGCAACAATATTACCATAGTCATTTTTATGACAATGCAGAAATTTTGGTCTTTATATTATTTTGAGCTTAAACCTTATTAAATACATTTAAGTTAATTTATCTAAGCTTATTAATATAAATATTCTCTTGCTCAGTAGAGCTGAATAATTCAAAATTACAATTATTTAATACTTTAATAGAACCAAAATTAGTTTTTAAAGCTCTGGCTGTTATACCTTTACCCCCTTTAAATTTACCCGCCCATCCTATTAATGTTTCTAAAGCCTCTGTCATAAATCTCTTTCTTCTATAATTAGATGAAATGCTATATCCAACTTCTAAATACCCATTTACATCAGCTAATCCTTTAAATCCAATAAATCCTATTCCTTTTTGATTTTCCTTATTAATAATTAGCCAGCATGTATACCATTCATGGATATTTTCATCAATGTTTTTCATTTTAATTAGTTTTTTTGATATTGCTAATTTAACAGAATCTAATAGTGCTTCTAATTCAATTTGAGTTTCAATATTATCAAGTTCATTTTTATTTATATACTGTAATTCCTTAAAAGATAAAGGCTTCAAAAATAATCTTTCAGATTCTAAAAACTCCTTATTCACTCTAATCCCTCTATTCTTTTACTATATAAAGTGATTTAAATAAACCATCTCTTTTCTACTTATACAAAAACTGTTTGCGCTTATTTATACCATGACTAAAACTCGAATCTTTAATTTCAAAATTCTCTTTATCCCTTAAATTTATAGTTTTATAATGTGATACTCTTATGCAGAAAAAAATTACACATTATCAGATAAATTGCTATTTGTATTATATCCACTGTCTGAAAGCTGTTTTATCATTTTGATTATATCCTGCTTGTTCATAGAAATTTAACGTACTATCTTTTTGGGAACCAGTTAATAACATTAATTTATAACACTTTTCTTTAATCGCTATTTCTTTTGCGTAGTTCAAACAAGCTGTTGCTAATCCTTTATTTCTATAATGTTTATCAGTCACTACATTTTCAATAAAAGCATATGGTCGTTGATTGTGTGTCAAATTTGGTATTATGACGCAAACACACGAAGACACTATCTTTCCTTCTTCCTCTGCAATAATAATATGATGTTCTTTGTCTTCCAAAATTCTATTCCATACTTCCATTATTTCTGGTGTTTTCTCTGGCATAGAATCATTATGCAGTTGCATATATAATTGCATTAGCCCATTGAAATCTTCATTTATTATTTCCCTTATCATATCATCATCCCCCTCTGTACATTCTAAAATGAAATAATATTTGCCTAGATTACTCCATCTTTACATTTTTGATCTTGACATTATTAATAATCTTGGCGCCGCTATTTGTCCCAATGATAATACGATCACACATATTAATAAATAATCCTGTTTCTAGCACTCCAGTTATTCTATTAACTTTATTGTAAACATCATTGATGTTCATTGGCTTTCCTATATGCAAATCAACTATATAGTTACCATTATCAGTTACAAAAATCTCTTCTTCCTTCATTCTTATTTTAGGATTTAAGGAATAATCCTGTAATTCTTTAATTACATGTTTGTATCCATATGGTAATATTTCAACTGGTAAAGGAAATTCTCCAATGCCATCAACTAATTTACTTTCATCCATAATCCATATAACTTCAGTGGCCAAACTAGCCACAATTTTTTCTCTAAATAAAGCTCCTCCACCACCTTTAATGGCATTAAATTCATTATCTATTTCATCTACACCATCAATTGCTAAATCAATCCTATCAACTTCATCAATTAATAATAAAGGAATCTTAAGTTCTCTTGCTAAACTCTCAGTACTTTTTGATGTTGCTACAGCCTTTATCTTCATTCCACTTTTAATCAATTCTCCAACTTTTTTAATCATGTAATAAGCTGTCGAGCCTGTTCCCAATCCTAATATCATCCCATCTTTTATATATTCTGTTGATTTTTCTCCTGCAACTCTTTTTTGATCCATACTTACCTCCAAAAATTTTATAATTCTATTCCTACTTTAAATTCTCTACCTGTATAAATTTGTTTTTTCTTGAATATCATTTATATAATATTTCTTCCAATCACATTTTTTGATATTCATGATTCATAAATATTGATGTAAAATAACTTTAATTCTTTTGACTTAATTATTACACATATATTCTTATCATTTAAGTCATGGTATCAGAGAATTTCATTTACCAACAAATTGTTAATCTAACCTATCATACAAATTATAATTTTGTTTTACTTTATGTAAATTATATCATCCACTTACAATTATTTGCACTAATTTTAACTTTCTACTTAATAAAACTTTACTTCTCTATCAAATCTATTTTTTAGTATGAAAAAAAGCCAAGATTTTACTCTCAGCTCTGGATTTTTTTCGTGAATTATTGTTTAACCATATTTCCAATCAAGATGCTATTCCAGAGAAGTCTAGAGTAAAAAACTAGGCTTTATAGGAATTATTGTGCGTTTGAGAGAGATGTTTTATTATTTAGAGTTAGTTACAAATTCTGTACTCACCCTTTAATTCTCTCTCAAACTCCCCCCTTCATCCCGCATTCCCCCGTTAATTCTAAAAAAGTTTGCTCACGCTCCTGTACCAAAAATAATGGTTTTAAATACTTCTTTTTTAATCAAAGTTTAATCAGAATTCCATCAAAGTTTGAACAAACCATTATTCAGGTTCAAGGGATAAATAATTTAGAATCGTTGATATTACTCGTTTTCCTCGTTTATTTTTCTCGCAAAAAAAGGACTAAGTTTTTTCCTCAATCCTTCTTTTTAATCAAACTTTATTAGATTTGGGGTGGTTTGAGGAGTTAAGACAAATTTGTACTCGAACCTTAAACCATGATGTTTTTTCTCCATCTCCCCCCACATTCTCCCGTCAATTTCCGTCACACTTCTTAGAATTTTCTACCCAAAAATCATGGTATTCAATACCTCTTTCTTCGCCAACCTTTATTCGGAAAACCACGAAACTTTGACGAAAATAGGATTAAGAACTTCACCTTTTCCTTCTCCCAATCGCTCTCCCTTAACTCCGAATATGCCCGCCAATGGCGTAGCCGAAGCCTCCCTTCCCGTCTCTCAAAAATCATTCTAAAGCCTTGCTATATCTCACGTTAACTCTCTCCTTAATCCTCTCTTACTTCTCCCTTAAATCTAATTCTCTGCATGAAAAAAGAGCCGAGATTTTACTCTCAGCTCTGGATTTTGTTTGAATTTTTGATCGGGTTGAATTCCGACCAGAATGGCGGTTTCGTCAAAGTTTGGTTGGAATCGCCAGTGTTTAGTGGGAATCGGTGGAGTTTAGTTGTGGGCTACAAAATTCTCCAAAAAATCTTGCAGCATCTCAGCTGTGATTCCCCATATATTATAAGTTTCATATTTATAAAATAAAGATCTATAATTAGCTTCTCTAAATTTATAATTTTCTCGATTAACAATTAAATCATATGGAAATTCTTTGTCTCTTTCAATATTTATTTTATTATTATATACACGAGGCTTATGATCTAAAAGATAAGATAACGGTATATAAAACACATGATCAACCTCATCTTCACTTATCTTTATTTCATCAAGATCTTTAATAATTCCTACATACGGATGAATTATTATGCCATCATACCTTACTATAATATCTAATTCATTTACTATATTAATGCTTTTTACGCCAAGTTCTTCAGATATTTCTCTAAGTGCAGCTTCCTTAGGAGATTCATTTCCATCTATTTTCCCACCTGGAAAGCATATATCTCCTGGCTGGCTCCTTAATTTTTTAGACCTAACTTCAAATAATACATGTACCTCATTATCAATCTCAACTAGTGGAATAATTATAGCTGACCTTCTCATTCTTTTCCAGCCATTAATATATGGTTTCTGATCTTTTAACTTATTCATAATATATTCTAAATTCATATCCTATAATCTCCTCCTATCTAGTTATGTTATAAAAATATTATATCAAAATCATTATCTTAGCGATATGAAAATTATATTCTTCTAATAATTATTATAAACAAATTGTATATAATTAATTAAGCACATAAAATAAATAATAAGTCCAAAACTACTATGGAATGTTATTGTATCTAGCATACATTTTTTCATATGGTATATATTTTTCATCAAGTGACTTACTATAAATTTACCATTTCAGCTCAGATATTACGCCTCATAACATTATAAAAAAGCTGCTAAAAACAAAATTTGAATTTCAATCTTAACAGCTCGTAATTCTTACTTGACTAAAAGTATATTAAAAAGCTAACTTTTCATATAACTCTTTGATTGTACTAAAGCTATATGTTGGTCTAAATTCTGTATCTTTCAAATCTTCCTTTGTTGCTTCTCCAGTAAATACTACAGCTGTATCAACACCACCATTAATACCGCAGGCAATGTCTGTATACAATCTATCTCCTATAACTAAAGTTTGCTCCTTTGTAAATCCAGTTTGTTCTAGACACATTTCCACTATCGTTTTATTAGGCTTTCCAATATATAAAGGTTGTCTTTTAACTGCATTTTCAATCATTTCGCATATTGATCCACAGTCTGGTACAAAACCAAAGCTAGTCGGACAAACAAGATCTGGATTAGTAGCTATATAATCAATATCTCTTGTTGATAGTAATTCACATATATCCTCTATCTTTTTATAATTTAATTCATTGTCAAAGCCTACTACTGCACAAACAATATCTTCATCTTTATCTTCTGTAATATTCAACTCAAATCTTCTTAGTTCTTTAATAAATGATTTTGTTCCAAGAACAAATATTTTTTTATCTTTATATACTTCTTTTAGATATATTGCGGTTGCATAAGATGATGTTACAAAACTTGTTTTATCAACTTTAATTCCAAAATCATCAAACTTCATAATATAATCTTCTATACTTTTTGTTGAATTATTTGTTATAAATATATATTTACCACCTATACTTAAAACATAATCCATAAATTCTAATGTACCATCGATTAATGTGGTATCTAAAGCTATTGTACCATCAATATCTAATAAAAATAATTTTTTATCTTTTAGCATATTATCATTCTCCGTAAAATAAATTCGTTAATTCATTTGCATATTCTTCTAACATATTTTCAGTTTTTGCATATTGCAAAATCGTATATCTAGGTCTGATTTCAAGAGCATGAATTACACTCCTATGAAATAATTCTTTCTCAATTCCTAACGCCTCTGGATTGGACTTAGCTCCAATAGAATTTAATAAATTTATTATTATTTCTGGCACTGGAGTCTCTATCCCAAACCTTTCTTCAATATTAAGTTTTTTATACAACCATGCTGATATTACTGTACCAACTCCAACTGAATTACCATGCAAAGGATGTTCTAATTTTCTTGAAAGCTTATCAATTTCCCAATAATGAGACAAATGGTGTTCTGCTCCTGATGCTGGTCTTGAATTTCCAGAAAGAGTCATTGCTATTCCTGATAGGATAAGTGCTTCCGCTATATATTCTATTGCTTTAACATCTCTCTTAACAGCTCCTTCTATATTTTCAAAACATTTATACATAGCATTTCTTACTAGCTTTTCTGTTGTATCACAAAAATATTCGTTATGAATTATATTAGATAATCTCCAATCAGAAAGTGCTGTATATTTTCCTAGTATATCACCAAATCCAGCGCATATCATCTCAAATGGAGCATCTTTCATAATATTTGAATCAGCTATAATAGCATATGGATTAGTCCCAGGATATGTTACCTTTGCCCCATCAATAATTAGAGGTGATACTGTTGATGCATATCCATCCATTGATGGAGCTGCTCCCATTATAACATAAGGAATATGAGTTTTTGCACTTATTATTCTACATATATCATTAATACTTCCAGATCCCACAGCAACTATAAGCTCTGTTTCATTATTTATTTCAACCAATACTCGTCCAATTGCTTTTTCATCTGGAATTAAATCTCCATAACTAACTAATATAATATTATTTATCTTATAACCTGATTCAGTAAGTTCATTTTCTACACACTTGCCAAGTGCTTTATAAGTATTCTTATCACTTACTAATAAAATTTCTTTTGGTAAAATTTCTTTTGCGACATCTAGAATTCTATTATATACATTTTCTCCAACATAGATATGTTTTATGTCTATTCTATGTTTTTTTCCACAGCTGCAGTCAAACTCCATATCCGCCATTTCCTCTATTGTTTTAGTCAAAATTTCATTCAAAATTAAATCCCTCCTACGTTTATGCTTTTTGCTTTAGGCTCATTTAAAATTATATACTATCTTCAGCTGCATAAACAGCGTACAAGTTATTTAAATTTAAACTTTATTGAACTAAATACATTTTCTCACCCACACTATCATTTCTCCTGGTGCTCTGTTAGCCCATAAATAATATGGAATCCATTTTAACTTCTTTTCATTAAATTCAATTTTAGAATCATATACATATAACTTATCTTTATCACAATCCTGTTCTTTAGCAAGTCGTCCATCACTTTCAAGTACTATTGCGCCACCTAAGAAATCTTTGTCATATTCATAAGTAAATTTAGGATTACTATTTAAATAAACTCTGTGAAGATTAGGTCCATTGTCTTCTTCCTCTAGGCAATAAACAACTGGTCCCCTCATTACAGCAACTTTTCCCATGTCTTCCCTTACATTTATATTTGCTCTAACTATTTCTACAGGCATCTTAAATAAAATGTTAATTTTATCATTATCTTTCCATTTCCTATTAATGTAAGCATATCCATCGACTATACTGCAATTTATCTTTTCTCGGTTAACTTCTATTTCATAATTTCTGCACCATTCAGGAATTCTTAATGCAAATTCAAAGTCAGCTTCTTCCTTCATATTTAAATTAATATCTATACTCTCATCCCATGGGTAGTTTGTCTTAATATTAAATACTACATTCTTTCCAGATAAATCAGCTAAAATTTCTCCTCCCATGTATAAATGCATAAATATTGCATCTTCTCTTAATGTATATGCATAACTTCCTATAGACGTCAAAAGTCTTGCGAGATTAGGAGGGCAGCATGCGCATCCGAACCATTTTTGACGCTCAACTTTTACATGAGCTCGTAAATGATCTTTTTCAGATGCCTCTGGAACCACCTCTAAAGGATTTACATAGAAAAACTTTGTTCCATCAATTGACATTCCACTTATAATTCCGTTATATAAGGCTTTTTCCATTGTATCTGCATATTGTGATTTAGGTTCAATCTCAAGCATTCTCCTTGCAAAGAAAACTAATCCAATGGATGCACAAGTTTCAGCATAAATAGTATCATTAGGTAAATCATAATCATAGGTAAATGCTTCACCATATTGTGATGATCCAATTCCACCTGTTATATACATTTGCTTTTTAGTCATGTTATTCCATAAGCACTTGCAAGCTTCTAAAAGCTCATCATCATTTGTTTCTCTAGCTACATCAGCCATTCCTGAATATAAATATACAGCTCTTACAGCATGTCCTTCTGCAACTTCCTGCTCTTTTACTGGTTTACCTGCTTGATAATATTGATATTTAAAGTAACTATCTTCCCACCAGAACTTATTATTATACTTTTTCCCTTCTTCTTCAAAATATAACGGTGACTTGCCTCTTTCATCTATAAAATATTTTGCTAAATTTAGATATTTTTTATCTTTTTTTATTTTATAGAGTTTAATTAAAGCCAATTCAATTACTTCATGACCTGGATATCCATGCAATTTGCCATCTTCTGGCCCAAATATAGTATCCACATAGTCTACATATTTTACGATTGCATTTAATAACTTATCTTTTCCTGTTGCCTCATAATAAGCTACTGCCCCTTCAATTAAATGACCTAAACAATACAATTCATGATTATCACGTAAGTTTGTCCATCTTTTATCTAATCCGTTTATAATGTAATAAGTATCTAGGTATCCATCTGGCTGCTGTGCCGCACAGACAATATCAATTGCTCCATCTGCAATTCTTTCAAGTCCTTCATCCTTATTCCACATAAGAGAATATCCAACCGCTTCTATCCATTTTGCAAAATCACTATCTTGAAATACAAAACCTTTAAATTCACCTTCCATCATCCCAGCTGCAATCTTAAAATTTTGCATACAATAACTTGGTTCAGCACCTTCTATTCTATCATTCAATGCTTCCCATTGATAAGGAATAACATGAGTTCTTGCTAACTCCATCATCTTCTTCCAAAAATTATCTTTTACATTTATATGATTTATTTGCAAAGGTTTACTAAAAGTATTTGAGTTCATTATTAATTCCTCCTAAATTTATTTTGGGGTGGTTAATTTATTATAATTATCAAAAACTATTTTATTCATTCCTCTAAAATACAAATGCTATTATTTAAGCATATGACTAGCTTTTATACATATAACTATAGTATATTTATTATATAGAAACAACTTTCATTTTACTAGAATAGGTGGTGAAATCCTATATGTTTTATTTTATTTCGGATAATAAATATCCCCTTAATCATTGTTCTAGCGGAAAATTAATAAATAATGAAAATTTTATACATTCTAAAAGAAACCTCGATACTTTTGTTATTCTAATTGGTTGCGAGGGAACTCTATACATTGCACAAGATGATAAAAAATATGAACTTACTCCAAATAAGTTCATTATATTATTTCCTTTTCATACCCACTATGGTTATAAGAAATCTGAAGGGAATCTTTCTTACTATTGGTGTCATTTTAGAATTACTTCTGCTGAATATAAACTTTTAAACTCTGAGCAAATTAAAAATTATATATTTGATCTTGGCAATGAATTAAAAAAAGCTTCTTCAGATGTTTACATTTTACCTGAATATGGTTCAATTTCTTCTGCTGCAAGAACCAGCCTTATTTTTCGTCAACTACTTGATCTATCGAACAAGAAAAGTTATTCTGAATATTTAACCAATTATGCATTAAGCCTATTGGCAATGGAAATTTCTCAAGATTTCATGGATAATATAATTCACCAAAATGAAAAATTATCCAATGCTAATTGCAAAATAAATGAAATTGCAAACTGGATAAATATAAATTATAACTCAAATTTAACTGCACATGAAATTGCTGAAACATTTAACTACAATCAAGATTACCTTTCTTCGGCATTTAAAAAATATACTGGTACGTCACTTTTAAAATACATCAACAAAACAAGAATTTATGCTTCTAAACAACTTCTATTAAACTCGTCTTTCTCAATAAGAGAAATTGCTCTTCAGGTTGGATTTAATGACGATAAGCATTTTATGAAACTTTTCAAAAAATTTGAAGACGTCACACCAACTGAGTATAAAAATGCGTATTTTAGAAAAAACTTGAACAGAAAATAATCTCTCATATTGTGATTTTATTTTAAAAATATTTAAAATGATTATTCACATTTAATCGTTTAAAGGGTATAATAGTCTTAACATAGTACATTATTATTTGATAATTTTGTAACAAACTATAACTTAAGTACAATTTTTCTGAAATTAATATTTCAACATTAATTTCAATTGAATGAATATTAACAGCATAGAGGAGATTATTATGATTCACATTACAAATCTAAAGGAAAGTTTGCCACTTTTCAAAGCTTTAAGTTCGGATGTAAGAATGAATATATTAGAGATTTTATCACAGTATAAGCAATTAAATATGAATGAGTTATCAGAAAAACTTGATTTAACTAATGGCGCAGTTACTATGCATATAAAGAAATTAGAAGAGTGTGGATTAATAAAAACAACTAATTTAACTGGAAAACATGGATTACAAAAGATTTGCTCTCTTCATGAAGATAAATTTGTAATTGATATTGGTAAACAGGACGTTGAAAATTCATATTACATAGATTTAAGTATCGGTCACTATTCTAATTATGATATTACCCCTACATGCGGAATAGCGACTAAAGATAGTATTATAGGCGAAGTAGATAATCCAAATTACTTTGCTGATCCCGAAAGAATTAATGCGGATATTCTTTGGTTTACTAAAGGAAGTATAGAATATAGAATTCCCAACTATCTAAAACCAAATGAAGTATTTTCTGAATTGCAAATATCTATGGAAATAAGTTCAGAAGCTCCTGGAGTATGTAGCATTTGGCCATCCGACATACATTTCTATTTAAATAATATTAATGTTGGAAGTTGGACCAGTCCTGGAGATTTCGGTGATAGTAAAGGAATTTTAACTCCATCTTGGTGGAATCCCCATTGGAATCAATACGGATTATTAAAACTTTTAAGCATAAACTCCTTTGGAACATTTATTGATGGAATAAAAATTTCAGATGTCACCTTAGAAGATTTGGAATTAAACTATAAAAGTGATATTCTTTTAAAGTTAGCTGTTCCTGAAGAAACAAAACATGTTGGTGGATTAACTATCTTTGGAAAAAACTTTGGAAATTACAATCAAGGTATAAGCGTGAGACTTGTTTATAACACATTAACTCAACAAGATTAGTAATAAACCGTATATCTATCCAAAACATATGTATTTTTTATAAAAAAGAACATGAATGAATAGAAAGTTATTTCTTATTCATTCATGTTGTTTTTTTCTATTGAAAATTTCTTTACAATCTGTATAGGTCTTCTTATATTACCTCATAAGTTTCCCCCATAGAGATATTCCATTACTATCAATAGCTGTGAATACTATTGTCTGCTTTTTATTTTCCCAATCCCATGATGGTATTACTTTCCCACTATACTCTATTTTTTCACCGTTACTATTAGTCAGTTCAATATAAATATTATTATCACCATCTAATTCCCATTTTCCTGATTGTTTTTCGTTCTTTATTTTTCCATTACTCGCAAATTCATATTGTTCTGAAGGTATTATTTTATTATTATTTTTATCCTGTAATATTACTTGCCAATTTCCTATAAGAGCATTTTTTTCAATAGCCTGTTCTTTTTCTCCAGTATACCTTTCTGGTGATACTATAGGCCATCCATCTTCCGACCAAAGAATTTTCCTAACATTCAAATAGAACCAATCTTTATTTTTCTCTGTTCTCACATGGTGAACTATATAGTAATTTCCATTATCGTTTAATATAGAATTATGTCCTGGTGCCATCCAGCCTTCACTATCACCAAATTTATATCCCCCTAAAATTTTATTTCCAATTTCATCTGGTTTTGAATTTGATATATCAGTCATATCATTTCCGTTACTGTCTAGATAAGGTCCTTCTATATTATCGGCACGGCCCACTCTAACATTGTAATCTGAAGATAATGACCCATATGAAACAAATAAATAATATTTCTTTTGTTCTTCATTATAAATAATATATGGCCCTTCAACAGCACCGCTTACAGCTGCATCTCTTTTAGATATATTTTTTCCCTTATCATTTAGATTTAGTGGCTTTCCTGTATTTTTATCAAGCTTTACAACATATATGCCACTCCAAAAAGAACCATATGACATCCACATTTGGCCATCCTTATCATACACTATATTGGGGTCTAAAGCATTTCTATCTTCCCCTTGATTAGTTTTTAACACAAGACCTTGATCCTCCCATGGACCTTCTATTGATTTGCTCTTAAATAATCCAATATAAGATCTATTTTTCCCAAAACTTGATGTGCAGTAATATAGATAATATTGATCTCCTACCTTTGTTACCTCAGGAGCCCATATTCCTTGAGCATTGCTCCATTTTTTCGCTTCTTCGGGTATCCCCTTTAAAGCTTGACCAATAAATTCCCAATTGATCAAATCTTTAGATTTTCTGACTTGTATCCCTGGGGTTGCCGGTCCTCCTACTCTTGCATCAGTAGAAAATACATAATATGTATCTTTATCTTTATATATAGATGGATCATGAGCTCCTAAAGTTCCCCAATTACTTTTATCTAGAACTATACTCGAATCTCTTAATTCCTCTATTTTAGGGTTCTCTGGAAAATTAATTTTTGCTAGGATGTTTTCATTATTTTGCTTTGATGAACATCCTATAATTCCAATTACAGACAATAATGCAGTTACAACTAAAATATGCTTTTTCATCTTTTCACTCCCATTTCTAATAATAAAATAGGATTTAGCACACTAAAATTATGTACTAAATCCTAAGTTCTATAAACCAAGTGAATTCAACAAATATAATCTATTTGGGTTATATAACATAATACTTTAAGCAATGTTATTTATATGGAATTTAAATATAATAAATTATTTGTTCTTTCCTAAGCGAATTACATTCCAAGATGCTTTTTCTAAAGCTGAAGTTACAATTCCATCCACTAACTCACTTCTATCTACAGTTTTTGGAGTCACAGCCTCACCTTTTGCTGAGTTTACTATTTTCATGTTATCATGCTCTAGTACAATATGTTCAATTATTTTAAAATCGCCAAAGCTTCTTACATCGCAAGTTAATTCAATATCTTCTTTTAGATTACGATTAACCGCAAATATGGTAACTTCCTCTTTTTCTTCATTGTACACTGCTATCGATTCAACATCAGTTACATCTGTAAAATCTATAGTATCATGTTTTGGCGAAGAAAGTACTGGTTGTAGAGCAACACCTCTACCGTATTTTGAAGCATGTAAATATGGATAATAGATAGTTTGCTTCCATGCTGGTCCATTTTCTTCCGTCATAATTGGTGCAATTACATTAACCAACTGTGCTAAACATGCCATTTTAACTCTATCAGAATGTTTCATTAAGACAATTAACATCAATCCAACTAAAAGAGCATCTTCAAAATTATACATATCTTCTAAAAGTGCAGGTGCTTTTTGCCATGGATGATTTTTCATTATATCATCATCATCTTGATTAGAATGGAACCATACATTCCACTCATCAAAGCTTAAATTCATAGTTTTTTTACTACGCTTTTTAGCTTTTATATAATCGCAAGTTGCAGTAACTGTTTTAATAAAATGTTCCATATCAACACTTTGTGCTAAGAAGTTGGAAGTATCATTAAATCTATTTCCGTAGTATTGATGAAGAGATACAAAATCTGCGACTTCATAAGTATGATCTAAAGTTGTTGCCTCCCACTCTGGAAATGTTGGCATTGCTGTATTTGAACTCCCACATGAAACCAACTCAATTTCTGGATCAATTAACTTCATAGCTTTACCTGTTTCTAAAGCTAATCTTCCATATTCAGTAGGAGTTTTATGACCAATTTGCCATGGTCCGTCCATTTCGTTTCCTAAACACCATGTTTTAATCTTATGTGGTTCTTTAACACCATGTTTTATTCTTAAATCACTATATTTTGTTCCGCTAGTATGATTACAATATTCTAAAAGGTTACATGCATCTGCAATTCCTCTTGTTCCAAGGTTAACAGCCATCATTACTTCTGACCCAACAGCATTAGTCCATTTAGAAAATTCATTTAATCCTATTTCATTAGTCTCTAGACTTCTCCAAGCTAGTTCCAACCTTTTAGGTCTATCTTCTATAGGCCCTACGCTATCTTCCCAAAAGAAATTTGATACAAAATTTCCACCTGGATATCTTATAATTGGAACATCTAATTCCTTTACTAACTCCATTACATCTTTACGGAATCCGTTTTCATCAGCCGACATATGATCCGGCTGATAAATCCCTCCATACACAGCTCTTCCTAAATGTTCTATGAAAGAACCATAAATTCTTTTATCTATTTCGGATATTTTAAAATCTTTATCTACTACCATTTTTGCTTTTTTTGCCATTAGAACTCATCTCCTTAAATATTTAGGTTGAACTTTTTTAGTCCTTTGTAAAACTAACATTACCCTTTTACCGCTCCTGCTGTCATACCATCAACAAAGTATTTTTGGAAGCACATAAATAATATGAATATTGGTAAGATTGATAAGAAAGAACCAACGAATAATAAGTTAAAGTTATTTCCATAAGGAGTCAATAGTGTATTTAAACCTATCGGTAAAGTGAATTTTGAAGCATCCTTCAACACTAACATTGGCCACAACAAGTTGTTCCAGCTACCCATAGCATTTAAAATTGCCATTGCTGCAAAGGATGGTTTCATGATTGGTAATATTAATCTAAAGAAAATCCCATACTCTGATGCTCCATCTATTCTTCCCGCTTCAACAAGATCCTTAGGTATTCCAGTTAAGTATTGTCTGAAGAAAAATATTGTTCCGGCCTTTGCTATATCAGGCAAAATAATACCTGCATAGCTATTTGTTAAATGCATAGCACTTACTTGACTATAAAGAGGTAACATTAATATTTCAAAAGGTACCATCATAACAAACAATACACAAACAAATAAGAAATTCTTGCCTTTAAAATCATACATTGCAAATCCATATGCAACAAATGCACTGATAAATAATTGAAGTGCTACTTGCCCTATTGTTAAAAACAAACTGTTAAAAAACCAAGTAAAGAAACTATTCTTTTCTGTAAATAAAATTGTATAGTTTTTAAGAGACATTTTTGCAATATCAATTGATGCGTCCATACCATTTGCAACTACTACTGCACCATCTTTAAAAGTTGATATTAAAAGCGTATAAAAAGGAAATAGTATTACTATTGCTATTACAGCAAATAATATAAATATCGATATTCTTGTGGGTATATTTTTTCCTTGTCCTGCTATATTTCGAGTATTCTTTATAGTACTTTTTCTATTATTTAAACTCATATTGCTTTGCATACTAATCCTCCTTCTTAAATGTCCCATTTAACTTTAATTGCACCATGTTAATAGCCATTCCTATAACAAATAATACTAAACCTACAGCCGATGCATAACCCATCGCATTCTTTTCAATACCTTGTCTATATAAGTATCCAACAATTGTAAGGCCTATATTGTTTGGTGAATTATTTCCATTAAACACCATGTAACTTTCTATAAACATTGCAAGACCTGCGTATATAGATATAGTAAGTACATAAATAGTTGTTGGTTTAAGTTGAGGTATTGTAACATATCTAAACTTTTGCCAAGTACTTGCTCCATCAATATCTGCTGATTCATATAATTCTTCTGGAATATTTTTCAATCCTGATAAGAAATATAACATGTTAACTCCTGTCCATCTCCAACATGCTAAAACTAACAATACAATAAAGCCTGTAGTTCCGTTTTTAAGCCATTTATATGGATCCATTCCGAATACCGCAACTAACTGATTCATTAAAGAAGTAGCTTGTTCTCCAAAACTAAATCTAAATACTATACCTGCAACAGCAACAGATGTTAAAGCCGGTAAATATAATGACGCTTTAAAGAACTCCCTACCTACCATTAATTTACTATTTATTATACATGCAAGTATCATTGGAATTGGAATAAGTAATATTAGTGTCCATACCATATACTTAACACTATTCCATAATGCAACTAGAAAAACCTTATCTCCTAGTAACTTCGTATAATTATCTAATCCAACAAATTTTCTTGACCCAGGTAATACATTTTGAAAACTCATTATAATTGTATTTATCATTGGAGAAACAAAAAATATTAAAAATACAAGAATAAATGGCAATATAAATACATACGGTGCTGCTTTTTTGTTATATATAAATCCCTTAAACATTGCTTAACTTCCTCCTATTACACACTTAAGTAATACAGAGAAGCCATTTTCTAGCTTCATATTTTCACAAAATAGCCTCTCTGTATAGTTATCTAATTATTTTAATTCATTCTCTACTTGTTGTTGTGCTTCATCTAACGATTGTTTTATATCTTTTTTATCTTCAAATATGCTATTTAATGTAACTGTACATAAAACATTGTTTATGTTAGGCATAGCTTCATTTGATTTAATTAATGAAATTTCATTCTTAATTTCATTTAATGTATCAAAAGGATTAGTTTTGAAGTATTTTATAAACTTGTTATCTTTGTTTTGAGTAAGTTCTTTATTGCTCCATAAATCTGTGTTTATTGGATCAAATCCCAAGTCATCCCATATAGCCTTTTCTCCATCTTCAGAAAGTTTAGCATACGCTATGAATTCTTTAAGATTTTGTTTGTTTTTAGCATTTTTAGTTACAACTGTACCTGTACCACCTAGACCTACAGAACGTGGTTGACCTTTTTCAAATACTGGAGCTGGAGCAATTGCCCATTTACCTGCTTGGTCAGGCATATATTGTAAGAATCTTGACATATACCACATAGCTTTAACTACAACTGCATAGTCTCCATTGTTTATTGCAGCTTCAGCATCTGTTTGGTCAGGTTGTCCACCAGGAATGGTGGCTATAGCATGAGAATCTTGCATATCTCTCAAAGTAGTAAGAGCTTTAACCATTTGAGGACTGTTTAATTGTGGCTTTCCATTTTCATCAGTATAATCAGATTTTTGTTCTGCTAACATAAGACTTGTTTGCCAAGTAGCACTTGTATCAGCTGTACCAAAATTTTTACCAGTTGCAGCATAATATTTTTCCCCTGCTTTTTTGAAATCATCCCAAGTTACTATAGATTTATAATCAATACCTGCTTTTTCTAAAAGCTCAGTGTTGTAATATGCAACAGTTGCACCAACATGATAATCAAATCCATATACATGATTATCTTTACTATAAAGTGCAACACGCGATTGAACCACTTTGTCCTTATAAGGGGCAAAAACATCGTCAAGTGGCTCTAATTGTGGATCTCCTTTTAAGAAATTAGGGAATTTACCTAATTCTATATCACACGCATCCGGAGCACCTTGTCCGGACAAGAGAGCAGATTGTAATTTGTTATGCATATCGTCGTAAGGAAGAACCGTAAATTTAATATTAAGTTTCTTTTCAGGATTCTTTTCATTCCATTTGTCTAGCATTTTTTGAAAGAATTGTGCATGCATATCAACAAATGTCCACATTTCCAATTGATCACCAGAAGATGCAGATTCATTTCCACCTCCGTTCGAACTACTACTTGCAGTATTTCCACCACACCCAATTAACATTGTTGCTGCAAGTGATGTTGTGACTACAACTGTTGCAAGTTTCTTTAATATTTTTACACTTTTCATTTTTTTACCTCCTATTTTTTCCAAATGAAGTTAATATATTTAGTGAACATCATTTCTCTTTAGTTAATTTAATATATTTCTAAAAAGAATAATGATCAAAATACTCGTCCTCTTTTATGAATATATCTTTAAATATATTTCATATATAACATCTCGCATTTTTATTTTAAATAATATTAAAACAAAAAACATTCATTTATGCTTGCTAAATATATATTTATTATTTATTTTTTCTTTCTTTGTTAAATACTTGATAAAATCGACTTGAGTAACCCTTTTCATTTCTATTATTTCAAATCTTTATTTATTCTTATACATTTATTATATACTTATCTATATCAAAGTCAATAGTTTTATATTATATTTCATTGAATTATTTTAGAATTATTTAAATTATAAATAGACTTTTTTATACATTTTTTTAAACACATATTATAATAAGCTAGTTTTTAATACTATGTAAATGTTTTTATAATCTTGAACTTTAAATTTTCAAATGATATACTATCTTTAAACTTATCTAAAATAAATGTAGCTATAATATTTAAGATAAAACTTTATATAAGGAGATTGATTATTATGAAACTATTAACCCCAAATTTTGATAGAGAAGGCCCTAGTGTGGAAAAGGACGAGCCTGAAAAAGAAGGTATTCACTTATTTTTCGAATTATTTACCATGAGATTTTGGGATATAATTAAGTTGAATTGTATCTTCGTTTTATATTCTCTTCCTATTATTACGATTGGTCCTGCTCTTGGTGCTATGACTTCAATTTTAATGGCCATAATTCAAAGAAAGCATACTTATATTTTTTCAGATTTCCATGAAGCCTTTAAAAACAATTGGAAACAATCATTAGTTGGTGGATTAATAATATTAATCACATTTTCATTTTTAGGTATTTCGCTATTCTTTTATTTAAAATTAGCTCAAGAGAAACCTATTTTTTATTTAATCTTCTACCTATGCCTTTTTATTACGATTTTACTTGGACTAGCATCTATGTATATTTATCCATTGCTTACTACTATTTCTCTTACTCTAAAAGATGTTTTTAAAAATTCTATATTACTCTGCATTGTATGTATAAAAAACACTTTGCTTTGCGAGCTAGCTTGTGTTCTAATATTAGGGCTTCATATTTTCTTTTTCCCTATATCATTTCCGCTTTTCTTAATATTGACATTTGGAATGTTATCTTTCATTTCTAGTTTTACTGCCTGGATAGGCATAAAAAGATTTATTGTACAATAATAAAAAACAAAGCATAATCACCTACTCAAATATAGTAATTATGCTTTGTTTTTTATTTATTATAGATTAATTGTCAGTTCAACAGGACAATGGTCCGATCCCATTACTTCCATATGAATTTTTGCATTTTCTAATTTATCCTTTAAACTTTCTGAAACTAAAAAATAATCTATTCTCCATCCGGCATTATTAGCTCTAGCATTAAATCTATATGACCACCATGAATACATCTCTTCTTTGTCAGGATAAAAATATCTATATGTATCTATAAATCCAGCGTCTAATAGTTCAGCAATCTTAGATCTTTCTTCATCTGTAAATCCAGCATTTTTTCTGTTAGATTTGGGATTTTTAAGATCTATCTCTTTATGAGCAACATTTAAATCTCCGCAAATTATTACAGGCTTATTTTTTTCAAGTTCCTTTAAGTAACTTCTAAATACATCTTCCCATACCATTCTATAGTCAAGTCTTTCTAGTGCCTGCTTAGAATTAGGAGTATAAACATTTACTAAATAGAAATTATTATATTCTAAAGTAAGTACTCTACCCTCGTTATCATGTTCTTCTATTCCAATACCTCTTTTTACAGTTAATGGCTCCTCTTTTGTAAATACAGCTGTGCCTGAATAACCTTTTTTTTCAGCATAATTCCAGTAACTTGTATATCCATCTAATTCTAAATCTATTTGACCTTCTTGAAGTTTACTTTCTTGTATGCAAAATATATCAGCATCTATTTCCTCAAAATATTGTAAAAAGCCTTTTTTTACACAGGCTCTTAACCCATTTACATTCCATGAGATTAGTTTTTTCAATTCCATCTCCTCCTTAAACTCTTAAATGATAATTATTATTATATAATATTTTAGAAATATTATCTATATATATTGCAATTATGTTTCCAGATTCTATTAGACTTATTTGAATACTTGGGACTATAGAGTTTTAAATGTGGATTTATTATTGGATCATGTGCATTATGTTAGTGAACAAATTACTATATAACAAAAAAACCACGCACTTTTTAAAGTTTAGTGGTTTAATTTTCTTATCAGAAAAATACTCTTTTTTGATCATACTAATTAATAATAAATAATAATAAAGTTATTATAACTATACTTATGGGTATACATAAAGAATTTACTACACCAGATAACCCTTCATCACATTTACACCTAGCCGTAAAGACTGGTGCAAGAACAGGAATCGGACCAAATACAAAATAACTAGTACATGCTTAATTTCCATAGAAAACGGCACAAAAAAATAAATAACAACTGCAAATATTGATGCAAACAAATAACGTATACTTATAATTGAAGCAACTTTAATCAACTGTTCTTTGCGAAATTTGCATTCAAAAACCATTCCAATCATAAGCATGGACAAAAAAGCATTTCCTGCACTTAAATTTGATGTTATTGTATATATCATCTGCGGCAACTTAATACCTGTAATTGTCACGATAAACATAAGCATATAAGTATCAAAAGGTACAGATGAGAAAATTTTTCTAAGAAAGGCTCTAATACTTTGGTCATTTCCTTCACCAACAACGCCTGATGCAAGTGCGTATGTACCTCCTGTACACATAATTGAATTACCTATATCAAAGAGACTTGTTATCCCGACAGCATATGGTCCCATAAAGCTCTGCACATATGGAAGGGTAAAACATCCTATATTGTATCCAGCTAAATTTAACATATTAAAAGCTTTTTCTTTATTATCCTTATTCCTTGCCAAAGCAAAGCCAATAAGAGACATTATAATGTTTCCTAAAAATCCAAGCAGAATAATAAAAAGCATTGATGTATCCATTTTAAAATTTGCAAATCCAGTAATAAGTGCGCACGGTAAAGTAATATTCATTATAATTTTGGTTATAATTTTATAGTCTTTAGGTCCAAAAACCCCTATCCTTTTAAAACTATATCCTATTGCAATAATCAGTATAAAGCTAAATGCTTTTATTAAAATATCCCCCATTTTTACCCCTTTCTCTTAATTGTGCTAGATAATAAAAATCTACATCTAGCATTCTAATACGTTAACTACCGAATTAGTACCAAAATGTAGAAAATCAACTTTAGTATATATGTAAATACATACTAAAAAAATTAATAGTATATCCTTAATTTTAATATATATTATCGATAAAATTAACAAATTGCTACAACTCATGAACTAAATATCAGATCTCGCAAAAATATGTCCTTCTTTCATTGCAGCAATTTTACAAAACTATTTACTATTTTATCTTTTCTTAGTAGTTTTCTTTTTGCCATTTAGCGAATTCTTTTCTTTTGTTTTCTTACCATTTTCCCTTCTATCAGAAACTTTATTACTCTTCAATCTATCTGAAGTCTTTCTCTTATTAGTTCCTTGGCTTTCATTACCTCTATAAATGCTTGAATTATATGATTTTACACTTTTGTTTTTGTCTTTTATAAGGCACTTTGGACCATTTCCAATTAAATCCGTTCTCCCTGCTTGTGTTAATGCTTCATAGACCAATGTATAGTACTTTGGATTCTTATATTGAAGCAAAGCCCTTTGCATAGCTTTTTCATGCTTAGTTTTTGGCACGTAAACTTCTTTCATTGTCATAGGATCTAAACCTGTGTAATACATAGTTGTAGCTAATGTACCTGGTGTTGGATAAAAATCTTGTACTTGCTCTGGTTGGTAATTAATATCTCTTAGGTACTCAGCAAGTTCAATTGCAGATGCCAACGTGCTTCCTGGGTGTGATGACATTAAATATGGAATTATATATTGTTTTTTACCAAGCTTTTTTGTTATTTTTTCAAACTTATCTACGAATTTATTATAAGTTTCTCCGGCAGGTTTACCCATATATTTTAATACATCTTTTGAAACATGTTCAGGTGCAACTTTCAATTTTCCACTTACATGATGCTCTACTAATTCTTTGAAAAAAGTATCATCTTTATCAGCCATAATATAATCATATCTAAGGCCCGAGCGTACAAATGCCTTTTTAACCTTTGGTACTTTCCTTATAGATCTTAATAAGTCTAAATATTCAGTATGATCTACATCCATATTCTTACATACACCTGGTGATAAGCACTCTTTACTTTTGCACGCTCCAAAAGCTAACTGCTTAGAACAAGCTGGCTTTCTAAAGTTTGCAGTCGGCCCTCCTACATCATGAATATATCCTTTGAAATCGGGAAGTTTTGTAATATCTTCAACTTCTTGCAGTATTGATTCTTTACTTCTACTTTGAACAACTCTTCCTTGATGAAAAGTTATAGCACAAAATTTGCAATCTCCAAAACATCCTCTTGAACTTACTGTACTAAATTTAACTTCTTCAATTGCAGCTATACCGCCTTTTCCTTCATAAACAGGATGATATTCTCTCATATATGGAAGTCCATATACTTCATCTAATTCCTGTCTAGTTAAAGGCGCTTCTGGAACATTTTGTACTACATATTTACTTCCATGCTTTTGCACAATAATATGACCTCGGACCGAATCTTGTTCTTCATATTCTACTTTGCTTGCTTCTGCATATTTATATCTATCTGTAGATACTTCTTTATATGAAGGAATTTCAATATAATCTTGTATATCCTCTAGACTTTCGGTAGCATAAGAGGTGCCTCTAAGATAAGTTATATCTTTTGCTCGCACATTATTCTTCAAACTTTCTGCAACTGCTGCTATTTGCTTTTCTCCCATACCATAAATCAGCAAGTCAGCTGTGCTATCAATTAATATTGATTTTCTAACTTTATCACTCCAATAATCATAATGAGCAAATCTTCTAAGACTTGCTTCTATTCCTCCTATTACAATATTTATATCCTTATAAGCTTCTCTTATCTTATTACAATAAACAATTGTTGCTCTATCAGGCCTAAGTCCCATTTGTCCACCTGGAGAATAAAGATCTTTTTCTCTCATTCTTTTGCTTACAGTATAATGATTAACCATAGGATCCATGTTTCCACCATTAACCAGAAAAGCATATTTAGGCTTCCCAAATCTCTGAAAATCATAAAGATTGTTCCAATCTGGTTGTGGTATTATCCCAACTTTATATCCATTTGCTTCAAGTACTCTTGAAATAATTGCAGTACCAAAACTATGATGGTCAATATACGCATCAGCCGTAACAATTATAAAATCTAATTGTTCCCAATCTCTTTCTCTCATATCTTTTTTGCTTATGGGCAAAAATTTCCTTTCATTTGTCATATCTTCACCTACTTATTCTTCTTATAGTTTAAATCAAAAAAAATCATACACACCTTATTTTCTCTTTGCCTATTATAACATAAAGATATCAAATTCTAAATCTGTATTATGTTATTTATTAATTTAATGTCTCTTTTAACATTATTTTTAATTATTCTAATATTAAAATACTTTATTAAAATGGCCCCAAACCAGTATATACACCCTTCTAAATCTAATTTACATAAATTTTTAATATCAAAAATATAACAAGTAATATTCTTATAGATAATTTTATTTTTAATTTTAATATGTAACAATTTTTAATTATGTTTAATATATTATTAATATAACAAATGATATAGATTAACAAAGGAGAAATGAACTATGAGCAGATGCTGTTATAACAGATGTTGCAATAATTGCTGTGGATACAATTACGGAAACTTTTGTGGATACGGTGGTTATGGCGGATATGGTGGATATGGTTTTAATAATGCATGGGCATTATGGCCACTATTATTCTTATTATAAAACAACTAACTAATTTTATTCTGTAAGGCTATTTTACACCTCGATATCACAAAAGAAAAGATTTCTATAATTGCTTATTTTAGAAATAATATGGAATATGAAATAAGACCTAAAGATATATTAACTATCTTATAGGTCTTATTTTTATGTTTATTAATTTTTAAATGAATGTATAGGTGCTGGAATCCTTCCACCTCTTTGAGCAAATAATTCTGATGATTTACCATTTACCCTCATTACAGGTGCCCTACCTAACAATCCACCGAATTCTACCATGTCCCCTACTTTACATCCTGGTGCTGGTATAATTCTAACAGCTGTAGTCTTATTATTTATCACTCCAATTGCAGCTTCATCAGCTATCATTCCTGCAATAGTAGATGCTGGAGTATCTCCAGGAATTGCAATCATATCAAGACCAACTGAACATACACATGTCATTCCTTCTAATTTTTCTAAATTTAATGATCCACTTATAACTGCATCAATCATACCCGCATCTTCAGATACTGGAATAAAAGCTCCACTTAGGCCTCCAACATGGCTACATGCCATAACTCCACCTTTTTTAACTGCATCGTTAAGCATAGCAAGTGCTGCAATTGTACCATGAGTTCCAACTTGTTCTAGTCCTATTTCTTCTAGAATTTCTGCAACCGAATCACCAACGGCTGGTGTTGGTGCTAAAGATAAGTCAACTATACCAAAAGGTACATCTAATCTTCTAGACGCTTCGTTAGCAACTAGTTCTCCCATCCTTGTAACTTTAAATGCAGTTTGCTTAATTGTTTCAGCAACAACATCAAAAGATGCTCCTCTTACTTTCTCAAGTGCTCTCTTAACAACTCCTGGTCCGCTTACACCAACATTTATAATTCTCTCAGCTTCTCCAACTCCGTGGAAAGCTCCTGCCATAAAAGGATTATCTTCTACTGCATTTGCAAATACAACTAACTTAGCGCAACCAAAACCTTTTTGATCTTTTGTAAGTTCTGCAGTTCTCTTTATAACATCTGCCATATCTCTTACAGCGTTCATGTTTATTCCTGATTTTGTACATCCTACATTAACTGACGCACAAACTTTTTTTGTTACTGCTAAAGCTTCTGGAATTGAACTTATTAAAATCTTATCACCTTTTGTACAGCCTTTTTGAACTAATGCTGAAAATCCACCTAAGAAATCTATTCCAAGTGTCTCTGCTGCTCTATCTAAAGTTCTTGCAAATTCAACATAGCTAGTTTCATTAGTAGCTCCAGCAATTATTGACATAGGAGTTATTGAAACTCTTTTATTTACTATTGGAATACCAAACTCTGTTTCTATTTGCCTTCCAACCTCTACTAAATGCTCTGCAGATTTTGTAATTTTATCATATATCTTAATTCTAGCTTTATCTCCATCTGGATCTATACAATCAAGCAAGGATATTCCCATTGTTATAGTTCTAACGTCAAGTTTTTCTTCCTCAATCATTTTTATCGTTTCAAGTATATTATTAGTATTCATAAGCCCCTCCTATTATAGTGAATGCATTGACTTAAATATTTCTTCTCTTTGAATCTTTACTTCTACCCCAAGTCTTTCACCCTCTGCTGTAAGTCCTGCACGAACTTCCTCAAAAGTCGCATTCATATCTTTGCAGTCTAATACCATTATCATAGTAAAAAAACCTTGCATTATAGTTTGATTAACATCTAATATATTGATACTATATTCTAACATTTTCTGACTAACCCCTGCTATAATACCAACTTTGTCCTGCCCAATTACTGTTAATATTGCTTTCATGCTTATCTACTCCATTCATAAGTTATTTTTAAGATCCTTATTAAAAATATTATCCAATTCTAATCGAATTGGATAATATCTAATAAGCATCTTTATTGCTCTCTTTATTCTATAATTTATATTATATTTTGTCAATTTTAAGAGAACGTTTTGTAAATATTTTTTCTTTTCGTTCGGATTTTAATTAATCTTATTCAAAAGAAAATCTCATCTTACTTTTTCAAGTTTTTTAATACCTTTAGAATGTCTTTAGGCTTATATGTATAATCTACACATATTCTATTTAGCTCTGCAGAATTATCATCTCTGTCAGCGTATCCCCTTTCAGTGGTAAATCCCATTGAATAACCAACTTCACTAAAAGCTTTCTTAGTATCATCATTATATTTTCCTTCTGGATAAGCAATCGAAATTATAGGCTTATTAATTAAACTTTCTAATTTTTCCTTAGAATTTTTTAGTTCTTTTAATTGATCTTCATATGACATAGTCGGAAGATCAATATGAGAAACTGTGTGAGATTCTATATCAATTATTCCACTACTACTCAACTCTTTAACTTGGTCAGTAGTTAAATATCCATCTCTATCTAAATAACTTTGTATAACAAAAATTGTTGCATTCATATTAAACTCTTTTAAGACTGGAAATACATTAGTATAATTATCTCTATATCCATCATCAAAGGTTAGAACAACACTTTTTTCCGGAATAGCCTTCCCCTTAGAAAGATAGTCGTTAAGCTGAGTCATTGTTAATGTCGTATATCCATTATCTTTAATAGCTTGAAGTTGTACTCTAAATTTATCCTTTGAAATAATAATAGGGCTTTTTACTGAAGGATCGTCATTTATAGAATGAAAACAAATTACCGGCACGCCTCTATTATCATTTATTAGCGGAACTTCCCCAAACTCTTTTTTCTCATCCTCTGAAGGGTTTTCGATAACATCTTTTTTATCACTATTTTGACTAGTAGCCATATTAGCAAAAGAATTTATTCCTTTATTAATCCCAATAAAAGCAATTATCCCAATCACCACTAAAAGTGATACTATTTTAACTAATTTTATAAAATTACTTCTCCCGCTATTATTAAATCTTTTCCTATTCTTTTTTTCTTTCATAATATATCTCCTTATAGTATAAAGCATAAATTTATCTTAAACTTTATTTTTTATAGTTACAAATTTAATTTTACTCATATATATAATTTTTTTCATATTTATCCTATATGTATCACAAAGTTCACCCACTATCTACTTGCAACCCCCTATATTTTCAATATATCTCACAGAAATTACAATTCATCGATAAAAATTCATATAAATTATAACACACAAGGCAACATTTATAAAATATGTATATATTAAACCCTGAAATATATTATTATTTGATAATTTAAATCTAGCCATAGTAATCTAAAAATATATGTTGCAATAATAAATTTACACCTAATATTCTAGTAAGCAGATCATTCACTTGAGAATGACCTGAAGAGATTCAATTGCGACATATATTTAATTCTTTATATAACACAACAAAAAATCAAGGTGAAACAGTAAATATAATTATAAAAATTTACTATCTCACCTTAATTCTTACTTGTCATTATTTTTAGCATTTAATTTCGTAGTACTTAAATGTTCAGCTGATATTCGTTCTGTATTCTTAGATTTTTTATAGTCATTTGAAAAATATATTACTAAACTCTCATCGTTACTTTCTGCGTTAACTTGATATGCTACATTTTGTACATAACCATGGATGAAATCATCTTTGCTAAAAAACAAATTGATCTCTGTTCCTACTTTGGTAATGACATTTATTATATCTTTCAAATCATTAGAATCTTTTGTAAATACAATATCATCACTTTCTACAAGACAAAACTCAACTTTCATAGCTTCCACCCCTTTCTGTTACTAAAATTATATAAATTAAGAATCGTTATTTCAATATCTAAAATCTAGTGATTAAACTTATAAATAACAATTAGCTTATAAAAATAATATTATGCTCCCTTATACATTCTATAAATTAATATTTATATATATTCTAAAAATCTCAATGAAACATCTTAATTTAAAATATCAGTTGTGCAGCCAAAATGATTTTAAACTAATGCTCTAGACATACTAACTAAAGCTTTAGTTGAATACTTTCTATTAAACTCACTCACTCTAATATTAAATCCACTATATGGCATACTCTTCTGCTCTAAAACGTCATCTCTTAACATTTTAGATAATCTAATATCAAGTTCAACTTGTCTAGCATCTTCTAAAACGCCTGTTCCCGAATCAATGATATATATATTAAGCGAAAATCCTTCAGTTTCTGTAACTTCTTTCAATTGAACAGAATTTTTACACATATGTATAGAATACGGAACTTCTATCCATTGGTGATTGCCGAACTTAAATAGCATAATAATCACATTATCTTCTTTGAAATATCCGTATTTCAAATCACCTTTTATAATAGCTTGTCTAGATTCTTCTGTAAATTTTGTAGTATAAATTAATAAATTACATCCATTTTGGTTTATATCAAAATTTATTCCCTCTGGATATCTTGTTATACCATTCTTAAATGGTTTCCCTACCTCAAATAATTCCACAAAATTCGCCCTCCTTTTTTATATGTATTTAATTATACTTTATTTTCTTCAAAAAATCAAAAGAAGGAATTAGTATTACACCTAAGTATTTTTCCTCCACTCAATCCATAAGTTAACTTAATTACGTAATTCACAAAACTATGTTACTTTTCATATATTAGTAGGAAAGTGAAATTCTGTTGCCTTGACATATAATCTAATAAGAAGGTGAACTAATGAAAAAATTATTGTTTATAACTTGGAATATAACTTCTGGCTACGGAACAGAAAAATCTTTAGCAGATGTTTTAAATCTATTAGATAAATATAAATATGATATAAGCATCTTACCATTATTTAAAACCTCCGACGTCCATGTCTACAATAGTAATATTAAAATACTAGATGCGCTTATTGATTCTACAAAGGAGGGCTATAATGAAAAAGAGTCCCTTGATTACTATTATAAGTTACTTGTGTCTCCATTACTTTTCAATAAACTAATTAATGAAAAATATGATTGTGTCATTGCTTGTAATCACAGTGCTCCCTCTTACTTTGCCTCATATTTAAATTGTACAACAAAAATAATTTGGATTAGAGGTGATATGCGTGAGCTTGACTATAGTTGGCTTAACAAAGATTCAAAAGAATATTTACAAATAAAACAAGAGCATGAAATGCAAGCTTCAGTTTTAAAGCGATTTGATTCTATAGTAGTAATTTCAGATGTAGTAGAGAAATCTTTGTCTGAGCTTTTTGGAATAACAGAAAATGTTGTCAAAATTTCAAACTCTGTTAATCAAGAAAAAATCCAGATTTTAAGTAATGAAAAGATTAATATACCTGATAAAATGCTCTTTACATCTGTTGCTAGACTTGACTTCAACAAAAATCAAATGTTGCTGCTAAAAGCTGCCAAAGAGCTTAAACTGTATCGCGATGACTTTATGATTTATCTTTTGGGCGATGGTAATTACAAATCAGTTCTCCAAAAATATATAGAAGACAATGAACTCACAACGAATGTTAAAATTTTGGGATATGTGGAAAATCCATATCCTTATATAAAAAACTCAACAGCAACAATATTAACTTCTCTTAGTGAAGGTTTTTCTCTTGCTTTAGTTGAAAGCGTACTATTAAATACTCCTATTATTTCAACGGATGTTGGTGTAGCAAAAGAACTAATAGAAAAATACAACTGTGGTAATATAATTAACTTTGATGAAAAAGAACTATTTGGAATTTTATTTTGGTATTTGGACAATCCCTACAGATACAATGGTGTCTTTAATATTGGCGATGAGTATGATCTTATGACAGAAGTTAAGAAAACTGAATTAATAATCGATAACACCATACAAAAAACAAGTAATACAAAGTATATAAAACTTCCATATCCAGAGATCACAATAGATTATTCTGAGCTAAATGAACTTAAAATACCAACTGATTATATATATGTACTCAGAATTATCAAAAATGGCATTCCTTATGAATATCTAATAAACAGAAAAAGCGGAAATGATAAACTTATTGTTTTTAACAATGGTGCTGTCGCTGGTGGTAATGTTGATGTACCAATTTTCCAAAGGCATAGTTGGTCACACATGTTAAAAACATCTTCCATCTTTTGTATGGATCCCACACTTTACGTAAATGGATATTTACAAGTTGCTTGGGGCGTTGGAAAAAACAAAAATTATTATCTCGAAAACAGCAGCTTAATATTAAAACAACTTATTGAAAAAATGAAGATTCAACTCAAAAATACAGTTATTTATGGCACATCAGCAGGTGGTTATCTTTCAGTAATTATGGGAATATATCTTAGAGGATCATCAGTAGTTGTCGATAACTCACAATTTGACATTTCCAATTGGATTGTTAAGGAAGCATTTGAAACTGTTGTATCACTTTGCTTTGATGATGATAAACCTTTCATAAAATACAAAGAGCGATTTAATGTAGTAGATGCCTTTGAAAGGAACAATTATGTGCCTAAATTATATATCCATGCTAATTTATGCTCTCATGCAGATAATTCAACCCAAATTGTACCACTGTTAGAAAGAATGGAACGTATGAAGGATATTAGCGACTTTAATAATATTAAAATAATTTTACGCTATGAGCCAGAAAAAGGACATGATGGATTAAATGTTCAAGATATTATAAAATTTTTATATAAAGTTTTAGAAGATGCTTGATCTTGATCATAAACAGTAAATAAGCAAAGAAAATGTAATATTATCTAATTTTCTTCGCTTATTTTTCATTATAAAATTAAACTATATCGTTTTCTTTTAAGTAATACTTTCCTTGTCTCCAAACTATTATGCCGCTATTCACCATTTGATTTAGTGCTCCAACTAAAAAAATATTTATTTTAGTTAGGCTTCCATTTTTGAAATATACCTCTGGTTGAAATTTCTTATTAGTGTGTATTTCTTCAAACGTCAAACCATCATTTTTATTTTTAAACATTGTTAATATCTCTTTTTTACCATCTAACATAAATCTCCCTCCTCTATATATAATTAAATATATATAATCAAACAAAATATATAACCAGTTATATAAAAAAGAGGAAATTATTTTTTAAGAGTTAACAGAAAATATACTTTATATTAAAAAAGGCATTCATATTTCTATGAATGCCTTTTTATATAGTTATTTTTTATAACCCTTGTTCGTAGCTTTCTATCATTCTTTTTACCATTTCTCCACCAACGCTACCATTTTGTCTTGAAGATAGGTTCCCTTTATCGATGCTCTCGTAGTTTTGTAGCCCAATTTCTGATGCAACCTCAGTTTTTAATCTGTTTAAACCTTGCTTTGCTTCAGGTACTAATGTTCTGTTTCTTCCACTATTATTTGATGCCATTTGAATCTACCTCCTTTTATTTTAATTTTGTTTGGCAGTAATATATTAACCAATAGCACAAAATATAATCTATAAAAATATTAACAAAAGTAGTATTGATAGCTTGTATTAGCTAATATTAGTACATGTCTCTTAGTAGCTTTACTTATATGTTATTCATTGATATATTTTTTCTTAAAACAGCGACATTCTTATTAATATTTCATTTATTACTTAATGTTTTTATTATAAACTCATTCAATATTTCATCAAATTTCTGTTCAATTTTTTTATTCCTGTCTATATGTGCTTTATAACCTCTAACTACCTTAAGAGCTACACCTATAACTATGAATAACAAAAAGAAATTAATTAGTAGTAAAATTAGTAAATTATAGTCAAATTTCATATTGCCCTCCATAACGCATCCATATATTAGTCCTATAATATTATCAGACAATATAAATGTATATGACCAACATTTAATTATATTCCTAACTAGTATATATTTTCTTCTAATTTATTTAATATTGGCATCAAATAACTCCATCGCTTTACTTCTATTTAATTAAAAAGGTACTACAATAAAACGTAGCACCTTACATCAAATTATCCGTTATTTCTAACAGCCTTCAACATTATACAGATTGTATTTCTCATCGTCCTTTTTATAATAATCACAATTAACTTTTCCACTACAATAAGCAGATGTGCAGATCATAATTTCTTTTATGGCTTCTCTAGTAGCTTCCATTGCCTTTCTCTTATAAAAACAGTTCGATTCGTTCTTGCACCATGAACAACTTTCATCATTATACTCTTTTACTAAATCTTTAAGCTCATCTTTAACCATTTCAAACCTCTCCCTTATTTTAGATTATTAATTTTATAAAGGTTATATTAAATTTCCTTTTTTCTAGTTTTATAACCCATCTTTTCATCTCAACTTCAACACGACTATGATTATTGAACTTGTAAATTATTTCGGATATCCTACCCTATGTTTATATGTATCCACATTAATATATTTATGAAAATTTCTAATACTTATGTCTATATCTTTTATTTGCCATTCTAATACTTTCATTTTTCTTTTCGTACTTTAGATATCTTTCTTATATTTAAAGTATCTACATCTGTAGAAAATTGTCCAATTAACTAAGCACTAGTAATGAATATAGTCTCTATAGCTCAACTAGTTACTTTATATAACAAAACTAATTCTATTTTGTTTTCTATGCGTATTAACTGAATATAATAAACAAATTAACACCAAAAATGCTAGAGGATGGCAAGCACTATTCATATAACTTACTCTCCTCTAGCATTCTTATTGAACTCGTAAAAATTCCTCATAAGTTTCTATATTATCTTTTCTATTTGTATCCTTTATCCATTTATCATACTTTAAAATGGACTTTTCCACTGTTTCTAATCTTAATTTGTCCTTATTTTTTCTTGTAAATTCTGCATAATATATGTTTATTTTAATTATATTCCCCATGCACCTCATCCCCTTTAATATTTTATAGAATACAATTAAGTTGTTAAAATTTGTGTAGCAAATTCTAAAGAAAAAATTTAAATTAAGTATTTAATTTTATAAACATTTCATTCCTTATATTGTAAATGTTATCATAATATTCAAACTTTAAAAATACCTTTTACTCTAAACGTACAAATATGACTATAAAACAACAATATTTTTGCATTAAATCTTTATAATTTCCTAGAGAATAACAAAAAGCACCTAAACCTCTAGGTGCTTAATTACTTGATATTAAGTAATGGAAAATACCATATTAATTTATTTTTTTACTGTTCTAGATATTTAAAATATTGCTGATATCTTAGTGTCTTTTAAATTTATTTGTTATGAATGGACTTGATGATTTATGTTAATGCGTTTATAATATATTTTTCATACAGCATATATGTAAACCCTCTTATTGGGAGGGTTAGTATGCACTTTTGTTTCTATTCCCACTCAATAGTTAATATCTCAAGCTCTCCTTCTTTAAGAGAAACTTTATATCCATCAGTAATCAGCCATGTAGCCAAATCTGTAACCATGTTTTTTCTCAGCTCATCTCGCTTACTTATGGCAAAGACGGCTGAGATTTTATTAACACCCGATTTTTTACCTTGCTCAATGTTTCTCAATATTATATTCTTATTTTCGTTTAACTTTTCTTCATATTCACTCACAATATTCCCCTCCAACTATACATATATATAACTCCAAATTAATCTCTTATTGAAACTTTCCTTGACATATATTTATACTATTATATTTCTATGATATAACTCTCCAGATTATTCTATATTTTATGTTGTAATTATAAAAACTGTTCTAAATATAAATTGCGTTTATATTTAGAACAGTTTTCTTGCCTTCTTAAGTCTATTTATCACCAATTTCTGATGTTACATCTATTCCCCTATGTTCAACTGCTGTAGAGAAAACTATTTGAGTTTCTGTATTTCCAAACTTTTGTAATTCTCCAATAAAAGCATCCAATTCTAAAGTTGTGTGATAAGCAACCTTTATTAACATCGAATACTTACCCGTTACACAATTACACTCAAGTACATTTGGGCAATTTGATATGAAAGGATAAAATTCAGTTTTTTGTTTAGGAGTCATTTCCAAATTAATAAATGCCTTAATATTATATCCTAACTTTAATGGGGCAACATGTGCAGAATATCCTGTAATTACACCTGCTTGTTCCAATTTTTCAATACGTGCTGATACTGCTGGGGTTGATAAAAATACTTCCTCTGCTAAATGCTTTAGTGGATACCTTGCATTTTTTTGTAAAAGTTCAATAATTTTAAAATCAATCTTGTCCATATATTATACCTCTATCTCCTTATGAATTAATTATAATAGCAAAATTAGAGAAGAACAAAATCTCAGGCGACTGTGGAGCCGGAGATTTTTTCACGCATCTGCCTTTTCGAACGAATGTGAGAAAAACTTGGCAGGCGAATAGATTTATTTTTATTCTTTCGATTCTTTTTAGTCCTACTTAAATAACCTGTTATATAAACTGTCCACAGATTTAACTTAATTATAATTTCTTAAAGAATAAAAAAACATATCAAATAATCCTAATAATTTCCGATTATTGATACGCCCCTTTGCGCTCTCTTATTAAATTTCCAACACTCTGTCCTTAGTGCATACTTATTTAAATTGCCTATTTGTTCTATTTATATTTTAAAGTGGTTATCAGAAATTTACAAGTACTTTTTGAGTTTTTGATTTAAAAAATTAACTTTATCTTATAATATCGATTGTCACTTCACTCATATACTTCAATTTTTTCCTTATTTATACTAACCCTTTATAATATTTCATTGTTTCTATACATTATTTCTTATCATTAAGTGAAATATTATCTCAAACTTTGATAGCATTACGAATTTTCATATATAATTCAAGACTTATATTCGTATTTTGTTCAAAATTTCAAACTTAATAAAATTAAGCATTTTTATATATCATATAATTTTATTTAAGTATATTATACTCATTTTTAGCTTTTATTCACAATTTCGCTTCTAATATTTACATTGATTTTAAAGCGTGATAATCTTCAGTCATAGAGATTAATAAAAAATAATGATAAATATATCTTAATTATAAATTTATCTTTTGTTATTAGAAATTATTTTAAGTAATGTATTAGTCTAAATATTTTAAATGATTTAAATTATGAAAGCGGGGAATTTTAAAATGAAAACACGTATGGAATCTGACTCAATAGGAAATATGGAGGTACCAGCCAGCGCTTATTACGGTATTCAATCATTAAGAGCAAAAAACAATTTTCCTATCACCCAAAGAAAATTAAATAAGGAATTTATAATAAGTCTTGCTGAAATAAAAAAAGCTGCTGCTATTACAAATAGAGATGCAAATTTCTTAACTTCAACTATTGCCAATGCTATAATAAATGCTTGTGATGAAATTATCTGCGGAAAATTACATGAAGAATTTATAGTAGATCCAATTCAGGGCGGTGCTGGTACTTCTGCTAACATGAACGCCAATGAAGTTATAGCCAATCGCGCAATTGAATTACTTGGAGAAATTAAAGGCAGCTATAATGTTGTACACCCAAATGATCACGTAAATATGGCTCAATCTACTAATGATGTATTTCCTACAGCAGGAAAACTCACAATTCTAAAAATACTTCCAAAAACTATTGCAGAACTCCAACGTTTATATAATACTCTTAAATTAAAATCTCTGGAATTTAATAATATAATTAAGATGGGACGTACTCAGCTTCAAGATGCAGTTCCAATTAGACTTGGTCAATCATTTAATGCTTTTGCATCAATGATAAAACGTGATATAGATCGCTTAAAAGAAGCAGAAAAAGATATGCTTACTCTAAATATAGGGGGCACAGCTATTGGTACTTCAATAAATGTAAGCCCTGAATATTTTCATAATATAACTCCTAATTTAAGAAAAGTTTGTGGTCTTAATGTTGCTCAATCAAATGATTTAATTGATGCAACTCAAAATCTCGACTGTTTTGTAAGTATCTCAGGACTTTTAAAAACATGTGCGGTAAATTTGTCTAAAATGGCAAATGATTTAAGATTACTATCAAGTGGCCCCAAAACAGGTTTCGCCGAAATCAACTTACCTTCAATGCAGAATGGTTCTTCTATAATGCCAGGCAAAGTAAACCCTGTTATTTTAGAAGTAGTCTCACAAGTTGCCTTTAACATTATAGGTAATGATTTAACAATAACAATGTCAGCCGAAGCCGGTCAATTAGAACTTAATGCTTTTGAACCTGTTCTATTCTATAAACTATTCGAATCACTAGAAACTCTTCAAAATGCTACTGCTACTTTAGTTGATAATTGTATTTTAGGTATTACTGCTAATGAAATAAGATGCAAAGAACTTTTAGACAATAGTGTTGGAATTGTAACAGCTCTTTGCCCTTACATTGGATACCAAAATTCTGCTGATATTGCAAAAGAATCATTGAAATCCGGAATTTCTATAAAGGAACTTGTTCTTGCTAAAGGAATATTAACTTCTGAAGAATTAGAACAAATTCTAGACCCAAATTTAATGACACAATTGAATTCCTCAATAACGCTAGAGTCAAAAGAGAAAATAAATCAAGCAATATAAATTTTTAACTCTTGGAATATTTTTTTAAATTCTGATTATACTATTAATGAACATGATCTTATAAATCGTGGTATTAACCAAAAAGAGATCGCACATTTTGTATGCGCCATCTCTTTTTTTATATTATTATATATAAATATAAATGATTAAATTTTACTCAAGCAATATTCATTGAATATATAAGTGATTGGATACTTTTTAAGTCCATCAAAAGCATCTTTATTTCTAAAATCAGATGATTCTAGGCAAACCCCTTTGCTAGAAGCACTTTCACTTTTTTCTTCAAGATTTCTAAAATAATAAAAATCATTTTCTTTATTGTTTTCAATAGAATACGCCCCAAGCATACATGAAAAATCACATTCCATAGCATATTCTTTAGGCAATTTTCTCTTCATTTTATATAATAATTCTTGTAAATTAAGTCCTTCAACCGTATAAGATTTTCCGCCTAAATTAAGTGAAAGCATATTATTATAAGAATTTCTCTGCCTCTTAATACATAATATAGATTCTCTCACACATTCCTCATTATCATATGTCAGTATCAATGGAATTCTTACATCCATAACATATTCTATTAATTCATCATCCTTTAAATGAAAAAGTCTTCCATACTCATTAGGATTCTTAGTATAAAAATCGAAATCAAAATGATCATCATAAAAGACGCAATCTCTTACTCTAAATTGAAGTCCTCCTTTTAGAAAGTATAGTTCTGCCTGCTCGCACCCAAAATTATCAGTATATACAGCAGAATATTTTACCTTGACCATATAATATTTAATGTCCTCCCCTATTTATTTTTCTCATCTCCCATTATATTTAAATGTGAAATTTAAATATAATTAAAAACCACCTTTCTATATTACCACATTTAACCACAAACAGCAAAGATTATTATTTTATGTACTCTTATTTATAAATAAAAATTGTATTTTGAGGTTCATAAAAAGATAGTTCATGCTTTTGAGCTAATTCTCTCACTAAATCGCTTACATAATCAGCCTTATCAAGTACACAAGACATGATAATATGTCCTTCTGATTTATCAAAAGTTACACTCCATGGACATAAATCTAAATCGCCAATTTCTTCTTCACTTATATCATCAACTTCAGGATGATTAGCTGTTAATTCTTCATAGAAATCTTGTATTTTTTGTGTAGGGCCAATTAATGAAGTATCTCCTTCGCATAATCTTTTATATAAATTTGCTGCATCCTCTTTGCTTTTAACACTATTGCAGTGCCATACCGCACAATCCCAACTCACATTCTTCCCCCTTTGTAATAAGCCAAAATATCCTTTTCACTAATTGGATTTTATAATAATCTTCCACATAATTATTATAATGTATATCTCTAATTTTCAAAATAATAATTTATTAATATGAGAGATTATTTTAAAAATTATTAAATAGAGTAAAACCGCATAAATTTTTTTAATCAATCTCTATTAAGTAATTTTAGCTTTATAGTTTCAATATTATTAAATACTACAATAACTAAATTACCTATTAAAATTCCAATAACCATTCCTACAAAAACATCTGATGGATAATGGACATACAAATATAGTCTTGAAAATCCAATTAATGCGCTTAGAGTCAATGCAAATATTCCAGCTCTTTTATTCATGTAATTAATTATAATTGCTGGTGCAAATGAACACATAGTATGACCTGAAGGAAAAGAAAAATCTGTTGGTAGCTTTATAAGAAGCATATTTAATATTGGTTCAGCATTAAAAGGACGGGTTCTAGCCACTAGAGGTTTTAATCCTAAATTTCCTACAATAAAACACAATATCAAAGAGCATATAATCATAACACCATACTTTCTATATTTTTTTCCTATTATAAATATTAAAGCAATCAACGTCCATATAGTCAATTTGCTGCCAAGAGTAGTTATTACTGGCATTAGTTTATCTAAAACAGAATTCCTCATGTATATTTGTATAAATTCTAAAATATTATTATCTATATTCTGAATTATTTCCATAAATCACAATTCCCTTTCTCATCTATTTTATATATAAGTTGCGATGATAAAGTTATATTACAGCAATTTGTATAGACCTAAATTCCAGATGGATATTCTAAAATCTTTAACGCAACTTATGTAGTTATATGCGGCAATAATAAGCTTACATTTAAAGCCCCAGTAAGCTAAACGCTCAATTAAGACTTGAATGTAAGAACTTAATTGCAATATATCGTTTATATTAATAATCATCGAAAAATTATCTAATACTACTTTATCATTAATTAAGTATTATTTATAGAATTTCTTATATATGATAATGTTGATTACCTCTGTTGATAAGAATTATCTTTATCTGTTATATAGAAAATTTTACAAAAATAATATATAATTGATTTATATGTAATTATACAATAATAATATAATTATAAGAAAGAAGGTAACATTAATGTATGAATTTAAAGAAGAATTTAAAACTGGAATTGATTTTATTGACGAACAGCACAAAGTTCTCTTCGAAATAGCAGACAAAGCTTATAATCTATTAAAAAATGATTTTACAACTGATAAATATGATAGCATATTAGAGTTGGTAGATGAATTACGTGCTTATACATCATTTCATTTTAAAGCAGAAGAAGAATATATGAATAAGATCAACTACAAAAGAATGTTCACTCAAAAGATAGAGCATGAAGCTTTTATTAAAAGAATCAATGAAGTAGATTTTAGAAGTATTGATGAAAATCAAAACGAATCAATTTCTACCTTATTGCAGCTTCTAAATGATTGGCTAATTGAACATATCTTTGAAAATGATAAGCTGATAGGGAAATAAAACTTACAACTTAACATTTTCTAAGACAAGCCTTTATTACTTTTTAAATATAATTTTATTATACAAAAGATACTATTTCACAATGTTTCTTTACTAATAACATTTTGAAATAGTATTTTTTATTACTTAATCTTCTCCAATACTTATAGGTTAATAATTTTATTTTGCATTTATAAAATTATTTATTTTATATCTTTATCCTTCTTCCCATGCCCCATCTGGTCCTAAATAGTACGCTCCAATATAGATGTCCTTGACCATTACTCCAGAGGAATTTAAATAATATAAATTCCCATTATATCTAAGCCAGCCTGTAATCATTTCTCCAGAATTATTTAAATAATACCAATTCCCTCGATCCTGAATCCATCCAGTCAGCATTTTCCCTGTAACTATATCCAGATAATACCACTTGCCTTCACTTTTAAGCCACCCAGTTTTTGCCATACCATTTTCATCTAAATAATACCAATTACTTTTGTATTCATACCAACCAGTATTCATCTCAGGACCACTATAATATCTCCAGCTATTATTAACATATACCCATCCATTGGATTCTGCATTTGCATTTATATCGTTAATTAATTGAAATGTAAATATTATTCCTAATAAAGTTCCAGATATTAATATATATTTTAGGCTGCTAATTCTTATCATTTTCTTATCCTCTCTAAATCAAAAAATCTATATTTACTATTATTTTTATTAACATAATTTATAAAATAGACTTAGGATTTTAAAATAAAAAAAATGTGCAATTAAGTCTCCATATTCTGCTCTAAATTAATCATCTAGTTTGCTAGTATCTTAATCTTATTCTTGCAATATATTGCTGCTATCAACTCTATAAAACTGTTTATATATTTACATAACTGTTATATTATAATATTATATAAAAATAATGTTAAGGAGGCTTTATCATGTCAAATTTATTTAAACATTCCATCGAAATTAGTCCTAGACAAACTATGGTTGATATAACTTCTTATATAAAAGAAGATATTAAAAACAGCAATATTAAAAATGGAATCATAGTAGTTTATTGTCCTCACACTACAGCTGGAATAACTATAAATGAAAATGCAGATCCAGATGTAGTTAGCGATTTAATATATGGTTTTGAGAAAATTTATCCAACAACTGATTCTAATTATAAGCATTTTGAAGGGAATTCACATTCCCATCTAAAATCTTCAACAGTAGGAGCTTCACAAACCCTCATCTTGAATAAAGGCAATCTAATTTTAGGAAGATGGCAAAACGTATATTTCTGCGAGTTTGATGGTCCAAGAGATAGACTGTTTTATGTAAAAATACTAGAAGGCTAATCTAAATTAAACTTTATATTTAATTTAAAAGTTTTTATTCTAATCTCAATAATCCTTTTATCGAAATTTATAAAAGCTAAAGAGGAATGTAAATTTTAATAACATTCCTCTTTAGCAATAAATCTAAAAATATAGTTTTTTATCTAGCATCATGTCCTGTATTTTCTATACAGCTTTTAATTTCTTCTTCTGTTGCCGGAGCATTATATATTACTTCAACGCTTCCTCGTGCAAGATCCACACAAACTTTGTCTACACCTTCTATTTTTTCCAGTGCATTTTTAACTTGTGTTTTCATATTTTCATTTGCTAGTCCATCAACATTATAGTGTGTTCTTTCCATATATACTACTCTCCTTTTTCTACAAAGTAACAAGTATAGTATGCTCAAAATCACACTATTATATTAATATTTTGTAAGGAAACTCGACTCACAGAGTAAGCGGCCATCATCAAATCATAGATTTGAGGCATCTACTTATAAAATTAAATCATCTAATGTTCTTTTTGGGACATGATGTACTTGTTTGTCGTCTCTCCAATACTTTATATCCCCAGATTCATTTATATTTTCTATAACTACTTCTTCCTTAGTATATCCCAGCGCTACTACCAAAGCGATTTCAAATTTCTCATCTAAATTTAGTTCTTCTCTTAAATTCTTCCTATCTATATTTCCTATAATGCATCCACCCAAATTATTTTCAACAGCACCAAGTAACATACTTTGTACTGCTATGCCATCATCTTGTGATGCACCTTGGCCAAGACTTGTATCTTTCAATACTACTATATAAGCACTTGGTTTTTCGCCTTCTTTAGGACCATCCCAATCCTTATAATAACCTGCCCAAAATATGCATTTACTTATTTTTTCATTTTGTTCTTTTTCGTTTGATAAAATGTATCTTAATACTTGTTTATTAGCTCCTGATGGTGATAACCTCGCTAAATCTACCAATTCTCTTAAAGTATTCATATCAATATTCTTATCTTGATAAAACCTTCTATATGACCTATTCTTCAATACAAGCTCTTTTACCATCCTAACAACCCACCTATCTTAGTTTTTCTACTTCTCTTTGTATATCTTGCATCCTCATATCTGTAGATGCTATAAGCTCTGCGCATTCCTTTAAGTCCTGCGTAATATGCACTGGTCCATCTCCAGATGTCTTATAATATAATTTATGCTCAAGACTAGCCCAAAAGTCCATAGCAATTGTTCTAATTTGAACTTCAACTCTGACCGGTTCCACATGGTCTGAAAAAAATATTGGAACCTCTATAACTAAATGAAGACTCCTATATCCATTAGGCTTAGGTCTATTTATATAATCTTTTTCCTCAATTAGTGTAATGTCATCTTGTCTTATCAGCATATTAGCAATATCGTATATATCACCTACAAAAGAACAGATAACTCTAATTCCTGCAATATCATTTAAATTCTTTTTAGCAGATTCAATGCTCATTTCGAACCCTTTGCGTTTAAGTTTCTCCATAATACTACTTGGGGTCTTAACTCTAGATTTCATGTATTCAATTGGATTCCTCTTTCTCTTTATCTTAAGTTCATCATCTAAAATATCTAATTTAGTCTTAACTTCTTTTATCGCTGATCTATAAATAAGTAACGTTTCATTCATCTCTTCTATTCTTTCTTCAACTAATTCTGGTGATATAATGTTTTCTCTGCTGTCCCAAAATATTCGATCATTTTCTTTTGATTGACCCATAAGCCTATTGTCCCCCTTAGTCTAAAAAAAGACTTTTCTTAACAAACTATATGTAAAATTCTATTTTTTCTCGCTTTATTTCCTCATACTAACATAATTTTAATTGAATATCAGAAAAACTTCAAGCCACTATTACTTTATTAAATAAACCGTAGTCTTTTTTCTTCCAAATTCCTTAACTTGTTCATGAGTTGGAAGCCATACATCTATTATATAAGTACCATCACTTTTAACCTTAACTGCACCTCCCCTATCTTCTGCATCAAAAATACCATCCTCTTTGTAATCTTTTAAATCTGGGATATATATTTTACTTCCTAAAGCAATATTTTTAGGTACAGCTATAGTTCCAACTCTAGTATGAGTCTGCATTGCAGTTTCTGATCCCCATGCTTCTGAGCATATAGTGCAATTACAATAAGCTGTCAATTCTGCTTTTATTGGCACTTTAGGTGCAGCAGTTAATACTTTTTCTATGTTTTCATTGCTCTTTGTATTTGCATTTACATCAGATGTATCTTTATCTCTTTTAGCTATTAAGCTACTGCAATTTATTTCACCAAATGTTGCTTTGTAATAAGCTGCAAGCCCGCCTAAGACAATTGCTAAACATATGTATGTTACACACACACATTTCTCCAATTTCGACAATAAATTGATTCTCCTTTAATATTAATAGTATATTTTTTCACTTTATTTTTAATTTATTTACAATATGTACTATTATATAGTATTTTTTCTTCATTTTAAAGTCAATTGGTTTTTTATGAATTTATATCCAGTAAAATCAATATAAAATATAACCCTAATTTCTTGATTTACTAAAAATGATATAAGAACAAAATCCAGGCGACTGTGGGACTGGGATTTTTTACACACCTTCTTTTTTAAACGTATGTAGATAAATCTGTCAGTCTAATATATTTTTTATTATCTATAAAAACTCAGCCTTCAGAATCAGTCTTTTTTATTCTTTTTAAAATATAAAAACTAGTCAATTAACCTTTTTTAAGTTATACCCTCAAGGAGTACCTCGTCTACAGATTTTATTGGAATATAATTTCCTAAAGAATAAAAAAAACTTGGATTCATATCTTAGAATTCCAAGCTTTTTTACTAATGTTTTAGTTGAATTTTTTATATAACTATACTAAACATACAACTTTCCTATAATTATTTAGATAATCTACTTTATTAATATATCTGCCATTAAAGGATAATGATCAGATGGATACTTACCCTTAGCATTATATTTTATGATTTCAGCATTAACTACATCTATCTCTTCTGATACAAATATATAATCTATATGAAGCCCTTTTCCTGATCTTTTGAAATTTCCTCTTGTAGATTCATTATATAAATTTATATTTACATCTTGTACTGGTAATAATTTTTTACTTGATATTTTCCCCTCTTTAAGGCTTTTAATCAAGTTACTATTAGGTCTATCATTAAAATCTCCCATTAGTATGACCGGAAGTTTTTCATCTTCTATAAATTCCAGAATCTTTTTTAAGCCATACATTCTTGCCTTTGGAAGAAGATTATCTAAATGAGTATTACAAACCCTAATTCTTCTTCCATTATCCATTTGTAAAATAGCTGTTGTGCAGATTCTTGGAAGATATGAGTACCATACGCGACTTCCTATCTTATCTGGAGTTTCAGATAGCCAAAAAGTCTTATAGTCTTCAATTAAATAATTTCTAGAGATTAATAAACTGTTTCTTTCCGAAGAAACTTTTTTTCCTCTTGGTGCCCCAATAATATTATATCCTTCAACATTTTCTTTAATATCATTAAGCATATTATCTTTGATTTCCTGGACTCCTATTATATCGCATTTATACTCATTTATTACGTTATAAATCAAACTCCTTCTACTATTCCATCTATCATTAAAATCTATAGGAACATCGCGTCTTAAGTTAAAAGTCATTACTCTCATTTAAATCCTCCTTCCAATTTGCTTTTTGTTTTTCAAATTAGCCCATAGGTATAATTATATATATATATTCCAATAAATAAACCACATATAATATTAGCTAATGTCTATTAATTTAGTGTAACAAATCAATTAGAACTTATATATTATACTCACTTAAGAAGGAAATCATATATTCTTATTTCCAAATTTCTTCTGAAATTTCTCTTACTAACCTTATCTTATTCCATTGTTCTTCTTCCGTTAGAATATTTCCCTCCTCAGTAGAGGCAAACCCGCATTGAGGACTTAAGCAAATTTGATTGATATCTAAGTATTTTGTTGCTTCTCTAATTCTTTCTTTAACTTCTTCTTTATTTTCTAGTATTCCTGTTTTAGAACTTATTAATCCTAAAACTACTTGTTGATTTTTAATAAACCTTAATGGTGCAAAATCTCCTGCACGATCTGTATCATACTCAAGATAAAATCCATCTACATTTACAGTTCCAAAAAGAATTTCCGCTACTGGTTCATAGCCACCAGATCCTGCCCATGTTGAATTATAATTTCCACGACAAACATGCATTGTAATAACTAAATCTTCAGGATGACCCTTAATTGCTAAGTTGTTTACTTTTGCATATAGCTTAGCAATATCATTTGTATTTACACCTTCTTGCTGCCTAGCTTCCCAATATTTTTTATCACAAAACATCCCCCACGTACAATCGTCAAGTTGAAGATTTCGGCAGCCTTCCTCATAAAATGCTTTGATGGCTTTTTTATATGCATTAGCAATGTCTAAAATTAATTCATCTATGTTTTTATAAATAGATTCTGTAATTTCCTTATTTTCACCACGTTGAAGCTCTGCAAGAAACTGTGCAGGCGCTGGAATAGTCTGTCTGGCAATTACATCATCTCCAGAAATGCTCTTTAAAAATTTATAATGTTCAACCATAGGATGATTACTGAAATCTATTTTTCCTGTTAATGTGGCTGTTTCTGCTCTAGTTTCTAACCCATTAAATTTATAGCCTGTTTCTAGTACACGTTTCTCTACCCCATCTAATCCCCACATAAAATCAAGATGCCACCATGAGCGCCTAAATTCTCCATCTGTTACTGCTTTAATTCCAAGTTCTTTTTGTTTTCCAACTAATTTTAGTATTTCTTCATCTTCTATTCTTCTTAATTCATCACTTGAAATTTCCTTATTTTGAAATTTGGTACGCCCCTCTTTAATAACCTCTGGTCGTAAAAAACTTCCTACAATATCTGCCCTAAACGGTGCGACACTTCTTTGCTTTGCATTTTTAAATTCTATACTCATTTTTAATCCCCCTTAATTGCCTTGCTTTATTCTTGAAATCAGTATAGCATGTTTAACTTCGGGTAAGGTAACTTCAAAAAACTATTACTAGCTATAATATTTTCCTATAACAAGCAAATGCTCTTTTAAAAGGCAAACTTCTAAATTAGCCCTTCTCATAATTTATGCTGACAAAGTGCACACAATGCCCACAGATTTAACTTAAATATAAATTCCTAGAGAATAAAAAACAACTCCGTATATTACTAAGATATCTTAGTAATATACGGAGTTACCCTTATGATAATCTATAACTTCCAAATTTCATTAGCTGTTTCAATAACAAGTTTAATTTTCTCCCATTGTTCTTCTTCAGTAATTATATTTCCTTCCTCCGTTGATGCAAAACCACACTGTGGACTTAAACAAAGTTTATTAATATCTACATATTCAGAAGCTTCTGCAATGCGATTTTTTAATTGCTCTTTACTTTCAAGACCTCCATGCTTTGTTGTGATAAGTCCTAATACAACAAACTGATCGTTTATATATCTTAGTGGCCTAAAATCTCCGCATCTTTCACTGTCATATTCAAGGAAAAATCCATCCACATTAGCATTGGAAAATAATTCTTCTGCAATAGGTTCATATCCACCTGATGCAAATCCTATTGAATGCAAGTTTCCACGACAAACATGTAGAGTGATTATCATATCTTCTGGTTTTTCTTTAATACTCTCATTTATCAATCTTACATAATTTTTCGAAAGATCATCTGGATCAATTCCCTGACTCCTAAAATAACTTCTATGTCTTTCACTACATAGCGTACCCCATGCAGTATCATCTAACTGCAAATAACGACAGCCTGCATCGTAAAACTCCTTTATTGCAGACTTATAAACCGCTATAATGTCTTCCATCAGCTCTTCCTCACTACTATATACATTATTTTTGTTGTGACTTTGAACAAAATGAAAGAGAGATGGTGATGGAATAGTAAATTTAGCAATATTTTGATCTTTAACAATGCTATTTAAATACTTAAAATGCTCTAACATTGGATGCTTATTAAATCTTATCTTATCAACAATTTGAAAGCTTTCAGCCTTTGTTCTAGATCCTTGAACACTACCTCCTTGATTTAATGTTATTTTCTTTGTACCTTCTATTCCAACAAAAAAATCAAGATGCCACCAAGATCTCCTAAACTCTCCATCAGTAACAGCTATTAATCCTATTTCTTTTTCCTTTTCTATAAGCTTCCTTATTTCTATATCTTCAATATTTCTCAGCTCTTCAGCATTTATCTCTCCACTATTATATTGTTTTCGTGCAATTTTAATTTCATCAGTTCTAAGAAAACTTCCAACTATATCATATCGAAAAGGCGGGCCATTTCTTTTTCTGCCTATAATCTCATTACTCATATTTTCCTCCATTTAAACTGCTATAACAGATAATAATTTAAATCTAAATAATTTGTTGAAATAATCTCATTTAAAATATCAATATAGCGTGTTGTTATTTTATTAAGCTTAATATCCTTATGTGCTATCCATCCGACTGTAAAGATTTCATCACATTCTATTGGTATTGCTTTAAGTTTACTTTCGTCAAAATCAGAGTCTATAAATCCAGTTCCAATTGTATAACTATCTGTACTAGTTAATAAATTTGAAAGCGTTGCTCTATCAATAACTTTAATACTTTTAGATACATTAGGCAGATTCATCATTTCTTCTGAAAAATTAAATGAATTATTAATTCCTTGTTCAAATGTTATATAAGTAAATTCTAACATCTCATTAGTAGTCACACTCTCTTTATTAGAAAGAGGATGATTATTACTAATGATTATATGTGGGTTTGCATTAAAAAGTGGAGTAAATTTCAAATTACTATCACTAAAAATTCTATTCATTACCTTAGAGTTCACTTCGTTAATATATAAGATTCCAACATCACTACGAAGAGTTCTTACATCATCTATTATTTCATAGGTTTTTGTTTCCCTTAAATTGAACTCATACTGAGTGGTTTCAATTTCTTTTAAAAGACTTGTAAATGCATTCACAACAAAAGCATAATGCTGAGTTGACACAGAAAAATGCATAATCTTTTCTTTTCTTCCATGATAGCGATCCTCAATAAATTCAGCTTGTTCACTTATTTGACGGGCATACCCAAGGAATTCAATTCCATCTGAAGAAATGCTAATTCCTCTATTTGTCCTCTCAAATATTACAATTCCTAATTCACTTTCAAGTTCTCTTATTGAATTAGAAAGGCTTGGTTGAGATATAAATAATTTTTTAGCTGCCTCGTTTATTGACCCATACCTTGCAATTTCAAGAGCATATTTTAACTGTTGCAACGTCAATGTTTTTCCCCCTTTCAGCTAAAATCCTTTATTTCATATTATAATCTAGATGTTATACTTTATAAATATTAAAACTAATATTATAAGTATAGATGCTTAAAATGTGCATATAACTCGCCGAAATAAGTAACATACTTTTGTTCCAGCTTCTAGGTAATTTTTCCGGTGATTCTAAGCAATAAGTTGCATCCAAAGTGCTGGCCTCATAGAACAAGCTTTGAACTAGCACATTTGAAACAGCTTATAGCCAACTAATTGGTTTGTCCATATATTTAAATCTATTTTTTAATTTTAACGTCTCCAAAAACCTTTGAAACTATATTTAAAAGTGCAATTTTTACGGATGTATACTCTAATAATAAATCTACATTCAAAGTTTTAATAAATAAAACTTGCTCAATTAAGATTTAAATTTAGAATAAAGGCAATTATAGTATGCAAAAATATTTAATTGCCTTTATGTAAGAGCTTACAAATTTCTATTTTTAATAGAAAAATATTTTAAAAATTTTGTGCTATTCATAAAAATAATGTTTTGGTACTCTTTCAGTAATTCTTTGAAATTGTTCATCCATATGTGAATTCATACTCTGGCAAGCATCTTCCCAACTGATTGATTCATCTCTTTGCTTTCCTATTATAACTACTTCATCAAATTCTTTTACTTCTTCCTTTATATCTGTAACATCAACAAGTATACCATCCATAAAGTAATTTACTACTGGAACTCTATGTCCAGCAATTAAAACTTCTTTCCAGCCTCTAGATATGCCATCTCCATAACCTATTCCAACAACAGCAACAACACTATCTCTTTTAGCTATGAAGTTATCACCATATCCTCCAGATGCATATGCTTTCACCTTATCCAATTTTATGATTCTACTTTTTACAGACATAATAGGGCTCACTCCTTCTGGCAGCATTTTTTCATCTGGCTTATGCTCAAGTCCATATAATATCAACCCACATCTTACCATATCATAATGAGATTCTGGATACATAAGTATTCCTGCTGATCCAGCTGCATGTGCAATTGGAGGTCTTAGGTTCACTTCTTCAAGTTTCTTCAAAACCTTATTAAATTTCATCATTTGATCGTACGTAAACTGTTCATTATATTCTGGATCCTTGAAGTGAGTATATATACCTTCTATATTTATATGAGGATATTTTTCATTGACCATATGAATAAACCTTACGACTTCATCTGTTTCAATTCCATACCGATTCAACCCTGTATTAACTTTTATATGTACATCAACTGCCCTATCTTTAAAGGCGGCTTCTTTATCTAATGCCGAAACTATCTTCTCATTATCTACCATTATGCTAATATTATGCTCTACAACCCATTGACATTGAGATTGCATTAAAGGTGCTAATATTACTACCGGAATTTTAATTTTTCCTTCTCTTAAAGCTACTGCTTCAGTCAGCCTTACTACTCCAATTGCATCGCATTTACATCTTTCCAGTTCCTGAGCTATAGGCACTAATCCATGTCCATATGCATCTCCTTTTACAACAGCCATAAATTTCACTCCTGGTTTTAAGCTGTTTCTTAATGTATCAACATTTTTTCTTAGCTGAGTCAAATTAATATCTGCTCTATTAAATTCTTGCAGAAATGTTTCAGATGATTTTCCCTCTGCGATAACAACAAACTCTTTTTCCCCAATTTCCATATAAAATCCTCTCAATTATTTAAATTTTAATTAATATCTCAGTTAAATCTATGGACTAAGTACTCCTTGAGGTCGTAAATTATATAACAGGCTATTTAATTAGGTTTAAAAAGAATAAAAAGCAAATCTATTTGCCTGGTAAATTTTCCTCTCATTCGCTTGAAAAGGCAAATTCGCAAAAAAATCTGCAAATATGAAAAAGTGCGTAGCCACAATACGAAACTTAACCACAGTTTCCTTCGATTTTTTTATTATAGGTAATAGTATAATCTAACAGATAAATATTATTCTAATAGCGTTCACACTATCGATTTAATAAAATACTAAAAAATCTACTTCACAGATTATCGTTTCTGGAACTTCCAAATTTCATTTACAGATTTGACTTAAATATAATTTTTAAAGAGGAATAAAGTAGCTGTGGTACGACCCCCTTGAATTTATCTTTCCAATTCCATATTTCTACACGTCCATACAATAACGTGCTTAACGCCTTATATAATAATGTATTTATCATTAGAAATGGCTATAGTTTTCTGCACAAAAAAAGACCGCCTAGTTTTAAGCAGCCTTTCTATTAAGTATATTACTTATTTAATTCTTCTAATAATTCTTCTAAATTTATTCCGTGAACTTTAACTGCATCTTCAATTGTTTCAGCTTGTGCAGATGGGCATCCAACACATCCCATTCCGAAGCTCATTAAAATTTGTGGTGCATTTTCCTTTATACGAATTATTTCTCCTATTGTTAAATCCTTAGTTATCATAATGACATTCTCCTCTCATATATCTTAACAAATTATCTTTTAATTTTTTATTGTTTATCTTTAATCTTATTATAATGTTTATTCCACACTAATTCCGTAACTAATGTTACGATAAAATTAATTTTTATATTTCTTTATTAAGTATTGAAGGCATCAACATAATTATTCTTATATAGCTTATTTATATTTTTTAAAGAAGGATATTCAATAGTTCTTCTGTATTCTTAACTATATATTCTGCTCTGGCTTGCGTCAGTTCAACAACATCTCCAAAACCATAAAGAACTCCCACCGATTTTATGTTATTTTCTTTTGCGCCGATAATATCATGTTCTCTGTCCCCTACCATGATAACCTTTGATAAGTCTGTAATATTAGCCTCTTCCAAAGCATATCTTATTACATCCGCTTTATTTACTCTTGTTTCTTCAAAATCTGCTCCAGCTGCAAAATCAAAATATTTATCAATTTTAAAGTATTGTAAAATTTGTCTTGCATATACTTCTGGTTTTGATGTAGCAAGTACAATTTTTTTATTATTTTTCTTAAGCACATCTAAAAGCTCTATTATTCCATCATATAGCTTATTTTCATAGATGCCTTTATCAGCAAAATATTCTCTATATCTTACCAATCCAAGCTGTGCTTTTTCCTCATCGAAGTTATAATATTTTTTAAATGAATCCTTTAAAGGTGGTCCAATAAATTTGTTTAGCTCTTTAAGATCATCAACTAAAATTCCAAAAGACTTTAAAGCATATTGAACTGATTTGGTTATTCCTTCGCCAGAATCAGTAAGTGTTCCATCTAAATCAAATAATATATATTCAAAATTGTTATTCAAGTAAAAATTCCTCCTTGTTTATTGACTCTTAAATCATTCCAATAAATTATAACATATTTAGAAAATTATACGACACTTGAATAATTTAATTAATAAAAATTATATATTAATAATTTTGTTTTAATTGGTAATACTATTTTTAAGGTTGTATAATGCCTAAAAAATACAATAATAGTTTATGGAGGAATTTTAAATGAAAAGATTTGTTTGTACTATTTGTGGTTATATCCATGAAGGTGACACACCACCAGACTTTTGTCCTATCTGTAAAGCAGGTGCTGACAAATTCAAGGAAATGACTGACTCATTGAATTTTGCTGATGAACATAGAATCGGTATTGCAGGTGGTCTTAATGATGAATTATTAGAAGGTTTAAGAGCTAATTTCATAGGTGAATGTACTGAAGTCGGAATGTATTTAGCAATGTCTCGTCAAGCTGACCGCGAAGGATATCCTGAAGTAGGTGAAGCTTACAAAAGAATCGCTTATGAAGAAGCAGATCATGCTGCTAGATTTGCAGAAATTCTAGGGGAAGTTGTTGTTCCTGATACTAAATCTAATTTAAGCGCTAGAGTTGAAGCTGAATATGGTGCTTGCGAAGGTAAAAAGAAACTTGCAACCTTAGCTAAAGAACACAATTTAGATGCTATACATGATACTGTTCATGAAATGTGCAAAGATGAAGCAAGACATGGTAAAGCATTCAAAGGCTTACTTGATAGATACTTTAGCAAATAATATTATAACTAAATTAAGATTTAACTAAAGGAGTGTGTTTTTTGTGGAAAAAATTAATTGTGAAGTAACTAATTGTTCACATAACAATAGTGGAGTTTGCTATTCAAATAGAGTTGATATTGGTGGAATGTCTGCAAGTAGTGAAAGAGGAACTTGCTGCGGTTCATTTTTAGAAGAATCTCATTATAGCGATTTAACTAATAATACTAATTCTCAAGGAAGATGCGATGCTCTAACTTGCAACGTTGAAACATGTAATCATAACTATAACAAACTTTGTAGCTTAGATTCTATACAAGTAGCCGGTAATGGAGCCCAATTATATACCGAAACTAAATGTGCTAGTTACGATTCTAGAGAATAAATAGATTATATGATTAAGTATCCTATATTCTAATATTCTTTACAATAAATATTCTGAAGAATATTTAAATATCTATTCTTCAGAATATGATCCTAAAATTCTCTAATTAATATTTTATCTGTCAGGTAAGATTATTTATAATCCATGAAACTTTGACTGCACCGCCTTCGTCTAAATGATCCATGTCTACAAAATCTTTATCATCAAATGCACAAAACTCGTCAAAATCAATAAATCTTATTTCTCCATTAATTAAACTTAAAGCTGATGCATAAGATTCCTTGTACTCTTTCAAAAGATACTTTTCATAAAATTTCGTACCTGGAAATGCAATTAGATAGATTTTAACGTTTCTCTCATTGCAAAAAGACACAAACGAATTCATAATATCAATATTCTCTTTATATGAATCCATATACATAATAGCCTTATTGTGCGAATCAGCTCTTTCATATGCTGATTTTTCCTTTAAACTATCATTGAGTTCAAACCATTTACCATCCTTTGTTTCTCTAAAAACTATTCTTGATTTGAACCTATCTCTTGTCTCTGTAAAATACTTACCATTAGATTCTTCAAAAAATTTATTAGAAAAGAAGTCTAATACTTGTTCCACATCAAAAATTTCATATTTAAATAAACTCTGCACATTATTATTGGGTAATTCCTTGCAATTATGCTTGTCCTTAAAAATCGGATAATATACGTCCGTTAAACGCATCAACTCGCCACCTTGGCTAAGTGATAAATCATTATAAAATGAATAATAACCAGTTCCAATAAATATCCTTTTTATATTATTATTTTGACTAATCACATACTTTCCAATTACAGACGCGTAATAAATGTCTTGGGATGCTAATGCCAAGTTAACACACGGAAAATTTAATACACTCTCTTCAATTCCAAATAAGGCATATGATGACCCTACTACAATCGCTTCATTATCAGGTTTTATTGCTCTTTTTAAGGAATACTTTAAGTGATAAAAATCATAATTGGCCATATATCTCTCTAAAGAATAATTATAGAAATCATTATATAATTCTTCCCACACAAAAGCATTTGTTGACTTTTTCATCACTTCATTAAACTCACTATCTTTATTAGATATTACTAATAAATAATCATCTTTCAACTCAGAAATAGAGTTAATACCAATTATATTAATATTACTCTTTGCGAATTTTCTTAGTAAATCTATTTGACTAAAACTTTTTATTATATAGCAAAGATTCACAATTATCATTCCCTTAATTGTTTTATTAACAAATTTACTACATAATATGAATATGTCAATCATTTATTGCATCATATTTTGTAAATATTTCTTAAATGATCTTATCTTATCAATTATTACAAATACAAATTAACTAAGAAATCCTTTCCCGTTTTTGTCTTAAAATACTTTTCTTTAATAATTTCAATTTGGGGAGTTTTTATTTCATCCTCATAAATGTTAACTAAAAAATCAGCTTCTATTAATATTTGATAATCAATACCATCGATTTTGCTATATGTATGATGATGCCCAATTAAATAGCATACTCTTTCAATAAATTCTTCACTAAAATTAAATTTTGAAAGCATTTCCTTTGCAACCGGAGGTCCTTCGAGTTCCTGATAATTTCCAGCAGAAGAATTATATTTTTCTTCACTAATTTTTATCCCTATATCATGCATTACTGCAGCTACTTCTAAAATTTCCTGAGTCTTCTTATCTATATTTTCAAGTTCCCCTATAGATTTTGCAAAAGAAAACACTTTTAAAAAGTGATTAACCCTTCTTGGATCTTTTGCATAGTATTTTATCATTTCATTTATTATAGTACTAATCTTCTCATTCATAATTTCATTTTAGTCTGCAGCATACTTTAATAACTTTAATAGTATACCCAGAGCTAATCCACCTTCCTTCTTAATAATATATCTTATTTAATTATTATACTAATTCATAAGATATATTAATATAGCTTTTATATTAATTCCTATTCTTACAAGACTTATCTTCTAAAACCACCAGCCTCTTCATTAAATATTAATATAACTAACTTTAACTTCATATTTTCTCTACCTATATATAAACTACGCACATAAAAGATTATAAACTCACGTATTAACACTGGAAGCTCCAATAAATTTCTGTACAAAAAAGTAACAACCGCCCATTTGCTGAGCAGTTGCTACTGTTATTTCTATATATCGTATACTTTTAAAGTTCCTGATTTTCTATAGATGAACATTTTAAGAATTAGACTTATTAGATGAACATATTCACAAAGTTCCTAAAACTTTAATTTAATATCTTCACTAGAAATCATAAATATATTTGTAACCACAAGGGTCATAATATGAAGAAAACATTTGAAAATGAGCTGTTAAAGGTTTTTAGCCGTAGATTGTTCCATTTTAGCTTGTCAAACTGAAAGTTGGAGCATGCTAAAGTGGATACAACCTGCTGCTTAGAACCTTCAGCGATATTTTCATAGCTTTTCGGAATCAAAATATTTATGATTTCGGTAAGTTATCACATAAGTCTAATTATAAATTGGGATATCTATATATGATATACAATTGATTCAAATGGCCTTAAATTTAACTCTTTATTTAATACACTACTATCTTTATAATTTGATATTAATATTTTACTCTTAGCACTTTTATTTGCATATTCATCTGGAATCTCTACTTTTGTGCTTTCTCCATAAAAATTATTTATGACAAGTACTGTAGCGTCACCTAAAGTTCTTACATATGAAAGTACCTTATTATCTTCTTCAAGAATGAACTTTATACTTCCATTTGAAATCACTTCATAATCTTTTCTCAACCTTATTAGCTTTTGATAATGATAGAAAATCGAATCTTCATCCTTTAATGCTTGTTCAACATTTATTCTTTTATATTCACTACTAACAGGTATCCATGGTTCACCTTTAGTAAATCCGGCATTTTCACTATCATCCCATTGTACTGGAGTTCTAGAATTGTCACGAGACTTTACCTTTAAAATCTTCAATATCTCTTCTTCAGATTTTCCTTGCTCTTTTAAAATATTATAATAATTTATAGATTCTACATCTCTATACTTCTCTATGCTATCGAAATATGGGTTTGTCATTCCAATCTCTTCACCTTGATATACATATGGGGTCCCTCTAATCATGTGAATTGTGGTTGCCAGCATTTTAGCACTTTCTTTTAAATATTCTTTATCATTTCCAAACCTAGAAACTATTCTAGGCTGATCATGATTACACCAAAACAGAGCATTCCACCCATTTTGAATTTCTTCTTGCCAAGTTTTAAATAACGCCTTCAACTTCATAAAGTCAAAATCCATAACAGTCCATTTATCGCCTTTATAGTAATCAACTTTTAAATGGTGAAAATTAAATACCATTGATAATTCTTTTTCTTCTGGATTAGAATATCTTATACAATTCTCAAGAGAAGTTGATGACATTTCTCCCACAGTTATAATATCTTCATATTTTCCATAGGTATTTTCATTAAGCTCGTGGAGATAGTCATGAATCTTAGGACCATCTGTATAGAATCTTCTTCCATCCCCTTCTGTATCGCTTTCAAACTTTTCTGGTTTTGAAATTAAATTTATAACGTCAAATCTTAATCCTTTGACACCTTTTTTAAGCCAAAAGTTAACAACATCATAAATCTCATTTCTAACTTCTTCATTATCCCAATTCAAATCTGCCTGAGTTCTATCAAAAAGATGTAGGTAATACTCATCAAACTTTTCTACATATTCCCATGCATTTCCACCAAATTTAGATTCCCAATTTGTAGGCGGTTTATCTTTTTCCGATTCTTTAAATATATAGAAATCTTTATATTTTCTATCTCCGCTTATAGCTTTTTTGAACCATTCATGTTCTGTTGATGTATGATTAAGTACCATATCAAGCATTACATATATATCCCTTTTTTCTGCTTCTTGTACTAAGGTTTCAAAATCTTCTAATGTCCCAAAGCTTGGGTCAATATTATAGTAATCAGAGATATCATATCCGTTATCTACTTGAGGAGAAGGATAAAAAGGAGTAAGCCATATATAATCTATACCCAAATTTTTCAAATAATCTAATTTTTCTATTACTCCGTTTAAATCTCCAATTCCATCGCCGTTTGTATCATAAAATGATTTAGGATATATTTGATAAATAGTACTTTTCTTAAAATCCTTCATAATTTCTTCCTTCCTATCCTAGCTTATTGCTTTCTTTTTCCCTACAATTACTGTAAGAACAAATGGTACTACTACTGCTACAAGCATTGCTAATGCAAATATCATCATGAACGCTGGTTTTATTGATAATATACCTGGAAGTCCTCCAACACCGATTGAGTTTGCCATTACGCCACTTCCAACTGAAATTATTGCTGCTATTGCTGATCCTGCCATTCCACAGAAGAATGGGAATCCATGCTTTAAGTTAACACCAAACATTGCTGGTTCAGTAACTCCAAGGTAAGCTGAAATACAAGCTGGTACATTAACTTCTTGAGCTTCTTGATTCTTTCTTTGTAAATATATCATAGCTAAAACTGCTGAACCTTGTGCGATATTAGATAAAGCTATCATTGGCCAAAGTGATGTTCCTCCAAATTGTGCCATTAATTGAAGATCTATTGCATTTGTCATGTGGTGAAGTCCTGTAATAACAAGTGGTGCATAAAGGAATCCAAAGATCGCTGCAAAAATCATACCAAATGAAGATGTAAGTCCACCATATACTACTTTTGAAATAGCTGCACCAATTGCCCAGCCTATAGGCCCTATAACAATATGAGCTATTAAAACAGCTGGTACTAAAGCAAAGAATGGTACAACTATCATTGATATTGATGCTGGACTTATCTTTCTTGCACCTCTTTCAAGAAATACTAATGCAAAACCTGCAAGTATAGCTGGTATAACTTGTGCTTGATATCCAATCATGTTTACATGTGCAAATCCAAAATCCCAGAATGGAATTTTATCAGCTGGTGTACCTGCCACTGCATATGCATTTAAAAGTTGTGGTGAAACTAATGTAATACCTAAAACTATACCAAGAATTTGGGTTGTCCCCATTTTCTTTGTAATTGACCATGTAATACCTACTGGTAGGAAGTGGAATATAGCTTCTCCAATTAACCATAAGAAACTGTTTGTCCCAGCCCAGAACTGAGATACTTCAACTAAAGATTTTGTTCCGCCTTCTAATAATTTCATATCTCCTATAACATTTCTAAATCCTAAAATCAAACCTCCAACGATGATTGCTGGAATAAGTGGCGAAAATATTTCTGCTATATTTGCCATAAGTTTTTGTATAAAAGTCATATTGTTTTTAGCAACATCTTTTACTGCATCTTTACTTACTCCATCTATTCCTGAAACTGCTATAAAGTCATTATAAAATGTTGATACTTCATTACCAATTATAACTTGGAACTGTCCTGCTTGTGTAAATGTTCCTTTTACACTTTTTAATTTCTCAATTTCACTTACGCCAGCTTTACTTGGATCGTTTAATACAAATCTCATTCTAGTAACACAATGTGTAACTGCTGAGATGTTTTCTTTTCCACCAACTAGCTTTAATAGTTCTTTTGCATCATTTTGAAATTTCCCCATTATTAAAACCTCCAATTTGATTTTTATTACTTTAAAGAATAAGTTCATGAATATTAATACAATTTTGTTTTGTATTAGTCCAATTGAACAATTAATTAATAAATTTTATATTAAACCTAACATTTAAATGTTTACAATATCATCATAATCTATTTTAAACATATAGTCAATAATATTTTAAAAATTTGTTTAAACAAATTTTTTGAAAATGTTTAATACATAGTATTTAAGCCAATACATCATATAAATCAAATTTAAAATATGTTTAAACACATTTTAAATTTGTTCAAATAACCTATTCAAATTTCAGAATTTTTATCCTTCTGCTAATTTATCAAATCAAGTTCAATTTTATAAATTCTATGTAGTCTTATGTATGTAAAATCCAAATTATGTTGATATAAATTAAATAAACATTATCTACATCTTTAAGTTACACTAAGTAATTCATTACTCCACTTCAATTATTTAGTTAACTTATTAAAAGAAATAAAGTATAATATATTCATTGAAACCTATATCAATGTCGAAATTCGACTGTCACATATATACCTCAAGATAACTTAAGGGAGTGTTAACTTTGCCTAATGTAAAATTTAAAGATATATATCACATATTAAAAAGTAATATAGATAATGGTAAGTATGATAGTTCTATGATGCTTCCTACTGAAATGGAACTAGTTGATAAGTTTAAATGTAGTAGAAATACTGTTAGAAGAGCAATTAATGAATTGAGCAAAGACGGATATGTTAAAAGCGTTAAAGGTAAGGGCGTAATCATATTAGAAAGCAGAGAATCAATAGAACTTCCTATTGGAAATCTACTTGGATTACAGGAATTACATACAAGAAAGAAATTCACTACTAGTGTTGTGCATTTCTCAAAAATAACTATAGATGAATCCTTATCAAGAATAACAGCTTTAAAATTAGATACAGAAGTATATCATCTTCATAGAATAAGATTTTATGATAATGAACCTATTATCCTTGATGTAAATTATTTTAGTGCAGATGTAGCAAAAGATTTAACTATAGAAATTGCTCAAAATTCCGTGTATGAATATATTGAAAAAGATTTAAATACAAAGATTCTTGCTTCAAAAAAAATTATTGTTGTTGAACATGCAACAGAATTAGATAAAAGATTTTTAGATTTAGGTACATATGATTGTGTTGCTGTCGTAAAAACATATGCTTATACTGATTCCGGTAAACTTTTTGAATATACCGAATCTCGTCATAGACCAGATAAATTCGTATTTGTTGAATCATCATCTCTAAGAAAAAATGTTTAATCATGCTGAGTAATATTTTTTCTTCTTAGAATCATTAATATAAATTAGGATCAAAACTTAAAGCAAAAAACTTACTAAATAAATTTTTAGTAAGTTTTTTAGTATACAACATTTAGTTAATGAAAATGAATTTATATTATTCTATAAAATTGCAAAGATATGTATATTGTTTAGTTAATTCTTTTTGATACCATTCTGTTTTTATTAAACTTATATATGCATCAACTATTTTTTTCACTTGGCTTTCTTTTGTAATCTGCATAACTAGTGCAAGAATAAAAAAAACTATAATTCCTATTGTAATCACATTCTTTACATTATTAGTAAAGTTAAATATAATCAATAATACTGCACCAATAGCACCTGTAGCAATAGAATAATATGTTACATAATCTATCCTATCTTTGGTTTTTACTATTTTCGCCTTTAATGTATCAACGATATGTACATCCTTAAATAATAAATCCAATTTATCTCTATATAAATCCATGAATTTAGACAACATATAGTTATATCTTTCAACATTACTACTTTCTATGATTCTCATGCACATAATTAAGGGATAAGAATACTCAGCCACGCTTTTATATACATATTCATTTCTTCTTTCAAGGCTAGGAATCTTTACAGTTAATTCCCTATTTTCATCAAGAGTCAATTCATAGTTATCATTTACTAAACTTGTATAGTTATCTTTAATAATTTCTAATGATTTAGCCATTAATTTATTATTCTCATTCATTTTATTTAGCATGTCCAAAATCGTCATATTTTCTCTCCCCTACTTTTTAAAATAAATGCTTTATCAGCTATATTATAGCATACTTTTCCAATATATAAACCTTAGGGCTGGATTTTAGAATTTATTCCAATCTGTTTTTAAGTACTCCTATAGCCAGAGTCATACCTTCATGCTTTATTTTACTTATAATAACCTCTGCACCGGCAAGATCAACACAAGGCTCACAAACTCCAGTTACTCCGAGTGTCTTAAATACAAATTCACTTTTATCATATTTATCTTGAACGATTTTTATTTCTTCTTTACTAAAAGTTTTGAATGGACAATTAATTTTTTCCGCTAATTTGATAATACCTTCTTCATTAGCTTTAATATCTACAGAAACAATGCCTGACACCGCTCTTATATCTAAATTATATTTTATTAAATTTGTATTTACAAAGTCATATAATTTTTCATAAGTTGTATCTTTTCTACAACCAATACCTAAAACTATATCTTTTTTTATAAGTCTAAGTATCCTAGAATAATCAATTTTTTCATCCTCTTCATTATTGCCGTTTTTTAAGCAATGAGTTATCCAAATACAGTCCTCTCTTAAGCACTGTATTTTTTCGTATCCATTGCTAATTTCAATTGTATTATAATCATCTTTAATTCCAATTACTTTTTTATCAATTAAAAGCGCTGCAATATATTTGGCCTTTTTTAAATCTTCAATAATTAGATTATTTTCTTTAGCAAAAATATCTGGGGCAATCAATCCTAAATTATCACTTGCTGTAGTTATAATCGGCATAGAATGTAAAATTTCCGATACTTTAAAAGTAAGCTCATTGCCTCCACCTAAATGTCCGCTTAATATATTTATTGCATATTTAGACGATAGATCAACTACTACAACTCCCGGATCTTTATCCTTACCTTTAAGAAATGGAGCTATTGCTCTTACTGCAATTCCTGTTGAAGATATAAATATAATACCTTCTGAATTATTCATAGCTTCTTTTGTAATAGTATTTAAACTGAAGTCTTCACCATATATGAAAGTGCTTATTTCTGACTTTCCGCTATTAATATGATCGTGTGATGGATTATTTTCTTTTATATATATTCTTACATTCAAGCTTTCTTGAAGCTTCAAAGCTATTTCTTTCCCTTTAGGAGACGGACAAATTATACTTATATTTTTGCTAAATGAATTTATCTCCTCATTTGAAGACTTTGTAGATATACCTTTATTATTTGGATTCATTACTTGTATCCTCAGCGTCTCTGAACATATGCGAAAAGCTCTTATCATATAACAAGCTTTTTTCAAAATCGCTATCAATAAAATCTCCAACTAATATTTGAGCACATTTAGTAATATTATTTTCCTTAACTTTTTCTGCTATATCATCAAGAGTTCCCATGATTACTCTTTGATCAGGCCATGTAGCTCTTTCGACTACAGCTATTGGAACATTCTTTTTATACCCTTTTCTAAGTTTTTCAACAACTTTGTCTATCATTGAAATAGATAAAAATATAGCCATTGATGCTCCAATAGATGCCAATGTTTCAAGATCCTCATTTGCTGGAACAGGAGTTCTTCCCTCAATCCTTGTTAAAATGACAGTTTGTGATACCCCTGGTAATGTAAATTCTCTATTTATAGCTGCTGCTGCGCCTGTAAATGAACTTACACCAGGAACAACTTCATAAGGTACACTAACCCTGTCAAGTTCAACCATTTGTTCTCTTATAGCTCCATAAATTGATGGATCACCTGTATGCAACCTTACAACCAACTTGCCCATTTGTTCTTCCATCGTCATTATTTCCATTACATCCTCTAAAGTCATATTAGCAGAATTATAAATTTGAACATCTGGTCTGCAATATTCTAAGTGCTCTTTTGAAACTAAAGAACCTGCATATATTACAACATCTGCTCTCTCTAATAAATCACGACCTCTAACAGTTATTAAATCCGCTGCTCCAGGACCTGCTCCTATAAAATAAACCATACTTAAAACACTCCTTTTTTAATATTAAGTTAATTAACTTTTTATTATATTTATTCCCTGCTTGCTATTATTAAAGACATATAATCTCTAAGTTTTAATATTTCTTCTCTCTCAGTTAAAACTGTTTCCCCTTCTCTGCCAACTCTACTTGCGTAAACATAATCAAAGCCTTTTTCCTCTAATATATCTATAACTTCCTCTTCGTGCTTGTATACTTTCATTATTACAATAAACTTCTCATCTGTTATTTCTTTGACTTTAGTAACCGGCATAACCACTAGCTTCTCGTCACCTACAACTAAAGTTCTATTAACTAAGCTCGCAGCCGCACAAAAAGATGTTATTCCAGGAATTGTTTGAACATCAAATCCACAATCTCTAACGTGCTTTAACATATGACTGTATGTACTGTAAATATACGGATCTCCAATGGTTAAAAACGCAACATCCTTTCCTTCCTTAAGCCTTGCTTCTATAAATTCATAAGCTTCCAATGCTTTTATTACTCTGTCTTTCTTTCCCATCGGAAAATGCTTCACAATGACTTCAGTACCTGGTTTTATATATTCCTTAGCTGTCTCAAGTGCAATGCTTTCTCCTCCTTCAGTAGCAGATGGTGCAACTACAACTTGACACCTCTCTATTGTTCTTACTGCCTTTACAGTTAAAAGCTCAGTATCTCCAGGTCCTACCCCTATTCCGTATAATGTTGCCATTTTATAATTCCTCTCTTCCTAAGTAACTACATATATGTATATCTTCTTATTATTTTAATTCTAGTTACCAATATCATATTATCTTTATTTACATATTTTCATTATAACAATTATGTATTATTTTATCTTTAAAACTTATATTCAATTATTTCTAATTAATTTCTAATTAATTTCTTATACATTGAATTATATATATTGGATTATTAGCTATCATCATTAAAGTATCTTCACGGTTTTTACTTATATTAACTAGTGAAATTTCTATTTTATAATCTAGTTTCTTCATAACCTCAATTGCTCTGTATGCATTGTCTAAGGTAATAAAATTCATAACTATTGTTCCTTTTTTTACTACAATCGCATTTACCTTAAGCAATATTTCTTCTAAATGCCCACTGCTTCCTCCAATGAATATAGAATCAAATTTTAAACCTTGAAAAATCAAAGTATCCAACACTCTACTTGCTTCTTTATTTAAAATCTTTACATTATCACATTCAAACTTTTGCACATTAGTTTCTGTGATTTCATATGCTTCATAATTTTTTTCTATTGCAAGTACCTTACCTTCTTTTGCAATTTTAGCAGCTTGAACTGTAATACTTCCTGTACCACTTCCCACATCTAAAACTAAAGACTTATCTTCTAAATTCATTTTTGCAATTGAAAGTATTCTTATGTCTTCTTTTGTCATTGGGCAGTTTCCTCTGATAAATTCTTCATCTTTTATAAAAACCATGAAAATTTCCTCCTCTATTTCAGGTATTAATCAAACTTTAACAGTACACAAAAATTACTATATATTCTTTTGATTGGCTTTATCTACTATAAAAACACTTAATGAATCATATGCTTTATTCATAAATTCCTCTGGCTTTCCATTAGTTATAACTTCATCTTCATAGGATAAATTTTCCCCTATCACAACTTTGCACCTAACTTTTTCTTCATGTAAAATTCCACATAACATAGCAGGATTATTCTCTTTATCTGTAAGCCAAATACTTAAGTCATGATTATTAACCACATTCAAAAAGTCTTCTTTCCTTCCATGTAAACTTCCTATGTACGCATTATTCCATGACATATTTAATTTACATGTCAGATATTGAAAAGAACTTATTCCTGGTATTACTTGAAATTCTAAAGTTGCTTTACTTTTTATATAATTTGTTATCCCATAAAAAGTTGGATCACCAGATGCAACAATTGAAATAATCATACTTCTATTTTTCTCATCACATATATATTCGTTAATATCACTTAGCTTATTTATATATAATTTTTTATTATCTACAAACTCTAAGGAATCCAATGCTCTTTTAAAGCCTATTATTATATTAGATTTTTTTAATATTTCCAAGGCCTTAGGCATAATGTAATCCTTGTGTCCTGGACCAAGCCCTACAATATAAATCATTTTTGTGTCCCCCTATGAAAGCTTAATTAATTTTTTAATATTAATCCCTAAAATATTTTACACAATCCATAATCTAATGAATTATCCTAAAATTTATATTGAATTTTATTACTAATTATCCTTAATGGACTTCCATAATAAAATCGGATTTGATGCCCCATAATACATTACAGCGTCAACTTCTAGCTCTCCATAAACATGCTCTTTAATTTTTTGAACTACTTTATTTCCAATATTTTCATAGAGTTTGTCATATCCATCTCCAAGCATTTTAACTGCACCTTCACATGTCTTTTCCTCAAGCACTCTTTTTACAAGTGACATATCATATCCAAGAAGCGCAAGTTCTAATGCAATAACTTCAAGCCTCACTCCATTGACCTTACTATGAGTATTGAAACATCCATAAGCTATTTTACTCATCTTTCCTATATGTCCAACTATTATAATAGACTTAACTTTACATGAAACACAAGTCTCTAATGCAAATCCTATAAAATTTGAACATGTTACCACTTCTTCCTGTTTAAACCCAAGTTCCTTACAATAATTATCGCCTAAATTTCCGAAAGTTAAAACTAATCTTTCATTATTTATTGCTTTTTGGGTAATTTCTATCTTTATGGAAGCTTTAAGTGCATCTTCTGACATAGGATATACAATTCCAGTTGTCCCAAGAATAGAAATCCCACCTTCAATCCCAAGCCTAGGATTAAAAGTCTTTTTTGCTACTTTTTCTCCTTGAGGCACTGAAATTATAACTTCAACTCTTTCTCCAGGCGGTAACACTTTTAATACTTCTTCTTTTATCATCTTTCTAGGAACAGGGTTAATAGCCGCTTGTCCTTTAGGAATAAAAAGCCCATCCTTAGTGACAATTCCAACTCCTGTTCCGCCTTTAAGCACTACTCTTTCTAACTCATCTTCTTTTTCTGCTCTGCTATCTTCAACTAAAACACTATCAAACTTTTGCAAGTCTTCATCTTGAAATATTTTATTATCTATTGGCTTGATCTTTTTAACCCTAGCCTTTATTTCTATTCCATGAGTGTTATCAGGATCATCTCCGCCATCTTTTAAAATAGTACACTCAACATAATCATCAAATTTTTCTATTGATTCTATAGGCATCGTTACATCAATTCCTTTAGGAGTTGCAATCTCTATTTCATTAAGATTTTTCTCTTTATTAAATAAGATAATTGTTGCTGCTTTTGCTGCCCCAGCACTACAAGAACCTGTCGTATATCCACACCTTAACCTTTTTCCATCTACATCAACGTACATTTCAAACATAAAAATCACCTCCTGACATCATTAACTTTTTAACTATCTTTAATCTAACAAATTAAATTATCTTGAAACCACCATGTACATAAGCGCATTCACTATTGCTGCTGCAACAGTGCTTCCACCTTTTCTTCCTCTAATTCTTATGTAAGGTATATTAAGCTCATCCATATTTTCCTTACTTTCTGCAGCTCCAACAAACCCTACTGGCGCCGCTATTATAAGCTTTGGTTTTGCCTTTCCTTCTTTTATTAACTCTTTAAGCCTAAAAAGTGCTGTTGGTGCATTACCAAAAACGAATATATCCACATTATCCATGCAAGCTTTTTCAACCGCTGCCATGCTTCTAGTAATATTTTTTTCCTTTGCTTCTTTATGAACTATTTCTTCATTCACATAGCAGATGACTTCACTATTAGTTTTAGCTAGCGCCATTTTATTAATCCCGTTTAAGGCCATATTAGTATCCGTATAGATCTTTGCACCTTGTTTAAAAATACCTTTTGCAGTTTCAATTGCTGTTTCACTTATTTCTACCAAATCTTTATATTCAAAGTCTGCAGTAGTGTGAATAGTTCTTTTAACTATAAGCAGTTCTTCTTCACTAAATGAATGTGATCCCATTTCGTTACCAATAATCTCAAAACTTTTTTCTTCAATTCCCATAGGATTTTTTAAATATTCCATATATTTTTAGCGAGGGGTTTAACAAACACCTCACCAAACTCACCTCTTTCCAAGTTTAATAAATCCATTAATAATTTACTTTTCCATTTCATAAGCTATTTTATCGTCTATAATCTGATCCTTTGTAAAATTATAGTTGCCTTCTTTTTTCCCATTCACTTCTCTTCCTGATAAATCAATACCATAGTTATTTGTATCATCAATAACATCAAGACCGCATACTGCTATATCTCTATTTTTTAAATTTTCTCTAATTCTCAATACTTTATCTACAAAAGCTTCTAAAGAAACTTCATCGCTTTCCCATCTTATATCTATTTTTAGAGGATATGAATCTCCTGGTATAAAACTTGTGTACTTATCATAACTCTTACTATCTGCATTGGCTCCAGCATCTTCTAATACTGAAATTTGTTTTATCTTTATGCTAGGTTCATTTTCTTCAATTAAGCTTGTAACCATATTTTTCGCCTCAAGATTAACCTTGCTTTCAAGATAATTATCTTCACCACTGTCTTTATTAAGCATTGTCACTCGAAATGTTACTGGGGTATCTTCTTCAGTACTAACATTACATAAATACTTCCCAGATTTTGAATTATAGTAAGCTCTATTAATTTTACATTTTAAATCTGGGTACTTTTTGCTTAAATACGTCTGTGTAAACACTTCTGTTTCCTTGATCTTCCAAGGCAAGCCATTTATATTCATATAAATACAACCACCAAAAGCTAAAACAATAATAATTATAATGCTTATACTGAGAAGTATACTATGTTTTTTCATTACGCTCCCCCCACAAATCTACCATATTTTCTTATTTATATTACATCTTCTATAGAAAGTTAACCAACGCTTTTAACAATTCTTCATTTCCAAGAAAGTTTATATGGGCATATCCTCCTAATGTATTATTTTTAAAGTATCCGCATTGCCACTTTAATACTTCCCCATTATATAAAGTTTTTTCTACATCATATACGTTGTCCTCATCTAACTCTACCTTTGACTTATGAAATTCATGGGCATTAACTTCAAATTCATTATCTTCTAAATTCCTATTATCAAAGCATTTGTTATCTATCTTAACCTTACAGTAACCAAAATTCTGAAGCTTATTAGTCATTGTGCTATTGCCATGGAAAAAACCAACCATTTCTGATCCATCTATTGATTCTGTAAGATACATGAGTCCACCGCATTCTGCATAACATCTCAAGCCGCTATCTAAGGCTTCTTTAATGCTTTTTCGCATAAAATAATTGTTTTCCAATTGCTTTTTAAATACTTCTGGATATCCTCCACCTATATATAAAAAATCTAAGTTTTGTGGCAATTCTTTATCATTGATTGGACTAAAATAAACTACCTCACCCAAGTTTTCTAAAGCTTCCAAATTATCTTTATAATAGAAACTGAACGCCTTATCTAAAGCCACTCCTATTTTAAAATTTCTATTTTTAGATTCTTCTTTTAAACTTTCAAAACTTTTTTGTTTATCATCTGCTTTAAAAGAATTATTAAGATCACCATCTATACTTATTTTATACTCTTGAGTTGCATTTATAATTCCATCTATATCTACATACTTTTCCATTAAATTTTCACATATATTTAATTTTTCTTCAAGATCAAGAATTTCCATACTCTGAACAAGCCCTAAATGCCTGGTGCTTAATGCTATTTCTGGCGTTTTAGGAATATATCCAAAAACTTTTATATTGCAATTCTTTTCTATTGCGTACTTTAATAAATTATAATATTTTTCACTTACAGAATTTAATACGACCCCAACAATATTAGCATCCTTATAATTTTTAAAACCACTAATTTCAGCGCATATGCTTGCACTTTGCCCCTTAGGAGACAACACTAGCACTATCGGCATATTTCCTAAAAGTTTTGAAACATGATAAGTGGAAGCTTTTTCACTTGCTCCAATTCCGTCATATAATCCCATAACACCTTCTATTATACCAATATTTCCAGAACCTTTTTGAAAACTTTTTTTCACACCTTCTTCACCCATTAAGAAAGTATCAAGATTTCTTGAAGCTATTCCTGTGACTGCTTTATGAAATGCTGTATCTATATAATCCGGCCCTACCTTATAACCTTGTACATGAAAATTTCTACTTTTAAGTACTTTCATAAGACCAAGAGTAAAAGTAGTTTTTCCGCCTCCGCTGCAATTCGAAGATATAATTATAGACCTCATATTATTTTCCTTTCTGTATTCGCAAAACTTTTAAACTCTGCCTAACTAACATGCAAAGAATTTTGCGACTGTAAAAATTAGATTATCTAAGTTTTTTAGTCCTTCCAGCGTTTATATATTTATTCTCAATTGAGTCATAAATTCTATTTATATAAAGTCCATCAAATTTATCAAGCTCTCCAAGACCGTGCATATGTAACTTAACTTCAATTCCTTCTTTTTGAAGCCTAGTCTTTAAAGAATCATCTTCATCTGATGCCATATCATTCTTTACATGATCACCTGCCACAAGTAATAGAGGAACAAGTTTTGTCTTATTTATTCCTTTTTTCTTTAACTTCTTTATTACATTTTCAACTGTTGGATATCCTTCTACAGTTGCCACAAAAACATTCTCATAATCTTCATCTACTAAAACAGTTTGCAGCATTCCATAGACTGCATTAGATGGATGTTCTGTACCGTGGCCAAACAATATTATGCTTTCCTCATCTTTAAAAACATCTTTAATACTCTCAATAAATAAAGAATAATCTTCTGGCAATCCATTCATTCCTTGATAAAAGAATATCGGTCTTCCAAGCTTAAGATCTTTAAAATCATTTTTTCTTTGCTCTACGACGCCTTTGATGTAATCAAATTCTTCTCCTGGAATTAGATGAAGCGGCTGCACTATAACTTCTTCAAATCCTCTAGATTTCAAATCTTCTAAGGCTTCTTCTGGTGTTAATATATCCAAATTATCCTTTGCCTTTAATTTCTTTATTATAAAATGAGCTGTAAAAGCTCTAAAAACTTCATAATCTTTGAATTCCTCTTTGATTTTATTTTCAATCTTTTCAATTGAATTCTTAAGCGCCTCTAAATGGCTTGTTCCGAAACTAACTACTAAAATAGCTTTCCTCATGTATTTGCCTCCTAAAATTGTCTTAAAAAAGACCTCAATTTAATAAATTTATAAATATTTCATAAGATTTATAATTTGGAATATATAAAAATCCTCTTTATCGCTAGATAAGGAGGAAATACATAACAAATTAAGAATGTAGGATTTACTGCACTACATCCCGCTATTTGCAAGTTTTCTTCCCTCCGAAGAATAGCATTTTTATAAACTCCTAGGCAGGTCTCCTGACTTTGGCCTCATCCTAATTCTCTTCCTTCCCAAGAAAGTTTCTCAGTGGATTTTTCAGTATATAATTTAAAAGCACGCACTTTGAATTAATTAGCACTTTTATATATACATTAGAGATTAGTCTTCCATCACAGTAGCGGGGGCTGTAGTGGATTTTAACCACTTTCCCTTTTAATCATATACACTTAACCTTATATGAACCTAAAAATCATTTCTTATTGTATTTTAAATTATATAGGACTATTGTATTTTATTCAACTAAAATGAGGTTTATTGTTGACAGTATTTACTTGTCAGCAGTAAACCTCAAAATAATTTTAATATAATATGGCAGCCACAAAATTGTAGTAATTAAATCTTTAATAGTAAATTAAAATTTTCATTCTTTCTTGCAGCTTTGTTTTATTAGTTGATTAGTATATACTGTAGCACCAGTTACCAGTATGCCTTGAATTACTGATTCTACACTAGGGCCCATGATTCCCACGGCCCCTAATATTCCTAGAAATAATAATATCATAGGAATATATTTATCGTTAATTTTCTCTGTATTTTTTATTACCATGCCAACAATATATAGAGCAGGAATCAAAATCAGAGCATTTTGTGTTATATACTGTGCAAAATCCATATACTTGTCCCTCCTTTAACTACAAGATTTCTCTAACTTAAAATAATTTTAAATATGATATAATATTCTGCTTTATTATGTTATATGCGTTATGTTAAGTTTTGTTTCTATATTAATAAAATTGACATCAAATTTTCACTTCTCTAATTGCCATAAAAATAGAATTAATATCTGTTTTTTGCAAGCACCCCACTAATAATTATATTTAAATAAAAGTTAACTATTCCACTTACTGAAATACTCACCACATTTAACATTTTCAAAGAAATAATTTACAACTATCAATATTACTGTATAATTTAAATGTAACGTGTTAACCTAATATAAATAGAAAAGCTAGAAGGGATTGATATAATAATGTCAGCATATATGATTACATATTTTTTAAGTGATACTCATGGCCATCATCACGAACATGGTGATGACTGTGGATGTGGAGAAGATCATTCTCATGAACATGGTGATGGCTGTGGATGCGGAGAAGATCATTCTCATGAACACGCAAACAGCGGCGCTAATATATCTGGAAAAATAAAATCTTTAGGTTCATGGGCTCAATTTATGCCTGAAGGATTCTTTGTAAAAACAGATACATTATCTGCACAAGAAATATTTGATGAAGTAAGCGCTGTTGCTAATGGAGGAGATATTATCTTTGTAACTAAGATTGACGCTGAAACTTCAGCATGCGCAAATCCTGCTGTATTGGATTGGCTTTCAAAATAATAGTTTCAAGGAATGCAACTTAAACAAGTAGTATGAATTAAAAAAGAGGATTATCAAATTTTATTTTGACAATCCTCTTCTTACTTTTAAACTTATTAGTTAACATATATTGCAATTAATTTTCTGCAGTCTAGTCTTAATTAAGCATTGGGTTTACTGGAACTTTAAATGTAAATTTATTATAAAATATAGTCATTTATCATAAAAAATAATACCCATCAAAATTAAACTGTTTATAAACAATAAAATCTCAATGGATATCCCACAAAATATTAAAAAGGAGTCGTAATTTCGTATGATCAATAAATCATACAAGAGGAGCGATGAGTATATTTTAAATATACACCTCTATTTAAATTACTAACTATATAATAGTTTAACAGATTTTCACCGAAAAACAAGTATGTTTTTTAAATATTTAGAAAATTATGATTTGTATAAAATGCAACAAATTATTTTTACATTTTTAAGCACTCTTCTCTAAGTCTTTCCTCTTTTACGGATATATTGAAAAAAAGTTGTTGACATAATAAATAAATGGGTGTAGAATAATATTTGTTGTGAGGCCCATTGGTCAAGCGGTTAAGACGCCACCCTCTCACGGTGAAATCAGGAGTTCGATTCTCCTATGGGTCACCATTATAGAAAACATCAGCATTTAGAGTTCTAAATTGTTGGTGTTTTTTCTATTTTCCCGACTAAGTTTTTTATTATGTTTTACTATTATTTTTTTAAATTACCTGCAAATATTTTATAAATTAAATATATAATTTAATTTTTCAACTGCATCACTTTTTTGTTTTGGAATAACATGAGTATAAGTATTTGCAGTCATATCTATAGAGCTATGCCCCAGAAGTTCTGAAACAGTTTTTAGAGCTACTTCGTTTTCAAATAACTTTGTTGCAAAAGTATGTCTTAATGCATGAAACTTTTTATGTGGTAATTTACATTTCTTTAATAAATGTTCCCATGCATGAGATAGATTTGTTACATCTATTAAGCTTCCAGAAGAGGTTGTAAAGACATAATCAGATACCTCATATGATTCTCCACATTTTAATCTATCTCTTCTTTGTTTCATCTTTATATCCTTAAATATTGATGTTAGATTATCTGGAAAAGATACTTCTCTTATTGACCCTCGAGTTTTTGGTACTTGAATTATTTGCTTTCTTTCCTTTGAACCATCACCTGCTATTATATACACCTTAGCTAAAGATTTATTAACCTTTACGATTTTATTCTTCAAATCAATATCTTCCCAAGTTAATGCCAGAAGCTCTCCACGTCTTAATCCTGTTCCAAGTGATAATAGTATTAACTCCCTATACCTATTATCCTTTAAGTTGGATAATAAAATCTCTATTTCTTCATCACTAAAATGCTGAACTTCTTTTCTTGGCTTTTTTTCTCCTGGAATAACTATCTTTTTACCAAGGCACGGATTCTTGCTTAAATACCCCTCATCTACTGCATAATTAAAAAATTGTTTCAAGAGTTTATTTATGTTTTCAATAAGGTTTCTGCTTTTTCCAAGGTCTGATAAACCGTTATAATATCTTTGAACTTGAAGTGCTTTTAATTCTGATAATTTAATTGAATATAAAGGACTGTCTTTTACATAATTCCTGTATAACCCCTCATACTTTTCAAACGTAGTAGGCTTTATTCTATCTGAAACCCTAATAGTCTCAAATAGCCAAGTGTGTATTAACTCTCCTAGAAGAACTCGCTTCGTATCTATATTTAATCCATTTTTTATACCTTCCAGATACTCTCTCTTCTTCTCCTCAGCCTCAGATTTGCTTTTGCCATAAAACTCTTTAAGTATTCTTTTTCCCTTGCTATCTGTTCCTAAAACAGCACTTACTCTAAAATAGTTAGTACCATTTTTATTACAGTTAGTTTTTACTGCCATATTAATCACATCCCTTTTAAATATTCTCAATAATATCCTATTGCTCAAAATAAATTCTACATATTCACTGGATATAAATTTTTGAACTCAGCACAGAGAATAATCTTGTAATATGAAATATTTAAATGTTTATTAATACGGTTGTCTTTTATGGTACATTATTAATTATTTAATTTATCCTACGCATATATATTTTCTCATATATTTGAGTAATATATTCTAAAACTCATGATAAAAACTACCAAAAGCACCATCAACACTTCAATTTTTATTAAATTTAAATCGTTACATTATTATAATTCAAAGCAAATATAAATTAAATAAATCATTTATTCATACTACAACAATAGATCCACTATATAAACTTCTTATACCCCCTGTATGCTTATCCAATCATCAGTGATTTTATATTTGTAAAACATCTACAAATCAAATATATTATACTTATTTTTTACTTAATACGCAACATATTTTACTCATTAAGTAACAAAATAATTATAAAATTATGTATCTTTGCGCATTTACTGATATATAAATAAAATTAAAATATCAGTAAATATCAACATAGCTACATATTCTTTTCAAATCAATTGCACCACTTATTTTTTTGAATTGCTGTACTATTAAATTAAGATGCTTTATAGTACAACCTTTTTATTGTTTTGCAACAACGAGATTTTATTTTCAATTTTTGCATCAACACATCATTTTTACTACATTCCTTAAGAATTATTAACCTAGATTAATTTTATGAATTTATTTGCCAACACAAAAAAACTGATAATAATATCAAATTCATTAATATTATTATCAGCATAGTTGTTGAATTTTACTGTTTGTGATAGCCGAGTTCTGTATTATGATATGCCCGTATTTTTTAATATCTATGTGTATCTCAGAATACCTTCCGTGCTTTTAAAATACTAATGTTAAAAGTACTTTTATATTTGTTTGTAACTTATCATATTTATATATATTTTGTAGTCATAAGGGAAAGATAAGGGAAACTATTTATTATATTTTAAAATAAACAATCTTTCCTCTTGTTTATCATAACTTTAAAAGACCAAGAATTAAATAAGCATCTTGGTCTTTTAAAAGTATCTTTTAATTTAAATTATCATAACATTTATTATTATAGAACATAAAAGCAGAAAACTTTATTCATTTAAAATGGCATATCATCATCTTCTTCATATTCTGTTTTTATTGTCTTCAATCTCGTTGCTATATTACTAATTAATATGTTTTGTCTAGTATTGCTTAACTTTTTAAAAAATGCATAAAAATCTCTAATTGTTTCAATCTTAATATCTTTTTTAGTACTATATGTATAACCACAATCAATGAAACAGGATATTAAATCATTATTATTTTGAAGTACTTGTTCCAGTAAAGAATTTTTAATTACCGATTCCAACGAATTAATTATTTCTTTAGGTTCATTTACAGTACTAAGTTCATTCTTTATAAGTTTTATATGAGAAATTAGTTGTTCTACAAAAGTTATATAAATAGCTTTTTCATAATCAGTAAAATCTATTTCTACAAATGTATCTTCAGAAAGACATTGCATAATTTCATAAAATGATTCAATTCGTTTCTTTGGATTAGATAGTATCATTTTGTCAATTATATGTTGATATTTAAAACCAGAGACATCATAATCCTCTAACAACTTGTTAAATAACTTTCCAAGAAAATATATTTCGGTTTGATGATTATACTTTCTGTCATGTATTTCTTCTGGAAAATCGCTCACTGGCCAATTAAGTAATATACTTGCTTCTTTCTCAGATTCAATTTCAATCTTTTTTCCAAATCCAAAATCTATTATTTTAACAACTCCATCATTGGTTATAAGTATATTTTCATTTCTAATATCTCTATGCAATACTTTATTCTGTTCTAGATATTCAAACCCTTCGATTAACTGAATAAATATACTTTCAAAAACTTCATTACTTTGAAAAAGTAGATAGTTATTGATGGCTTCTCCTTCAATATTTTCCATAAGAATATATCCAGTAGTATGTTCGGGATATAAAAAATAATTATATATCCTCACAATATTTTTGTGCGATAATAAATACATTATTTTTATCTCATCTATAAATCTAGGAAAATACTCATTTTGCCTGTCAGCATTATAGGGAGAATATTTTTTACATACAAAATTCATTCCTGTAATTTCATCTTTTACTAGAATAGCTTTCCCAGTGCCACCTCGTCCAACTTTCCTTTGATATGTGTACTCTTTTTGTCTTATAAACTTTACTATATGACCTGGATTCATCTCCATTTATTTCACCTGCCTCAATAAAATAATATATATTAATATCTAAATAATAATTTACTTTGAGCATTTCTTCTACATCTATTTCCTTATTGTAGCATATTCTACCAATAAAGTACTAGTGTAAGTTAATTACGACTCTTATTACAAATATCACTTTATGAGATTTAAACTCACGACTTCTGGAAATAAGAGAATTACACCCGTATGTTTTTATATTGTTGTTAAAGCCTTTTATACTGTCATTTCCTTTTTATTTGAGTACTTTTCCTTTTATCTTTTCCCTTTCTATACGGTGTAAAAAACGGTGTAAAACTTATTTCAGCATAAAATTTTCTTTTTTATTTATAAATATATTATTTCTTATTTTTTTAAATATTCATTTTTAGTGTACTTAATGTACTATAATAGATAAACCTAGATATAGAGCTACTTCAAAGCAATAGTACACAAAATTCTTTCTGTACTATTAGTGTACTTAATGTACTGTCATTATTTTAAGCCCCCCTATTTCATGTTAAAACCCTTAATAAATTGCTACACCACACAGCCCTCAACTATATGCAAAAAATCTGTAAAATGAAATTTTAGAAATTACTTTTATAAGATTCTTACTCTTAACCACAACGCTTTTGCTTGATCTTGCCAAATGATCCGCCCTCCTTTCTTGAAAATTCGTTTGAAATTTATCATTTATTATTTAGCTTAGTATTTTTTTCTTTGATAGTATTTATAACTTCATCACATAAAATCATCAAAGCACTAATAATACTTAGTACATCTACTCCAATATATAAAAACCTATTATAAATAAAATTATTTATAATAGGTTTTTATATTAGAAAGTAAATTATAATTAACGGATAAATTAACTTTTTAAATTTTCGAGTCTCTATAAACTCGGACATACTACCAATAATTAAAAATATTAAAAGTATTGTTTCCATTTTTGCAGATAATCTCACATTAAAAAGTATAGTTATAACCCCAATTATGCCAGCAATAAATATAAGTTTGTTTATTATCATCGTTACTGGTTTTAATTTCATCAATATCATCCCCCATTCTAAAGCATTAGTATATATATAATTTAGTTAATTTACTTTATGTCAAAATGATATCCTTATCTTAAAATTTCATTTAGGGAAAAATTTGCGTTTAAATGAGGGCTAGTGGTGTCAGCCTCCTTAATAAAAAATCCCCCAAAATAGGGGGGATATAAACATATCACAAATTTATTTAGAACAATGTGACTTAACCGTTTTTTCACCAAAATACTTTATTGTTGGTAAAATGAATATTAAGCCTATAATAGTGATTATAGGTACTTGTTTATAAGAAATAATCCATCCTAATAAATAATATAATTCAACACTTACTATTAACCAATAACCCCATCTTTTTAGCTTTAAGTATCCATAACATGCTATTAAAAGAATTATAATAATTAATGCATTTAATATCATATCTGATAAAGGAACCCTTAAATAATTAGGTAATGGTTCAACATAGTCTGTAAAAAGTGATAATGTTAGCAAAAAAGCACTAATAATGTACCCATCTCCAATGAATGTTACCATATAAGGTCTTTTTTCGTTCATACTTACTCCTCCCTCCTAAATAAATTACTAATAAAAATAAACGAAAAGTGTTCATGTATTTTATTATAAGTGGTCTTGTTTAACTTTACAAATTTAAAAAATAATTGTATATATTACTTTTATTATATAAAAATAAGGGAGTTTCCCCCCTTATATGTGTGTGATTTTTATATTTAAATTTTTATTTATATTAAACGAAATCCTCTATTTTAAAATTATCTGTTCCTGTAACTACTAGACCGCTAATTACTGGGATTGAAAATTTACCAACACCATAAGAACCCTGTATAGTAACAGAATGTACCATTGTTATTGTATCTGAATCATAACTTAGAGAAAGGTCTTTATCAGTTATTGAATATGACATAAGGGGAGCAATTGAAGTTATACTAGCATCTCCATCAGTTGCACCACACCATTGTCCATGTCTATATTGTCCAGAGCATGAATATGTCACAGAATAACCATCACCAAGATTATGGTTACGATGTACGTATACAGAATCAACAGGAGTATCGTCGTCATCATCAAGAGCTAACTTAACATTATTTGATGTGGTTTTAGTATTGTTTGATTTATGAGTTACAGGTTTAAGTGTAATTGTATGTGGCATTTTTTTTGATTTTTCAATTACCTTTTGTACCTCGCCTACAGTTGTATTACTGTTTCCTTTTGGTACATCATTTTTTATAAGCTTGTTTGAGTCTACACCTAAATATGCAAGAACATCATATATATTATCTTCTGTAATTACTGTGTTGGAATCAATTTTATTACTTTTCGAGACACTTGTACTAGCTGAAATGTTTGAATTTTCTGCTGCGTATACTGCTTGTCCAAAAGTAGTGCTTGTTGCAGCAATCGTTAATGCGATTGCCATGATTGTTGTAATTTTTTTAAGTTTCATATTTTTTCCTCTTTTCTACCATTTTTACTACATATTAATTACTAAGTTAATTACATACTTATATTGCCATTATATGTATGCAAAGTAAATACATATTACTCCAAACGTATAAAATCAGGTATTAAGCGCAAATATTATACGCATAATTCTTTTTACGCCTATAAATATACGTTTTAAGACAATTCTATTGACTTGTGTCAATTAATATGTAAATTTTAAAGACTATTATTTATAAATCCTATTTTTAATTATATCTTTTAATACTTCCCTTGATATCTCTCCCCGATCTGCTCTTTTATGATGATATGTACATAAAGAAATGAGGTTGGAATCTTCCAACCTTAAATCGTAATTTTCATTAATCGGCTCTATGTGATGTACTTCAATAGAGTTATTATATATACGTCCATATGTATCATACAAGTTTCTAATACATAACTGACATAATCCTTTATCCCTATCAAATACTATCTTCCTTTTCTTCTTCCATGCCTGTGTATTTCTGAACTTATTTGCTATGGTGTTGGGCTTGATCCTTTGCACTTTCATAGCCTGACATTTAAAACTATGCTCGTGTACTCTCCCACACCTGTAACAACTCTTCAACATTTAATCACCCCTTTTGTATAGCTTGTACATACTTTATATAGAACAAAGTGGCTGCGCCACGCTCCTTCGGAGAAATTTATTATATTTTAAGTTAAAAACCATAGAGATTAATTTCCCTATGGTTTTCTTATTATAGCTTATATTTTTTTCCGTATACCCCTTTGTATTCTTTAGGTCTCATAGTGCCACCGCATTTTTCGCATGAAAAACAAGGCGGTTCATCTATATTACTTTGATCCATCTCATCAAAGTATTCTACAACCTCCCTAGGTATATTTTCTGTTATCCCACATTTTAAGCATTTATATGGTATCATCTCTTCCACTTATTATCCCTCCAACTATGTTGTTGTCGGCTTTATTTTACCATATAGAACTCCTTTT